>NZ_JAHBBF010000001.1 GCF_019331725.1 Bifidobacterium saguinibicoloris
TCGGCCTGTATCTGATGTGGATCTTCAGCGAGCAGGCCGTCCCGACCGAACTCCTGGAGGCCGCGCGCGTGGATGGGGCGAGCGAGTTCCGCACGTTCTGGACGATCAGCCTGCCCCTGCTCGCCCCTGGTATCGTGACGACGGCGTTGTTCACGATCGTGGCGACGTGGAACAACTACTTCCTGCCCCTGATCATGTTGAAGGACGCGGACTGGTATCCGCTGACGATCGGCCTGAACCAGTGGAAGGACCAGGCCTCGACTGCTGGTGGCCAGGCGATCCAGAACCTGGTGATCACGGGTTCGCTGATCACGATCATCCCGTTGGTCATCGCGTTCCTGTGCCTGCAGAAGTACTGGCAGTCCGGCCTCGCCGCCGGCGCCGTCAAGGAATGACTCGACAACAACGCAACCCCGTCGCCATCGCACATCCACTGGCACGGACAATACGAAAGGCAATGACATGAACCACACCCTCGACCTCACCGGATTCAAGCCGAAGGCCATCACCCCGTTCCCCATCACCCGCAACGACTGGGGCGTCTCCCCGGATGGCGCCTCCGTCGACTTCACCAACTACTACATGACCTTCGACGGCAAACCGTTCTACGGCGTGTGCGGCGAATTTCACTACTCGCGCATGGACCCCTCCCGCTGGGACGCGGAACTCGCCAAGATGGCCGCCGGCGGCGTCAACGTCATCGCCACCTACGTGTTCTGGAACCACCACGAGGAGCATGAGAACCAGTGGGACTTCACCGGACGCCGCAACCTGCGCCGGTTCGTCGAACTGTGCGCCAAGCATGGGCTCAAGGTCATCGTGCGCATGGGGCCCTTCGACCACGGCGAGGTCCGCAACGGCGGCATCCCCGACTGGATGTACGGCAAACCCTATGAGGTGCGCTCCGTCGACCCCGGGTTCCTCGACAAGGTGCGCGACCTCTACGCGCACATCGCCGCACAGCTCGACGGCCTCTACTTCAAGGACGGCGGTCCGATCGTCGCCGCCCAGCTCGACAACGAGTACATGCATTCGGCCGCCCCGTGGGAGATGACCACCGGCATCTCGGACGAATGGGTGCCCGGCGGCCACGACGGCTTCGAGTACGTGCACGCGCTGCGCCGCATCGCCGAGGAGGAAGGCATCTCGGTGCCGTTCTACACGAACACCGGTTGGGGCGGCTCCCCGGTCCCGGACGACGTGCTGCCGCTGTGGGGCGGCTACGCCTACCGCCCGTGGCTGTTCTACGCCGGCCCCGGCGACCATCCGGTCACCGACGAATACCTCTACCGCGACTTCCACTCCGACGACTGCCCGCGCAACGAGGCGTTCGACCCCACCTACGAGCCGGAAAGCAAGCCCTACGCCTGCTGCGAGATGGGCGGCGGCATGTTCAGCTCCTACAACTACCGTTTCGTGCTGCCGATGAAGTCGGTCGACGCGATGGCCAACATCAAGATGGCCTCCGGCTGCAACTTCCTCGGATACTACATGTTCCAAGGCGGCTCGAACCCGATCGGCGACGGCATCTACCTCAACGAAGGACAGTTGCCTAAGATCTCCTACGACTTCCAGGCCATGCTCGGCGAGTTCGGCCAGGCGCGCGAATCGTACCGTCGCGCCAAGGCGCTGCACTACTTCGGACTGGCGTTCGCCGACCGCCTGTGCCCGCTCGGCGTCGTCGTGCCGGACGGCCAGGACGGCATCGACCCCACCGACACGGACACGCTGCGCTGGTGCGTGCGTACCGACGGCGAGCGCGGATTCGTGTTCATCGACAACTTCCAGGACCACGCCACGATGCCGGCCAAGCACGGCGAGACCATCACGGTCACGCTCGCCGACGGTTCGACGGTCACGTTCGACGGCATCGGCCTGGCCTCCGACGAGAACTGCATGCTGCCGTTCAACATGGATCTGGACGGGGTGACGCTCGTCGCTGCCACCGCACAGCCGATCACGGCGATCCGCACGCCGGGCGCCGCGAACCGCACGTTCGTGTTCCTGCGTCCCGAAGGCATGGACGACTGCTGGTTCAGGTTCGCCGACGGCACGGTGCGTCATGTCACCGACGACCGTGAGCTGTTCGAGGTCTCCGACGGCGAGGGTCACGCCGCCACGATCCTGTGCGTGAGCCGCGCCGACGCCGATGCGATGACCGTCCTCGACGGCGAAGCGCTCGTGTTCGCCGGCGACGTGGTGTCGCAGGACGTCGCGGCCCCGTCCATCGTCAACGACGGCGCGGTCGTGTACGAGACGGACGGCAGGGTCGTCGTCGAATCGACGCGTCCCGACGTCGCCGTCGCGACGTACCCGGCCGGATACCTTGCGGACGTCCCGACGGACGGCGATGTGCGCCTCGGCGACGCCGAGACGGCCGACGCCCAGCCGAAGGTCACGCGCCTCTCCGACACCCGATACGTCATCGACCTGCCGGACGGTTGGATGGCCGGCGACGGCGTGGACGACGCGCGTCTGCGGATCCGCTACTCGGGCGACATCGGCTGGCTGTGGTGCGGCGGCGTCCTCGTCGACGACAACTTCTGCAACGGCGACGTGTGGGAGGTCGGACTCAGGGAGTACGCGCAGCTGCTGGCCGACAACCGCAACCAGCTGGTCCTCACCATCACGCCGATCCGTGAGGGCGCCAACGTGAACGTCGAGTCCACGATGGCGGCGCGCATGGAGAACGCCGAAAGCACGGTCGCCGGACTCGGCTCCGTGAGCCTGCAGCCGGTGTACTCCGCGCGTCTCGCCAGGGCGTAGCGCGCACCTCCTCCCCATCCTTCCGTCTCCCGTGTTCCGGGGCATCGAACGGCATCGCGTCCGTCCGATGCCCCTTTCCTGTTCATCCCCTCCCGACCCACATCCGACCCACACGGCAAGGAAAGGCGGCCCGTCATGAAACCGGCCGAACGCAACGTCATCAGAGAGCAGTCCGAGCACTACCAGTACCGTCTGTCCAACTCCGGCGCGCAGGTGTTCCTGTACCCCGAATGGCTCGGCGTGTACCGGTACGTCGCCGGATACACGCTGAACCGCGGACCGTTGGACAACTTCCTGCTGTTCTTCATCCGTTCCGGCAGGTTCTCGATCGATCTGCCCGACCGGGAGCGCATCGTCGCCCACGCCGGCGACTTCGTGCTCATCGACTGCTACGCGCCGCAGTCGTACCGGGCGCTGGAGCCCAGCGAAGCCCTGTGGATACACTTCAACGGCGTCTCGGCGCGCATGTACTACGACTTCATCAGCGCGCGCAGGGGCAACGTGTTCTCTGCGGTCAACTCGCAGTTCGCGGTCAACCGGCTGCAGCGCATATGCGCGGGGTTCCGCGCCGGCAAGCGCATGTCGGAGCCGGTGATGGCGCGCTATCTGACCGACATCCTCACCGAATGCGCCGGCGTCCCCGACGACGGTCCGGCGGACGAATCGGCCCACGGCTACGCGATGGAGGACGTGCAGGACTTCATCGTGGCGAACCTGTCGCGGGACCTGACGAACGACGAGCTGGCCGACATGGCCTCGATGAGCACCGGCTACTTCATCAAGGAGTTCCGGCGCGCCACCGGCACGACGCCGCACGCGTTCGTCGTCAACGCGCGCATGGACGCGGCGAAGCGGATGCTGGCCGGCTCGGACGCCTCCCTCAGACGCGCTGCGGGTTCTCGTCGCCCAGCGCGTTCTGCCTGGCGTTCAGGCGACTGGAGGGGATGACCCCGCTGGAGTACCGGCGCTCGATGCACGACGCCGCCCCGCGCGCCGGCCGCGGAGCCTGAGCATCCTTCGATAACCGCAGAGCATTTTTTATATATTTCGACCCCGGTTTCGGGCATACCGTTGATGGTGACAACGCAGTCGATGGCAATAATCCACAATCGACATTCGTCCAACGAAGGAGTCCATCATGTCCTACAATCCCGTGACCGCCGGCGTCGAGAGGATGATCATCCCGACCTACGAGCCGCCCGCCCCCGACGAGATGCCCATGTACTCGGAGTTCCGCCAGCACCAGGGCTCCACAGGCTACGCCTACCCGAACCGCGTGACGCTCGGCGTCGAGCGCGACAGGCTCACCGATCACGAATACACCGTGGTCCGCCTCGAGAACGACTACATCCGCCTGCTGATCCTGCCCGAGCTCGGCGGCCGCATCCTCGAAGGCTACGACAAGGTCAACGACTACAACTTCCTCTACCGTCACCACCGCATCAAGCCCGTCATCGTCGGCTCCTACGGCAACTGGATCTCCGGCGGCATGGAGTTCAACTTCCCGTTCCATCACCGTCCCGGCACATGGATGCCCGTCGACTACAGCATCGAGAAGCTCAACGACGGCACCGTGATCGTCTGGTGCTCCGAGGCCGCACCCTCGCCGGGCCAGTACCGTCTCAAGGGCACGTGGGGCGTCAAGCTTCGCCCGGACGTCTCCTACTACGAGACCGTGGTGAAGATCGACAACCGTACGCCCGTCAAGCATCCGTTCCTCTGGTACGAGAACGCCGGCATCCACGTCAACGCCAACTACCAGCTGTTCTTCCCGCAGGACGTCGGCTACGTGCACCACCACTACGACCGCCACCACGCCACCTTCCCGATCACCAAGGGCTGGTACGCGGTGGAGAACCACGAGGAGGAGACCGACATCAGCCTCCACAGGAACACGCTGAAAGGCAACTCCTACTTCGCCGCCCCGTCGAAGTACGACTTCTTCGGTGGCTACGACCACGACCGCGACTGCGGCACCGTGCACGTGGCCGACCATCACGTGGTGCCCGGCAAGAAGCAGTTCATGTGGGCGCTCGAGGACCTCGGCGACGCGTGGAACGCCAACCTGACCGACAACGACGGCGAGCACGCCGAGCTCATGGCCGGCGCCTACTCCGACGACCAGCCCGACTTCACGTATATCGCCCCCTACGAGGTGAAGACCTGGTCGCAGTTCTGGTATCCGATCCACGGCACCAAGGCCCCGACCTTCGCCAACATCCACGGCGTGGTCACCCTCGACAAGGCCGACGGCGAAGTGCGCATCGCCGTCACCAAGAGCGTGGCCGACGCCGTGCTCGAAGTGTCAGACGGCGAGAACACGGTGCTGCGCGAGAGCATCACGCTCGACCCCGGCAACTACCGCGAGTTCGACGTGGCGCTGCCCGCCGACGTCTACACGCTGCGCCTGACCGCCGCCGATGGCACCGTGCTCATGGACTACACCGAGGACAAGCCCGACGTGCTGCGCATCCCCGAGGACAACCCCGGCATCCCCACCCCGCACGAGCTCACCACCGCGCAGGAGATCTACGTGGCCGGCGAACACATCGACCAGTACCGCGACCCGTCGTTCAAGGGCCGCGACTACTACCTGGTGGCGCTCGAACGCGACCCCGAGCACCTGCCGTCGCTGCTCGCCATGGCCGAGGACCGCTACAACAACGCCCTGTACGACGAGGCGCTCGCATACCTGCGCCGCGCCGACAAGGTGCTCAACAGGTTCAACCACAACCCGTACGACGGCACCTATAGCTACCTCAAGGCGCTGTGCGAGTACGGCAAGGGCGAGGTCGACGCCGCCTACGAGACCTTCTTCAAGGCCGCGTGGAGCAACAACGTCATCTCCCCGGCCATGACCTTCATCGCCGGCATCGACGGCCAGCGCGGCGACTGGGCCAAGATGAGGGAGCACGCCGGGCAGGCGCTCAAAAAGGAGGCCGACCACGCCGTCTGCGGCACCTACAAGGCCATCGCGCAGATCAAGCTCGGCGACCGCGAGACCGGTCTGGCGGAGCTCGAGGACATCATCGTCCGCGACCGCCTCGACCACCTGGCCCGCTTCGCCTACCTCTACTACTCCGGCAGGGACCTCGGCGAGTTCTACTCGATCCTGCTGAGCAACCCCGCGCAGACCATCCTCGACGTCACGTTCGACCTGCTGCGCGCCGGACTGAAGGACGAGGCCGTCGCCCTGCTCGAAGGCACCACGCTCGCCGGACAGTCCACGCCGATGACCCACTACACGCTCGCCTTCGTCTACGACGCCCTCGGCAGGAGCGAGGCCGCCGCCTCCAACCGCGAGGCCGTGTCCGACAGCCCGATCGTGGACGTGTTCCCGTACCGCCTCGAGGAGCTGCCCGTGCTCAAGGCCGCCGTCGAAGCCGACCCGACCGACTACACCGCCGCCTACCTGTACGGCTGCCTGCTGTACAACAAGCTGCAGTACCAGGCCGCCGCGGACCAGTGGAGGAAAGTCACCGAAATCAGACCCGACTTCCACATCGCATGGCGCAACCTCGCCATCGCCTACTTCAGCAAGTTCGACCGCCGCGAAGAGGCGCTGGAACTCATGAAGAAGGCCGTGGCGGCCAAGCCGAAGGACGACACGCTCGTACGCGAGACCAACTACGTGGCCGCCAAGCTCGGCGTCGACGGGCGTGAACGCCTCGACTGGCTGCTCGCCAACCTGCCCGACAAGCCCTCCGACACCCTCGCCTGGGACCTGGCCGACGCCTACAGCAACGTGTTCGAATTCGACAAGGCACTCGACGTACTCAAGCACCACGAGTTCGTGGCCGCCGAATGTCAGGAGACCTACCTCACCGAGTCGTACACCTTCGCGCTGTGCTGCAAGGGCCGACTGCTCGAACGCGACGGCAAGGTCGAGGAAGCGCTCGAATGTTACCGCAACGCGCAGATCGTGCCCGCCAACTTCCGCGCCGGCTGGTGGGACACCCAGCAGCTGTACTACGCCCGCTGGTTCGAGGCCGCCGCGCTGCAGAAGCTCGGCCGCGAGGACGAGGCCCGCAAGGCCGCATCCCGCCTGCTGCCCTTCATCCACAGCAACTACAGCCCCTACATGGGACCGGAGACCGACTACTACGTGGCGCTCGCCGAACGCCTGCTCGGCGACAACATCATCTCCCGCAAGGACATGAGCGCCTCCGTGGTCAAGTGGGAGGAGGACGCGAGGAACGACCTCGACCGCAAGCCCATCGTCACCTCGCTGCACCTGTCGTTCGTGCCCGACGGCGTGACCGAGCACAAGGCCGAAACGGTCCGCGCGCTCGCCTACAGCCGCCTGTTCTTCAACGACAAGGCCGGCGCCCGTGAGCTGTTCGAGGAGAGCCTCAAGCTCAACCCCGACAACCCCAAGGCCAGGTTCGAGCTGCACCTGCTCGAGCTGGACGGCGAGTGACGCCGACGGTTCGGCACTTGCCGCGACGATGACGCCGCACGCCCCGGTCCCCGCCGGGGCGTGCGCATGTCCGGACACGAATCCGCGGCGCGTCCCCTCCGGGACGGGGGCACGCAGCCGTCCCGCCTCCCCGTTGTACACTGGAATGCGGCGCATGCGGCGGGACGACGAGGAGGCGGGCCTGTGGACATCAACGAGATCGAGTATGCGGACGCCGCCTCTCATCTGGTCTGGGGCGGCGACTACGACTACTACATCCACACGCCGAGCAAGGTCGCGCGCGACACGTTCCTCTACCCGCTGCAGACCGGTATGTTCCACTACAAGGAAGGCATGAAGGCCGAACGAACCCGATTCGACAGCTTCCTGATCATGTACCTGCGTGACGGTTCGATGCTCGTGCGCACCAAGGACGACGAGGTCACCGCGCGCGGAGGCGATTTCGTACTGCTCGACTGCTACGAATACCACCGCTACCAGGCGTTGGAGCCCACTGACGCGATCTGGCTGCACTTCGACGGCGGGTACGCCCGCGCCTACTGCGAGCTGATCCACGAGCGGCGGGGAATCGCCTTCGCGCTGCGGAACCCGGCCTACGCGCTGAACCAGCTGGCGCGCATCTACGAGACCTTCAGGAACGGCGAGCGCATCCGCGAACCCCTTCTGGGCAAATACATCGTAGACATCCTGTGCGAGATGCTCGCGGAGGACAACGGCATCGAGCCGGCCAGACGCAAGGAACAGGACGACATACGCCGGGTGATGTCCTACATCGCGCAGCATCTCGACGAACCGTTGACGGTGGGGGAGCTCGCCGCCGCGGTCTACATGGGCGAATACGCCTTCATCCGCGCGTTCAAGGCGCAGACCGGGTACACGCCCCACGCGTACGTGGCGCAGGCGCGGCTGGACGCCGCGAAGTATATGCTGGTCAACTCGCAGGCCGCCCTGAAGGAGATCTGCGAGGCATGCGGCTTCTCCACCACCTCCGTGTTCTGCGCGTCGTTCAGGAAACGCATGGGCGTCTCGCCGCTCGAATTCCGTAGACGGTCCGGGACGACGGCCGGCGCGTCCGGAACGTCATGAATATGCGGGGAGGGTGTCGCGGACGCATTGCTGATGCGCCTGCGACACCCTCCCCGGGGAATGACTGCCGATCGCCGTCGGATCGGGCTACTTGCGCGTCACCTCGTAGCGGACCACGGTGGTGACCGTCTCGCCGGGAGCGATCGTCGTCAGATGGTCGCCGGAGCGGAACGCGTTGGCGGGCGCGGTCATCGGTTCGACCGCCACGCCGTACGGATGCTCCTCGAGCGGCGCGCCGGTGGCGGTGTAGCACTGCCACGCGTTGATCGTCCCGTCGCCGATGAGCTTCACCTCGATGCCGTCGGGACGGGTGAACACGGTGGTCGTGGTGCCGTCGGCGGCGCGGTTGACGTCCAGCCAGGCGTCGTCGAAGGAGCGGCCCTCGAGGGTCGGGCCCTCGCGCAGGTCGGTGACGCCCTCCACCGGCTCGACGCCGGTGGGGATCAGGCCCGCGTCGACGACCACGTGCTCGTTAGCGTCGATCTTCAGATGGCAGGCGGCGGAGTCGGCGTCGCGCTCCGCGCTCGTCGCGCCCTGCTTGCCGTTCGCCAGCCACGGGTGCAGACCCAGCGCCCACGGGGCCGGCTCGTCGCCGCCGTTGGACGCGGAGACCGTCACGGTCATGCCCTGCTCGCCCAACTCGTAGGTCGCGGTCACGGTCACGTCGAACGGGTAGCCGTCGAGGTTAGGGAAGCGCAGCGACTGGGTGACGGCGTTCTCGGTGAGCGATTCGAGCCTCCACATGTAGTGGTAGGCATAGCCGTGGTTCGCGTTGTTGCGCGGCGCCGGATGCTGCTCGTTGACCGGCGCGCAGTAGTGACGGCCATTGAAGTCGTATTCGCCGTCCTTGATGCGGTTCGGCCACGGCGCCAGGATGTATCCGTTGCAGGTGGGGGTCAGGTCGTCCGGGCCGAACGGGCAGAAGATCTCCTTGCCCCGCCAGTCGAACCGGCGCAGCTTCGCGCCGAGCTCGCAGACGACGGCCGAATAGTCGCCGTAATGGATGGAATACTGGTTGCCGGTACGTGGCGTAGTGCTCATGGTCCGCTCCAAAGTGAGAGATGTTGTTACCGTTACCATCCTAATGCGTGGGCGGCTCCGACGCACATGCGGGACCTGCGCGGCATATCGTTTTCCTGCGGTTCCCACGCCGTTTCTTCACGTTCCCCGCGCGTCCCCGGACCAGGTGGACGCGGAACGGTTGCTAGGCTGGTGGCGGACATGTCCGGGACACCCGTCCGCCACGCCGTCCACGGGGCGGCGGACGGGGCCCGGCATATCATCGACGATCCGACATGAAGGAGACGGGACTTATGGGCAAGCGCATCGTGTTGGCCGATCCGCGCGGATTCTGCGCGGGCGTGGACCGTGCGATCCTCACCGTGCACACGATTCTCAAGGGGAGCCCGGTCTCGGTCGCGGACCCCGCCGTGCTCGCGGCGGAGGGATTGCCGCCGGTCTATGTGCGGCGTCAGATCGTACACAACAAGCACGTCGTGGAGGACCTGTCCGCGCAGGGGGCCGTGTTCGTCGAGGAGCTCTCCGAAATCCCCGAGGCTGCGGCGCGCGCCGGCGTGCCGGTCGTCTTCTCCGCGCACGGCGTCTCGCCCGCGGTCAAGGCCGAGGCGAAGGCGCGCGGGCTGAACGTCGTGGACGCCACCTGCCCGCTGGTCGGCAAGGTGCACCGCGAGGTGCTGCGGTTCGCGAAGAGCGGCTACGAAATCGTCTACATCGGCCACAAGGGCCACGACGAGGCGGTCGGCGTGGTGGGGGAGAGCCCCGAGCACGTGCACCTCATCGAGCATGAGGACGATGTGGCCGCGCTCGACTTCACGCCGGACACGAAGCTCGTGCTGCTCACGCAGACCACGTTGAGCGTCGACGAGACCGCCGGCACCATCGCCGCGCTGCAGGCCCGGTTCCCATGGATCGAGATGCCGCCCAGCTCGGACATCTGCTACGCCACGTCCAACCGTCAGGCCGCGGTGAAGGTCGTCGCCGAACGATCCGACTGCGTGGTAATCGTGGGGTCGGCCAACTCGTCGAACTCGGTGCGCCTCGTCGAGGTCGCGCAGGAGGGGCTGGGGGAGCGCGGGCGAGCCCACCGCGTCGACGACGCCGGCGACCTCGACGACGCATGGTTCGAAGGCGTGGAGGCCGTGGGCGTGTCTTCGGGCGCCTCCGTGCCGGAGGAATACGTGGACGGCGTCATCGCCGCGCTCGGATCGAAGGGCTACACGGAGATCACCTCGGTGGAGACCACCAGGGAGGACATGCATTTCGTGCTACCGGCGGAACTCCGCCGCCGGTAGCCTTCGCAGCGGAGCTGCTCACTTCGCCTACGGACAGTCCACCGGACTGTCCGTTTCACGGCTCAGCCGGCGGAACTCCGCCGCCGGTAGCCTTCGCGGTGACGTGCCGTCACCACGTGCCGATGGGCGCGGCGACGGCGTCGAGGACCTTGAGGAGGTCGTTCGGATTCACGCCGACCGAGAAGCCGCGTTTGCCGCCGGAGACGAGGATCACGTCGAACTTGAGGGCGCTGTCGTCCAGCACCGTCTTATGGTGCGTCCTCTGTCCCAACGGCGAGATGCCGCCGACCACGTAGCCGGATTCGCGCATCGCGACCTTCGGATCGGCCATCGACGCCTTCTTCGCGCCGACCGCCGCGGCCAGCGCCTTGAGGTCCATGTGACCGGACACCGGCACGACGCCGACCACGCGTTCGTCGCCCGTGTCCGCCATCAGGGTCTTGAACACCTGATGCTCGTCGAACCCGAGCTTCGTGGCGGCCTCCACGCCGTAGCCGTCGTCCATGTGGTCGTTCGAATGCTCGTACTCGTACGGGGTGAACGGCACGCCCGCACGTTCCAGTTGGACCGTCGCCGGAGTGGAGCCGGCGCCCTTCTCGTGTTTCTTCTTCTTGGCCATGGGTCCCATGATACGAAGAACCCCCGCTCGGTGGAGCGGGGGTTCCATTCACCTAGAGCCGTGGTGGCGCCGTGCGGGGTTCACCCGCGACGGTTCACTCGGAGATCTCGGCGAAGTACAGCAGGGTACGGATCATGTTGGAGGTGAAGCCGTACTCGTTGTCGTAGAAGGAGACGGTGCGGGCCAGAGTCAGGCCGTCGATGTTGTTCACATCGGTCTGGGTCGGATCGAAGACGCCACCGTGGGTGTCGCCCAGGATGTCGGAGGACACGATGCCCTCGTCGTTGTAGCCGTAGTACTCGCAGTTCTCGAAGGCGTCCTTGAACGCGGCGTTGATCTCGTCGGCGGTGGTCTCCTTGTTGAGGACCGTGGTCAGCTCGGTGACGGAGCCGTCCGGGACCTGAACGCGCTGGGCGTGGCCCTGCAGCTTGCCGTTGACGGACGGGACGACCTTGCCGATGGCCTTGGCGGCGCCGGTGGAGTGGGCGATGGTGTTGATGGCGGCGGCGCGCAGGTTGCGGCCGGTCTTGGTGCCGCGCGGGCCGTCCAGCAGCATCTGGGTGCCGGTGTAGGCGTGGATGGTGGTCATGAAGCCTGCCTTGATGCCGAACTTCTCGTCCAGCAGCTTGACCATGGCGGCCATGGAGTTGGTGGTGCAGGAACCGGCGGAGACGATCACGTCAGAGGCCTTGAGGATGTCGTGGTTCACGCCGAACACGACGGTCGGGGTGACGTCGTCCTTGGCCGGGGCGGAGATCAGGACCTTCTTGGCGCCGGCGTTGATGTGGGCCTGGGACTTCTCGGCGGAGGTGTAGAAGCCGGTGCACTCGAGCACGTACTCGACGCCGTCGTTCTTGACCCACGGGATGTTGTTGGCGTCCTTCTCGGCGTAGACCTTGTATTCCTTGCCGTCGACGACGATGGAGTCCTCGGTGGCCTTCACGTCGACCGGCGTGCCGTCGTCGTGACGGAAGGTGCCGTGGGTGGAATCGTACTTCAGCAGGTAGGCCAGGGTGGCCGGAGTGGTCAGATCGTTGATGGCGGCAACTTCGATGTCGCCGGCCTGGCCGCCGCGAGCCTGAAGCTCGAAGATGCGACGGAAGGCGAGACGCCCGATGCGACCGAAGCCGTTGATACCAATCTTAACTGTCATGTAATTCTCCCTTGGGGAAGACCCCGCATGCATGGGCGCACACGAAGCCATTGTTTACCAACGCTCCTTACTCTAATGCCCCACCTGTACTTACGGCAATGCTTTGCGGGGTGTTTCCTCGAAAAAGACGAAAAATTCCGTGAGCGTTCACAATCCAGACGGCGCATGCCTTCGACGGGCCGCGGCCGCGCCTCGGCGAGTCAGCGCACCAGCAGCGGGGAGACGTGCGTGTCCAGCTCGCCGATGCCTCCGTCGAACGCATGACGGCGCACCACCTCGGGCGTCGGGGCTTCCGCCGGGAACGTGACGACCAGCGTGCCCTCCCGCACCGACACCGCCCCGGGCACGCCGGGACGGAACTCATTGCTCACGCCCTGCACCGCGTCCGCCTCCAGCGTCCCGTCCATCAGCTCATAGCGGAGCCCAGGCTCGTCCACGCCCCGCGCCGGACCACCGTGCGGGAACACGGAGACCATGCGTCTCGGCGCCGCGTCATGCGCCGCGAACCGCAGCTCGCCGTCGCACACCGCCGTGACCGTCGTCCCGTCGCCGTGCAGGAACCCGATGCCGCCGTGGCGGGCCAGCATCGCCGTCAGCTGAATCGCGGAGAGGGTGTGGTCGATGCGTCCGCCCAAGGCGCCGTAGACATGGAACGTGCGGCATCCATGGGCCCATCCGATCTTCAACGCGCTCAGCAGGTCGGGATCGTCCTTCATCGGCGGCAGCGCCACGGTGCCGGCGCCCGGCGCCGGACGCGCCCCACGCAGCGAATCGAAATCGCCCACCACCACGTCCGGCGTGACTCCCGCCGCCCGCGCATGGTCGAGGCCGCCGTCCGCCGCCACGACGAACGCGCCGCGGGGCACGACGACGCGGTTCGCCGGATTCGACGCCGCGTCATAGTATTCGCCCGCGGCGAACACCACGCACGTTGTCCCGTCGTCCCTCGACTCCGCCGCCATCGCGTCCTCCCTTGCTTCCGGCCCGCCTGCACGCCAGCCGCAGGACGCCGTGAGGCGCCCGCTGGCATGGTTCACCAGTCTACGCGCCCCATCCACGCGTCCGCGGTGTACGTTCGCCGTAATACCGTTGGGGCCATGGCAGTGAAAACAGGGGCGAGCGAACGCCCGATCCTCAAATCCAAGACGTTCCTGTACGTCACGGAATTCTTCTCCGGCATGGCCGTCATGGCCGCCGAGCTCGGCGCGTCCCGCCTGCTCGCCCCCCTACTTCTCCAGCTCGCAGATCGTATGGACCATCATCATCGGCACCATCATGATCGCGCTCGCCCTCGGCGCCGTGTTCGGCGGCCGCTGGGCGGACCGTGATCCGGACCCCGACAAGCTCTACCTGCGCATCATGGCCGCCGCCGTATGGATCTCGCTCATCCCGCTCGTCGGCAAATACGTGGTCCTCCTGGTCTCGGGCCTCCTCATCGTGACCGTCTCGACGAACTTCCTCATCATCGCCGCGTTCGTCTCCTGCATGCTCGTCTTCGTGCCCCCGCTGTTCCTGCTCGGCACCGTCACGGCGGGACTCAACAAGTTCGCCACCGACTCGCTCGACGACAACGCCACCGTCGTCGGTCGCCTGTCCGCATGCAACACGATCGGCTCCATCCTCGGCACGTTCCTGCCGACGTTCGTCACCATCCCCGCCGCCGGCACGTTCGTCACGTTCCTGCTCTTCTCCGGCGCGCTGCTCGCGATCCCGCTCGTCTACTTCGTCTCGATGAAGGCACGCCTGATCGCATGCGCCGTCTCCGCGGCCGTGTTCGCCATATCGTCCGTCCTCTCGCCGATGACCGGGTTCGCGTTCTGGGAGAACCGGACGACCCTCGCATACGAAGGCGAATCCATCTACAACTACCTGCAGGTCAGGAACCTGTCCGACCGGACCATCCTGTCCACCAACGTGCTCTTTGGCGTCCAATCCGTCACGATGAAGGACCAGAGACTCACCGGCATGTACTACGACACCGCGCTCGCGGCCCCGGCGCTCGCCGACCATGCGCGCTCGGCGCTCATCCTCGGCATGGGCACCGGCACCTACGCCCGCCAGCTGAAGCGCTACTACCCGAAGATGAAGGTCGCCGGCGTAGAGATCGATCGGAAGATCACCGACCTCGCCGTCAGGTACTTCGACGAGCCGGACGACGTGCCCGTCTCCACCTACGACGGCCGCGCATGGCTCGCCGCCTCGCACGACACGTACGACGTGATCATGGTCGACGCGTATCAGGACATCACCATCCCGTTCCAGATGAGCTCCGACGAGTTCTTCACCATGGTGCGGAACCATCTCAACCCGGGTGGCGTGATGGTCGTCAACATGAACATGGTCTCGGACGGCGAGGGATCCATCAACGAGGCCCTTCAGGCCACCATCGCCAACGTGTTCGACGGCGCGTGCCGCATCGGCACGACCTACACCGCCGACGTGCCGGGCACCACCAACCGGGAGCTGTTCGCCAAAGCCCCCACGCGGGAGGAGCTCGCCCGCTACGGCGGGTGCAGCGACTCCCGGCGGCGCACCGGCGAGATCGCCACGGTCTCCAAGCCGATCGGCTCCTCGATGCGCGGCGACGTCAGGGCCGAGACGCTGCGTGCCGCGACGTGGGAGCGTACCTCCGACGGCGAGCTCGCCGCGTACATGAGCGAGGTCGGCGGCCGCATGACCGCCGTGCGGGACCCCTCGGACGCCGCCGGCGACAGGTCGCTGATCCTCACGGACGACCATGCGCCGGTGGAGCTGCTCGGCATGCGCGCCATAGACAGACTCATCGCCGAGCAGGCCGGACCGTACCGCGACATCCTGAGGAAGGAGGGCATCGGCGGACTGCTGCGCGCCGTGCAGTGAGCACCCCGCGACACGCCCCGGTCCCGGGGTGTGGTATAGTACCTTTTCGGCTTGAGAAATCAAGAAAGCGGGGCAACCCCACCTGGAAACCTGTCATGGTCTCGGGTTCAAGGCAGCAGCCTTCCTTTCCATGCGGACATGAGGTCCGCGGCATCCGAGCGATGCGGAAAGCGATTGATGATTATGCATCATGCCAAGGGCATGGCGGCGTCACGTCGTCACGCGCAGACATGAGGCTCTGTCGTGAAATCGAAGCGATGACGGTGCTCCCGGATGGTCCCGCGCAGGACAGTTAGAGGATTGGAGTCATCATCAGCGACGAACCACGCATTAACGACGAGATTCGCGTCTCGCAGGTGCGCCTGATCGGCCCGAACGGCGAGCAGGTGGGAGTCATCGCGACCTCGGTCGCCCTCAACCTGGCGAAGGAAGCGAACCTCGATCTCGTCGAGGTGGCGCCCAACGCGAAGCCTCCGGTCGCCAAGCTCATCGATTACGGCAAGTTCAAGTACAACGAGAAGATCAAGGCCCGCGAGGCCCGCCGCAATCAGAACACGGCCGAGATCAAGGAGATCCGTTTCCGTCTCAAGATCGACGACCACGACTTCGAGGTGAAGAAGGGCCACGTGGTCCGCTTCCTCTCCGGCGGCGACAAGGTCAAGGTCACCATCATGCTGCGTGGCCGCGAACAGTCCCGTCCGATCGGCGGAGTCGAGCTGCTGCAGCGCCTCGCCGCCGACGTGGAGGAATACGGCACCGTCGAGTCCAAGCCCAAGCAGGAGGGCCGCAACATCATCATGACGCTTGCGCCCAAGGGCAAGAAGGTGCATACGCAGTCCGAACAGCGCCGCCGCGGCGCCGAATCCCGCGCCGAGCGCCAGGCCCGCCAGGCCGCCCGCCTCGCCGCCAAACAGGAGGCCCAGGCCCAGGCCGCGGCCGAGGCCCAGCAGACGATTTCCACCGCGACTTCCAGCAAGAAGCACATCAACAAGGAGGGCAGCAATGCCGAAGATGAAAAGTAATTCCGCCGCTTCCAAGCGCGTCCGCCGCACCGGCACGGGCAAGCTCATGCACGTCGGCAGCTCCATGCGCCACAACCTCGAGCACAAGTCCGCTCGCAAGCGTCGCGCCCTGAGCCGCGACGAGGTCGTCCGCAACGGACAGGCCAACAAGATCAACCGCATGCTCGCCAAGTGAGCCACGGTTCCGCAAACAAGACTTTCAGAAAGCTGAGGAAATAGATTATGGCACGTGTCAAGCGCGCAGTGAACGCCCACAAGAAGCGTCGCGTCGTTCTCGAGAGGGCCTCCGGCTACCGCGGCCAGCGCTCCCGCCTGTACCGCAAGGCCAAGGAGCAGCTGCTCCACTCCTTCAATTACAACTTCCGCGACCGCAAGGCCCGCAAGGGTGACTTCCGCAAGCTGTGGATCCAGCGCATCAACGCCGCCGTCCGCGCCGAGGGCATCACCTACAACCGCTTCATCCAGGGCCTGCACCTCGCCGGCATCGAGCTGGACCGCCGCGCCCTCGCCGAGCTCGCCGTCTCCGATCCGGACACGTTCAAGACCATCGTGGAGGCCGCCAAGGCCGCCCTCCCGGAGGACGTGAACGCCCCCGTCGAGGCGTGACGCCGCGCCGCTCAGGCGGCGAGACGTATGAGACATCAGGGACCCGCATCGCGGGTCCCTTTTTTCGCCCGAGACGCCTACCGTAGGACACCATGACCGACACCGACGCATTCGACAGACTCACCGAACGGTTCCTCGCCCACATCGACGTGGAGCGTGGACTCGCCAAGGCCACCGTCTCCGCGTACGCCGCGGACATACGCCGGTACGTCGCATGGCTCCGCGGGCGGGGCATGACCGATCCGGCGCAGGTATCCCCGGCCGACGTCGAGGCGTACGTCGCGTGGATGGACGCCCAAGGGGAGAGCGCCCGTTCCAAGGCCCGCCGTCTCGCCGCGGTGCACGAATACCATCGTTTCGCGTTCGCGGGGCACATGGTGGCCCGGGACGCGTCCGCGCGGATCAAGGCGCCCAAGGGCGCGCAGACCCTGCCCGACGTACTCACCGTGGACGAGGTGTCCCGCCTGCTCGACGCCGCCCCCATGCCCGATCCGGACGGGGAGGGACGGTACGGGTTCGAGGATGCCGTGCTCGCACGCGACAGGGCGCTGCTCGAATTCATGTACGCCACCGGATGCCGCGTCTCCGAAGCCGTCGGCGCCGACCTCGCCGACCTCGACCTCGACGACGACCATGTGGCCAGGCTCACCGGCAAAGGCGACAAGCAGCGTCTGGTCCCCATCGGCTCGTACGCGTGCAAGGCGATGCGCATCTATCTCACGCGTGGCAGGGACGTCCTCGAGGCGAGATCAACGGCACGCACGCCGGAACGCTGGGCCGTGTTCCTCAACAGGCGCGGCCGCCGGCTGTCCCGCCAATCGGCGTGGGACATCGTGCGGAGGGCGGGGGAGCGCGCCCACCTCGGCAAACCGCTCCACCCGCACACGCTGCGGCACTCCTTCGCCACCCATCTCATCCAGGGAGGGGCGGACGTACGCACCGTGCAGGAGCTGCTCGGCCACGCCAGCGTGACCACCACGCAGATCTACACGCACGTCAGTCCGCAGACGCTCATCGAGACGTACCTCAACTCGCACCCCAGGGCGAGATGAGGGCCGCGGACGCCCACGGCCGAAGCGAAGACCGACATGGATGATGATGATAAGGTGAACAGTATGCCTACGGATATGCTTGGACGCGAATATGAGACCTTCCCGGCGCCGGAACCGCTGAGACAGCACGGTCCCGCGAGGGTCATCGCCATGTGCAACCAGAAAGGCGGCGTGGGCAAGACCACGAGCTCCATCTCCATCGCCGGCGCGCTGAGCCAGTACGGACGCCGGTGCCTCATCGTGGACTTCGACCCCCAGGGCGCCGCCACCGTGGGCCTCGGCATCAACGCCAACACGGTGGAGAGGACCATCTACGACGCGTTGTTCGACGTGCGCATGGACGTGCACGATGTGGTGCGCCACACCGAGTTCGAGAACCTCGACATCATCCCCGCGAACATCGACCTTTCGGCCGCGGAGGTGCAGCTCGTCACTGAGGTGGGACGCGAGCAGATTCTCGCCAGCGTGCTTCGTCCGCTCAAGGACGAGTACGACGTGATCATCGTCGACTGCCAGCCGTCCCTCGGCCTGCTCACCGTGAACGCGCTGACCGCCGCCGACGGCGTCATCATCCCCGTGGCCGCCGAGTTCTTCGCGCTGCGCGGCGTGGCCCTGCTCATGCAGTCCATCGAGAAGGTCCAGAGCCGCATCAACCCGGACCTCAAGGTGTACGGCGTGCTGGTGACCATGTTCACGCGCACCCTGCACTGCGAGGAGGTCATGCAGCGCATCTACGAGGCGTTCCAGGACAAGGTGTTCCATACGGTCATCTCCCGTTCCATCAAGCTGCCCGACTCCACCGTGGCCGCGGCGCCCATCACGATCTTCGCGCCGGAGCACAAGACCAGCAAGGAGTACCGCGAAGTGGCCCGGGAGCTCATCGCCAACGGGGTGGTCGCCTGAACGGGGGCGGCGCGCCGGGAGAGGACGCGACGGCGGGCGCGCCGGCGTCCCCTGGGTTCTCTGTGGATCTGGACGTCTATGCGGGGCCGTTCGACGTGCTGCTCGGCATGATCGCCGACAGGCGCCTCGAACTGACCGAGATCGCGTTGAGCCGTGTCACCGACGAGTTCCTCGCCTACGCCCGCGGGCTGGACTTCACGGCCGACATGGACGAGGCTAGCGCGTTCCTCGACGTCGCCGCCGTGCTGGTCGAGGCGAAGAGCGCCGCCCTGCTGCCCGCGGAGGAGACCGGGGACGGCGGGGACGCGAGCGGCATGGAGGCGTTGCGCGAGCGTGACCTGCTGTTCGCCAGACTGCTGCAATACCGCGCGTACAAGAACGTCGCCGCCGATTTCCGCGCGCGTCTCGCCGCGAACGGCGGCAGCTTCGCGCATCCCGGGATCATGGACGACGCCGTGTCGGCCATGCTGCCCGATCTGGTGTGGACGACGGACCCCGCCGATCTGGCGATGCTCGCGGCGCGCGTGTTCGCGGATGCCCCGGCATCCGAGGTGAGCGTCCATCAGCTCCATGTGCCGTTGGTGGACCTCAGGGCGCAGGCGCGTCTGGTACGCGACCGTCTGCGCGGCGCGGGCGACGGCGGCTCCCTCACGTTCGCCGAGCTCATCTCCGACGCTTCGGATCGGGCCGAGGTGGTGGCGCGGTTCCTGGCCGTACTCATGTTCTTCAAGCAGGGAACGCTGCAGTTCAGGCAGGACGGGCCGTATCGCCCGCTGCACCTGCGGTGGATGCCGGGTGCCGGCGGCGACGCCGGCATGGACCTCGAGGAGGGGGATTTCGCATGATCGATGGACGGGGACGTACGGAGAACGCCACGGCGTCCGCCGCCGGGAATCTCGCCGTGGAGGATTTTCCGGGCGGGCTGAAGGCGTGCCTCGAGGCGGTGCTCATGGTGACCGACCGGCCGCTTCAGACCGGCGAGCTGGCACGGGTGCTCGGTGTGGGCGAGCCGTTGGTGGAGGAGGCGTTGGAGCGTCTCGCCGACTCCTACGAGGTGTCCCGCAGAGGGTTCGAGCTGCGGCGCGGCGTACGCGGGTGGCGGTTCGCAAGCCGCGCCGAATACGAGCCGGTGGTCCGCGCGTTCGTCACCGACGGACAGGCCGCGAGACTCAGCCAGGCGGCGCTCGAGGCGCTGGCGGTGATCGCCTACCGGCAGCCGGTGACGCGCGCGCGGGTGGCGGCGGTCCGCGGCGTCAACTCCGACGGCGTGATCCGCTCGCTCGCGGTGCGTGGCCTGGTGCGCGAGGACGGCACGGATCCCGAGACGCGCGCCGCGCTGCTGGTCACCACCGACGCCTTCCTCGAATACATGGGTCTCGATTCCCTCGGCCAGCTGCCGTCGTTGGCGCCGTTCCTCCCCGACGTCGGTGAGGTGATCGGCGACGGCGTCTGACGATCCCCCTTCGTCGTTCCGTGTTCCGCTCCGGCGGGGCCGCACATGCGCGGCCCCGCCGGAGCATTCGCATATCATGCCGTCGGAATCCTTGGAATTTCAGGCGTTTCCATTTATGGTCATTATGACCATAAATGGTGTTATGCTTCTTTCCCGATGACAGGCCATGGGCCGCGACCCAAGGTCACATGCAGGGAAAAGAGGTCCGGATGGGCATCGGCAACGTCTCCGAACGGCGTCTCGCACCGCCGCAGGTCGGCATCTCCGTCGTCATCCTCGCACTCGCGCCCGATCGGGACGAATCGGGGCGCGGACGGCTGTGGCTGCCGCTGGTCAGACGCGTGCGCCAACCGTATCTGGGGATGTGGGCGCTGCCCGGCGGCGGTCTCGCGGCCGACCGCACGCTCGAACGCTCCGCCTACGCGGCGCTCGAATCGACCACGTCCCTGCACCCGCGCTACCTGGAGCAGCTGTACACGTTCGGCGGCCCCGACCGCTCCCGCGGGGGACTGCCGATGGTGTCCATCGTCTACTGGGCGCTCGTCGGCCAGGCCGAGACGAAGGACCTCGTCGAAGCCGACAACGTCCGATGGTTCCCCGAAGACAAGCTGCCCGAACTCGCCTTCGACCACCGCCGCATCATCGACTACGCGCTGTGGCGCCTCAGAAACAAGATCGAATACCCGGACGTGGCCGTGCGCCTCGTCGGCGAGACCTTCACGCTGGGCCAACTCCACGACGTGTACGAGGCCATCACCGGCGAATCCATCGACCTCGCGAACTTCCGGCGGCGGATGCTCGCCTCCGGGGAACTTGAGGACACCGGCGCCAAGCAGCGCGTCGGACGACACCGGCCGGCGGCCGTCTACCGGTACGTCTCACCGCCGGCCGGACCCGCCGACGGGGAACGGCGCGACCTGTGGAACCCCGCGCAGTGGGCGTCGGAACCAACGCCGGATGCGGGACGCGACGGGCCGCATGGGCGTCGTCCGGACGCGCGCGAGGACGCCGACGCCCTGTCGGCGCTCGCACGCTGACCGTACGCCGACACACGCCGACACAAGCCAACCGTCCCGTTCCACCGCATGGAACGGGACATGCACGAAAGGAACGAACATGTCCTCAACCTTCACCGCGCCGTCCGTCGACGAGATCATCGCCCGGCTTGGCGTGCAAAGCACCTGCGACGCGGGCCTCACCCTCGACCCGTGGCATTTCGACACCACCAAGCCCAGCTACGGCCCCGGCGCCTCGATGCTCGACCGTCTGCCCGTGGGCGCGCCGCGCCAGCAGGTCCTGCCCGACGAATACCGCAACGCCTCCGAAGAGGAGCTCCAGAAGCGCATCGCCGACGCCAAGCGCCGCCTCGGCTCCAAGCTCCTCATCCTCGGCCACTTCTACCAGCGCGACGAGATCATCAGGCACGCCGACTTCGTGGGCGACTCCTTCCAGCTCGCCAAGAACGCGACCGAACGTCCCGACGCCGACCACATCGTCTTCTGCGGCGTCCACTTCATGGCCGAGACCGCGGACATCCTCTCCGCCCCGGAACAGACCGTGACCCTGCCGAACCTGTCCGCCGGATGCTCGATGGCCGACATGGCCGACATCGACCAGGTCGAGGAGGCATGGGAGCAGCTCGGCGCGATCTGCGGGACCAAGCCCGGCTCCGACGGCCTCCAGCCGATCGTCCCCGTCACCTACATGAACTCCTCCGCCGCCCTGAAGGCCTTCTGCGGGCGCCACGGCGGCATCGTATGCACCTCCTCCAACGCGCGCGCCGTGCTCGAATGGGCGTTCGCACGAGGCCGCCGCATCCTGTTCTTCCCCGACCAGCATCTGGGGCGCAACACCGCGCGCGCCATGGGCATCCCGCTGAGCCAGATGCCGCTGTGGGATCCGTTCAAGGCGATGGGCGGCGCCGACGACCCCGCCGACTACGCGAACGCCAGGATGATCCTGTGGAAGGGCTTCTGCTCCGTGCACCAGCGCTTCACCGTCGAGCAGATCGAACGCGCGCGCAAGGCGTACCCGGGCGTCAAGGTCATCGTCCACCCCGAATGCTCGATGCAGGTCGTCGACGCGGCCGACGGCACCGGCTCCACCGCATACATCGTCAAGGAGATCGCCAACGCGCCGGCCGGCTCCGCCATCGCCGTGGGCACCGAGATCAACCTCGTCAACCGCCTCGCCGCCCAATACCCGGACAAGACCGTGTTCTGCCTCGACCCGGTCGTCTGCCCATGCTCCACCATGTACCGCATCCACCCCGCCTACCTCGCCTGGGCGCTGGAGAACCTCGAACAGGGCAATATCGTCAACCGCATCACCGTCGACGAGGACACCGCCCGCGAGGCCAAGATCGCGCTGGAGCGCATGCTCCGCGTCCATCCGTGACGCTTCCGTATCAGGGGAGAAGCAATGAGCGATAGCGACATCATCGTCATCGGCGCCGGCGTGGCCGGCCTGTCCGCCGCACTCGCCGTGGCCGGCACAGGACACGACGTCACGCTGGTCACCAAATCCGAACTGGTCGAATCGAACACCTACCACGCGCAGGGCGGCATCGCCGCGGCCATCTTCGCCGACGACGACCCGAAACTGCACGCCGCCGACACCATCGCCGCCGGACACGGCCTGTGCGACCCGAAGGCCGTCGACATCCTCACACGCGAGGGCGCCGACCGCGTGCGCGAATTCGCCGCGCTCGGCGTCCGGTTCGACCGCGACGCCGAAGGACACATGCTGCGCGGTCTCGAAGCCGCGCACTCGCGCGCACGCGTCGTCCACGCCGGCGGCGACGCCACCGGCAGGATACTGGAACTCGACGTGTCCGCTATGGTGCGCGACAACCCGTTGATTCACATCGTCGAGCTCGCCTTCCTCAAGGACCTCGTCGTCAAGGACGGCCGCATCGCCGGCGTCGAGCTCCTGATCGACGACGATGACGCGCATGGGGCCCGGCCGGAGACGCTGACCGCGGGCCGCGTCATCCTCGCCACCGGCGGCGCGGGACGCATGTACCCGTACACCACCAACCCGGCCGTCGCCACCGCCGACGGGCTCGCCGCCGCATGGCGCGCCGGCGCCCAGGTCGCCGACCTCGAGTTCTACCAGTTCCATCCCACCGCGATGGCCGTCGGCGAACACTTCCTCGTCTCCGAAGCCGTGCGCGGCGAGGGCGCCGTCCTGCTCGACGAACACGGGCGCCGCTACATGAAAGACGTGGACCCGCGCGCCGAACTCGCCCCTCGCGACGTCGTCGCCCGAGAGATCTTCCGCGTCATGCAGCGTCAGAACGGCCGACCCGTCATGCTCGACGTCTCCCCGATGCGGAAGGAGAACCCCGACCTCGCCGCGTTCCTCAGACACCGGTTCCCGACCATCGACGCCTACACGCGCTCCCTTGGCTTCGACTGGAGCCGTGAGCCGATCCCCGTCGCGCCCGCCGCGCACTACTTCATGGGCGGCATCCGCACCGACCTCGACGGAAGGACCTCCATCCCCGGCCTCTACGCCGCCGGCGAATGCGCCCGCACCGGCGTCATGGGCTCCAACCGCCTCGCCTCCAACTCGCTGCTCGAAGGACTCGTCTACGGCCGCCGCGCGGGACTCGCCGCCGTCAAGGACGCGGCCGACACGGTGTGGTCGCCCGAACCGTTCCTCAACTCCGTGACCGGTGCGGCCTACGACGCGGCCCCGATCCGACTGACCGACCCTGCCGGCCCGGTTCCGACGGGCGCGCCGGACCGCGGCGGTGACCGCGTATGGGACCGCACACGCATCCAGCACACGATGTGGGACGGCGTCGGCGTCCTGCGCGACGCGGACGGGCTCATGCACGCCATCGACGCGCTGACGCAGGGACTCGCCGCGACGAACGTCGCCATCGAAGAGGCCGGGACCGCGGACGACGTCACCGCGCTGGAGAACCGCGACATGCTCACCGTCGGACGCATCGCCGCCGTGGCCGCGCTCGCCCGCACCGAATCGCGCGGCGCCCACGCGCGCACCGACCATCCGGAACCCCGCGACGAATGGGCGCACTCCGTCGCCTACGTCAGGGCCTGAACCGGAACACGAGGAGACCATCCATGCTCACCCAGCACATCATCCGCACCGCCGTCGAGGCGGCGCTCGCCGAGGACGCGCCCTACGGCGACGTGACCTGCGAGACCACCATCCCGGCGGACGAAACCGGCTCGGCCGCGCTCACCGCCCGCGAGGACGGCGTCATGAGCGGCCTCGACGTGTTCGCCGCCGCCTTCCGGGCGCAGAACCCACGCATCGAGACCGCGCCCGCCATCGCCGACGGCGAACGCTTCCACGCAGGGCAGATGCTCGCCACCGTATCGGGGCCCGTCAGGGACCTGCTGACCGCCGAACGCGTCGCCCTCAACTTCACCCAGCGCATGAGCGGCATCGCCACGATGACCGCCTCGTTCGTCAAAGCGGTGAACGCCATCTACGCGGACGGGTACGAGAGGGAGCACGGCCCGGTCGTGCGCCCCCGCCGCTACGCACGCACGCGCATCGCCGACACGCGCAAGACCACGCCGGGACTGCGCCCGTTCGAGAAATACGCGGTCGTATGCGGCGGCGGCCACAACCACCGCTACGGCCTGTCCGACGCGGTCATGATGAAGGACAACCATCTCGCCGCACTCGCCGCGCGCGGCATCGACCTCGCGGGCGCGATCAGCCGCGTGCGCGAACAGGTCGGACACACCACGCACATCGAGGTCGAAGTCGACTCGCTCGACCAGATCCCCGCCGTGGTCGAAGGCGGCGCCGACACCATCATGCTCGACAACTTCACGCTCGCCGACACACGCCGCGGCGTCGAACTCATCGACGGCCGCGCCATCGTCGAAGCCAGCGGCAACATGAGTCTCGAACGCGTGGCCGCCGTCGCCGCCACCGGCGTCGACGTCATCTCCGTGGGCGCCCTCACCCACTCCGTACGCTCCATCGACCTCGGACTGGACTGGCTGGAGGAACGTCCATGACCGACGACAAAGAGACACTGTATCTGGACGCGGCCGCCACCGAACCGGTCAGCCGGGACGTCATCGACGCGATGCTCCCGTTCCTGACCGACGCATACGCGAACCCGGCCAGCGTCCACCAGCCCGGCAAAACCGCCGCCCGCGCGCTCGACGCCGCCCGCGCCTCATTCGCCGCCGACCTCGGCGCCAAACCCGACGACGTGATCTTCACCTCCGGCGGCACCGAATCCGACAACCTCGCCGTCAAAGGCATCGCGATGGCGAGGATGCGGCGTCTCGGTCTGGGCGGCGACGCCGCCCGGCCCCCGCGCATCATCATCTCGGCGATCGAACACCCGGCCGTCACGCGGTCCGCCGAATGGCTCGCACGTTGGCTCGGCTTCGAAGTCGTGCGCATCCCCGTCGACGCGCAGGCGCATCTCGACCTCGCCGCGCTCGAACGCGCGCTCGACAGCGAGGCGGGGGAGCGGACCACGCTCGTCGCCACGATGCTCGCCAACAACGAGGTCGGCACCGTCGAACCGGTCGAACGCATCGTCGCGATCGCGCACGCGCACCACGTACCGGTCCACGTCGACGCCGTGCAGGCCGCAGGACTCATCCCCATCCGTATGCGCGACTGGGACATCGACTCGCTCGCCGTCTCCGGACACAAGTTCGGCACGCCCAAAGGACTCGGCGCCCTGCTCGTACGCGGGCGCGTACCCATCGAACCGATCCTCTCCGGCGGCGGGCAGGAACGGGGGCTCAGATCCGGCACGCAGAACGTGGCCGGCGCCGTCGCGCTCGCCATCGCCCTGCGACGTTCGAACACCCGCATGGCCGCGCACTACCGTGAGCTGGTCGCCTCGCGCGACATGCTCATCGACGCGGTCCGGCGCGTGGTCCCGCGCGCGGAGCTCACCGGCGACTCGGAACGCAGGCTTCCCGGACACGTCTCGTTCGTGTTCCCCGGCGTCACCGGCGAGGCGCTGCTCGTCGACCTCGACGCGCGCGGCATCGCCTGCTCGTCCGGCTCCGCCTGCGCGATCGGCCGCCATGAGATCCCTCCCACGCTCCTCGCGATGGGAATCGAGCCGGCCGTCGCCAAATCCGCCCTGCGCATGACCTTCCGCGAACCGTTGACCCGCGAGCAGATCGAGCGCGTCTCCCTCGCCATCGAGGACTCCTACACCGCCCTCACCCGAGGCTGACGCGGCACGGTCGGGCCGTATGGGTATCATCGTGACGGTTTGTGTCAGTGACAGGTGAAGAACCGAATCAAGTACCAGGCAGGCAACGTCGACGCCGCACGGCCGGAACGGCCGGCGCGCGACGGCGACCAACAAACTATCAGGCAAGTATCTAAGAGAGGTTTCGATGGCGGTTCGCGGTGATATCCGTAATGTGGCGATTGTGGCTCACGTCGACCACGGCAAGACCACGCTGGTGAACGCGATGCTCCAGCAGTCCCACGTGTTCAACGAGCGCGAGGAAGTGCCGGACCGAGTGATGGATTCCAACGATCTCGAACGCGAGAAGGGCATCACCATCCTCGCCAAGAACACGGCCGTGGAGTACACCGGCCCGCTGGCCGCCAAGTACGGCCACCCGGAGGGCATCACCCTCAACATCATCGACACCCCCGGCCACGCCGATTTCGGCGGCGAGGTCGAGCGCGGCATCTCCATGGTCGACGGCGTCGTGCTGCTCGTCGACGCCTCCGAAGGCCCGCTGCCGCAGACCCGCTTCGTGCTGCGCAAGGCCCTCGAGGCCAAGCTCCCGGTCATCCTGTGCGTGAACAAGGTCGACCGTCCGGACGCGCGCATCGAGGAGGTCGTCTCCGAATCCACCGACCTGCTGCTCGGCCTCGCCCAGGACGTCGCCGAGGAGGGCATCGACCTCGACCTCGACCAGCTGCTCGACCTGCCGGTCATCTACTGCGCCGCCAAGGCCGGCTATGCGTCCGCCAACCAGCCGGCGGACGGCGCCCTGCCGGACAACGACAACCTCGAGCCCCTGTTCGAGGACATCATCAAGTACATCCCCGCCCCGGAGTACGAGGAGGGCGCCCCGCTGCAGGCGCACGTCGCCAACATCGACTCCTCCGACTTCCTCGGCCGACTCGGCCTGGTCCGCATCTACAACGGCACCCTGGAGAAGGGCAAGACCTACGGCCTGAGCCGTGTCGACGGCTCCATCGAGAACTTCCGCGTGGCCGAGCTGCTGCGCACCCAGGGCCTCGAACGCCAGCCCGTGGCCTCCGCCGGCCCCGGCGACATCGTGGCGGTCGCCGGCGTCAACGACATCATGATCGGCGAGACCATCGTCGACCCGAACGACCCCAAGCCGCTGCCGCTCATCCACGTCGACGACCCGGCCATCTCCATGACCTTCGGCGTCAACGACTCCCCGCTGGCCGGCCGCGAGGGCAAGGACCACAAGCTCACCGCCCGCATGATCAAGGACCGTCTCGACCGCGAGCTCATCGGCAACGTGTCCATCAAGGTGCTGCCCACCGACCGTCCGGACGCCTGGGAGGTGCAGGGCCGCGGCGAGCTGGCGCTGGCCGTCCTCGCCGAGGAGATGCGCCGCGAAGGCTACGAGTTGACCGTCGGCCGCCCGCAGGTCGTCACCAAGAAGATCGACGGCGTGGTCAACGAGCCGATGGAGAACACCACCATCGACGTGCCCGAAGAGTACATGGGCACCGTCACCCAGCTGCTCGCCGACCGCAAGGGCCGCATGGACTCCATGTCCAACCACGGTTCCGGCTGGGTGCGCCTGCAGTTCACCGTGCCGTCCCGCGGCCTCATCGGCTTCCGCACCGCGCTGCTGTCCGCCACCCGCGGCACCGGCATCGCCTCCTCCATCTCCGCCGGCTACGCCCCGTGGGCCGGCCAGATCGTGACCCGCCAGAACGGCTCCATGGTCTCCGACCGCGCCGGCGTGGCCACCCCATACGCCATGCAGCGTCTGCAGGCCCGCGGCAACTTCTTCGTCGAACCGCAGTCCCCGGTCTACGAGGGCCAGGTCGTCGGCGTCAACAACAAGCCGGACGAGCTCGACGTCAACATCACGCTGGCCAAGCACATGACCAACATGCGCTCCTCCACCGCCGACGTGCTCGAGACCCTCACCCCGCCGATCAAGATGAGCCTCGAGGAGTCCCTCGACTTCGCGAACGAGGACGAGTGCGTCGAGGTCACCCCGGAGTCCATCCGCGTGCGCAAGATCATCCTCGGTCGCGAGGATTGGTACAAGTGGCGCGCCAAGCAGCGCCGCCAGAACGCGGCCCAGGCCGCCGCCCAGGGCAAGTGAGCCTGAACCTGGCCCAAGAGGTGGATTAGCGATAGAGGGAGTCTTCCGCGGATGCGGAGGGCTCCCTCGCGTATCTAGGGACGGTGTACAGTGGCCCGTATGACCACACAGCACGCCCCCAGCCCGCGCCGGGACCCGTCCGCCCCCTGGTCGCACCGGTTCGGCCCCGTGGGCCGTACGCTCGTCACGTTGGCGGCCGGCGCCGGCGCGGCGTTCTTCGGCACTCTCGCGCACCGCATGGGCGCCTCCGCCGACATCCCCTACGGGCTGGCGCTGGCGTTCCTCATCATCGGCCTGTCGACGTTCTGCGCCCGCGCGCGGCAGGGCGTCACCGGGCTCGCCCTGCACCTCATCGTCTCCTCCATCACGGCATGGGGGCTGGCGGTGGGAGGCGCCGGCGACGACGCGCTCGTCGTGGCGGGGTTCTCCACGCCGATGCCGTTCTTCAGCCAGCATGCCGGCTACATATGGCTGTACGGCGTGATCGTCGTGCAGGTCGTCATGCTCGCCCTGCCGTCGCGCTGGTTCGTCATTCCGCCGCGCAAGGCCGAATGAGTCCGCCGTACCTCGTCCGCGGACAGGGCCTCCCGTCCATATCCGGGCGGCGTCATCGGCGACGTCGTGCGGATGCCGGTACAGTGGTGCGGTATGACATGCAGGGAACTGTTCTATCTCGGGCCGGAAGGCACGTTCACCCATCAGGCGGCAATGGAGGCCGCGGACCGGTTGCGCCCGTCGGTCGGCGGGGGAGCCGACGCCGGTGACGCGGCTGTCGCCGACGGCTTCGACCTCGTCGCCCTGCCCGACGTCCCCTCCATCATGGACGCCGTCCAGTCGGGGCGCGGCTGGGGCGTCATCGCCTGGGAGAACAACGTCGAAGGCTACGTGGTGCCGAACCTCGACGCCCTGATCGACGCGACCGACATTGCCGGGTTCGCACGCGTCCGCGTCGACGTGACGTTCGACGCGTTCGCCGTCGCTGGCGACGACCCTCTGCACCGTTCCGGCGACGACCCCATCGTCGTCTCCGCTCATCCCCATGGTCTCGCCCAATGCAGGCGCTTCATCGCCGACCACGGGCTCAGGGCCGTGCCCGCCTCGTCCAACGCCGCCGCCTGTCGTGACCTGAAGCCCGGGCGCATCGCGTTCGGCCCACACATCTGCGGCGAACTGTACGGGCTCGACACGCTCGCCGAACGCGTGCAGGACTTCGACGGCGCCCACACCGAATTCCTCGTCCTCGCCCGACGTGATGAGGTACGCGACCTGTCCCGCCGGTTCCGCGAGGATGCCATCGGCGAATTCGAGACGATCATCACGCTGATTCCGCTCATCACCGGCCCCGGCGTCCTGGCCAACATGCTCGACGTGATGCGTGACGCCGGTCTCAACATGACCAGCTTCATGTCCCGGCCCATCAAAGGCACCGACGGCACCTACAGCTTCATCGCGACGCTCGACGCCGCCCCGTGGGAGCCGCGTTTCCGCACCCTGCTCGAAACCTTCGCCACACATGGCATCTGGCTCAAGACGCTCGCCGTCTACCCGCGACGTGACCGGCCCAGCCCCCCGGTCGAGGCGTGGCGGCTGCCGGAAGGCGGCGTCCATCTCGACGCGATGCGCATCGAACCCGACTGGGAGCATACGGACAAGGCCGGAAGGGAACTGCTGTGGTAGACGCCGGCGCGAAGGACATGAGGAACGGAGACGACATGACGGACACGGAATCGACTTCGACGGCGGGAACGAGACCCCGTCTCGTCGGCGTCGTCGGCATGGGGCTCATCGGCGGCTCGCTCGCCCGACGTCTCGTCGAACGCGGCGTGGACGTCGTCGCATGGAACCACCGGCCCCACCCGTACGCCGAAGCCGAGAAGGACGGCATCCGCTGCGTGACGACGCTCGCCGCGCTCGTCGACGCCGCGCCGGACGTCATCGTCCTATGCAACCCGCTCAAGGCCATGCCCGCCGTCCTCGGGGAGCTCAAGCCGCTGCTCGACGCGGCGCCCGGCGTCACCCTCACCGACGTGGGCAGCGTCAAGGGCATGGTGCGGGCCCAGGTCGAGGCAGCCGGCCTGTCCGACCGCTACGTCGGCGCGCACCCGATGGCCGGCAACGAGCTGTCCGGCTGGACCGCCGCCGACCCACACCTCTACGACGACGCCCTGTGGGCAGTCACCGTGACCGACGCCACCGACTATGGGCGGTTCCTCACCGTCGCACGGCTCATCGTCGACGGCGTCGGCGACCGGCTCATCGTCCTCGACGACGACACGCACGACAAGGCCGCCGCGATGATCAGCCATATGCCGCACGTCGTCGCCACCGCGCTCATCAACGAACTGACCGGCGATTCGAACCGCAACGTCGCCGCCGCGCTCGCCGCGGGCAGCTGGCGCGACATGACACGCGTGGCCCTGACCGACCCCGACCGCACGCGCGCGATGGTCGAGGAGGACGCCGAGAACGTCGAGGCGCTGCTGCGGCACATGGCCGCGCGGCTGACCGCCATCGCCGACCTGCTGCGCGACGAACGCGCGGGAACAGACAACGGGGAAGACGGCGCCGACGCGGCAGCGCGTCGCGCGATGGGCGGCTTCTTCGCCGAAGGTCAGCCGTTCCGCGACTACAAGGCGCGGCAGAGGGCCGTCGGTGACGGCATGGCCGCCCGATACGAGGAGCGTGACATCCGCATCGGCCGGGACCGTTGGCAGGCCGATTTGCTCGCGTCGGCGCGTCGCGGCGAGCACATCGTCGCGATCGGCGATGCGGGACGCATGCGGGTCCAACTGCGGTCCGCGCTCTGAACCCGGCGGCGTGGGGGAACGGCCGCCGGCGGGAAGCTACGGGCGCACGCGCGGACGCTCCGGCACGGGCTTCAACGTGGCGATCGTGTCCGCGTCGATGCTCACCCGCTGCTGGGGACGTGAACCATTCGCCGCGGCATCACGTGACAGTTCCAACGTGCGGCCGTCCCAGGACAGCACGTGACCCACGAAGTCACGGAACTTCGTCCTCCCGTCCTTCGGATCGACGCCCTCGATGACGCGCACCACGATGCGCGCCCCGGCCGGAATCTCCTTCGGCAACGACATGATGACCTCCCTTGGAACCATGATGCCCATATGGCACCAACTGTACCCGAGCGGCGAACGGAACCGCCGATGTCCACCGGATGTGGGGTGATGGAGGACATGGCGAGACAGACAGGAAACGCGGCGGTCCGCGTGGTGTTCGGAGGCGACACGTACCTCAACGGGCGAACCGTGCGCGAATGGTGCGACAAGGCGCTCAGACAACGGCCCGACGCCGAATTCATCGAACTGGACGCGGCCACGGCCGACCGGTACGCGTTCGACGAGGCCGTCAGCCCCTCCCTGCTCGCCGACGCGTCCGTCGTACGCGTGGACAACCTGCAATCCGCCGACGAGAAACTCGGCGACGCCATCGTCGACTACTGCGCACACGCCTCATCAGACCCCAACCCCACGGGCATCGTCATCTGCCGGCACGAAGGCGGCAACAAAGGCAAACGGCTCGTCGAACGGCTCGTCAAGGCCGGGGCGCGCAAGGAGGACGTGCCCGACCTGAAGAAACCCGAGGCCAAACTCAACATGGTCTACCGATGGTTCGAGGAACAGCACCGGCGCATTGAACCACTCGCCGCCCAACAGCTCGTCGACGTGCTCGGCGAACGCACCGGCGAACTCAACGCCATGTGCCGCCAACTGTGCTTCGACTTCGACGACGACCCCATCGGCCTCGAGCGCGTAAACCAATACCTCACCGCCAACCCGCAGGTCGACGGCTTCGCCGTCGCCGACGCCGCCATGGCCGGACGCACCGCCGACGCCATCGTCATGATGCGCTCCGCCGTGGAACAGGGCATCGAACCCATCGCGCTCATCGGCGCGCTCGCCATGAAACTGCGGAGCGTGGCCAAAGTGTCCGCGTTCAACGCCGGGACCATCAGCGCGGCCGAACTCGGCATGTCCCCATGGGCGCGCAAATACGTGAAACTCGGCGGATGGACGTCCACCGGCATGGCCACCTGCATCAGGACCCTCGCATGGGCGGACGAGGAATGCAAGACCAACGGGGGAGACCCCATGTACGCGCTGGAACGCAGCATCGAAACCATCGCGACGAAAGGACGGGCATGAGCGGAACGGAAGCGAACGAAACGGACGGACGGATCGTCGTCGAAGCGCCCACGAGAGACGACATGCGCGCGCTGGGACGCCGCATCGCGGCACACGTGCGCGGCGGCGACGTATTGCTCCTGTCCGGGCCGCTGGGCGCAGGCAAGACGACGCTCGCACAGGGATTCGGTGAAGGACTCGGCATCGGCGAGCCGATCGTCTCGCCCACGTTCACCATCGCCCGCGAACTCGACGGACGATTCGCCGACGGCAGCCCGGCGCATCTCGTGCACGTCGACGCGTACCGTCTCGGCGGCGCCGACTACGCGCCCGGACAGGCGGCCGTCAACCGTCTCCTCGACGAACTCGAATCATTGGGGCTTGACGAGGAGCTCGAGGACACCAGTGACGACACCGTCGTGCTCATGGAATGGGGCGAACAGATGGCCGCCGCCCTCGCGCCCGAACGCCTCGAAATCCACATCGCGCGTCCGATCGACGACGCCGATGCCGCCGCCATGGACGCCGACGGCGAACTCACCGGCGACGGCACGCGCATCGTCACCCTCGTGCCCGTCGGCGCACGCTGGAACGGCTTCGCGCTCTGACCGGACGCCGCCGCCGTCCGCGGTGTACACTCTCTACAGGCCGGAGGAAACACGTCCGAAGGCGACAGACAGACGTCGGGAGGATGCACACATGGGCTGCGTATTGGTGATCGACACGTCATACGGTTCCACCGTGGGCGTCACAGGACACGAGCCGATCGTCGAAACCGATTCGCGCACCCACGTCGAACGATTGCAGGTGAACATCGCGCGTGCGGTCAAGGACGCCGGATACACGCCGCAGGACATCGACACGGTGATCGTCGGCACCGGACCAGCGCCGTTCACCGGACTCAGAGCCGGCATCGTCGCCGCCAAAGCGCTCGCCTTCGCCACCGGCGCCGAACTCATCGGCCACGACGTGCTCACGCCGCAGGCGCAGTGGAACCTCATCCGGCGAAGCAAGTCCGGCACGCTCGGCGACCCGAAGACGAGCCACGTGCTCACGCTCGCCGTGAACGACGCCCGCCGCAAGCAGCTGTACTTCGCACTGTACGCAGGGCTGACCGCCTCCGACGACGTCACTGACACCACTGACGTCACCGGAACCGTCGCGCGCACGCTCATCGACATGGACATCGACTATCCGGCGTCGATCGCCGATCGCGTGAACGCCGCCGTACGCGAATACGCGACAACGGTCGAAGGCGAGATCGTCATCGACGTCGTCGGTCATGGCGCAACCAAATACGCCGACGCGCTGCGCGGCATCGAACATCTCGGCGACATGACCGACGAGTCCGTACTCGACCAAGGGCGACAGGGCCTCGACATCTTCGCGGCCGACGCGACGATTGCACACGCGCACGACCCGCAGGCGCCCGTCGAACCGCTGTACCTGCGCCGACCCGACGCCGAGGTGCCGGCGCCGCTCAAGCATGTGCTCGGCCATGAAGGCGCAGGGAGGAAGGACTGATGCTCGTCGCACTGGACGACCTCGACCGCGGGATCGCCGTCGCCGCCGTACGTGCGCTGGAGGTCGAGCTCTTCGGCAACCACGCATGGAGCGAGACGTCGATACGGCAGGAGCTCGACGCCCCCGCACGCACCTACGTGTTCGACATAGAACCCGACATCATGACGGATGAAGGCCCGACAGTGCCGATCACGGTGTCGGCCTCGGCCATACGCGGATTCGCCGGCTACTGGTACGACGGCGACGACGCCGAAATCATGGACGTCGGCGTCGGAAAAACCCACCAGAGGCAAGGCATCGCAGCCGGTATGATGACCTGGCTGATTGAACGCGCGCACAAACAGGGCGCACGACGCATGCTGCTCGAAGTCAGCGTCGACAACGAACCCGCCATCGCACTGTACAAGCGCTTCGGCTTCGAACGCATAGGACTGCGCAAACGCTACTACCAGCCCGAAGGCATCGACGCATACGTCATGGCCCTAGACCTCGAACCACACATCGTCGGATTCCAAAGCGCCGGCGACAATACGACGAACGACGCACAGCCGCACACGCATCACACGGACGACGAACCCACAAGCAACGAGGAGACGAAATGAGCGAACCGATCGTACTCGGCATCGAATCGACCTGCGACGAGACCGCCGCCGCCATCGTGCGCGGACGCACGCTCGTATCCAACGTGGTCGCCTCCTCCATGGAGGAACACGCGCGCTACGGCGGCGTCATCCCCGAAATCGCCTCGCGCGCACACGCCGAGGCGTTCGTCCCCTGCGTGTCCAAGGCGCTCGCCGACGCGGACATGACGCTCGCCGACGTGGACGCGATCGCCGTGTCCGCCGGTCCGGGACTCGCCGGGTGCCTCGCCGTCGGCGTCTCCGGCGCGAAGGCGCTCGCATGGGCGTCTGGCAAACCGCTGTACGGCATCAACCATGTGATCGGGCACATCGCCGTCACCCAGCTGCAGTTCGGTCCGTTCCCCAAGGACACGTTGGCGCTCATCGTCTCCGGCGGCCACACGTCGCTGCTGCACGTCGAGGATGTGGCACGCCATATCGACGTGGTCGGCACGACGCTCGACGACGCGGCGGGGGAGTGCTTCGACAAGGTCGCCCGTCTGCTCGGATTCCCCTATCCAGGCGGGCCGCACATCGACCGTCACGCACAGCACGGCGACCCGCATGCCATCAAGGTGCCGCAGGGCCTCACGCAGGGGCAGGCCGGCGCGAAGCACCCGTATGACTTCAGCTTCTCCGGCGTCAAGACCGCCGTCGCCCGCTGGGTGGAAGGGGAGCAGGCCGCGGGGCGCGAGATTCCCGTGGACGACGTGTGCGCGTCGCTCGCTGATTCGGTGGCCACCGTGCTTGCGAAGAAAGCGATGCGCGGCTGCCGTCAATACGATTCCGACACGCTCATCGTGGGTGGCGGATTCTCCGCGAACTCGCAGCTGCGCGCCAAACTGCTTGAATTCGGACGGTCGAACGGCGTGGAGGTACGCATCCCGGAATTGAAGCTGTGCACCGACAACGGTGCGATGGTGGCCATGCTCGGCGTGAACCTCGTGGAGGAGGGCGTCGCCCCCAGCGCCCCCGATTTCGCCATCGATTCGGCCATGCCGCTGACCAAGGTGTCGATGTAGCGGATTCGACGGAGGATGGAAGGAGACGGCTGCGTCAGCCCCGTTCCGCCAGCCAGGCGGCGGCGACCTTCTTCGAGGGGAACACGCCCTGCGCGCCGTTGGCGCCGTCGGCCAGCCACATGCGCCGCATCCCCACCAGCTTCCTGCGCACGGTCCCGGCGCCCACGCCGTCGTGCAGCACCGCGAATACACCGCGTTCTATCCTCATGATTCTCACGTCCATGGTTCCCGGCCTCCTTGCCGATCACACTCCTCCTGTTCCCGATGGTAGCGTCGTGCGCGGCGACGCGCCGGCGTTACGACAGTGGGCAGCATAGGAACCCGGGTGGACCGTGGGACACGGCGGGGCGTCGCGTGTCCCACGTCGTTCCGCCGTCGTTCCGGCTCCGTCCCGCGCATGCCGGAACGACGCATATGGGTTGGCCCTCCGATTCCTTCCGGAACCGGAGGGCCAACCCATATGGCGACGAGGTCGCGCACGTCCGATGTCCGCGGCGTCCGGGCCGCGGGGACGGTCACTTGATGATGACGTCCTCGGGCTTGATGTCCGAGGTGAAGCTCGGCGCGAGCTCGCTCTCGTAGGCCTTCTCGAAGAAGCCGTCGGCGGTCAGCGACTTGATCTCCTTGTTTGTCCAATCAAGCAGGCTCTTGTTGCCCTTCTTCACGGCCGGCGCGATGGTGGATTCATCGCCGAGCGTCTTGATGCCCACGGTGTAGCCCGGGTTGTCCTTCGCCCACGCGTACAGGTACGTGTTGTCGTCGGCCAGGGCGGCGACGCGGCCGTCCTTGAACGCCTGGAACTGCTGGGTCTTGGAATCGAACTTCTGCAGGTTCACGTCCGGGTAGTTCTGGGTGAAGTAGGTTTCGGCGGTGGTGCCCTTCGTCACCGCGAGGTCCTTGCCCTTGAGCTCGTCGGCGCTGGTGATCTTCGCGCTGTCCGGGGAGACCACGCCGATGGACACCTTCATGTACGGTTCGGCGAAGTCGACGACCTGCTTGCGCTCGTCCGTCACGGTGAAGTTCGCGAGCACGAGGTCGACCTTGTCGGACTTCAGGGAGTCGACGCGGCCGTCCGCGTTGACCTGCACCCAGTCGACCTTGACGCCCAGGTCCTTGGCGATCTGGTTGCCGAGCGCCACGTCGTAGCCGGCGCGCGTGCCGTCGTTCTTCACGTAGCCGTAGGGCGGCAGGTCGCCGAACGTCGCGATGCGGATGGTGCCCGCCTTCTTAATCTCCTCGACGGTCTGGCCCTGCTGGCCGGAGGCGGATGCGCCGCCCGCGGCCGGGTCGGGGCCGTTGCCGCAGGCCGCCACGGACAGCAGCGTGACCGCGGCGAGCGCGCCGGCGGCGATCTTCTTCAGATTGAACATGATGGTTTCCTCTCTCATGTCGGTTGGTTTGTTGGTTGTTTCGGAATACAGGTCGTAGCGGTGGCGGGATGGACCCCACCGCCGGGTCATTCGTCGCCCACGGGCGACATGCTGTCCAGGAACGCCTTGGCGCGGTCCGTGGACGGATGGGTGAAGAACTCGTCGCCGGACTGACGTTCGAGGATCACCCCGTTCTCCAGGAACATGACGGTGTCGGCCACGCGGCGGGCGAACTCCATCTCGTGCGTGACGACGATCATCGTCATATGGCGCTTGGCCAGCCGGAGCATGAGCTCCAGCACCTCGCGCACCATCTCCGGGTCGAGCGAGGCAGTGACCTCGTCGAACAGCATGAGCTCGGGGTTCATGGCGAGCGCGCGCACGATGGCGATGCGCTGCTTCTGCCCGCCGGACAACTCGCGCGGGTACGCGTCCCGGTATTCGCTCAGCTGCACGTCGGCCAGCAGACGGTCCATCTGCTCGTCGACCTCCGCCTTCGGACGTTTCTGCACCTTGGTGGGGCCGAGTTCGATGTTCTTCGCGACCGTGAGGTTCGGGAACAGGTCGTAGCTTTGGAACACCATGCCGATCTGGGTGCGCAGGCGCCGCCACGTCTTCTCGCTGTTGTTCGGAATCACCTGGCCCTTGAAACGGATTTCGCCGCCCTGGATGGTCTCCAGGCCGTTGAGGCAGCGGATGAGCGTGGACTTGCCGGAGCCGGAGGGGCCGAGCAGGACGAGCACCTGCCCACGCCTCACATCGAAGCTCACGTCCTTGAGCACCTCATGGTCCCCATAGGATTTGCGCAGGTGCCGGACCGACAGCAGGATCTCGCCGTCGTGCGGTGCCGCGTCTGTACGGTCGGTGAAGGCGGCGGCCGTATCGCTGGATCCGATGGTTTCAGCCATTGTTACGCTCCTTGGCTCGTTGTTCGAGTGCCTTGGCGATCATCGCCAGAGGCCAGCAGATGATGAAATACAGGAAGAAGATGAACCCGTACACCCAGAACGCGGCGTCCGGATGGGTCATGCGGTTCGCCTCCATGATTTGCTGGCCGACGGTGACGACGTCGATGACGCTGATGAGCAGCAGCAGGGACGTCGTCATGATGACGCGCGCCGCCAGATTGATGACGGCGGGGACCATGAGGTTCACCGATTGGGGGATGCGCACGTACCACAGGACCTGCAGGCCGCTCATGCCGAGCGCCTTGCCGGCGTCGATCTGATGGTCGGAGACGGAGATCAGAGCGCCGCGCACCACGTCGCTGATCTCGGCCGACACCCACAGGCCGAACGCGACCACCGCGACGGTCACGCCGTCCACCTGGACGCCGAGCTCGCGCGGCAGGATGTAGTACGAGAGGAACAGCAGCACCAGCGTGGGCACAATGCGGAAGAACTCGAGGTACAGACGCAGCACGGCGCGCAGCACCGGGTTCGGCAGGATGCGCAGCGCGCCGAGCACGACGCCCAGCGGGATACCGAACAGCAGGGCCAGGCCCGCCACCGTGACGGACGTGCCCAGACCGGACAGCAACCTCATGAGGTTGTCGCCGGTAACGATGACGCTCGCGCCTGAGGCGAGCGTGACGGATGCGGGATCAGTCATCGCCGAAAGTACCACGACGCACCCTCCTTTCCAACAAGGTCAGCAGCACGGACAGCGGAATCAGGATGATCGCGTACGCAACCACCAGCATGAGCAGGTATTCGTCGCTGCGGTAGTACATGCCGATGAGGTCGCGGGCCGTGTTCGTGAGCTCGGGCACCGCGATGACCGTGAACACGGACGTCTCCTTGACCATGAAGATCACGTTCGCGGCGAACGCCGGGACGCTGCGCGTCAGGCCCTGTGGCAGCGTGACGTGGCGGATCATCTGCAGCGGCGACAGTCCCAGCGCGCGCGCCGATTCGTTCTGCACGCGAGGAATGCCGCTGAAGCCGCCTTCGAACGCGCCGCACATGTACGCGGCTCCGAACACGGCCATACCCACGATCGCGCACGTCTGGGCGCTCCACTTCACGCCGATGGACGGCAGGCCGTAGTACAGGAAGAACAGCTGGATGAGCAGTGGGGTGTTGCGGAACAGCTCCTGAAAGACGGTGCTGACCTCACGCAGCACCGGCACACGGTACTCGCGCAGCAACGCCAGAACCAAACCGAATATGGTGGCCAGCGCGACGCTGATGGCGGACAGCCGCAGGGTCAGGACGAACGCCTTTTCGAACAACGGCAGCGCCGACTGGATGATGGTCCAGCTCACCGTACCCCTCCTCTCCATACGGGCGTCGATGCGAACATGATCATCGATGTTTCTCTCTATCGGATTCCCTTGCGTGATGTTCTCCGGTGGCATGGCCTGGGCGTTCTCCCGGTCCGCGTCCCGGCTTGCTGGCCCTCGCGCGTGAGCCGCGGACCGGGACGGCGACGGCCGCGGACCCGCGGCGCATCTGCCTTGCTAGCCACAAGGATAACGTTCGGACGAAGGGCTCGGAGCCGGCAGCGAACCGGCGGACGGGCATCCGACGGCGGTCACGGTCTCGGACATCGGAGGAAACGAAGAGGGACGCGGGACGTCGTAGGGCGTCGGAACCCAACTGGCGCAAGCGTTCCGCACGGCACGTCGAGGGCGATGACGTACGACGGTGGGGGACCGTGCGGTACGTACGTTATGAGCGTCGCTTATACCCTGCTATCGGATAGTCCGAAGCACAAGGCATGGCGGATATGGACATGTCGGTGGTTTCCGAGGTGACGCCGGTCGGATGGCTCGGAGAGGATGACGTAGGGACGCCGTGTGGCCGATTGTCGCTTTCGCCCTTAGACTGGAAGCCATGTCTCTAACTATCGGAATCGTCGGACTGCCGAACGTCGGCAAGTCCACCATGTTCAACGCGCTCACCCGCAACAACGTCCTGGCGGAGAACTACCCGTTCGCCACCATCGAACCGAACACCGGCATCGTGCCGCTGCCGGACGACCGCCTGCCGGTGCTCGCCAAGCTGGTGCACACCGAGAAGGTCGTGCCCGCCACCGTGACGTTCGTCGACATCGCCGGCATCGTCAAGGGCGCCTCCGAAGGCGAGGGGCTCGGCAACAAGTTCCTGGCGAACATCCGCGAGGCCGACGCGATCTGCGAGGTCGTGCGCGCGTTCAAGGACGACGACATCGTGCACGTAAACGGCAAGATCGACCCGGCCGACGACATCGACACCATCAACACAGAGCTCATCCTCGCCGACATGCAGACCATCGAGAACGCGCTGCCGAAGCTCGAGAAGGACCTGCGTGGCAAGAAGATCGAGAAGGAGTACTTTGACGCCGTCAAGGAGGCGCAGAAGATCCTCGAGAACGGTGAGACGCTCGACAAGGCCGCGCGCGAGGGCCGTTTCGACAAGGACTCCGTCTACGACCTGCACCTCATGACCGCCAAGCCGTTCATTTACGTGTTCAACGTGGACGACAACGAACTGCAGAACGACGATCTGAAGAAGGAACTCGCCGCCTCCGTGGCCCCGGTCCCGGCCGTGTTCCTCAACGCCCAGTTCGAGGCCGACCTGACCGAGCTAGACGAAGCGGACGCCCGCGAGATGCTCGAGGACGCAGGCCTCAAGGAGTCCGGTCTCGACCAGCTGGCACGTGTGGGCTTCGACATCCTCGGCCTCCAGACGTTCCTCACCGCGGGCGTCAAGGAGGTGCGCGCCTGGCAGATTCATAAGGGCTGGACCGCCCCGCAGGCCGCCGGCGTCATCCACACCGACTTCGAGGAGGGCTTCATCAAAGCCGACATCGTCTCCTACGACGACTTCGTCGCCGCCGACGGCTCGATGACCACCATCAAGGAGGAAGGCAAGCTCCGTCAGGAGGGCCGCGACTACGTGATGCAGGACGGCGACATCGTCGAGTTCAAATTTAACGTGAGCAAGTGATCGCACCCGCGATTGCCGCGTAATGCCGAGGGTCTTGGAATCCCAGTGATTCCAAGGCCCTCGGCTATACTGTATTCAGTTGTTGTCGTATAGAGTCATCGTGATGGACACGGTGCATTGGGCATCTGATCGGAGGAGCGGGGATATGACCGGTTATGTGCTGCGTCTGTATGATGTTCCGCTGCTCCAGTTCGATGCCTCATATGGCGAGGGACTGTTGGCCGGCAAGGTCGAGGCCCGTATTCGCTGGTTCGACGAGTCGAAGCGGGTGCTGCTGCCGTTCCCGTTGGCTCCGGAGCCGGATGATGTGAAGCTCACCGCTTGGCTGGAGCGGCGCACCATCCCAAAGAACCGTGAGTTCGCGGCTCAGATCCTCGCACAGGCCGGACTGAACATCGCGGATACACTCGGCATCATCGACCTGTGCAAGGGGCTGTCGGTCAATGACTCGTTCTGGGTCGAACGGGACGACGAGAATCTCAGGTTCGCGGACATCAATCTGTACGATAATCCGTTGGATGAGACGCTTGCCATCGTGGCGTACACAGGCTACACGTCGAGCGAGAAGCATGCGATCGGTTTGTCGAGCGAGTGGACGACGGACGGGCAGTTCCCGAAGGCATGGCGGCACACGGGCAACGGGCTGGAACTATGGAAAGCCGGTTCCGAAGGTTACGCGAATGCAGGCTTGGAGCCGTATTCCGAATATCTCGCCTCGCAGCTGGCGCGAAAGCTCGGTGTGAACGCGGTCGAATATCGCATTGCTCGCTGGAAGGGCAAGCTGGCGTCGGTGTGTCTGTCGATGAACACAAAGGACGTGTCGTTCGTGCCGTTCTACGCGGCCACGCAGCTCGCATCGTTCCCGGAGATTCTCGCGGCCGCCCGTGCCGTGTCGGAACCATCGTTCGAGGCGATGCGCACGATGCTCGTCTTCGATGCGCTCATCGTCAACCAGGATCGTCATGCCAACAACCACGGGTTCCTACGTGACAACCATACCGGACGCATCCTCGGCCCGGCACCCCTGTTCGATCACAACATGTCGTTGTTCAAGAACGACATGCGTGCCGATTGGGAGCATGGTGCGTGGACGCCGAAGGTACTGGAGGAACGTCAGCCGTCGAATTCGCGCATGACGTTCCGAGACCAGTGTGCGGCCATCATGGGAGTCGCGCAGCATGAGATGCTGCGCAAGGCATTGGACGTCACGTTGGAGAACGATCCGACGTATCCGCTTGAGGACGGCCGCATCGAGGCATTGAACGACTATCTGCACGCCACGGCCCGCACGCTGCTCGACATCCCCGTGGTGGACGAGGCGAAGCTCGCCGCGCAGCTCGACGCACTGCAGCCCGCGGTCAAGAACGCGCCCGTGATTCTCAACGACAGACTGCTTGAGAAGGGATAATCGGACGAGTTCAATCTCCCCAACGTCTAAGAAGTGATTGCCGAGTAGTGTCGTGGGCTTGGACGGGGAGTGGCCCTAGAACCTCCGCGCTACGTGTGCGACCAATGGCAACATGGCAACGGCCAGCATGAACGTCATCGCCAGAACCGCTCCCGCTGGATAAACGCTGTACGCCCAGCCGTATGCGATCTGCCCGAGAGGCTGGGCGCACATACTCGTGGAGAGCGCGAGCGACATCACCTTGCCGGTCATGTCCTCGGGGCAGCTCATCTGGATCGCCGGCACGGCGATGAGGTTCGCGAGGGTGATGGCGACCATGGTTCCGCAGGTGCTCGCCGTGAGCGTCGCAAGGCGCACTCCATCGCCGGCGGGAAGCGCCATGACGAGCGCTTGGGGCAGGATGGTGAGTGAGAAGGCGGCGATTGCCATCGGGAATCGTCGTCTGGAAAGCGACTTCGCGGCCCGTCCTCCAACGAGCGCGCCAAACAGTCCGGACGCTCCCACGAGACCATATGCAAGACCGTACGCCGTGGAGTCGAACCCCAGCACGGTCCGCACCATGTAGGGGAAACCGACCTCCGCATAGCCCGTCACCAGAAAGTTGAGCGCAGCGCAGAGCAGCACCAGATACAGTACATGGGGGCGCTCGCGAGTGAGGAAACGTCCGGCGCGCGCAAGGTCATCGAGGGCCGAGGTGCGCCCATCGTCACCGCGTTCGGGGGCACCGAGCCGGATGAAGCACTCCACGACTGCTGCCGTGCCGAACCCCGCGATGGTGATGCCCATCATGGGCATGGCGCCCACCGCCGCATAGAGCACGCCGCCGAGCACGGCCGGCACGAGCGTGCTCGTTTGGTTTACCACGTTCACCACGGACATGGCGCGACGCATCACGTCCTCGCCGTGGGAGCGGAACATCTGCGGCAGCGCCGCCTGCACCGTGGGCGTTTCCATGGCATCGAGCACGGCGAGCACCACCTGCATCACGGCAATCGCCGCCAAATTGAAACCGATGACCGAAAAGATGGTGGCGCAGACGAGCACCGTTGCAGCGGAGAGCGTGTCGAGCGCCACCATGACGGTCCGGCGGTTCGTGCGGTCCGCCACCACGCCGCCAAGGGGTGAGAGCAGGATCGTGGGCAGGATGCTCGCCGTGAGGATGGACGCGAACGCCGCGGCCGAGCCGGTCTCGTCAAGCACCCACATGGACATGGCGAACCGCAACATGAGGTTGGCGAAGAGCGATATGCCGAGACCTGCGACAAGCAGATAGAAGTCGCGTACGCGAAGAGGGTTCGCGGCTGGGCTGCTTTGCGGTTGAGTCGTGTATTCGGACGTGTTCGTCATTATCGAGTTCCTTTCCTTGGTATTCATGGATATCCATGCAGACCGACCGTCGGTCTGTTATGGTGATAAAAAATGCGCCACGGCAAAGGCCGTACAAACGTCCTTCCACTTGGGCGCCATAATGTGCAAACCAGCATGCCCGGGGACGGTCTATGCGGACGCCGCTTCCCCTTCTGGCATCAGGGCCATGAGGCCCTTGACCGCTCGCAGGATGAGCGTCTCGTCGAAGACCGGTACGCCGATGGCGTCAAGCATCGTGGCGAGGCAGCGGATACGCCGTTCCATGTCGTTACGGTCGGCGGGATAGAAGCAGGGCATGAGCCAATAGTTGCCGAGGAGCGAGAGCAGTTGCGCCGCCTCCTCGGGATATGCCGTGGGAATCGAACCGTCCTGCACACCCATGTCGATGAGCGAGCGGAAGGACTCCGGCAGCCTCGTTGACCAGAAGCGCATATTCGCGGTAAAGAACGCGGGATCCTTGAGAAGTGCGAGCTGGGATCGAACGAGATCCAAGTGATCGGGGGCGTCCACGGCGGAAATGACGAGTGCGCGCAACTTCTCCAACGCGCTCATGTCATCACGCTCGATGAGTTCGTCGAGGAGACGCGAGGTGACGGCCCACTCATCGGCGTTCAGCTGGTCGAGAATCGCCTCCTTCGATTTGAAATGGTGATAGAGCCCGCCCTTGGAAAGACCCAGATCGTTCAGGATGTCCTGGATGGATGTCTTCTCGTAGCCCTTCTCGGCGAAGAGCCTTCGTGCGGAATCGCGGATTCGCCGTTCAGTGTCCTCTTGGTGCGTATGGTGCGCCATGACCTCCTCCTTTCTTTTCTCCCCAGAGCATACAGACCGTCGGTCGGTCTGTCAAATGGTCGAATAGACTATCATGCGCTGTGCTTGAATATCCACAACGCGGCAGGATGAAAAAAGACCGACAAACAGCGAGCTTCAATTCAACGGTGCGAGGGGTATGGAGGCGTTATTCCGGCAGCGGAGTAGGGTGGCGATGCAACCGTCTACCTCATCTGGTCATATGGCAGACGTACATCCGAATCGCAGCTACGAGCGCGTTCGTCGATGCCGCACGCAAAAATACGAATCGTTATTATCGACAAACCGATAGAACTTGATAAGTCTCATATCGCCTCCCGTTTGACGGTACTAACGTGGCGTGAATGCATACTGTCGTCGTATATATGTCCTTAGTGGTCATTTCCATACCTGAGGTACGGGGATGGCGAAGCGCCTACATCATCGAGGTTCGTCTCCACGGCGGCCGACGACATGATGCGGGCGCTTTCGCATATCAGTTCTTGTTTTTCCTTGGTCTGCCTCCGCCGACTCCACGGCCGGGGCGTGCGGCGTCCCATTCGTCGATGGTTTCGGGGAGCCAGCCGCGTGCGCGTCCTACCGTCACGTCCGCTTCGGGAAGTTTGTACTGGGCTAGAGCGCCTTTGGTGATTCCAAGCTTTTCGGCCACTTCGGTCAAACTGAGATAGTGTCTAGTCACGATGGCCTCCGAAAAGCGAGAGCGTGAGGCAGTCGATTCCCGTTGCGATGGCGAACAGGGCGGTGATCCACGGCGTGGCCTCGGCGATTGCACAGCCGGCTGCTATGAGGGCGAACGCCAGTCCGCCCAGTCCCTGAATTGTGATTTTCATGGTGTTCTGCGAGATGATTGGGGCGGGCCCCGGATGGCTGGAGAATCAGGGACCTCGTTGCTACTTGTGCCTCTTCTTGTCGCGCGTGTGGCGTTCGTCGCGCTTCGAAGACCAGCTTTGCGGTTTCCGCCGTCGAGGCGATGATTACCGCCAGCACCAGCATTGATTCGTTACTCATCTCGCTTCCTCCTTCCTTCCGGTGCTGTCGTCGGTCTTCCCTGCCGGCATATCTATACTAACAGAGTATCGATAGATATGTGAGCCGGGAGCATGCGGCACGCCGGATATTTCAGCGATTCCGGGAAATAGGCCTATGGGCTGGTTGGTTTGCTCCATGCCGAGCTCTACCAATGAGGGAGAGCAACTGCAACCGCAGCCGGTTCCCTGATGCCATGAAACGCGGGCTTATGGCGAACGTGGAAAGAATGGTGAGGGCCGGAGGCCGCGAAACCATCGGCAAGGCCGTAAGGAACGACCCGCACGGCGTCCGTTACGCCAGAATCCCCAACGGACCCACCTGCGGCTTCTGCATCATGCTCGCATCCCGCGGCTACGTGTACCTTTCCGCAGCCGCCGCAGGCGCGGACACCGAATGGCACAACGGCTGCAACTGCGAGGTCTCGGTCAGCTGGGACGGCGGGAAACCGCATATCGAAGGCTGTGACTACGAGGATTTGGAACGGCGTTACCTGGCGTACCGCGGCACGATCGAGGACATGCTGACCGAGAAACGCTACAGGGAAACCTATGTGGACACGTTCATCCCCGAATTCGAGGATGACGAGCCGGTCAGCTTCGACAAGTGGGCGATACGGCAGATCGTCGCCGAAATGGACACTCGTGACCGTCAATGGCTATTCGACGGCAAACCAGTGTCATAACCAGCCGTTGCAGTCTGGTCGAGTGGCTCATTTCAACCCCGGAACAGGACTCATATCGATAAATTCATCAATGATAGGCGTGAATCGTCTAGGGCATGGCCAATATGGAGCAATCATTCACGAAGGATCCCACGCGATCGATTACCTGCTCGGCAAAGACGGTGCCCCGTATTCGGGAACGTATGATGACGTAAGGTATGGGAAGGTTTTGACCGAGGGCGCGGTCAGGCTTCTCGCATCGAAGATGGACGACAGACAGGAAGGCGACTATCTAGACGGACATCAGGAGCTCTTTCTGATTTCTCTGCCGATGTGTATGCTGCGGGCGGCGAACACAGCCTTGCAGTGCATGACATGATTCAAGCCGGGGTCAATGACTACATGGCAGGTCTTGGCGACATGTATAAGATGTATTCTCAGGCAGGACGCGTCTCTGGATATTATGGTTCGGGAAATAGGCCTTATGCTCAGGTTTCGGAGGCCTTCGCCGAAATGCTGACTGCCCAGATCGCCGACGAGGAATCGTGGACATTGATCCAACACTTTTTCCCCAACGCTGCGAACCTGTTTTCCGAAATGATCAAGGATATGCACTGACGATGGATGATAACGACTCGGGAATCGACATCTCATCACTCACCGACAAGCAGTTGGCCGACCTGTACTATGACACGTTTGGAACATGGTATCCCTTCATTCCAGACGCGTTCCCCGTGTTCTTCAAATATGGAGGAATCGACTGTGACCCGCAATTCCGAGATAGAGCAATAACCGCCATCTCAACAAAGACACCATTGCCGGAACTTCCCTTTACGGATGACCCACCGGCACTCTACTGATTTTTCTGTTTATGACCACCCGCACGGGTGGTTTTTTATGCCCGAAACGGGCCCTTATCAACCAATTAGGAGGAATCATGGCCGAGGAAGCTGACACCGCCGACCAGTCGCAGGACGTGCAGGAGCCGCACGGCGAAGCCACGCCGACGGATTGGGAGGCCAAGTATCGCGAAGCGGTATCGCATTCGCGTGAATGGGAGAAGCGTGCCAAGGACAACAAGGCGGCCGCCGACGAGCTGCAAACAGCTCAAGGAATCCCAGATGAGCGAACAGCAGAAGGCCGAGGCCAAAGCCAACAGACTTCAAAAGGAGTTCGACCAGCTGAAGGTCGAGAAGCAGACGGGCGAATGGCGTTCAAAGGTTGCCGGGGAGACGGGGCTTCCCCGAGAACCTCATCACCGGTTCCTCGCTGGAGGAGATGCAGGCGAACGCGAAGGCCATCAAGGATTACGTGGAGTAGAAGACCGTCACGCCGGGCATCCCCGCGCCGACGAACGGCACCATCTCGGTCGCATCGACGGGCAATCTGACCGCGATTGTCGACAACGCTGACGAAACACCGTGAATACGCAAGGTCTGGTACATGCTACGTCGCCTAGTTTGACATGGGCATGAACAGGACTCGATCCTTGATTATTGGAGTGGGGCCCTTCTGTTTCTGCGGTTCAGTGATAGCATGCAGGCTTATTGATTCCGGTCAGCGAAAGGAACGATATGAGCGAAACCATCGGAACCGAACGCCTGCTGCTGCGCCCGTGGAAGGTTGATGACGCAGCCGAAGCGGAGTCATTGTTCAGGTACGCTTCCGATCCTGAAATCGGATTGCTGTGCGGATGGCCGCCGCACAAGAATGCTGAAGGCAGCATGAACGACATCAGGAACATTCTTGCAGTGGAGAATAACTGGGCCATCACCATCAAATACGACGGTAACGAGCCGGTCGGCAGCATCGCGCTCAAGCCGGTCAGCCACTACACCATTGACCCGGTCGAGGCCGATGATGCACTTGGGGAGCGCTATGGCAAGTATCTCGGTGACAATGCGATGGAGCTTGGCTATTGGATCGGACGCCCGTTCTGGGGCAGGGGCTATATGCCCGAAGCCTTGAACGCCGTGCTCGGATACGCTTTCGATACGTTGCACAAGGACGCCGTGTGGGGCGGACATTACAAAGAGAACACCCAATCCGGCCGTGTGATGGCCAAATGCGGCATGAAGACGGTCTTTGAATCAAGGCACGACTACTTCGGGCTCATTGACGAATACCATGACGACGTCTTCCGCATCATCACCGCCGACAACCGGGAATCGAAACATGAGGCCATCAAGTATGCGAGCGGCCTTGCGCGGAAGATGTCGGAAGAAGCGGAATAAACAGAGCCCTCCGGGTTGTGCACTGTACCTCCGGGTTGCGCATTGTAAGGAGGCATGGAAGGCTGCTGTTGATTTGAATTGTATCGTCGTGCGACCGGACTGTGTTGCTGATCGCCGGTGACGCCCTTGCTGCGGGAATATACTCGACATAGGGTCTTTCTCATATGAGCCGTCGGAATGGAGGCGGGCGTGCCGGAGCTGAGTCGGTTCTTCGGAATCATTATTCGTATGATGTATCAGGACGAGAACGAGCATCACAAGCCGCACGTCCACGTGTACTACGGAGACTTCAAAGCATCCATCGGCATCGATGGCGAACTGTTGGCCGGTTCTCTTCCCGCCAAGCAATACAAACTGGTAGCCGCATGGCTGGTCTTGCATGAGGATGAACTGTACAAGGCGTGGAACGCGGCTGTGTCCGGACGCCCGTTCGATCGTATCAAGCCGCTTTCGTGAGATTCGTAAGGGGAAAGGAGCCCGTCATGTTCGAAGTGAACGGCATCCTGTATGCGGATGAACCTGTTCGGGAGTTGGAGATCCGGTCGGCCCGCGTCACGGATGACCACGTTATGCTGGTGACGTTTTCCACTGGCGAGACGCGGCTGTGTGATTTCACTGAAATGTATGGTGATGTTCCCGCCTTCGCCCCGTTGCGGGATGAGAAGACGTTTGAGAATTTCCATATCGACCACGGAATTCTGACTTGGTGCGACGGTGCTATTGACATTTCTCCCACGTATCTATACGAGCACTCATATGAATACGCCGTTCACGACGAACTGGTTTCGGCTTGATGTCGTATAGCGGCTTCGTCGAGTTCACGTTCGTTTCCAGGTAATGGCTGTCTTAGCCGCATAGGGGCGTGGCCTTGGAACCCCGGATTCCAAGGCCCACGTTTATTTCGGTCATATGGAACTCTTCGGAGCGGGCGAGGACTCGTCCCCTTCGACTTGCCGTACTGAACGGCATTGGAGGCGGTGACGCGATGAGCACAACAATCGCGATGAACAAGGTCCCGATGAGATACTTCTGGGACGGGGATTTCGACAGCTTCGTCGCCGACGACACCGCGCCTGTCGAAACCTCGCTCGACAGCTATGCCGACATGTTCGGCAAGCCATTCTTCCAAATCGGCGCACAAGGCCCATACGTGAATGACGATGAGCTGAAGCGCTGGGTCGACTGGTGCCTTTTCTACGGCAAATCACGTGACGAATACCCGCTCGCCAACCGGGATTAGCCCATAATCGTTTCCCTGTTTATGACTACTCGTACGGGAGTCTTTCCCATACCCGAAACAAAGAAATGCCAACCCATGCGGCTTAATGGACGTGAGATGAAGTCGTCGCCTTGCCGGTTTCCGCGCGCGCCGTCATTGCCGACATCCTATCCACCCACACGTTCGATACGCGAACGCCGCTTGCGCATGTCGGCATGCGTGCCTATCGTGTGACCTGTTGATTACACGTCCAGGCCTGCCCATTGGTAACGCGGGCCCCGATAGCAAAGGACACATCATGGCGCAAAGCTCCATCTCCATAACGGTCAACGGCGAAGCGAAGGAGGTGGAAGCAACCACCACCGGCGTCGAACTGTTCGCGGATGACAAGAACATCATCGCGGTGCGTCTCAACGGCGAACTGCGTGACCTGTACACGCCGCTCACGGACGGTGACACGGTCGAATCCGTCGCGCTCGACTCCGAAGACGGTCTCGGCATCATGCGCCACTCCGCCACGCACGTCATGGCCCAGGCTGTGCAGGAGCTGTTCCCGAACGCCAAGCTCGGCGTCGGCCCGATCATCAAGGACGGCTTCTACTACGACTTCCAGGTCGACCAGCCCTTCACGCCGGACGATCTCAAGAACATCGAGAAGCACATGCAGCGCATCATCAAGTCCGCGCAGTCCTTCCGCCGCCGCGTGACCACCGAGGAGGAGGCGCTCAAGGAGGAGGCCGACCAGCCGTTCAAGATCGAGCTGATCCAGGACAAGGAAGCGCACCTCGATCCGTCCACCGCCACCGAGATCTCCGGCAAGGAGCTCAGCTTCTACGACAACGTCGACCGTGACGGCAACGTGGTGTGGAAGGATCTGTGCCGCGGTCCGCACCTGCCGAACACCCGCTTCATCAAGGCGTTCAAGATCGAACGTTCCGCCGCCGCCTACTGGCGCGGCAGCGAGAAGAACCCGACCATGCAGCGCATCTACGGCACCGCATGGGCCACCAAGGAGGACCTCAAGGCCTACCAGACCCGTCTCGAGGAGGCCGCCAAGCGCGACCACCGCAAGCTCGGCGCCGAGATGGACCTGTTCTCCTTCCCGGAGGAGATCGGACCGGGCCTGGCCGTCTTCCATCCGAAGGGTGCTGCCGTCATCAACGCGATGGAGGACTACTCCCGCGAGATGCACCGCAAGTACCACTACAGCTTCGTGCAGACCCCGCACATCACCAAGGGCGGCCTGTACGAGACCTCCGGCCACCTGCACTGGTACAAGGATTCCATGTACCCGGCGATGCGCCTTGACGAGGAGCGCGACGCCGACGGTAACATCACCAAGCAGGGCTTCGACTACTACCTCAAGCCGATGAACTGCCCGATGCACAACCTCATCTTCAAGTCCCGTCAGCGCTCCTACAAGGAGCTGCCGCTGCGACTGTTCGAGTTCGGCACTGTGTACCGCTACGAGAAGTCCGGCGAGGTCCACGGCCTGACGCGTGTGCGCGGCCTCACGCAGGACGATTCCCACATCTACTGCACCCGCGAGCAGATGAAGGGCGAGCTGACCAATCTGCTGACCTTCGTGCTCAAGGTGCTGCGCGACTTCGGCCTGGACGACTTCTACCTGGAGCTGTCCACCAAGGACGAGCACAAGTACGTCGGCAGCGACGAGATCTGGGAGGAGGCGACCAACACGCTGCGCGAGGTCGCCGAGGACTCCGGCCTGCATCTCGTGGCTGATCCGGGCGGCGCCGCCTTCTACGGCCCGAAGATCTCCGTGCAGGCGCGCGACGCGATCGGACGCACCTGGCAGGTGTCGACCATCCAGCTTGACTTCAACCTGCCCGAGCGCTTCCAGCTCGAGTACATCGCGGCAGACGGCACCCATCAGCGTCCGGTCATGATCCACCGCGCGCTGTTCGGCTCCATCGAGCGCTTCTTCGCCGTGCTGCTCGAGCACTACGCGGGCGCGTTCCCGGTGTGGCTCGCCCCCGTGCAGGTGCTCGGCATCCCCGTCGCCGACGAGTTCGCCCCGCATCTGGCGGGCTTTGTCAAGAGCCTCGAGGACGAGATGGTCCGCTGCGAGATCGACTACTCGGATGACCGTTTCGGCAAGAAGATCCGCAACGCCTCCAAGTCCAAGACGCCGTTCATCCTCATCGTCGGTGAGGAGGACATGAACAACAACGCGGTGAGTTTCCGCTTCCGCGACGGCAGCCAGCTCAACGGCGTTCCGGTCGACGAGGCGCGCGCGAAGATCCTTGAGATCATCAAGAAGCGTGTCCAGGTCAACTCCGTCGACGACTTCAAGGCCGCGACCGAAGCGTGAGACACGGTCCCGTGATGTGATTCCCGGGCCTTCGACGGCGCCGCGGGACGCGCCCCGGGCGGTCCACCGGCCGACAACATGCGCCGATTGGCGCATGTTGTCGGCGAACCGCCCTAAAATCGTCTCGTTTGTCAGTTATCCGTTACCTATAACCTGCTAGGAGCATTATGTCAGGTCATTCCAAGTGGGCGACCACCAAGCACAAGAAGGCCGCCATCGACGCCAAGCGCGGCAAGCTCTTCGCCAAGCTCATCAAGAACATCGAGATCGCGGCCCGCATGGGCGGCGGTGACCCCGACGGCAACCCGTCGCTGTACGACGCCATCTACAAGGCCAAGAAGGCCTCGATGCCGGCCGACAACATCAAGCGCGCCGTCAAGCGCGGCTCCGGTGAGGAAGCCGGCGGCGCCAATTATGAAGACATCGTCTACGAGGGCTACGCCCCCGCCGGCGTGGGCCTCATCATCGAGTGCCTGACCGACAACCGCAACCGTGCCGCCGCCGACGTGCGTTCCACGCTGACCAAGGGCAACGGCTCCCTCGCCACCACCGGTTCCGTGTCCTTCAACTTCGAGCGCAAGGGCCAGATCGAGGTTCCGTCCGAGGGCGTGGACTACGACAAGCTGTTCGAGGTCGCCGCCGAGGCCGGTGCCGAGGACGTCCAGGACAACGGCGACGTGTACGCCGTCATGACCGACCCGTCCGACGTGCACACCGTGCGTCAGGCTTTGGTCGACGCCGGGTTCGAATACGATTCCGCCGATCTGGTCATGGCTCCGAAGAACGAGGTCGAGCTCACCCTCGAGGACGCCCGCAAGGTCTCCAAGCTCATCGACAACCTCGATGACCTGGACGACGTCCAGAACATCTACTCCAACTGGACCGCCTCCGACGAGGTCATGGCCCAGCTCGACGAGGAGTAAATCCCCGTGATCATCCTAGGCGTCGACCCCGGGCTCACGCGCTGCGGGGTCGGCGTGATCGAAGCCGGCGTCCACCGCCGGCTTTCGTTTATCCACGTGGACGTCGTGCGCTCCTCTCCGGATGTCTCGCAGGATCTGCGACTGCTCGCCATCTACAACGGGCTCGTCGCGAAGATCGAGACGTACGCGCCGGACGCCGTATCCATCGAACGCGTGTTCGCCCAATCCAACCGCAACACCGTCCTCGGCACCGCGCAGGCCGCGGGGCTCGCCATGCTCGCCGCGGCGCAACGCAACATCCCCGTCGCACTGCACACGCCCACCGAGGCGAAACTCGCCATCACCGGCAACGGACAGGCGCAGAAGATCCAGGTCGAACGCATGGTGACGCGCATCCTGAACCTCAACCGGATGCCCACCCCGGCTGACGCCGCCGACGCGCTGGCGTTGGCCATCTGCCATGCCTTGAGACCCGCCGGCGCCCTGCAGGGCGGCGAACGCGAGGAGCATCTCACCGCGGCGCAGCGCCAGTGGGCGGAGGCCTCCAAGAAAGCCACGAAGCGTCGCTTCAACGCCGACCGCGGCATGTGACCGCCTGGCGATGGTGTACACTGTCGAACAGTTGTTCGAAGGAGTTTGCCGTGATCGGTTCGTTGAAAGGTGTCGTCGGTGCCGTGGACGCCGCGGCCGCGTTGATCGAGGTCGGGGGAGTCGGGTACGAGGTCCGCATGCCGTCCGCGGACCTGTCGCGTCTGCATGGCGGGTCGGAAGCGCATGTCTACACGTATCTCAATGTCTCGCAGGACGCCATCACCCTGTACGGTTTCCTCGAGCCTGCCGCGAAACGCACGTTCCTGCAGTTGCTCAAGGTCTCCGGCATCGGTCCGAAGGTGGCGTTGTCCCTGCTGTCCACCCTGAACCCGTCGCAGCTTGCCAAAGCCGTATCGGACAACGACGCCGCCGCACTTGCGAAGGCGCCGGGACTCGGCAGGAAAGGCGCGCAGAAGATCATCCTCGAGCTGAAGGGCTCCATTGATTTGGAATCCTTGGAGGAGTCTGGTGCCGCCGTCACCACAGCTCAGCCTGAAGATAAAGGGGCGTTGCAGGTGGTCGAGGGACTCATGTCGTTGGGATGGCGTCAGCAGGACGCCGAACAGGCCGTGCATGCCGCATGCGAGGCGAACGGCATCGCCACGCCGGTATCCGCCGAGAATGTGCCGATTGTGCTGAAACTGGCCCTGGCGTCGCTGGACCGCGGCGTCTGATGCCGGATATGAGGACGAATACCCACCATGGAACGGAGGTGAACGGATGAACGAACCCTACATCAGCGGCACCGTCGAGACGGGCAATGAGAACATCGGCGCCAATGAGGAGTCGTTGCGCATGGTCTCCTCGCAGCCGGTCGGCAACGAGCCGGTGAGCGATGAGGAGCTGCGTCCCCATGTGCTCGACGGGTTCATAGGGCAGCCGAGGCTCAAGGCGCAGCTGCAGCTGTTCCTGGACGCCGCGCGCAAACGCGAGGTCCCCCCGGACCACATCCTGCTCGCAGGACCTCCGGGCCTCGGCAAGACCACGTTGGCGATGATCGTCGCCAACGAGCTGGGCGTGCCGATTCGCATCACCTCGGGTCCGGCCATCCAGCATGCCGGCGACCTCGCCTCGATTCTCAGCTCCCTGGACGCAGGGGAGGTGCTGTTCGTCGACGAGGTGCATCGTCTACCGCGTGCCGCCGAAGAGCTCTTGTACATCGCCATGGAGGATTTCCGTGTGGATGTGATGGTGGGCAAGGGGCCTGGCGCCTCCTCCATTCCGCTCACTTTGCCGCGATTCACCATGATCGGCGCCACCACCCGTGAGGGCATGCTGCCGTCCCCGCTGCGGGCGAGGTTCGGCTTCACCGCGCACCTCGACTTCTATCCGGTCGAAGAGCTCGAGAAGCTCGTGGAACGATCCTCGGGCGTGCTCGGCGTGGCCCTCGATGAAGGGGCCGCCCACCAGCTCGCGCTCCGCTCCCGTGGTACGCCCCGCATTGCGAACCGTCTGCTGCGTCGTGTGCGGGACTGGGCCATCGTCCATGACCTCGAGCATGTCGGACCGCAGGACGTGAAGGACGCGCTGGCGTTGTACCAGATCGACGCGGAAGGCCTCGACCGGCTCGACATCGCGGTGCTCAATGCGATCGTGAGGAACTTCAACGGCGGTCCGGTGGGTCTCAACACTCTCGCCGCGATGGTCGGCGAGGAATCGGAAACCGTGGAGACCGTGTGCGAACCGTATCTCGTGCGCGAGGGGTTCCTCATCCGCACGCCGAAGGGACGTGTGGCCACGGACAAGGCGTGGCGCCATCTCGGCATACGGCCTGAGCCGGATGATGTCAGCAAGCTTTTCTAAACTTACTGTTTTGGACTACTAGTCGAATCCGATCGGAAGGAATCCCCAGCTTATGGATATCGTGTTTATCGCCTTGCTCGTCGTCGTCATGGGCGGCATGATGTGGTGGCAGTCGAAGAAGTCCAAGGAACAGCAGAAGAAGGTCAAGGACTTCCGCGCCAACCTGAAGCCGGGCACTGAGGTGATCACCATCGGGCAGATCATCGGCAAGGTCGTCTCCGTCGACGAGCAGTATGAGGAGATCGTCATCGATTCCGAGGGCAGCCTGCTGCGTTTCGGCTTCAACGGCATCTCCCGCGAATACGTGCGTCCCGCCTACGTCTCCGATGACGAGGTGGACGAGAACGGCAACCCGCTGCCCAAGGACGAGGACGCCGACAAGGATCAGGCGCAGGTTCCGGTCGAAACCGCGGTCACGGCTGCGGCCGCCGGCACGGCCATCGCCGAGACGGACGCCGAGTAACAATCCATACGAACACCGTGCGGGGAATGATCGCGGGTCTCGTTCCGAGCCGCTCGCCCGCACGGTGACACCAATCGGGCGTCGGTCGCGGCCGCGCCTCAAATACGTACACGTATAAACCAGTCGAACCGACAGGCGGTACAAGATGACACAGTCCGATATCACCATCGAAGACCTCGGCAAGGTCGGTCAGGCAGACGCCGAGTACTTGGTCTCGCTGATCAGAACGATTCCGGGATTCCCCAAGGAGGGAATCAAGTTCCGTGACTTCATGCCCGTGCTCGCCGACGCCAAGGCGTTGGGTATCCTCATGAAGGCGTTGGAGAAGACGTTGCCGGTGCCCGTCGACTCCTTCGACGTGGTCGCCGGTCTGGAGGCCCGGGGCTTCCTCTTCGGCCCCGCACTCGCCGCGCACCTCGGCAAGGGTTTCATCGCCATTCGCAAGGCCGGCAAGTTGCCGCCCGAAACCATCGGAGAGGAATACGACCTCGAATACGGCACCGAAAAAGTGGAGATCGAATCCGACTGCGTGCAGGGCGGCAAGCGTGTGCTCATCGTCGACGATCTCATCGCCACGGGAGGCACGGCCAAGGCCGGTGCGGACCTCATCGAGAAGGCCGGCGGCAAGGTCGTCGGATTCAGCTTCGTCATGGGCCTCACCGGACTGGACGGTCTCGCCAAGCTCGGCGACGTCCCCACCAGCACGCTCATCTCCATGCCTGCCTGAGCCGAACCGGCCAGACACACATCGGTACAACAATCCAACACAACGGATAAAAGCTATGGACCTTTACGAATACCAGGCACGAGAGCTTCTCGAGGAGCAGGGCATCCCCACCCCGAAGGCCATCTACGCGCAGAACTCCCATGAAGTGGCCGAAGCGGCCGAACAGCTCGGATACCCGTGCGTCGTCAAGGCGCAGGTCAAGATCGGGCACCGCGGTCAGGCCGGCGGCGTGAAGCTCGCCAAGACCCGCGACGAGGCCATCCTCGCCTCCGAGGCCATCCTGCCGATGACCATCCACAAGCATAAGGTCAACGGCGTGCTCGTGGCCGAAGGCAAGAACATCCTTCACGAGTACTACGTCTCCATCTCCGTGGACCGCACGTCCCGTGACTACGATGTGCTCGCCACCGCCAACGGCGGTACCGAGGTCGAAGAGATCGCCAAGGAGCATCCCGAATCGGTGAAGCGTCTGCACATCGAGGCCCTCGATGACTTCGATCTCGAGGCGGCGACCAAGATGGCGGAAAGCATCGGGTTTTACCATGCTGACGTCGATCAGGCCGCCCAGATTCTGCTCAAGATGTGGAAGTGCTTCAAGGAGAACGACGCCACGCTCGTCGAGATCAATCCGCTCGCCAAGATCGGCGATCCGGACGACGAATCCTCGAAGAGCCTGTGCGCGCTCGACGCGAAGATCTCCCTCGATGACAACGCCGCGTTCCGCCATGACGGCTGGAAGCGTTTCGCCGATCCACTGGCCAATGACGAATTCGAACGGCGCGCCAAGGACCATGGCCTGCACTACGTCCATCTCAAGGGCCAGGTCGGTGTCATCGGCAACGGTGCCGGCCTCGTCATGAGCTCCCTCGATGCAGTGTCCGGAGCCGGCGAGGAACAGGGCACCGGCGTCAAGCCCGCCAACTTCCTCGACATCGGCGGCGGTGCTTCGGCCGAGGTCATGGCCGCCAGCCTCGAAATCGTGCTGTCCGACCCGCAGGTCGAATCGGTGTTCATCAACGTGTATGGCGGCATCACCTCCTGCGAGCAGGTCGCCAAGGGCATCCTCGAAGCGGTCGAAACGCTGGGCGGCACCAAGCCGATCGTCGTGCGCTTCGACGGCAACGCGGCGGCCGAGGGTCTCGCCATCCTCGCCGAATCGAACACCCCGAACGTCCACGTCGCCGAAACCATGGAAGAGGCGGCGAGCGAAGCAGCACGCATCGCTGCGGACGCCCAGAAGACCAAGGAGACCAACTGATGGTGCTGTTCATCGAAGACGACGCCCCCGTTATCGTACAGGGCATGACCGGCCATCAGGGCATGACCCACACGGCGCGCATGCTCAAAGCCGGCACCAACATCGTCGGCGGCGTCAATGCCCGCAAGGCCGGCCTTGAGGTCACCTTCCCCAAGGCGAGGAACGGCGAGGACACCACGGTCCATGTGTATGGCTCCTGCGCCGAGGCGCGTCAGGCGACCGGTGCGGAAGCGTCCGTCGTGTTCGTCCCGCCGCGGTTCGCCAAGGATGCGGTGGTCGAGGCGATCGAAGCCGGCATCAAGCTCATCGTCGTCATCACCGAAGGCATCCCGGTCGCCGATTCCGCCTACTTCGTGGAACTCGCGCTGCGTCATGGGGTACGCATCGTCGGGCCGAACTGTCCGGGCCTCATGACCCTCGCCTCGTCCGAGAAGACGCACGGTGTCAATCTCGGCATCATCCCCGACGGCATCGTGGGACGTGGCCCGCTCGGTCTCGTCTCCAAGTCGGGCACGCTCACCTACCAGCTGATGGGGGAGCTCTCCGACATCGGTTTCACCGCGTGCCTCGGCGCGGGTGGGGATCCGATCGTCGGCACGACGCTGCTCGAGGCGCTGCAGGCGTTCGAAGAGGATCCGAACACGAAGGCCGTCATGATGATCGGCGAGATTGGCGGCAACGCCGAACAGGACGCCGCCCAGTGGGCCGCCGAACATATGACCAAGCCCGTCGTCGCCTACATCGCCGGTTTCACCGCCCCCGAAGGCAAGCAGATGGGTCATGCCGGCGCCATCGTCTCCGGTGGCAAAGGCACCGCGAAGGACAAGAAGGAAGCCCTCGAAGCCGTCGGCATCCGTGTCGGACGCACTCCCGGTCAGGCGGCCGACATCATGCGTGAGGTGCTCGCAGGTCTCGGCCAGTGAACCCAGTGAACTCAGGACGACTTCTCTCCCTATTCCGCGGCGTCTTGGCGGCATTGGCCGCCATGGCGCTGTACGCGATTTCGCTGGGCTGCTTCATCGCGTTGATGCTTCTCGTGGTCTCCATGGAGGAAGGCGGGGAGAACCTGTCCGCCTCCAGTATGTCGTTGACCGAAGCGGTGGTGCTGCTCAGCCAAGGAGTCGGATTCACCGCAGGGTCGGTGGTAATCGGCGTCATGCCGTTGCTGCTCACCCTGCTGTTGGTGGCTCTGATTGCGCAATGCGCCTCTAAAGCCGGTGTCGGGCTGTTGCCATGGCTGTCCGGTCTGGCGACATGGGTGGCGTGCAACCTGCTGTGGGCGGGGGGCACCACCGTGGAGCTTCATGATCCCCAACCGGCGGTGGCCGCCAAGACCGCGATCATATGGACACTCGGATACCTGTTCGCCGTGATGATGCGCTCACCGTTGCCGAAGCGCGTCATCACGGCGTTGGCTGGCCATATGCCCGCCACGGTGCGTCATACGCTTCGTCTGACGGGCTTCGTCACGGCGGTGCTCGCATCCGCGTTGGTGCTGACCGGCTTCGTGACCTCCGTCGTATGGATCGTGCGCGGATGGCATGGCATGACCACGCTGTTCACGATGACGGGTATGGAGAACGGATCGCGTATCCTCACCTCCATCGCCGCCTGCGTGTGGCTGCCGAACCTCATGGGATGGGCGGTCTCGTGGATTATGGGTGCAGGATTCCACATCGGTGATCTTGGGGTGTTCACGATGTGGGGAGGCCAGTCTGCGGGACTTCCTCCGTTGCCTGTCTTCGGGCTTCTGCCCGATGCCGTGCCGGATGAACGCGTGCGAATCGTATTGCAATGCCTCATCCCCGTGACTGCGGCCGTCGTCGCACTCGTGTTCATGGCGGTGCCAGGGCCCTTGCGCCTTCGTATCGCCAAGCCCGACGATATCGAAGGCACCCGTACGGTCGTACGAATCATGATCTGTCATGCGTGTGCGCTCTGCGCGGCGCTCATCCTGCTCGCCGCCGGATCCTGCGCCTGGTACGCGCTGTCCGACGGCTCGCTGGGGGAGCACCGGCTCAAGGATGTGGGCGTCGACGTCATGGTCTCCACACAGACCACGGGGCGATCGCTCGCCTTCGGATTCGCGGGGGCATGGTTTGTCGCCGCCGTGGTGTTGGCAGCCGTCTACGGGATACACTGGATTGTCGGACGGCAGCGTCTAAGCCGCGACGCATCATCGGTCAGCACCGGCGTCGCCGGTGGCACTGCGGCCGACGACGGGCCTTCGGACCGCCCGCGCCGCCCCCGAACCATCCGGTCCGACACTGATTTGTCCAAGTCCGAACAACCAGCACAGGAGGAAATCGATGACAGCAACGAATCGTCCGATTAACAGGGCGTTGGTCTCCGTCTTCCACAAGGAAGGCATCGAAGTGCTCGCACAGGCGTTCGTCAAGGCCGGCACCGAGGTCGTGTCCACCGGCTCGACGGCGAAGCGTCTGGCGGAGCTCGGCGTCCCCGTCATCGAGGTGAGCGAGGTCACCGGTTTCCCGGAATGCCTTGACGGCCGTGTCAAGACGCTCGACCCGCACATCCACGCCGGCATCCTCGCCGACATGACCAACCCCGACCATGCCGCCCAGCTCGAGAAGTTCGGCATCAAGCCGTTCGATTTGGTCGTCGTCAACCTCTACCCGTTCGCCGACACCGTGCGTTCCGGCGCCGACGAGGCCGCGACGATCGAGAAGATTGACATCGGCGGCCCGTCCATGGTCCGTGGTGCCGCGAAGAACAGCGCCACCGTCGCCATCGTCACCGATCCGGCCGATTACGCGCTGGTCGCGGAACGCGTCGAGAACGGCGAGGGCTTCACCCTCGAGGAGCGCCGTTGGCTCGCCGGCAAGGCGTTCGCCCACACCGCCGCCTACGACGCGACGATCAACGAGTGGACCTCCAAGCATTGGCCGAAGCCGGCCACCATCGCCGAAACCGAGCATGACGACGAGGATCATCCGGTCAACGACGCGAAGTTCCCGGCCGCGTTCACCCGCACCTGGGACCGTGCGCACACGCTGCGCTACGGCGAGAACTCCCACCAGCAGGCCGCTCTGTACCTCGACCCGCTCGACCAGACCGGCTTCGCCCACGCCGAACAGCTCGGCGGCAAGCCGATGAGCTACAACAACTACGTCGATGCGGACGCCGCATGGCGTGCCGTGTGGGACATGGCCCCCGCCATCGCCGTGGCCGTCGTCAAGCACAACAACCCCTGCGGTCTCGCCATCGGCGCGACCGCGGCCGAGGCCCATAAGAAGGCCCATGCCTGCGATCCGGTGAGCGCGTACGGCGGCGTCATCGCCTGCAACAGCACGGTCACCTTGGAGATGGCGGAAAGCGTGCGTCCGATCTTCACCGAGGTCATCGTCGCCCCGGCCTATGAGCCCGAAGCGCTCGAACTGCTCAAGACCAAGAAGAAGAACCTGCGCATCCTCAAGGTCGCCGAACCGCCGAAGGGCCACACGCAGTTCCGTCAGATCGACGGAGGCCTGCTCGTGCAGGACATGGACCTCATCAACGCCGTCGGCGACGATCCGGACTCCTGGAAGCTCGTCTCCGGCGAACCGGCCGATGCCGAAACGCTGAAGGACCTCGTGTTCGCATGGCGTGCCATCCGCTGCGTCAAGTCCAACGCCATCCTGCTCGCGCACGATCAGGCGACCGTCGGCATCGGCATGGGCCAGGTCAACCGTGTGGACTCCTGCCATCTCGCCGTCGAACGCGCCAACACGCTGGCGGACGGCGCGGACCGCGCCACAGGCTCCGTCGCCGCGTCCGACGCGTTCTTCCCGTTCGCCGACGGCGCCGAGACGCTGATGAACGCCGGCGTCAAGGCCATCGTGCAGCCCGGCGGCTCCATCCGCGACGAGGAGGTCATCGAAGCGGCCAAGAAGGCCGGCGTGACGATGTACCTGACCGGCACCCGCCACTTCTTCCACTGATCGTCCGAAGGCTCCCGCAGCAGTCATGAAGAATCATCCCTATGTCTCCGAGGACCATGAAGGCAAGCCGTGGTTCGAATGGTGCGTCGCCCTCGCGGTGGTCGTGTCGGGCGTGCTTGCCGTCCTCGGATACACGAAGGCCGCCACGGTGTTGATCTCCGTGACGGCCATCATCACCGGGCTGCTTCGGCTTGTCCTGCGCGAACGCAGCCCGTGGAAGGTGCGCTCAGTGGCGTTCGACTCCTTCATCGGCATCAGCCTTGGGATCGGACTCCTCGCCACCTACTTCAGCGTCTACCTGATCGTCTGAACCGTCCTGCGGTTCCGCGTCAGAGGCGGACTCGGACGCAACGGCCGTCGGCTCCCCAGCGGGGTCGGCGGCCTCATCGTATTCATGCAGCGTCTTCGGGTCATCACCCTTGGTCTTCGGAGCGGCGATTATCTGCTGCAGCACCATGGCCAGCGAGACGAGCCCGGCGGCCAGCACCGGGCAGATCCAGAACACCCACAGCTGGGACACCGGTTCGGTGTCGAGACCCTGGGCGTACACGGCGACGGCGATGCCGGTCGCGCGCGCGGGGTTGAGCGCGGCGCCGGTCACCGGGAACGTGATGGCCGCGCCAGCCGCGTACGCGATGCCGGTGACGGCGGCGTAGCGCTTCGTGCCGTAGGAGGCCATGGCGGCGCCGACGATGACCAGGGAGGCGACGACCTCGACGACGATGGCCTGGTTGATGGAGAACGACAGGCCATACTGACTGAGCGTGGAGTAGGCGATGGAACCCTTGTCGAAGCCGTTCACCGTGGCGACCAGCCACTGCGAGAGCGTCACGTTCTCCGAAGTGGGCAGCAGGAACCGGACGAGCAGGCCGGCGAGCGTGGCGCCGACCACCTGGGCGACGATGTAGAGAACGCCGTCCACGAGCTTCGTACGGCCCACGATCATCGCGGCGACGGTGACGGCCGGGTTGAACTGTCCTCCGGAGACCTTGCCGAGGGCGTAGGTCACGGCGGCGTAGACGAGACCGGTCGCCAGAACCGCATACGCCAGATTCAGCGTGTAGATGACGTTGCCGAACGAGGCGACGGTGTAGACGGCGAAGCAAATGAGGAAGGCGCCGACCAGTTCGGCGCCCACGCGAAGGGGCCACGGCTGCTGCTGCGCCGTGGCGGTGTCCTGAGATGTCATGTCAATCCTTCTGATCATGCGGATGATCCCCGGCGGGCCGCAACCCGCCGGACGACTGCCAGTCTAGCAGTCGGACCACCGGGTAAGGTATCATGAAAAGGTTGGAAATACCCTAGGCCACGTTGGGAGAACGATGCCAAACGCATATTCCCGCGCCAGAAAGGCGCAAGACACCGCTCAGGAAGGCATTCGCCTGCAGAAGCTGCTCGCCCAGGCTGGATTCGGGTCCCGCCGCAAATGCGAGCTCATGATCACCGAAGGACGCGTCGAAGTCGACGGTGCGCTCGTCACCGAACTCGGCACCCGCGTCGATCCCAAGCACCACGAAATCCGTGTGGACGGTTCGCGCGTGCGCATCAACGACAATCACATCACCCTTGCGCTCAACAAGCCCAAGAAGGTCCTGTCCGCCATGGAGGACCCGAAGGGCCGCTACACCCTGCGCGACATCGTGGGGGACAAGTACGAGCGCATCTTCCACATGGGCCGTCTCGACTACGATTCGGAGGGCCTCATCCTCATGACGAACGATGGCGAGCTCAGCCAGCACGTCATGCACCCCAAGTACGAGGTGGAGAAGACCTACATCGCCACGTTGGAAGGCCGCATCTCCGGCACGGTGTGCCGTCGTCTGGTCACCACCGGCGTGCAGCTCGACGACGGTTGGATCAAGCTCGACCGCTGCGCCATCATCGACGCGAACCATGACACCACCATCGTCAAGGTCGTGCTCCACTCCGGCAAGAACCGCATCGTACGCCGTATCTTCGGCGCCATCGGCTTCCCCGTCAAGCGTCTTGTCCGCACCCAGATCGGTCCAATCAAGCTCGGCGACCTGAAGTCCGGCTCCTACCGCGTGCTCAGCCAGACCGAGGTGCGTTCCCTGTCCAAGGAGGTCGGCCTGTGATTCGTGTCGCCATCGACGGGCCCGCCGGCGTCGGCAAATCCTCGACGTCGAAGGCGCTGGCCAAATTCTACGGTTTCGCCTATCTGGACACGGGCGCCATGTACCGGGCCTGCACGTGGTGGTGCCTGCATCAGGGCATCGACCTCGACGTGGATCAGGTCGATGAGCGTCTCGTCACGGAGACCGTGGGCGAGTTCTTCACCGGTGACCATTTCGATATCGGCGTCGACCCGGACAATCCGTTCGTGACCGCGGACGGCGAGGACATCTCCCAGGAGATTCGCTCCTCCGAGGTCTCGTCGCACGTGTCGAAGGTCTCGAACGTCATCCCCGTACGCAACGTGCTCATCGCAGCGCAGCGCGCCTACATCGCGCGGGAGGAGTCGGCCGACTCCTTCTCCGGTGGGCTCGGCGTCGTCGCGGAGGGCCGTGACATCACCACCGTCGTCGCCCCCGACGCGGAAGTGCGCGTCCTGCTCACCGCACGTGAGGAGGTGCGTCAGGCGAGGCGTACCGGACAGGCCGTATCCGGCGTGGGCGCGGAGGACGTCGCCGCACGCGACCGTCAGGACTCCAAGGTCACGAACTTCACCACCGCGGCGGACGGCGTGACCACCGTCGACAACTCCGACATGGATTTCGCGCAGACGCTCGACGTGCTGGTCGGTCTGGTCGACGACGCCATCGAGGAACAGGAGTACGAGCGGTACGCCGCCAACCTCGAAGGATACGAACTGGCCGAGGGCGACGAGGCGCTGATCGAGGACCGTGGAGGAGACCTGTCCCGCTCCGGTCCCGCGGCGCGTCCGGTCGGCGTGCTCGCCATCGTGGGCCGTCCGAACGTGGGCAAGTCGTCGCTCGTCAACCGCATCCTCGGCAAGCGCGTCGCCGTCGTCGAGGACACGCCGGGCGTCACGCGCGACCGCGTCAGCTACGACGCGGAATGGGCCGGCACCGACTTCAAGCTCGTCGACACGGGCGGCTGGGAGGTCGACGTCGAGGGCATCGACTCCGCCATCGCGTCGCAGGCCGAAGTCGCCGTGAACCTCGCCGACGCGGTCGTGCTCGTCGTCGACGGACAGGTGGGTCTGACGGATACGGACGAGCGCATCGTCAGGATGCTGCGCGCCTCCGGCAAACCGGTCACCCTCGCCGTCAACAAGATCGACGACCGCGAAAGCGAATACCTCGCGGCCGAATTCTGGAAGCTCGGACTCGGCGAGCCGTACGCCATCTCCGCCATGCACGGCAGGGGAGTGGGCGACCTGCTCGACCAGGCGATCGACTCGCTGCGGAAGGCGGAGAAGACCTCCGGATTCCTCACGCCTTCCGGCCTGCGCCGTGTGGCGCTCGTGGGCCGTCCGAACGTGGGCAAGTCGTCCCTGCTCAACCAGCTGGCGCGCGAGCAGCGCGCCGTCGTCAACGATCTGGCCGGCACCACGCGCGACCCCGTCGACGAGGTCATCGACATCGACGGCGAGGATTGGCTGTTCATCGACACGGCCGGCATCAAGCGCCGCCAGCACAAGCTGCAGGGCGCGGAATACTATTCGTCGCTGCGCACGCAGGCGGCCATCGAACGTTCCGAGCTCGCGCTCGTCCTGTTCGACGCGTCCGTGCCGATCTCCGATCAGGACCTCAAGGTCATGAGCTCCGCCGTGGACGCGGGCCGCGCCATCGTGCTCGTGTTCAACAAGTGGGATGCGATGGACGAGTTCGACAAGCAGCGTCTCGAACGCCTGTGGGTCACCGAGTTAGATCGTGTCACCTGGGCTCAGCGCGTCAACCTGTCCGCCAAGACGGGCTGGCACACCAACCGTCTGGCCAAAGCCATGCGCGAGGCGCTGGAATCCTGGGACAAGCGCATTCCGACCGGCAAGCTCAACGCGTTCCTGGGACAACTGCAGTCCGCCCACCCGCATCCGTTGCGAGGCGGCAAGCAGCCGCGCATCCTGTTCGCCACGCAGGCGTCGACGCGTCCGCCGAGGTTCGTGATCTTCGCGACCGGCTTCCTCGAGCACGGCTACCGCCGCTACATCGAACGTTCGCTGCGTGAGGAGTTCGGCTTCGAGGGGTCGCCGATTCAGATTTCGGTGAACATCCGCGAGAAGAAGAAACGCAAGTAGCGTCGTCGTCGGGCGTTTCGCATCGACGCCGTCGCCGACGCGATGTGGGCGGTACCGTTGACGACGGTACCGCCCACATCGTCTGTATGCCCGTCTCGTACACGGAAAGGCCGTGCCGTACGTTCCTGCATTGGCGGAGAGAGGATGGACGATGCCGATGGATGACTTCCTACACGTCGGTGACGTCGTCGACAGTCGTGTGCGTCCGCTGGTGCTCATCGATTTCGACGGGGTGATCAACCAGTTTCCGGACGAGAAGGTACGTCGCCGTCGGAATTCGACGGATTGGATGCGGCCGGAAGACCCGCGTATCGCCTTGTACTCGCCGGAAAGCTGGTTCACGCCGGACCGCAAGGAGACCGTATTCATACGATTCCAGGGACGCTTTCGCATCCTGTGGTCGAGCGAGCTGGTGGATCGGCTCAGGACGTTGGACGCCGACATCCTGTGGCTGAGCACGTGGCAGCCGTACACGGACCTGCTGAACCTGCATCTCGGCGTCGACTGGGAGACGATTCGTTGGTACGATCCGGTCACCGGGGAGGGGCGGCGTACGGGCAAGCGGCGGGCGGTGCTGAACCATCTGCGGTATGGTCGTCCGATCGTGTGGATCGACGACGAGGAGACCACGTATGATGCAGGACTCGCCATCGCCGGCAACGATCCGCAGGCGCCCGTGCTCGCGGTGGGGCCCGAATCACATGTCGGCATCAGCCGCGCCCAGATGGACCGGATCGAACGGTTCATCGCCGCACCTCCCGAAGAGCCGGTTCTGCGATTCGACGTATGCGTGAACGACCACGAGGAGCACTGGGGATTCTGATGGGCTCCCGATCGACTGGGGTTGCGACGACTGGGCTGGTCGTGCAGGATGTACGGACGCACGCACCATGTCGAACATGCTGTATACCCATCATGAGGGTCTGCGCAGCCTGCTTCAGGCATGTCTCACAGTAGAGGTCTGAACCCTGCACGTGCCCGGTGTCACTGCGAGATTCGCTGCGCTTCCATGCTGATGAGCCTGTCGACTACGGCTATGTCGCGCGTGATTTATGCTTAGGCTGGAGATGTACAGAGAGAGGGCAAGTGAGGGATGAAACCGATTCGGACTGTGGATGATGTTGCTACCTGGCGCGATGCGGCAATGGGCCGGAACGATTCTGACCGAATCGATGTCAAGGAAGAGAATGGCCCGAAGCAGCCTTATTTCGGTTTCTGGAATGGTGAGGACTGGGCATCCAATTTCCATCCGGCACCGTTCATCGTCGATTGGAAGGATGACGATGGGTTAGTGAAGAAGCTGCGATTCGAGTGCAGTGAACAATGGTTCATGTTCCGCAAGGCATGGCGTTTTCACGACCATTACGCCACGGGCCTGGTGCTTCAGTCTGGACTGAAACCGCACCAATACAAGGTAATCGGCCGTAGCGTACGGAACTTCGATGAGACCGTCTGGAACAAGGAATCACGCGGTTACATGTTCGAGGCCTTGGTGTTCAAGTTCTCGCAGAACCCCGATCTTGCGAACCAGCTGTTGGAGACCGGGAACCGAGTGCTTGTCGAGTGCTCACCATTCGACACCATATGGGGTATCGGTCTCGGCAAGCAGACGAAAGACGGTCAGACCGACGACAGGTAGAAAGACTCCGACAACTGGCGTGGAAAGAACCAGCTTGGTTTCCTGCTTATGGATGTGCGCGAAATGTTGCGGACCAACTTCACCACACCATTCGAGTTCAGATACGGACCTTTCATCGACCTGATTCCGCAATTGGACAGGCCAGCGAGCGAACTGTACAAGTGGGTATACCCCTCATCCCATGAGGAAGGTGTGACCTCCATGGGTTGGTGCGCCTACGGTCCCGCGGGCGACCAGTGGTGGGATTGCATCTATGCCGACCCAGCATGGGCGGACTATGATCAGGTGCTGGAGGAGTCCGGCATTGACCCGTGGAAGACGTTGCTATCGGGTGACTACTCCAAACTCAACGCCGAACAGGTACAGGCGCTGATGACATGGTTGACACAACGCGAGCGGTTTGGCGAAGGTACGGTGTGCGAATCGTTGGATAAAGGCTGGCTCCTCGAGCTGTTGAAACGTCTTCGTGACATCGGCCGGAAAGTGGGTGGAATCCAGAAGAGTCACGAATCATCTGGACCATACGTATGACACAGCGCGGCGTCTACCGTCACAACATACGACGTATGACGCCGTTCTTCACGGCATCCTTGAAATGGCCGATATAGGCGCCGCGCAGCACGTACGCCTCATCGTCGGAACCATCATCGTATCGTTCGAGTTCTTCCTGCATGACGGTGCCGATTACTTCGGCGAATTCGGTGAACGTCATGGCTTGATCGAGGTCGACGCCGATTGTGGCATATCCACGGACTAAATCCGGATCGACTCCCGCGTCGAACAGTTTGCTGGCGACACTCATCAAGACGCTCCTTACAGGTTGAACAGGGTCGTGGCCGGCGGAATACCGCATAGTCATTCCCAATCCTGGTCGGTGAATGGGGCATCGCATAGTACGATCAACGTTCCGGTATGTCGGATGTCGAGAACGAGAATGGTTCCGCTCTCTTGGGGAAAGGACTGGAACAGGGAACTGCTTGCTGGCTGTGCCTTGGTCTAGTCCGTCAGGGGAATTCCGCCGTTGACCACGCACCACAGGCCATAACCCATGATCGTTTCAGCGAGCATCTCCATACGTGCCCGGAGCATTTCGCCTGATGGGGTTGCACGGAATCCGGCGTCCATCCTGTCACGAACCATGACCATGTCATAGCGATGAATCAGAACGTGCGTGAGGTTCCATAAGGCTCCCGGGGTGTCGAAGATCCCGTCCACATCGTCGGTGCCGATGATCAGCACGCTTCTGTCCCCGGTCGGATGAATCGGGGTCTGACGTGTGATGATGGGCTCGGCGCCGAAGTCAAACAGGAGGGAGACCCGACGCCGGACGGCATCGTCCAACGCATCGGCGAGTAGGGACAATCCATCACGCTCATCCGAATCGAACGCTTCGCCGATTCGCGGCCGAACCAGTGACAGCGCCGCTGCCGGATCGGCGATCATACCTGTCTCTTCGCATGAGATCCACGGTGGTCCGGACGTCTTGGCGATATCGTGAAGGGTGATCATCGTTCGGTCGATCTGCTTTGCGGTGAACGCGATGACGCGAGCGTCTCCACCGAGGACGCCGGTTCCGTCGCCTTCATCGGTCTGATGTTCGGTCGCAGCGATGCCGGTCGGAATGGCCACCTGCCATCGTGGCCTGTCGGCGTTGCTCATGGTTTCCTCCTATTCCCACGCCTTATACGTTAATCCAGAACCACCGCGGGGAGCCGTGTGGCTGGTGAGGCTATGTGGTGCAATCGTCTACTTCAGATAGTCGTCGCTGTTGAAGTAGCCGGCGATGTCGTTGGTGTCGGCGATGAGCTGCGGCGCGATGGCGAGCGTGTGGTGCGCATCCTCCGTGCCGCAATACACTATGTCATGTTCCAGCAGCCTGTCGTCGAAGAACATGCGCACGCCGTTCAGGAACAGCGGACCGATCGTGCCGACATCATAGCCCGTGCGCTCCTTGACCAGTTCCGGAGCGGCCAGATGAATCTGATGTAATCCCAGTGTGCGACCGAGCTGCCGCCATCTCAGATGTCCCGTGGCGGAAGCGACGACGGCGAACACGCCTTCCTTGGCTTCTACGATATAGGTGGCCGCCGCCTTGGCGATGTCGAACACTTTCGCGCCCGATTCCAAATCGACGATGGCGATCTCATGTTCGATGATCCGGGCTTGATCGGGATGTTCCTCGGCGAATCGTCTGATCTGCTCATAACTGGCCATGACATGTGCCTCCGGTCAATGAGGGCCGCTGGTTTGTTGATGCTTTCCCATTATCCATCGTTTCATGCGCACGTTGTCGTGGCCGAGTCCCAGAACAGAAATGCGTCACCCGTTCTATGGTTGACAGCGCAGGTACGCCGCTCGAGTCGTTTCATGCTTTTCGCCATCTCGTCGGGCGTGATCTGCCAGCCCAATGCGGCCAAGCCGGCGGCGCTCAGGCCGATGCGGTCCGCGTAGCGGGGGATGAGCCCCCGGTCGGCCGCGGTGGCGGTGCTTTCGCCGGCCAACACCATGAGACGGCAGTACATGGCGATGTCCCAGCACAGGTACGAGTATTGGGGCATGCTCCACGCCCACGCCTGCGGGCTCTTCCACAGTTGCCGCCACAGGGCGAGCTCGCGTTTGCGGAACGAGCGCATCGCCTTCTCGTCCGGACCGTCCGGCCCGTTGACGCGGTAACGCTCCAACGGGAACGCGGGCGGCTGGCCGTCGTATCCGCCGTTCGGCAGCGACGCCAAGGTGAAGCCCGCGCGCTCCGACATTCTCGAATGCGGGTCCTTCGCCGGGCCCGAGCGAAGCCTCGCGCCTCCGCTGACCATGGTCTCACCTCGCTTTGCCTGGGGCCTTTCGCCCGGCTCACGTAATGACGGCCCCTTCGGGGATGGGAGGGGCCGCCTCGGGACGGCGTTCCCGCATGGCGGGCGGCCCGGAAGAAGGCGGCTAATTGCTGAACAACCGGATCTCGGGATATACGCCATGGATCGAACGGCCGTCAAGCACCGGGGTTTTCTGTTCGAGGAACTCCCGGAAATCAGTAGATCCGGAGAACAGCACGGGATATGCCCCGTCCTCCAGGACGGTCGGGTCCACTATCGACCATGGAGGCAGATACTGGATGAACAACTTGCGTCCCCGGTACTCGAAGAACTCGTCGCCATACCGTTCCAGGACATCCTCCATGAACTCGTCCCATGAGAGCGGGGTCCGGAAGTAGGAGATCTCGTCTACCGTGTGCGATGGCTCCATAATGCCCTGACCCTTTCCACCATGCGTTTCTCCTGCGGAGTGAGGTTCATGCGAGGTTCGTTCTTCGGATTGTACTCGTTATGGAAATACCCGTCATACACATGCACCATCTGTCCGCCATGGAAATGGTCGAGGCTGATCTGCTTCAATCGTTTGCCCCCGTCATCGAAGTAGGTGATGTTCTTGAGCTTGCCCGTATCGCTGACCGCAACGTAGACGCGGCCTCTGGTGCGGGTCTCCATCGGCGCGCGGTTCCTGCCCACCACGTCCGTCACGAACTTGATGTTGCCTGACTTGAGAACGGTTTTGAACTCCGTCCCGTATTCATGCCCGTTGTTGCTCACGCCGCTGGAGGCGCCGCGACCGCCCATATCGTCACCTCTTGTAGGTTCTCACTGGCTGCTGGCCCCGGGCGCGCCCCATGAAGCTCTGGATATCGCGTTCGTTGCGGCGTTGGGCGCGCTTGTACGCGGCCGAGGTGATCTCGCGGGTCGTGGCCTCGCTATGGTAGGTGATCTGATTACTGCCGGCGAGGTCCACGCCGTGGCAGATCGCATAGTCGAGGGCTTCGCCCAATGCGCCGGCCTGATCGTTCTGGATTGCGAGGATCTGGAGCTGATTGTCCTCGTTGGTCCACTAGAGCTGTTTACTGACGCGTGTAGCGCACTGGACGGTAAACCACACGCCTTCCTTCGGAGTGATCGGCTGCTCGTAGCCGCTCTTCTTCGCGCCTTCGGCCACGACCTCGGCGCGCGCCTTGCCGGTGAACACGTTGTACTTGTCATCCATGAACCCGAGCTTGTCCGCCGGGCTCAACGTGGCGATCGTGCTGGTGTCGTGCGCCTTGCCCACCACCGCGAGGCTCACGGACGTGGGCAGCGTCACCTGATTGGTCTGCAAAACCATATGTTTCCTTAACTCTAGGGTTGATGCTTACTTGCCGCCGAACAGCTGCTTGAGCAGTCCGACGTTCGGATTCGCCGCAGCGTCCGGCGTGCCCGCCGGATCCGCGACCTTCGCCGCTGACGGTTTGGTCTGCGCGGCCATGCAGGTCTTGATGGCCTGGGCGTGCGCGTTGATCTCCTCGACGGTCTCGCCGCGCAGCAGATCGACCGACACGCCGGTCTTCTTCGCGGCTTCGTCGCGCCATGTGAGTTGCTGCTGGGCGGTCTTCAGGTCGTTGAGTTCCTTCTCAGCACGGGCGGCACGGGCCTCCAGCTTCTGAGTCTCCGACAGCTGTGATTCCTTCAGCGCGGCCAGCTCGTCCGCGGCGCTTTTGTTCGCCTCGGCTTTGCCCCGCCATGCCTTCGCCCGTTCGAGCTCCGCCTCGTAGCGCGTCTTCCAATCGATGTCTTCCGGCGGTGAACCCGACTGCTCGTCTTCGGTGTTCGGGGCGTTGTTGTCTTCGGCCATGCGGCCTCCTTCCGCCCGAATCCGGGCATAAGAAAAGCCATCACGGGAAACCGTGATGGCTAAATACAATTCTGTTTAGTGGAAAGCGACCACTCCACGAGAAATCTTTGTTTCATATTTTTGCGTCAGGAAACCATCGCTATAACGAACAAGGTAATCCAACGTACTAGGACTCGGATCTAATTCGTAGATGTAACGAGATACCTGATAAAGAAGCCGGCGACGTCTCCAGTCATAAAAACGATTGCACAAGTCTTCCAGCGCATATAGGGGATGCCGCAAACGGTGAGATGCCTTTATCGGATCAACCCCAACAAAGGGAGGCAATTCAAGCTGCAAGCAAGAAGTCCCGGCGCGGAAAAACCGTCTCCATCTCCTGACTGCATGGGGGAATCTGAATCGCATCCAGCATCTGCGAAGAGGCTTCGCACCAATACGCAGACCAGTTGGGTACACTACCTTATGGTCGTCATCTAGCGACGCAGCCATTGCCTGCACAATACACATGGAACCATGCGTTGATTCCATAATTCTATTGACGCGTTGAATCCATTTATTCAGCCTCTCCGTTGGAGAGACAAGCAAGCCAAGGAAGAAGCAGCCAAGCGCAATGGACAATTCATGCAAGAAGTCGTTTTCACTATTATTGCTAGCTGCACCAATAGCTATAAGCGCAACAGACAACACGGCCATCAACCACGACCATGAAATACCTCGAATACAGCGACGATAGAGATCAGTATCCAAGCCAAGCCTGTCACCAAGATCCCTAATTAAATCGCCTGTATATTCAGAAGAATGGTTCGCAACGTTCCCTGATGAAACTGAGTTGAGGCTATTCCCCTCTGCGCCTTGCGAAGAATCGGAGTGAATCTCATCCATAGAGCCCATGATAGGCGAATGAGGGCCACGAGAACCTATTCCACGTCTACGCTAGCCCGCATATCGCGATAGCACATGTTGTCAAAGCTGGCGGGCATGAGCGGCGAGCTGTAGAGGCGTTCAACCTTGCCGGTCTTCTTGTTCACGTACCAGTCGCAGTCGTCGAGCATCGCGAAGTCGGGATCCGCGGGCACGTGATAGTACTCGGCATCCTCCCGGCCTTTCGCTGCGGTGGGGGTGCCGCCGTTGGCCTGTTCGACAATCTGCCTCGCTTGATGATAGCTGGTGACTTTATCGGCCATGTGCTTGTCCTCATTGACTCGGTGGCGTGGATTCGGCCCAATTGTCGTACTCGCTGGAGTGTTGCCGCCATACGGTGTCATCGCGGTGGGTTCGCTGGAGTTTCCACTCATTCCAGCTTCGCACGGTGTCGGGATCAGCTACCCAAGGTTTCGCATAGGCGGGCACGTCCTTGAAGCTCGGCTGACCACCCTCCAGCAGCGAGTCGGTGGGCTGCATGTCGTCCACGCGCAGGAACCTGAGTTCGCCATCCTTGATGGCGTCGGGATAGTAGTCGGGGATCTTGCCGTTGGAGTATCCGTACTGCTGGCGGTCGCCGGACTGTAGTCGTACATCCTTAGGGATTTCCAGCCGCTGGGCGTCTCGATGATCTCGGCGTTCCAGATGTGGGCGCCACCGTTCTTCCACGGGCATGCGACGAAGAAGCGTGTGCCGGGCAGGTCCTTCGAGAAGTTCGGTTTGCGCCCGTTGTCGAGTTTCTTCTTCACCTACATGTCCCATAGCGGATTCACCTCGTCGTGGATGATCTTCTTAAGGGACGCACACGGCTTCATGGTCTTCAGCACACGTATCATCTCGCCGGCCTCGCCGCATCGTTTCAGACTAGTCTATGAAACCATGAACACCAAGATACTGGCACTCATACTCGGCGCGACGTCGCTGGTCCTCGGCGTCGCGGGACATGCAATCCCCGCAGGCGTGTTCGGCCTCGCCGGAGTCATATTCGCCCTACCGGGAGGAAACCACAATGACGATTGAATACCTCGGCGTCAAGCAGGTCGCCGAACGCCTCGGCATCACGCAAGGCGCGCTCCTCAGCCTCAAGCTGCCCGAACCCGACGTGAGAATCGGCAAAACCCGCGGCTGGTCAACCGACACCATCGACCGATGGAACACCGCCCGCCCCGGGCGAGGCGTCGGCGGCGGGCGCCCCCGCAAACACAAAGCCGAAGACTAGACCAAGACGGCGCTCGCCGACATGTCCCATGCCGACGGGCGCCGTCTTGTGTGTGGGGCTTCGGGGCGGATTCGAACCCCCGACCGATGAATGCTCTTGCCGCTGAACTACTGAGGCCGTGGCGGGAGGACATGATATGCATCCAGCATGTACTTGGCTGCGCCCGATCGGCGACCCTCCCATAAAGTCGGTGGATACGAGGAAACCCGGAACCTGTTTGGTTTTCCGGGTTTCTCACAATACTGCTTATAGCATTAAGCCACGATGCGGCGTCAGCCTGCTGCCGCTTGGGTTTTGGTTTTCAGGCGGCTTGTATGCTGATCCGGCCGCCGAGTGCGTGGATGACCTTGAGGATGGTCTGGAAGCTGGGGTTGCCGTCCTTGCTCAGGCTTTTGTAGAGGCTTTCGCGGCCGACGCCTGCTTCTTTGGCGATCTGCCCCATGCCGCGGGCTTTGGCGACGTCGCCGATGGCGGCCTGCATGAGCGCGGGGTCGCCTGTTTCGGCTGCGGCGTCGAGGTAGTCGATGATATCCTGTTCTGTCTTGAGGTATTCGCTGGCGTCCCATGTTTTGACGTTTACCATTTGTGTTCCTCCTTGAGTTGGCTGAGCAGGTCGTGGGCGTGGTTGATGTCGGCTTGTTGCCCTCGTTTGGTGCCGCCTGCGAGCAGCAGCATGAGGATGTCGCCTTTCTGGACGAAGTAGACGCGGTATCCGGGTCCGAAGTGGAATCGGAGTTCCGCGACGCTTTTGCCGACGGAGTTGATGTCGCCGACTGGTTTGCCGGCGAGGTCGCATTGTCGGATGCGGGAGATGATTCGGGCTCGGTCCTTGCTGTTCTTCAGCTGGTCGAGCCATTCGTCGAATTCTTCCGTGGTGTCTATCCTCATAGCAATACTGTATCCCATAAAATACAATATGTAAACTCTGGGATACAACGTGCGTTGCCTCCGTCACTTCGCGCATGCTGAACTCCCAGTATCCAGGCGCGCGGGCACGTGCACGCCCTTGCTGATGTAGGTGCGGTTGCCGAGCACGGTGCTCACGTCGGATTCTCCCGTGAAGCCGAGGAACAGGGGGCGTCCGTTGTTGTCGGTCGCCTGGCGCAGGATGCTGCGGCCCTGCGGGCTCAAGGCCCAGCCGTCGACGGTGCCGTTTGTGGGGGCGGGGATGCCCGACGTGGCGGTCTTCGACTCCACGTATGCGCTGATGGCCTTCGCATGCGCCTGCATCGCTTCGAGGCTTGTGTTTTGTCAAGTTGTGGTAGGCCGTTTCGGCGTTTCTTTTGGCCCACTTTCTATTGAACAGACACAGAGGCTGTCGCCGACGATGAGGTTGGCGGGCAGTCCGGTCTCCTCGGCGACCTGTGAACGCCATTCGTTGGTCTGTTTCTCGGCCTTCAGCGCGTCGAGTTCCTTCTGGAGCTTCGCGGTCCTGGCTTCGGCCCTCTGTGTTTCGGACATCTGGCTTTCCTTGAGCTGTTGCAGTTCGTCGGCGGCGGCCTTGTTGTCCTTGGCGCGTTTCTCCCACTCGCGCGAGTGGGATACGGCCTCGCGGTACTTCGCCTCCCAATCCGTGGGACTCGGTTCGCCGTGCGGCTCGCCCGCGTCCTGCGGCTGGATGGTGGTGTCGGCTTCCTCGGCCATGAGATTCCTCCTATGGATGTTGATGTGGGGCCCGTTCCGGGCATAAAAAAACCACCCGTGCGGGTGGCTATGAACAAAAATGGTTATGGCTAGTAGATGTCGTCGGGGTCCAATTCATACGAGGGTGGTTGAACCGTTTTCCCGGAGATCAATGCGTTTATCGCTTTTTGGCGGAAATCGGGGTCTTCTTCACAACCTGCGTAGATTTTGATCGTGAGCCCGTATGGGTTGCAGGGGTACCACTCTCCGAATCGCTCCATATAGAGTTCCGACAGCTTGTCGTTGCCGCATGTTTCGAGATATGCCCTATCGTATTCAGGATTTGCCATTGGGTGCCTCCTCGATCATGCGATTGAAGATATCAGATGATTCTGGGAAGTATCTCCGCAGCAGTTCCCATGCCTTCGGGTTGGTAATCTGGGTCTCGAGCATCTCGGCGAATGCTTCTCTGGCTTGCAGGACTCCTTTGGGGGCTTGGGCGAAATACTTGCCGGGGTGACCGGCCTGCCCATAGCGTTCATAGTAGGTGTCGGAGAGAGCCGTATTGACTGATTGGAGTGAGGCGATCATCATGTCGTGGAGGTTGAGGCTGTCGTCGCCTCCGATGTCCCAGAATTCCTTGGCGATGGATTCCATCGCTTTCGGGAAGCGTTCCGGATAGCTGTCGGCCTCGACTGTCTCCACTCTACGATAGAAGAGTGAGGTGCCTTCGTCGGCAAGCGTCTTAGGGAAGATACCGCCTCCGTATGTCACGGAATAGCCAGACGACCCGTCGCCGAGGAGATCGTCGAGCATGTGCGCGCTTTCATGGATGAACACCCCATATGGTCCGTGCCCTCTGGAGGATTCGCCGACCGAATCGACATCGATGAAGATGCCCCCCTTGGCTTTGTTGTAATGTGCGCGTCCGCCTTTCTTCAGTATCGAGCTTTTAATTACGTATCGGTCCGAATACTGGGCCCATAGTTTCACGGTCGCCTGATATGCGGAGTTCTTCAGGATACTGTCCAAGGTCTTTGCCGCATCATCGCCGAGCGTCTCCTTCGCCCCGCCATCCTTGATTAGGAAATCGGGGGCTTTGAGGATCAGGTCGGTGTATTCGTCGGGGTGGAGGTGTCGCATGAGGTAGGTGATGGAGTTGACGTTGTTGGGGTCCTCGGGCCCGTACCATGATTTCTTGTGCTTCGGCTCCAAGTATGGTTTGACTTTGAGCAGCCCGGCCTTGAGCTCGTCGGGGACGGTGCCGTCCTCGAGCATGCGGCGCGCCTCCATGTACCGTTTCTCGAACCGGGAGTCGTCGTATCCCTGCACCTTGGGGTTGTTCTTGTCCCAGCTGGGGATGGTTTCGCAGTCGCAGTCGGGGTGGTATTTGCGCATGGCGCCGGCGGCTTCGGCGCTCGTGTAGACGAAGCCGCGGCCGGCGAGCATCGCGCAGAACGCGCATGTCTTCGCGCCCTGCGGCACGCGCGCGTACCGGGGTTTTCTCGGGTCTCTTTCCGTGGCCTTCTCGATGGCGCCGCGGCCGCCGGCCTTGACCCATTTGTCCATGTTCGCGAGCAGGCCTCTGAGCATGGCGTCCGGGTCGGCGGGCGTGCCGTCCTCGCCGTCCCACAAATGGCCGGCGAGGCGGCGTATGGTCTCCTGGATGGCCTTGTCGTCGGGCTCGTAGGTGGTGTCGATGTCCGTCTGGTCCTTGAACCATTTGGCGCGCATTTGTTCGTACCATTCGCCGGCGGCCACGCTGCCCATGTTGCCGTATTTGGCGGCGATGGCGGGCACGAGGTCCAGGAGCGCGTCGCGTTGTTCGCCGGCGGTGTCGAACATGTTGTACACCGTCGTGAACGTCCGGCGCAGCTCACGCCGCGCCTGCGCCACCGCCGACTGCTGCGCCTTGGCCAGCCGTTCCACGTCCGCTCGCTGCGGTGTCCGGCTGCTGTTGTCCGCCATCGTCGCCTCCCGTCACCGCCCGGTTCGCGGGCTGCTGTTTCGCGTCCATGTTGACGAGCCTGTCGAGCACGGCGGCCGCGTTCTGTTTGTTCTTGTCCGACATGAGGCGGGTGATGTCCGTGTCCGTGTAGCCGAGCTGTTCGAGGATGACGCGGCTGTTCGCGAGCCATGGGATGGCCTGCACCTGCTTCAATACGGCGTCGGCCATCGCGGCCTGCGAGGGGCGCTCCGGGTTGCGCCAGTTGACCTTCAGGTTGCGCAATGCCTCGTCGCCGGGGTCGGCGCCGTTGAGGACGGCCATGTCGCGCGCGGCCTTGCGCAGTTGGCCGCCGAACGCGTCGCACGTGTTCCTCGCCTCGATGACCAGCTCCGTCTCCGAGGCGGCTATCGCGTCCGCGCTGGAGGGTCCGGAGTCGGTCATGACGCCCAATTGGGCCATGGGCACGCCGGTCGCGCCGCTGAACCTGCCGGCCAGGGCGCGCAGCATGTCGGAGTGGGGTTGCATGGTCATCTGCGAGAACTGGCCGACTGTGGGCAGTTGGCCGTTCTCGTCACGGCTGATGGTGAGCATCTTCGACAGCGACGCCTGCCAGCCGGTCAGGGTTTTGCCGTCCACTCCGGTGGGAGGGTCGGCGCCGAGCAGATAGCGTTGCGGGCTCGAATAGAACTCCGCGCTGACCTCCATGCGCAGCATGGTGCGCACGGCCGTGTCCGTCAGGCTCATGACCTCCCGGTTGATGCGGGAGCGTCCGAACGGCCGGTGCAGGTCCTGATGGTAGGGCAGCACGTACACGGGCACATGGTCCATGTGCGTCTCCTGCGGCTCGTCGGCCACGTATCGGCCGTCGGGGAGCCGGTGGACGCTGACCGTGAAGCCGGGCTCATAGAGCATGAGCTCGGAGGGGACGATGGCGTTCATGCCGGCGAACGATTCGCGGTCGATGTCGATGATGGTCATCGTGGCCGTCAACCCGTGGCGCGCCCAGCTCCACAGACCGGTCGCGTACAGTGCGGAATGGAACGACACCGCGACCGGCGAGTCCACGCCGTCCTGTGGCGTCGAGGAGCGGACCGAAAGGAACGAGCACGAGTGGGTCAAGCCTGAGCGCACCGCCTGCGGCAGCATGCCGGCGAAGTCGTTCGCCCGCAGGATTGAATCCAACCCGAGCGGGTCGACGTCGTCGCCGGTGGTGACGAAACCGTCGAAGCGGACGCGGTTGGCGAGCACGTCCACGGCCTTGGCGGGCCATCCGACGACCTCGGCGAGTTTCGCGCTTTCCATGCTGTCGGGTACGGCGATGCCGAGGTTCTTGACACGGTTGCGCCCGTCGTAGTAGGTCGAGCGCAGCTGGTTGCGGTCGACCTTCCGCGACCATTGGAGGACCATGGACGCCCAATCATCCCGGAACTCCGGCGGAAGGCCGTCCACGCCGGCCATCGCCTGCCACAGCTGGGGGACTGGTTCGCTCATAGTGCCACCGCCTTCGGTCTGCGTCCGGGATGTCGTTTGCTGGTGTATGCGCCGTGCAGGGCGAGCGTGGCGGCCTGCAGGGGGCTGATGTCGATGTCCGCGCCCTTCTTGTTCCATGCCATCGCGCCGTTGGGGCCCAGGGGGCGGAGGGTCGCGTTCAGGGCGGCCGTGTTCAGTTGGGGCTGCCGGTCGGCGGACAGGTGCTGGAGGGTGCCGGCGTGGATCATGTCGAGCGTCCTTCCGGTGGCGGCGCCGAGGTCGCGCGTCTGCGTGACCGTGACGCGGACATGCCGTTTCTCGAGGTCGGGGACGAGGCTCATGGCCGGCGACTGCGCGTCCACCACGACCGCGCAGGTCTTCGGCCAGCGTCCGGCGAGCCAGTCGACGGCCCATGCGACGCCCTCGCGGCGCGCGTCCCGGTATTCCTGCAGGTTCACGAACGCGGTATCGTCCCCGTGCCTGACGGCGGCGGCGACGGCCAGCGCCGACCTGTCCGGGGGCATGTCCAGCCCGTAGGCGACGCGCCCCTCCAAATCGGGGACGTCGACGGCGCCGGCCGCCCACTGCTTCGGGTCGATGGCGCTCAGGGTGGTGTCCTCGTCCCAGATGCCCAACGCCTCGCGGCGGAAGTTGTCCACGCCGCCCAACGATTGGCGCATGCGCTGGATGGCCTTCGCGCTGGTGCGCTTCGGATACGAGGGGTTCGCCTTCGCCCACTGGGCGTGGTCGTCGGGGTCGGCGTCGCGGTCGGCGCTGAACTCGACGTACAGCATGCCGTCGGTCTTGGCGAGCCCGTCGGCGCGCTTCTGGGCGAATTGTTCGGACGGGTCGCCCGGCTGCGGGGGAGTGCCCATCATCACGAGCAGCGGGTTCGGCGACACGTTCATGGCGGGCACCATGTCGTTCAACGCCTTCACCGTCAGGATCTGCGCCTCGTCGAAGATTTCCATGTCGACCGCGTCGAAGCCGCGGCCGAAGCCCTGCTCGCGCGCGCCGAACATGATACGCGAACCGTTGCGGAACGCGATCTCCTGCTGGCCGTTCGCACGGCGGACATGGTCCACGTACCGGGCCATCATTTTGTCGCGGGCGAAACCGCACATCGTCTGGAACGTCTCGCACGCAGGTGAACCGCACCTACGTCGCCGACCGGCTGCTCGACAAGCTCGCCGAATCCGAGAAGAAGGGCACCCCGAAGCAGCTGAGCCGTGAATGCGCCAAGGCCGGCATCCGCTTGCCCGTCGCGACCATCCGCACATGGATCCACCAGAAACGCCTCACGCCCGACCAACACGGCCATGTCACGCTCAGCGGCATCGTGCCGTTGCTGCGTCGAAGAGCCGGCTGAAACGACGAGACGGCCCCGTTCTCCACGATGGGAGAGCGGGGCCGTGGCGTTTTTCGCGTGTCGGTCAGTCGCCGACCTCGGCGCTGATCTTGCCGGCGATGTACCGGTATTCCTGCGTGAGGCCGCCGAAGCCCCATGAGTCGGGTCGTACGTCCTGCACCACGACGTAGCTGGCCTCGGACACTTCGCCGAGGATGGCCTTCATGCCGTCGAACGTGCACTGGACGAACAGGGCCTTGTCGTTCTTCGTGTTGGTGTCCTCGGTGATCTTGATCTCCACGTAGAACGTGGCCTCATGCCATTGTTCGGCGGACTCGCCGCCGACGAACCAGTGGGCGGGGTTTGCGAAGTCCACGTCCACGGACACCACGTCGCGCTGCTTGCCGAGCGTGTCTACAGCCAGATCGGTGAGCAGCTGCGCGACCCGTGCGGCCGTCTGCGATGATTCGTCGCCCGCGATGCGGGCCCTGATGTACGGCATGACCGTCTCCTTCGGTAGGGGATATCATTCCCTGCGGATTATACGGAGCAGGTCGCGACGGTACCCCTCGACAAAAACCGCGTGAAGAAACCGTGAGGTAAGGTATGCGTCGGATAAATGCAAGACGCGAAGCCCTTGAGCGACACGCCGGCAATATGAGGCGTGTCATGGGGGCATCGTGTCTGGTCGTGTCTGAAAATCGTGTCTGAGGCGGATAAAAAGAGGGAAGAAGAGAGAAACGAAAAAGCCCGGAATCGTTGAGATTCCGGGCTTTCTGGTCGGACCAGCGGGATTTGAACCCGCGACCCCTTGACCCCCAGTCAAGTGCGCTACCAAACTGCGCTATGGTCCGATGATCGCTGCGCCCCAACGCGCAACAATGGAATAATCTACCAGATGTATCGGGAAACGCAAATCGGCGTGTTTCGCATCTTGCCCATGCTCCGGATAGTGTGTCACATGCTTCTGCGCAGGTCGTCGTCCATCGGGTTTTCGTCTGCCGCCAACCGCGACATCGGCGGCAGACATGGAGCGGCATCCCTGCGTACCGGCATCGTCAAAGAACGACGGAGACCAGCAGGCACACCAACGTAATCGCCGGGAGCAGGAACTGTTTGATCGCGGCGCCGCGTTTGTCCGGACTTCCGGTGAGCAGCACCAAAGCGGCAAGCGCCATGGATGCCGTTCCCGCGGCCATCAGCGTCGCGCCGACTGCATGTTGTCCGGTGAGGACGAGCGCCGCGCCGCCCAATGCCATGAGCCCGAGGAACAGGTTGTAGAAGCCTTGGTTGTAGGCCATCTCCTTTGTGGCTTGGGCTTCCTGGGGCGATCGGATGGAGAAGGTCTTCATCGTCTTCGGGTCGGTCCAGCGGAACGATTCCAGAATGAATATCAGGACATGAAGCAATCCCGCCAGAATCGCGAACACACATGATGCCGTAAGCATTCGTATCTTCCCTTCGATGCGCGGATGGACACTGTACGGTTGAGAGACTACCACCGGTGTCGGTTCCGGCGTCCATGCCGGTCTTCCGCGGATTGGGGAGTCCGCGTCTTAAATGGCTGCATCAGTCGGCGAGACGTACGAGTTCGCTGGCTACCATGCAGAGGGTGTCGTCGGTCAGGATGCCGTCGACGGACCGCCGGTCGAACAGTTCATCCACCCATGCCCGATAGGCGGCATATCCTTCCTCGTCCGGCAGCGGACTGTGCGAGTGCGAGTCCATGTACGCACGCCATGTGTCACGTGTGTAGCGGATGGGATTAAGGAACGAGCGCACCGTGGGTTGGCGGAAGAATGCCGCTTTCGTGTCTTCGAAATGACGGATGCTTCCCGTGATGACGTCACCATGGCCGTCGCGTCGGTCGGCCCGCATCGCCGAGTCGAAGGAGGTGACGTTGTACAGCGAGACCAGCAGGTATCGTCCGTCGCGTGCGATGCGACGACATTCGGCGGCGAAGGTTTCGGGATCGAACCAGTGAAGCGCTTGCGCGACAACGACCACGTCCACGCTTCCGTCCAGCAGACCGGTGACGTCCGCCGTGCCGGCGACGACCGTCACGTCGGCGAGGCCGCGTGTGCGGGAGGTCAGTTCATGCCGCATGTCGGCATCCGGTTCGACGGCGTATACGGGCACGCCGAGTCCGGCCAGTGCGATGGTGAGTTTGCCCGTGCCGGCACCGATGTCCGCGATGGAGGGGACGTCGGCCTCCGGTTCGATCGTATGGCGGATCAGTTCCCCGACGTATCGGATTGCTTCGGCGGGATACCCCGGCCTGCCTTCCGCGTATGCCTGCGCCTTTCCTTGGAATCTCGTATGCCCCATGGCCCCCAGCATAGGCATCCCGGCTGTCGTTCCCGCAATGAAACAGTCGAGAGATGCCAAAACTGGAGCAACAATGCTCGACATGTTGTCGATTTGATTCAACGATACAGAATGAACACCATGTTGAGCATCGCTGGCGTACGGCTTCGCGGAGGCGCCAAGCGTTCGAGACATCGGAATCGGCGTTCTTCGTGAGGACACATCGGCGGCCGGTGAACATCGATGCCTGAACGAGTCGTGTGGAGTCAGTGGGCAGCATCGACGGGCCATTCACCAACTTTTCACCCTGCATGTACCTCGGTTGCGGGGTGTCCGTGGAATATCCGTTAGACTTGGCACCAGTCCGCAACGCAGGAACGCCGCCGCAACGGCCCGTCCCGAATGTAAGGAGCAGTATGTCCGACGTGTTCGACCAGTCCGCCGCGAAGATGCGAGACCATGGCATGAGCGAGGTGGCCATCAGCCAGTTCAGGCGTCTGTATGACGTGTGGCGCAACGAGGAGGCCTCCAGCTGGATCCGCGAATCCGATGTGGAGCCGCTTACCGGAGTCCCGAGCTTCCATGACGTCTACAAGACCATCGACCACGACAAGGCCGTGAACGCGTTCGCCAAGACCGCGTTCCTCAAGCTTAACGGCGGTCTCGGCACGTCCATGGGCCTCGACTGCGCAAAGTCGCTGCTCCCGGTGCGACGTCACAAGGCGAAGCAGATGCGCTTCATCGATATCATTCTCGGCCAGGTCATCACCGCGCGCACACGGCTCGGCGTGGACCTGCCGCTGACATTGATGAACTCCTTCCGCACCTCGAAGGACACCATGAAGGTGCTCGCCCACAACCGGAAGTTCCATCAGGAGACCATTCCCACCGAGATCATCCAACACGTGGAGCCGAAGATCGACCTCGCCACGGGAGCGCCGGTCTCCTTCCCGGAGAACCCCGATCTGGAATGGTGCCCGCCCGGACACGGCGACCTGTTCTCCACCATCTGGGAATCCGGTCTGCTGGACAAGCTAGAGGAGAACGGTTTCGAATACCTGTTCATCTCCAACTCGGACAACCTCGGCGCGCGCCCCTCGCGCACGCTGGCGCAGCATTTCGAGAACACAGGCGCCCCGTTCATGGTGGAGGTCGCCACGCGTACGTACGCCGACCGCAAAGGCGGCCACATCGTGCGCGACGCGAAGAGCGGCCGTCTCATCCTGCGTGAGATGAGCCAGGTGCATCCCGACGACAAGGCCGATGCCCAGAACATCGACAAGCACCCGTATTTCAACACGAACTCCATCTGGGTGCGAGTCGACGCGTTGAAGGCGAAGCTCGCCGAGTATGACGGCGTGCTTCCGTTGCCTGTAATCCGCAACCACAAGACCGTGGACCCCACCGATCCGAAGTCCACGCCGGTGCTGCAGCTGGAGACCGCGATGGGCGCTGCAATCGCCCTGTTCGAAGGGGCCATCTGCGTGCAGGTGGACCGCATGCGGTTCCTGCCGGTCAAGACCACCGACGATTTGTTCATCATGCGGTCAGATCGCTTCCATCTGACGGACACCTATGAGATGGAGGACGGCAACTACATCTTCCCGAACGTGAACCTTGACCCCAGGTACTACAAGAACATCCACGACTTCGACGAACGCTTCCCCTACAGCGTCCCCTCGCTCGCGGCCGCCAATTCCGTGACCATCAACGGCGACTGGACATTCGGACGCGACGTCGTCATGTTCTCCGACGCGAAGCTCGAGGACGAGGGCGAACCGCGATATGTGCCGAACGGGGAATATGTGGGACCACAGGGCGTCGAACCCGATAATTGGATCTGACACGCCACTCGGACGTTCATTTTTCGCAAAATGACGCCCGTTGCGGAAAAAACACCGTAATATAGATGGAGGCATGCGCTTCAGGGCGCACGTGTAACACACCTTAACGATACGTGAGGACTAATGGCAGAAGGTAGCACCGGAAGGCGGCGGTTTTCGGACAAGTGGGGCAAGCATGAGCTCGATGTGCTGGCCGTGCTGTCATCCGCGTTCCCGCAGTGGCTCACCTCCCGTCAGATCGCACAACGGGTGAAGGCATACGCCGACTCCTACGGGGAATTGGCCGATCAGGCCGCCAAGGCCGCGTTCGCCAAGCAGTTCCAACGCGACCGCGCCAAGCTGGCCGCGATGGGTATCGCCATCGAATCGCGCCAACCCGAATACTCGTCCAAGTCCGAGGGACAGGACTTCGCCTCCTACCGTCTGCAGCTCGGCGACGAACCTCGCGTGCGTCTGCGTTTCGAGCCGGAGGACATGTCCGTCCTGGCCGCCGCGAACTATCTCGCCCGTTCCATGTCCATGTCGAGCGAACGTGAACAGAACGACGCGAACAGTCACGCCTCGCGTACGGCGCCCCGCGTACCCCAGACGCCCATCCCGGGCTTGGGGTTGGATTCCATCGCCCCCGGTCTGGGAACACAGACCATTCCGGACGCCTTGGTGAAGGTCATCGATTCCCGCCGGTTCGCCGCCACCATCGACGTGGATGGCGAACACATCAATGTGGCCTACACGGATTCCGATGATTTGGCCATGTACGTGCTGGAACATCCTGGTGCCTCCATCGTCAGTCCGCAGGAAGCCGCCGATGCGTTCCACCGGCGTCTTGTCGCCGCGGAGAACATCGCCTTGGCCGATAAGACGACCATCGAACAGGCGTCGGCGTTGACGGCCGGGCAGACGGTCGGGGACGCTCCCGACCCGGATGAGACCGAATCAGGTAAGCAGCACGGCAAGAAGTCGTCGTTCCAGACCGGCAGCGAAGTGGACCGTCGCCTGCGCCTCATGCTCTTCCTGTCCGCCCACCTCGGCGAGGAGTTCTCCCTCGAGGAGCTCGCCGTGCGCTTCATCGGCAAGACCCGCACCCCCGAGGAGCTGAAGAAGGCGGTGAACGTGATCCACAAGGACATCAACACGCTCACCACCGTGTCCGACGACGGCGAGATGGCGGGAAGCCAGTTCTTCGACATCGACTGGTCCCTGCTCGACGCCGAGGGCATCGTCTCGGCCACCAATTCGCTCGGACTGGAACGCCTCGCCGGCATTTCGCCCCAGTATCTGAGCATGCTCACCGCGTCGGTGAGCTATCTGGCCCATTCGCCGCTGCTGCCCGACGCCCAGCGGGAGCGTGCGGAAAACCTGTACCATCGTCTGCACCAGCACGTCAAGCCGGGCCAGACCCCATGGCTGAGCCTCACCGGGTACGAGCTCGAACCGCATAACTTCGGCATCGTCAAAAGGGCCATCACGTCCAACTCCCTGCTTGACATGACCTATACGGACGGTGCCGGCAACAACCGTCGTCGTCTCGTCGCCCCTGTGAAGATTTACGTGGACGAAGGCGTGTACTACGTGGCCGTCTGGACCGACGTGGCGGCGGCCGCGCCCGAGGACAAGCAGGACGTCGTCCTGAAGAACCCGGCCATTAACAAAGCCAACGGCAAACCGCGTACCTGGCAGGTGCTTCGTATCGCGCGCATCGAACAGGCGAAGCTCGTCGAACCCACCACCAGCCTCGACATCCCGGACATGCCGCTGAGCGAACTGCGCAAATGGAGCTTCGACAACGGCACCGCCGCGATGTTCATCACCGACGCCAAGGGCACCTCCTTCGTTGAGAACCTGCCCGGCGCCAGCGTGGAACCTTGCGGTCAGGGGGAGAAGATCAATCTCATCGTCTCCTCCGACTCCTGGTTCGTTGCCTTCTGCATCGCTCATGCGCGGCACATCAAGGCCGTGGCACCGGAGACGCTACGCACCATGATCGTCGCGCGCGCGCAACGCGAGCTCAGCGTCGTGGGACGGAACGAGGACTGACCCGCGGTCGTCCGGCGCTACGGACGAGCCGACGGGATGCAATGGGAAAGGGGAGAGAACCTCATGCCTTGGTGGATCTGGCTATTGTTGACCCTGTTCATGATCGCCATGATTGTTCTCGGACTGGTCTATGCGTTCAGGCGTGCCGTCGCCGCGCTGCATACGGTGTCGGAGACGGGGAGCGCCATCGGCGAACGGTTCGCGGCCATGTCTGACATCGACGAAACGGAGGATGAGGCCGAAGCTCCCATCTTCACGCTGCCGCTGCGTGAAGCCGCGGCGCGATACGAACGTGCGCACACCGCCGTCATCGAACGCCGACAGGCCAAACGCGAGCGGCATGTGCGCGCATGGAAGCGTTGGAGGAACGCGTTATAACAGGCATGACACGTCGACACGACACCACGAACCAACAGACCACATCACCCGCGGCACGCTACGCGGCGTTCAGACAACGACAACGACAGGACGCCGGCGCGGCGGCACGGTTCGCGCGCACGCTGCCCTTCGACCTGGACGAATTCCAGATCAAGGCCAACAGGGCCCTCGAGGACGGCAAGAACGTGCTCGTCGCCGCCCCGACCGGCGCCGGCAAGACCGTCGTGGCCGATTTCGCCGTCTATCTGGCGCAGGAACGCAACGTCAAGGCGTTCTACACCACCCCCATCAAAGCGCTCAGCAATCAGAAATACCATGATCTGGTCGACCTGTACGGTCCCGACAAGGTAGGCCTGCTCACCGGCGACACCTCCATCAACTCGGAGGCAGACATCGTCGTGATGACCACCGAGGTGCTGCGCAACATGCTCTACGAGCGTTCCACCACGCTCGACGCGCTGCACTACGTGATTCTCGACGAGGTCCACTACCTCGCGGACCGGTTCCGCGGCCCCGTATGGGAGGAGGTGATCATCCACCTGCCGAGGCGTGTGCACATCGTGGCCCTGTCCGCCACCGTATCCAACGTGGAGGATTTCAGCCAGTGGATCTCCTCCGTACGCGGGGAGACCGAGCTCGTCGTGTCCGAACGGCGTCCGGTCCCGCTGGAACAGCACGTCATCGTCCAGAAGGACGAACGCACCGAACCCGAAATCATCGACCTGTACAGACGTGACGGCGACGGCGCCCAGACCACCAAACTCAACCCCCAGCTCGCCGACCGTCTGGATCAGTTCGACCGTCTCGCCGCACGGCGTCGGGGCGCGGACAAGCCACACGGCGGCGGACGCGGCCGTGAACGTGGGGGCAAGGGACGCGCCGCACGGAACGACCAGAACCGGAAGCCGGAACGGTACACGCCGCGTCGCTGGGCCGTCGTGGACGAACTCAACTACCTCGACATGCTTCCCGGCATCTACTTCATCTTCTCGCGCAACGGCTGCGACCAGGCAGTCGAGCAATGCATCAACGCAGGCCTCGAACTCACCACCGAACAGGAGGTGAAGCGCATCCGGCACATCGTCGACGAGATGGTCGAAGGACAGATGTCCTCCGAGGACCTCAAGGCGCTGGGATTCGCCCGGTTCCGCTTCGCGCTCGAGGAAGGGTTCGCCTCGCATCACGCCGGCATGATCGCCTTGTTCCGCCAAATCGTCGAACGGTTGTTCGAAGAGGGGCTCGTGAAGATGGTGTTCGCCACCGAGACCCTCGCACTCGGCATCAACATGCCGGCCCGATGCGTGGTGGTCGAAAAGCTGGAGAAATACGATGGCACCGGTCATGTGGCGTTGACGCCGGGGGAGTTCACCCAGCTGACCGGACGTGCGGGCCGCCGCGGCATCGACACCATAGGACACGCCATCGTGGTGGACCACCATGGGTTCGTGCCCGCCACCGCCGCGGCGTTGTCCAGCAAACGCGTCTATCCGCTGCACTCCAGCTTCAGGGCCACGTTCAACATGGCGGTGAACCTGCTCAACGCCAGCGACTACGAGACGTCACGCGTCACGCTCGACCATTCCTTCGCGCAATGGGAGGCCAACGCCTCCGCATGGCAGTTGGAATCCCGCATGGATACCCTGCGTCAGGCCATCGAAGGATATGAGAAGGCGTTCGCCTGCGATCATGGCGACTTCCGCGATTTCATGAGCCTGCGCATGCGTCTGAGTGATCTGGAGAAGACCGAACGCAACCGGCTCAAGCATACGGTCTTCCGTTCCGACCAGGAACGATCCGACGCGTTCCGCGACCTCGATCGGCGCATCGGCGAACTCCGCGCCAAGGACCGCGAGCATCCCTGCCGCGAATGCCCCGACCTGCAGCAGCATCTCAAATGGGGGCATCGGTGGGTTCGCGAAATGCGTGAACTGGGACGCGTGCAGGACCGATACGACTCCCGCACCGGATCCGTGGCCCGCCAGTTCGACCGCATCTGCGACGTGCTGGACACTCTCGGATACCTGGAACGTTCGGGAGAGAAGGACTACACGCTCACCGCGCACGGCCAGCTGCTACGACGACTCTATAGCGAACAGGACGTCGTCCTCGCGCAGGCGATTCTCACCGGCGCGCTGGACCTGCTGCCCCCGGCAGGTCTGGCCGCGGTGCTGTCCGGACTGGTCTACGAGGCGCGGCGCGGCGGCGGGGGAGAACCACGCTACTATCCCGGCACCGTCCATGGCCCCATCGCCGTGGCAGCCGGCGAGCTCAAGGCGATCAGGGCGCAGGTCAACGCACTGTGCGAAGACCATGGGCTTGATTCCCTACCCGACGTGGACTTCGGCATCCTCGACATCATGTACGAGTGGGCCGACGGCGACGATTTGGCAAGCGTACTGCATGGCACCGAGCTGACCGGCGGCGACTTCGTGCGCAACGCCAAGCGGCTCGCGGACATGCTGCAGCAGATCTCCGTGGCGGGGGAGTATCTCGGAAAGAACGGCGAATCGCTCGCCCGTCGGGCCAAACAAGCCGTCGAGATGGTCAACCGAGGCGTCGTTGCATACTCGGGTGTCGACTGACACACCATAGACGTATGTCAAGGACGTCGACGGCGGCACTTCGGACGCGGTGACGGGAATACGCCGCACGTCCGCGCTGTTTCGTAATGTTGAGTGGTCTTACAAGGAGGAACACGAATCATGGCAGAACGCAGTCTTCGAGGCATGAGCATCGGTGCGAAGTCGCTGGAATCCGATTCGAACGTCGACTTCGCCGCACGCGAGGAAGTCGCCTATGTCTGCCCGAACGGCCATCGCACCATCCTGCCGTTCGCGGAAGGTGCCGAGATCCCGGACGAGTGGGAGTGCCGTTGCGGTTCCACCGCCCATCGCGAAGGCGAGGACGCCTCGGCGAACGAAATCGCCAAGCCGACCCGCACCCACTGGGACATGCTGCTGGAACGCCGCAGCGAAGAAGAGCTCAAGGAGCTGCTCGACAAGCGTCTCAAGATGCATCGCGAAGGCTGGATTCCGGACTACGAATGACGGTCCGACGTGCCGTCCCTTCGGAAACATCCGATGGACGTACGGGTGAACGACACCTGAACTACATGCCCGGTCACTGCAACCGGGCATAATGTTTTCCGCAAACACAACGTAGCCCACAAACGACGGTCGCCGAACCGTCGCGAACAACAAGGGGAGAGCGAAACACATGGCCGAACATCCCAAGAAGGTGGTCCTGCTCGATCTGGACGGCACCCTCACCGATTCCGCACCCGGCATCATCCTCAGCGTGACGGAGACGTTCAAACACCTGGGCATGCCCGTGCCCGACGACGAGGAGCTCCACCGGTTCGTCGGCCCCGCCATCATCACCTCGCTCAAGCGCAACCACGTTCCCGCCGACCGCCTCGACGAGGCCGTCGACATCTACCGCGACTACTACGCCAACCGGAACGTGTTCGACGATCCGAACCATCCCGGCGAGAAAGTCGCCGGACGCTACGTCAACAGCGTGTTCGCCGGCATCGCCGAACAACTCGACGGGCTGCGCGCCGACGGATACTATCTGGCCGTGGCCACCTGCAAGCCCGAATACCAGGCCAAGCCGATCTGCAAACGGTTCGGCGTCACACCCATGGTGTCCGGCATCTACGGCGCGAGCAAGGATAATTCCCGTCTCGACAAGGACCAGGTGATTCGATACTGCTTCGAGCACATCGGCTTCGACGCCACGGCCGGAGACAAGGCGCTCATGGTCGGTGACCGTTGGACGGACGCCGACGGCGCGAAGGCCTGTGGACTCGATTGCCTCGGATGCGGCTGGGGCTACGCCGAACCCGGCGAACTCGAAGAGCACGGATGCTACCGCATCATCGAGCAGGTGTCCGAGCTCCGTGACGCGGTGAACGAGTACTTCCAGCGCTGACCGCGTCGACGGACAGCGGGTTGCGTCCATATGTTTAGTATGGACGCAACTTTCTCCGCGTTTGACCGATAAGGTACGTTATGTCAGATTAGTGGGAGTCGCTCAGCATCCTCCTTGCCTGCCGCGCCTCTCGATGCATACGCCATACATAATGCGCTATGCATACTCCCCATGCACGATGTACGTAACGCATCATTCCGCATTGCCGCGCGCAGCGCGCAACTCCTCGCTCTTCCACGCGCGGAACGCCTGCCAGTATAGACACAGCCATTGCAGGACGAGCATGACAAGCAGGAAGACGGCCGACGGCCATCCGTACCGATCGTAGAAATCGATCATGTCGGACGAGTACGCCCGAGCGTCCGCCCTGAAGGCGGCGACCAGAATATACGGCATCGCGCCAACGACCAACGACGTCACATGCGCGAACACGACAGGCCAGCTCACCCGTCGAACCTCACCGGTGTAGGGTCGGCCCAGCCGTCCACGAACCACGCACAGTCCGACGATGTTCAGCGACAGAACCACCGCGACGCACCACAACGCCGCAGGCATCAAATCGAACATAACGTAATCGTACCTTTCCTTACGAAACCACGCCTTACGAAACCGCGCCTACCGGATCGGCGTCCCCTTCCGGCGCGGACTCCCCAAAAGGGCCGATGCTCAGCCACGCCCTTCGGCCCGTCGCGCCTGCTGCACACGCAGCTTCCTGCGGAGCCGCTCCGCGGTCAGGTCGTCGATGGGCCGACCGGCGGACGCCTGTGCGGGGTGGAGCCTGAGGTCGACATAGTCCTCCCCCTCCAGCGTATCGTGGACCTGATGCCACAACGACCCCACGGAAATGGCGAACACGGCCTTGCCTGTCCGCAGCAGTTCGACCATCTCGTCGCTGGTGACGCATTCGTGGACGTGCTGGCCGTCACACATGATGGTCACATTCTCCAGCCGTCGCGTGGAACGCCGGCTGAGAAAACCGATGGCGGCCGTGACGTTCTGCAGGTTCACGCCGGCGTCCAGCAATCGTTTCGACACGGCCAGGATGAGCACATCCTTGAACGAATACAATCGGCGGGAACCGGAACCATGCGATGGCGTGATCGAAGGCTCGAGAATCTGTTTGCGGGCCCAGTAATCCAACTGACGATAGGTGATGCCGGCCACCTTCGAGGCGACCGTTCCACGATATCCCCTGCTGGTCTCATCCTCGTCGTCGACGGCGAACAACTCCCCCTGTACCGCGGATTCCGAGGTGTTCGGCTGGTCATCCGCCCACAGCGACAGATTCGGACGCATGCGTCCGTCATCAACGCCTACCATCATCCCCTCCTGTCCGCCTCTGTCCGTCATCCGCCGCATCCACCATGGCCTTGGACGCGCATACCGGCATGGATATGCGCAGGCCCGCGTACGGATTCGGGACCAAGCTTTGACGCCTCGTCATGTCCATACGCGGGCCTTCCTCCATCGGTCCCGTCGATTCAGGCAATCACGGCCGACTTGGTGAAGAACACGAGTCGGAATTTGCCGATCATGATCTCATCACCGTTCTTCAACGTTGCCTGGTCCACACGCTGACGGTTCACGTAGGTGCCGTTGAGCGACCCTGCGTCGACGACGGTGAACACTCCCCCGTTCCTGCGGAAGACGGCGTGGGAGCGGGATACGGTGGAGTCATCGAGCAGGATGTCGGCGCGCGGGTCTCGTCCCACGGTCACCTCGTCCTCGTCGAGCAGATACCGGGAGCCGCTCACAGCCCCTCTGGTGGAGATGAGCAAAGCCGTGCCTTCCGAAAGGCGCGCGATGGTGTCGAGGTCCTCCGTGGTCAGCGGACGGTCTCCGGTGGCGGTTACGGGAATGGTGATGGCGGGTAGGCCGATGATGGTCGTTTCGCCCGCGCTTGGAATCGGTTCAGTCATAACTCCTCATTCTACCGTCTATTCGACGGTCTTCGCGTATTGGTATGTGGTCGAGCCTCGTACGGCTTTGATGACGACGTCGTCGGACTGGGTGACGGTCACGCGTGAGCCATACATGACCTTCAGCCTGGAGCCGATGCCGCCTGCGATGTTCACCGCGTTCTGCAGGTCGTCGGGCTTGCCGATGGCGCGCACGACGTATGGGGTGTCGAGCGTGACGCCGTCGCACACCAGAGCGCCGTCCTGCTCGACGATGGACGTGGAGGTGACGACACGCACGTTGCCGATGGAGATCACTTCGGCGCCGGCGTTGCGCAGCTCCTCGATGAGGGTGAACAGGGTGGCCGCATCGATGTCCTGCTTGCTGCCTTTGGTGATGGTGATGACCACGCCCTGTCCTTGGGCCGGCAGACGTCCGGAGATGATGCCGCTGGTCTGCTCGTTCTGCTTGGCGATCTTCTCCGCTTGTTCGCGCTTGTCCGCTGCCGCTTTGAGGCTGGTCAGCTGGCTGGACAGCTCGTTCTTGCGCTGTTCGAGGTTCTGTGCCTGTGTGCTGGTCTCGTTGATGAGGCGGACGAGTTCGTCCTCGCTCATCGTCTCGTAGGTCGACTGCGTGTTGTTGATCTGCGTCATGTAGCCGAAGCCAAGCAGCGCACACATGGCCGCGACGAGGACGGAGGACATCAGCCGCGCGCGTAGACCGTTGCCGTTGAGATCCCGCTTGCCTTCCCTGCGTTTGGACACCTTGGGAAACGACCCCGTCTCCATGCGGTCGTTGCGTTCGTCCGTTTCGGCGCGTTCCCTCATGCGCTGGACGGTGTTGCCGCCCGTCGCCTGGTCATGCCTGCCGTGCTGCCTTCGTTCCATGGGTCAGCCTCGGAAGATGAATCGGCGGATGGCCGACACGTTCGAGAAGATGCGGATGCCGAGCACGACGATGACCGCGGTCTGCAGCTGGGACCCCACGCCGAGCTGGTTGCCGAGCAGGACGAGCAACGTGGCGGTGACCACGTTGGCGAAGAAGGAGATGATGAAGACGCGATCCGAGAACCGCCGCTCGAAATAGGCACGCGCCGCGCCGAGCAATGCGTCGAGCGCCGCCACCACCATGATCGGCAGATACGGCTGCACCCAGATGGGGATATCAGGTTGGACGAATATGCCGACCACCACACCGATGATCAGACCCAGCACTGCCGCCATCTATTCCGCCTTCCTCGCATAGTTGAGATCGCCGATCACGGCCGCCTCCAGTGTAAGCTCCTTCGATTGTCTGACCTGTAATGTGATGCCCGCGTCTTTGTAGGCATCGTAAAGACTGCCGAGCCGTCGTTCCCCGACGGACGCCGCAAGTCTCGCCCTGTTGCCGATCGCTTCGATTCTGTAGGGGCTTTCCGTTGCATCCAGACCGATGAGGATGGTACCTCCCGCGGTGCGGATCGAGGTCTGTACGCCGAGACGATGTCCGTTCACCGCTATGGCTTCGGCCCCGGCCTGCCACAGCAGGGAGACGAGCTGCTGAAGGTCGAGGTCGGTGACGACGCGCATGTGGTCTCCGGCGGTCTCGCGCGGTAGGGAGCCGGTGGATCCATCATTGGCGGCGGCCAGAGGATTGGCGACGGTGAGGACGATCCCCTCCCCTTTCACCGCGACCTGGCCGCTGGCCATTTCGTCGTTGAGCACGGTCTCGCTTGATTCGGTGACGTCGAGACGTTTCGATTGGCGTTCGATGCTTCCGCGCAGCTTGCTCACCTGATCGGTGAGCGTGGATACATTGGCCTGCGATGTCTCGAGTTCCGAAGCTAGGCTCTCACGGACCTGACGTCTCGGATCGGTATGCAGCTGCTGGACGAACAGACAGCCGAGGAAGCCGACGCCTATGCACACGACGAAGCAGATGATGCGGGTCAGCCATCTGGACAACGAGGACTGCCGATGCGTGCCGAGGTTCGCATCAAGATATATGGGGTCCATCGGACGGTTCGTCAGATCGTCGATGAGCCGAAGCGAATCATCCTGCCTGATGCGGGTGCGACGCTCACGCTCGCTCGTCATGGAGGAGGAATCCGGACTCCCGGCGTGTTGGGACAACAGCCCGCGGTATGACCGGGAGAACGCGGCCCTGCGCCGGTGGGAGGCGGTCCCGCCGACGTTTGACGGATATGACGCCGGCGACGGCTCGAATGGACTCATCGCCGGTCCTTGATGGGATGGAACTCCTGCCGCAGCACGGTGATGCCCTGGCGGAAGTAGATGTATCCCGCAAGCCAATACATGGCCACGCCCCATATGCTGGCCGCGACGGCGGCGAGATGCAGCAAGTGGAACAGTGAGCCGTCCCCCAGATCGGCGACGGTCAGTCCCACGATGGCCATCAGCAGCAGGGCTGTACCCGTTTTGCCGATGAAATGCACCGGCAGCGGCCCGTAACCGTATTGCGCCAGCCATAGCACCTGCACGGCCATTACGAGGTCACGCAGCCCGACCACGATCAGCATCCACCAGGGGATGATGCCGGCGACGCCGAGAGCGAGAATCGAGCAGAAGATGAGCAGCCGATCGGCCAGAGGGTCGAGGATCTGGCCGATCTTGCTGACCTGGTTGAGTTTTCTGGCGAGGATGCCGTCCACTCCGTCCGATGCGGAGGAGATGGCGAGCACGATGAGCGCGGGGACCATCCGGTGCTGCGCCATCAGCCATGCGATGAACGGTATGGAGATGATGCGCAGCAGACTGATGAGGTTGGGGACCGTCAGATAGATGTCCCTCGCCTCCGGACTGTACTTGGAGTTGCTATCGTGTGCGGTGGTCATGCTTCGGTTCAGTCTACATGCGGGAGGCCTGCAGCGCGGTGACGATGATGCCGCGCGCTCCCACCTCGTACAGTTTGTCCATGATCTGGTTGACCTGGGCCTTCGGCACCATGACGCGCACCGCGTTCCACTGCTTGTCATGCAGCGGCGAGATGGTGGGGCTTTCGAATCCGGGCGCCGCATCGACGGCGGCGGCCACCTTGGAGACAGGGATGTCATAGTCCATGAGCACATAGCGCTGCGCGGTGAGCACACCCTCGAGACGTCGGCTCAGCACGGTGAGCCGTTCGTCCTTCGGATCGAGCCTCGGGGAACGGATCAGGCACGCCTCGGAATGCATGATCGGATCGGCGAAGATGCGCAGGCCCGCATTGCGCAGCGTGGTGCCGGTGGACACCACGTCGGCGATGAGGTCGGCCACGCCGAGCTGCACCGAGGATTCGACCGCACCGTCCAGGTGGATGGTTTCGGCGTTGATGCCGTGGTCGGTCAGATAGTCGTGGACCAGCTTGTCGAACGAAGTGGCGACGCGCTTGCCGTCGATGTCCTCCAACTTGCTGAAGGAGGATTCGTTCGGCGCGGCGAAGCGGAATGTCGAGGCTCCGAAGCCGAGCGGCATATGCTCGAGGGCCTCGGTGCCGGAGTTCTTCAGCAGATCCTCGCCGGTGATGCCGCAGTCGATGGTGCCGCGTCCGACGTATACGGCGATGTCCAGCGGGCGCAGGTAGAACAGCTCGATGCCGTTGTCGGGGTCCTCCACGACAAGCTGGCGCGAGTTGGTGCGCAGACGGTACCCGGCCTCGGACAGCATGTTCCAAGCGGGCTCTGACAGCATGCCCTTGTTGGGCACGGCGATTCTCAGCATGGTTTTCCCCTTAGTTGTTTGCGAAGATCCGCATAATGATGGGTGGTGCGATGCGTGGACGCATGCCCGTGCATCGCACCACCCATCCCCTCACAGGTGCTTGTAGACGTCCTCGAGCGTGAGACCGTGCTTGATCATCATGACCTGCACGTGGTAGAGCAGCTGGCTCATCTCCTCGGCGGTGCGGTCCGCGCCCTCGTATTCGGCGGCGATCCATGTCTCGGAAGCCTCCTCGACGATCTTCTTGCCGATGAAGTGGGTGCCCTTGTCGAGCTCCTCGACGGTCAGGGATCCTTCCGGACGGGACTTGGCCTTCTCGCTCAGTTCGGCGAACAGCGATTCAAACGTCTTCATGATTCTGCGGGTGATGCTTTCTTTGGTTCGATGATGGTTGTCTGCCGTGGCGACGGGTCAGTCGCGGTATGCCGCGGCGGCCTTCTCACGGATGGAATCGATGGCGGCCGCACGGTCGTCCGCACCGTACACGGCGGAGCCGGCCACGAGCACGTCGGCTCCGGCCTCGGCCACGATGTGCGCGGTCTTCGGGCTCACGCCGCCGTCCACCTGAATCTTGGTGTCGAGGCCGCGGCGGGTGATCTCGTCACGCAGACGGCGGACCTTGGACATCTGGTTGTCGAGGAACTTCTGGCCGCCGAAGCCGGGCTCCACGGTCATGATGAGGATCATGTCGAACTCGTCGAGGATGTCGAAAATCGGCTCGACCGGTTCGGCGGGGCGCACAGCGAAGCAGGCCTTGCAGCCCATGTCGCGCAGCTGGCGGGCGAGACGGACCGGCGCGTGGGTGGCGCCCACGTGGAAGGACACGGAGGAGGCGCCGAGACGGGCGTACTCCGGGGCCCAACGGTCCGGGTCCTCGATCATGAGGTGCACATCGACCGGCAGGTCGGTGACTTCGCAGATGCGCTTGACGATGGGCTCGCCGAGCGTCAGGTTCGGCACGAAGTGGTGATCCATCACGTCGACGTGGACGAGGTCGGCGTTGGCGATGGCCTTGAGGTCGCGTTCGAGGTTGCAGAAGTCGGCGGACAGGATGCTGGGGGCGATTTCAATCTTCTTCATGGTTTCCTACCTTAATGGTGAATTGGGACTATGGGGAGGTCCGGGCGTCGCGGCGATGCGCCGTTCAGCCGTTGTTCCTCCGACGTTCCTCTTCGAGATGCTGACGTTCAAGTTCGTCGGCAGTGACGGCGGAGAGCCGTTCGGCCAGGGACGCCGTATCCTGCCCGACGCGGTGGAGCGTCACGAACAGGATGCAACCGCCGATGAACACGAGGATGGCGGTCCACACGTTGGTGCGGACGCCCAGAATCACGCTGGAGTAGTTGATGCGGACGTTCTCGATCCAGCTGCGGCCCAGCCCGTACCACATCATGTACATGGCGAACTGCTGGCCGGCCTTGAGGCGGTCGGCGAGCTTGTGTCCGGCCCACACGATGAGCGCGGCGCCGATGAGGTTCCAGATCATCTCGTACAGGAACGTGGGGTGGAACAGCGTGCCGGTGGGGCATGCGGCACCTTGATAGCAGACCTCGGTACTGCCGATGGCATCCGAGGATCCGTTGAGCTTAAGCCCCCACGGAAGGGTGGTGGGCCAGCCGTACAACTCCTGGTTGAACCAGTTGCCGAGTCGTCCGATGGCCTGCGCTACGAGCAGACCCGGCGCCAGGCAGTCGGCGAGCAGCGCGAACGGATAACGGCGGTGGCGGCACCAGAGGAACGCGGCCAGCGCTCCCACGCCGATGCCGCCGAAGATAGCCATGCCGCCCTCCCAGACCTTGACGATGTCGGCGGGGTCGCCGTTCGGAGGGAAGTACATGTCCGGCGTGGTGAGCACGTGGTACAGTCGCGCGCCGACCAGTCCGCACGGCACGGCGACGAGCGTGGTGTCGAGCACCTGGTCGAAGGTCCCTCCCACGCGCCTCCATCTGCGGGTGAGGATCCAGACGGCGAAGCAGACGCCGATGAGGATGCAGACCGCGTACATGCGGATGGTGACGGGGCCGATCTGGAACTTGGAGAACGATGGTGAGGGGATGTATGCGAGATTCATGTCTTCATCCTATGCGGAAGGCCGTCCCGGCCGTCTCTTCTGGACACGGCCGGGATGATGGCGCCGTCAGGCGCGGGCTCCGTGGATGCCCGCGGCGAGCTCCTCGCTCTTGGCGGCGAGCAGCTTCAGGCCTTCGGCCTTGTCGCGTGCGGTCCGGTTGTCATCGGCAAGCAGCGTGTGGACGAGCGCGGAGCCGACGATCACACCGTCCGCGTAGGAGCCGACCTTCGCGCCCTGCTCCGCGGTGGACACGCCGATGCCGACGCACACGTTCCTGGCGCCGGCCCTGCGGGTGCGCTCGACGAGCACCTCCGGGGAGGCGTCGAGGCTCGCGCGTTCGCCGGTGACGCCCATGCGGGCGGCCGCGTACACGAAGCCGCGGGCGTTCCTCGCGACGGTCGCGAGACGCTCGTCTGCCGAATCCGGGGAGACCAGGAAGATGCGGTCGAGTCCGTGGCGGTCGGAGGCCTCGATCCACTCCCCCGCCTCGTCCGGGATGAGGTCCGGGGTGATGAGGCCCGCACCGCCGGCGTTCTCGAAGTCGGTGGCGAAACGCTCGACGCCGTAATGGTAGATGAGGTTCCAGTAGCTCATGACCAGCGGCACGCCGCCGGCGTTGGCTACGGTCTCGACGGCCTCGAAGACGCGCCTGATGGTCTCGCCGTTGTTGAGGGCGATGGAGGACGCCGCCTGGATGACAGGGCCGTCCATCACCGGATCGGAGTACGGCAGACCGATTTCGACGGCGTCGACGCCGTGCTCGACCATCGTTCTGAACGCGTCGAGCGAGGTGTCCGGATCAGGGAAGCCGTAGGGCAGGTATCCGATGAAGGCGGGCTTGTTCTCGGCCTTGAACTTGTCGAACATGGCCTCGGTGCGGCTGGGCTTGTGGCTGATGCCAAGCGGCTGTCCGGACGGCGTGGTCGGTGTGGTTTCGGTGTTCGTCATGATATTCGTTTCTCCTCTTCCCTCTCAGGCGACGGTGTTGCCGTGGGCGCCGGTGACTTCGAGCGCCTTGGCCTGATCGTCGGTCAGGTATCCGAACCACTTGCCGGCGGTGGCCATGTCCTTGTCGCCTCGACCGGAGATGTTGACGATCATCACGGCCTTGTCGTAGCCCTTGGCCTTGAGATCCGCGGCGGCCTTGTACGCACCGGCGACCGCGTGCGAGCTCTCGATGGCGGGGATGATGCCCTCGGTCTGGCTCAGGTCGCGGAAGGCGTTCATGGCCTCCTCGTCGGTGGCCCACGAATAGTTGACGCGGCCGATGTCCTTGAGCCACGCGTGTTCGGGGCCGACGGACGCGTAGTCGAGGCCGGCGGAGATCGAGTAGGTGTCGAGCGTCTGGCCCTCATCGGTCTCCAGCAGGTAGCTCTTGGCGCCTTGGAACATGCCGAGCTGGCCGGTGCCGGGGGCGAAGCGGACGGCGTGGTGCCCGGTCTCCGGCCCCTTGCCGCCGGCCTCGTAGCCGTACAGGTTCACGCGTTCGTCGTCGAGGAACGCGTTCATCACGCCGATGGCGTTGGAACCGCCGCCCACGCAGGCGCAGATCGCGTCCGGATGGTCGATGCCATACCAGTCCTTGAGCTGCTGCTTGGCCTCCTCGCCGATGATCTTCTGGAAGTCACGCACCATCTCCGGGAACGGATGCGGGCCCGCGACGGTGCCGAGCAGATAGTGGGTGTCCTTGACGTTGGTGACCCAGTCGCGCAGCGCCTCGTTGATGGCGTCCTTGAGGATGCGGTCGCCCAGCGTGACCTCGACGACCTCGGCGCCGAGCATGCGCATGCGGGCCACGTTGAGGGCCTGGCGGCGGGCGTCGATCTGACCCATGTAGATGCGGCACTTCAGGCCCAGCATCGCGCACACGGTGGCGGTGGCGACGCCGTGCTGGCCGGCGCCGGTCTCGGCGATCACGCGGGTCTTGCCCATACGCTTGACGAGCAGGGCCTGGCCGAGCGCGTTGTTGATCTTGTGGGCGCCGGTGTGGTTGAGGTCCTCGCGCTTGAGGAAGATCCTCGCATCGAGACCGGTCTTCTCGAAGACCAGTTTGGAGAAGCGCGGCGCTTCGGTCAGCGGGCTCGGGCGGCCCACGTAGCGCTGCTGCAGCGTCATGAACTCCTTGTGGAACTCGGGGTCGGCCTTGGCCTCGTCGTAGACGCGTTCGAGCTCGTCAAGCGCGGTGATCAGCGCCTCGGGCACGTAGCGTCCGCCGAACTGCCCCCAGTACGGTCCGTGGTGTTCGCTCAACGGGGTGGTTTCGGATGCTTTCACTCTTGCTCCTGCCTTCACTAGTCGTTCCACTGCAAGTTCATGGTCGTCGGCGGTGGCGACGCCCTCGCCGACCAGCACGGCGTCCGCGCCGGCACGTCCGTAGTCCTCGACCTCGACCGCGCCGAAGACGCCGGATTCCGCCACCTTGACGACGTCGTCCGGCAGGTTCGCCGCGAGCTCGTCGTACTTGTTGACGTCCACCTTCAGGTTCTTCAGGTTGCGGGCGTTGATGCCGATGACCTTCGCGCCGACGGCGATCGCACGCTCGATCTCCTCACGCGTATGAGTCTCGACGAGCACCGTCATCCTCAGCTCATGCGCGAGGTCGAGCAGGTGCTTCAGCTTCGCGTCGTCCAGCGCGGCGACGATGAGCAGCACCAGGTCGGCGCCGTGGGCGCGCGCCTCGAAGATCTGGTAGTCGGTGACGATGAAGTCCTTGCGCAGCACCGGGATGTGCACGGCGGCGCGGACCTTGTCGAGGTCGTCGAGGGATCCGAGGAACCGACGGCCTTCGGTGAGCACGGAAATCGCACTCGCACCGCCCTTCTCGTATTCGCGGGCCAGCGCGGCCGGATCCGGGATGTCGCTCAGATGGCCTTTGGACGGGGAGGCGCGCTTGATCTCGGCGATCACGGGGATGCCGTCGGCGCGCTTGAGCCATCGGACCGCGTCGATCGGGGCCGGTGCCGCCAGCGCGGCCTTCCTGATCTCCTCCAACGACGTGACCTGCTCGCGGGCCTGCTGTTCCTCCAGTGCGCCCGCCACCAATTCGTCCAGTACCGACATGGTCCTCCCCTTGGTTCTTGAAGTCTGACCATGCGCCACCATAGGCCACGTCCGCGCGGAACCGTCCGCGTCGTCCCACGTTCCGGGCACATGTCACGCCATTCCCACATGCGCCACGCCGCACGCCGATGACGTCCCGCGCACATCCGGGATCCCGTGTCGTCGGCCATGCGACGTCCGCGCTCATTCGCCGCGCAGCGCCTCCGTGGGCGTGAGCCGTGCGGCGCGTGAGGCCGGGTGGATGCCGGCGAGGACGCCGACGAGCACGGCCGCGCACCAGGCCAGCGGCAGCGACTCCCAATCCAGCGCGAACGGCTGACGGGCCCACATGGCGACGCCCGCGGCCGCCCCGGCCCCGATCATGACGCCGGCGAATCCTCCGAATGCGGAGAGCATGGCCGCCTCGGTGACGAACTGCATGCGGATGGCTCCGGGCGTGGCGCCGAGCGCGCGCCGCAGGCCTATTTCTCCGCGACGTTCCATCACGGTGACGATCATCATGTTGGCGATGCTCATGCCTCCCACGGCCAATGCGATCACGCCAATCATGAGCCCCAGCATGGTCAGCGAGTCGTCGGTGGTATTGCGCGCCTCGGACAGGTCGGCGGATGCGTTGACCGACACTCCCGATCCGGTGAGGTTCGCCGCATGGGCGAGCAGACGCCGCAGCGATTCCGCGTCGCCGGGCTTCGTGCGCACGTAGATGGCGCTGATCCGTCCGATGCTCGCCGCCTGGTCGGGATAATGCGTCTTCGCATACCTCAAGCCGATGATCGCGGACGAGTCGAAGCCCTGCGCCTTCGGTAACGGATCGAGGATGCCGATGACGCCGTACCATGCGTCGTCGATGAGGATGCGATCGCCGACGCCGATCACGCCGAGCCGATAGGCGGCCTCGGATCCGAGGACCGTGACAGGAAGGCCCTCGTTGGCCGCGTCGATGCCATGCCCCTGAGCGAAGGAGGCTCCGACGGCGGCGAGCGCGCCCGGTCTCATGACCGACAGCGCCAATGCGTTGCCGTTGGCGCCGGGCACGAACTCGTTCTTGAAGATCTTCACGTGCTCCGGTGCGGTGCCGAAGACGCCGACCCGTTCGACCTGTGGTTGCCGTGCGAGGGTCTTCGGTGCGTATTCCGGCAGCGGTATCGGCTGTCGGGAGGCGTCCTGGCCGGGAGCGACCACCTGGAGGTTGGCGCCGAGCGTGTCGAGTCGTGTGAGCAGTGCCGCCTGGTTCGATGCCGCGATGCCCGATAGCGCCACATACGCGGCGACGCCGAGCGCGATGCCCAGCGCCGCGAGCACCGTACGTGATCTGCGGCCGGTGGCTCCGACCCACGCTGTGTGCAGGAGGTCGGCGATGCGTGTGCCCATCGACCTGCGGGCGCTCGTTCCGGCCTTGGCTCCGTGCCGCGTCTCGACGCGGGATCCGTCCGGGTTCATTGTGTTGCCTTTGCTCATGGCCGTTCCCTCCCTTCGGCCGGTTCCATCGTGTCCATGGCCGCCGTCAGTTCCGTCACGACGCCGTCCTGGATGTGCAGTCGCCGCGGGAACCTTGCCGCGATGGCCGGGTCGTGCGTGACGATCACGAGGCTTGCGCCGTCGTCCGCCGCATCGAGCAGCAGGTCGATGATTGCGTGGCCGGTTGCGGTGTCGAGCGCGCCGGTCGGCTCATCGGCGAAGATGATGTCCGGATTCTTGGCGAGTGCCCGGGCGATGGCCACGCGCTGTTGTTCGCCTCCGGAGAGCTGCGTCGGCCTGTGGTGCAGCCGTTCCTCGAGTCCTACGCGTTCCAGCGCCTCTGTGGCGAGGTTGTTGCGGGAATGCCGGGGCGTCGCCGTGTATTGGAGTCCCGTCATCACGTTCTCCAATGCGGATACGGTTGCGATGAGATGGAACTGTTGGAAGACGAAGCCGATGCGTGCGGCCCGCAGCATGCTGCGTCGGCGTTCGCCCATCGCGCCCACGTCTTCGCCGTCGTAGCGCAGTGCGCCGGTGGAGGGCATGTCGAGTGTGCCGAGCAGGGAGAGGAGCGTCGATTTGCCGGAACCGGATGGGCCGACGATTGCGATGCGTTCGCCGCGGTCGATGGTGAGTGAGGTCTCGTGCAGGATCTCCAACGGACCGCCGTCGCGTCCCGGGTAGCTTTTCGTCGCGTGGTCCAATGCCAGGAGGGGTGTCCGTGCCGGTTGCGTCGCCGGTTCCGGCATGGTGGGGTCCGTCTGTTCCGTGTCCGTCATGACACCACCACCTTGTCGCCTTCCTTGAGTCCGTCGGCTTTCGTCAATTGCACTTGGGCGTTCGCGACGAGTCCGATTTCGACGGGGATGCGTTTGAGTTGGTCGCCGCGGACCACTTCGACCGCATAGGTGTTGCCGGCGGAGGCGATGATCGCGGTCACCGGCACGATGAGCGATTCGGCGGCGGCGGTTTCGTCCGTGTTGTTCGGGATGACGAGTTGTATGGAGGTGGCGCCGAAGCTCGCCACCTGCGTTTGGTCGGGGAAATCGACGCGTGCCGAGGGCGAGGTGACCTGTCCGTCCTTGCCGGTGGACTGTCCTCCTTGGTCGACGGCGGCGAGCGTGGTGTCGATGGTCGTGTTGTTCGGCATGATGACCTGCACCTTGTCGCCGGCTTTGAACGTGGCCGCTTGCGTGGCGGTCAGCGTGGCCTCGACGTGCAGGGCGGTGCCGGTGTAGCTGCCGGGACTGACGTCCCTCTCTCCCAGTTTGGCGGTGACGGTTTTGATGCGGATCGGTGCTGTGGGGACGAGTGCCACCGCGCCGGGATCGAATGCGCCGGTGATCTGGTCGCCCTTCAATCCCAGCGACTTGGCCTGCCATTGGCGTACGGCCTCGCGGGTACGCCAGTCGAAATGGTTGTCGGGTGCGGCGTGGAAGTATCCGAGCTCCTGGAGGTTCTCCTCCAGTTGGGTCACGTCCGGTCCGTCGGGCACGTCCGTCTGCAAGGTGCGCCAGAACGGCCGTGCACCGTGGAAGAGCAGCACGGGCATGCCATCCATCTCGTACACCTGCTGGCCCGTGTTGATTTCCGTTCCGGGCGTGGGCAGTTGGGTGATGACGCCGGTGGCGGGTTGGAAGTCGGAGGCGTCGTCGTATTGGAGTGCGCCGCCGAGCCTTGTCTCGGCGTTGAGCACGCCTTTGACGACCGGTTGGGTGCGCAGTGTGGTGACGTCCACCTGTTTCGTCGACGCCGATTGTCCAGTCGCGGCCTCGTCGCCGATGAGCGTCCATGGTTTTGCGATCATGCATGCGGCCGCCGATGCGGTGATGACGGCGATTGCGACGATCGTCGTGATGATCCTGCGGGCCGTGTCGCCCGATCGCGTCTGTCTGCGTGCCATGTCGCTTCCTCCTTCGTCCGATTCATCCGCCCGGGTCGTGATCCGTGCGGCAGGTCGTCTAGTTGACGCCGTATGCCTCGTCCATCACCTTCGTGTAGTCGTAGCCGTATTCCTCCGGCGTTCCTTCGAATCCGAAGGTGACGGGCAGGTCGCCGGTCGGACATTCCTTGAGGAGGCGGCGGAAGTCCGCTTCGCTGACCGTCGCGGGGATGATGATCGTCGTGGGCTCGTCGCCGAGCGGATCGGCCACCCAGTCGAATCCTTTGGCGCGCGCGTCCTTCGCGTATCGCAGCGCGGCCTGCTTGTCCTCTTCGGAGAAGACGTCGCCCGGGTCGGTGGTTTGCGCGGGCTGCGCGAAGGACGGGTTGGCGGTTTCGCAGTCCGCCCAGGCCTGTCGTTTCGACTCGTAGGGCGAGCCGGTGAGCGCGGTGGAGTCCTTGAACATGACCCAGACCTTGCCGTAGTCGATCGACGTATACATGATGTTCGCATACATCTTTTGGGTGTCGTCGTCGGCGGTGACGGTCATGCCCGAATCGTCGGCGGCGATCGGCTGGCCGGTCTTGTCGATCATGCGCACTTCGACCGCGTTCCTGATGGCGGATGTGTCGTTCGGTTTGACTCCGGGTGCGATGGTCGTCTGCGCTTCGATGCCTTTGGACGTCAGGCATGCGGCGAACTTGCGCGCCGTCTCGTCGACGCGCGCCATCGAGGCGCCGCCGGCCGTGCTCCCGTCCGCCGCCTGCTCCGCGCCGTTCCGGGTGAACGGTGCGGAGCAGGCGGCGAGCGCCATGATGCACAGGGCGGATGCGACGGAGGCCAGGGTTCGGCGTCCGTTGCCGAATCGGGATGTGGTGGTCATGATCGGCTCCTTGTCGATTGCCGGGTTTCGTATGTTTCCATCCAACCGTGCGGCCCGTCACGTGTCGGTGGGATTCCGCATTACCTTCGTCTTACCTGGTCATCGGACCGTCGACTGCTGGACCGCGTTGATGTCGTATGGGTAGTCGCCGATCCAGCTGAAGATGACGGGAACGTCGTCGGTGGGGCATTCCTCGAAGAAGCGGCGCACGTCGGATTCCGGCACGGTGTTGGGGATGACGATGTGCAGGGGTTCGTCGCCGACGGGGTCGGCGACCCAGTCAAAGCCTTTGTCGCGGGCGTCTCGCGCGAATTCCAGCACGGCGGCCTTGTCCTCGGCGCTCGCGTCGACGTCGTCGGCCGTGTATGTCGTCACGCCTTGCGAGAAGGACGAATACCGGGCTTCGCATGCCGCATAGTCGGCTTGTTTGGAGGCGTATGGTGAACCGGCCAACTGTCCGGAGTTCTGCGCGATGATGTACGGGAAATCATCCCCGGTGACGGTGTTCGAATTGACGCCGGACGACGTGATGTTCGGATACAGGTTCGGGTCTCCGGTCCAATCCCGGTTGGTCACGCCGTCATCCCCGGCGGTGACCTTCGGCTGCACCGGGTTGCCGGCCGCATCGATCTCCAGCAGGGCCACCTGGTTGTTGCGCTCCCCTGTGATGCGTGCGTCGAAGCCTTTGGCGACGAGGCATGCGGTGAACTGTTTGGTGAGTGTGGACGCGGGGTATGTCTCCCTGGTCTCGTCCGCACCCGCCTGCATGGCGCCATCCGACGTGGAACCGGCCGACGATCGGGCATCATGCGTGAACGGCGCCGAACAGCCGCCCGGCAGTCCCGGCACCATCAGGCATGCGGCCACGCCCGCAATCATACGATTCGCTTCCATCACAAGCTCCCTCCCGTACGTGCTCGCCGTCGGTCACGGACGGCGGGAACATCCTGAATCCATGACATCTCCGGGACGGTGGCGTGACGGTGGCGGAATCCGTTACCTTCGCATTACCGGACCGGTCGGAGGATAGGCAGGTATCATCGGAACGGGGAGAGGACACGGGAAAGAGGCATGACATGCGCATCCTGATCGTCGAGGACGACCGTGAGCTGGCCGCCGCATTGGACGACGCCCTCAGGTACGAGGGGTATACGACCGACGTGGCCTCGACCGGCGTCGAGGCGCTCCAGGCGCTCGCCGACACGGACGTCGACATCGTCCTGCTCGACCGCGACCTGCCGGTCCTCTCCGGCGACGCGGTCATGGCCACGATCGCCGCGAACAGGATCCCCGTCGCCGTCATCATGCTCACCGCGGCCGCCGAGGTGAGCGACCGGGTCAGCGGACTCGACCTCGGCGCCGACGACTACCTGACCAAACCGTTCGCCTACCCTGAGCTGCTCGCCCGCATTCGCGCCCTGCAGCGCCGCGCCGGCAAGGGCGCCGCCACCCAGGCGGTACTGACGCGCGGCGACCTCACCCTCGACTCGACGCGCCGGCTCGTATTCCGCGACCACGGGCGCACGCTCGTCAAACTCACCCCCAAGGAGTACGGCGTGCTGCTGGAGCTCATGCGCGCCGACGGCGGCTACGTCGGCGTCGACGAACTCTACCGGAGCATGTGGGACGGCGACGGCCTGGGCGACCCCTCCGACGCGATCAAGACCACCATGTACTCGCTGCGGCGCAAACTCGGCGGGCGCGACCTGATCATCTCCACCCGAGGGGAAGGATACCGACTCGCATGACCGACGGGAACGACACGGACGACGTCACGGCACGCGTGGCGGACCGTCCCCCACGCCGCGCGTGGCGGCGCGTCATCGCATGGTTCGCACGGACGTCCGACAAAATCCGTCCCAGAACGTTCCGCGCGAAGCTCACGCTCGCCATCAGCCTCGTGTTCCTCATCGCGCTCGGCTCCGCCACCCTCGTGCAGACGCTCGTCGTCAACGGCATGTTCTCCTACGCGATGACCATCACCTACGAGAACGGACAGGATGGGAAGGAGCCGGACGTGAACGGACCGTCATCATCCGACGGCGACTACATGTCCTCACAGGGATGGAGCGTGGACCCCGATCCCGGAACCTGGCTCGAAGCACATGCGGGCGCGAACACGCCGGATCTTCTCGGCAGCATGAGCGGCGGCAACGGCAGGCATGAGGGAAGCGGCAGCGTCAGCGGCCGGACCGACGGGAAATCCTACCGCGTCGACTGGGGCGGCGACGGATCGTTCACCATCACCACGCCATACGGCATCTCCGTATGGAACCAGGACACCGTCGCCAACGGGCTGCGCATCAGCGCCGCCATCATCTTCGTGTTCTTCGGAGCGACCAGCATCCTCGTCATCTGGACCGTCACCTCGCGCATGTCCAAACGCCTGCAATCCATCAGCGACCAGACCGCCGCGCTCGACCCGTCCGACCTCGGCACGCGCATCGACGTGACGGGAGGCCGGACGGTGAAACGCCGCCGCTGGTGGAACAGACGGCGGAAGCCGTCGAAACGGGACAGGCGCGACGACGAAGTCACCAGACTCGGCGACTCCATCAACGGCATGCTCGACCGCATCCAAGCCGCCTCCGAGGCGGAACGACGGTTCGTGTCCAACGCGTCGCACGAACTGCGCACGCCCATCGCCGCCGTCGAGACGAACCTCGACGCGCCGCTCGCACAGGGACGCTTCCCCGCGGACGTGGAGCCGTCCGTACGCCGGGCCCTCGCCGCCAACCGGCGCGGCGCCGAACTGGTCGGCGCGCTCCTGACCCTCTCACGCATCCAAAGCGGCGCCTACGGCAAGCTCGGCGACGGTGCGGGAGACGCGGCGAATCGCACCGGCATGGGGTCGACGGATCTCGCCGCCTGCGTGAGGGACGCACTGGCGGACGTCGATGGGGAAACCGACGCACGGAACATCGTGGTCGCGTTCGACGTGGACGACGCCGTCACGGCGAATGACGACGCAACCGTCGGGCCGGTACCGGAAGCCACCGGCCTTCCCCCGGTCGTCGTCAAAGCGAATCCGGCGCTGCTGCGGCTTGCCGTCGGCAACCTCATCCGCAACGCCGTCGTGCACAACACGGCTGACGGAGGATCGATCACGGTGACGATCGCACGGGACGACGACTCCCCCATGCACGGGGACGATCGCATACGCCTGACGGTCGGAAACACCACCGACGAACAGCTGCCCGACGACCTGGACGAACTCGTCCAGCCGTTCCACCGTGGCGTGAACTCCCGCATCAGCACCGTCTCCGGAGTGGGGTTGGGGCTTTCCATCGCCGATGCGGCCTGCGACGCGATGGGCGCGCACCTGCGTCTGTCGTCCCGTACGTCAGAAGGATGCCGGACTGTCTTCACAGCCACGGTGGATGGATTATCCGCGCTATCAGGGGTACATTCCACCGGTCTCCGACATCCAACCACGGTATGAGGGGTACCAGCGTATCGACGATCACGGGTATCGACGCCTCTGAATACCGAGATAACGCCGTTCTCATCTCCGCTTTTCCGGACCGGGCACCCCTCATAGACGAGTTGGAAGTCCGCAGGGGACGAAAAGCACCCCTGATAAGGACGATGCCATGACGGAACGGGCTGTCCGCCATGGCATCATGCGATTCGGAATCCTTGGCTCAGGCGAGCGAGGCGCCCAGTTCCCTGATGCGGTCGAGATGGCGGGCGGCGGCCTCGCGCTTGGCCGGGTCGTCATCGCCCATGGACAAGCCGTCGACGTAGACGAGCTCAACGTCCTCCACGCCGCAGTACTTCATGAACGTCTGCCGGCGGATCTGGTTGTCGAGCGCCTCACCGATGCCATCGGACTCATACCAGGCCTCGGTGCCGCCGGTCAGCAAGATCACGCGCACCGTCTTGCCGGCGAGCGCGCCGGGCGTGCCATCGGCGTGGTAGGCGAAGCCGCGGCAGATGACGCGGTCGAACAGGCCCTTGACCATGGCGGGCATCGTGTACCAGTAGACGGGGAACGTGAGGACGATGACGTCGGCGGCGGCGAGCCGGTCCTGGATGGAGGCGACGTCCTTCGGCAGCGGTCCGAGTCCCAAGTAGTGGGCGCGGTCGGCGGATGTATAGACGGGATCGAAGCCGGCCTCGTACAGGTCGAGGACGTCGGCTGCGCCTCCTTGTTCGCGGAATCCGCCGGCGAACGCCTTGCCGACGGCGTTGGTGAGGCTGTCGTGTTCGGGGTTGGAGGTGATGACCAGTGCTGTGCGTGCATTGTCTGTGCTCATGTCTCCCATTGTCGCGCCGTGCCGGACGGAATGCACGCATCCGTGGATTCGATTCCTGATACTGAACTCGAACCCGTTTCATTGACCATCCATGTTCATGGTTGATGGATTATGTCTGGATCGCCTCCCTGCGTCCGATTATTTCCTTCGTTCCTGCCGGTGCTCGCGATGAGCATCCCCGCGATTTTCACATCGGTGAATCTTAGCGAGCAGTCGTCAGGTCTGGACGTTCCCAATAAATCAATGCTGCCGAACCAGATGAGTTCATCGTCGAATACGGCGAACTCGTTGCAAGCTTCCATGGCTTGCACCGTGCACCCCAATGCGCGAAGCCTATCCATGTTGTGCGCCGTCCGTGTGCGTGACGCTTCTGTCGCGTTGGGTGAGACACGTACGTTGACGGCGATCGTCACTCCCCTGCCGGCTGTTTCGAGAATCACGTCGCTCAATTGATCGATGGCATGACGTGTAAGGTATCCGGCGCATATGATTATCCGCCGTCGGCATCGCATGATGTCGTTACGGAACACTGTATGGAATTCATCCGCATTGATTAGAGGAATGGGCTCATCTTCTTCACGGTGTTCAATCGGTGCAACATCTTCGGCGACAGCGCTTTCGCGTGCCAGCAGGACTTTCATCTTGGCCTGTCGTATCGGATCGGCGTTGCCGACCGGCATCATCGGCGTGTAACCCTGCGCCGCGTATGTCTTCAGGCGTTTGCGGTACATGCTGGAGGCCATGGGAATGGTGACGTCGATGTAATCGTAGACACGCACCTCCCGTTTCCCGTCGTTGTCTCGGTGCAATCGTCCGAGGTACTGGATAACCGCCGTTTCGACGGATACCGGCGCTGCGAGCATGAGCGTATCGAGCCGTTTGCAGTCGAATCCTTCGCCGATGTAGCTTCCTATCGCCACGATGGCGAGGCGTTCCTCCACGGGAATATGCTTGAGTTGTTCGAGTTTACTGAATCGGGTCTTCTTCGCTTCGGCACCGTAGAGGAGAATCACGTGGTCGCAACCCCGTTCCCGGAGGGCATTGGCGAGTGTTTTCGCGTGTTCGATGCGTTTGGTGAGTAACAGCGGAGTTCCATTCCCGTTGATGACCGTCATGGTGTCATCGACAATCATGTCGTTGCGGCTCTTGTCTTCACACGCGGCTTGAAGATAATCGTGATAGGTGTATGGCTCGATGAGGTCAAGGTTGACTGAGGTGAATCGCGGTATGTATCGTCTGGAGAATCGCTGCGTCTCCATGTGTTCGTTGACGTCGACGGTGTCGCGGACTGGGCCGCATCGCATGGTGACGATGGGATGCATGCCGTCGTCCCGTTTTAGGGTCCCGGTGAAACCGTAGACGTATTTGGCGTCGGATGCGCGGGCGATCGCTTCGGTGTCGACGGAGGCGACATGATGGCATTCGTCGAAGATAATCATGCCGTAATGTCCGATAAGGTCCTTGACATGCTTGTCTCCGGGGACGTCATCTTTGTCAAACAGTGATTGCGCCAATGCGATGTCGATGATGCCGCTTGGTTCGTTGCGTCCGGCTCCTATCTGCCCGATTACGTGTCGTTTCCTCCGGCTGACTCGTCCGGTTGCGGTCAATAGGGGAGGCAATGTAGCAGTGATGTCGAGGAACTGTCCGAGCCGTTCCCCTCCATTGTTCGAGCAGTGCGGAGGATCTCAGGACAATCAGCGTATTAGTTTTTCGCTCGGCGATGAGGTACGCCGCGATCACGGTTTTGCCGAACCCCGTCGGAGCGATGAGAATGCCGTCATCATGTGCCAGCAGGTTCTGCGCCGCGGCGTTTTGACGTTCGTAAAGCGTTCCCGCGAATTCCACTTGAATCCGCTTGCCCGGGTTGCGCTCGTTGCGATAATCCGCGGTGGTTCCGATGCGGTCCAACAGCGAGTCCAGGGATTCCTTGCACCCTCTTGGCAGAAGAATGGCTTTGTCGGTCTCCTCGCCACGATAGATGATACGCGGTTTGTTGTAGATGGGCTGTCGCATGGCTTGGGCCCGGTAGAAGTCAGGGTTGGAGAACGCGGCAAGGCGGCGTATAGCATTAAGCGCGGCTGCAGTCATGCCGTCTTTGGGAACGGAGAGCATACCCCGTTCGATGACGGTGACGGTTCGCGGCATATCCGTTGCGGACAGGGAATGCACCCCGGTTTTCGACGGCCGACAATCATTCTTCGCCGGCATGTCAGAGGACTGGGATGGAGAATCCTTGGAAACGGAGGGACTCCCCGGTGTACCGCTCACTGCTTTCGTTAGGGCAGCGATGGCGTGTACCCGTTCTGGCGTGATGCGTTTGATTGAGGAGAGATATGCCCACTGATCCTGGTATGGCACAAATCGTTTGTCGACGAATATGCTGTTGCCGTTGTCTCGCGCCATGCGCTGCAGTGGGAGCGCGATTAGGTTGCCGAATCCTCCTGCAGGCAGAACATCCTGATTGGGGAACATGCGGTCGTAGGATCGAAACTCGATGTGGGTCAGATCGGACGCTTCGTTCAGCAAAGCATCTCCCATGCGACGTACTTGCGCCGCATCCATCTGCTCGGCGAGAAACAACCACAAATGTCCACCGTTCCCGGACCGTGAACGTTCTATTGACGGTATTATGCCGTGCCGTTCGCAAACGTCTCGGACCGCCCTGATTTCATCCTGCCAGCCGTCGTCATCGAAATCGATGGCGAGGAACCAGACCTTCGATTCTTGGGACAGAGGGTAGAGCCCGACGACATTAACGAGTCGGTCGTCCCGTTTGGTGAAATGGTCGAGCAGCACCCGGTCGGTCAAGGGTTTGTATCGTCTCTGACCCGGCGACGTGGGAACACGTTTGCCGTCCGCCAAGGTGGTCCATTCGTTCCATGCCGCCGGCGCATATCCGGTTTTGCCGGTCTTCTTGGATATGAATCCATGCGCGTACACGTCATCGCGCCCACGGAACAAGGAACGGAACAGCCTGATCTTCCGCTCGGATTGACTGTGGGCCGTGACAGGGCCGTCGCCACCGCAATCGGGTTCCGTGACCTTCACCGTGTCGGAGATGGGTGTGCTTTTCGAATCCAGGCCTCTGTCTTCCGGATTCTCATGTTCCTGTGGGTTCAGGCGCCCGTACCAGCCGGACCAGTCGGTGACGGCTTCGATGTTGTTGCCGTCCGGGTCGAGCACGAACGCGGAATAGTATCCGGGATGATAGGGGCGCGGCCCGGGCGCCCCGTTGTCACGGCCTCCGGCGGCGAGTGCACTCGTGTAGAAGGCGCACACGGCGGCTTTGTCCTGCGCGAGAAACGCGATATGGGTGACTGGACGCGGCTGCCGCGCCGTATCTGGTTCGTCGGCGGGCGACAGGTAGAAATCGGAGTGCGGAGTACCGTCGTCGACGCCGAATCCGAGCGTGGGCTCGTGATGAGCTTTGACGATGTAGTCGAGCGGGGCGAGCGCCCGCATGTAAAAGGCGATGCTGCGGTCGATGTCGCGTACCTTAAGCGTCAAGTGGTCGAGCATGTCTCCATTGTCGCGCCGTGTCGGACGCGCCGTGTCGGACGCCGATTCCTTGGCCGCACCGGGTCCGGCGTGGACGGTGGTTGACTTCCGTGGTCTCGGGAGTGTACGATTGCTGGATCGTAGGCCGCGGCTACGGCAGCCGCTTGAAGCATCAGGAATCATCCGAACCACGGATACCGGCACAATTGATTGGATTGCATTCACCGGCCGAATCCGCATCATGCGATATGTCCTTTCGGTTTCCCATCGCATGGCACATGCGCGATGGCGATGCCGTGCTCCGACGCCGGGGGAAGGACGGCCGCCGGAGTCGATCGTTCGTTGTTCGGCAGGATCATTCAACAGGAAAGAGATGTCATATGGAGTTCATCACCATCGATTCGACCTTCGACCATGATTCGCGCGCGCAGGGCGTTCCGGAGGGCGTGCGCGTCCGTATCACCCGATTGACGCCCCATCTGGATTACGATGTCGCCGTCACCGTGCCGGAGGGCATGCTCCCTGCGGAGAAGGAGACCTCTATCGGGGCGTTGATCGTCGGAGGCGCCATGGTCCACCATCGTTCGTTCCGGAAGCTTGATGAGGCGGAGCGTTGGGCTCTGGACTTCACCGACGGTCTGCGCCGATCCGGCCGGATCAGTCGGTCTGACCGGTGACGGCTTCGATGTCGTTGCCGTCCGGGTCGAGGATGAACGCGGAATAATACCCGGGATGATAGGGGCGTGGACCGGGCGCCCCATTGTCGCGTCCGCCCGCGGCGATCGCCGCCCGCATGGCACGTCGCGACGGCGCGACCCTGAGAACCATCCACGTGCCGATCGACGCGGACGGGGATACGGTCGTCGACGTCGTGACCGCCGCGATGACGGACCGCACCTCGTTCATCGTGCTCGACCAGATCACCTCCGCCACGGCGATGCTGTTCCCCGCGCACCGCATCGCGGCCGAGGCGCACAGGCGCGGCATCCGCATCCTCATCGACGGCGCGCACGCCCCGGGCCAACTCGCCGACCCGATCGGCGGACTCGAATCGGATTGGTGGATCGGTAATTTCCACAAGTTCCCATGCGCGCCGCGCGGCACCGCCCTGCTGGTCCTGCCGCCCGCCGGAGGCCGGGACGGACAGGACCTGTGGCCGCTCATCGATTCGTGGGGATACGGCCGTCCGTTCCCGGAACGCTTCGACGAGCAGGGCACGCAGGACCTGTGCGGTCCGATCGCCGCACCCGACGCCTGGCATGAGATCGACCGGCTATGGGGATGGGATGCGGTGCGTTCGTACATGACGGCGCTCGCCGACTACGCCGAACGGCATGTGGCGCAATCGGCGAGCGAGATCTCCAGAGAGGACTGTTCGTCTCCGGTCCGACTCCCCTCCCCCGCCATGCGTCTGGTGCGTCTGCCTCTCTTCGGTCATGGGTACGCGACCACGGAACTCGCCGCGTTGTGCGCCGAATTCCGTTCACGTATCCTCACCGAGCTGGGTGCCGAGGTCTCGGTCACCGAGTTCGGCGGCGGACTCTACCTGCGTCTGACCGCGCATGCGTATATCACGGCCGATGACGTGGACCGTTTCGCCGAGCGTTGCGTGCCGCGCATCATCGGATGGCTGCATGGGTAGAGTGACGCCGACCATCCGCAACGCGGATCGTTTCCCGGGTCGGAGTCGTGTCCGAACGGTGAGACGGCCTCGCCCGACTCCTGTCATGTGCCGTCATTGGCTTTTATGACAGCACAGGAATATCCCGGACGCATCCGGCATCCCGCTGCATGAATGGCGCCCGGCCGGACCGCCCCGCAATCGGGAGTGATGTCATGCGATTGCTTGACGTGATGTTGTGCCGTCGGCCGTTCTTGGATTGAATGGATATAGTGATGAAACTGAGTCCCGAGGAAGGGAGTGATTGCAATGGGCAGGTTCACTCATAACACTTCGGTGCAAAATGGCGGCACCAGACGATTGGTCGTGATACTGCTGTGCGCATCCATAGCATTGCAGGCTCTCGCATTTGCGATTCCGGGCGACATTCTGAGCCTGCTCTGCCGGGCCGTTGGAGTGTTGCTGCTGGCCATGGCTCTGCTTGTAGCTTTGAAAGGCGGCGCTAGATCCTACTTCTTCCTTGCCGTAGGTTTTGGCATGGCCGTTGGTTTGACGGCTATCGCTCCGGTAATCGCGCTCCTGTAACCCAAGCCGCTGAACCCGCCGATGGTTTTCATAGCTTGCTCGGGATACGGATGTCCAATTGCCAGTGCCGCTGTTCCATCTGGATGGCGAAGCTTCCACCGGCCGTTTCGATGATGGTGCGGTAGCGGTCGAGGCCGCTGCGCAGCCCAAGTTTCCCGTCATGCTCAGCGACGGTGTCGCTGACGGAGACGCGGACATCGTCGTTCATATCGAAACTGATGGAGACCGCGTACCATTCGGCCGGGTCGGCGTGCTTGGCGGTGTTCGCGTAGAGTTCGGCCAGCAATCCCGTGAGCAGTCGCATCATGTCAGGTGAAAGCGGATGGCGGAGTTCGCCGAGCAGGTTGTCACCGGTGAAGCCGAGCGATTCGAGTTTCGCCTCCTCGTCGTCGATCAGAGATTGCAGCTCTCCTTGCTGCATGGCGACGTGATCTGCGGCCGGTACCAGCGGAAGAGCTGTCGTGCTGCGCGATTCCGACGGTTGTGATTGTGACTGTCGCTCCGGCCACGTCTCCAGTGAGTCGATGACCGCGTGCGTGTGGGTCATGGCACGATTGGCCGCGTCGCGTAGTTCCCGGAGCTGCTGCCGGTATTCATGCTCGACAGCGGGCATGCCGCTGGCCTCAGCATGATCGATGCGCAGGATGAGATAGGCGAGATCGTTACTGATGGTGTCATGCAGGTCGCGGGCCGTATCCTCGTGTTCCTGCTGGCGACGCAGCAGATACGAGTCATGATCACGTTGACGCATCATATGCAGCAACAGGCCGGTCAATAGCGGGAAACAATAGAGCGCGACATGCATCAACGTAGCCACCAACAGACGGTTGCTACTGGGCGGTGCGGGAGCGAACAATAACATGAGCAACAGTCCGGTGGCGATTGTGCCAGACCATGTATTGAGGTAGGCAAGGAATCCCGTACAGACAATACTGATCACTAGCGGAGTGATCATGAGCGTCCTCATCAGTAATATCTCACCGGCCACAAGCGCCGCCCACAGAAACCATCGCGGACGGAACATGCCACCGATCAGACCGACGAACGTCACCAGAGCCAATGCAAGATGCCGTACGCTCACCGTTGCGGAGACATCCGTCGTAACCTTGGTCAGGTATTCCGCGATGAGAGCCGCAGCTAGCAGCACGCATGCCGCCATGATGACCGGATGGTCGTTGCCCGGGCCAAGTTGCCTGATAAGCCGGTTTACAGCAGATCGTATCGGGCGCATGCCTCCAGCACCTCCCTGCGGCTGGTCACGCCGAGTTTGTCGGACGCCCGGTGCACGTACGTGAACACACTGCCCTTGGCGATACCCAACCGTTGCGCGATCTCGTCAGTGGTGAGGCGCTTCGCGTACAGGCGCAGGATGTCCTTCTCGCGTGAGGACAACGAGTCCTTCATGTCCTCGGACATCCTCGCCGGCACCGTACCGGACAGCAGCTCATGTGCCGATGCCGTGTCATGGAAGCCCAAGGCGGCCTGCTTCACGGTCGGTTTCCCGATGGCCGCCCGCCGCACCGCGTCGGCGATGTCGGCCCCGAGCCGTTCCTTGGCGAGCAGTCCCTGCGCGCCCGCTTTGATCGCTTCATCCCGGTAGACGTCCGTTGAATACGAGGTGACGCAGATGACGCCCACCTTGTTCGTTCTGCGACGGATGCGCCGGCACACGTCCGCGCCCGTGATGCCGCCCAACGCCATGTCCAGCACGAGCACGTCCGGCCGCGTATGCGCGTTGTGGCAGTGCTCGATCGCCGCCGCCGGCGACCCCGTGCCCCACACGATGCGGAAATCCCGGGACATGGCCGCGATCATCGCGCACATCGCATCCAACGCGAACGGATCATTATCCAACACGCCGATACGGACCACGCCCGTCGCGCCCGGCTCGTTCCCAAGTCCCATGACATCCACTGTACCGCCGGCGGCCATTGGTCCTCCGGTATGAAACGGCATCGCTGTCATGCGATTGCTTGACATGATGTTGCGTTTGTAGCTGCTAATGGATTGACTGAGTCGGTATCACCATTATCCGATGACTGCAAAAGGAGGACGGTCATGAATCAGCGGAAGGCCTCAGCTGGAATGGGGCCCGCTGCGGATGACCGAAAGAAGTCCTCAGCCCACCTTTTGCGGAGGCCTCCTAATCCGTGTTAATTCGTCACAATGTCGGGAAGAGACCATCAAAATCAAAATCGAACACATGAAGATATTCGGAGGGAAAGGACAGGCATGACGATTCGTATCGTTCCAATCGAACCGCGGTGGTTCGAGGAGAAGGCGCAGGTGCAGTCGCAAACGTGGCGGGAGCTCAATCAGGGGCATATCCCGCAGGAGATCGTGGATGCCATCACCCCGCAGCTCGCATTGAAACTCACCGAAGCCCACGCCAAGGACCCCGATCAGGTCGTGCTGGTGGCGCTCGATGACGATCATGTGATCGGGTTCACGGAACTACTGCGTACGCCTCGCCCACCAATCGATCGTCCCGAGACGGCGGAACTGGCTTCGCTGTACGTGCTGGCCGACCGGCATCGGCAGGGTGTCGGACGCAAGCTGGTCGAAGCCGGCAAACATGCCATCGGCAATGACCGGCTCGTGCTCTGGGTCGCCGGGTTCAACGACAACGCGCAAGGCTTCTACAGGCATATCGGATTCCACGAGACCGGCCTTACCCAAACCGAAGACATGGGGCCGGAATTTGAAATGACCAACTACCGATAGTGATGTCATCCATTGACGGAAGTTTTCCTGGATATCGGCATTTGCTTGGAATCCTCCACGTCCCCCGCCATACCCTGAAATGACAATCAGGGTGGCGAACCTCTGAGTCAGGGATACTACAGGCATGTTCCGCGTGGGGCGAACGCACACTGGAATCGTATCAACAGCAAGGCCATACGACGGGTCGCGAGGCGGCGGCCGACGATGGGAAGGAAGGCGTGATCATGGTCAATCGACGGTATTCAAGGCATCGCCACGCCATGTGCTTTCCAGCGAAGCGCAGGCCCCGCGCCGCGGTGGATTTCGCGGTTGACGTACATCCTGACCGCGGGGTCACGCTGTCCATCGTCGTGCCTTGCCATAACGAGGAGGCTTGTCTGCCGCTGTTCCTGTCGTCCGCCGAGCAAGCCGTCAACGAAATCATGGCGGCGCATCCCGGTACGACGGTCGAGGTGGTGCTGGTCGACGATGGTTCCACCGACGGCACCGCGACGCTACTGCGTCAGGCGGCGGATAATGATGATGACCGCACTCCCCCGTTCGCGGTCCGTTGGCTGTCGTTGTCGCGTAATTTCGGCAAGGAGGGTGCACTGCTCGCCGGACTTGACGCCGCGCAAGGCGATGTCGTGGCGGTGATGGACGCGGATCTGCAGGATCCGCCGTCGCTGCTGCCGCGCATGTTCTCGATGCTGACGGATGATTCGGCATTGGACTGCGTGGCGACGCGGCGCACCACGCGCGCGGGCGAGCCGCCGATCCGCTCCTTGTGCGCGCACCTGTTCTATCGGCTGATGAACGTCATGTCACCGGTCGAGGTGCCTGATGGGGCGCGTGATTTCCGTATGATGCGTCGCCGGGTCGTCGACGCGCTGACGTCGCTGACCGAACGCAACCGGTTCTCCAAGGGACTGTACGCATGGGTGGGATTCCGTACGGCGTGGATCGACTATCCGAACACGCGCCGGGCCGCGGGCAGGTCCAGTTGGAACTTCCTCGCATTGGTCCGTTACGCGATCGAGGGACTGGTCTCATGCTCCACGATGCCGTTGGCCGTGGCATCGTATATCGGGTTGCTGTTGTGCGTGGTCGCGTTCGGCGCGACCTGTTTCATCGCGGTGCGCGCGGCCGTGTTCGGCGACCCGGTGGCCGGTTGGCCGTCGCTCGCGTGCATCATCACGTTCATCGGCGGACTGCAACTGATGTGCCTGGGCATCATCGGCCGGTATCTGGCGAACACGTATCTGGAGTCCAAGCGCCGGCCGAACTACATCGTGCGTGACGGCAACATCAACGTCCACAATGCCGGCAATACACGTTGCGACCGTCCGGCGCATGACAGGGAGAAGCTGTCATGACCACAATGAATCGCGGAATCGCCGATCCGCGCGTCGGGCCTGTCAGCGGACGAGACGACGACCGTGTCGTTCCCCTCGTTCCCGCTGCCCGCCGCCCGGTTCTCGTTCCCGTATTGGCCGTCTGCTGCGCGCTGGCGACGACCGTGTCGAGCTGGCTGATGGGACGCGGCCAATCATTGTGGTTCGACGAGCAGTACTCGCTGATATTGGCGAACCGACCCATGCCACAACTGATCGCACTCACCGCCGTCGACGCGCATCCGCCGCTGTATTACCTTTTGCTCAAGGTATGGCTGTCCGTCGCCGGCGACGACGTCGCGTTGGTGCGGATCCCGAACTGCGTATGCCTTGGACTGGCTGTGTTCATGCTGGTCATGCTGATGCGCGACCTGTTCGGCGAACGTATCGCGATGGCGTGTATGCCGCTGCTGACGTGCGGCGGGTTCATGCTGCGATACGGCTACGAGCTGCGCATGTATTCGCCGGCGATGCTCTTGGCCGTGGGCGGCACGGCGATACTGCTGCGCGCCGTCGGGGTGATCGCACCGCAAGGCCGACGTCACCGGAACATGGACGACAAGCGTGACGGCCGTCGATGCGGCGATCGACCCCGTGGTCGCCGCCGCATCGCATGGTGGGCCGCATACGCCGTGACCGTCACGCTCGGCATGCTGACGCTGTACCTCACCGCGTTTGTATGGCTGACCCATGCGATCTGGCTGGTTGCACATTCGTGGCGTGCGCGCCGGTTATCCGCATTGCGAGGGTTGTTCGCCTATGCCGTGTCGATCATACTGTTCCTGCCGTGGATGCCGGCGTTGCTGGGCCAGCTCGGCGGAAGCTCTGTCCTGCCTCCGGTTCGCCGACGTATGAACATGTCCGGTGTGGCGAACGCATTCGACATCATGCTGCTCGGCATGACGGAACAGGAGCTGCCATCGATTGTCTCGCTGCTGGTCGCGGCCACGATGATCCTGATCATCGGCATACTCATCGCTCAACACCTGCTCGTGCGGCGGCGTTCAATCCGAGCATCGGCATCGCGACCGTCCGCTGAGGCCGCGGGGCTGATCGTCATGCTGTTCGCCGTGCCGACCGCGCTCCTGATGATCTGGTCCGCCGTCAAGGAACTGTCCAGCGGTGGATACGGCATGTTCTCTGTACGCTACCTGAGCGTGGTCGCACCATTCTTCTACGCCATGTTGATGTTGGCGTGCGTTGCCACGTACCGGTCACGCGGCCGTCGTACGGTGTTCGTCTACGTCGTTGTACTTGCGATACTGGCCGCCGGGACGATCACGTACGGCGTGCGCGGCAACCATAGTTTCGACCGCAACGATACGCCCAGATTGGCCGCACTCAGTCGACAGGTCACCTGTTCGGCAGCGCAACCGGTCGTCGCGCAGGACGAGTACACGTACATCGACGCATACTGGTACTACCGCGACTGCCCATACTACTACTTCCTCGACGTCGACGACGTTCCCACGCGCGGCGGATACGCGCCGCTGCACGGCTCCACCGCGCAACTGAGAACTATCGACGATCTCGATGCGGCTCGATTCACCCTGCTGTCATGGGCGACGACCCGCAACTACGACAAGTTCCTCGGCGACGCGGCTGGCCAATGGACGCAAACCGGCGTCATCAAACACGGTGCGAACGCGGCCATCACCTACCGCCGATAATCGGCGCCCCCGGAACGGGGAATCCTATGGAGCGCCTTTCCCGGGTACTGCGGGAACGTGGACGACGGAGAGACCGGAAGCTTGCCAACCGAGATTTGATGTCATGCGATTGCTTGACATGATGTTGCGGGCGATGAGGTGGAGTGTCTCTAATGGCCGTATCGGTTTGTCGCTTGATCCAGGGAGGCGTTATGGGTTATCTGCTTATCATCGACATGCTGCCCACGTATGGGCTGCTGTTCTATGTATTGGTTTCAGTGTGCGTCTTTGCATTGCTTCATGGTCTGCGCAAAACGTCTCTGGACCGGCGCCGGTTGCGATTCGTCACGGCTGCGACGTTGGTTGTCTCCTGGATCTGCGCTCTGTTTGCCGCATTGGTGTATGCCATGGCGACGCCGGCGTCGCAGCCTGATATGTCGGACTTCTACGTCATGTACCGGCCGGCTTCGCTGGGTGTTCTCTTGGTGCTGTTTCTAGTGCAGGTCGGGTATGGCATAAGGGCCATACGGCGATGATCGTTTTGTCATGCCGGGCGGTGCTGATTTTGCGCGGGCGGTGTGGTGAGACCGTGAACCATTGGCGTGTTCCCTGCTACGTATTCAGTGAGGTTTGCGGGATGTGCCGTGGAAGGAGCCGCATACGCAGGATGACATGACCTCGCCCGGTGGGGAGGCGATGCGCGACGAGGATCTGCTCGCGAGGGTCGCTTCCGGGGACGAGCGTGCCTTCGAGGCCCTGTATGGACGGGTACGCTGCGGCTGTGCGGGCGTTCGTACGTGCGCGCGTGTCGGATGCCGGCACGGCCGAGGAGGTGTGCGCCGACGTGTGGTTGGGCTGCTGGCGGTCGGCGAGGGCGTTCCGCGGTGACGCGAGGGTGCTGTCATGGCTGCTGGGCATCGCGAAACGGCAGATCACCATGCGTGTGCGGCGCGGGCGCCCGGACGTGACCGCGTTGGATGACGCGCCCGAACCGCGTGACGATGGCCCGAGCCCGGAGACGGCCGTGCTGTCCGAAGCGGGCATGGATGATCTGATGGCGTTGCTGCGCCGTCTGCCCGTCGAACTGGTGGAGACGGCGACGTTGGCGTGGCTGCACGGCCTGCCGTACCGGCAGATCGCCCGCCTGCTGGACGTGCCGGAGGGCACGGTCAAATCCCGTGTCTCGCGTGCGCGCCGTCTGCTGCGCACACAACTCGATCACAAGGATGATGCGGATGGAAAGGAACGGTGAACCCCGATGACCGATCATCTTGACGAAACGACCGGCCGCTTGACGGACGATGCGGCCGACGAGCGTCTGCTCGCGGCATTGGCCGCCGTGGAACGATCCCGTTCGGGAGAAACGCCTCCCGCTACGGCGGTGATGGCGCGCATCCGCGCATCGCGGTCCCCGCTGGACGGGCCCGCATGGTCGTGGACACGCAGTCTGCGGTTGTTCATGCTGCTGCTGGGCGGCAGATGAAGGTGGTGCCGTGGCAGGTGGTGCCGGCCACGCTGACGTTGATGGCGTTCGCCGGATTGGGGGCGCGGTTCTTCGCGGTCGGCTGGGGGTGACGGTCGTGTCCCGCGCGTTCTGCTCGATGGTGCTGGCCGGCGTGTTGTTGAGCGTGACGATGGCGTTCGGGAATTCCCGCATGGACATGATCTCGTCGGCCACACCGTTGGGTCCGGGGGCGGTCACGCTGGTCCGGCTGGTGTTCGTGCTCGCCTGCGACGTCGTGTTCGGATTGTTGGTGACCGTTGTGATGGGCGTGCAGGGTTATGGGGAGTTCGGCGTGCTGCTGGTCGGATGGCTGTCGCCTTTGCTGCTGGTCGCCGGCGTGGGCGCGATGCTCGCGATCCGGTTCTCCACGGGCGTCGGCTTCGGCGTCGGCCTGCTGCTGGTCGCCGTGATCCGTACGGACCTGCTCGGGCTCATGGGCCTGCCGGCCGCGGGCTGGATCGACATGATCCGAACATTCGGACCGCTGTTGCTGGCCGTCACGGGCGTGGCGGCGTGCGCGGCGGCGGTGGCGTGCGCCGGACGATTGTCCGAGGCGCGCATGACGGCCGCGGCCGTCTGAACGGATCGAGGTCGATGAGTCGCCGGTGGTCGTTCGGCGTGTCGTGTGAACCATGCGGTCGGCGTCCGCTACCTATCTGGTGACGGACGATAAGGAACGGCCGTCGATTTTCGGACTTCAGGGAGGGACGGCATGTCGGGAATGATTCGCGCGCAGGCCAGGCGCATTGGCGTGGGATTGCTGGCGGCGCCCGCGGTCTGCGGGATTGCTGTTGCGGTTGCCGGCATCATGGTGTCCGGCGTGTGGTCGCGTACGCAGACGTTGACGGTGGTGAACTGGCTCGCCCAGCTGATGGTGATCGGCTCGGGCGTGTGCGTGGCGGTCGCGTTGACCGGTGACCCGCTGGTCGAGGCGAGCGAGTCCACGCCCGTGGGCTGGCGGCGCGTTGAGGCCACGCGGTTCGTCCTGACGGCCGTGTCCGGTCTGGTCGGCGCCGTGTTCATGTTCATGCCGTTGCATGTGCTGGGCCTGTGGCCGCAGGACCTGGGATGGGTAAGCCTGATCGCGCCGACGGGCGCGGTGCTGGTCGTGGGTGCGGCCGGGTTCGTGGCCGCCGCATGGTCCATGTCCACGCAGGCCACGGTCATGGCGGTGGTCGCGGTATGGATGTTTCTCGCCCTCCTGTGGGATCCGTACGTGCTCGACCCGGTCGCGCAGCGCGGCATCCCGCTCGCCGCTGCCGTGATCGCCATCGGGGTCGCGTGGTGGCTGCTGGGCGACGAGGAACGCAACGTGACGCTTGCGAGGAGGAGCATATGAGCATGCGCATCGGTTTCCCGCGATTGGTCCGCGTCCACATGCTCATCGTGTGGCGGCAACGCTCCCTATGGGTCGCGGCCGTCCCATTGGCCCTGTTCGCGCTCCTGCTGGGCGTGATCTCCCCGGCCGGCCCGCACGACCACGGCGCTGGTGATCTGGCGTTCATGGCCAAGACGATGGCCATGTTCATGCCGATCGCCTACATGGCCGCGTTCACCGACTTCCACACGCGTCACGACCGGCTCGGCATCGGTCAGTTGGAGGACTCTACGCCCACACCCGCGCCCGTGCTGGCCGCGGCACGCACGCTCGGCGCGTTCCTGATTCTCATCGCCCCGTCGCTCCTGCTGCTGGCCTGCGCCGGCGTCGTGCGGACCCTGCACGGCTCGTGGTGGGCCATCCCGCAGGCGTTGGCCGCCGGATTCGCGATCACCGGGCCGGCCGTGCTGACCGCGATGAGCCTGTCCTCGCTGCTCGGCGCGATCCTGCCCATGATCGTCGCGCGCATCGCCGGCGTGCTCGCATGGTTCGTGCTCGTGTTCTCCTCGCCGATGCTGCCCGTGCCGACCGTCAACGGCACCATCCTCAACGTGATCGGCGACGCCGTCGGCGCCGGATGGTTCGGACTCAAGCCCGTCTACCCGGCCGTGGGAGGCGTCCTCACGGTCACCGGCACGCCCGCCAACGCGGCCATGTCCCTGATCGCGCAGCTCGCCGCCGCCATACTGCTCATGGCGTTGGGCGGATGGTGCTCGGCACGCCCGCGCACGGTGCGATGAACGACATCGGCGGAACCCTCATCGGAAACATCGACACGGGAAGGAAAAGCATCATGTTCATCTCCATCAGCCATCTGACCAAGGACTTCCCGAGGAAGCCCCGCGCGCTGGACGACGTGACCTGCGACCTGCCGCACGGCATGGTCGGCCTGATCGGGCCGACCGGCGCCGGCAAGACCACGCTCATGCGCATCCTCGCCGGCATCATCCGCCCCACGTCGGGCCAGGTGCTCATGGACGGCCACGATTTGAAGGACGCGAGGACCCGCCGCGCGCTCAAACGCACGCTCGGCTACCTGCCGCAGGACATCGAACCCTACCCGCAGCTCACCCCGCTCGAATTCCTCGACTACGTGGGCGTCCTCAAAGGCATCGACGACACCCGGGAGCGCATGCGCCAGGCACGCGAACTCAGCGACCGGGTCGGGCTCACGGACGTGGCCGACCGACGCATCGGCGGATTCTCCGGCGGCATGCGCCGCCGCGTCGGCATCGCCCAGGCCCTCATGGCGGACCCCCGGCTCATCATCGTGGACGAACCCACCGCCGGACTCGACCCCGAGGAACGCATGCGCTTCCGCACGCTGCTCGCCGGCCTCGGCGGCGACCGCACCGTGATCCTATCCACCCACATCCTCGACGACATCGCACAGACCTGCCCATACGTGTTCGTCCTGCGCCAGGGCCGCATCCGCTACGACGGGCCGACCGAACAACTCACCGGACACGCCGCAGGCCGCGTCTGGCTCACCCAGCCGGCCAACACCCCGCCACCCGCAGGCATGATCGTCGCCAACGCCGTCACCACCGCACGAGGCATACGCTACCGCGTCATCACCGACACCCCGCCCGCCGACGCGCAACCCATGGAACCCACATTGGAGGACGGCTACATGGCCCTCATCGAGGAACACCCCGACCACCACTGACGGCCGGCGGACAGGCAGTTCAATCATCGGAAACACAACGCAAAGGAAACCAGCATGACCAATATGACACCCGCCACCCAAACCATCACAGCCATTGGTCTCGCCGCCATCATGGCCCTGAGCCTGACCGCCTGCATGGACGGCATCAAGCATCCCGAAAACTATCCGACTGACGGAGCCAAGACAATCACCGCGACCAGCAACCCGCAGGACATCAGCGCCGACCAACTCGGCCACACCTGGCCCCTCACCGTCGACCACGGCACCGTCAGCTGCACGCACGACACCAAAGGCGACCCCGTCATGCGCTTCACCGCACCCGACGGCACCCGATACGCCCTCAACCAGACCAGCGACAACAAGGACCTGCCCGACATCGACCAGCTCCTCGCCAACGGCAAATCCACCGGTACCCTCACCAGCTTCGCCTTCACCGTCTGCGACGTGAAATGACAATGTCGGAATCATCGACGAAAGACCGCAGGACTTCTTCCCGAATGATCCTATAGTCTTATAGTCCGGTTTCCCGAGGCTCGTGTTCGAGCACGAGTTTCATCTTGCTGTTGCCCATCAGCCACGAATACAGGTCCCGATCCAGGATCATCGCCAGATCGAAGCACGCCTGCACTGCGTCCGCCAACGTGATGCGCCGGTTCTCGCCGGGAAGCGGGACGCCGTTGACGAGCGGCTCGTGATGGGCGACCCGGTTGCGCAGGGCGTGCACCGTCTTGACGATGTCCAGCGCAAAGCGTCTTGTCCAACGTTCTCCCATCGCACGCGCATACTGGCGCCCATTGGAGAACGTCTTGTCAAGTCCCTTGCGCCACAGATTGTTCTCGTAGTTGGCGCGCCTCTGGTCCGGCCACTTCGTATGAATCGTGCCGCCGTCCTCCAGAAGGTTGCGCCAGAAGCCGAACGTCAATGAAGCAACGAGATGACCGTGCGTATGAATTCTGCGCTGTTGCGGGGTGAGATGGTTCCATGCCTCGCGAATCTGGTATTGGGTACGGTCGTCGAAGCTGAGCCCCGCCATGTACCAGTCCTCGGTATCTGACTGTTCCAAAGCCATGAGGGACAACTGACGGTCCATGTGGTTGCGCAAAGCGACCTCAAGAATGGCGATATCACCCATACAAGCGCTGGCCATGTCATGGTCCCACAGATACAACTGCAGCGCCGGGCATGAACGCCGCCGCGCCTCGGAATCATAGGATGCGAGCCGCTCGTCGGTGATGCCTCCTCGCAGCGCCCTCTCCTGCGGACTGCCCTTGCGAGGAGGCTGTGAGAGGAAATCGGGCGCTGGGTTTGACTGTCGACTCATAACCCATTATCATATTCCATGAATTCCCCCAAAGGGCCTCTCCGGACGGTCATCGACTCAGCCGTGATGCACTGGGGGTTCTCTTTTATCCGGGAGCGTCATCGGTGGGATCTGTCACCCTAGGATCGTGATAAGAGAGCAAGGGAGACGGTTAGGCGACTAATCGAGACCTGGCTGGCGGACCCCGGAGCGCGCGTTTGACGCCACCGGTGTCCGCATCCGCGTGGACGGTCAAAGCATCATGTCGCCTTTGGTTGACGAGTATCCCTCCGATTGGCTGTCACGATGAGACCATGCCATCATTGGCTCTATGGCGGACTCGAGTTTCCGTTGTCGTGCTTGGAAAAGAGGAGAACGGTTACATGACGTGGAATGAGCGAATGATCACGACGGTCACCGCCGGAACGCAACTTCGTGATGCGCTGCTCGCCGTGGGACTGAAGCCGACGGATTCATGCATCGTGCATACGCGGCTCAGTGCGTTCGGTTTCGTTCCCGGCGGTGAGCAGACCGTGGTCGATGTACTCAAAGGCGTGCTATACGACGGCGACGTCATGATGTCCGCGCAGACCACGGATCTGTCCGATTCGCAGTGTTGGGGAGCGCCGCCGGTCAGTCCCGAACTAATCGAAACCGTGAATGCCGCACTGCCGGCGTTCGATCCGGCGACGACTCCGGCGCATGGCATCGGACGCACACCGGAGTACTTCCGCGCATTGCCCGGCACACGACGCAGCAATCACCCGCTGTACTCGATGAGCGCATGGGGACGCCACGCGGACTGGCTGTGCGACCCATGCGGAGGCGAGAACGGTCGCGATTACGACATTCCGTTCGGCGAACATAGTCCGCTCTCGCGTCTCTACGAAATCGATGGCAAAGTGCTCTTTCTCGGCACCGACTTCGGCACCTGCACCGCGATTCACTATGCCGAATCCACAATCGGCCGGCCGCATATCCACGAGACCGCACCGGTCGGCCACGTCGATGCCGTAACCGGCGAACGCACGACCGAATGGGTGACATTCGACACGGTGGAACTCGACCGTTACGACGATTTCGAGTCCTTCGGTGGGCGATTCCTCGCCGAGCATGCCGACTCCGTACGTGCCGTGACGTTGAACGAAGCGAGAATCCTCGCTTTCCCCGTCCGCGATCTGGTGGATGCCGCTCGTAGGTATTATGCGCGACTCGATTTGCGTCATAGCGGCAAGGACGGAGATGACGACAATCAGCATGCGTAGCAGAGCTTTGCTCTATGCGGAGCGATGCCAAAAAGCGGTTGGCATGGGGAATTGACCGATATGGTTTCCAGCACCTACCGGACGTTGATTGCGCAGCGCACGCGGGACATCTCCATGCTGCGCCTGATCGGAGCACGCGGGGCGAACCGCTACGATGGTCCACATCATCCGTGTAGACGAAAGGAATCCCATGCAGCGGCCGATCATCACCGACGAGGCGTTCCTCGCCGTCCCGTCCGAGCCCGCGACCGAGGCCGACGCGGGCATCGCCCGCGATCTTTTGGACACGCTCGCCGCGCACGCCGACGCGTGCGTGGGGCTGGCCGCGAACATGATCGGCGTGGCCAAGCGGATCATCGTCTTCCATGACGAGACGACCGGCCGGAACATGACGATGTTCAACCCGGTCGTCACGGCGAAGTCGAGCCGCTACGAGACCGAGGAGGGATGCCTGTCACTCAAGGGTGTGCGTCCGACGGTCCGCTACAAGCGCATCACCGTGACCTACCGCACGCGGCGCTGGCGCGAGGCGACCGCCACATTCGACGGGTTCACCGCCGAGATCATCCAGCACGAGATTGACCACTGCGACGGCGTCCTCATCTGACGGCATGACGGATGGTCGTCCGTTCCCCCTGATTCGGGCCATGCTCCGGGAACGAACAACCAGCCATGGATTACGCCTATAACGCCCGCCGCGCGGCCGCTCCATGCCGGCTGCATAATGGCGGGGGACGCCGGCGGCGAAGGGACTGCGGCGATGATACGAAAAGGATGGTCTGGGCCATGACGGACAAGCGTGTGAAGGTGGGAAACAGCGACCTGGAGGTGTTTCCGCTCGTGTTGGGCGGAAACACGTTCGGCTGGACGAGCGACGAGGTGACCAGCCGCAGGGTGCTCGACGCGTACGTGGAGGCCGGCGGCAACTTCATCGACACAGCCGACGTGTATTCGGCGTGGGCGCCGGGCAATGCGGGCGGCGAATCCGAGATCATCCTCGGCCGTTGGCTCGCCGTGCGCGGCAACCGCGACAAGGTGGTCGTCGCCACGAAGGTCAGCGAGCATCCGCAGTACACGGGCCTCTCGCACGACAACGTGCTCGCCGCCGCGGACGAGTCGCTGCTGCGCCTCGGCGTCGACGAGATCGACCTCTACTACGCGCATTTCGACGACAAGTCGACACCTCTCGAGGAGACCGCGGCCGCGTTCGACGAGCTCGTCAAGGCGGGCAAGATCCGAGCGATCGGCCTGTCCAACTACACGGCGGACCGCATCGAGGAATGGTTCCGCATCGCCCGCGAGCACGGCTACGCGCTGCCGGTCGCGTTGGAACCGCACTATAACCTCGTCACGCGCGGCAACTACGAGCGCACGCTCGCCCCCGTCGCCGCACGCGAGAACCTCGCCGTGTTCCCATACTTCTCGCTGGCCGCCGGGTTCCTCACCGGCAAGTACCGTTCCGCAGCGGACGCGGAGGGCAAGGCGCGTCAGGGCATGGTCGCCGACTACCTCACCGACGACGGCTTCGCGCTGGTCGACGCGTTGGACGAGGTCGCCAAGGCGCACGGCGTCGCGATCGCCACGGTCGCGCTCGCCTGGCTGCGCCACCGCCCGCAGGTCGCCGGCCCGATCGCTTCGGCTCGTACGCCCGAACAGCTGCCCGCGCTCCTCGCCTCCGTGGACCTCGACCTTACGGCCGACGAGACCGCCACGCTCGACAAGGCATCCGAACCGTTCACGAAGTAATACAATCGCGACACACGCGATAAGACGAAGCATCCATACGGTGGGTCGCTCCCCGTCGTCCGTCATGAGACGACCAGGGAGCGGCCCACCGTTATTCATATGCAAATGGCTTTCATATGAGATTCGCATCGCATCAGTTTCAAATGATAGCCAATTACTTATGAATTAAAACCGACAACAGCGCCACTTGTCTTATAGGCATCAAAACCTTGCGATTCCAACATTTTCAACCATATGAAAGCCGCTTTCATATAGAATGAACGCACAACAGTACACTGCAAATGGTGGCAACGCTTCCCGTAGCTCGGGCACCCCGGGGTTATTCAGACGGACAACGTCTCCATCGCCTCGGACACGACCTCGACGAGCATGTCGACGGCGGCATCGCCGTCGACATGCTCGTCGCAACGACGCGACCATTCCAGCAGGGATTCGACGATGCAGTCGATGATGATCGAAACGGACAGACGCACGGGGAAGGCGGCTCGCGCATCGCCGTCGGCGACGGCGTCACCGCTCCCCCACAATGCAGCGACGGCGTCCGTCCACTGCGGTATGCGCGCGTACATCGCCACGCGCAAACCGTCGTCGGAACGCACGATACGCAGCCGGCGCGCCAAGTCCTTCAACTGAGCCGCCTCAAGCGACCCAAGCACCTGTGGAACCATGTGGCGGACGAGCCCAATCGGGGAATCGCCCTTCCGTTCGGCGATTTCCCGGCGCAGGTCGGCGAACAGCCCACCGTCCGTCGGGAATCCCAGGACGAGATCCTCCTTCGACGGGAAATACCGGAACAGGGTGATCACAGACATGCCCGCCTCGTCGGCGATGCGTTGCGTGGTGACGTTGCCGTAGCCCTGCTCGGCGAACAGACGCAACGCCACGTCACGAATCGTCCGACGCGTGGCGGCCTTCTTACGACGCTGCCAACGGGCGCGCGCCACGGTCGCCTTCACCGAGACGCCGCGACGGTTCGCCGGACGGGAAACGGCATCCGACGCCGATTGTGCGGGCGCAGCGTCCGATGCGGCGACGTCAAGGCCACGGTCCGGCGTCGTCCCGTCAGGTTCCATCACGTCAATGGGCATTTCGAGCTCCTCGCATCTTCCGTACATCGTCGCCGGCCCGGCATCCTCCATCGTACCCGCGCGCGGCCCGTTCCACGGCCCGGCGGACGACGGCGACGGACAGGACACCCGCATCACGCGTACACTGGGCCGCATGTGCAGAAGGTTCGCGCTCGATCTGGATTGGGATGCGGTCGCCGCATGGCTTGGCGTCGACGACGGCGACGTCCGCCGCGACCGGCTGCCGCGTCCCTCGTACAACATCGCGCCCACGCAGACCATCGGCGTCGTCGCGCAGGGCAGGGAGGGCCGCCGGCACCTGACCGGCGCGTACTGGACGCTCGTGCCGCGCTGGAGCCAGAGCAGGACGCTCCCCTACCCCACGTACAATGCGCGCATCGAATCCATCCACGCCAAGCCAACGTTCGTCGACTCCACACGGTCCATGCGCTGCATCATCCCCGCAAGCGGCTACTACGAGTGGAAGGGCAGGCGCCCGTTCTACTTCCACGTGGACGGCGACAGGCCGTTGGCGATGGCGGGACTGTACTCATGGTGGCGGGCCTCCACGGCCGCGCCATGGCTGCTGACCGCCACGATCGTCACATGTCCGGCCGTGGACGGACCGAAAAGCGTGCATGACCGCATGCCGCTGCTCGTGCCGGACGGCATGGCCGCCGCATGGCTGGACCCTTCGCTCGACGGCGCGAAGCTGACCAGCCCCTTGCGCGAACAAGGCACGGAGCTGTCGCGACGGCTGCGGTTCCACGAGGTCGCTCCGCTGCCCGCAAACGGGGACGGACGCCGGCTCACCATGCCGGTCGAACACATCGAGCCGATCGCGCTGTTCTGAACGTCGGACGGAGGGACGTTCAGCGTTCAGGGAGGAATCAGGGAATCCCCTGATGGAGGGCCATGCCAGGCGATGCGATAATGGGACGATTACGGCACATGGAATCCATGCATTCGAAGGAGCGAAGAGAACATGCGTCTGATCGGCAATATCCTGTGGCTGGTGCTCGGCGGACTCGCCATCGCGTTCGGATGGGCGGTCATCGGCCTGGTGCTGTGCGTCACGATCGTCGGCATCCCGTTGGGGCTGCAGGCGTTCAAGATGGCCGGGCTCACACTCACCCCGTTCGGCAAGACCGTACGCTACGGCGGCGGCCTCGGCTCCACGCTCGCGAACATCATCTGGGTGGTGCTCGCCGGAGTCTGGATGGCGCTCGGCTATGTCGCCGCCGGTCTCGCCAACTGCGTGACCATCATCGGCATCCCGTTCGGCATCCAGTCGTTCAAGATGGCGAAGCTCGCCCTCTGGCCGTTCGGCGCGCAGATCTACGATCTGTAAGAGGCACCTGGCGGACATGCCGGAAGGCATCACCATCGTCCCCACGAACAACGCTAATGCCTCAGCCCGCGCAGCAGGGCGATCTCCTCGCGATGCGTGGACTCGGTGAGCTCCTTGGTCTCGAGGATCATCGGCAGCCGCGCCATGCACGGATCGTTGACGAGCCGCTCGAAGAACGGCAGCCCCAGCTTCCCCTCGCCGATATTGGCGTGACGGTCCTTGTGCGAGCCGAGCCCGAACATCGAATCGTTCGCGTGGATGGCTTTGACGTTCTCGAGCCCGATGACGTCGTCGAGCGAGCGCATCACGCCTTCGTAGTCGCCGAGGAGATCATAGCCGGCGTCGAACACGTGGCAGGTGTCGAACGTGACGCCGATACGGCTGCGGAAGGCGTCGTCGACCCCCTCGATGATCGAGCGCAGCTCCTCGAAGGTCCGGCCGCATTCGGTGCCCTTGCCCGCCATCGTCTCCAGCAGAATCATGACGCCGCCGTCCCCATCCACCGTGCCGTCCAAGGTCCCGAACACGCGGTCCAGCCCGTCGGCGATGAGCCGGCAACCGGTCTCGGCGCCCTGCCCCACGTGCGCGCCGGGATGGATGTTGAGATACGTCTCCTGCCCGCCCGCACGGATGGCGCCGAGCAGTGTCAGGTCCTCGACGAGCGCATTGATCGCGAACCCGCGCTTGGCCGAATCCTTACCGGCGAGGTTGTATACGTACGGCGCGTGGACGACCAACGGGCCGTACCCTTCCGCCTTGAGCGCACGACCGAACTCCACGGCGCCGGCCGGGTCGAGCGCCTTGGAGCGTTTGCCGTACGGCGAGCGCGGGAAGAACGCGAACGCGGTCCCGTCCTCCTCGTGCGAGCGTTTGATGAGCGCCTTCCATCCGCCCGCGGTGGACAGATGCGAACCGATGAGGAGCGTCGGGCGGGCGTCGCCGGCGTCGGTTTGGCCGGTGGTCTGCGGATCGGTGGTCTGCGGTGTCGTTGTCGAATCTTCCATCACAAGGCACAAGCATATGCGTCCCCGACGATGGCGTGGGAGTCGCACGACGATCCGCCCGTCGCACTGCTAGACTGAACGTATCCCTATGTCCCGCCGACGATGGCGGGCCGCAACCACAATCAGTCAAGGACGCTTCATCATGTACCAGGTTCTGGTCTCCTTCGCATACGACTAGTCGCCGCGCGATTCCCCGCCGCCGACCACTTCGGTCGCGACCGCCGCACGCAGTCGCGATGTCTTTCCATGCGAAATTCCAGAACATACTCCCATGAGCCGTGCGGGAGGCCCGGTATTCCGGTCTCCGCGCCACGCACGGTCCGGCACCGCCGAGATTCGGACGTACCTCCACGCACCCGGCATCATGGGACGCCCATGAAACGAGACCTTGCCATGAACACCATCACATCCTCATCTTCTTCCACGCGCCGACCGCATTCGTTGTGGCACCTGCCCGCCTACCGCAATTGGTTCGTCGCGGACACCGCCGACGTGTTCGCGGTCAGCCTGCGCACGTTCGCCATCCCGTTGATCGGACTCGCCTTGTCCGGCTCGCCGTTCGTCGCGGGCCTGCTCGTCACCGTCGAATCGACGATCGGACTCACGCTCATGTCCATCGGCGGGGCACTCGCCGACCGGCATGACCGTCGTCGCATGATGATTCTGCTCGGCCTGGTCGGCGGGACACTGTCGGCCGCGGCGACCGTCCTGCTCGCGACCGGGACGATGGGCACGGGCCTGTTCGCGATCACGGTCGCACTGTTCGCCGTCATGAACGGGCTGCTTGGACCGTCCAACGACGCGATGCTGAAATCATTGGTGCCGATGGACCGGTTCGCCAAGGCGCAGGCCATCCGCGAGGCGCGCGAATCCTGTGTGGAGCTGTCCGGCGGGGCCATCGGCGGACTGCTGTACCGCGTCGCGGGATGGTTCCCGTTCCTCGTGTCCGCCGTGCTGTACCTGATCGCCGCCGTCACGGCGGTGAAACTGCCCCGGCATGCGGCGGATGACACGCCGTCTTCGGATGCCGCGCCTCAGGTTTCGGTCGCCGGCGAACCGAACGCGGTGGGAACATGTGACTCGAACGACGCCGAGCTGACCGTGACAGCAACCGATCCGGCCGCCGGCAAACACGGGAACGGCCATGCCCCGGGACGAGAATCCGGCCCTGCCCCGTCGTTCCTCGCGCACTTCGTCGAGGGATGGCGGTGGACGCTGACGCGCGGGACCATCCTCGCGGCGATCGCGCAGGGCGCCGTCGTGAACGTCGCCTGCTACGGGAGTATCGTCGGCGTGCAGATCATGCTGGCCGAACGCGGCACGGATGCGGCGCTCATCGGACTGGTCGGCACCGCGACGGGCGTCTCGGCATTGATCGGCTCGCTCATCGCCGGATGGCTGGTCGACCATATCCCGACCGGACGGCTCATCATCCTCACGTTCGCGGTGTTCACCGCCGCGATGCTCCCGCTCCTGTTCACCGACTCGTACGGGGTGGTCGTCGCGTGCATGGCAGCCACGTCGCTGCTGTTTCCCGCGTTGAACGCGGGCGAGCTCGGGTTCATCTTCGGGCGCACGCCCGACGACATGCAGGGTCGGGTTTCGACGGTGTTCGAGACGACGATCGGGGTTCCCGGCGCGTTCACTCCCGCCCTGGTCGGCTGGCTGCTCGGAACGCCGGGATTGGGTTTTCGTGCGGTCATGATGCTGGTCGTCGGATGCGCGGCCGTCGGTCTCGTCCTCGCCTGCGTCACCCCGACCCGCCGCATCCCGCGCCCCGAGCACTGGGAGCGGATGGAGTTGTGAACATTGAAGCAGGCTGGCGCCTTTCTCTGAGAGGAGCCAGCCTCTCCCGCCATGCCGTCTTTCGGTGACGGGCCTGGACTCCCATTATCGGAATAGCATGGGGAAACGGAACGGCCGTCGCGCCGGAATCCGGAGAATCCGCCCGCGGGTCGGTATGGACCGTGAGCCCGTCGAACGAGGTGTCCTATGAATCCGTCGCCGATCCCCCGCGCATCGCGCAGCGAGCGCCTTCCCCGGAACGAGGATTGGCCGATAGCCGCCCTGCCGTACGATCCGCAACCGGCCGTGCGTCGGCACGACCGCGCCGTGGTCATCGGCATCGTCGCCGGCATCGCGTTAGCCGTCACGCTGTTCACGCTGGCCGCATTGCTGGGCTCGTCCGTGCCGCAGCCGGTGTACGTGCTGCTGGGTGTGGCGCTGGTCACCGTGGTCATCATCATGCTGGAGGACGTGTACGAGGATTTGCGGCAGCGTCGCCTTCCCACCGAGCCGGGGCTCATGATCACCGGCGCCATGATCGGGCGGGCGTATGCAGACCGGCTGCCCCTGCGCCGACTCGCGCTGTCCACGCCGATCATCGGCCACGACCCGTTCAGCGGCGGCGATTTCAGCTATTTCACCCACTACCGGGTCTGCGCCAACGACGTGCTCGTCCTGAGGTTCGCCCCGACCGACCGCGTCCGCTCGTACCTGCTGTACTGGAGCGACCACGATGTCGACTGGACGGACAAGCTGCCCGGCCGATACCGTATGGGCGACTATGCGAAGCCCACGCCCCGGGCGCTGCAGCTGTCGCAACGGCTCCTGAGAAAGCTGGCCCGAGACCGGGGCGTCGACCCGCGCATGCGACCGTGCACGCTGCAGGTGTACGGGGACCGGGCAAGGATTGTCCTACCGTCGAACGCGCCCGAACTGGAGACCGGCGCGCAGGACCCCAACATCGGGCCGCGCATCGACGGCGTCGCCATCCTCACCGACACATTCCGGCGGCAGCGGTAGTCGACGACGGGACGGCTCACCTCACTACTTCGGGGCCGAACCGCTGATACTCCGGCGTCCCGTCCGTCAGAAGTCGAAGTGATCCGGGTCGGCGCCGTTGCGCTTGCCCGTGTCGATCGCGTCGATCGCGGCCATGTCGGCGTCGGTCAGGGTGAAGTCGAACACGTCGATGTTCTGGCGGATGCGTTCGGCGTGCGTGGACTTCGGCAGCACCACGACGCCGCGCTGGATGTGCCAGCGGATCACGACCTGCGCGGCCGACTTGCCGTACCGCTCCCCGATCTCCTTGAGACGCGGATCGGCGAGCAGGTCGCCGCCGGTGCCGCCGAGCGGGCTCCACGCCTCCACGTCGATGCCCTGCGCGTGCGCGAAGTCGATGAGCTCCCGGTTCGCGAACTGCGGCGAGGACTCGATCTGGTCGACCGCCGGCCTCACATCGGTGTGGGCGAGCAGCTCCTCCAGATGATGCCGTTCGAAGTTGCTCACGCCGATCGCCTTCGCGCGTCCGGTCGCGTAGATCGCCTGCAGGTCGTCCCATGCCTGGTTCCAGCCGTCCGCCGGCCAGTGGATGAGGTACAGGTTCACGTAGTCGAGGCCCAGACGATCGAGGCTCTCCTCGAAGGCGTCCCTGCCGCGGCGGGCGCGGATGTCGTCGTTCCACAGCTTGGTCGTCACGAACACGTCGTCGCGCGGCACGCCGGATCGGCGCAGCCCCTCGCCCACGGACGCCTCATTGCCGTAGATCATCGCCGTGTCGATATGGCGGTATCCCGCTTCGAGCGCGGCCGTGACCGCGTTCACCGTGGTCTCGCCGTCCGGGGTCTGGAACACGCCCAGTCCCACCTGCGGGATGACCGTGCCGTTGTTCAGCGTAATCGTCGACTGAATCGCCATGATGCCTCCGTTCCCGTTGGATGTGCTTCCTCACGCATTGTATATGGGCGCGAGCGGCGTCTTCCCCTCCCTCGCCGCGGGATGGGCTCGTCCCGTGAGATGATGGTCACGTAGCGTTCCGGAGGGAGGCCGTCGTGGACGGGACCGATTTCAACCTGATGATGTTCGCTCTGCCGTTCGCCATCGTGGGCTTGGTGCTCGTGTTCGCCGGCATCGCCGTATCGCGCAGCATGCGTCGACGGACCACGCGGTGCGTCGTCTCCACCACGGGCGTCGTGGACCGTATCGTCTCGGTCTACGACGAGGAGGATGGCCATCACTACTACCGTCCGATGGTCTCGTACATCGTCGACGGCGTCACGTACGAGGTGACGACGGACGCGCCGCGCGGCAGCGCGAAATGGAGCATGGGCGAGCCGATGATCGTCGACTACGATCCGTCCGACCCCGCCTTCGCCTACCTGCCGTCCGAGGATCCGGCCACATCGGGAGGAGGCGAAGTGCTTGCCATCGGCGCGCTCTGTGTGTTGATCGCTGCGGGCGCGATCGGCTGGGCCTTGATCATGTGACGGGATTCGACGTTTCTGCGGTTCGATGGCTGGCATGCGGTAGACGACGAATGCAATGTCCGGCCTGTCCCCTAAACTGTGGCGAGGAGCGTTCTCGTCTCGTGATCGTAGGCGACGCCGGGTTCCAACCATCGCAGACTCTCGGGCAGCTTCGGATCCACCGGCACCGGCGCCTCGGCGCGCAGCCCGTCGAACCGGAGACGTCCGGACCTGATCGTAAGCGCCGCGGAACGCGTCGCGGACCCGTCCATCACCGGCAGCACGAGCGTCCGGTCCACGCCGGGCGTGAACAGGATCCATTCGACGTCACCCAGCCACGGATTGCCGTCGACATCGGTCGTGTCCGGGAAGGCGACCAGACGGACAGGCCATGCGCGACGGACCGCCAGAACCCCTTTGGGCAGGCAGCGGAGACGCCGCCACCAGTACAAGCACGGCCCGGCCACAGCGGACACGACGACGATCACGACCGTCGGCGTCTCCCCCGTCCAACCGAACCAGACGTCCAACGGCAACAAGCCCACCACGGCGACGCCCAACGCCAACGACAGCAACAATGCGAGAGGCCAACCCCTCGCCCGCCGCAACCAGATTCGTCGAGCCAACCGTCCGTTACCCTCGATCCATGCGTCATGCTCCATATCACGGATTCCACCACACGAAAGTGAACGCGACACGGACGCCCTTCCTTCCGTGGATTGAGCCTAGTCCGTCTCTTCCCTGTCGATGGCCGTATCGCCTTACCGTGGATAGTCCACAATGTTCCGATGACGGAGCGCGTGACGGCGCCGCTACATGAGCAGTGCACAGGTGATCGCGGTTGCGCCGATGAGCAGGGCGAGGATGCCGGCGGCGACGCCCACGCCCGCGGTCGGCGTCGAACTGTTTTCGGACGGCAGGTAGGCGTACTTGGGGTCGGTCGGATCGTAGGCGACGGTCATCGGATCGCCCACACGCCATTTCGGCGTCCGGCTGCTCCCGTCCGGCGCAACCTCGTACGTGGCGCCGTCGACCGTGTACGAGACCAGTGGATGGTAGTCGTACTCATTGCCCTCATCATGGACCCTGACGACACGGGACACGACGCCTGTGGTGGAGGCGACGCAGCGCTCGGCCCGTCTTCTGTCCCTACGGGCGAACCCGATGCCGATGAGCATGCAAATGAGCCCCACTCCGGCGAACGGCAACGCGAACATCAGCAGCTTGAATTTCATATCGTCCATATCGACTTCCCCTTCGCGGTCCCGACAACTCCATCATCCCATGACCCGTCCTCCTTCGACTCCTATGACGCACCGGAGCCGTTTCAGTGTCAGACCGATCCGCGAGGCGCCGTCCACCGAACCGTTCCCGCCTCCCTGCCAACGTCCCATAATCACTGATGGACCATCGGATTCGGAGTAGTGAATGGAAAACGTCTTCAGCTGATGACACCCCTGTCGATCATCGTCCCGTCGAGGAACCAGTAGTCGTGCGGGTCGCCCCGCAGCGCGGTGAACGGAGTCAGTGTGACGCAGCGGGCGGCGGCCTCGTCGAGGAGGTAGCCACGCACGATCCACGGATATTCGAGGACGCCGGATTCCAAGTCGATGATGGTCTCGATGCGTGAGGCGTCGACGCCGAAGTGTTCGGCGACCTCGCCGGCGGTCAGGTTCAGTCGACGTAGGTTCTCATGGAACTCGCGGATGGTCGCCTCACGTTGCGCAGTGGTCAATGACATATCTGCCCCTCTACCCCTATCGTTGGAATTCCCGGTCATGCCCAATCGTACTTCACGCATATGCGATAGGGCATGCCGCCGCTTCGCGCCGCCGGTACCAGGTGGGACGCTCCCCTATTGGGAGATACAATGTCCCCTCGTGACGCAACGAGAGACAAGTGGACGGGCGACGGCACGGACAACGTCGCGGACGGCACCAGCGGACAAACGGCCGACGGACAAGTCCGGCCTCGGCACGAGGCCGATCGGACGGTTGGCGGTGTCGCTGGCGGTCCCGGCGGTGGTGGCGCAGGCGTGCAACGCGCTGTACACGATCGTCGACCGGCTGTTTCTCGCGCACATCCCCGGCGTGGGCGATCTCGCGATGACCGGCGTGGGCGTATGCTTCCCGATCACGCTGGCCGTGTCCGCGTTCGCGATGCTCATCGGCATGGGCGGAGGCCCGCTCGCCTCGATCGAGCTGGGACGCGGCGACCGGGACAGGGCGGAACGCTATCTCGGCACGTCGGTGGCTGCGATCGTCGCGATAGCGATTGTGCTGTCGGCGCTGCTCCAGCTGTGCAAGACGCCGATTCTCGTGCTGTTCGGTGCGAGCGATGCGACGCTGCCGTATGCGGTCGACTTCCTCACCGTCTATTTGTGCGGCACGCTGTTCGTGCAGCTGGCGTTGGGGCTCAACACGTTCATCACCGCGCAGGGGCGGGCGCTCGTGGCGATGGGTTCGGTGCTTATCGGCGCGTTGAGTTCGTTGGCGCTCGACCCGCTGTTCATCTTCGCGCTCGGCATGGGCGTGCGCGGCGCCGCGTTGGCGAACGTGATCGCGCAGGGCTTGTCCGCCGCGTGGGTGGTCCGTTTCCTCGCCTCGCAGGACAGCGCGATACGGCTGCGCATGCGCGACGTCCGTCTCACGCGTCTGCTCGGCCCGGTGCTGTTCCTCGGCGTCTCGCCGTTCATCATGCAGATCACCGAATCGGTGATCCAGGTGGTGTTCAACGCCTCGCTGCAACGTTATGGCGGCGACGTCTATGTGGGCGCGATGACGATCATGACGAGCCTCATGCAGCTGATCTTCGTGTTCTCGCAAGGCATTTCGCAGGGCGTGCAGCCAATCATCGGCTACAACTACGGCGCGGGGCTGTACGACCGCGTGCGGCGTGCGTATTCGGGCACGATGGTCGTGCAGGTCGCCATCAACTGCACGATGACGACGCTGCTCGCGCTCTTCCCCGGATTCGTCGCCTCCCTGTTCACGTCGGATGCGGCGATCATCGACGTGGTGTCGCGTACGCTGCCGTACTTCGTGTGCGGCATGGGCATCTTCGGCGTCCAGAACGTCGTCCAATGCGCGTTCGTGGGCATGGGGCAGGCGAAACCGTCACTGTTCCTCGCGGTCTTCCGCAAGCTCATCCTGCTGGTGCCGTTGGCATTGCTGCTTCCCCGGCTCGGGCTCGGCACGACGGGCGTGTTCGTCGCGGAGCCGGTTTCGGACATGACGTCGGCGATTGTGGCCGGACTCCTGTTCGCATGGGTTGCGCGAAGGCTGCTGCCGCCGAGGGAAACGGCCCGGGCGGACGTCAACGCCACGCTTTGAGGACGGACGCCGGCACCTTGGAGGCGTCGAAGCGGTAATGGCCGGTAACGGTCATGTGCTTGCGGAACGTAAGGTAGTCGTTCTCACGCTGCTTCTGCCCCATGTTGTGCAGGATGTAGGCGACGCCGTCCTTGTCACGTTTATCGGAGACGACGCCGATGTGTTTGACGTGTTGAAAGACGACGATGTCACCGCCCTGCCACGCCTCGCGGTCGGACGGGTCGAGGGTAAGCGACTGTCCGTATTTGGCGAAGAACACGTCGAGCACGCCGGTGCGGCGGAAGTCGATGTTCGGGTCCGGTTTGGGCGCGACGGCCCGGTAGCTTGCGGAATCGGCGGCGATGTCCGCGTCGACCATCGCTTTGAGGTCGTAGCCGGCGGCGCGAAAGGCGCGCCAGACGAGGTCGGTGCATGCGCCACGGTCGGACGGCGGGTAGCCGCCCTGATAGTAGCCGTCGTCGTAGGCGGGACGGGCCTCGGCGTCGGCACGCGCGCCCGCGACGATGTCGGCGTAGTCGTCCGTGCCGTTGCCGTTGAAGTCGACGGGGCTCACGGCCTTCGGATACTCCTTCGAGGCTTCGGACCGCGGCATCACCGTGCCATCCGATGAATCGCCGCCTTTCGTGGCGGTCGAGGCGACGGACCTGCCCATCGCCTCCCACGGCAACCCGGACAGTCGCCGAATGGAGAACACGCCGCCGGCGACGAGCGCGACGGCCAACACAACCGCCAGCACCGCGCAGACCGTACGTCTCGCACCTTGCCGCATCGAATTGTTCCCTTCAAGACGAGCCATATCGCATTCAGACCGTATCAGCCGCGGCGGAGACGGGAGCGGTGGCGTCATGTCCGCCATGCGGTCCATGCGCCGAGGCCGGTTTGGGCCTCGACTTGGCGGTGGGATGGTCCGAGTCGATCCTCCACACCGTGACGCTCCGCACTTGCGCGTCGGTGAACGTCACGTGCGGCATATGCGCCTGATGCGCCATCAGCAGCTGCAGTCCATGACGGCGTTCATCGAGGTCGTCGACGATGGAGGCGACGCCGCTGCCGACGATGGATTTGAACGATTCACCCCAGGCGCACGCCGTGCGTCCCGAGACGACCTCACAGTCCGTGTGCATCGAGAACGCGACCGGCAGCCGGTTGTCGGCGGCGCGTATCGCGTCGAGCTTGCGGCCGCGGGAGGCCGAGTGCATCCACAAGGTGAGCCGGCCGCTCCCCCGGTCGTATTCGTAGCCGAAGTTGAGCGGCACCACCGTCAGTCCTTCCGCATCCGCATATGCGACGTCGACGATATCGCAGCCGGCGATGATCGCCGCGATTGCGTCGGGATCGGTGACTTCGCGGTCCGCGCGTCGCATCATGCGGCGTCCGCCCGCCACCGTGCACTCGTCGTCACGGCGTCGCGGACGCCGTTCCCGGCCCTGCTCCGGCCCATGCGTCTCATGGGCGTATTCCACGCTCATCCTCGGCCCCTTTCACGGCTTTCCGCTGTGAGCCCCATGATACAAGGTACGGCGGTTCCGGACGGTCGCATCCATCACCGGGAACGACGGGAGATCCCCGCGACAATCACGGTGGTCGCGACGATGATGACCGTGGCCACGGCAAAGCTGCCGAACATGGCGGACTCATAGGCGCGGGAGGCCGCCTGACGCAGCATGTCGCCGGACGCCTTCCCGAGATGGACGGCCTGTTGAAAATCCAGCGTCACCGAGCCGGCGGAGACGCGTTCCCCAAGCCCCGTGACCCGCGCGGCGTCACGGAACCGTGAAACGTACAGTCCGCTCTGCACACTGCCGAAGATGCCCACGCCGATGATGGAACCGAACTGGCGGAACACGGTCAGCAGACCCGATCCCGCGCCGGACCGGCCGGCCGGCACCCGACCCATGGCCCAGGTGAGCATCGCCGGAGTCAGAGCCCAGATCGGCGGTATGACCGACCGATTCACCGCACAACTGCCGTGGGGGCAGATCGGCGTTCTCATCCCCATCATCCTCGTCGCGGGGATCCTCGCCTCGGTCATACCTGCACGCAGCGCCACCCGCATCCAGCCGGTGCGGGGATTGACCAGCTGAACGGCGGCTTTATCCGGACGACATGGTGTTCATATAACGTATCGGAAAGCAATATCAACATCATGTCGTCTGGATAACGTCGACCGCCATGCTCCGTCGCACACCACCGCATCGTTCCCGGGGATGACCCGGTTCCTCTCCTCCCCGCATATCCCGGAGAATCTCGATCCGATGGACGATGACCACTCACGGCGGATGCCCCTATCGTGGATGGCGTTCCGAAGGAGAAGGAGAGGGAATCATGGGGTTTCTGGCGAATTTCTCGGCGCCGTTCCTGCTGGCGGTCGCCATGTGGCCGATCGCGTCGTTCATGCTCACGGTGCCGGTGCTGGCGATGCTCTACCACCGCGACAACCGCATCGGCTTCACCGCAGCGCTGTCCGCGTACGGCACGGTGCTGTACGCGCTGGGTCTGCTGTGCTTCACGCTGTATCCGATGCCGTCCGATCCGGCCGCATACTGCGCGACCCACCATCTGGCCCCGCAGTTGAACCCGTTCCAGTTCATCAGCGACATCCGTTCCGACGGTCTGACCGCGATCATGCAGATCGCGATGAACGTGGTGTTCTTCCTGCCGCTCGGATTCATCGCCAGGCGCGTGTTCCGGTGGCCGTTCGCCGCATCGCTCCTCGCAGGATTCCTCGCCTCGCTCATGGTGGAGACGCTGCAGCTGACCGGAGTGCTCGGCCTGTTCCCCTGCTCGTATCGCCTGTTCGACGTAGACGACCTCGTCTGGAACACGGCCGGGGCGGTCGCCGGCTACGGCTGCGCGATGCTGCTCGACCGCGTCCTGCCGGTGCGCGAGGCGGACACCACGACCGTCACGGATCCGGGATTCGTGCGCCGGCTCGTCGCGTTCATCATCGATTTCGGCCTCGCCACCGTGTGCGCGCTGCCGCTGACCATCGCGGGCGACGCGCTGTGCTCGTTCGTCTCGGGCCGCGGACTCGGCGTGATAACGAACACGGACGGCAGCGATCCGCTCGACATGTCCTCCATCATGATGCTGCTCGCACTCGCGGTCTTCGAAGTCGTCATCCCGTGGATGAGACAGGGCCGCACGCTCGGCGGCGGCTATACGCACATGACCTGTGAGTCGCGCCCGCGTGAAGGCGTACGCCGCATTGCGTTCTACGCCGCCCGGTTCGCCGTGATCTGCTGCGTCAGGTTCCCGGACTACATCCCGCATGCGGGTCTGGTCCTGTTCGCGACGCTCGTCTTCTGGCTGATCAGGAAGCGGATGCCCTACGATCTCATCTGACGGTCGGCTCCAGCTCTTCCACCTGATCGGAACGCATCCCACATGGAAACCGCGACCCATCCCACACCGGAGAATCCCGCCATACGCAAGTCGCGCCCCACAAGCTTATAGTGGATTGCGTCACGCTGGCTGGCAACAGACATCGGGCGACAGCGGAAACGACGCGGACGAAACAGTAGAAGGACTGATCATCATGGCAGATGAGAACAACCAAGGAAACGGGACGACCAAGCCGGGCGCGACGGGAACGGCGACGGCAAGCCAGACGAAACCGGACGCGGCGAAACTGCCCGAACCGTATGAGAAGGCCACGCGCCACACCATCGACGTCGACGGACGCACGCTTCACTACTCCGCCACCGTCGGCACCATCCTCATCGACACCCCCAAGGTGAAGCCGGCCGCGAGCATCTTCTTCACCGCGTTCGCACTGCTGGATGACGACGGCAAGACGGATACGACCCGCCCGGTCACCTACGTCTTCAACGGCGGCCCCGGCTCGTCCACCACGTTCCTGCTCATGGGGTCCATCGCACCGAAACGGATCGACGTGCCGGACGCCGCGCCCGTGCCCGCCGCTCCATACCGTCTTGAAGACAACCCGTACACGCTGCTGCCGATCTCCGACCTGGTGTTCATCGACGCTCCCGGCGCCGGTTTCTCCGAGATCGCCGACAAGGCGAAGCCGGAACTGTGGTCGGTGGACGGCGACGTCGCCGGATTCAGCGCGTTCATCCGCGCCTACTCGAGCAAGTACCACCGTTGGAACTCCCCCAAGTACGTGCTCGGCGAATCGTACGGCACCACGCGCGGGGCGACCCTCGCCTACCGTCTCCAGCAGGATGGCGTCGCGCTGAACGGGCTCACGCTCATCTCGAACATCCTCGACTACGCGTACACGCTCGACACATCCGACCAGTTCTACGTCGGCTACTTCCCGACCTACGCGTCCGTCGCCCAATACCATGGCCGCGCCGGCAAGGGAGTGGAGCCCGCCGAACATCTCAAGGCCGCGCGCGCATTCGCGAACGGACCGCTCCGCCTCGCGCTGGCCGCCGGAGCCTCGCTGGATGACGACGTCAAACACCGCGTGGCGGAACGCTACGCCGAACTGACCGGACTGGACGCGAAATACGTCTACGACTCCGACCTGCGCGTCGTGGACATGCGGTTCCGCAAGGAGCTGCTGCGCGACGAGGAGAGGATCGTCGGCCGCTACGACGGTCGCGTCGCCGGATATGACCTCGACCGGATGAACGACGAGGAGACGTTCGTCGTCGACGACGCCTACCTCGACCCCGCGTACTCGAGCCTCGCCAACGCGTATCTGAGGGACGAGCTCGGCTGGGACAGGGCTCCCGAACGCCGCGGGTTCGCCGACTTCGACTGGGACGCCACCGAAGCCGGCAAGGGCTGGACCTGGTGGCACAGGCAGCCGGAGATGACCAAGTCCTCCTGGGGTCGGAACATCCCGTTCCCGAACGTCGTACCTGACCTCGCCGCCGCAATCGCGCACCAGCCCACGCTGAAGGTGCTGATCGGCAACGGCGTGTACGACCTGTGCACCCCGTTCGGCCAGACCGAATACGACATCGACCATCTGGGCCTGCCGAAGCCGCTACGCGGCAACGTCGCGTTCACGTACTATCCGGCCGGGCATATGCTGTACTCGTCCGAACCGAGCCTCGCGAAATTCTCCGACGACCTGAAACGCTTCTACGCCGCGGATGTTCCCGGTCTTCGCGCGATCGACGAGCGTCCCGCCGTGCCCGCGCCGGACATCCGGCTGTAGGAACGTCCGTCGGAAGCCTCACCACAGGAGCCGCATCACAGGAAAGGAAACGACAATGCTCGATGGTTTCAAGAAATTCATCGCACGAGGCAACATGATCGACATGGCCGTCGGCGTGGTCATGGGCAGCGCGGTCACCTCCGTGGTGAACGCGATCGTGGACAGCCTTATCAACCCGCTCATCGCGATGGTGTTCGGCAAACCGGACATGAGCGGTCTGCTCGCGTTCACGTTCAACGGCGCGACGGTCTCGTTCGGCGCGGTGCTGGGGGCGCTGCTCAACTTCCTCGTCATCGCCGCGGCCGTGTACTTCTGCGTCCTCGTGCCGATCAACAAGTTCCGTGACATGACCGACGTGATGCTCATCAAGGCGAAGCTCAAGCAGGAGGCGGACGAGAAGGCGAAGGAGCCCGAGGTCACGCCCGAGGAACGCACCGTCGAGCTGCTCACCGAGATCCGCGACCAGCTGGCCGCCGCGGACCGGGATTCCACTGCGCGGAAGGATACGACGGACAGCAGGGTCGATTGAACCGCCGGTTCCATCGACGATGACGACGCAACCGCATCGGCCATGACGAACGGATGACAGTGGATGGTGGTGCCCGCTACCCCTCGAGGTCCGCGGCGCGCAGGTTGCGGGTGATGGCGCGTTCGCGGGCGCCCTTCGTGGCATAGAGTCCCGCTGCGACGAACAGAAACATCGCCGTGCAGCAGATCCACAGCACACGACCGCCGAACCCGCTGATGACCCATCCGCCGACCAGCGGCGCCGCGCCGTTCGAGAGCGCCCAGACCAGGTTGTACAGACCCTGATAGGTGCCGCGGGCCTCAGCCGGCGCAAGGTTCGCGACGGTCGTCGCGGCGATCGGGAACGTGCCGAGCTCGCCGAGCGTCCACAGCACGGTGGCGACCGCGAATCCATGCCATGTGGTCGCGCCGATCTGGAACATGTAGCCGAACGCCGTCATCAGCATGCCGAGCACGAGCACACGTGTGTTGCTCATCCGGTTGAACACGGCGATGGCGGGAATCTGCAGCAGACACAGCATGCCGCCGTTGATGGTGAGCAGCACCGAATACTGGTCCGTGCCCATGCCAAGCCCGGTCATCGCGATCGGCAGTCCGCTGGTCATCTGGAAGTACGCAATCGTGTAGCCGAACATGAGCACCACCATCGACAGGAACGGCCAGTCGGTGAGCGCGCGACGGTAGTTCGCCAGCATCGACACGTTCCGCCGCCCCACGGCATCGGCGGGGCGCGTCTTCACGACGGCTCCACCGACGGTTCGCGCCGCATGCACGCGAGCCTCGTGGAAGAAGAACGCGAGCAATCCGGTGGCGACCACGAGGATGAGCGCCTCCGCATAGAACATGAGCGTGTACGAGATCTTGACGAGCTGGTTCGCGATAATCGGCCCGATGGCGAACCCGAAGTTCACCGCCCACGTCTGCAGCGTATAAGCGCGCTTCTGGTCGCGCATCGGCACCACGTCGGCGATGTACGCGGCGATGGCCGGCGTGGGGATGGACGAGATGGCGCCGTAGACAAGCAGCATCGCGCCCATGACCATGGGATCGTCGATGAAAGAGAGCAGCACGAGCATCGCCGCGGCACCGAGCTCGCCGGCTATGATCATGGCCGGCCTGCCGAACCTGTCGGACAGGGAGCCGCCGAACAGGCAGCCGAAGATGCCGCCGAACCCGTACATGGAGACGATGGTGCCGGCAAGCCCCGCATCCACATGCAGATCCTTGACAAGATACATGGACATGAACGAGATGACGAACCGGCCCATCCACAGGATAAGCAGGGCGAGCCACAGGCCCCAGAACAGCAACGGCAGACCGAAGACGACGCGACGGCCCATCCCCTCATTCGTCTTTTCACACATGGGGCACCATCCTATGGGCACGCTCGTACACGGCCCGCATGGACCGCCATGCGTATCCACCCGTTGCCGGAACCGGCGTCCGAACGTTAGAGTGAGCCTCGGACAGCGGACCACCGAAAGACAAAACAAGGAGACACCATGACCCGGAAGGCGTTGATCGTAGTGGATGTGCAACCGACGTTCTGCGAAGGCGGCGAACTCGGCGTGGAAGGAGGCAACGCGGTCGCCGAACGCATCGCGACGTACGTGAAGACGCATCGCGGCGACTATGCGTACATCGCCACCACGCAGGACTGGCACATCGAGCCCGGCTCCCACTGGTCCGAGACGCCCGACTTCGTGGACACCTGGCCCGTGCACGGCAAGGCCGGCACACCGAACGCCGACCTGCATCCGGCAATCAAGACGCTGGACATCGCACACCACTTCAAGAAAGGCCAGTACGCGGCCGCCTACTCCGGATTCGAAGGCATCGAAGACGACACCGACACGATCCAGAGCCGAGAGGAGGTCAACGCGGCACTCGCCGCCGGTCGCACGCTTGCCAACGCGCTGAAGGCCGCGGACGTGACCGAGGTCGACGTCGTCGGCATCGCCGAATCGCATTGCGTCAAGGAGACCGCGCTCGACGCGGTGAAGCTCGGTTATCCGACCACCGTGTTCGAAGACCTGACCGTGCCGGTCAGCGAGGAGCTGGGCGTCGCCGCACGCAAGGAGATGGCGGAGGCCGGCGTCATGCTCACCGAATCGCACTGAACCGTGCCGGCCGCTGATCGACGGCCTGATGCCCGAACATCAGGGGCGATTCAGGCATGTCCCCGATTGCCCGTTCGGATTCCCGGTGCGATGCTGGGATTGGTTCGCGGCCGGAGGCGCGACGCGTCGGCCGTAGCCCGTGACCGGCGCATGAACCGCAAGGAGGACGTGACGGTATGACATGGAACGACGGAACGCATGGTCCGAAAAGGACGGCCGTCCCGATCGCGATCCTCATGACGACCGGGGCATGTCTCATCGTGGTCGCGTTCGTCGTCGTGTTCCTATGGGCCCGTTCCGGCACGGCCGGACGGACCGTATCGCAGCCGGCCGACCACTGCACGGTGACGACCGCGGACGGCGGGTATCCGTTGAGCCCCACGCAGACGCGCAACGCGTCGCTCATCGCCGCAATCTCCGTCCGACGAGGGCTCCCCGACCATGCTGCCACGGTGGCGATCGCGACGGCGATGCAGGAATCGAAGCTCGTCAACCTCGACCATGGCGACCTTGATTCGGTGGGATTGTTCCAGCAGCGGCCGAGCCAGGGGTGGGGCACAGTGGAGCAGCTGACGGACGAATCGTATGCGACGAACGCTTTCTACGACGAACTGGTGAAGGTCGCCGACTGGCAGACGATTCCGGTGGAGGACGCCGCACAGGCGGTGCAGCGTTCCGGCTACCCCGACCTGTACGCGCAATGGGACGGCATGGCCCGCGCATGGGCGGCCGCGTTCACCGGCGAGACCGCGGCCGGCGTCACCTGTTCGATCCATACGAAGATCTCCCCCGATCCGGACGGTCTCGTCACGGCATTCCGGGACATGTTCCCCTCGGCGACGATCGCGGGCCAGTCCACGACGGACGACGGCTCGGCCGCCTCCCCCACGGCGCTGACCATTACATTGCCGGAGGGATCGTCCGGATCGGATCCGGGGCGCCAAGGATGGCAGGCCGCGACGTGGCTGGTCGCGCACGCGCACGAATACGGCGTGGACGCCGTGCATGCGAACGGCATGGATTGGGCCCGGACCTCAGGCAGGTGGACCGGGGCCGAAAGCATGGAGCGGACGGTCACCGTGACGCTGCGATAGGTACTCCGCTCCCCGCAAAGTACACGCTTCCCCCCCCTCGGCGGAGTCGGACCGCGACACGCTGTGGGTACGATTATCCGCCGCTTTTCTCCCGCATCCCCGAAGTCGCGGTTATCGTGGGTCCGCAATACGGCAATCCTCATGGAATCGGAGGTTCGACATGACCGTGTCACGGGGTTCATGGAATCGTCGGGAGAAGGCGAAGCACAGGAAGGACGCGAAGGATCGTCTCAAGCGGGAGCGGACCGCGAACGAGGCGGCGGCCCGCGATTTGGTGGCCGTATCCACGGCGGCGACGGACCCGTTCACCTTCTACTCGTCGTATCGTCACGGAAGCCGCCGCTTCACGATCCACGTGGGACCGACGAACAGCGGCAAGACGCACGACGCACTGGAGGCGTTGAAGTCCGCAGGCTCCGGCGCGTATCTGGCTCCGCTGAGGCTGCTTGCGTTGGAGACCGGGGAACGCCTGCGCGCCGAAGGACTGCCGACAGACATCATCACGGGTGAGGAACGGTCTTTGGACGGGGACGGACGCTTCGTCTCGCAGACCATCGGGACCCTGCGCCTGGACCGCGAATACGCATGCGTGGTGATTGACGAGGCGCAGATGATCGCGGACCCCGCCCATGGCGGCGCGTGGACGAGGGCGATCCTCGGCGTGAACTGCCCGGACATCCATGTCTGCTGCGCACCCGAGGCACTGGCCATCGTCGAATCGCTGATCGCCATGTGCGGAGACCGGGCGGACGTGGTACGTCACGATCGTTCCACTCCGCTCCTGGTGGAGACGAAGCCATGGGACGGTACCCCTCGGGAAGGCGACGCGATCATCGAATTCTCCCGTCACGACGTGTTGAGGACCGCCTCCGCAATCGAGGAGGACGGCATCCCGACCGCGATCGTGTACGGGGCGCTGCCGTGGGCGGCGCGACGCGCCGAGGCCCGACGCTTCGCTTCCGGCGAGGCGAAAGTGCTGGTCGCGACCGATGCGATCGGCATGGGCATGAACCTGCCGATACGCCGCATCGTGTTCGGCGCGAACCGTAAATTCGACGGCATGCGGAAACGGATGCTCGACGCGGTGGAGGTCAGACAGATCGCCGGACGTGCGGGACGTCTCGGCATGTTCGACAAGGGACTGGTCACTTCGGACGCACGGTCGAACGCATGGCTGGAGGATTGCCTGACCGGCACGGTGGCGCCGATCAGCAAGGCGAGGGTTCCGTTCCCTCTCGGACTCGGACTGGACGACTCCGTGCCGCTGACCACGATCCTCAAGGTGTGGGCGAACGCCCCCATCCGATTCGACACGCTTGAACGAGAACGCCTGAACCGGCAACGCGCCATCGCGACACGGTTGGAGACAATCGCCGGCACGCGCAGGGACTTCCCCTACGACCGGCACACCATCCTGACCATGTCGTTCCTCCCCGCGGATGAGGTCCGTGACATGGATGAGCTCGTCTCCCTGTTCAGGGGACTGGTCCAGTCGCGCCATCCGATGCTGCCGGGCGGCGCCGAATGGCGGGAACGGTTCGCCGCCGAGCCCGACCGTCTTGGGACGCTCGAACGGGACATCCGGATTCTGACGCTGCGCTACGCATTCGCCGACGCGCTCGGACTCATGGACGAGGCGATGGACGGAATATTCGCCGTGACCCGTGAACGTTGGGACCGGGCCGTGATCGACAAGGTGGCCGGACCGAAGGCGTCCCTGCTGGGTTCGCGCATGTACGGCCGCGCCGAATGGGACGATTGGGACGACGATGAGGACCCTTATACGGACGGCGCATGGCGGTTCTGAAAGGGCGGTCCGAAAACGCGCCCTGCTCCCCCACGTCCGTGGAGGAGCAGGGCCGTCTCCGCACGCATCCACGGTCCTGATCGCGCGAAACACGCCATATGGTTTTCCGACGGTTTTCCCAGTGTCGGCTTTCGCCGGTTGTATAATTGACGACTATCGGGACACGGGACGACGCAGTCCATCGCGGTTCCGAAACGGATCTCCCTTCAAGGAGGTCTGGTTCACGAAGAAGTGAAGGAGTTACCAATGAAGACGAAGACGACCGTCAAAGCGACCGCCTTGCTGGCGGCCTCGGCGTTGGTCCTGCTGTCCGGATGCGGCGCGTCCCAGCAGCAGCCGGCCGACACGGAAGGCGAAGCGAGCGGCACCGTGACCGTGTGGGCGTGGGAGCCCGCGCTCAAGCCGCTGGTCAAGAAGTTCGAGAAGAAGTACCCGAACATCAAGATCAAGCTCACGAACGTGGGCACCGCTCCCAAGACGACCTCGGCGTTCACCAACGCGTTCGCCGCCGGCTCAGGCATGCCCGACGTCGTCCAGTTCGAGTACTCGACGCTGCCCCAGATCGTGTACGGTTCGGAGGGTGCGCTGGAGGACCTCTCCACCTACCCGATCTCCGGCTGGAAGGACTTCTACACGTCCGGCCCGTGGAGTTCCGTGAACGTGAACGGCGGCATCTACGGCGTGCCGATGGATTCCGGACCGATGGCGCTGTTCTACAACAAGGCCACCTTCGACAAGGCCGGCATCAGCGAGCCGCCGAAGACGTGGGACGAGTTCTATGAGGACGCGAAGAAGATCCATGCGCTCGGCGACGACTACTACATCAGCTCGTACGCGGGCGACACGAACGACTCCAACAGCATCGTCGCGTTCTGGGCGCAGGCCGGGGCCAAGCCGTTCTCCATGGACGGCGAGAACCTCACAATCTCGCTGAAGAACGACGCGACCATCAAGAAGGTCAACGACTACTGGCAGCGCATGATCGACGAGGGATTGATCGCGAAGAACATCCCGAGCTGGTCGGACGAATGGTTCCGCAGCTTCGCCGACGGCACGAACGCGGCGATCGTCACCGGCGGATGGATGCCCGCGAACCTGGCCGGCAGCTCCGCCGCCGCATCCGGTGATTGGCGCGTCGCCCCGACTCCGGTCTGGAGCGATTCCGACACGATCAACAGTTCGAACGGCGGTTCCACGCTCGCGTTGGTCTCCTCGTCGAAGAACAAGAAGGCCGCATGGAAGTGGCTCGAGTACGTCACGCACGACAAGGAGGGCATCGCCGCGTACACGGACGCCGGCGGCTTCCCGCCCAGCAAGGACCGGCTCCAGGACGAGGAGTTCCTCAAGGGCTCCGAGGAGCTGTCCGCGTACTTCGGCGGGCAGGAATACAACAAGGTTCTCGCCCAGTCCGCGCTCGACGTGAAGGAGGCGTTCGTCTTCCCGCCGTTCTGGGGCTACGCGATGACCGCGTTCGGCGACTCCTTCGGCTCGGTCTTCCAAGGCTCCGGCAAGCTCGACGACGCTGTGGGCACCTGGCAACAGAAGCTCGTCGACTATGCGGGCCAGCAGGGTTTCACCGTCAAGGAATAGTCGGCTGACAGGTTGATTCCGCTGATACGCGGGGAGGGCCGCCACGTGGAATACGTGGCGGCCCTCCCCGCGTATCAACGCGTTATCGTCGCATTATCGTCGATGACACGCACGCCGATCACAGCGTCTTGAGCTGTGCGGCGATCTGCACGGCCTCGACGCTGGCCTCGGCCTTGTTGCGTGTCTCCTGCCATTCGGTCGCGGGCACGGAGTCGAGCACGATGCCCGCTCCGGCCTGCACGCTCGCCTCATGGTCGCGCAGAAACGCGGTGCGGATGGCGATGGCCATATCGAGGTTGCCGGAGAAGTCGAAGTAGCCGACGGTGCCGCCGTAGATGCCGCGGTCAGCGACCTCCAGCTCGTCGATGATCTCGACCGCACGCGGCTTGGGCGCGCCGGAGAGCGTGCCCGCGGGGAATGCGGACTTGAACACGTCGAACGCGGTCAGCGACGGGTCGACGCGGCCGGTGACCGTCGAGCAGATGTGCATGATGTGGCTGAACCGCTTGATGTCCATCAGGGAGACGACTTCGACGGACTGCGGAACGCACACCTTGCTCAGATCGTTGCGTGCCAGGTCGACGAGCATGATGTGCTCGCTGCGCTCCTTCGGATCGGCGAGTAGCTCCTTGGCGAGCTTCGCATCCTCCTCGGGGGTGGCGCCACGCGGACGGGAGCCGGCGATCGGGAAGGTCATCGCGTGGCCGTTGTCGACCTTGATGAGCGTCTCGGGGCTGGAGCCGATGACGTTGAAATCGCGGCCCTCGGCGTCGGTGAGCGCCATGAAATACATGTACGGGCTCGGGTTCAGGGTGCGCAGCACACGGTACACGTCGAACGGGTCGGCCGGCGAATCGATGTCGAGACGCTGGGAGATGACGACCTGGAACACGTCACCGTCCACGATGTGCTTCTTGGCGGCCTCGACGGCCTGCTCGTACCGGCTCTTCTCCGTACGGAAGCGCAGCTGCGGCTGTGCCTTCGACGGGTCGAGCGCGTTGACGCGCGCCTCGCCGGGCGTGGGTGTGGCCGCGTTGCGCTGCATCCGCTCGAGCCGCGCCACGGCCTGATCGTAGGCGATGTCGGCGCGCGTGGGCTTGTCATCCACGTTGACCGCGTTGGCGATGAGCCACACGGATCCGGAGACGTGGTCGACGACGGCGATGTCGGTGGCGAGGGCGAGCACCATCTGCGGCTGGCCGGTCTCGTCCGGGGCCTCGGCGCGCAGGGTCGGCTCCCAGTGGCGGATCGCATCCCAGCCGACGGTGCCGACGAGACCGGAGGTGAGGTTCGGCAGTCCCTCGACGTGCGGCGCCTTCAGCGTCTTTAGCGCGGCGTGCGCGACCTCGACGACGTCGCCCTCGGTGGGAACTCCCGTGGGCACGGTGCCGAGCCAGCTCGCGTTGCCGTCCTTGTCGGCGCGCAGCTGGGCCATGGAATTCACGCCGATGAAGCTGTATCGGCTCCACGTGCCGCCGTATTCGGCGGATTCGAGGATGAACGTGCCGCTTCGGCCGTTGGCGAGGCGCTCGTAGAAGCCGACCGGGGTGAGCGAGTCGGCGAGGAGCCTCCGCACGATCGGGATGACGCGATAGCCTTCGTCGGCGAGCCTATGGAACTCCTGGCGGGAGGGCCAGGTGTCGCCCCAGTTCAGGTCCCTGACGCTGTTGGCATGTGCGGCGCCGTCCGCGGCGTTCGTGCGCTCGCTCATCGTTCCTCCTCCTGTTCCTTCGTGCGATGCCCGACGACGACCGGCAGCGGACCGCCTTCGAGGAAGCAGCTGCGCTTGCCGGTGTGGCATGCGGCACCGACCTGGTCAACCTCGACGAGCAGCGCGTCGCCGTCGCAGTCGAGCGCGACGGATTTGACGTACTGCACGTGGCCTGAGGTGTCGCCCTTGCGCCAGTACTCCTGACGGGATCGGGACCAGAAGGTCACGCGTCCGGTGGTGAGGGTGCGGCGCAGCGCCTCGTCGTTCATGTAGCCGACCATAAGCACCTCGTGCGTGTCGTACTGCTGGATGACTGCGGCGACGAGGCCTTTGGCGTCATGCTTGAGACGCCGCGCGATGCGCGGGTCGAGTTCGGTGGTGTTGTCGTATGCGATGTCTGTCATGTTCTCTCTGCGCTTTTCTGCATGCTGCAGTCGGAACGGTTTTGCCGCGGGTCGCCCGTGTCACCTTCCGATTGCTGGTGTCTGTTGTGTCCGATGTCAGCGCACGGTGTAGCCGTGACGTTTGAGTTCGGCCTTGACGTCGGCGATGGTCATGAGCCCGTAGTGGAAGACGGACGCGGCGAGCACCGCGTTGGCGCCGGCCTCGATGGCGGGTGGGAAGTCCTCGACCTTGCCGGCGCCGCCGGAGGCGATGATCGGGATCCTGACCTCCTTGCGCACGGCACGGATCATCTCCAAGTCGAAGCCCTGTTTGGTGCCGTCGGCGTCCATCGAGTTGAGGAGGATCTCGCCGGCGCCGAGCTGTTCGGCGCGCTTGACCCACCAGATCGCGTCGATGCCGGTGGACTTGCGTCCGCCCATCGTGGTGACTTCGAAACCGGACTGCGTGTGCTGCTCGCCCTTCTCGCGACGGGCGTCAACGGAGAGGACCAGCACCTGGTTGCCGAAGCGTTCGGCGACGCGGCTGATGAGCGTGGGGTCGTTGATGGCGGCGGTGTTGACGCCGACCTTGTCGGCGCCGCAACGCAGCAGCGAGTCGACGTCCTCGGGGGTGCGCACGCCGCCGCCGACGGTCATCGGAATGAAGACCTGTTCGGCTGTACGGCTGACCACGTCGATCATCGTGCCGCGGTGTGAACTGGAGGCGGTCACGTCAAGGAAGGTGAGCTCGTCGGCGCCCTGACGGTAGTATTCGGCGGCAAGCTCGACGGGATCGCCGGCGTCCTTCAGGTTCTCGAAATGGACGCCCTTGACCACTCGTCCGGCATCGACGTCCAGGCACGGGATGACTCGAACCGCCAGCGACATAACTTGCACTCCCCTGTTCTAGGCTTTCGTTGTTCCGCGTTCCAGAGTACCGGCGGCATGTCGCACGGACGTCCGCCGTCTCATTTCTCCGGGAGGCGGCCGTCACGCCTTGCCGAACGCCTCCCGGGTCTTGGCGGCGAGCTGTCCGCAGGCGCCGTCGATGTCTTGGCCGCGGGTGTCACGCAACGTGGCGGTGATGCCGGCGGCGTGCAGGATCTCCAGGAACCGGGCCTCGTCCTCCGGCTTGGAGGCGGTCCAGCGGGAGCCTTCGATCGGGTTGAGCGGAATCGGGTTGACGTGCGCCCAGTTGTCGCCGTAGTGGTTGATGCGTTTGGCGAGCAGGCGTGCGTGCTCGGCCTGGTCGTTGATGCCGCGCATCAGCGCGTATTCGATGCTGACGCGGCGCTTGGAGGCGAGGAAGTAGTCGTGAGCGGCATCGAGCACCTGCGTGGTGTCGAAACGCTTGTTCATCGGCACGAGCTCGTCGCGCAGCTCGTCGCTCGGCGCGTGCAGGGAGACGGCGAGACGGACGGGGATGCCTTCGGCGGCGAGTTTCCTGATGCCGGGGACGACGCCGACGGTGGACACGGTGATGTTGCGCGCGGAGATGCCGAAGCCCTCCGGCGGCATCGCGGAGATCTGGCGTACGGCGGACAGCACGGATCGGTAGTTGCCCATCGGCTCACCCATGCCCATGAACACGATGTTGCTGAGCCTGCCGGGGCCGCCTGCGACCTCGCCGTCGCGCATCATACGGGCGGCGACACGCACCTGTTCGAGAATCTCGCCGGCGGACATGTTGCGCGTGAGTCCCAGCTTGCCGGTGGCGCAGAACGGGCATCCCATGCCGCAACCGACCTGGCTGGAGATGCACAGGGTGGTGCGGGTCGGGTAGCGCATGAGCACGGATTCGATGTGGGAGCCGTCGAACAGCCGCCACAGGGTCTTAATGGTGGTGCCTTCGTCGGCGACCTGACGGGTGACCTCGTGGATGAGCTCGGGGAAGAACGCGGCGGCGGCCTCGTCGCGCTTGGCGGCGGGGAAGTCGGTGAATTCGGCGGCGTTGACGTCGAAGTGGCCGTAGTAGTGGTTGGCGAGCTGCTTGACGCGGAACTTCGGCATGCCGAGCTCCTTCGCCTTCGCGACGCGCTCCTCGTCCGTCATGTCGGCGAAGTGCAGCGGTGGCTTGCCGCGACGGGCGTGGTCCTTGGAGAGCACGTCACGGAACGCGCCTGTGGTGCCTCCGGGGGTGATGCCGGTTTCCGGGATGTCCTGATGCTGGTCGACCATCTGCGGCTTTCCTTCGATGTCATGTCGTTGTCTGGTGCGGTATGGGACCGCACGGCCCTTCCATCGCGAAGGCCGGGCGATGCATGGTGCAATCGGCCCGGCCCGTGCGATGCGGTGTTCATGGGATCGTCGTCACAGTCCGGTGAACCACAGGAGGATGCAGGTGAACGGCGCCGCCATGAGGATGGAGTCGACGCGGTCCATGACGCCACCGTGCCCCTTGAGCAGATGTCCCATGTCCTTGATGCCGAGATCTCGTTTGATCATCGAGGCGCACAGGTCGCCGAAGGTGCCCACCACGCCGACGAGCACGCCGGAGAGGACCGGGACCCACCACTTGGAGGCCCACACGTCGGACGTGTACGTGCTGAACATGACGGCGAAGGCGCCGGCCATCGCGAAGAGGACGGATCCCGCCAGCCCCTCCCAGCTTTTCTTCGGGGAGATGCGCGGCGAAAGCTTGTGCCTGCCGAGCCATGCACCGGCGAACAGACCGCCGGTGTCGGACAGGGCGGGCAGGAACACGAGCATGATCGCATGAGCCACCGGGTGTCCGTGGAAGGTCAACGGGATGATGATGCAGCAGGCGAGCAGCGGGATGTACAGCACGGTGAGCACGGACACGGCGACGTGGCTCAGCCGGGAGTGATGCTGCTCTCCCCCGTCGTGGTTGAACGAGGATTCGAGACGGGCGCCGGCCTCGGTGCTGGAGAGCTTGGCGGCGACGGCGAGCGACAGACGGTTGCCGAAGCTCATCTTCGCGGTGGCGGTGACGGCGACGAGCATGATGGACGCCATCACGCACAACGCCATGGCAACCACGTGCAGCGGCGCGTAGTACGTGGCGAACAGCGTCGCCGTCGAGCACAGCCACAGCATGACCACGGGGATATGCAGCCCCACCGTGGCGAAGTCCACGCGCAGCTCCCACAGGGCCAGCAGCATGAACACGACGACCAACGCCACGAAGAGGTCGATGTCGATGAGCAATGCGGCGAGAATGACCGCGATGAGCAGAACGGCCGTGCCGATCGCCTGGGGCATGTTGCGGCCGGTCTTCTTGTTGATCTCGTCGAGAGCGACCTCGGCCTCTTCGTGGAGTTGTTCGTTGCGTTCCATAGTCGTTCGAGGAGGGTCGGTCAGACCTCCATGATCTCCTTCTGCTTGGTCTCGAGCAGGGCGTCGATTTCGTCGGTGACGGACTTGGTGACCTTGTCGAGGTCCTTGAGCAGGCGGTCGCCCTCGTCCTCGCCCATGTCGCCGTCCTTGACGGCCTTGTCGATGCCTTCCTTGGTCTTGCGGCGGATGTTGCGCACCGCGACCTTGCCGTCCTCGGCCTTGCCCTTGGCGAGCTTGACGTACTCCTTGCGGCGTTCCTCGGTCAGCTCCGGCATGGTCAGGCGGATGACGTTGCCGTCGCGGTTCGGGCTGACGCCCAGATCGGAGTTGCGGATGGCCTTCTCGACGGCGGCGGCCTGGGAGGCGTCGAACGGGGTGACGGACAGGGTGCGCGGCTCCGGGACGCCGATGGAGGCGACGGCCTTGATGGGGGTGGGGGCGCCGTAGTAGTCCACCACGATGCCGTTGAGCAGCGCCGGGTTGGCGCGGCCGGTGCGGATGCCCGCGAAGTTCTCCTTGGTGTTCTCCACCGTCTTGGCCATCTGTTCCTTGGCCTGATCGATGACGTTTGCCATTGTTGGTTCTCCTTTGGTGGTTCGTCCGTGAACGGTTTCGGTTTCGATTGTAGATGGTGCGGATCGGGTCGGCTCAGTCCGCCACGCGCGATTCGGCGGTAGACACGAGCGTGCCGATCTCCTCGCCGAGCAGGGCGCGGGTGACATTGCCCGGCTCCTCGAGTCCGAAGACGCGGATGCGCTTCTTGTTGTCGCGCGCCATGGACAGGGCGGAGGCGTCCATCACGGCGAGGTTGTCGACGAGGGCGCGGTTGTAGCTCAGAGTCTCGAAGCGCTTGGCGTTCGGGTCCTTGCGCGGGTCGGCGGTGTACACGCCGTCGACGCCGTTCTTGCCCATGACGACCTCGTCGCAGTGAATCTCCAGAGAGCGCTGGATGGACACGGTGTCGGTGGAGAAGTACGGCATGCCGGCGCCGGCGCCGAAGATGACCACGCGGCCCTTCTCGAGATGGCGGATGGCCTTGAGCGGGATGTACGGCTCGGCCACCTGACCCATCGTGATGGCGGTCTGCACGCGGGTGGCCTGGCCTTCCTGCTCGAGGAAGTCCTGCAGCGCGAGGCAGTTCATCACGGTGCCGAGCATGCCCATGTAGTCGCCGCGGGAACGGTCGATGCCGGCCTGCTGGAGTTCGGCGCCGCGGAAGAAGTTGCCGCCGCCGGTGACGATGGCGACCTGCACGCCCTGCTCGACCGCGGGGACGATCTCCTCGGCGATGCGACGCACCACGTGCGGGTCGATACCGACCTTGCCGCCCCCGAACGCCTCGCCGGAAAGCTTGAGCAGCACCCTGCGCGGTTTGTCCTTTGCCTCGTTGCCAGTCATACGTTTCGCCTTTCGTCCTAGGGCCCCTCGGCGTCCATGGCCGGGGTGTCCCACGAAAATTACCGTCTAACAGGTTATCCGGGATTCGCGACAGACGTTCCGCGAGCCGTCACCGGCGATGCGACGCCCACCAGTTGAGCACCGATCCCGCCACGACGAGCAGCGTGCCGCACCAGAACGGCAGGGACAGCGAAAGTCCCAGCATCAGCGCGCTGGCCGCCACCGAGAGCACGGGTGTGGCGTAGGAGGCGACGGCGAGCGTGTTGAGGCTGCCATGCAGGATGCCGTATCCCCAACATGCGTAGCCGCCGGCGATGACGGCCGCGCAGCCGAGGACGGCGAGCCAATCGACGATTCCCGGCATGGCTGCGGGCATGCCTTCGCCGGAGACGAAATGGATGATCCACAACGCGACGGCCACGCCCGGGAAAAACACCGATGTGCCGTCGAGTCCTCCGGACATGGATGGGGTGGCGACCGCGTACACGGACCATGCGAACGCGCCGAGGAACGCCAGCAGGTACGGCAGCGGGTTGGCCGCGATGTGCCCGACGGTCGCGGACGGGTCGAGTCCGCTGTTGCCGCCGACCGCCAGGGCGACGCCGAACGTGGCGACGACGGCCCCGGGCAGGGCCCGCCATACGGCGCCTTTGGCTCTGGGCCGTGCGAAGCCGGCGGCGAGCAGCACCATCATCGTCGGCCACAGATAGTTGACGAGGCTCACCTCCACCGATTGCGCGGCGTCGGACGCGAGCCCGATGGACAGGGAGATCGAGGACTCGTAGAAGACAAACAGTATGCCGCCGATCATGAGGTATCTCTTCGGATATGACCTGAGCGGCGCAGGCCTGTGGAACACGAGCAGCAGCACGACGCCGGTGGTATAGATCAGTGCGGATCCCAGTGTGGCGCCGAACGCCTCGGCGACGATGCGCACGAGCGCGGTCATCATGCTCCACAGCAGGATCGCGGCGAGTCCCACCGCCGTGGCGCGCGTGGCGGGAACGTGTTTCGGATGCGCTCCCCCGTCGTTCATCGGTCCGTTCATGTTCGTCTTCCCCTCCGTCGGCTCCGTTCCATGTGTCCCATACGTCCCCCATACCTTCGCAGCAACGACGATGGCCGTGCACCCCGGTCGATTGACAGGGGTGCACGGCCATCGACAACCGTCATTCACCGGACGGCTGGCTTAGAGGGGAATCAGTCCTCGTCGCCCTTGCCGACCTCGACGCGGGCGAAGGCCAGGGCCTTGCCGCCGACCTCTTCGAACAGCTTGCCGACGGTCTTGGACGGATCCTTGACGAACGGCTGCTCGAGCAGGACGACCTCCTTGAAGAAGGCGTTCAGACGGCCTTCGACGATCTTCGGGACGATCTTCTCCGGCTTGCCCTCGGCGAGGGACTTCTCGGTGGCGACGCGACGCTCGGACTCGACGACCTCGGCCGGGACGTCCTCGCGGGTGAGCCACTTGGCGCTCATCGCGGAAATCTGCAGCGCGGCCTCGTGGGCGACGGCGGCGCCGGCCTTGTCGGTGGCGATCATCGCGACGATGCTCGGCGGCATCTCGGCGGACTTCTTGTGGGCGTAGATCTCGACGTGCTCGCCGGAGATCTTCGCGAACTGGCCGACCTTGACGTGCTCGCCGAACAGGGCGGCGGCCTCCTCGATGGCCTCCTTGACGGTCTCGTCACCGGCCTTGGCGGCCAGCAGCTCGTCGGCGTTGTTCGCGTCGGCGGCGACGGCGTAGCCGAGGATGGTGTCGGCGAATTCGACGAACTTCGGGGTCTTGGCCACGAAGTCGGTCTCGGAGTTCAGCTCGACCGCGTAGCCGGTCTCGCCGTTGGCGCCTTCGACGACCTTGGAGGCGATGGTGCCTTCCTGGGCCTTGCGGCCTTCACGCTTGCCGGCGGCGGCGATGCCCTTGGCGCGGATGATCTCCTTGGCGCGGGCGACGTCGCCTTCGGCCTCGGTCAGGGCCTTCTTGACGTCGAGCATGCCGGCGCCGGTGTCCTCGCGGACCTGCTTGATCAGAGCGGCGGTAATAGCTGCCATGAAACTTGTCTCCTTGAGATGAAACTCGATTGTTGTCCCCTAGGAAAGGAGGTGCAATCCTTGCTGCACCTCCAATCCTAGCGTCAGGTGGACCCTAGCGGGTCACTCGGCCTTGGCTTCGCCTTCGGCGGATTCAGCCGGAGCGGCTTCCTGGTTCTCCAGGAGGTCCTTCTCCCAAGCGGCCATCGGCTGCTCGGAGGCACCCTCCTCCTTGGCGGCCTTGCCGGAACGCTCGATGAGGCCATCGGCGACGGCGTCGGCCATGAGGGTGGTCAGCAGCTCGATGCCGCGGATGGCGTCATCGTTGGCCGGAATCGGGTAGTCGACGGACTCCGGGTCGGTGTTGGTGTCGACGATGGCGACGACCGGGATGCCCAGCTTGTGGGCTTCCTCGACGGCCAGCGCCTCCTTGTTGATGTCGACCACGAACATCGCGGACGGGGTGCGGCCCATGTTGCGGATGCCGCCGAGCTGCTTCTCCAGCTTGTCCTTCTCGCGCTCGAGGAGCAGCAGCTCCTTCTTGGTCAGGCCGGAGCCGTGCACGTCGGAGAAGTCCATCTCCTCGAGCTCCTTGAGGCGGCTGACGCGCTTGGAGACGGTCTGGAAGTTGGTCAGCATGCCGCCGAGCCAACGCTCGGAGACGTACGGCATGTTCACGCGGGTGGCCTGGGCGGAGACGGCCTCCTGGGCCTGCTTCTTGGTGCCGACGAAGAGCACGGTGCCGTTGTGGGCCACGGTGGTCTTGATGAAGTCGTACGCCTTGTCGATCAGCTCGAGCGACTTGAACAGGTTGATGATGTGGATGCCGTTGCGCTGGGTGAGGATGTACTGCTTCATCTTCGGGTTCCAGCGGCGGGTCTGGTGGCCGAAGTGCAGGCCGGCCTTCAGCATTTCGCTCATCGTGATCTGAGCCATGGTAATACTTACCTTTCTGTCGGTTATTGCCTGGTCATGCGCACCCGAGTGCAGCCTTCGCCTGTGTCGCCACAGGTTCGGGCCGACCGACACGGGCCGTCGCGGACATGACGCGAATTCGTTGCGCGCCGGTTGACGATATTGGGTGGCCCGGAACGGCTGCGACTCCGTCCCACGCCGGTTGGCGCACAAACAGTCAGGCTATCACGGCCTATGGAAAAGGCGTCGGCTCCCCTTCCCGGGGAACCGACGCCTTCGAATCGAACAGGTCGGATTCACGGCCGCATGGCTCAGGCGGGCTGATGCTCCCGCATGTACTTCAGCGCGGCCCGGCGTTCCGCCTTTTCGAGACGGTCCAGATAGACATGGCCGTCGAGATGGTCGGTCTCGTGCTGGAGCATGCGGCCCATCAGGCCGTCGCCTTCGAGCACGATCTCCTTGCCGTCCAGGTCGATGCCGCGCACGCGGGCGTAGTCGGCGCGGCGCGTCTTGTACCACAGTCCCGGCACGGACAGGCATCCCTCGTCGCCGTACTGCTCGCCGCGGGTCTCCTCCAACACGGGGTTGAGGATGTAGCCGATCTTTCCGTCGATGTTGTAGGAGAACGCCCTGAGGCTCACTCCGATCTGGTTGGCGGACAGGCCCGCCCTTCCGGGGTCGTTGACGGTCTCGAGCAGGTCATCCACCAAGCGGCGGACCGCGGGCGTGATCTCCCGGATCTCGTCGCACGGCGTGCGCAGCACGGGGTCGGGAACGATGCGAATCTCACGGATGGCCACGGTCTCACTCCTCCTTGTCGTCGGCGTTCGGAGCGTGGGCGCCGTCATCCCGTGCGTCGTCCGCCTGTCCGCGGCCGGCCTCGGCGGCGTCCCCCTGTTCCTCCTGCCGTTTGATCTTCTCGGATACGCTAGCAATGGAATCCGACACGTTCTCCCGGGCCTGCTCGTAGGCGGACCTCAACGCTTTGGGGTTGACGCTCTCGGAGGCCTGCTTGACGGTCTCGGCCGTGCGCTTGACCGATTCCGTGGTCCTGTCGAGGATGCGCACGGTGGCGGGCAGCGGCTTCGACGGTCCCTTGGGCGTGTAGATGTCGTTGTCGATGATGTCCGCGTACCGTGCGAGCACCTTCGGACGCACCACCTTGAGGCTCGGCGTGAGCGTACCGGCGTCTTGGCTGAACTCCTCGTCCAGCACCACGAACTTGCGCACCGATTCGGCCCTGGAGACGTTAGCGTTCGCCTGGTCGACGTACTGCTGGATGAACGCGCGCACGGCGTCGTTCCTCGACACCTCGTCCATGGGGGCGTCGGGGTCGAGCCCCTGCGAGGCGAGCCAGGTGCGCGTCATCTCCGGATCGAGTTCGATGAGCGCGGCGATGAACGGCTTGCCGTCGCCGACCACCACGGCGTGCGCCACGATGGGGCAGGTGGCGATGGTCTCCTCCATCGGCGCGGGGCTGACGTTCTTGCCGCCCGCGGTGATGATGATGTCCTTCTTGCGCCCGGTGATGGTGACGAAACCGTCGTCGTCGATGGTGCCGAGATCCCCGGTGCGGATCCAGCCGTCCGCCGTCTTGGTCTCGGCGGTGAGCTCCGGCTGCCGGTAGTATCCGAGGAACACGTTCGGTCCGGTGAGCAGCAGTTCGCCGTCCTCCCCCTGCTTCACGCCCATGCCGGGACCGGGCTTGCCGACGGAGCCGACCTTGTTGTCGTCCTGCCAGTTGACGAGCATGGGGGCGGCGGTCTCGGTCATGCCGTAGCCCTGGATGAACGTGATGCCGTCCATGCCGTTGAAGAAGTGGGCGAGGTCCGGGTTGAGCGGCGCGCCGCCGCATGCCAGCCATGCCAGATTCGGGCCGAGCGCGGAACGGACCGACTTGCCGACCGTGCTCATGAAGAACGCGTGCTGGATGCGTGCGGCCGGCGAATGGCGCTTCCCGTCCTGTTCGTCGCGGGACCACTGCACGAAATGCCTGTACGCCGCGGCGAAGATGCGGCCGGCGATGCCGTTGCCGGCCTTCTGGGATGCGGCGTTGTAGACCTTCTCGAACACGCGGGGCACGCCGAGCAGATACGTCGGCTTGAACGAGCGGATGTCCGCGAGCAGATGCTTCGCGCCCGGGATGTAGCCGACGACGCCATGCCCGCCGATCGCCACGTATTGGATGTACCGGGCGAAGCAGTGCGCCAGCGGCAGGAACAGCAGCAGCCGGTTCGACGTGTACAGCATGTCCTCGAGGATGATGTAGCCGTTCTTCACGATATGCGTGAAGTTGCGGTTGGACAGCATCGCGCCCTTCGGCTTGCCGGTGGAGCCGGAGGTGTAGACGATGGTGGTCATGTCGTCCGCCTTCACCCGCTTGATGGCGGCGTCGAGCTCCTCGTCGGTCACGTGGGCGCCGAAATCGGCGACGGCGTCAAGCCCGTCCGCCTTGAAGTTGAACACGTATTCGAGCCCCTTCACCGACGCGCGCACCTGTTCGAGCGTCTGCGCGTGCAGGTGGTCGCCGGCGAACGCGATGAGGGGCGAGGTGTCCGCGATGATCGACGTCGCCTGCCTGGCCGAGTCCGTCTCGTAGATGGGCACGCTCACCGCGCCGATGGCGGCGCATGCGAAGTCCGTGACGCCCCACTCGTAGCAGGTGGCGGAGTAGATGGCGACCATCGTGCCCGGGCGCACGCCCAGGCCGAGCAGCCCCTTGGCGACCTCACGCACCCGGGCGAGCATGGCCGATGCGGTGACCGTGTGCCAGACGCGGTCGGCGTCCTGGTATTCGGCGATCTCGTCATCGGGAGCGCTTGAGGCGCGGTCGGCGAGCAGCGAGAATATCGTGTCGTCGTCGGTGGTCACGTATTCGGGTTCGGAAACAAATTCACGCAACATAGTCCCAGACTATACCCACTGCCCTGTCCGCCGTCATCCCGCGTCGCGTCCCGCGCGGAGGGCTCACCCGAGGTCCGCCACCGAGCACATCCACCGGCATCCGATGTAGACGAGCTTGAGGTTCGTCCAGAACGTGGTGCGCCCCACCGTCAGGTGCACGGCCACTTCGAACGTGGTTGGCCCCACCAGCATGCCGGTGACCGAGTGGGGTATGGACGGCAGGTACTTGAGCATCATCCGCAGCTCTTCGTCGCGCTCCATCCTCGTACGCATGAGGTATGAGAAGGTCTCGAGCCGTCTGAGGCAGGGCGCGGTCAACGCCTTCCGCAGCGTCGACGAGGCGATTTGCCCACGGACGACATCCAGCGACAGGCACGCCACCCGGCACGAGGAGAGCGCCAGCGCATGGCATTCGCCCTCGTCGGGGCATTCGCCGAACGTGGTGATGATATGGTATGGCACCGGCTCGGCGGACAGCTCCACCTGGATGAACCCGTCGCGCGAGTTCGGCTGCCGGCATGGCCCTCGGACGGTCCCGTCGATCGTCTCCCCGCAACCTCTCATATGTCCTCCTTGTCCGGGCCTCGCCGTCGAGGCCGGTAGAGGACCAGCACACCATACGGATGCGCCCCGCGTCAATGCCGCGGGGCGTATGGTGCATGGATGTGGATGGGCCTGTGGATAACCCTCAGCGCTGTCCACCGTACGGCGTGACGACCACGCCGCAGCGCTGGAAGTTCTTCACGTCCACGTAGCCGGTGGACGCCATGGCGCGGCGCAGCGCGCCGATGAAGTTGGTGGTGCCGTCAGCGGTGTGGCTCGGTCCGAACAGGATCTGCTTGAGCGGGGCCACGGTGCCGACGTCCGTGCGGAAACCGCGCGGCAGCGTCTGGTGGCGCGCCTCGGCGCCCCAATGCTTGCCCTTGCCGGGGGCCTCCTTCGCCCGGGCGAGCGGGGCTCCGAGCATGACGGCGTCCGCGCCGAGTGCCAGGGCCTTGACGAAGCTGCCGGAATCGCCCATGCCGCCGTCGGCGATGACCTGGACGTATCGTCCGCCGGACTCGTCCATGTAGTCGCGACGGGCCTCGGCCACGTCGGCGATGGCGGTGGCCATCGGCGCCTCAACGCCGATGGTGCGGCGGGTGGCGGAGACCGCACCGCCGCCGAAGCCGACGAGCACGCCGGCCGCGCCGGTGCGCATCAGGTGCAGGGCCGCGGTGTAGTTGGCCGCGCCGCCCACGATGACGGGCACGTCGAGGTCGTAGATGAACTGCTTGAGGTTCAGCGGTTCATGGTCCTGGGAGACATGTTCGGCGGAGACCACGGTGCCGCGGATCACGAACAGGTCCACGCCCGCCTCCACCACAGTGGAGTAGAACTGCTGCGTACGCTGCGGCGAAAGCGCGCCGGCGACGGTGACGCCGGCGTCGCGGATCTCATGCAGGCGCTTCGTGATGAGCTCGGGCTTGATCGGCTCGGCGTAGATCTCCTGGATGCGGGCGGTGGCGCGGTCCTCGGGAAGCTCGGCGATCTCCTCCAGCAACGGAGTCGGGTCGTCGTAGCGGGTCCACAGACCCTCCAGATCGAGCACGCCGAGCGCGCCGAGCCGGCCCATGGCGATGGCGGTGGCGGGGCTCGTCACCGAATCCATCGGGGCGCCGATGACCGGCACATCGAACTCATAGGCGTCCACCTGCCAGGAGGTGGAGACGTCCTGGGGGTCGCGCGTCCTGCGGGAGGGGACGATGGAGACATCGTCCAGCGAGTAGGCCAGACGGCCCTTCTTGCCCAAACCGATTTCAATTTCCTGAGACATGGTTCCGAGACTAATGCCCGGATATGACAGGACGGGCGCATGGGAGGCGCCGCGTCTCACATAATCGACCCCGTGGGTCCGGCGTTACATTCATGCGCTAACAATGGTCACGTTCCAACAGCATCCGTCAGGAGGAAACATGGCCAAAATCAAGGTCGAAGGCACCGTCGTCGAACTCGACGGCGACGAGATGACGCGCGTCATCTGGAAGGATATCAAGGACCGTCTCATCCTGCCGTACCTCGACGTGAATCTCGACTACTACGATTTGGGCATCGAGAACCGTGACGCCACCGACGACCAGGTCACCATCGACGCGGCCAACGCCATCAAGCGTGAGCATGTGGGCGTCAAGTGCGCCACCATCACCCCCGACGAGGCCCGCGTCAAGGAGTTCGGCCTCAAGAGGATGTGGAAGTCCCCCAACGGCACGATCCGCAACATCCTCGGCGGCACCATCTTCCGCGAGCCGATCGTGATGAGCAACGTGCCGCGCTTGGTCCCCGGCTGGACCAAGCCGATCGTCGTGGCCCGCCACGCCTTCGGCGACCAGTACAAGGCCACCGACTTCAAGGTGCCGGGAGCCGGACGCCTGACGGTCACCTTCACCCCCGCCGACGGATCCGAGCCCATCGAGCATGTGGTCTACGACTACGGCGAGGACGGCGGCGTGGCCCAAGTGCAGTACAACGTCAACGACTCCATCCGCGGATTCGCGCGCGCATGCTTCAACTACGGCCTCAAGCGCCACTACCCCGTGTACCTGTCCACCAAGAACACCATCCTCAAGGCGTATGACGGCCAGTTCAAGGACATCTTCGCCGAGGTGTATGAGACCGAATACAAGGAGCGCTTCGAGGCTGAGGGCCTGACCTACGAGCACCGCCTCATCGACGACATGGTCGCCAGCTCCCTCAAGTGGCACGGCGGCTACATCTGGGCCTGCAAGAACTACGACGGCGACGTGCAGTCCGACTCCGTGGCGCAGGGCTTCGGCTCGCTGGGCCTGATGACCTCCGTGCTCATGACCCCCGACGGGCAGACCGTCGAGGCCGAAGCCGCCCACGGCACCGTGACCCGCCACTACCGCCGCTGGCTCAAGGGCGAGAAGACCTCCACCAACCCGATCGCCTCGATCTTCGCATGGACCGGCGGTCTCAAGCACCGCGCCGACCTCGACGGCACGCCCGAGGTGCGTCATTTCGCCGAGACCTTGGAGAAGGTCATCGTCGACACCGTGGAGGGCGGGCAGATGACCAAGGATCTGGCCATGCTCATCGGCCCCAACCAGCCGTGGCTCGACACCGAAGGCTTCATGGACGCGCTGGATGAGAACCTGTCGAAGGCGCTGCACGACTGACGCCGGACGACCCGTGACCGATTGACGTCCCGGAGGTACCTGGAGGTACCCAGAGGGGAGGGCCGTCGCCGTGTGGGGATTCCACATGACGACGGCCCTCCCGTCTCGACGGACCGGAAGGAACGATTAGAATCGGTCAGCAGACATCACCTGCAGCATCGGAGGGACGGCTATGACTTCACACGGCGGACCACTCGTCCGTAGACTGACGGCCACGGCGGTATGCATCGCCATGACGTGCGCGCTCGGCGCATGCTCATCCTCCACATCGTCCACCGGCGGCACTGACGCCACGGGCGCAGGCACCGGAACCGCCACGACGGACCCCGGTTCGGTCGCCATCTTCACGCCTTCCGACGGCGTGACCATCTCAGGCAACACGCCGTTGAACAAGTGGACGGCCTTCGTCCCCGAACTCACGAAGGCGCTGCGGAACCGCTCCTTCCCGAAGAAGAGCATCTCCTCCTCCACGGCGGACAGTCTGGACGAGCAGAGCCGCGACGTCCAGGACTATGTGGTCGACCGCATCTCGTCGAAGACGGGCTCGTCGTCCTCCGACACGACCATCGTCGTCGCCCCGGTCACGGACCCGGACGACACGACACGCCAGTACGGGGACGTCGTCAGCCATGACGGCGCATCGGACGCGGACGACGAAACCGCGGCGGACCGTCTCACGTCCGCGCTGTCGCTCGCCAAGGAGAACGGCATGCACGTCGTCATGTTGTCGGACACGGTACCCGGGGTCGTCCCCGACGCCTACGTGCGCATGTCCACCGCGGAGGCGATCGGCAAGGTGCAGGCCACCAAGCTCGTCGACAAGCTCGCATTGAACAAGGTCAGCAAGGACAACCCCAAATACGTCGAAGTGTTGCTCCCCTATTCGCCGGATACGTCCGGAGAAGCGGACGACACCTCGGCGACGGACGGATCCGTCACCGGCGGCGAGGCGTTCGCCGCGGCCGCGTTCAAGGGTGTCTGGTCCGTGCTCGGCCCCTACTTCGCCTCCGGACAGGCGGTCAGCCTCTCCTCCACGCTCACTTCCGACACCACCGCCGACGATTGGCGCGATGTGGCGTTCGTGTCCGGCAAGGAGGATTCGATACGCGCCGAACTGCGCGGCAGGCTCGGATTGGACGACGCGGATGACAAGGCCGGGATCCCCCGCATCGACGGCATCATCGCGATGAACGACTACACCGCCTCGGGCGTGGTGGACGAGCTCTCCGACCTGGGCTACACCGGTTCGGCCGCGGACATCAACCCGCAGATCACCATCTCGGGGATTGTGGAGAACATCACCGGCCGGAAGGATCTGGTGCGCGGCAAGGTGCCCGATCCCGTCAAGGCGCCATCGGCTTCGGACGGCTCGAAGGACGCCGGCGACGATGCAAGATGGCCTATCGTGACCGGCTACGGTGCCTACGTCGATGCCATGCCCCGCATCGTCGCGGGACAGCAGTGGATGACCGCGTTGGAGGATCGCGCCACGTTGGCCGAGGATACCGCGCAGACGTGCCTCAGGCTCAATACCGTGGACGGCGACGGCTGGAGGAAGGGGCTGAAGTTCCTGAAGACGACGAAAGTGAACGGGAAGAACACGCCCACCGTCTCCGTCGACCTGCTCGCGGTGAGCGCCTCCAACCTCAAGACCGCGCTCATCAATCCCGGCTACATCTCCCTCGCGGACGCCGGCCTGTGACCGGCACGGTCCGCGGTCTTCCTTCCGGGATCACGGATTCCCTCACGAGTCCCCTTCGGAATGCGTTGCGCCCCCTGACCCGGCCGGGTCAGGGGGCGCAACGCATCGGACGCGAACCGGTTGCGGCGGCTCCGCGGAAAACGGTCAGAAGCCGAGACGCTCGAGCTTCTTCGGATCCGACTGCCAGCCCTTGGCGACCTTGACGTGGAGGTCGAGACGGGCCTTCTGGCCGACGATGCGGTTCACCGGCGTGCGCAGCTTCTTCTTCACGGCGGTCAGATTCGATGCTCCACGACCGATGATGATCGGCTTCTGCGAATCGCGTTCCACATAGATGGAAACGTGCACGTCCGCCTTGCCCGCGTACGCCTCTCCGGATTCGTTGTCCTGCGGGTATTCGATGGAGTCCACGACGACGGCGAGCGAATGCGGCAGCTCGTCGTCCAGCTGTTCGAGGAACGCGCCGCGGATGAGTTCGGCGATGGTCTCCTCGGGGCGTTCCTCGGTGATCTGCTCCTCCGGATACATCTGCGGTCCTTCGGGCGTGTGCTCGATGAGCACCTTGCGCACCTCGTCGAGGTTGTCATGCGCGAGGGCGCTCACCGGCACGATGTCGGAGAAGTCGGCGAATTCGTTGATCTCGATGAGCTTCGAGACCAGCTGCTCGCGGGACAGCTCGTCGATCTTGGTGACGATGGCGACCAGCGGAATCCTCCAGGACCATGAGCCGTCGTCCTTCTTGACGGCGAAATCGGAGCGCAGGCGGGACAGGATGCGCCTGTCGCCGGGACCGATCTCCTGGTCGGCGGGCAGCAGGAACGCCACCTCGTCCACCTCGGAGAGGCTTTCGTCGACGATGTCGTTGAGCCGCTGTCCGAGCAGGGTGCGGGGACGGTGGATGCCGGGGGTGTCGACCAGCACGAGCTGCGCGTCGGGCGTGGTGAGGATGCCCCTGATGGCCTTGCGCGTGGTTTCAGGCCGGGAGGATGCGATGGCGATCTGCGTGCCGATCAACGCGTTGATCAGCGTGGATTTGCCGACGTTCGGCCTGCCCACGACCGCGACGAATCCGGAACGGTAGGGTCGTCCGGCCTCGGGGGTGGGGGCGTCGGTGCTGGGATTGGTCTCGTGTTCGGTCATGTCACTCCTCGTGGCTGTCATGGTCGCCGTGCTGGCCGTCGCGCGCGGCGTCGTCATCGCCGGCGGACGCGTTCTCGTCCGTCTTGTCATCTTCCCCATGCCCCTCGACGTGGGCCGGCTCCACGACGATGGTGGAGACCTTCTTGCGGCGTCCGGCGGAATCGACGGCGGTGAGCCGCAGCCCGCGCGTCACGGCGGACGCTCCGACGATGGGCACGCGTCCGAGCAGCTTGGTGAGCAGGCCGTAGACGGTGTCGACGTCGTCCTCGTCGATGTCGATCTCAAACAGTTCCTCGAGGTCCGCGATGGGCGTACGCGCGGGCATGCGCCATTTCCGGTCGCCGATCCTCTCGGGCTCCTCGCGCTGCGTGCGGTCGTGCTCGTCCTCGAGTTCGCCGACGATCTGCTCGATGGCGTCCTCGATGGTGACGAGCCCGGCGATGCCGCCGTATTCGTCGACCACGATGGCCACATGCTGGCGGGAGCGCTGCATCTGGTGGAACAGGTCGTCCACGGGCTTGGATTCCGGCACGAGCATGGGGTCCCGCACGATGGACGACACCTCACGCGTCGTCGCGGCGGGGTTGAACGCGGTGGCGCGCACCGCATCCTTGAGATAGGCGACGCCGATGAGGTCGTCCACGTCGTCTCCGATCACGGGGATGCGGGAGAATCCGGATCGGGAGCACAGCTTGAGCATGTCCTCGAGCGTCGCGTTCTTCTCGATGCAGATCATGTCGGTGCGCGGCACCATGATCTCGCGGGTGAGTGTGTCCGACAGGGTGAGCACGTTGCGCAGCATCTCGGACACTTCGGGGTCGAAGTCGTTCGATTCGACGAGCCGGTCGATGGTGGCGCGCCCCTGCTCCTGCTGGATCTTCTCCAGTTCCTCCTCGTCGGAGAGGTCCTGCGAGCGGCGGCGCCCGTCGGGGGCGGCGCCGATGCGGGTGAACGGCGCGATCCGGGTGGCGGCGGAGACCAGTCGCGAATGCTCGATCATGATGTCGACCGGTTTGATGGCGCCGGTCTCGCGCGGGCGCACGGCCACGCTGACCACGCCGACGGCCAGCGCCACGACCACGCCCGCGACGATCTGGATCCACACGGCGAGTCCCCACACGGAGGCGACGATTGCGACGAGCACGCCGACGAGCACGTTGCAGGTGATGCGGAAGAACGCGCAGGCGCCGGCCACGGCGTAGCGGTTGGCGATGAGGCGCTGCACCCGGTGGATGCGCGCGATCTTCTTCATGCGTGCGAATTGGGTGAGGTCACCGTCCGTCTGCACCTCGAGGATGAGGTTGTTCAGACTCGCCCTGGTCACGCGTCCCACGGCCCCTTCTGCGGCGGCCAGGGACAGCGACAGCCATACCAGCAGCGCGGCGACGACGGTCAGCGCGGCGCTGACGGCGATCAGTGTCGGTTGGGAATACTCCATATCGGGTTCGTTCTTCCTTCGATGTGTCCTTCTGATGCGGTCCGACGCGGTCCGACGCGGCCGCGGTCAGCGCGTGATCTGACGTCCGGCGCCATGCTCGGCGTCGTACGCGGCGAGGGCGTCCACGCTGCCCGCGGGAAGCTCCACCGGAGCGCCGAGGTCGTGTCTCACCGCGATGAAGGTGAGCAGCAGCTGGCGTTGCAGCCCGAACATCTGGCGTTCCTGCTCCGGATTGACGTGGTCGTATCCGAGCAGATGCAGGATGCCATGGATGGTCAGGAGCATCATCTCCTGGAGGATGCCGTGGCCGGCGGCGGCGGCCTGCTGCGCGGCCACCCATGGGCAGATGACGATGTCGCCGAGCACGCCCTCCATGACGGTCTTGCCGTCCCCGGGACGCAATTCGTCCATGGGGAAGCTCATCACGTCGGTGGGGCCCTCGAGGTTCATCCAATGCTCGTGCATCTGCGCGATGGGCTCCGGATCGACGAACAGGATGGTGAGGTCGGACTGGGTGCTCACCTTCATCTGGTCGAGCACCCATACTCCGAGGTCGGAGAAGAGTTTGGGGTCGATCGTCCATACGGTCTCGTTGGACACGTCAACGCTCATCGTTGTCCTTTCGGTCCTGATTCTGTGGGTCCCGGGCGCGTTCCCGGTCGGTCGCATCCGTCTTCCCGGCGGAGGGGTCCGTCGTCCCGTCCCCGCGTCCGCGCCGGCCTTCGCGGCGTCGTCCGGCACGGGACATGGCGCGGTGGTCGCCGTCCAATCCTTCGTTGCGGTTGTACGCCTCGACGATGAGTCCGACGAGATGATGCCGGACCACGTCCTCGGGGCTCAGATGCACGAAGGCGATGTCCTCGATGCCGCCGAGGATGCGCTCGATGGTGGCCAGTCCGGACCTGGGCACGGCGAGGTCCACCTGCGTGATATCGCCGGTGATCACCATCTTCGTGTTGAATCCGAGCCTGGTGAGGAACATTTTCATCTGCTGCTCTGTGGTGTTCTGGGCCTCGTCGAGAATCACGTAGGCGTCGTTGAGGGTGCGTCCACGCATGTAGGCGAGCGGCGCCACCTCGATGGTGCCGTCGTCCATCAGCCGTTTCATCTGATCGGCGCCGAGCATGTCGCCGAGGGCGTCGTAGAGCGGCCTCAGGTACGGATCGACCTTGTCGTTCAACGTGCCGGGGAGGAAGCCGAGGCTCTCCCCCGCCTCGACGGCGGGCCGGGTGAGGATGATGCGGCGCACCTGTCTGTCCTGGAAGGCCCGCACCGCCTTGGCCACCGCGAGGTAGGTCTTGCCGGTGCCGGCCGGTCCGATGCCGAAGGTGATGGTGTGTGATTCGATGGCGGCCACGTACGCCGCCTGTCCGACCGTCTTCGCCCGCACCGGGTTGCCGGCGGCGTACGTGATGACGCCGGGCACGGTGGGTCGGCGGCGGTCCTCGCCGTCATGCCGGGCGCGGTTCGTCTCCATGCGCTGCAGCGCCTCGACGGCGCGTCCATGCCCCGGGTGGGCCGTCCGCGTGCGGTTGTCGAGCACATCCTGGTCGATGAGCCGGCGGACGGTGTCCGCATCCATCGGCGCGGTGTGCGCGGCTTCGATGATGGTGTTGACGAGGTCCTCCGCCTTGGATGCGTCGCCTTCGGTCTGCCGAGAATGGGAGACGATGGCCACGCGGTTGCCGCGCACGATGATCGTCAGGTCGGGGAACGCCCGTTCGACTTCCCTGATGACTTCGTCGACGGGGCCCAGAACGGCGACCGGGTCGAGTTGGGAGGGGATGGTGATGGTTCGTGTTGTGGTCGCCACGGAATCCTTCCTGTTCGCCTGGTCGCCGTTCTACTCGTCGAGCACTTCGCCGGTGAGCACGTGCGCATGCACGTGGAAGACCGTCTGTCCCGCGTCCAACCCCGTGTTGAACACCAGACGGTAGGCGCCGTGGAAGGCGTCATCGGCGATGTGCTGGGCCACTTCGACCATGTGGGCGAGCTGCTCCGGGTCCGCGGCGGCCAGCTCGGCCGCGTTGGCGTAGTGCTTCTTCGGCACGACCAGCACGTGCACCTTGGCCTTGGGGTTGATGTCCTTGAAGGCGTAGGTGGTGTCGTCCTCGTAGACCTTCTCGCTGGGAATCTCCCCCGCGATGATCTTGCAGAACAGGCAGTCGTCCGATTCGCTCATGGTCGCTCCTTGCATTCGTCCTCGTTCGGTTTCCGTATGCCAGCTTACCGCGTGCCCGTTACGCGCGCGGCCCATCGGTCACGCGTATCGTCCCAACGCGCGGCTCAGCAGCGAAAGGGCCACCGGGCCTGCGGCGGACGCGCGCAGGATGTTCGTCCCGAGGCGCACGCTGTGCGCGCCGGAGTCGACGAACTCCTTCACCTCGTCCTCGCTGATGCCGCCTTCGGGGCCGACGACCACGTGGATGATGCGCGGCCGTCCGTCCGCCAGGCAGCGTTCGGACAGCTCCCCCGTCAGTCCCTCGATGGAGCTCCAGGTGTCGGTGGCGTCCTGATGGAGCACGATGACCAGGTCGCCGTGCACGTTCGCCCTGAGACACATCGAGACGATCTGCCGGCTGGTCACGCACGGCGCAAGCTCCGGCCGCCATGCGCGTCGGGACTGCTCGGTGGCGGCGTCGAGCACGCTCCCCCACTTGCGGTCCGTGCGTCCGGCCTTCCATTTGGCGATGGAGCGGTCCGCCTGCCATGGGACGACCTCGTCGACGCCGATCTGGGTGGCGACGTCGATCGCCTGCTCGTCGTGTCCGGTCTTCGCCAGCGCCTGCACCAGGGACAGGCGCGTCACCGGCGCCGGCTCTCGCGTGAAGGCGTGGACCTCGACCAGTCCGGCGTCGGGGTCGTCCATGACCGCCTCGATGCGCAGTCCGCGGCCGTCGGAGAGCTGAAGGCCGTCGCCGCGCCGGAGCCGCATGGCCTGCACGGCATGGCGGCGGACCGCGGCGGGCAGCGTGATCTTCCATCCGGCGTTGAGCTCGTCGGAGTTCACCGGCACGTCGTCATGGTCGGGGTCCAAGAGAAACAGTGCGTTCGTCATGCCTCCAAGGCTATCAACACCGACACGACACGCCGATGATTGCATGCCTGCGAATCGATGCTAATCTATCTTTTCGTTGCCAAACAGCGACACCTGCCCGGGTGGCGGAATGGTAGACGCGCTAGCTTGAGGTGCTAGTGCCTATTTTTTAACAGGCGTACGGGTTCAAGTCCCGTCTCGGGCACAGACGAAACCCCTTGGAGACAAGGGGTTTTCTCGTATCCGATGACGTTTCCCATCCATTCCCCTAAGGAGCACCCATGCGCTTCGTCCATCTTGAGTCCATCGACGACGAGCGCGTGTCCGCATACGTCAACCTCACCGAAATCCAGCTGCGCAACAGGCTGGAGCCGGAGAAGGGCCTGTTCATCGCCGAATCGCCGAAGGTCATCGACCGCGCGTTGGCCGCCGGACGCGAACCCATCTCCCTGCTGGTCGAGGAGCAGTGGATCGCGGGCATGGGCGACGAATTCTCCTTCATCGACGAGCATTGGGGCCCGGACGTCCCCGTGTACGTGGCGTCGCCCGAACAGCTGCGCCGGCTGACCGGCTATCGGCTGCACCGGGGCGCGTTGTCCGCCATGCGCCGCTGGGCGCTGCCCACGGTGGAGGAGGTCTGCGCCGGCGCGACGCGTGTGGCGGTGATGGAGAACATCGTCGACCACACGAATGTGGGGGCGCTGATGCGTTCCGCCGCGGCGCTTGACGTCGATGCGGTGCTGGTCACCCCCTCCTGCGGTGACCCGCTCTACCGCCGCGCGGCGCGTGTCTCGATGGGTACCGTGTTCCAGATTCCCTGGACGCGCATCGGAGGGGACGACAGACGCTACTGGCCGTTCAAGGGCGTCGACGAGCTCAGGTCACTCGGCTTCACCACCGTCGCCATGGCGTTGGAAGACGATTCGATCAGCCTCGACGAGCTCACCCGCCGCCTCGACAACGACCCGTCCGAGGCCGACCACATCGACAAGCTGGCGCTCATCTTCGGCACCGAAGGCGACGGACTGTCCCGGCACACCATCGCGCGCGCCGACCTCACGGTGAGGATTCCGATGGCCCACGGCGTCGACTCCCTCAATGTGGCCGCGTCCAGCGCGGTCGCCTTCTACGCCACGCGCCCGCATCGGCGGTGATCGGCCGGCGCATCGCCCCGCACGTACGCCGGCAAACGAACAGGCGCCGTGTGCATGTCGGTACGTCGCGGACATCCGATGTGAAGCGGAATCTGTGAGCCATGTCACATCGTCGAGCGATGGACACGCCGGACGCGCGACGCGTCCATTGCTTGCGTGTCGCGGTTTTTGTGCAATCATTGTCAGTGTGAAGCCGGGGCAAGGATGCTCGGCTTACGGACCCGAGCGGCGTGGAAAGGCGCTGGCAGTTGTTGAGAGGAGCAACGTAAGACAATGGCGAAAAACAAGCAGAAGATTCTATCGATCGTGCTCGCTGGCGGCGAGGGCACTCGCCTCATGCCGCTGACCCGCGACCGCGCGAAGCCCGCGGTGCCGTTCGGCGGCGTGTTCCGTCTCATCGACTTCCCGCTGTCCAACTTGGTGAACTCTGACTACCGCCACATCGTCGTGCTCACCCAGTACAAGTCCCACTCCCTGGACCGTCATATCTCCCAGATGTGGCGCTTCTCCTCCCTGTTGGGCAACTACGTCTCCCCCGTCCCGGCGCAGCAGCGCCTCGGCAAGCATTGGTATCTCGGTTCCGCCGACGCCATCTACCAGACCATCAACATCATCGAGGACGTGCAGCCTGACATCGTCGTGATCGTCGGCGCCGACCACGTCTACCGCATGGACTTCGGACAGATGGTCCAGCAGCACATCGAATCCGGCGCGGAGTTCACCGTGGCCGGTATCCGCCAGCCGATCGAGCAGTCGAAGCAGTTCGGCGTCATCGACGTGGATCCGGAGCACCCGAACCAGATCAAGAGCTTCCTCGAGAAGCCCGACACCTGCGCGGGTCTGCCGGACGATCCGGGTTCCTTCCTCGCTTCGATGGGCAACTACGTGGCTAACACGGACGCTCTGTTCGACGCGCTGGCCAAGGACGAGAAGAACGAGAACACGAAGCACGACATGGGCGGCGACATCGCCCCGTACTTCGCCGCCCGCGGCGAGGCCGGCGTGTACGACTTCAACACGAACGAGATTCCCGGCGCCACGCCGACCGACCACGCCTACTGGCGCGACGTCGGTACGATCAAGCAGTTCTACGACGCGCACATGGACCTCATCGCCTACGTGCCCGAGTTCAACCTGTACAACCAGGCGTGGCCGATCTACACGAACTCCGGCACGCTGCCGCCGGCCAAGTTCGTGCATGCCGGCCGTGACCGTCTCGGCCACGCGACCGATTCGATCGTCTCCCCCGGCGTCATCGTCTCCGGCGGCGAGGTGCACCACTCCGTGCTCTCTCCGAACGTGCGCATCCACTCGTGGGCGCAGGTCGTGGACTCCGTTCTGTTCGACGGCGTGATCGTCAACCGTCGCGCTCGCGTGTACAAGGCGATCCTCGACAAGAACGTCGTGCTCACGGAGAACTCCACGGTCGGCATCGACACCGAGCATGATCTCGCCCGTGGCTTCACGGTCACTCCGGAAGGCATCACCGTGGTCCCGAAGGGCACCGTCGTCGACGACTGACGGTCCTGAAAACGTCTGAAGGCCCCGAACCGGAACGGTTCGGGGCCTTCGCGTATCCGTCCACCGATCGGATTGAATCGGATCGGTCGAATCGGTCGAATCAGTACTTGGGCAGGTTGTCGAAGTTGAAGCCGAGCGCCGCGAGCTGGTCGCGCCCCTCCGGAGTGATCTTGTCCATCGTCCAGCGAGGCTGCCACGTCCAATCGATGCGGAACTCCTCGACGAGACCGGCGAGCGTACTCGCGCACTCGTCCTCGATGAGGTCGGTCAGCGGGCATGCCGGCGTGGTCAGCGTCATCGTGATGATGGCGCGGCCCAGGTCGTCGATCTCGATGCCGTAGACGAGGCCCAGGTCGATGACGTCGATGCCGAGCTCCGGGTCGATGACCTGATGGAGCGCCTCGCGCACGTCCTCGGCGGTGGCACGGCCGATGTCGTCGACGAACTTCAGCGGGATGTCGGCGTCATCCCCGTGATCGGGCTCGTCGTGGCCGCATTCGCTCTTCTTGTGCCGGCCGCAGGCGCACATGTCGTCTCCGGCGGCGCCGGCCCCCGCCTCGGCGGGACGGCCGTTCGGGAAGCCCTTGGCCAGGGCGGGGTTGGCCATCACACGGCGCGCGGCCTCTTCATCCTGCAGGACGCCGTTGACCGCGTCGAACACGGTGGGCTGCGGTTCGGGCACCAGGTTATCGCTCATTGTCACTCCATACCTAAAGGGTTGTGTGGTCTACTCTACGCGGGCGCAATCCTGTTGTCACCCGTCTTCGCTCACTGCTTGGCGGCCAGCGCCTTGGCGATGGAGTCCTTGAGACCCTCCCAGGCGAGCAGCGCGCATTTGATGCGCATCGGGTACTTCGACACGCCCTGGAACACGATGCCGTCGCCGAGGCTCTCCTCGGCGGTCTCGTCGTCCAACCCCTTTCCACGGGATTCCATGAGCTTGTGGAAGGTGCGTTCGAGCTCCATGGCCTCGTCCACGGTCTTGCCGTCCACGAGATCGACCATGACGGACAGGCTGGCCTGCGAAATGGAGCAGCCCTGACCGTCCCATACGACGCGTCGGATGGTGTAGGGCTCCTCGTCGGAGACCTCCACGTGGACAGTCGCCTCGTCGCCGCAGGTGGGGTTGAACTGGTGGGATTCGCCCGGCGTGCAGTATTCGTGGGTGGCGCGGACGACGGTGTCGCCCGTGGACTCCCCCGCACCCTCCTTCGTCAGGTCCGCCGCGAAATGCTCCTTGCCATGCGGGTTCTTCGCGGCCTCGAGGATGACCTCCTGGTACATCTGTTCGAGGTCGTCGCCGCTCATGCCGTAATCGTTCATAATCACCTCAATATAGCGCCCTCCCCATGACCGGTGGGGAGGGCGGAATCGTATGTCGCGTGCGGTCAGGCGCCGAAGAACTTCCGGATGCCCTTCGCGGCCTCGACCAGGGTCTGCGCGTCCTCCACGGTGTTGTACACGCCGGAGGAGGCGCGGTTGGAGGCGTACAGCCCGAAGTGCCGGTGGACCGGCTGGGCGCAGTGATGGCCCACGCGGATGGCGATGCCCTGCGCGTCGATGTATTGGCCGACGTCGTGCGGGTGGACGCCCTTCACGTCGAATGCGACGGTGCCGATGCGGTCCACGTTCTCACGGGGGCCGAGGATGCGGATGCCGTCGATGTCGCCAAGCTTGAGCAGTTCGGCGGCGATGGTCTTTTCGTGGGCCTCGATGTTCTCGAGTCCGATGTTCATCATCCATTCGGCGGCGACGCCCGCGGCGACGACCTGCGCAACCGGCTGGGTGCCGGCTTCGAACCGGGCCGGGGGCTCCATGTATTGGGCCGGCTGGTCCATCCATGCGAGCTCCACCATCGAGCCGCCGAAGCTCGCCGGCGGCAAGGCCTCGAGCAGTTCGCGGCGGCCGTAGAGGAAGCCGACGCCGGTGGGACCGTACATCTTGTGCGCGCTCCATGCGGCGAAGTCGACGTCGAGCGCGTGGAAGTCGACCTTGAGGTGCGGCACGGACTGGCATGCGTCGAGGATGAAGACGGCGCCGACCTCGTGCGCGCGCTTGACGATGGGGACGATGTCGGTGATGGCGCCGGTGGTGTTGCCCACGTGCGTGACGGCCACGACCTTGGTACGGTCGGTGATGACCTCGTCGAGGTCGTCGGTGCGGACGCGCCCATCCTTGGTCAGGTCGAGCCACTTGAACGTGGCGCCGGTGCGGTAGGCGAGCTCCTGGAACGGCAGCAGCACGGAGTGGTGTTCGGCCTTGGAGACGACGATCTCGTCGCCGGGCTTCAGGGCGAAGCGCTTCGCGGCTGCTCCCCCGCGGCCGAGCGACGCGTTGCCGAACGCGGTGGCGAGCAGGTTCAGGCCGGCGGTGGCGCCGCCGGTGACGACGATCTCCTCCTCGCCTTCCTCGGCGTTGGCGCCGACCAGCTTCGCGATCTTGGCGCGCGCCTCCTCGAACGCCATGGTGCTGCGGGCCGCGAGCTCGTGAGCACCGCGGTGCACGCCGGCATTGATCGTGCGGTAGAACTCGCTCTCCGCGTCAATGACGCACTGCGGCTTCTGCGAGGTGGCCGCCGAGTCGAGGTACACGAGCGGATGCCCGTGAATCTCCTGCTTCAGAATCGGGAACTCGTCCCGGATCGCTGCGAAATCAACCATGTGTCTCCCCTTCCGCCGGGTTTCTCCTCCGGCGCTCAGGCCAGAGCGGACTCGGAGTCCGCGCCTTCCGGCAGGTACGCGTCGTAGCCGTTCTCCTCGAGCTCGTCGGCCAGCTCGGGGCCGCCGGTCTTGACGAAGTGGCCGTCGGCGAACACGTGCACGATGTCCGGCTTGATGTACTTGAGGATGCGCGTGTAGTGCGTGACCATGAGGATGCCGAACTGGTTGGCCTCCTTGGCGCGGTTGACGCCTTCGGACACGATGCGCAGCGCGTCGACGTCGAGGCCGGAGTCGGTCTCGTCGAGGATGGCGAACTTCGGCTTGAGCAGTTCGAGCTGGAGCACTTCGGCGCGCTTCTTCTCACCGCCGGAGAAGCCTTCGTTGACGGAACGGGACGCGAACTTCGGGTCCATCTTGAGACGCTTCATCGCCTGGGACAGCTCGCGCGCCCAGGTGCGCACGGACGGCGCCTCGCCGTCGATCTCGGTCTTCGCGGTGCGCAGGAAGTTGGTCATCGAGACGCCCGGCACCTCGACCGGGTACTGCATGGCGAGGAAGAGACCCGCCTTGGCGCGCTCGTCCGGGGTCATTTTGAGGATGTCCTGGCCGTCGAGGAGCGCTTCGCCGGAGTCGACCACGTACTTGGGGTGGCCGGCCAGCGTGTAGGCGAGGGTGGATTTGCCGGAGCCGTTGGGGCCCATGATCGCGTGGGTCTCGCCGGAGTGGACGGTGAGCGAGGCGCCCTTGAGGATCTGCTTCGTGCCTTCCTTGGTTTCGACGTGGACGTGGAGGTCCTTGATTTCGAGAGTGGACATTGAATCTCCTAAAACCTGAAAATGCGTGTTGTTGCTTGCTGCGGGGCGTTACTTGTCTTCGAGCACCTGCGCCATGGCCGCGCTTTCGCCGCGGGCCAGTCGCCGGTCGATGACGTCCATGAGGTGGTCGGAGACGGCCGGGATGCCGATCTCCTCGACGAGTTCGCCGAAGAAGCCGCGCACGACGAGCTTGCGCGCCTCGGCCTCCGGGATGCCTCGGGATTCGAGGTAGAACAGCTCCTCGTCGTCGAAACGGCCGACGGAGCTCGCATGGCCGGCGCCGATGATGTTGCCGTTCTCGATCTCGAGGTTCGGCTCGGAATCGGCGATCGCCCCCGGGGTGAGGACGAGGTTGCGGTTGAGCTCGTAGGAGTCGGTGCCGGGGGCCGTCGGGGCGATCAGCGCGTTGCCCACCCACGTGGAGTGCGCGCCCTTGCCGTCGAGCGCGCCCTTGTAGACGACGCGGCTCTTGCAGTCGGGGTGGTTGTGGACGACCATCGTGCGGTGCTCGATGTGTTCGCCCGGGTCGACGAAGTAGATGCCGAGCATGTTGAGGTCGCCCTGTTCGCCGCCGAAGTCCTGGTCCATGCGGATGCGCACGACGTCGCCGCCCAGCGTGACGACGGCGTGGCGCAGGGACGCGCCTTCGCCCACGTGGATGCGGTGGTTGCCGACGTGCTTGGCGGTGCGGTCCCATTCCTGGATGAAGGTGGTGGAGACGTGCGAGTCCTTGCCGGTGACGATTTCGACGCCTTCGGCGAGCTTCGCGTCGCCGTCGTGTTCGACGACGACGTCCGCGTGCGCCCTGTCGGCGGCGGCGATGACGAGGTGGAACGCGTCGAGGTCCTCGCCGGCGCCGTGCACCTTGACGAGCACGGGCCGGGCGATCTCGCCTTCGAGCCGGATGATGGTGGCGGTGGCGCCGGAGTTCCATTCGACGGCGGAGACGCGGTCGTTCGGTTTGGAGACCGTGCCGGACTCCTTCTCGCCGAGCTTGACCTGCTCGACGGTGACGCCCGCGGCGAGCGGCGAGCCGTCGATCATGCCGACTTCGATCTGCGTCTCGCCGGACGGCGTGAACGGCTCGAAGAATTCGGCGATGCGTTCGACAGGCGTGTAGCGCCAATCCTCCTGCTTGCGGTCCGGCACCGGGAATGCGTCGACCTCGAACGAGCGGGGCGCACGGTCCGCGCTGGACGGCATGGCCGCCGGCACCTTGTACGGGTCGTTCGGATCCGCGACGGGGATGTTGAGTTCTGCTGCGTTGTTGTCCGCCATGGGAATCAGCCCACCGATCCTTCCATCTGCAATTCGACGAGTCTGTTGAGTTCGAGCGCGTATTCCATCGGCAGCTCACGGCTGATCGGCTCGACGAAGCCGCGCACGATCATGCCCTGCGCCTCCTCTTCGGACAGGCCGCGGCTCATCAGGTAGAAGAGCTGGTCCTCGGAGATCTTGGAGACGGTGGCCTCATGCGCCATCGAGACGTCGTCCTCGCGCACGTCCACGTGCGGGTACGTGTCGGAACGGCTGAAGTCGTCGACGAGCAGCGCATCGCACACGGTGGAGTTGGAGGAGCCTTCCGCGCCCTTGACGATCTTGACGAGGCCGCGGTACGCGGAACGGCCGCCGCCGCGGGAGATCGACTTGGCGACGATCGTGGACGAGGTGTGCGGGGCGAGGTGGATCATCTTCGCGCCGGTGTCCTGGTACTGGCCCTTGCCGGCGAAGCCGAGCGACATGGTGCTGGCCTTCGCGTACGGTTCGGCGAGGATGCAGGCCGGGTACTTCATCGTGGCCTTGGACCCGATGTTGCCGTCGACCCATTCCATCGTGCCGCCCTCGCGCACGTAGGCACGCTGGGTGACGAGGTTGTACACGTTGTTCGACCAGTTCTGCACGGTGGTGTAGCGCACGCGGGCGTGCTTCTCGACGATGATCTCGACGATGGCGGCGTGCAGGGAGTCCTCGGACCAGATCGGGGCGGTGCAGCCTTCGACGTAGTGCACGTAGGAGCCTTCATCGGCGATGATCAGGGTGCGTTCGAACTGGCCCATGGCCGGGGTGTTGATGCGGAAGTACGCCTGCAGCGGGATGTCCACGTGGACGCCCTTGGGCACGTACACGAATGAGCCGCCGGACCACGCCGCGGTGTTGAGGGCGCCGAACTTGTTGTCCTCCGGGGGCACGACGGTGCCGAAGTACTTGCGCACGAGGTCGGGGTATTCGCGCACGGCGGTGTCGGTGTCGACGAAGATCACGCCCTGCTTCTTCAGGTCCTCCTGGATGGAGTTGTAGATGACCTCGGACTCGTACTGGGCGGCGACGCCGGAGACCAGACGGTTCTTCTCCGCCTCCGGGATGCCGAGACGGTCGTACGTGTTGCGGATGTCGTCGGGCAGCTCATCCCAGGTCTTGGCCTGCTTGTCGATCGGCTTGACGTAGTACTTGAAGTCGTCGGCGTTGAAGCCGGTCAGGTCGACGCCCCATTTCGGCATCGGCTTCTCGAGGAACGCCTTGTAGCCGCGCAGACGCATGTCGAGCATCCACTGCGGCTCGCCCTTGTCGGCGCTGATGCCGCGGACGACGTTTTCGTCGATGCCCCTCTTGGCGGCCTCGCCGGCCGCGTCGGAGTCATGCCAGCCGTAGCTGTAGTCGCCGAACTGCTGGATGATCTCGTCGTCCTGTCTGATCTTCTCCTCGTTGACGCGGGACCTGTCGGCCACGTACTGGCTCATCTCCACGTCAGCTGCGGCGTTGGGTGCCTGGGTGTCACTCACCGTACACTGCCTCCAATCGTTCATAAGTTCCTACGCAAACCTAGCAGAAGGTACGTCGCAACTCCATACCGACACCGTATGTCGGCTGTGCGCGCAACGTGAGTTTGGTTACGGAACGGAACCGGCGGCGGGCCGTCGTCGCCTGCGCATCGTACGCGAAAGGGCGTCGGCCACGACATCGATGAAGGTCATGGCCGACGCCCTATCGGCGATCCCGTTCCGCTCCCCTAGAGGAGAACGAGAGGTCAGCGCTCACGCTGGTGGTCGAGCGCGGCCTTGACGAGGCCCGCGAACAGCGGGTGCGGCTTGGTCGGGCGGGACTTGAACTCCGGGTGCGCCTGGGTGGCCACGTAGAACGGGTGCACGTCCTGCGGCAGTTCGACGAACTCGGTGAGCTCGCCGTCCGGGCTCTGGCCGGAGATACGCAGGCCGCCTTCGCGCAGACGGTCCTTGTATGCGACGTTGACCTCGTAGCGGTGACGGTGGCGCTCGGTGACGTGCGTGGTGCCGTACAGTTCGGCGACCAGCGAACCCTCCTCGAGCTCGGCCGGGTAGGAGCCGAGGCGCATGGTGTGGCCCATGTCGCCCTTGCCGGCGACGATGTCCTTCTGCTCCTCCATGGTGGCGATGACCGGGTTGGCGCAGTCCGGCTCGAACTCGGTGGAGTTCGCGTCCTCGATGCCGAGCACGTGGCGCGCGTACTCGATGACCATGGACTGCAGGCCCAGGCACAGGCCGAGGGCCGGCAGCTTGTTCTCACGCGCGAACTTCAGAGCGCCGATCTTGCCTTCGATGCCACGGATGCCGAAGCCGCCGGGGATGACGATGCCGTCGATGTTGTCGAGCGCGGCGGCCGCGCCCTCCTCGGTCTCGCAGCGGTCGGCCGCGACCCACTTGACGTTGACCTTGGCCCAGTTGGCGAAGCCGCCGGCCTTGATGGCCTCGGTGACGGACAGGTAGGCGTCCGGCAGGTCGATGTACTTGCCGACAATGGCGACGTTGACCTCGTGCTTCGGGTGGTGGACACGCTCGAGCAGGTCCTCCCACTCGTCCCAGTCGACGTCGTGGAACGGCAGGCCGAGCTCGCGTACCACGTACGCGTCGAGGCCCTCGTCGAACAGGATCTTCGGCACGTCGTAGATGCTGTTGGCGTCCACGCAGTTGACCACGCCTTCGGCGTCCACGTCGCACATGAGGCTGATCTTGTCCTTGATGGACTGGTTGAGCGGACGGTCGGAGCGCAGCACGAGCGCGTCCGGGGAGATGCCGAGCTGGCGCAGCATCATGACGGAGTGCTGGGTGGGCTTGGTCTTGAGCTCGTGGGCGGCGGAGATGTACGGCACGAGGGAGACGTGCACGAACATGCAGTTGTCGGAGCCGAGGTCGCGGCGCACCTCGCGGGCCGCCTCGAGGAACGGCTGGGATTCGATGTCGCCGACGGTGCCGCCGATCTCGGTGATGATGACGTCCACGTCGTCGCTCGCCTGGGCGCGCATGCGGGACTTGATCTCGTTGGTGATGTGCGGGATGACCTGCACGCACTGGCCGAGGTATTCGCCGGCGCGCTCCTTGCGCAGCACCTCCTGGTAGATCTGGCCGGTGGTGACGTTGGCCTTCTGGGAGAGGAAGACGTCGAGGAAACGCTCGTAGTGGCCGATGTCGAGATCGGTCTCGGCGCCGTCCTCGGTGACGTACACTTCGCCGTGCTGGAACGGGTTCATGGTGCCTGGGTCGACGTTGATGTACGGGTCGAGCTTCTGCTGCAGCACATGCAGGCCGCGGGAGCGCAGGAGACGGCCGAGGGAGGAGGCGGTCAGGCCTTTGCCGAGGGAGGAGACCACGCCGCCGGTGACGAAGATATGCTTGGTGACGTGCTCTTGCGAATTGCCATGTGTTCTTCTAACCATGGAATTTCACTCTATCACCCGTGCGTGACGCGGCGTGTTCGCACGGCGCCGGAGGCGTCGGTCGGAATCCGTCTCACAGCAGTCCCTTTCTGGTGAGCACCGTATACAGGCGGCTGCCGTCGTAGTACCAACTGACGTCGAATCGGTCGAACGAATCGGACAGCATGCCGTCGTCGGAGCTCGTCTCGTTGAACCGTGTCCGAATCGAGTCGGGCATGTGGAGCCGGTCGAACACGCAGTCGGGGATGGCATCGGACATGACGGCGAGGGACTGGTGGTCGCCGGACAGCAGCATCACCCCGTCGTCGAGCGAGTAGGGCGTCTGGTCCTCCCTGACGTATTCGTCGTAGTCCGAGGTCTCGGTGCCGCACGCCTGCGCCGTACGGTACAACGTGTTGCGCGAGGAGGAGACCACGATGACGCAGACCAGCGCGACGACCATGACGGCCGCCGCCACCGCGATGACGATGCCCTTCGTCTCCGCGGACAGGGTGGCGATGCCGGCATGCGGCTTCGGGGGTGCCGGCTGAGGCGCGGGAGCCGGCGCCGGCTGCGCCTGCGGACGCGTCCCCTGCGGCATCGGCCCATCACCTATGGGATACGCTGCGCCGCCGGAGTCCCCTTCCTGCCCGATATCGAGCAGCTTGGCACCGCATCGCGTGCAGAACGATTGGCTCGCGGACGCTTCGGCGCCGCATTTGTGACAGAACATGATCAGTCCCCTTATGCTGTTGTCGGTCCTACCGTCCCTTGGGACGTGTCAGGCCTCTTTGTCGCTGATCAGCAGCAGGACGCCGCTGACGAGGTTCACGAAGATCAGGTTCGCGATTGCGAACGTGGCGCCGTTGGGCTTCTCCCCCGTGGAGATCCGCCAGCTGTATACGGTCATCGGAATCATCCAGGTCAGGCAGATCAGGAAGAGGAATCCGATGAAATCCCCCGAGGCGAACGTGGCCAGCCCGGCGAGGCCGTACAGCGCGCAGAACACGATGTTGACGACGGCCGCCACCAGGCGCAACGTGTAATCCCGGCTGGTCCTGACGTATCCCTTCGGCGTGAACGCGGTCGCCGGAGCCTGCATGGGCGCGTATGCGGCCTGCTGAGCCCCAGGCTGATATGCCGGTCCCGAAGCCGGTCCCGACGCGGATCCGGACGCCCATCCCCGCCGGCCCGTGTCGCCGGGCGTCGCGTCAGGCACGGACTTCGCTCCGCAGCGCGGGCAGAACGCCTGATCCTCCACGACGACCTTCGCGCCGCAATGCCAGCAGAACCGCGGCGCGTCCTCCTGTCTCCGCTGTTCCTCGAGGTTCGCGCCGCATCGCATGCAGAAGGTCTGACCGTCCTTCGCGGGTTCACCGCACTGCAGGCATTCCATGATGGTTCCTCCTTCGTTCGCCGTCAGTTCGTCGCCGGCCTGATATCATTCGGCCCATTGCCGCACGATCGAGGCGTACAGGGCATTGGCGGACTTCACGGAGTCGGCGTCGCCGTCGACCATGCCGGCTTCGATGTCCAGATACACCTTGTCCGTCGCACCGTCCGCCTGTGCGTCGTGATCCCGTCGTGTCTCGATGGTCAGGTCGACGTTTTCGAGGTAGTGGGAGGATGTCACAGACCACCCCGCATCGTCGCCGTCATCGGTGTCGTTCTCAGGCCGTCCCGCGGTGTCCGCGAAGAACTGCACCACGTCCTCGTCCCTTTGCGGGGCGCCGCCCAGTTCCTTCCACACGCATTGCGCGAGAGCCCGGTTCCCGTCCACCGGACTGGACGCGTCCGTACCGTCCAGAGTCACCTGCAGGCGGTCGCCCGGGTAATACGTCATGCGGATGTCCCCTCCGTCATGGTGGGCGGACGTTTCACAGGCGAGGAACATGTCGCCCAGCGTCGAATGCGGTGTCCAGGCCGGATAGTCGTCGATGCCTGCGCGGAAATATGTGCGTGAGACCACGTCGGAGGCCATGGTCAACGCCACGCAGCACAGTACCGCGACCGCGGCGGACAGTATGGACAGCGTCATCGGCAGGATGACGGCCAGTACTCCGCCACGGCCCGTGACGCCTCCACTGTTCATGGCGGCTTTCCTGATGCGCCACACGTGCCATGAGGATGCGGCCATGGCGATGGCGACGACGACCAGCGGCACCGTGCATGCGATGACGATGTTCCTGTGTTCCACGACCGTCCAGGACCATCCGGCCGTCACGGCACCGATCGCGATCGCGCCGCCGATGACCAGCAGCGCGGCGACGAGGAATCCGCGTCTCGTGTCACGCCATCGTTCCATGGCGAGTCCGGCGGTCGACGGATCCTTCTGTTCCGCATCGCCGTCGGCGTTGGCTTGCGGCGTGTCTGGGTCCGGGCCGATGACGGAATCGTCGATGGAAAGGTCGACCGGGATGTCGACGGTCTCCACGCCGGGTGGCCCAGCAGGCCGTTGATCGTCCTGTGGGACCGGCGGAACTCCGCCGCCGGCGACCGGTGCAGGGACTGACGGCGGCTGGACGGTTTCCGGTGCCGGCTTGGGCGATGCCGGTTCCGGGGTCTTCGTCACGATCGCGCCATCATCCATGAACTCGCGCAGGTCGGTGCCGCAACGGGCGCAGAACCGTGCGTCCGTGGGTAGCCTCATGCCGCATTTCGGACAGAACATGACGCATCTCCCCTAGTCCTGCAGGTAGTAGACACCGTTGTCGTACAGGTCGTTGAGGTCGCCCACGGCTCCGCTTGACGCGGCGTACGTGTACAGGAACGGCCGCGACGTGTCCGGCGGTGTGGAGGATAGCGGCGTGGAAAGGATCCCGCTCAACGTGTCCAGGTCGGCGCCTTTGCGTACGTAGAAGATGAGGGCCGGACGCGCGTAGATCTCGGCGTTCGAGTCCCACTGGCATTCGTCGGAGCCGGTACCGCTCGCGCAGATCAGGTCGTCGTCCGGGCCGTTCAATGTCAGCCCGAGATCGTTCTGGTAGAGCATATCGTACGAGTGATTCGACTCGAACGAGAGCGTGGTGGAGTCGCGGTACGGTTCGCCGAACGGCCACACGTCGCCGGCTCCCGCCACATGGGCGGAGCCGTCCCTGCCGATGGTGATGCAGGTGCCGCCGTTCTGGCAGTATCTGCCGGCGATGATCGAATAGTCGCCGTTGCCGCCCATCTTCAGGATGTCCGCGAGCGTGTAGTCGTCCTTCGATTTCCGGCTGTGGTCCACGGCGTCGACGGCCTTGTCCAGCCGGTCCGTGTCCGATCGCAGCCGGTCCGCGGCCTGCTTGAGGTCGTCGGTGGACATGCCCGTGGAGCATCTGCCGGAACCGTCCGAGGGGTCGGTGAGCTTTTCGATGAGCGCGGCGAGATCGCTCAGCGTCTTCTCGTCCTTCACGTCGTAGGAGTGGAGCTTTTCGACCCGCTCGTCGCCCTTGTCCACGGATTTCGAGAACGTGCCGCGCGCGTCCTTGCATGCGGCGTACGCGTCATCGTGCAGATGCCGTCTCCAGAACAGGATTCCTCCGGTGGCGGCGATGACGACGCACACGGCCACGACGGCGGCGATGACGATCGGCACGACGCGTCCGCGCCGTTTGGGACCGGGGACAGGCGAGAGAGGCGCGACGGGCACAGGAGGCTCCGGCGTGGCCGCCGGAACCTTCATCCCGCAATACGGGCAGAACGCCGCCTCTTCCGGGACCATCCCGCCGCATCCCGCGCACTGTCTCTCCACGTCGCCCTCCTCCGCATCACGGCGTCATAGCCGCGTCTATGGGAGCAACGCTACCCCCCCCGCGTGACGCTGTCAAACGGGGAGACGTTCGCCGCGACGTGCGGTCAGCCGTTGACCAGATGGGCCACGGCGTCCAGCGCGAGCTTGTATCCGTAGAAGCCCATGCCGGTGATGGTGCCGGTGGCGACCGGCGAGATGACCGAACGCTTGCGGAACTCGTCGCGCGCGGACGGGTTGGAGATGTGCACCTCCATAAGCGGCAAACCGGCGTCGCCCACCATGTGCGCGGCGTCGGCCAGCGCATAGCTGTAGTGCGTGAACGCGGCCGGGTTCATCACGACGGGCGTCTTCTCGTCGGCCGCCTGATGCATCCAGTGCACCATCTCGGATTCGTCGTCGGTCTGACGCACTTCGACCTCGAGACCGAGCTCGGCGCCCCACGCGGTGCACAGACGGCGCAGCTCCCCGAGATCCTGACGGCCGTACACGTCGGGCTGGCGCACGCCGAGACGTCCAAGGTTCGGTCCGTTGACGACGATGACTTTCGTGGGCATGGTTCTCTCGCTTTCTGTGGACTGTTCGTTGAGGGGACGACCGGGGGTTCAGTGCCGGATGCGTTCGAACGCCTCGCGGACGGCGTCCGCCGGCGGATCCTCCAGATGCATCATGTGCCCGGGACCACCGTCGAGGATGACGAAGCGCAGCATGTTGCCGCGGGCCTTCTTGTCCTTGTGCATGAGGGCGAGCACGTCCTCGAACGAGCCGCCGTCCCAGGAGGTCGGCAGGCCGAGCGAGCCGAGCAGCGAACGGTGATAGTCGACGAGGTCCTGGTCGATGTGGCCGAGCAGATGGGCCAGTTCGGCGGCGTACACGCAGCCCACGGCCACCGCGTTGCCGTGACGCCAGCGGAAGTGCTCGAGCTTCTCGATGGCGTGGGCGAGCGTGTGCCCGTAGTTGAGGAACTCACGCTTGCCCTTCTCCTTGAGGTCGGCGGACACGTGGTGCATCTTCACGGTGACCGTGCGTTCGATGAGTTCGGCCGTCACGTCCTCCAGCGGGGAGCCGAGGAACGTGGCACCGTCGAACGCGCGCAGCTCGTCGGCGTGCCGTTCGAGGATATGCAGGATCTCCGTGTCCTCGAGGAAGCCGGATTTCGCCACTTCGCCCAGGCCTTCGATGAAGATGTCGTTCGGCAGCGAGGAGAGGGTGGTGAGGTCGGCGAGCACGCCGGCGGGCGTGTAGAACGAGCCGACGAGGTTCTTGCCCGCCTCGGTGTTGATGCCGGTCTTGCCGCCGGTGGAGGCGTCCACCATGGCGAGCAGGGAGGTGGGGCAATTCACGTAGCGGATGCCGCGCATCCAGGTGGCGGCGATGAAGCCGGCGAGGTCGGTGGCCGCTCCCCCGCCCACGCCGACGATCGCGTCCGAACGGGTGAAGCCCTCGTCGCCGAGACGCCTCCACACGCCGTTGGCGACGTCGACGGTCTTGCCGGCCTCGGCGTCCGGCACCACGATGTCGGTCACGTCGTACCCGGCCTGGCGCAGCAGCGTGCGCGCCCTGTCGGAGTGACGCTGCACCGGGCGCGTGTGGATGAGCGCCACCTTGGCGACGCCCTCGCCCAGCACGTCGGCGAGATGGTTCAGCGCGCCTTCGCCGATGACCACGTCGTAGGGTTCGATACCGGTTCCGGTGACGTGCACCGTGCGTTCGGAGATCATGTTCATCACCTTCCTCGCCGCCTGCTGCGGCGTCTGCCTGCGCGTGTGCACATGCACGTTGGCGACTTCGCGGAACACGGGGTCCCGCTGCTTGTACAGTTTGCGCCAACGCGCGTTCGCGTCGCCGGAGAGCATGGGGCGTCCGCCTCCCCTGTTGGCGCGTTCCATGGCCTCGTGCGGGTCCGCGTCCAGATAGACGACGCGGCCGCCGCGTGCGATGTACGCGGCCAGCTCACGCTGTGTGGAGAGCGTCATCGGCGCTCCTCCACCAAGGGAGAAGATCCCGTCGAAGTCCTCGAGGAAGTCGGCGATGAGGTCCGCCTCCAGCTCGCGGAACGCGGGTTCGCCGTACCGTTCGAAGTAGGAGGGAATCTTCATGCCCGCCTCGCGTTCGATCTCGATGTCCGCGTCGGCGAACGGCAGACCCATCATGTGGGCCACCTCCTTGCCGACGCGCGTCTTGCCGGCCCCCATCATGCCGATGATGACGGCCTTCGGTTGCATGCTCATGTGTCTGGTACCTCCGGAAGCGAATCCGCTCAGCGCATGTGCTCCGGCCAGGAGGCAAGGTAGTTCTCGCAGTTGCGGCGGGTCTCCTCGAGGCTGTCGCCGCCGAACTTCTCCAACGCGTACTTGGCGAGGGTGAGACGGACCATCGCCTCGGCCACGACGGCCGCGGCCGGCACGGCGGTGGAATCGGAACGCTGGTTGATGGCCTGCGCGGCCTCGCCGTTGGCGACGTCCACGGTCCTCAGGGCCTTCGGGATGGAGGGGATCGGCTTCATGGCGGCGCGCACGCGGATCGGCTGTCCGTTGGACATGCCGCCTTCGATGCCGCCGGCGCGGTTGGTGAGCCTGGTGATGCGGCCGTCCTCGCCGGGCACCATCTCGTCGTGCGCGGCGGAGCCGGGACGCACGGCCTCGAGGAAGCCGTCGCCGATCTCCACGCCCTTGATGGCCTGGATGCCCATGACGGCGGAGGCGAGGGCCGCGTCGAGACGACGGTCGGATTCCACGTATGTGCCGATGCCGGCGGGAACGCCGTAGGCGATGACCTCGATGACGCCGCCGACGGTGTCCGCGTTGGCTTTGATTTCGTCGATGCGCTTAATCATGCGCTCCTCGGCGGCCTTGTCGAGCGTGCGCACCGGGGAGGCGTCGAGCGCGGCGACGTCGTCCGGCGTGGGCAGCGGCGTGTGGTCCGCATCCTCCACGCCGGCGCCGCCGATGGAGATGACGTGTGCGACGGTGCGAATGCCGTACGCCTGTTCGAGGAACTTCGCGGCGATGGAGCCCAACGCCACGCGGGACGCGGTCTCGCGCGCGCTGGAGCGTTCAAGCACGGGGCGGGCGTCGTCGAACCCGTACTTGCGCATGCCAGTCAAGTCGGCATGACCCGGGCGCGGGCGGCTCAGCGGGGCGTTGCGGCCTTCACGCGGGATGTCGTGGTCAAGCGGGTCGGCGCTCATGACCTCGGTCCACTTCGGCCATTCGGTGTTGGCGATCTCCACGGCGATGGGGCCGCCGAGCGTGGAGCCGTGGCGCACGCCGGTGAGCAGACGCACCTTGTCCTGTTCGAACTTCATGCGGGCTCCGCGGCCGTAGCCGAGACGGCGTCGCGCCAGCGCGTCCACCACGTCCTGGCTGGTGACCTCGACCCCGGCGGGCAGCCCTTCGATCATGGCCACCAGCGCCTCGCCATGGGACTCCCCCGCCGTCTGCCAACGCAACATATCCGTTCTCCTCCACTGTTCTGGCCGTTTCCCGCCTGTCGCCGGAAACGGTTGTTCGCGTACGTGACTAGGGGTTAATGTTAGGGCATGCCGTACCTGTATTGTCTGCCCGGTCTCATTTGCGGTCTGGCCCTCGCCGCGGAGGATGTGCGCCGTCGGCGCGTGCCTCGGACGTGGGTGGCGGCGGGATGCCTTGTCCAATTGGCCGCGGACGTGGTGTGGGCGGTGATGGCGAACGACTTCTTCGTGGTGTTGCAGGCGATGCTGTTCGCCGTGCTGTGCGCCGGCGTGCAGCTGCTGCTCGCGTTGGCGAAGCCCGGGGCCGTGGGGTTGGGCGATGTGACGGCGATGCTGCCGCTGGGTCTCGCCGTGGGCGCGTACGGCCTGTTCCATGTGGTGACGTGGTGGGTGTGCCTGGGGCTGCTGGGGTTCCTGTTCGTCGCGCTGTGGACGCGGTTCGATCCGCAGCGTCATGGCGCGTACGCCGGCAAGGTGCCGTTCGTGCCCGTGATCGTGGTCTCCGCGGTCGTCGCCGTGCTGGTGTGACGGGCCCTCGTTCCATCCGCTGCGCCTTCATCTGCGCGTGACTCCGTATGAATACGCGGATCCCCGCGTCCGTCGTCCGACGTCGCGGGGATCCGTTTGCTGTCATGCGCGGCGTGCCGCGGTCAGTTCGCGTTCTTGTTGTTGTTCTTGTACTCCTGCACGAACTGGTTGAATTCGGTCTCGTTGTCGGTGAACTTGGTCTCGCCGGTCTCGAGGTTCGTGGTGACGAAGTACAGCCAGTTCCCGTCCTCGGGCGCGAGGGCCGCCTTGATGGCGTTGTCTCCCGGGTTGGAGATCGGTGTGGGCGGCAGCCCCTTGTTGATGCGCGTGTTGTACGGGTTGGACGCGTCGTCGAGCATGGCCTGGGTGATCTTGGCGGGTTCCACGTCATTGCCGTAGGCGACGGTGGAGTCCATGCCGAGGGTCATGTTCTTGTCCAGTCGGTTGAGGATGACGCGGGTCACCTTGCCGTAGTATTCCTTCGAGTTCACCTCGGCCTCCGCGATGGATGCGATGTTGAGGATCCGTTCGCGGTCGGAGCCGGTGGGCACGCCGAGCGAGTCGAGCTTGGCGATGCGCTTGTCGACCATCATCTTGAGGATGTCCGAGGCGCTCTTCTTGGATTTCACATCGTACTGGCCGGGTTCCAGCCATCCCTCGAACTTGCCGTTCGCCTCGGCGGGCAGGATGCCGGATCCGCCGCCGTCGACGACCGACTGGAATTCGCTTTCGTCGATGCCGGACAGCTGCGCGGCCTCCTTGATGACGGCGGAGACGCGTTCACCGGACTTGACGTCGAGGAAGCCGGTGGCCTTCGTCTGGTCGGAGAGGATGGCGATCACGTCGGCCGCGGCCATGTGGCGCTTGAGCTCGTAGGTGCCGGGGTACAGCGTGGACGAGTTCGCCATGGCGACGGCGGTGAACGCGGCCTGCGATTTCACCACGTCCGCCTTGACCAGCTTCTTGGCGATGGCCACGGCGTCGTCCCCCTGGTCCACGGTGAACCACACCGTGCCGGTGCCGGGGCCCGGGTAGTCCTGGGAGATGGCCTGCTGGTTGTCGTTGTAGGCGCGCCATGCGGCGAGGCGACGGTAGCCGAAGAAGCAGCCGGTGGCCACGAGCGCGACGATCACCAGCGTCGAGATGATGATGACGAGGCGCTTGCGCTTGCCCTTCTTGCGGCGCTTGCGCATCTCCTTGCGAGATTTCGGGGGGCGTGGCGGTTCGGCCGTGGGGGCCGCGGCGGAGTTGCCGGCCACCCACTGGGTGTTCTCCTCGAAGTAGTCGTTGAAGCTTTCGGACATCACTTCTCTCCTGTCACGCTTTGCGATCCAACGCGGATTGCAGTATCACCACGGCGGACTGCTGGTCGACCATGGGACGGTGTCTCCTGCTGGAGATGTTCGCTTCGCTCAACTGGTGATGCGCGCTGACCGTGGTGAGGCGCTCATCGACCAATTCTACGACGGGCGCGGATTGCAGAACGGTTTCGCCGTCCTCTATCAGACGGTTGATGCGGGTGGTGAGGTTCGCGGCCCAACGCCGCGCCTTCTTCGCGCTTTTGCCTTCATCGCCGTTGAGCAGCAACGGCAGGCCGACGACGACGTGGTCCACGTGCTCGTCCTCGATCACGTAGATCACGTCGTCCAATGCGCGGAACGAATCCCCATATGCGGGGATGTTGCCGATCGGATGTGCGAAGGTGAGCTCCGGGTCGGACAATGCGAGTCCGACCCGTGCGTCACCCAGATCAATGCCAAGCCAGGTCAAACGGCTCAGCCCTTCAGCGCCTCGCGTTCGAGAGCGGAGACCGCCTCGTCGAGCTTGGACGCGTCGGCGCCGCCGCCCTGGGCGAAGTCCGGCTTGCCGCCGCCACCGCCGCCGAGGATCTTGGAGGCGCCGCGCACGAGGTCGCCGGCCTTGATACCGAGCTTGCGCGCGGCCTCGTTGGTGGCCACGGCCACCATGGGCTTGTCCTCGGCGCTGACGCCGGCCAGCGCCACGACCACCGGGGATTCCTCGCCGAGGCGGGAGCGCACGTCGAGCACGGTCTTGCGCAGTGCGTCGAAGGAGCCGAAGTGGCCCACATTCTTCGCGGCGACCTTGACGGCCGCGTTCGAGGCCTGCGCGTTCCTGACGAGCTCGGGCACGGCCGCGGCCAGCTGGCTCTCGTACATGGCGGCCAGGCGACGGTCGGATTCCTTGAGCTTGGCGAGCAGCGCGTTGACGCGTTCGGCCAGCTCGTCCGGGCGGGCGTTGAGCTTGTCGCTCAGCTGGGAGACGAGGGCGTGTTCGCGCGCGTTGAACTCGTAGGCGCCGGCGCCCACCACGGCGTCGACTCGACGCACGCCGGAGCCAATGGAGGATTCGGACATGATGTTGATGGCGCCGATCTTGCCGACGTGGTCCACGTGGGTGCCGCCGCACAGCTCGCGGCTCCAGCCGTCCTCGCCTATGGACACGACGCGCACGATGTCGCCGTACTTCTCGCCGAACAGGTGCATGGCGCCCAGGGCGATGGCGTCGTCGAACTTCATCTCCTTGGTGGTGACAACGAGGTTGTCGCGCAGACGGTCGTTGACGCGCTCCTCGACGGCGCTCATGACCTGCTTGGTCGGTGCCTTGGACCACTGGAAGTCGAAGCGCAGACGGTTCGGGGCGTCCTCGGAGCCGCGCTGGGTGGCCTGCGGGCCGAGCTCCTCGCGCAGCGCCTTGTGCACCATGTGCGTGGCGGTGTGGGAGCGGGCGATGGCGCCGCGGCGGGCCAGGTCGATGCTGGCGTTGACCTGCGTGCCGACGACCAGCGTGCCTTCGGTCAGACGGCACTGGTGGACGATGAGGTCCTTGATGGGCTTCTGCACGTCGTCGACCTCGAGCACGGCGCCGTCGTCGGACAGGATCTCGCCCTGATCGGCGAGCTGGCCGCCGGCCTCCGCGTAGAACGGGGTGCGGTCGAGCACGACCTCGACGGTGGCCGGACCGGTGACGGCGGGCACGGAGCCCTTGCCTTCCTGCATGATGCCGAGCACGGTGGCGCGGGCGGACATGTCGGTGTAGCCGAGGAAGTCGATCGGCTTGGCGAGCGTCTTCTTGAAGTCGTCGTAGACGGACAGGTCCACGTTGTGGCGCTTCTTGAGCGCGTCGGCACGGGCGCGGCCCTTCTGCTCGGCCATGAGTTCGCGGAACTTGGCCTCGTCCACCTTGACGCCCTGGTCGGCGGCCATCTCGAGCGTGAGCTCGATCGGGAAGCCGTAGGTGTCGTGCAGCTTGAACGCGTCGTCGCCGGAGACGACGGCCTCGGCGCCGGACTCGGAGTCCTTCTTCGCCTTCTTCACGGCGACGTCGAGGATCTCGATGCCGGAGGTGAGGGTGCGGCGGAAGGCATCCTCCTCGCCGTACGCGGATTCGCTGACCTCGTGGAAGGTCTTGTCGAGTTCCGGGTAGCTGGGCTCCATGGCGGCCTTGGAGGTCGGGAACAGGGTGGGCAGCACGGCGTCCTCGACGCCGAGCACGCGCATCGCCTCGATGGTGCGGCGCAGCAGGCGGCGCAGCACGTAGCCGCGGCCGTTGTTGGACGGGCGCACGCCGTCGGACATGATCATGAGCGCGGAGCGCACGTGGTCGGCCACGACGCGGAACTTGACGTCCATCGCCTCGTCCTCGCCGTACTTGCGGCCGGACAGACGCTCGGCGGCCTCGATGACGGGGAAGACCTCGTCGGTCTCGTAAATGTTGTTCTTGCCCTGCAGCAGGTAGGCGAGGCGCTCCAAGCCCGCGCCGGTATCGATGTTCTTGTTCTCCAGCTCGCCCACGATGTGCAGGTCGGTCTTGGACTTGACGTTGTCGACCTCGTAGTTCTCGAACACGAGGTCCCAGATCTCGATGTAGCGGTTCTCGTCGGCGATCGGGCCGCCCTCCTTGCCGAAGGCGGGGCCGCGGTCCACGTAGATCTCGGAGCAGGGGCCACCGGGGCCGGGGCCGCCGGTGGTCCAGAAGTTGTCCTCCATGCCCATCTTCTGGATGTGCTCGGGGTCGACGCCTTCGTTGACCCACATGGAGCGGGCCTCCTCGTCGTCGGTGAACGTGGTCATCCACAGCTTCTCGGGGTCGAAACCGTAGCCGCCCTTGTCCTGCGGGGAGGTGAGCAGCTCCCACGCGTAGTGGATCGCCTCCTCCTTGAAGTAGTCGCCGAAGGAGAAGTTGCCGATCATCTGGAAGAACGTGCCGTGACGGGTGGTCTTGCCGACCTCGTCGATGTCGAGCGTACGCACGCACTTCTGGTTGGAGGCCATGCGCTTGTGGGGCGGGGTCTGCTCACCCATGAGGTACGGGATGAACGGGACCATGCCGGCGATGGTGAACAGCGTGGTGGGGTTCGGGGAGATCAGCGAGGCCGAGGGGACCACCATGTGGTCGTGGGCCGCGAAATAGTCGAGGTAGCGCTTCGCGATTTCTGAAGTGCGCATGGGTGGATGGTGCTCCTTGTTGTTGGTTGGGCGTGAGGGCATGAGCGCACCCTCACGGACCGTATTGGTTTGATGCGATACGTGTGTGCGTGTTGTCTGCGGCGTCTGGCCGGCCGGCTGTATCAGCCGCGGTCGTCGATGTATTGCCTGGTGAGTTCAGCCTCGCGGGCTCGGCGCGTGGCGTTGAACTCGTTGACCAGCCCTTCGAGCGTCTTCATGCCGACATGGTCCTGGTCGGGACCGAGGAGGAACTGGCGCGCCGCGTCCGGGGTGTTCGCCTTGACGTAGGCCTGGGCCTTGGTGACGGCGATGACGCCGAGCCCGAAGCCGAGTCCCACCCAGAAGAGTCGTTTGAACATCACTCCCCCTTGCCTTCCGAACCCTGGACGGCGGTCTTCTTGGAGAGGAAGGACTGGGCGGTGGACTTGACCGCGTACATGGCGGACGCCACCTTGATGACGGGCTTGCCGAGGAAGGACCCGTACAGGTCGGTGAGCGCGCCCACGTTGTTCGCCGTGGTGGACGCGGCGGCGGAGATCTTGTTCACGTCCTCGAGGGACTTGTTGACCTGCTTGACCGTGGTGACGCTCTCGTCAAGCGCGGGGATGGCGTGGTCGCCACTGTCCTTGACGGTCTGTGCGATCTGGTCGAACATCTTGCCAAGGCGGATCAGCGGATAGATCATGAACCCGGCGAGCACGGCGAACGCAATCGCCGCCACCAGGCCGGCGATCTCTCCTACTCCCATTGTGCCTCCCTGTTGTGAAGAATTACTCGCACAAGAGTATCACTTGCCGTACGACACGATGGTGAGGGCTTCGGAGAACGGCTTGGCGGTGTCGAAATCGATGTCGGTGACGGAGCCGTTGGCGGGCCGTGCGCTCAGGTCGAGGTCGTCGCCGCCGAAGCGGTGTCCGAGGCTGAGCAGCGTGTTGCCATGGGAGATCTGCAGCACGTCGTCCCCGTCCTTGAGCGCGGGGTTGGCGGCGATGAGCGCAAACGCCCCTTCGACGCGCGTCCAGTATTCGGCGTCCGATTCGGCGTCGTGGAACGGATCGGCCTCCTTGAGGAAGTCGCGCGTGGCGGCGAGACCGTATTTCTCGACGATCGCGTTGTAGCTTCCGGCGCCATGGGGACCGCCCGCGGCGGTCCATGCGAGGGACATGTCCTGTCCTTCGAAATAGCCATAGCACTGTTCGCGGAAATGCATGTCGGAGACGAGTTCGGGACGCCGGTGTCCCGCGGCCTCATTGATGTCGAGGATCCTGGCGGCGGTGATCTGCGCGCGCGAGGTGTCCGAGCAGTAGGCGGCGGCGAACTCGTAGCCTTCGAGCTTGCGGCCGGCCTTGTCCGCGTCGGCGAGGCCGGAGTCGGTGAGCGGCGCGTTGCACCATCCCTGGAGCCTGTTGTACTTGTTGAACGTGGTCTGCCCATGACGGACCAGATGCAGGTGAAGAATCATGGTTCCACTCTACATCCCCACGTCACGTCCCGGAACGCGCGAACCCCGCGCCCAAGCGGGACGCGGGGTTCGAACGGTATGTCCTTGACTGTATATGGATACAGAAGTGGGCCCGGATCAGCGGGCGTAGAATTCGACCACGTACTGGATGTTGACCTGCACCGGGACCTCCTCAGCCTCCGGCTTGCGGGTCAGGGTGGCCTTGAGGGAGGCCAGGTTCACGTCGAGGTAGCCGGGAACCGCGGGCAGCACGTCACGGTGCACGCCTTCGGCGGCGATCTGGAACGGGACCATGGTCTGGCTCTTCGGCTTGACCTGGATGGTCTGGCCGGGCTTGACGCGGTAGGACGGGCGGTTCACGATGTTGCCGTCCACGAGGATGTGGCGGTGGGTCACGAACTGACGGGCCTGGGCGGTGGTGCGGGCGATGCCGGCGCGCAGCACGAGGTTGTCGAGGCGGACCTCGAGATCCTGCAGCATGGCGTTACCGGTCTGGCCGGCGGTACGGGTGGCCTTCTCGTAGGCGGCGCGGAGCTGCTTCTCGGACACGCCGTACTGGGCGCGCAGACGCTGCTTCTCGCGCAGACGCACCGCGTAATCGGACTCGGTGCGGCGACGGGTGCGGCCGTGCTCACCCGGGGCGTACGGGCGCTTCTCGAAGATGCGCTGGGCCTTCGGGGTCAGGGCGATGCCGAGGGCGCGGGACAGGCGCACCTGACGGCGGGAACGCTGAACGTTCGTCATTGTTGTTCCTTTATCTTTCTGTCGTTATCTGAACGGAACGCGGACTTGTGGCAAGCCGCGCTGAGTCGGGCCTCTCCAACGCTTCGTCGTGATCGCTCACGAGCGGCCGGAACCGTTTGTGCTCCCGGCTGCCGACCCGTTGACGGGCTAAGACTCCAGACGGCGTCGCCTTGCGGCAGACACCAATCGTCTAATATACACCCGGGGTCTGGACCGTCCCCGCGGACAGCGCGTCGGCGTCATGCGGGCAGGGCCTCGGACAGTCGGCCGGCGTCCATGCGGTGGATGCGGTCGACCGCCTTCAACGCGTCGGGGTCGTGGGTGACCATGAGGATGGCCGTGCCGTGGTCCGCGGATTCGCGCAGCAGTCCCATGACGATGCCGGTGCTCTCCTGGTCGAGGTCGCCGGTGGGTTCGTCGGCGATGAGCAGCCGCGGCCCGTTCATCAGGGCGCGCGCGATGGACACGCGGCGCGCCTCCCCTCCGGACAGTTCGCGCGGACGGCATCCGGCGAGGTCCTCGACGCCGAGGCGACGCAGCAGGCCGAGCGCGCGGCCGACGACGGCGTCCTCGTCGTCACGTCCCCCGCTCCGGCCCGTCGCCCCGTCCGGGAACATCGTGGCGGGGAGGACGACGTTGTCGAGCACCGTAAGGTTGGGCAGCAGCGTCTGGCCCTGCGTGACGAATCCGAGCGTCCGGTTGCGCAGGACGGACAGTTCGCGGTCGCGCAGCTTCGAGACGTCGCGTCCGTCGATTGCGGCGAAGCCGGACGTGGGCCGCACGAGTCCGGCGATCATGTTGATGAGCGTGCTTTTGCCGTTGCCGGACCTGCCGACGATGGCGACGAACTCCCCCTCGTCGACGACGAGCGAGACGTGGGATACGGCGTCGAACGGCTCGCCGCGCCGCGTGAAGCATTTGGTGAGGTCCTCGACGTGCAGGAGGTGGGGAACCGGAACCGTCATCTCACTCCCCTTCCCTCAAGGTCAGGTACGCCTCGGGCCGTGCGAGCCGGCGCATCGACACCAGGGAGGCGCCCGTGCCGGCGAGCGTCGCGAAGGCGAGCGTCGCCGCGGCCACCGCGGCGATGGCGATCGGCCCGGCCTGCAGATACGGCAGTTCCAGCCGTTGGCTGATCAGCGCGCTGAACGGGAACAGGGCGAGCGACGCCGCCGCGACGCCGATCGCGCCTCCGACGATGCCGATGATCGCCGATTCCCGTGCGATGACGCCGTAGAGCATGCCCCGGGTCGCGCCCATGATGCGTAGGGACGCGAACTCGCGCTTGCGTTCGTTGGCGGATGCGGCGAAGACGGCCAGGAGGACGATGACGCCCATCGCCCACAGGGCGGCGACGAAGACGGCGACGTAGCCGACGAGCGTGCCGAGGGCGGACTTGGCCGCCGCGGTCACGCCGCCGGGGTACACGTATCCGAGACGTTCGAAGTCCGCGTCCAGTCCTTTGATCGATGCGGCGACCTGCTGCGGCTCATAGCCGTCCTTCACTTTGATCATCACGGCGGAGACGGCCTTGCCGGCGTATTCGGCGGGCATGGCGCGCCTGGAGGCGGCGGCCGAGGCCTCCACCATGTCGGGCACGGTGTCCTGGTTGATGAACACGGAGTTGTCGAGGCTGGTGCCGGTGTTGGCCAGCTGGGCGACGACCGGCCATTTGCGGCCGTAGAGTTCGATGGTGCCGTCGGTGGAGACGTTGACGTTCGCGCCGGCGACCATCTGCCCGTCCTCCAGCTCGCCGTCGAATTGGGAGGCGACCCACGGTTCGATGACGAAGTCGGTGGCCGGGTCATAGCCGATGATCTGAAGCTTTTCGGCGCAGCATGCGGCGGCGAGCGAGGCGATGTAGGTCTGTTCGCTTGCCTGTTCGATGCCGTCGGCCCGTTCGACGGCGCGCGCGACGTCCTTGGTGAGGTAGAAGGTGCTGGGGCTGCCGTCGGTGAGCAGCGCCTCGGCCTTGGATTCGGTGTTCTGCGGCACGACCATGAGGTCGGCGCCCAGGCGCCGTTCCATGCTGCGCATGCCGTTGCCGAGGTTGATGCCGAGCATCGACCCGCCGAAGAACGCCGCGGCGAGCACGGTGACGACGACGAGCAGGGCCGCGGTGCGCAGCGGCCGACGTTTCAGATTCTCCAGGGGCAGGCTCCCCGGGGTGATGATGATGGATGCCATGGGCGTGCGGCCTGTTCCGGTCAGCGGCGCGCGGTTCCGGCCCGGGAGTCGAGCCGGATGGCGATGGCCGCGAAGACTACGGCCAGCACGCCGAGCACGATGAGCGTGGGCAGCATGACCATGCGGCAGTGCATCATCGCGCCCTTGCAGATGCCGACGAGCACGGTGGGCACGGCGAACAGCAGCACGGCGTCGACGATCACCGCGATGTTGAGGCCGACGCGGACCTTGGGTTCGACGAACAGCGCGATGACGCCGAGCGCAAGGATGGCCACGCCGATGCCGGTGGCGGCCTGCTGCGAGTAGTGGCATGCGCCGGGCGCGCCGTGGCCCTGGCATGCGTGCGCGAAGGTCTGCGGCGCGACGGCGATCAGGGCTCCGAGCACGATGGATGGCAGGGACGCGAACAGCTTGTTCTTCATGGGTTTCTCTGTCTCTCTACTACATGGGTTGCGTGGCCGATGGGCCGTCGCGAGAACGTCACGCATTATGAGCAGATGCGACGAGGAAAAACAAGTCTTGACTTCCTTGGGTTTTCTGCTACGGGGGGTCAGAGCTTCTCGATGGCCGAGCCGTCAAACGAACGGCCCGGTGGGGCGTTCGTAGGCAAGGTGAGCGGCGGCAGCCGCGAAGGGCGCCTATCGAGAAGCCGTCAGAGCTTCTCGATAGGCGCCACGCGGAGCATGAGACGCTTGACGCCGTCGGATCCGAAGTCGACGGTGATGACCGAGTTGCGGCCCTTGTCCTGCACGTCGACGACCTTGCCGAGGCCGTAGCGGTCGTGGGTGATGCGGTCGCCGACGGCGAAGTCCGCGATGTTCAGCCCGTTGTCCTGCGCGAGCGAGGATGCGGGCGCGGCCTTGGCGTTCGTCTTCGGCGCGACGCGTCGAGTCGTGACCTTGCCGGAGCGGGAGCCGGAACGCGACGATCCGGAACCGTACGAGGAGGAGCCGTATGACGACGAACCGTACGAGGAGCCGGAACCGTATCGTCCGCCTCCGCGGGAGGAACGGCCCGAACCGGAGTCGTACGACGACCGCGAACCCGATCCGTAGGACGAGCCGGAACCGTAGGAGGAACGGCGCGAACCGGACCCATAGGACGAGGAACCATACGACGAGGAACCATACGAACCGTACGACGAGCCGGACCCGCCGAACGTGGCGCCGGAGGAGGGGAAGTCGTCGTCCCAGCCGCCGAACTCGTCGTCGCCGTCCCACGAGGAGCGCATCCGCTCCACGCCGGCCTCGCGGCGTTTCCATTCGATGAGGTTCTCGGGGATCTCGTCGAGGAACTGGCTGGGCATCATGTCCGCGGCCTGTCCCCATTGGGCGCGCACGGCGGCGCGCGTGACGTACAGGCGCCGCTTGGCGCGCGTGATGCCCACGTAGGCGAGGCGGCGCTCCTCCTGCAGCTCGCTCGTGTCCTCCATGGAACGCGAATGCGGGAACGTGCCCTGTTCCATGCCGGTGAGGAACACCACCGGATATTCGAGGCCCTTCGCGGTGTGGAGGGTCATGAGCGTGACCTTGCCGGAGTCCTCGTTCTCGCCGGGCAGCTGGTCGGAATCGGCCACGAGGGCCGTGGTCTCGAGGAATCCGGCGAGCGTGGCGTCCGGCGTCTTCTGCTCGAATTCGGCGGCGGTGGACTGCAGCTGGGAGAGGTTCTCCACGCGGGACTCGTCCTGCGGGTCGGTGGATTTGCGCAGCTCGGCGAGCAAGCCGGACTTGTCAAGCACCTCGGCCACGATCTCGCTCGGCTTCGTGACGTTCGCGCGGGCGAACGAGGAGAGGCCGGCCATGAGGTCGCGGAACGCGTGCAGCTGGTTCAACGTGCGGGTGGGGATGCCTTCGATCTCATCCATGCGCATGAGGCCGGAGAAGAAGCTGGCGCCGTGGGCGCGCGCGTACTCGAGGATGATGCCTTCGGCGCGTGCGCCGAGCCCGCGTTTGGGCACGTTGAGGATGCGGCGCAGGTTCACGTCGTCATCCGGGTTGACGATGGCCTGCAGGTAGGCCAGCGCGTCCTTGATCTCGCGACGCTCGTAGAACTTGGTGCCGCCGACTAGCTGGTACGGGAGCCCTGCGTTGATGAGCGCCTCCTCGAGGGAGCGGGACTGCGCGTTTGCGCGGTACATGACGGCCATGTCCGAGTAGGCGGTGCCGTCCTCGGCGTGGAGGCGGGCGATCTCGCCGGCCACCCACTGCGCCTCCTGCTGCGCGTTGTCCGCCGCGTAGCCGACGATCGGCTCACCTTTGCCGAGCGCGGTCCACAGCTTCTTGGGCTTGCGGCCCTCATTGTGGGAAATCACCGCGTTGGCCGCGTCGAGGATGGTCTGCGTGGACCGGTAGTTCTGTTCGAGCATGATGGTCCTCGCATTGGGGAAGTCCTGCTCGAAGTCCTGGATGTTGCGGATGTCGGCGCCGCGGAACGCGTAGATGGACTGGTCGGAATCGCCCACCACGGTGATCCATGCGGGGCCCTCGCGCCCGGCGGTGGGGCCTTGCCCCCGCTCCCCCGAGTCCACGCCGGCAAGTTCGCGCACGAGCACGTACTGCGCGTGGTTGGTGTCCTGGTACTCGTCGACGAGGATGTAGCGGAACTTGTGGTGGTAGTAGGCGGCCACGTCCGGGTGGTCGCGCAGCAGCTCTACGGTGCGTACGATGAGGTCGTCGAAGTCGACGGCGTTGGCGAGGGCGAGCCGATGCTCGTATTCGGCGTAGACGACGGCGTACAGCGCCTCGACGTCGCCGACGGTGCCGATCTTGTAGCCGCGCTGCCCGGGTTTGAAGTCCGGCGCGTAAGTGGCGAGCTGGGTCTTCCAGCCGATGAGCTGGTTCTTGTAGTCGGAGATGCGGCCGAGGATGGAGCGCGGCGTGTACCGCTTCACGTCGATGTTGAATTCGGTGGCGATGATCTTGACAAGCCGTTCGGAATCGGCGGAGTCGTAGATGGAGAAGCCGTTCTTGAGGCCGATCTCCTTGCCATCGCGGCGCAGGATCCTCACGCAGGCGGAGTGGAAGGTGGACACCCACATGCGCTGGGCCACCGGGCCTATGAGCGTTTCGAGACGTTCGCGCATCTCGGCGGCTGCCTTGTTGGTGAAGGTGATGGCGAGAATCTGGCTGGGCCATGCGCCGAACTGGCTGAGGATCCATGCGATGCGCCGGGTGAGCACGCGCGTCTTGCCCGAGCCGGCGCCCGCGCCGATGAGCAGCGCTTGGCCGCGGTACTGCACCGCCTGGGACTGCTGCGGGTTGAGGTCGCCGACGAGTTCGTCGGCTCCCCTCACGATGACGTCCGGATCCTGCTGCATGCCGCTCCCCTTTCGTGTCCGTGCCATGTCCATGCCGTGGTTTTCGGCCATCCATGTCTACCACATGCCGTCGTCGGGCGGGCGATATGCTCCGGTTTCGATGCGTCCCGGCGCGTCGGCGTCTGTCGCGCCCTGCGAAGGCTTTCGGCATGGTCACCGATACGGCGTAGACTGGCTGTTCATCCATCCGTTACCCGTAATTCGTCAAAGGGGTTGTATGAAGGAACTCGAGGAGCGCATCCGCAAGGAGGGCACCGTCAAGCCCGGCAACGTGCTGAAGGTGGACGCCTTCCTGAACCACCAGTGCGATGTGACGCTGTTCGATCATATGGGCGCGGCCTGGGCGGAGCATTTCGCCGGCAAGACCATCACGAAGATCCTCACCATCGAGGCGTCCGGCATCGGCATCGCCTGCGTCGCGGCGCAACATTTCGGCGGCGTGCCGGTGGTGTTCGCGAAGAAGGCGCAGTCCATCAACCTGGACGGCGACCAGTACACCACCACCGTCTACTCCTTCACCAAGCAGAAGGAGTTCCCGGTGATCGTCGCGAAGAAGTACCTCAACGCCGGCGACCATGTGCTGCTCATCGACGACTTCCTCGCCAACGGCAAGGCGCTGCGCGGTCTCATCGCCCTGTGCGAGGCGGCCGGAGCGGTCGTCGAGGGCATCGGCATCGCGGTGGAGAAGGGCTTCCAGGGCGGCGGTGACGCGCTGCGCGCCGAAGGCTACGACGTCGACTCGCTCGCCGTCGTCGAATCGATGGACGCCGAGACCGGCGACATCGAGTTCCGCGCCTGACCATCCGGTTTTCCGCGTGACTTCACGCATGGCTCCCTTCCGCAAGGGAGCCGTTTTCATGAGATAGAGAGATAACGAAACCCAAGAGAGGAATCATGGAGAAGAACACGAAATCCTCCGGCATCTCGATGGAGGCGCTGACCTCCCTCGACGCACCGGTCTCCTTCTGGAAGGGCATCCCCTTCGGCCTGCAGCACGTCATGGCGATGTTCGTGGCGAACCTCGCCCCGATCTTCATCGTCGCCTCCGCGGCGAAGATGAGCGCTGAACAGTCCGCCGCCGTCATCCAGGCCGGCCTGCTGGTGGCGGGCCTCGGCACCTGCCTGCAGCTGTACGGCGCGTGGCGCATCGGCTCGAAGCTGCCGATGGTCACGGGCATCTCGTTCACGTACGTGGCGGCTGCCGTGGCGATCTGCGCGGACAAGGGCTACGGCGCGGTCGTCGGCGCCGTGCTGGTGGGCGGTCTGCTGGAGCTGGTGCTTGGTCTGACGGCGAAGTACTGGCGCCGGTTCGTCCCGCCGATCGTCTCCGCCATCGTGGTCACGTCGATCGGCTTCTCGCTGCTCAACGTGGGCGCTACCTCGTTCGGCGGCGGTTCGGGCGCGAAGGACTTCGGCTCCTGGCAGAACCTCACGCTGGGTCTCATCTCGCTGGTGGCGTGCCTCGCGTTCCAGCTGCTCATGAAGGGCACCGCCAAGCAGCTGTCCGTGCTGTTCGGCCTGGTGGTCGGCTATGTGGCGGCCATCTGCATGGGCAAGGTCGATTTCTCCGGCTTCCAGAATCTCGCCATCGTGTCCGTGCCGCAGTTCATGCCGTTCAAGCCGGTGTTCGACTGGGGTGCGATCATCTCCCTCGGCCTGCTGTACGTCGTCTCCTCCGTGGAGGTGCTCGGCGACACCGCGGCCCTCACCAAGGTGGGTCTGAACAGGCTCCCCACGGAGAAGGAGACCGCGGGCGCCATCGCCGGCGACGGCCTCATCTCCTCCGTGTCCGGCCTGTTCGGCTGCCTGCCGCTCACCTCGTTCGCGCAGAACATCGGCCTGGTGGCGATGACGAAGGTCGTCAACCGCAAGGTCATCCTCTCCGGCGGCCTCATCCTCGTGGTGGCGAGCTTCGTGCCGGCCATCGCCGAGGTGTTCAACTCGCTGCCGCAGGCGGTGCTCGGCGGCTGCACGATCATGATGTTCGGCAACATCATCCTCTCCGGCTTCCAGATGATCGCCGAGGCGGGCTTCACGCAGCGCAACATCACCATCGCCGCGCTCTCGCTCACCATCGGCATCGGCTTCACGCAGGTGAGCGACATCTTCGACCAGTTCCCGGCCCTGTTCCAGCAGATCTTCGCCTCGAACTGCATCGCCGTCGCGTTCGTCGTGGCCGTGATCCTCAACGCCGTCCTGCCGAGCGAGGAGCACTTCCTCTCCGCTCCGAAGGAGACGCAGGAGGACTGACCCGCAACACGGTCCACCACGAGATGGGGCTCGGCGGCTTCGGCCGCTGAGCCCCATCTCGTATAATCGAATCCCACGGATACGGAAGAAGGCATGCCATGCGACGTGACACGCAACACGACGGACAGGACGCGGCGGCCGATCTGACGCGAATCAGCAGATTCATAAGTCTGATTCTGCGTCACAAGCCGGAGGCCATCGGCATCACGCTGGACCGGCACGGCTGGGCCGACGTGGACGCGCTGATCGCCGGCATCGGCAGGGAACACCCAGCGTTCGACCGGGCCATGCTGGAGGAGATCGTACGCACCGACGACAAGCAACGGTATTCCTTCAACGAGGACGGGACGAAGATCCGGGCGAACCAGGGCCATTCCATCCCGGTGGACGTGGAACTGCCTGAAACCGAGCCACCCCAAACGCTGTATCACGGCACCGCCCAACGGTTCACCGCCTCCATCGACGCGAACGGGCTGTTGCCCGAAAGCCGTCTATACGTCCATCTCTCCCCTGATGTGCAGACGGCGAGGAAGGTGGGCAGCCGGCACGGAAAGCCTGCGGTCTATCTGGTCGACGCTGCGCGGATGCGCCGTGACGGCCACGTCTTCTACCGTTCCGTCAACGGCGTATGGCTGACCAAGACGGTTCCCGTGTCGTATCTTCGTCGTCTGGAGTAAGCCGGGCGGAGAACAACGTCAGCGCTCAGCCATCCGCGATTCCCGGCCGTATCTGGCTCACGCCCGGTCTTCGTGCCGTCAAGGATGAGCCCGACCAACCGGTCGCGTTCCGGCCCCGGCATCATGAACTCGGCCTTCGGCAAGTCCGCAACAATCATGAAGTCCATACTAACGAGCGCAGGCCCCGCGGATGTCACTCACGCAAAACATACTGAGAAGTCGGAATTAGGGACGCCTCGCACGCAATGTCGCCACTCGTGATTGGCCGCGTATCCAGTCGGCGGCCTTCGGGTCGATGGCGCGGGCAATCCAGTCTAGATTGACGCACTGCTCATCCAGATAGTGTTGTTCGTCGGCAAGGCTGTCAAGCACGATGTGCTCCTGATGCGACAGACGGTTACGCAGGTCGCGCATCGTCTTGACATGGCTCTCGAACATGGCACGCTTGCGAGACGGATAGTTCGGCATGCCGCCGTTCGCCGGGTCGCGAAGCGCCCTCCACACGGTCTGCTCCAGTCTGGACGAGAGCAGAAAGCACCACGATCCGAGTGACATGTCGGCAATCACACGCCCCGGCGTGACCGGTTTGCCAGAGTACCGTATCTGACGTTCGATTTCGTCAATCGAGTTCTCAAACCGTCTCGCTTTCGACGAGTTGAACCGGAATCGCGCGTCGTCCCGGTACCAGTCATCGTGTCCGCAGGCCTTGGCGAGGCGAACGGACATGAAGTTGCGCAGCAGCACCTCCACGTGTGCGATGTCTTCGAGCAGAGCTTTGGAGACGCGCCCGTTCCATACGTACAAGCCAACCACGTCGCATCCGGTGGCCTGTGCGGAACGCACATAGGTGTCCATGCGTTCGACGGAGAACCATCGTTGCAAATCGGCGAGCGTAACCGGTTGACTTTCGGGACTCATGCTGGCTATACTACTGGCGAATGCCCCGGAACGTCACTCATGCGAAATATCATGAAACCCCGGGGATTTTTTGTGATTATAGGCTTGATGGTCATTCGACGCGGGTGTGGAAGTTGATTATTTGGAGGCTGGGGGTGCGGCGGAAATCTGGCACTGTGTCGTGCCCATGATTCGAGCCATCCGGCCGCGATTATCGGTTGAACTTGGACGTGTCCGTTTCCGGCCCGGGTGTTTCCGTTTCCGTCACCGCGAAGTGCTCCAGCACCACGAGGATGTCGTCGTCCAACGGGAACGTCGGATCGGAGAATCCGGCACGGTATTCGTCGGAGTTCCAGAACGCTTCGTGCGTGCGCCGCCATTGCGCCGCGGTCGCATCGCCTTCGCCTTCGTCAATCGCCTGCCGGTCAGTGACGTCGGCCAGCCGCACGACGCTGACGTCGGTGGTGGTCAGCACCGCCACGCCGTGGTCCTCGGAATCCACCAGCACGGACCGGTTCCCGATCTTCGGCAATGCTTCGTTGCATTCGACATAGTCGATAAGCAATGTCGCGGTGGCGGTCTTCGTGCCGTCGAGGATGAGTCCGACCAACCGGTCGCGTTCCGGTCCCGGCATCATGAACTCGGCCTTCGGCAGGTCCGTAATAATCATGAAGCCCATACTAACGAGCGCAAGGATGTGCCTGGTTGTTGTTCCGTCTCATAGCAGAGGCGGAACAACAACCAGGCACATCAGAGCAACGTCAAAGCATCACACCGCAAATATCTGGGACGCTGGGGCTTTCCGCACCTATAATCGAAGCAAGCACAGGGTCCGACCATCCACGATGGTCTCCGAAGGAGAACAGCTCATGCCCACGCTCCCTAATGTCCGGAAACCAGACGACGACACTGCATACCTCGGTACCGAGAATGGCTTCACCGTGTTCAAGCATGGATCGACCCGTATCCGGTTCAAGGCACCCTATTCGCTGGAACGGTACACCGCGATCAAGCAGTGGGACGGAAACGGCTACCTCGTCGTGGATGCGAAATACAGGCACAACACCGCGCCCGAAGAGGAATACATCGACTTGGCCCCGATACTCAAGGATCTGTACATCGACGCCGACCGGTTCCTGAAGCCAATCAAGAAAGTGGAGATATCCCATGCCTGACATCGCAGCAATCGCCAACGCCGCGAAGATGATCGTCAACGGGTATGCGTTCACCAACACCAATGACGGACACATCCGGGTGCTGAATCTCAACGACCCCGATTCGGCCGTGGTACTCGACCGTTCGGGCGATGTTCTGGAAACCAGCATGGACGACATGGAGGCCGGCATCGTGCAGGACTACTACCGGAACAACAGGGAGTTTCTGGAGGATGACCATGCCTAAGTACTTCCAGTTCATGGTCGCCGGATACTTCCTGTACTTCACGTCGTTCTGCGTCATCGAGTGCATGCACGTCCACGCCAGCGACACCAAGCTCACCGAATCAGGATCCGCGAAATTCTTCGTCAAGGCCAACGGCGACACCACGCCCGAACGACAGGGCAGACTCACCACGAAGGAAGTCGCCACCATCCGGAAATTCATCAAGAAGAACTACCGGGAGATGTACCTCAAGTGGAAGGAATACAGCACCGAAGACTTCTACGGGGGAATCTGAGGTGGTGCCCACGTTTTGGATGCCGGATCAATCGATGAATCACACCAATCTGAGATACATGCCGTCACTGCCGGGGATTGGCTTGAACCCGAAATGCTCATAGAACGATCGGGTACTGTCGTCATAGGGGTCGACGATTACGGCACGCGAGCCGAGTTGCCGGCTTATGGCGCGAGCCCGCATGATGGCATCCTGCAGCAGTTTCCAGCCAAGTCCATCCCCTTGGAAGCGCTTGTCGACGCCGAGCATGCCGATGAGGATCGCGGGGATCCGATCGGGCGTATTGCGGCGCAGCCAACCGCCCAATACGCTGTCCCTGTTCACCGAATAGGCGCTGAGGGTGTAGAAGCCGGCAATTTCCCCTTCGGCGGTGGTCGATATATAGGGCACCGCGGTACCGTGTTTTACGGCGCTCAAGGCTCGCCCGTGAGCCCAATCGTCGATAAGCGCAACGCCGCAGGAGAAATCCTGCATATCGTCGTTTTCCTCCAAACGTCGCGGCTTCAGGAAGGAACGCGTCAAGCCCATTGCGGGTCCCTCGCCATCAATTCCTTGGCCGCGTCAGGTACGGGAGCCTCCAACGCAGCCAGGAAAGCGTCGAATGAGGCATCGTCCAGTCGCAAGGTCGTTTCCTCGTCGATATCGCGGCGTGCGGCTTCGATGAGGTGACGCGCCGTCCATTGGGTGATTGTCGAGCCAGTCAACGCAGCGGCCCGCTCGATAAGCGCCCGCTGCTCTTCGGTGAGACGGATATCCAAACGTGATGATTTCTGTGTGATTGTCGCCATGCCCCAATTGTACGTCAAAAATACGTACATGATGTGGCGACGAGTAGCCCACGACGCGACGCCGCGACCGGTCACCGTCCGACGTCCAGCCTAGGTTAGAACATATGTTCGATACCATTATTCGAATATTTGTTCGACTGTAGTGCAGGGATTCGAGGTGCATCATGTTCTGGAGGATCATCACCCATGTCTGCGGGCATCAGGAACGCATCAGCGCCGACGGCCCCTATGTGGTGGTCGAGCAGCGCATCCGCAAGGCCGAACAGTCCATGTGCGACTCCTGCGCCGGGCACGTCAATCGTTGGGACAACGAGCTCAAGGGCTTCTGCGATCTGTGGGGCGTTCGCCGAACTCCGCAAACAGGTGCTGCGTCGCGACGACGCCGCATGGTGGATCGAACACAAGGACGACGCCATCGCCATGCTGGCGCAGAACATCGAACTCTAGGAAGAGGAAATCACGGACGGGCGGCGGGTGAGACCGGAATCAATCATTCCCCCACCCGACCCGATTGGCCCGCACTGTCCGGCACCGACCATTTCAAACGCTGTGACTTCAAACTGAGCGACCGCACCTGCATGCTGCGCAACGCGGAATTAGGTCCGCGAAAACAGCACATGATGCGTGCCGGGCACGAGCGCTGTGACGGAGAACTGCGCAATCTGCGCATTCCGGGACGGGACGAGTCAATCTTCGACTAAGAACCAGAACATCCAGATGAAAAACACAGTGGCACCAAGCCGCAATAACCCCGGTGCTCTCCCGGAATAACACCCGGTGCTCAAGCCTCCACAAGCCTCCGAACAATCATCCAGTTAGAACTCTGCCTTAGGGAATCCCAGCAATCATGTCCTACAACAATACAGTTGATGACTGAGTAACCCCTTGCTGGTTTGAAGGGTTGATTCGTTGATTTCTGCAAGCTTCGTCAGTTGTGTTTTCGTTGCAATGACGCCGTTTTGGTGATATTTACGAGATTCGCTGTTTGCCATTGATTTCGCCGTTCTCCGCGGTCATTGTGTCCCGGTTGTGTCCACAACGGCACCAGTGTTCCCCAGTCAAATGAGACGGAACGACTGAGGAGCACTGGAACCGGCGACGAGGCATTCATTCGGACCGCTCATGCGAAACGCAGCCGGTGCGAGGCCCTTCATCGCTGCCCGGTTCGCTCTACGTGTAGCGGAGACGCCGAACATCGATTCGAGACGTTCGTCGGTAAGTCCTTCGTCAAGTGGTCCGGTGAACGTGATGGTTCCCGGTGTCGTGTTGCCGTCGAGCGTGGCGTAGACGCGCGGATGCGCATCAAGATATATCATGCACTCGTGTTCCGTCATGCGGCCCATCATCGCGATATGGTCGAATCCGGCGGGGATGCCCTCCACCTGATGCGTGACGAGCAGCATCGTACGATCGTCCCGTCGCGAGGCCAATGCCGACAGTTCCCGCAGCACCGTTTCGCGTCCATCCAGGTCAAAGCCAGTGGTCGGCTCGTCGAAGATCAGCAGGTCCGCCGGCGAGACGAGCGCGCGGGAGATCATCACCCTCGTACGCTCGCCTTCGGACAGGTTATGCCACCGTTTGCCGGCCAGATATGCGACGCCGAACCAGCGCATCATCGCATACGCTTTCCCGTACGCCTTGTCGGCAGAATCCTCCGATCCCCGTGAAATCCCCGAGGCGACGACCGTGAGCGGATTCATCTCCGGTCCGCCACTGCGACCGAACGCCGCCGAGACGGTGGCCACACGGGCGCGACGGCGTTCCGGGTCCAAGCCTGCGACGGTTCCCGCGCCCACGGCCGTCCTTGGCGCGTTCACCCGCGAACGCCACAGCCACAGCAGCGTGACGGTTCCGGCGGGAACGGCCCAGATGCCGAGCGTGCCCCGCCATCCGATCGCATCGGACAGGGGCAATGTCGCGGCCGAAGCGAACGCGGCCATGCCGGTCATGCATGCGGAGTAGATGCCAGTGGCCAGTGATGTGCGACCGGGATAGTCGCGTTTGACTATGGCCGGCACCAGAACGTTGCCCACCGCGATCGAACAGCCGATGACAAGCGTGCCGACCCACAGTCCGGTGGTGCCGCACGTCGAACGAATCACGATGCCGATTGTCAGGAACGCCATCGCGGCCAGCACGGTCCGTTTGATGCCGAGGCGTTCGGCGGCGCGGTGCACCATCGGGGAAACGACGGCGAACGCGAGGATGGGCAACGAGCCGAGCAGCCCCTGCATCGTCGCGTTGAGATGTTCGGACGCCCCTATCCACGGCAGCAGCGGGCCGACGGACGTGAGTGGGGCGCGCAGGTTCAGCGCGACGACGAAGACCAATGCGGTCAGTATCGATGCGGCGAATCGCGATGCCGACGATGGTGCGGGATGGCGTTATGTTGTCTGTTCCATGATGATTGATGGGTGATTGATGGGTGTCCGTGTGATGATGCCGTTGATTCGTATAGGGGGTGTTCGTTATCGTCCGTCGGGGATCCGAGCGGCGATGGCGTTGAGGTTTTCGACGACCGCCGCGATGATCTCGTCGTCGCTTTGTCCGCCTTCCAGCTTGAGCAGGCCAAGCGAGTGGAGGGCCCCGGCGATGGAGAAGACGGCGGCGATGCGCTCGCGTTCGTTCGCTGCTCGGGCGGAGTAACGTTCGACGAGCGTCGATTCGATTTTGCGGAACATGGCTTCGGGGCGGCCTGCGAACAGGACGCGCAGATCGTCGATCTGGCTGTCGATGGCCGGTCTCCAGCCATTGAGGAATGCGGGTGGATCGGACAGGATCTTGTCCTTGTCGGGGTAATGCTCCAGCATCGCGTCGATGGTCTCGTCCTCAAGCTTGTCGTTGAGGTCGTATACGTCGAGGTAATGCTTGTAGAACGTGCTCGGGTTGACGAGCGCAAGGTCGCAGATGCCCTTGACCTTGACCTTCGAGACCGGAACTCCTGATGCCCGTAGGCGCAGGAACGCCTCGCGGATTGCCTTGCGGGTTTTGACGATGCGCAGATCGGTCACCATGCTCCTTCCGTTCTGCCGGTAGCGTCATTCCCGCTCCGTCCCATAAGCCGTGGGTTGTTCGACGATTCAGGCGAATCGTCGAATAAGCGAGAAATGTCGCATATCGGTGGTTGTCATCCGTTGCGTTTCGATAATAATTGATGCTCGTTGAATAATCAATAACTATTGCTTATCGGAGTGTTATTGTGAAACTTGGCATCAACAGAAAACAATGGATCATGGTCATCGTGCTGCTCATGGGCACATTGCTGGCCGTGCTCAACATGTCGGTGGTCACGCCGGCGCTGCCGTCCATCATGAAGGACCTCGGGGTGGATTCCACCACCGTTCAGTGGCTGTCCAGCGGCTATTCTCTGGTCGAGGCGATGGTCATCCCGCTCGCCGCGTTCCTCATGGGGCGCTTCTCCACCCGCAGGCTGTTCATTGGATGCATCTCATTGTTCGCGGCCGGCAGTCTCGTCGCCGCATTCGCGTCGACCTTCCCCCTGCTCATGGTCGGCCGGGTGCTGCAGGCCCTGTGCACCGGCGCGATCATGCCGATGGTCACCGCGGTGATCCTGCTCGTGTTCCCCAAGGAAAGCCGCGGTACGGCAATGGGTATCACAGGACTCGTCGTCGGTTTCGCCCCGGCGCTCGGCCCGTCCGTCTCCGGCGTGATCATCGACTCGTTCGGCTGGCGCACGCTGTTCGTCATCATGGCGGCAGTCTCGCTGATCGTCATCGCGTTGGCCGCCGTCTACCTGCGTAACTTCGACGGCTTCCAACCGGGTGCGTTCGACCTTGTCTCCGTGCTGCTCTCCTCGGTCGGTCTGGCATGCCTGTTGTACGGGCTGTCCACGTTCACGTCCACCGGCAACATGATGCTCACCGTCTCGCTGATCGTCGTCGGCGTGCTGCTCGTGGCCGTGTTCGTGCGCCGACAGCTCAAGGCGAAGGAACCGATGCTGCGCGTCGGAATCCTCGCCAACCGCACCTATGCGCATTCGGTGATCATCGTGGCATGCATGCAGGCGGCCCTCATGGGTTGCAACGTCATGGTGCCGATGTTCATCCAGACCGTGCTCGGCGCATCCGCCACCGCCAGCGGGCTCGCCATGCTTCCCGGCGCCCTCATCGGCGCATGCTGCGGCATCGTCTCGGGCCGCATGTTCGACAAATACGGCATCCGCAAGGTCGCCCTGCCCGGCCTGACGGTCATGACCATCGGCGGCGTGCTCATGGCTCTGCTCGGCGCGGACGCCTCGGTTATCCTCACGGCATGCGCCTACACCGTGCTCTACACGGGACTCATGTTCGCCATGACCCCGGTGAACACCTGGGGCATCAACGCGCTCGACAACGAAAACATCGGACACGCGCAAAGCGTGACCAACACCGTCGGACAGATCGCCTCCTCGATGGGCACAGCCCTCATCGTATCCATCTCCGCGCTGTCCACCACCCTCGCGCCCACCGCCACCGGACACGCGCAATCCATACTCGGCTCGACGCTGGCATTCGCCGCCATCGCGGTCATCCTCGCGGCCGCCCTCATCACGGCGCTTCTGGCGACTCGAACGCACCGAGGCACGACGAAACGGACTCTCGTCGGACAGTGACCGAAACGACAACGCATCAACAGACAACACGGAACCAAAACGAAACGAGACATGATGAACACCACGAACAACTCGCTGACCCACAACATCCGCACCTTCCACCACGGCACCGAACCGCTGGTGGATCCCATCCAAGATACATTCATACGCACCGACAAAGCCGGCAACTCATGGTTCTGGGTCGGTCATTTCGAGACGGGCGGCCACACCCTTGACTTCATGTACCACGTCAGCGTCCTGCAGCTCTCCAAATACCTGCCGGTGCGCATGATCAACAGCGTGCTGTCCATCACCGATGAGACCGGACGCATCTACCGTCACGAAGACCGCTTTTACAAGGTCAGGCGAGGACAAGTCGCAGGCCAGGGACTGCACATCCACACCGACAAGGACGTCATCGAAGGCGACCTCGACAACATGCGCATCGCATCGGCCATGCCGGACGGATCCATCTACCTCGACCTGCACGGCACCGGATACCCACTCTACAGTCTCGGTACCGGCTACTTCCAGATCGCCGGAGTGGCCAACTACCAATACTCGTTCCCGCACATGGCCGCCAAAGGCGTCATCACTCTCGACGGCCAGCGCCACGAGGTGGAGGGGATGGTATGGATGGACCGTCAGTTCGCCGGCATGCCCAAAGGCAGAAGCCTCAAGGACGGCTACAACTGCAAATGGCTGTGGATGAACCTCTGCTTCGACAACGATCCCGACGTGATCAGCCTATGGGGTGTAACCGAACTGGCCACCGGCAGCGAACATTGCTGGGCCAGCGTCCTGCACGAGGACGGCACCCAATCTTCCGCCGGCGTGGATCCGATGGTCGACGACTCCTTCAACGTGTGGGAAAGTCCTGTGACCGGCATGAAATACCCGACCGGATGGACTATCTCCATCCCCGAATGGGAAGCGAAACTCACCGTCACATCCATCATGGACGAACAGGAAATCGCTTCGCCGAACCCCTCAGGACGCAAATACGAAGGCGCAAGCCAAGTGGCCGGCACCTACCGAGGACACTCGGTGACGGGCCACTGCTGCCTCGAACTCGTCGGAGGATGGAACTGACAACACCGGCCCATTTTCCGAAAAACACCGGCGTCGGGCTGATTCCGCCAACCCGCCGAAGAAAGCCACAACCCGACGACCGGTGAACAAGGGATTTGGAATGGGCACTGAATAGCCTTTCGGGGGCTCTCGCACAAGTTAAGCCCGTCTCGCGCACAACACGAGACGGGCTTAACTCCTTGTTTTATTTAGCTTCGCTGTCTTTGCTGAGTTTGCCGCTGAACGCTTGGTTCACCAGCGTGTAGACGGCTTGTGCGACGCCGATGACGCCGGTGAGGACGATGCCTCAGCCGTAGCCGTGGAAGCCGTTGGTTGCGGCGATGGCGATGACGCCGAGCAGGATGCTCACGCCGAGACTGGTCAGGCTCACGTAGTCGGCGGGGATGTATTTCTTGAACGCCTGAACGAGTACTGGCGCCACGAGGGCGACGATGCCGGTGGCGAGGGTGGTCGCTGCGGAAATATCCATGAATCTTCTCCTTAGATTGGTTTGGGTATGGAAGCGGCGGCCTCCGGCACGATGCCGAAGGCCGCAGACGGACGGCGTGCGTCTAGTAGCGCAGCTGTTGTCCGGGGTAGATCAGGTTCGGATTCCTAAGGCTGTTGAGCTGGGCGACGCGCTGCCAGCCGGAAGCGCCGAAGATACCGCTCAGCGTCTCGCCGCTCCTCACGACATGGATCCGCGTACCGGTGCCAGCGCTCGCGGCCGGTGTGCCGTTGCCGTGGTAGGTGACGGTTTGGCCGGGCCAGATGCGATGGATGTTGCCGGAAGGCACACTCCACGCGGTCACGGGCCACAGTCCTGTTCGTGCGGCGATGAGGTATGTTGGTGTGCGAGCGGAATCCCCCGCATCATGAACCGTCACGGCAAAGGAGCTGCCATGCGCATCTACAACTTCACCGACAACGACGACGTCGCCATCGTCGCGAGGCAGGGGCCGTTCCAGGTCATCGAATGGAAACGCGACCTGTCCGTCGACTACGGCGGCGCGGCGGGCGCGTATTTCGCGTCCGAGATGAACGTGCGCCGCCGTCAGGTGGTGTGCACGCTCGACGGCAAGACCGGCATCACCGTGCAGGCGGGCGCCATGCAGTGGACCGCCGGCCACATCCAGGCCACCACGGGAGTCAAGGGCGTGGGCGATTTCATCGGCAAGATGGCGCGCGGCGCCGTGACCAAGGAGTCAGCGGTCAAACCCGAATACCAGGGCGTCGGCACGCTGGTGCTCGAACCCACATACCGACACATCCTGCTCATCGACCCGGCGCAGATGGGCGGTTCGATGACCGTCAACGACGGCCTGTTCTACGCGTGCGCGTCCACCGTACGGCAGCGCGCGGTGATGGTGTCGCGTCCGAGCGCGATGGTCGCCGGCGGCGAGGGACTGTTCAACCTCGCGCTTGAAGGACAAGGCACGGTCGCGTTGGAATCCCCCGTCCCCTCATCCGAACTCATCACCGTCGACCTGGAGAACGACGAACTGAAGATCGACGGCAACTTCGCCATCGCGTGGACCAGCGGCCTGCAGTTCACGGTGGAACGCTCCGGCAAGACGCTGATCGGCTCCGCCGCGAGCGGCGAAGGACTGGTGAACGTGTACCGCGGCGTCGGCCGCGTACTGCTCGCCCCGGTCTCCGGCCCCACATTCAACATCAACGCCGGCACCGGCACCGTGTGAGAGGAGAACACCATGACCAGCGACAACACGACCGCATCCGACAAACCACGCATCTACCCGGAGGTGGGCGCCGCGCTCCTCAAAGCACGGCATGAGACCGGCATGACGCAGCAGCAGCTGGCCGACGCGACCGGCGTCTCACGCATCACCATCCAACGCATCGAACAGGCGCACATCAACCCGTCGTTCAAGACGCTGGAGGCGCTCGCCCACGGCATGGGCCGCACCCTCACCATCAGCTTCGACGCCGAACGGTGAGCCGGGCGACGCTCACATGAACACGAACCAGGAGGCCGTATCCCACCAGACGGCGACCGGCATGTTCATGCCCGAGGCGAACTGCTTGCACACGAGGAACAGGAACGCGGCCACGACGCCGGCGGCGAACCATCCGAACGTGAGACGCCGCGCGACGTCCTCCCAATCGGCATCCCGCAAGCCGACCTCCCGTAAGCCGGCGTCCCGCCGGAGCAACGGACCGGCCGTCTCTCCCGATGTCGCCGTCTCCCCCATCTTCGACATCTCCCCCGCATCCGCCGGCGCGTTCAACGCGACGTCGACCGCATACAGGAGACCGAGCACGGCGATCATGATCATGAACCCGAAGTCGATCTCATAACGGAAGTCCACACCCGTAACGCGCGCGTCGATGACGAACGTCAGCGCGAACGCCGCCAACGCACCGACGACGAGACGCGTCGCGGCGAGGCGACGAAGCGCGAAACGCCACACGAGCACCGTGAACAGGAGCAGCGCGAACGGCGCCGCGGTGAACAGCCAGCCGCCGAACATCGGATGCTCGCTGCGCCACGTGGTCAACGGGACGGTCTGAGGCTGGACGAACGGGAAATGCGAGGTCAGGTTCGGCGGCTGGAACAGATACTGGAACACGAACGAGAAGTATTGGGTGAGCGGCGCATCCGCATGGGGCATGTCGTATCCGGTGAGATTGTACGTCGCGCCGAAATCGGTGAATTTGCCGAACCGCGCCCGGTTGTATGCGAACTGCGGCATGAAGACCGCAAGATACGGCAGCACGGCCCACGCCCACACCACCGCTTCATGCCGTGCGGCGTGCAGGCTGCGCAAGCCCCACGTCCACAGCGTGCGGATCTCATCGGAGAACAGCGGGATCGCAATGAGCGTGGCGAGAATGACCTGCGGCCGGCAGGCTATGGTCAACGCCATGCACGCCGAACCCGCGGCGAGCAGCGGCAGATGACGTTCCAGTCCACGCAGCTTCGCCTCGATCCACAGCGAAAGACCGAACGCGGCGAACGCGACGGCCATCTCCTGCGGAATCTGATAGAACAGGCCGAGCTGGACGAGCATCGCGATGCCGTTGCCGAACATCATCGCGGTCATACCGAGCATGGCGGCGCCGAGCGAGACCGGACGGTGCCGGCCGAAAAGCCGGGCCAATTGGACGGCGAGCAGCGCCGTGGCCATGCCGGCCATCAGCACCGTGATCGCGACGCCGGCGTTCGTCGGCAGGCGCATGCCGGTGAGGGCCTTGAACGGGGCGAACAGCAGCAGCGCCGGCAATACGCCGAAATACGAGTAGTATCGTCCGTCATGGAACGCCACGTCGAAGTAGACCGGCGTATCGGGGTGGTTCAACGCGGTCAGGGTGCGCAGGCGGGTGTCGTACGGGTTGTCCATGGCGGCGAGCGCGCCGTTGACCGGATAGTCGAGCCATGTCCTGCCGTGGAGGATCGCGTCGGCGAGCCGCTGGTATTGGTCGGTGGCCTGGTAGGAGGCGAAGGTGTCCCAGTACACGGGGTCGGGGCTTTCCTGCGGTGCGGCCATGGCGAACAGGGCGAGCGGCAGGATGCAGGTGATCGCGGCGCAGGCGGCGACGGGGACGAGGCATGCGCGCCGGTGGAGTGCGAGCCGTCTGCGGTACAGCGGCGAGGCGGGTCTGAACATGATGACGAGCAGTGCGGTCAGGATTTCGACGGCGAGGCGGATGGGGCTGAACCGCATCGGTATGCGGGGGTTGACGGTGATCGTGTTGTATGGGATGACCGCGCCTTTGGCCATTTGGTAGCGCAGACGCACGTGCGTGGAGCCGTCGCCGATGCGCTGGTAGCGCGAATACTCCGCGGACGGTGAATAGCCGACGTCCGCGTTGGCGTCGTACCAGCCGGAGTCGGTGGGTTTCATCGTGGACACCTGCCAGCGTACGGCGTCGTCCTGGCGGGGGCGTTCCGCGGCGGCGTGGTCGATGTAGAGGTAGTCGATGGGTTCGTCGGCGGAGATGTCGCGCCATGCGTGTTCCGGGTCGGTGACGATGGCCACTTTCCCCTGTTCGACGGCGAGACCGTTGCCGACGCCTTCGTCATGCGCCTGGGTGGGGCGCGCACCGAGCGTCTGCCAGAACGGCAGGTTGAAGACGAACAGTTCCAGCAGGAGGATGACGATTGCGGCGATGGCGATGGGCCGCGACCATGGCGTGCGTCCGAGGGCGCGCGTCCATCGGCGTCGTCTTGGCATGGGATGCCGGTCCGATGTCCGGCTCACTTCGTTCCCCATGCTGTCTCCCCCGTTTCGCCGTGTCTTCCCGCAATGCCGTCGGCGGTGTCGCGTGCGGCGTCGCGCGCGGCACCGTCGGTAGCGTCGACGTGCTGCCAGAGTCCTCGGGAGGCCGGCGAATATTCGAGCTCCTTGATGCGTTCGAGCTCGTCCTCCTGGAGTCTGCGCTGGGCGCGCATCACTTCGGAGACGATGAGCAGCAGCAGGGATACGACCATCCAGATGAAGAGCATGACGCCGAGCAGCAGCGACTGCGTGTGGCCGTGCCCTTGTCCGGCGAAGTAGAAGAGCAGGTAGCGGATGAAGATGACGGCCGCGGCGGCGCCGGGGACGGCCGCGGACCAGGTGAACACGGAGTGGGCGCGGAACATGAGGAAGCTGCGGATGATGGCACCCGCCGATTTGCCCATGTGTTCGAAGATGTTGTGGAACAGGCGGGATCTGCGCGTCTTGGGGTTGGTGACGATGGGCACGGAGGTGATGGCGATGCGCTTGTATCCGGCCTGGATGATCGTCTCCATGCAATAGCTGAATTCGGTGAGGATGTTGAGTTGGAGCAGCGAGCGTTTCGAATAGGCGCGGAACCCGCTGGCCGCGTCGGGGATGTGGGTGCCGGCGGCGCGGTTGACCACCCATGAGCCGAAACGTTGCATGAGGCGTTTGAACGGGCTGAACTCCTTGATGGTGGCGGTCTGCCGGTCGCCGACGACGATGTCGGCGCGCCCTTCGATGATGGGGCGGACGAGGTCGCCGATCCGTTCGGACGGGTATTGGTTGTCGCCGTCCGTGTTGACGACGATGTCGGCGCCGTGTTTGAGCGCGTAGTCGACGCCGTCCCGGAACGCGCGGGCCAGTCCCATCGTGCCGTTGTGCCGTACGATGTGCCGGATGCCGAGCCGTCTGGCCACCGCGACGGTGTCGTCGGTGCAGCCGTCGTCGATGATCATCACGTCGAGCTCGTCGACGCCCGGAATGCGTTTCGGCATGCGCTCCATGACGAGCGGCAGCGTCCCGGCCTCGTTGAGGCAGGGTATCTGGACGAATACGTGCATCAGTTGCCATCCTTCCCGTTGGCCGCGGCCCCGTCCGGGGTCCGGTCCCGTTGCGTCAGCATCGCCCTGATCCGGGCCGGTTCGAGGACGCCCAGCGGTATGAGCAGGGCGACGAATGCGGCGTACAGCACCGCGTACAGCAGCATGAGCGTGAGGAAGCTCCCCACGTCGAGCACCCGAGAGAGCAGGGACATGACGACCCACAGCGCGGCGTCGCACGCCACGGCCCTCCACGCCTTGCGGCCCATCACGTCGCCGAACCGTCTGCGCGTCTCGGCATAGGAGACCACCATGATGAGCGCCGTGCACGCCATGCTGGCGGCGGCCAGGGCGGTGATGCCGCCGGCCTTGGCGGCGAGGACGAACACGGCGAGGACGACGGGCAGGCAGACGAGCGAAAGCAGGTCGGAGAACCGCGTGTCCCGCTCCGCGTTGAGCGTCATGTTGAGGATGACCGTGATCCCCATGAAGAAGCTGGAGAACGCCAGGCATGACAGCGCCGGCGCGCCGACCACGTAACGGTCCGAATAGAACGCGGCGAGCAGGTCGGGGGCGGTGGCGGAGATCGTCACGGCCATCGGCGCGACGAGCGCGAACGCGAGCAGGAACAGCCCACGCGCCTTGACGACCGCCTCGTCGCGTCTCGATGCGGCGATGAGACGCGAGACGACCGGCAGGATGATGACGGCGAACGCCTGCAGCAGGTAATACGTGGTCTTGCCGAAATTCATCGCGCCCGTGTAGTAGCCGGCCATGCGGTCGGGCAGTTCGGCCTTGACGACGAGCGTGTCCGCGCTGAGCACGAGCGAGGCCATGATGAAGAACAGGGAGAACGAAAGCACGCCATGCGCCGCGGTACGCCACGGGAACGCGTCGCCGTCCCCGGCGGGCAATGACCGCCAGACGGGGACGAGCATGACGAGGCCCACGAGAATGGTCAGGACCATGGCCGCGCAGTAGCCGACTTCGACGCCGATGACCGGCTCATGCGGGAAGACGAGGATGATGAGCGGGATCGTGCCGAGCTTCACCATCGGATAGAACGTGGAGAGGAACGCGCTGCGGCCGAAACGCTGGAGACCGTCGTTGATGCCGAGCAGCACGACGTACATGCCGTTCGCGGGCACGAGGAACGCGGCGTAGCGGAAATACCGTTCCAGCGTGCCGCCGCCTAACGCCAGGCCGAACAGCGGGGCGCCGGCGAAGTCGGCGAGGAAGAACGCGGCCACGATCGCCGCCTGCACGGCGATCGTGCGCACGATGACGCGGCGGCCGTCGTAACGGCGCGACGCGATGTTGCGCGACAACGACTGGCGTGCGCCGTTGCTGACGAACAGGTATTCGAAGTCGAGCACGGTGATGACCGTGCCGACGACGCCGTAGTCGGCCGGGGAGGCGAAACCGCCGAGGAACCAGTGGATCGCGTACCCGGCGATGAAGAACGCGACATTGCTGATCAGGTTGAGGAGAAGCCCGCGTCTCATGGGCGGTCCTTTCCCGGCCGGCCGGCCCGCGGTCCGAATCCCACGGCCTCCTCGGCCCACAGCCGGTCCGGCGCCACCATGTCGGCGCGCAGCAGGGCAAGCAGCAGCGGCAGCATCACCAGGGCCCACATCATGTAGCGCGTGGCCGTCGGCTTGAGGGGGACGGATATGGCGTTGGGCAGCAGGGACGCCAACGACCAGACCAACGGTACGGCGAACGGCACCCACGCGCGTCCCCGTCCCCGCGCGGCGGACGACTCGACGGACGAATCGACGGCGCGGCCCCCGTCTCCGCGGCCAATGCGGCAGAACACGAGGAACAACGGCAGGATGAACGTCCACAGCGCGGTGAACGTGAGCAGTCCCATAACCGGCGCGCCGCGCCATCCGTCCCACAGACGGTAGGCGCCCGAACGGTCCGTGGACGCTCCCGGCAGGCGTCCCATGCGCTTCGCCAGCGGACGGAACGAGGGGCTGACGGCGTCGTTGATCTGGAACCACATGGTGTTGCCCACCGCGTCCCCGGCGCGCCGGTCCAACGTGTCCAGAGAGATGCCCCGGCTCGTGGTGTTCAGAGGCGTGCGCATGAGGGAGCACCATCCCGATTCGAGCGAGACGAACGCCGTGACGTACGAATCGGGGTGCCGAAGCCCCATGGCGAACCAGACGCCGAGATACTCGGGCACGGCCGCGGGATCGCGCAGCGAATAGTGGATGACCGTATCGGCGAGATACGGATTGTACCGTTCCGGCATCCGTTCGAACGGCACGCGGCTGACCCTGTCGATGATTCCGCGCTCATGGGACGTCACGTCACCGGGATGGTCGAGCGCATACCGCGCCGTCATCTGCATCGGCACGACCAGCAGCTGGTTCGCGTCCTCGGCGCGCACGTGAAGCGGGCCCCGCACGGCGGCGGGGAACGCCACGCCCGAGAGCAGCGCCACGGCGGCCGCGCACCCGGCCGCCGCCGCCCGCACGCCGCGCCGACCGCGCCGGCCGCGCGTCAACGGCAGGCAGCACAGGGTGAGTACGACGATATAGAGGCCGGTCATCGTGGTCAGCGCACACAGCGAGGACACGACGACAAACCCGAAAAGAAAGCGGCGCGAAGCCAACGCGGCGAGCCTCGTGCGCGTGGCCTCGACGACCATGAGGAGCCACGGGATGAGGAACATCATGTGCAGGGTGTCCTTCACGATGGACATCGTGAAGATGGGGAACGCCGGGAAGAGCGCGAAGAACGCGAGCATCACGATCGTCCCGGCCCGGCCCAGCCCCAGTGAGTGCACATACAGGCATACGCCGGCGAGCTCAGCGCACGTGACCGCGACCTGGACGGCGAGATAGACGCCGAGCCCCACACCGATGTCCCCGGCGACGGCCTGGCCGATCCATGCGGCCCCTCCGAACACGATGGTGTCGAACACCGGATGATGCGACGAGACGGAACCCGAAGCGCCGCCCGAGGAGACCACGGTCAGGAACTGCGTGATCTGGTCGCCGGTGTCGTACCATATGGCGCCCGGCAGCATCAGCATGATGACGGGCGTCCAGCACAGCAGGATGATCGCGGCCGCGATGGCGAGCCGCGCGGCCGGATCGAAGGCCTCGACCCGTGCCGACGCCCCGTGCGCGGCCTTCGCGAGCCGGCGGACGATCCGGCGGACGGGCCGCGGGACGGACCACCGCAGAACGGGCCGCGGGACGGCGCCGGACGTCCCCGCCCGATGCGCCATCAGCCGGCATCCCGCCGTGAACGCGGCGTACAGGACGAGGGTGACGGCGGCCGCACGCAGCCAGAACCAGCCGTCGAACGGGCCGAGCACCGCCCGCACCGCCGCCTGATCGGCCAGAGGGACAATCAGACCGCCGACGACGCACGGTATCAGACGCACCGGCGCCGACGGCCTCATCCTCCCGAACAACATGGTTACGACCATAAGCGGGCCGATGCGCGTCCACGGCCCGTTTGGCCTAGAATTCATCCAGCGCTACCGAGCCGGTAACGTAACCGCCCCATGGACTCCCCACGCATGCGAACGGCGCGGAATGCACGGAGGAATGACGGGTGAACAGTCGATGAACCGGGTTCCCACGAGGCCCACCGCAGTGCGTGGTCCCGCCGGCATGCGGCACAATGGTGGCAAGGAGGCCCGCCATGGTCGATGACTACACCGCGAAGATGACCGAACTGATCGAGCTGATGCGGCTGATCGGCAACGACACGCAGCAGTGCGAGGTCAAGGAGTGCAAGCGCCGCATCTCCTCGACCATCACGGACACGCTCTCCGCGTTCTCGAACGGCTCCGGCGGCTGGATCATCCTGGGACTGTCCGAGAAGGAGGGGTTCACGCCGGTCGAGGGGTTCAACGCGCGCGCCATGCAGGAGGCGTTGAGTCAGGCGTGCGAGAAGATGACGCCGGTGGTGCGTCCGGTGATCGTGACCTGCCCGTTCGAGGGTGCGAACCTCGTGTTCGCGCGCGTCGACGAGATGCTGCCGCGCGACAAGCCGTGCTTCACCACGGCGTTGGGACCGCACGGCGGCTCGTTCATCCGCACCGGCGACGGCGACCGTCACATGACCTCATACGAGGTGGACCGGCTCATCGAGGAGCATCTGCAGCCCACATACGATCTGGACGTGGTGCCGCGCGCCACCCCCGACGACCTGGATCCGACCCTGGTCTCCGGTCTGCTCGCGCGCGTGCGCGAACAGCATCCGCACGTGTTCGACGGGCGCGGCGACACGGACATGCTGCTCGACCTGGACGTGCTGCGGCATGACGATTCGGACGTGGCGGCCCGCGGCGTCGGCGTGCTGCGCCCCACGCTGGCCGGTCTGCTTGCGTTGGGCCGCTACCCGCAGAAATACTATCCGCGCCTGTCCATCTCGATCGCCGTGTTCCCGGGCGCGGGCCGTGACGAGGTGTTCCGCGGCGACGAACGGCTGGTCGCCGCGAAGACGATCGTCGGCCCCATCCCGGTGATGATCGACGACGCGGTGGAGTCGCTGATGCATTGGATCGGCGCGAAGCAGCCGGACTATCCGCCCGTGGCGCTGCGCGAGGCGATCGCGAACGCGCTCACCCACCGCGACTACTCCCCCGACGCGCGCGGCACGCAGGTCACCATCAGCGTGTTCACCGACCGCATCGAGATCGCCAATCCCGGCGGCCTGTACGGCACGGTCACGCATGACGTGCTCGCCAATCCGCATCCGGTGGCGGGCGTGCCGTTCGTCTCCACCCGCAACCAGTTCCTGTTCACGCTGCTCGAATCGACGCCGTACCCGGGCGGCGGCTTCGTGAACCCCTCGGGCGGCGACGGCTACCAGCGCATCGCCGCCACGCTGCGGGAGGCGGGCATCGAGCCGGCGACCACGGTGAACGCGATCAGCACGTTCACGATGACGATCACCAAACATCGCACGGACACGGGCACGCCCAGCGACATCGCCAAGGCGATCACCACCGTGCTGGAGCGTCATTCCGCGATGAGCGTCCGGGAGATCCTGCGCGAGCTGCGGATGACGCCGTTGGCAGTCACGTCCGGCCTGCGCGAGCTGATCCGCGAGGGCCGGATCACCAAGGTGCGTTTCCACGGGGAGGCGATCCAGCGTTACCGGCTGAAAAGCGCGTGAGCGGCGTCACTTGTGGTAGAGGCTCACCCGCTCGTACTTGGGTTCGCAGGAGACGTTGACGCCGAGCTTGCGGTAGAGGGCCTCGTCGGCCGCGGAGACGATGACGGAGAAGAACGCGTCGCAGCCGCGCAGCCGTTCGAGCCCGGCGATCACGCGGGCGGCGGGCTCGTCCTCCGCGCTCGTGATGGACAGGGCGATGAGCGTCTCGTCGGAGTGCAGACGGCGGTTCACACTGTGCAGATGCTCGGTCTTGAGCCGGCAAATCGGTTCGATGGCCTTGTCGTCGATGACCGGCAGGTCGGCGTCCACGCCGGTGACGGCCTTGAGCGCGTTCATCAGCAACGCGCTGGCGGCGCCGAGCAGCACGCCGGTCTTGCCGGTGACGACGCGTCCGTCGGGCAGGACCATCGCGCCGGCCGGGGCGCCGGTCTCCTCCTCGCGTTTGAGGGCGGCGGCGCGCGCCGGCGACAGGTCCTCGTCCACGCCGGCCTTCTTCATGATCGAACGCAGCCGTTCGAGCTGCTCCTCGCCCTCGCCGGTGCGTTTGAACCGTACGGCGGCGGTGAAGTAGCGGCGCACGATCTCCAGCCGCGCGGCCTCGCGGCACGCCTCGTCGTCCACGATCGCGTAGCCGGCCATGTTCACGCCCATGTCGGTGGGGCTCTGATACGGGCTCTCCCCCATGATGCGCTCCATCATGGCCTTGAGCACCGGGAACGCCTCCACGTCGCGGTTGTAGTTGACGGTCGTCTCGCCGTGCGCCTCCAAATGGAACGGGTCGATGATGTTCGCGTCGTCGAGGTCCGCGGTGGCCGCCTCGTACGCGATGTTCACCGGATGGTTCAACGGCAGGTTCCAGATCGGGAACGTCTCGTACTTCGCGTAGCCGGCCTCGATGCCGCGCCTGTGCTCATGGTAGAGCTGCGACAGGCACGTGGCGAGCTTGCCCGAACCGGGGCCGGGCGCCGTGACGACGACGAGCGGACGGGTCGTCTCGATGTAGTCGTTGCGTCCGTAGCCTTCATCGGAGACGATGCGTTCGATGTCGTGCGGATAGCCGGGGATCGGATAATGCAGATGGCAGGTGACTCCCAACTGCCCCAGGCGGCGACGGTACGCCTCGGCCGCCGGCTGGCCCGCGAACTGGGTGAGCACCACCGAGCCGACGTAGAAGCCGCGGGAACGGAACACGTCGATGAGACGCAGCACGTCCTCGTCGTACGTGATGCCCAGGTCGCCGCGCGTCTTCGCCTTCTCGATATGGTTCGCGTTGACCGCGATCACAATCTCCACGTCGTCGACGAGGCTTTCCAGCATGCGGAACTTCACATCCGGCTCGAAGCCGGGCAGCACGCGCGAGGCGTGATAGTCGTCGAACAGCTTGCCGCCGAACTCGAGGTAGAGCTTGCCGCCGAAGCGCGCGATGCGTTCGCGGATCCTCGTCGCCTGCATGTCGATGTACCTGTCGTTGTCGAATCCCTGTCGCATAGCTTCCGGCAAACCTTTCGAACGGCGTTGGTGGGCGTCGGATATGACTTGGGAATTATAGACGAACCTCCGGCGGCGCGGAGGGCCCGGGAGGGTCGCGCCGCCGGAGGTCCACGATCCGCAGGCTCACGCCTCGGCGAGCCGCGTGACCGGGGACGCCGCGGACGCGGGGCGCGAACGCCTGATCCTCCCCACGGCGAGACCCACGCAGGCGAAGGCGAGGGCGAACAGGGCGACGAGCCCGAGCGAGGCGGCCCAGCCCGCGACGTCCACGCCGCCGGTCGCGGCGGTGCCGATGCCGAACGCGTCGTCGATGGACGTGCAGTACCACCAGGAGGGCAGCATGCGACCGATCGTGAGCATCGGCGCGGGAATCATGTCCAGCGGGAACGTGGCGCCGGAGGTGAACAGGAGCAGCAGTCCGAACACGTTGGCGAAACCGTTGGCCATCGTGTCGCCGCACCCGGTCTCCCCAAGCATGAAGCCGCAGGCGACGGTCATCATCGCGTAGACGGCGGTCGAGACGGCCGTCATCGCGACGCCCGCCGGCGGCAGGGCCAGAGGGTCGATTCCCATCGCGAGCATCAGCGCGAAGGCCACGACGAAATAGGCGGCCACGACGACCAGCGCGAACGCGCACAGGGTAGCCATGCGCTGCACGCCCATCGCCGAGGAGCGTTGCGGCGAGGCGATCAGACGCCGCCGGACCTCGCCGGTGCCGAACACGCCCATGACCAGCGCCGTGCAGACGGTCATGGCGAGGAACAGCGGGTAGAGCAGCGTCTTCATCATGCCGCCGAAGCCGTCGGCGAGCGCGGCGCGACTCTTGGCCTCGGAGGACGCGGCGGATTCGCCGGTGTGGTCGATGCGGATCCCGGGGTTGGTTCTGCGGTCGCGGGCGAGGTCGCTTGCCCGAGTCGCGGCGGCGGCGAGGTCATGCAGGGTCAGTCCGGTCACCGTGCCTTCGGGCAGGCTGTCGGTGGTGGTTGCGCCCGCGTTCGCGTCGGCGTTGCCGGCCGCGTCGTTCGTGCCGGGGATGTGCGCGGTGACGTGCGTGCCGATGAGCGTGGTGCGGGTCATGGAGAGGAATCCGGTGACGTTCATGGAGGCCATGGAGCCGGCGCCGGACGTGTAGCTGGTGACGGTGTCGACCGTGGGGGCCGCCGTCGCGGCCTTCGTGTCCGTTCCCGCCGTGTCGTCCGTGCCGTCCGTAGCACCGTCCGTGGTGACGGAGGCGATCATGCGGTCGGCGTAGCCGTCGGGGATGATGACGATGAGGTCGACCCAGTTGGAGACGACGGCCTGCTGCAGCGTCTCCGGGTCGTCGGCGACGTCGACGAGGTCGTTGCCTTCGGACAGGGCCGATCGCATGGCGGAGGCGATGTGTCCCCGGTTCCCGTCGCGGTCGATGACGGCGACCTTCGCCCGTTCGGGCGTGTAGGTGGCGTCGCTTCCGCCGCCGACCGCGCCGAGGGCGGATCCGCCGACGGCGAGCATCATGACGCCGATGAGCACGAGGTAGATGATGATGTACAGCTTGTGTGCGGCGAGGATGCGCAGCGTGGCCTTACAGGTGTTCATAGCGTTGCTCCTTGAGCATGATGACGCCGGCGGCGAGGAACACCGCGCTCATGGCGAGGAGGATTCCGCAGGTCTCGGCGAACGGACGGTAGCTGTCGTAGTAGAGGATGTCGTAGAACAGGTTGGTCACCTGCTGGGCGGGGTTGATGACGGCGAGCGCGGGCGCGTGGCGTTCGATCCAGTCGCTGAGGTCCATGGCGAATTGGCCGTAGAGTCCGGAGAACAGTGACAGCGCGCAGGGGATGGCACTGGTCAGGCCCATTTTGACGCCGTGCGGGAGTTTCGGTATCGCGCCGATCATCGTGCCGAACGCGCATGCCATGAACGAGGCTACGGCTACGGCGAGCACCGCGGCGGGTTCGCGTCCTCCCAGGGGTATGCCGCAGCCGTAGCGGATGTAGGCGAGGGCGATGGTGAGGCTTGCGGCGGAGCAGAGCCAGCCGGCGAGGAATCCGGCGATGAGCTGCCGTCCGCGTCCCAACGGGGCGACGGTGCGGCGGATGCCCAGTGCGGACAGGTTGGCCTGCGCCGTGGTGACGGCGGAGATCGAGTATCCCATGGCCATGAGGCAGGCCATGCCGAGCAGCGCGTAGTAGTATCGCGCGGTCGTGTCCGGCTTGGCGTTCGTCAGGCTCGTCTCCCGGGTGAGGCCCGCGGTCTCGCCGACGGATTCCCAGAACGCGCGGCTGGCCGCGGCCTGCGGGTTGCGTGCGATGAGGTCGCGTACGGTGGCGTCGGTGCGGTTGTACAGGCCGAGCATGGTGTCTATCGCGGCCACGGTGATGGCCGTGTTGGAGTCGGCGCCCGTCGCGCCGCCGCGGATCGCGTTCGCGGTGGCGGGCGAGAGCGTCAGGGACAGTCGGCCGTTCCCGTCGGCGCGCAGATAGCCGTCGGCCTTCCCGTCGGCGAACGCCGTTCGCGCCTCGTCGAGCCCGTCGACGTCGACGGCCGTGAACAGGGTCATGCGTTCGCCGCCGGCTCCGCCGTCGGAGTCGGCACCGGATGAGGCCCGCTCCTTCCCCGACAGTACGCCGACGAACGTTTTCGCCCCCTCGGCCTTGTCCCAGTTCGCGTCCTGGACGACGGCCATCGGCACGGCCTTGAGCTCGTATCCCTCGTTCAGTCCGGAGAGCATGCCGTTGAACAGGGTGGCGAGCGCGAGCGGGAAGACGATGAGCCAGAACAGGGCGCTGCGGTTCCTGAGGTTGGTCTTGAGCGTCGTGACGAATGTGGACCACATGATGCGTCTCCTTCCGAATGCCGTTCGGTGCGGCCGGTCAGTCCCTCAGGGCCTTGCCGGTGAGTTCGAGGAACACGTCGTTGAGGCTGGGCGGCCGGCTGGTGAGGTGTCCGACGTTGGCACCGTGCTCGCGCAGCACGCCAATGAGGTCGACGAGGTTGTGTTCGCCGCGGCGGCAGCGCACGTCGAGCTCACGGCCGTCGTACGTCGCCTCGATGACGCATGGCAGGGCGCGTACGGAGGCGAGCGCCGTGTCGTCCAGGTCGAGGGTCTCGACGGTGATGCGTTCGCCGGTGTCGATCATGGCCTTGAGTTCGTCGGCGGTGCCGAGGGCAAGATGCCGGCCGTGGTCCATGATGAGGATGCGGTCGCAGATCCGTTCGACCTCCTCCATGTAATGGCTCGTGTAGACGACGGTGGCTCCCGCCTGGTTGAGTCCCTCGATGCCTTCGAGGATCGCGTTGCGGCTCTGCGGGTCGACGGCCACGGTGGGTTCGTCGAAGAAGATGAGGTCGGGCCTGTGGGCGATGCCGCAGGCGATGTTGAGGCGGCGCAGGAGTCCGCCGGACAGCTTGCGCGGCCGGTACTTGCGGAAGTCCCCCAATCCCGCGAAGTCGATGGCCTGTTCGACCAGGGGCGCGCGGTCGGCTTTCCTCGGCACGTACAGGGAGCAGAAGTAGTCGATGTTCTCGCTCACGGTGAGCTCGTCGAACACGGCGACGTTCTGCGGCACGATGCCGATGCGGCGTTTGAGCGCGTAGCTGGTGGGCGTCATCGGTTCGCCGAAGACCCGGATGGAGCCGGAATCGTAGGCGAGCAACGCGAGGATGCAGTTGATGGCGGTGGTCTTGCCGGAGCCGTTCGGTCCGAGCAGGCCGAAGATCTCGCCGCGGCGCACCTCGAGGTCGAAGTGGTCGAGCGCCACCATGTCCCCGTAGCGTTTGACGAGGCCGTCGACCTTGACCGCCGGGGTCGTGTCCGCGGCCGTCACTGTGTTCGTCGTCATGGCCGTCTCCCCTTTCCTTGGATGGTGATCCCATTGTCCTTCCATGCGGCGGCCGGATTCCACCGACGAACGTCACGCCTCGCGCGACGGACATGACATTTGTCATCCGCCCGCGGCCGCGGGCTAAGCTGGAGCTGATTGGAGGCCATGACGGAAAGGGGAGGCGGCATGCGCGAACTGCTGGTCAAGACGCTGCTGTTCGGCCTGTGTCTGACGTTCGCCGTCACCACGTCCCCCGCATCCGGTCCCGTGCCGTCATGGCCGGCTTCGGACGGCATGGCGACGACCGCGGGGATGCTGCTCGCCGTGTGCGCGACGGCGCTCGCCGCCTGGCTGCGTTCCCTCCGGCCCGCCGGTCCCGCGTCATCGTCCATGAGGACGGGGGACGCCGGTTGGATGCCGCCGCTCGCGTATGCGGCGTTGGCCCTTCTCGAGCCGCGATGGTGTGTGTTCCTGCCGTTGGCCGCCTACGATCTGGCATGCGCCGGTCCGCCGGTGTCCGGTTCCGCGTCCGCCCGTCCCGCCGTGTACGGGACCGGGCGGACGACGGTCCGTCTCGCCGTCGACGTCGTCGTCCGGTTCGCGTGGGCGCTGCCGCTGCTGCGGCCCGTGGCCGCGTACCTTCATGACGGTCCGTCGGCCGCCGCCGTCCGCCCGTCGACGCTGCTGACGGCCGCGTTGTGCACGGCCCTCGGGTTCGCGTTGGGCCGTTCGGAGCGGGACGTCGCCGGGTCGCGTCGGGCGCTGCGGTCGGAGCGGGACGCGGCGCGTCAGGAGGCCCGGGACGCGCGCACGCGCATCGCCGACCTGGACGAGGAGCGTGCGCGTGCGGTGCGCGTCGCCGCGCTCGGCGAACGCACGCGCATCGCGCGCGAGATCCACGACAACGTCGGCCATCTGCTCACGCGCGCGATCATGCAGGCGAAGGCGGGCGGCGCCGTGGCCAACGCGACCGACGATCGGACGGCGTCGGCCGGTTTCGCCGCACTCGGCGCGACGTTGGACGACGCGATGACGATGGTGCGGCGCTCCGTGCACGACCTGGAGGACGACGGCACCGATTTCGCCGCGCAGATCGACGCGGCCGCCCACGCGTTCGACGGCGCCTCCCCCGGCTTCCGGGTGGCCATGACCTGCGACGTCGCCTCCGCGCCGGCGCCGGTGGCCCGATGCCTCGCCACGGTGATCCGCGAATCGTTGTCGAACACGGCGCGGCACAGCGCCGCCCGGACGGCGACGGTCACGTTGCGCGACTTCCCCGCGCTCTGGCAGCTGGTCGTACTCGACCCGGGGCCGAGACTCGACGAAGGCGCGGAGCCGGCGCGCGTGGCCGGCGAGGCGCCGCGCGGCATGGGGCTCGCGGACATCGCCGAACGCGTGCGCGCGGTCGGCGGCACGTCGGCGTGCGGACCGTACGGCGATGGCTGGCGCGTGTTCGCCGCCATACCGAAAGGACCATGGGCCGTGCATGACGACGACGATACGAACGGAGGCGCATGATGCGGATAGCGATAGCGGACGACGACCCGATCGTCTGCCAGTCGTTGGCGACGATCCTCGAGGCGACGGGGACGGCCGACGTGCTGTGGACGGCGAACGACGGCGACGCGACGGTGCGGAGGTACTTCGAGACGCCGTCGAACCGGCCGGACGTGCTGCTCGTGGACGTGCAGATGCCCGGACGCGACGGGCTCGACGCGGCGCGCGCGATCCTCGCCAAGGACCCGGCGGCGCGCATCCTCGTGCTCACCACGTTCGCGGACAAGGCGTACATCGACCGGGCGATGGCGTTGGGTGCGAAGGGCTATCTCATCAAACAGGACGTGGCGTCGGTCGCACCCGCGCTGAACGCGGTCATGGCCGGACAGGTGGTGCTCGGCGCCGACGTGCTCGGCAAGCTCACCGCGCCGGCGGCATCCACCGGTTCCCACGAGGGCGTGGATGAAGCCTCCGCCGCATCGTCCCGCGGCATCGCATCGTCCGCCGTCGAACCGGACGGCGCGATGGACGCGCTGCTGAACGACCGCGAACGCGCCATCGCCGCGCTCGTCGCCGAAGGATTGGACAACCGGGACATCGCATCCCGGCTGTTCCTCAGCGAAGGCACCGTGCGCAACCGGGTGAGCGCGATCCTCGACAAACTGGGACTCGCGAACCGCACGCAGCTCGCGATCCTGTGGATCCGCGAACACCGGTAGGCGTGAACGGCCACCCGCCCCGTCAGCTGTTCTTCATGACGATGCTGTCGACGGTGTTGGCGACGCGTTCGCAGTCGTCGGAGCACCGCTCGAGGTGACGGTACACGTCGTGCCATGCGAACACCTGCAGCGGGTCGCCGCCCTCGGTGTGCAGGGCCCGCATCGCCTTGATGAACACATGGTCGGCGTCGGTTTCGATGGTGTTGATCGCGAACACGAGCTCGCGCAGCGTCCTGGATCGCTTGAAGCGCGGCAGTTCGGCCGTGAGCTCGCGGATGCGTTCAGTGGCGCGCACCACCATATCGGCCATCTCGATGGCGTCGGAGCGCATGTCGGTGACGTTGTCGTAGTAGAGACGGTCGAGCACGCCCTCGATCGAGTCGGTAACGTCGTCGAGGACGTGGCTCAGCTCGGCGATGTCCTCGCGGTCGAACGGCGTGATGAACGCGGTCACCAGCTCGTCCATGAGGCCGTGGCGGATCTTGTCGGCGGCTTGTTCGATGCCGTGCATCTCCTCCATGCGCTCGCGCAGGCGCTCGGAATCGAAACCGTGCATCACGTCCGACAGGAGACGGGCGGCCCGGCATGCATGTTCGGCGCTGCCTTGGAACGAGTCGAAGTAGAAGGAGTCGTTCTTCCTCGCCATGTGGTGTGGTCCTTTCTCGTGGGAAGTGTCGGAGACCCCGTGGTGGGACGGGTTAGAAGACGAACATGAAGAGCTTGGCCATCGCGTAGCTGATGATGCCGCAACCGGGGAACGTGAACACCCAGGTGAGCATCATGTCACGCACCACGCCGAAGTTGATGGCGGACAGGCGGCGCACGGCGCCCACGCCCATGATGGCGCTGGTCTTGGTGTGCGTGGTGGACACGGGGATGCCGAGCACGGTCATGAGCAATAGGCACAGGGCGCTCGACAGGTCGGCGGAGAATCCCTGGTATTTCTCGAGGCGGACCATGTCCATGCCGACCGACTTGATGATCTTCTCGCCGCCGACGGAGGTGCCGACGCCCATGATGGTGCTGCACAGGATCATCAGCCACACGGGGATGACCACGCCGACGACCGACGACTGTCCGTTGCTCAGGGCCATGCCGAGGAACAGCACGCCGATGAACTTCTGGCCGTCCTGGGCGCCGTGCATGAAGCTCATGGCGGCCGCGCCGGCGATCTGCGCGCCGGTGAAGAACCCGTTCGTGCGCCGCCGGTCGAGGCCGGCGCAGACCAGCGTCACCGCCTTGCACACCAGCCATCCCATGGCGAACCCGATGAGCAGGCTCGCCGCCAGACCGTACAGCACCTTGACCCATTCGCCCATGTTGATGCCGGCGATGCCGCCCTGGATGGCGATGGCCGCGCCGGACAGGCCGGCGATGAGGCTGTGGCTCTCGGACGTGGGGATGCCGAGCATCGAGGCGCCCACGCTGTAGACGACGATGGAGAACAACGCGGCGCACAGGGCGATGAGCGCGGCGTCCGTGTCCCCGCCGAAATCAACCATCGTGCTGATGGTGGAGGCGACCGACGCGTTGATCTGCGTCATGAGGAACACGCCGAGGAAGTTGAACACGGCGGCCATGACCACGGCGGACCGCACACGCATACAGCGCGTGGTCACGCATGTGGCGATGGCGTTGGGAGCATCCGTCCACCCGTTGACGAAGATGACCCCGAGCGTGAGCAACGTCGTCACGAACAACGCCGGGTTCGAGAACACCTGTTGGAGGAAATGGGCGAACGACAAGTCCACGGGGATGATCACCTTCTTCTTCGCAGGATGGCGTAACCGTCACGACGATTGTAGCCGATGACCGACTACGTAGCGGCACGGTCGCCGTCGTGTCGCCGTCGTCCGACGGACGGATGTGCGAAAATAGACATGACGTCAATTCGCAGTGATCGCGATGGCATTGGGAGGTGCGTCATGAATGGAACCGTCAACCGGATCGCGGCCGGTGATGCCGTCCGTGATTCCGACCGTGTGGGGTCAATGCCCGACTGGGCTCGTCACGGAATCTTCTGGCACGTGTACCCGCTGGGGTTCTGCGGATGCGACATCCGCCCGCAAGGCCCGCGCGAATTCCACGGACGGGGGCTCGACGCGCTCATCCCCTGGCTCGGCTACGTGCGCGACCTCGGCGCGTCGGGGCTGCTGCTGGGACCGGTCTTCGAATCGGCCACGCACGGCTACGACACGCTCGACCACATGCACGTCGACGTGCGCCTCGGCGGCGACGTCGCATTCGACCGGCTCGCCGAGGCATGCCGCGGCATGGGCCTGTCCATCGTGCTCGACGGCGTGTTCAACCACGTCTCCCGCTCGCATCCCGCCGTCAGGGCCGCGATCGACGAGGCGGCCGGCACGCTCTCGCCCGCCGACGAACCATGGCGCGGACTGGTGCGCGCCGCACGCGACGCCGACGGGAAGCCGACGCTCGACGTGTTCGAAGGCCACGGCGACCTGGTCGACCTCGACCATGACAACCCCGCGACCGTCCGTTACGTGACGGACGTGATGGACCACTGGCTCGACCGGGGCGCCTGCGGATGGCGTCTCGACGCCGCATACGCCGTGCCGCCCGCGTTCTGGACGCAGGTGCTGCCGAAAGTCAGGGCCGCGCACCCGTACACGTGGATCTTCGGCGAGGTCATCCACGGCGACTACCCGGCGATCGTGCGCGCATCCGGCATGGATTCGGTCACCCAGTACGAGCTGTGGAAGTCCATCCAGCATGCGCTCGAGACCGACAACTTCTTCGAACTCGACTGGAACCTCACACGCCACAACGGATTCCTCGGCACATTCGTGCCGCAGACGTTCATCGGCAACCACGACGTGACGCGCATCGCCTCCCAGATCGGCCCGGACAAGGCGGCGCTTGCGCTGGCCGTGCTGATGACGGTCGGCGGCGTGCCGAGCGTCTACTACGGCGACGAGCAGGGGTACGTGGGCGTCAAGGAACAGCGCTTCGGCGGCGACGACGACGTGCGCCCGAAGTTCCCCGGCACCCCGGATGAGCTGTCGCGGCTCGGCGAGCCCACGTACCGGCTGCATCAGGCGCTGATCGCGATCCGCCGCCGCCACCCGTGGCTGCTCGACGCGCGCACCGAGAAGGTGCTGCTCGAGAACAAGCGGTACGTGTACCGTTCGGTCGCCGCGGACGGCTCCGACCGGCTCACCGTGGAGCTCGACGTCGAGTCGGAGCCGTCGTTCTCGATCCGTGACGCGGCCGGGACCGTCCTATACCGGCGTTGAACCCGTTCGGTCCGTCTCCGCCGGATGCCGGCGGAGACGGACGACGGAAACGGGGCCGGACGGAGGAACCGGAGGACGGTTCAGCGGCTGCGGAACGGCGCGCGCGTCCGCTTGCCCGTGTGGCGCCGATGGGGCCCGCCCTGCGCTCCCCCGCGCTTGGAGGCCATGCGACGTTCATGCCGTTTGACCTTCTCGCTTCGCTCATCCTGGATGATGCGGTTCTCGTCGTGGTGGTGAATGCGCTTGCCGCCCGCGGAACGGTTCGCGGCATTCGTGGCGTTCGCGGCGGAGCGCTTGCCCGTGCGCCTGTCCGCACGCTTGTCGGACTGTTTGGCGGACCGCTTGGCGTGCGGCGTCGCGCCGGTCTCGAACCGACGTTCGCGCTCCTCCGCCTCACGGTCGCCCTGCATGCCGGCGCGGCGTTCGGCTCGGTTGCGCTTCAGCTTCGGACGATCCTCCCGACGTTCGTCGCGGCTCTTCCCATCACGGGGCTCGCCGTCGCGTCCGGACGCGGGACGGCCCTTGCCGCCCTTGCGCGAACGCGGGTTGCCGGCGGGCTGCGTGGTGTCGAGGTTCCAGCCGAACACGGGCTCGGCCTTCTCCCCCGCCAGTTCGAGCACCTGCGGGGAGTCGTGGCGCACCTTGACCGGCTTCTCGTCGATGCCTGCCGCCTTGAGCATGCGCTGCGCCTCGCGGCGCTGGAACGGCAGCACGAGCGTCACCACGTCGCCGCGACGGCCGGCGCGCGCGGTCCTGCCGGACCGGTGCACGAACGACTTGGGGTCGGCGGGCGGATCGACCTGGATGACGAGTTCGACGTTGCTCACGTCGATGCCGCGCGCGGCTACGTCGGTGGCGACGAGCACGTTCACGTCGCCGTTCTCGAACGCGGCGAGGTTGCGGTCGCGCTGGTTCTGGTTGAGGTTGCCGTGCAGCTGCGCGGCGGGGATGCCATGCTGGGTGAGCTTCTTCGCCAGGTTCTTCGCCTGGTACTTGGTGCGGGTGAACAGGATGCGGCGTCCCTTGCCGGCGGCGAGGGCGAGGACGACGTCCATGCGGTCGTCCTTCTCGACGGCGAAGACATGCTGGGTCATCATATCCGAGGCGGCGGTGGGCTCGTCCACGCTGTGCGTCTTGGGGTCGCGCAGGAACTCGCGCACGAGCTCGTCCACGCCGTGGTCGAGCGTCGCGGAGAACAGCATGTGCTGGGCGTCGGGGCGCACCTGTGCAAGGATGCGGCGCACCGGCGGCAGGAAGCCCATGTCCGCCATCTCGTCGGCTTCGTCGAGCACGACGACGCGCACGTCGGACAGGGTGAGGAGCTTCTGGTTGAGCAGGTCCTCGAGACGTCCCGGGCAGGCGACCACGATGTCCGCGCCAGACATGAGGTCGCGCACCTGACGATTCTGCTTGACGCCGCCGTACACAGTGGTGGTGGTCATGCCGGCCATCTGGGCGAGCGGCTGGAGCACGTCGTTGATCTGGTTGGCGAGCTCGCGCGTGGGCGCGAGCACGAGGCCGCGCGGATGCGGGTGGAAGTCGCCGGACTGGCGCTCCTCGAGGTGGCGTCTGCGGATGTGCTTGACGTTGTACCGGTACTGGCCCATACGCATGCCGGGCTCCCATGCGGCCTCCATGAGCCGGGCCGCCATGGGCAGCGCGAATGCGAGCGTCTTGCCGGAGCCGGTGCGGCCGCGGCCCAGCACGTCCCTGCCGTTGAGGGAATCCGGAAGGGTGTCCGCCTGGATGGGGAACGCCTCGGTCTTGCCGTCGGCCGCGAGCACGCGGCACAGGGGCTCGGGCACGCCGAGCTCGAGGAAGGTGGGAAGGTGCGTCTCGACCACGGGAGTGGTGAAGGTTGTATCTGGCACGGGGGCCTTTCATTCATGACTGTATGGACTGCGCCGATTGCGCAAACCATGCAACACTAGCCCATGCCCGATACTTCGCCCCTCCGCCCGGGGCCGTCTCACACGTAGTTGCGTTCGATGAGGATGTCGGAGACGGTGAGGTTCGCCTCGTTGACGAGGTTGAACAGGATCACGTCGGCGAGCTGGCCCGGGTCCATGAACGTGTGCTGCTTCTCCAGGGAGACGTAGTCGTGGCTGTCGCGGTAGAAGGCCGTGTCGATGCCGCCAGGATACACACCGACGATCTTGACGCTCGTGCCCTTGTAGGCGGCCTTGAGGCTCTGCGTGTAGCCCTTCTCGCCCCACTTGGTGGCGCAGTAGACGGATTCGTTGGCGTTGCCGCGCGTGGCGGCGGTGCTCATCACGTTCGCGATCTTGAGATCGGCCTCGCCGTCGGCCTTCAAGGTTTCGACCGACCACAGGATCATGCCCTTGAGGCCCTTGAGGCACTTGTCGACGTCGGCCGCCTCGTAGGCGGTGGGCGTCTTGAACGAGGGCTGCCCGGCGTTGTTGACGAGCAGGTCGATGTGGCCGAGCCCGGCGATCTCGGCGACGGACGCCTTGACGAACGCCTCGTCGGACACGTCGCCGACGAAGCCCCGGTACGAGTCGGCCGGGAATTCGCCGGCGAGTTCGGCCTGGCGTTCGGCGTTGAAGTCGATGCCGGCCACGAACCAGCCCTTGGCGATGAGACGCTTGGCGAGCTCGAAGCCGAGCCCGAGGGCGCTTCCGGTGACGATCGCGATGTTCTTCCCGTTCACGGCATCCGCCATGATGACCTCCCTTGTCCGTTGACCCGCCGTGTCACGGCGGGCTTCTCCGGCAAGGCTATCGGACCGGTCAGACCCGCGTTTCGCCCGGCAGCGCGCCGTGTGTCGCCGGCACCGGAAGTCAGGCGATCTGGGAGGCGGAAGCGGGGTACCACATGGCGAACCAGTTCTCCTCGTCCGGATGAGCCAGATGCTCGGCGACCCAGCCGCGGGCGACGGCGAAGAAATCATCGATCAGGGTTCCGTACTCGGAGGCGAGACGGACGATCAGGGACGTTCCGGTGGTGTGGCTACGCATCGCAATCATTGCTCCTTAGCGGTATGGCATGCCGGACGGATGTCGGAATCATCCGCCGGACATGTGCGATTCTTGGATTGTCGTTTCGCTTTTCCGCTGCAGCTGGAAGCTAGTTACAGGATAAGCCGGGCGGCAACGCGCCACAGGGCGCGAAATGTCGCTTACGGACCGATGAATAGTAAAATCGTATTTCGATGATGGTCCGGGCGGAATCACGCGATGCGGTGCGACGAACGGCGGCGGTACGGACGCGGACACGGGAGGCGGCGTATGACGGACACGGTTGCGGATCCGGCAGGGCAGGCGGGGCTGAAACGGATCTCGGTGCTGTCGGACCTGTCCGAGCGGGTGCCGTACACGGTGCCGGGGCTGCCGATCTACGCGCAGTGCGATGCGCTGTCGATCTTCGCGGACTACCGGTGCGCATGCCATTGGCATCGCGATCTGGAGTTCATCCGCGTGGTCAGCGGCGAGATGCGCTATTTCGTCAACGGCAGCGTCACGCTGCTGCGGCCGGGCGAAGGCATGGTGGTCAATTCGTCGCGTCTGCACTACGGGTTCTCGCCTGAACATCGGGACGCCCGGTTCTCATGCGCGGTGATCGGGCCATCGCTCGTCGAAGGCGTCGCACCCTCCGTGCGGACACGCTGCGAACGCGCGTTCGGACAGGACATGGACGATTTCCTGCTGCTCTCCTCCGGGGTGGATTGGCAGCGTGACGTGCTGATGGGCATCGACCGGCTCGTCACACAGCTGCACGGGGAACGGCCGGCGCGTGGGCCGGCGTCCTCCCTCGCGGACCCGGCGTCGGGGCACTGGCCGGACATCGACCCGCTGCCGGCCGCGGCGACCGCCATCGGCCTGTACGGCAAGGTGCTGGACCGGTTCCGTCCGGCCGCGGCCTCCACCGGGGCGGGCGGCGCCACACACGGGGGCGACGGCTCCTCGGACCAGCGCGACCGCATCGTCGTGCTGGAGATGACCGGCATGGTGCAGAGCCGGTTCGCCGAACCCCTGGGGTTGGAAGACATCGCCCGGGCCGGCGCGGTGAGCCGCAGCCGCTGCTGCGCGCTGTTCAGACGGTACGTGGGCCGCACGCCGAACGAGTACCTGACCGAACGGCGGCTCGAGGAGGCCAAGCGGCTGCTGGCCGGGACGGACGGCGCCGTCGCGGAGGTCGCGCGCGCCTGCGGGTTCTCGTCGTCGAGCTATTTCATCAGCGTGTTCCGCAAACGCCTCGGCATGACCCCCAATGCCTACCGCGGCACCCGGTCCTAGGGGCCAACATGGACCGGCGCATGAGGCCGCGTCGCCGCAAGACGACGCGCACGGCGGCGATCATCGCGGCGGCGTATGATGCTGACCATACCGAGGAACGGGGGCAGTATGGCAGGCGGCAGCGAAGCAGGCAGCGCAGCTAGCAACACGGCAAGCAGTGCACCGAGCAGCGATTCACTGGACTCGCTGGTGCCGCACTACGATCCCCACTTTCACGAGGACTACGCCCGCAGGCTCTACACGGTCTGCAATCCCGACGATCCCATGGACGCCCCGCGCAACGTAGCGCTCATGGGCACGTTCGGCAGCGGCAAGAGCAGCGTACTCAAGGGCTTCCTCAACCGCCTGACGTGGGGGCGCAACGCCGCAAAAACGGATGACAAGGAATCCAAGCGGTACCAGAACGCGCAATCCAAGTTTCATTCGATCCTGCAGCGCCTTGACGCAAAACTAGGTCCAATCATTCCGCCATGCATTCTGGTGAAGTCGTCGGAGATCATGCAGTCGGTCGACACGAAGGCGAAGCACGATCAGATCAAGCAGGACATTCAGAAGGAGATCGTCAAGCAGCTGATCTACAGCACAGACCCGTCGGTCGTGAACGGATCGCACTACCGCCGCCTGTACAGCAGCCGTTCCTGGCGGCGAACGCTGACGACCGCTGGCGCCGTCTTCGCATTGGCGCTGCTGATTACAACGGTGCTGTCGGCCATTCCCAATGGCATCGGATTCGCGGGAATCTGGGCACGGATGCGGGATGGACAGTTCTGGGGGAACAGCCCGAAATTCATGCTCGCCGTCGCTATGGCAGTCGCAGCCGGCATCGCCACGTTCTTCGTGCGCAATCTGCCGTGGAAGCCGTCGAGCATGTCTGCGTCGATCGAAACGATCGAGCTCAAGGCAGACGAGCGAGGCAACATCGACATCTTCGACAAGTACATCGACGAGATCGTCTTCCTCATCGAACGCGCCAAGATCCGGTTCGTCATCTTCGAGGATCTTGATCGCGTGGACCAGTTCGACATCTACTACGAACTGCGCGAGCTCAACACCCTGATCAACGATTCGCGGCAAGCACAGGGCAAGCCTCCCGTGACGTTCATCTATGTCATGGGCGACGAGGCGCTGGATCCGAACCGCTACGAGGCGAGCAGGGTGTTTGGCAGCAAGTGGAAAGAACGGCAGCCAGGCGCCGTGACCGCCGAGACGAAGGCGAAGTTCTTCGACGTGAGCGTCTATCTGCGCCCGTTCATCTCGCCCGCATACGACATCGCATCCGTGCTGGGCGACGCGGATTCCGCACGCACCGCGAATTCCGCGGACAATGCGCAGCAGAACAACACGCAGCAGAACAACACCGGCGGCGCGCAGGTCGGCGGTAATCCGAGCAACGCGGACCTGCTGGCCCTCATCCGCAGCGAGCTGCCGGACCAGCGCACGCTGCTGGACGTGAAGAACCTGTACGCCATGACCGTCGAGCGCATGCAGCACGACACCTTCCCCGCCGTTGATTTCAGTCCCGATGAGTGTCTTGCCGCCTGCGCCATGCGCATCGCCTATCCGCACCTGACCTTGCAGATCATCAGGCGCGACATCGAATTCACATCGCTCATCCACGACCGCGACCATGCATCCGATGCGCCGCTGCCGCACATGGTGCGCGAATTCATCAGGTTCGGCCTGTTCGACGACAACTATCTGGCATACCTCGTGGACTGGGAGAGCCGCCTCTCCCCCGCTACCTTCGCCCTGCTGCAGGAGGCTGCCGACTGGGATCCCTACTGCGCCACGGAAGAGCGGCGGAACACATGGGAAAAGCCACTGGATTCGACTACGCTGGGCGATCTCGCCGAAGCACTCGCCCATCACGTCGGCCTCGACCTCATCGAGCGCCGCTGCCCCTACCTGCTGCTCAACCGCAGCATGCTCGACACTGTCTACGGCATTGCCAATATGGACGCATGGCGCATCACGGACGACAGCGAACGTCAACGTATCAAGGACTGCATCATCAGGATTATCGGCAAGCACATCAAAAATCCCACCCCTGTGGTTGACGGCAAGGCGAAAAGTGCCGAGAGCAGCGCCGTGTACACGAATGCGCGCGACCTCTACGATAGGCTGCAACAACTCGCCAAGGATGCCAATAATCCGGTAGACGCAGATACATACGCGAAGGATGTCAATGGCATCAAAGCCCAGTTCGATGCCACCAACATAGAACCATTCAAGAGGGCCTTCTATGGCAGTTCCGCCAACGAGAAGAATGCAACAAGGGACGAAGCTGACAAGTCGACTGCAACAGCTCATACGTCGAATAGCCAAAGCGAAGAATCAAGCACCGAAACAAGCAGGGCCATGGAAAATGCCGAAAGAGCCGATGACATTTCTAGCCCCGATAGGCGCCGACCTAGCAGTCGTCTCAATATGCCGCCGATGCCAATGCCCGACAACGACACCGGCATCGGCAGTGAACCGAATGACGACACCGACGACGCCGACGACACAGAAGAGGACAACAATCCCGTATAGCGCGCAGGCTATGCAATATCGGTACAATAAAGGCGCAATCGCACGCCGTCAGGCACGCGCAGAAAGGACGCATAGTGGAAGCCTCGCTCGACAGCATACTGGACTGGGACGCCGCGCTCAGTGCAGGCAACCGCGCAGCCTATGATGTGCTGCGCTCGGCGTATGATGCTGACACTCGCGCGAAGCGTCCTCTGCCAGTCGTCGGCGAAGCATTCCCTAACCCGATGCCCACATACCGGCAGGCGCTCCGAGAGGTCGCCGGAAGCGTGTCCGAGCCGGATCGCCGCCACGGCATCGAGCAGATCATCGATAACGGCAACCTGTCTGAGGCCGCCACTCAGCTCATCGATACGCTGGGAGAGCCACTGGTTAACCGCCTACTCGCGCAGAGAATCATCACTGACAGTAAGAACATTGCGGTTAGCACCAGTCTGCTGCTGACCGCAATCACCCTGCTGTCCCCCGACGGCGTCGTCACTACGATGCTGAACCGCCGGATCGAGCTCGCATACAAAAGGGCCGGCGAATCGCCCGTCACCATCGCCCCGGACGATCCTGACGCCAACGGATCCCCCATCGTCGCCCATGCGTTCGGCGTGGCACTCGGCATTGCACAGGCCAACCAGCAGCAGTTCATCATCACCGACCAGCAATGTGCACATGTATATGACGATGCAACTCTCAGCCCCTTCGCCACCGCGCTGCATGAGCTGATGAGCGAACGACCGCTGCTGCTGCTGGGGTACGAAGGACTCCCCTACGACGAGAACAGCATGCGAGCCGACCCGACGCATGTGCTGGATCTGGTGAAGCAGTTTGGCAGCGCCCGCCATGATCACGTGGCCATCATTCCCGCGCCGAGCGATCCCCGGCAACGCGACGCTCAGATCAAGTTCCTCGGCTCGCTGGGCATCATGCCGATTCTGACCAACCCCAGTCAGACCGATGCGCTGCGCGTAGTGCTTGACCGGCTGCTACGCGATACCGATCCCATTGCGTCTCTGCGCCTCGATGCGACGACGCACGCGCGCAATGCCAAGCGTGCGGATCGACGCAGCAGGAAGCACAGCGACGACAAGAATGCAGCAGATATGGCATTGCAGGAATGGCATAAGGCCATCGATGCATACCAGCAGCTGGCCGATCACATGGACTACGCGCGGTATATGCCGATGATCGCCGACACTCACACGCTTTGCGCGGCAGTGCATGTTCGCAGGAACCAGCCTGAACGAGCCGAACAGGAATACCAGGAAGCGCTCAGCATCTGGCGCCAGCTCGCCCAGAGCAACCCCAGCACCTACTACCAGACCGGCCTGGCCATGACGCTCAGCAACCTCGCCATCCTGCACAGCAGCCAACGCCAGTACGAGCAGGCCGAACAGGAATACCAGGAAGCGCTCAGCATCTGGCGCCAGCTCGCCCAGAGCAACCCCAGCACCTACTACCAGACCGCCCCGGCCATGACGCTCAGCAACCTCGCCAACCTCCACAGCAGCCAACGCCAGTACGAGCAGGCCGAACAGGAATACCAGGAAGCGCTCAGCATCTGGCGCCAGCTCGCCCAGAGCAACCCCAGCACCTACTACCAGCCCGACCTGGCCATGACGCTCAGCAACCTCGCCAACCTCCACAGCGACCAGCACCGGTACGAGCAGGCCGAACAGGAATACCAGGAAGCGCTCAGCATCCTGCGGCAGCTCGCCGAAACCAACCCCGACGCATACCGACTTGATGTAGCCACGACCCTCAACGGCCTCGCCACCCTATACCGTGACCTACGCCAGTACGAGAAGGCCGAACAGAAACATCAGGAAGCGCTCAGCATCCTGCGGCAGCTCGCCGAAACCAACCCCGACGCATACCAATTTGACGTGGCCGCGACCCTCAACGGTCTCGCCGACATGCACAGATACCTGCACCAGTACAAGCAAGCCGAAGGCGAATATCAGGAAGCGCTCAACATCTACCGCCAATTCGCTGAAGCCAAATCCGACTTCCACAAATCCAACGTGGCTATAATCCTTAGCGACATCGCTCTGCTGCACAGCGAGCAACATGAATATGGCAAGGCCGCAGGCGAATACGCGGAAGCACTGCGCATCCAGAAGCAGATCGTCGCTGCCAATCCCCAAATTGATCTATACCAACTCGATATGGCTCGAACGCTTAGGAACTTTGCCGATCTGCACAGCAGCCCGGACATCAAGCAGTACGATCAAGCCGAACGTGAATACAAGGAGGCGCTGCACATCTACGAGGATGTGGACCAGCACGATTCCGGCATCTACCAATCGTTAATCGCCGACGTACAGAACAGCTACGCGATCATGCTCACGGACCTCAAACGCTTCGACGAAGCCGAGCCGCTGCTACAGTCGGTGCTGCACACGCGGCAGGAGCAGGCACACCGCAATCCAGCGCGATTCGCCTCCCTCGAAGCGCAGGCATGGAACAACATCGCCACGCTGCACCGTGACATGGCCCGGTTTGACGAGGCAATCGCAGAATACGAGCATGCGCTGAGCCTGTACCGGCAGCTTAACCTGCAGAACGATGGCGATCGGCATCTCCCGCAGTTGCAGCGCACCACATATAACCTGATGCGCTGCCATGAGATGAAGATCGACAGCACGCCGCCCGACCGGCAAACCGACGACATGCTGTATCGTGCCATCAGCGTGATGAAGGACTTGAAGGAGCTATATAGGCGGTCCGGCGACAACGACAAGGCACGCAGACTGCAACTCGTCAACATCAAAGTCCTGCAGGACGTGCTGGATCAGCGGAACACAGCACCGGCTGAATAATGACAGGCACAACAAAAGGGGCGCTTCCTCACACGAGGAAGCGCCCCAAGTCATAGCCGCTGCCAGCACAGCCGCAGCGGCTACAGGATGTCCGGATCGTCCTTGGCGATGGTGCCGGTGGCCTTGCCGATGGCCTTGAGGCCGTGGTAGGCGACGAGGATCACGATCGTGCCGATGGCGATGCCGTTGAACTGGATGCCGTTGAACGCGAACTCGAACTGGCCGATGGCGATGATCATCACGATCGCGGCGACCATGATGTTGAGCGGCTTGTCGAAGTTGACCTTGTTCTCCACCCAGATGCGGATGCCCATCATGCCGATCATGCCGTAGAGCAGCGTGGTGACGCCGCCGAGCACGCCGGCGGGGATGGTGTTGATGATCGCGCCGAACTTCGGGCACAGGCTCAGCAGCAGGGCGAAGCCGGCCGCGCACCAGTAGGCGGCGGTCGAATAGACCTTGGTGGCGGCCATGACGCCGATGTTCTCGCCGTACGTGGTGGTGCCGGAGCCGCCACCGAAGCCGGCGATCGCGGTGCCGAGGCCGTCGGCGAACAGGGCGGTGCCCATCTGGTCGTCGTAGTCGCGGCCGGTCATCTGAGCGACGGACTTGACGTGGCCGACGTTCTCGGCGACGAGCACGAGCACGACGGGCAGGAACATCGGCAGGATGGAGAAGTCGACCTGCGGGGTGTGGAAGTGCGGGAAGCCAATCCACGCGGCTTTGCCGATGGCGGAGAAGTCGACCTGGCCGCGGGCGCACGCGTACGCGTAGCCGATGATCACGCCGAGCAGGATGTTGAGACGTCCGGCCAGCCCGCGGAACAGCACGGCGACGAGCAGCACGGCCACGAGCGTGACGAGCGCGGTGTCGGGCGCGGCCTTGAAGTTGTTCCACACGCTGGGCGCGAGGTTGAAGCCGATAATCGCGACGATGGCGCCGTTGACGACCGGCGGCATGATGATGTCGATCCACTTGGAGCCCGCGAAGTGGACGACCACGCCGACGATGGCGAGCAGCAGGCCGGTGGACAGGATGCCGAAGCTGGCGATGGCGATGCCCTCGAAGCCGGAGTGGGCGGCGGTGACCGCGGCGATCGGCGCGATGAAGCCGAAGCTGGAGCCCAGGTAGCTCGGCAGCACGTTCCTGTTGATGAGCAGGAAGAGCGCCGTGGACAGCGCGGTGAAGAACAGGGTGGTGGACGGGTCGAAGCCCGTCAGGATCGGCACGAGGAAGGTCGCGCCGAACATGGCGACGACGTGCTGGGCGCCGATGCCCGCGGTGCGCGTCCAGGTGAGGCGCTCGTCGGGTTCGACGACCTCGCCGGGCGCCAGCGTCCTGCCGTCGCCGTGCAGTTTCCATTGGAAGATGTTGCCTTTGGGTTCGCTCATAAGCGGCTCTCCTTAGCTTCTCTCTTGCGGGGCATACCGCATCCCCGCGATTCGAAGCCATTGTAGCCGCCCGTCGTCACGCCGGAGCGTCCCGCCGGATTCCGGCGTCACTTGCCGTAGTATTCGAGCAGGTGCGGGTCCACCGCGTGGACCACGTCGACGAGGTCGCCGTTGGACAGGTAGGGACGTTTGAATTCGCGCCACGGCTCGACCTTGATCTCCCATTTGCCGGTCTCCTCGTCGAGGACGGGCCGTGCGGTCTGCTCCCAGCGCACGCGCTTGGAGGTGCGCCCGCTTTCCGGGTCGCGGCGCGTGTAATGCAGGCACGTGCAGTTGGTGATCGCCCATTCGGGCGATTCGGCGCGGTGCAGGAACTCCTCGTCGGACAGGTCTTCGAGCGTGAGCATCAGGGCGAGCATGAAGTCGCCGTGGGTGACCATGACCACGCTGCCCATGTCCGATTTGCGCGTGAGCGACGTGAGCACGTTGTGCACGCGGTCCTCGGACACGTCGGCGATGGATTCGCCGGCCGGTGGACGCCAGTACAGCGGGTCCGTGTTCTTGAACATCCAGTTGCGCGCGTAGTTGGTCTTGAAGTCGTCCTTGGTGATGGTGTTGATCTCGCCCCAGGAGCGTTCCCGGATGACGCGGTTCTCCTCCCATTTGGCCTTGGGCAGGGCCATGGTGGCGGCGGTCTCCCGGGCCCGCACATACGGGGAGACCATGTAGCGGTCGAACAGCTGCTGCTGTCCGACGAGCCACCGGCCGATGCAGTCCGCCTGCTTGCGGCCCACGGCGGTGAGCCTCCACGAACGGTCCGGCACGGTGACGTTGTCCTGCGTGTACAGGGAGTTGTCGCCCCTGTTGCCGGCGTTGACGATGATGTTCGCCTCGGATTCCCCGTGCCGGATCACATACAGGTCGAGCGGCATGCTCATGGGTTCGTTCCTCTTTCCCGGTTGTTCGGTTCGATGACGCTGGTCCCAGCGTAATGGACGAGGGGCGCCGCCGCGACATGCGGCGACGCCCCGTAAGCCACTGTTCACCCGGCGTTCGGATTCGTCCGTCTCCCCGCCGGGGTCACGCCGTCAGGCGATGGTGACGGGCGTGCCTGACGGCATCTGCTCGTAGAACCATTTCGCGTCGGCGATGCTCAGACGCACACAGCCGTGCGAGGCGGGATGACCGAGTTTGGCGGCCTCGTCGGCCAGATAGTCGCCGGCGTTGACGCCGGTCGGCACCGAATGGAACAGGTAGGGGCCTTTGAACCGCACCCAGTAGTCGGCGCCCATGCGCTCGTTCGGATTGTAGAAGTGGGTGCCGCGCGCGCTGATGACGTACGAGCCGTGGGGCGTGGAGTCGTCGACGCCGGTGCTGGCGATCATCGTGTAGATGGTGGTCCCGGCGGACTTGACGTACACCTTCTGGTCGGCGAGGCTCACGTCCACGCTCAGGTCCGCGTAATCGGCGAGGTTCGGCTGCTGGCCGCCGGTGGGGTTCGTCCACCGGTCGCGTTCGCGCTGTTCCTGGATGGCCTGGTTGAAGGCGGGGACCTTGTCCCGCTTCAACGTCTTGGTGGCTTCGGCGTGCGCCTTGGCCTGCACGGCCTTCGCGGTCCGGGCGGCCTCGATGTTCGCGAGCGCCTCGTCCCGTTCGGCGGCGCGGGCCTGCCACAGCACGAACATGGCGCACATGAGCACGGCGAGCACGGCGCACAGTGCCGCCTGCGCGACGACCATCACGTCGGTGTGTTTGCGATGCTGTCCGACATACCGCTGCGAATGCCTTGCCGCCATGAACGTGACCGTCCTCGCCTGAATCGTTCCCGAATGTTTCCTCGACCATGGTAGCCGATGGGAGGCCCGTCCGCACGTCGGAGCCTATCTGTCCGGAACAGTCCGGAGGCCGTCTGGAAGGACGGTCAGAAGACGAGGTAGGAGACGGCGGTGAGGGTGAGCAGGCTCGCCACGGTGGTGACGAGCACCATGCCGATCGCGTATTCGGGGTTGTTGCGTTCACGTTCGGCGAACATGACCATGGTGCTCATGGTGGGCAGTCCGGCGATGATCGTCATCATGTGGACCATGTCCGGGTTCGCGGCCGGCAGGCCGATCATGGGCGGCACGAACGCGAGCAGCGCGTAGAAGCCGATCGGGAAGGCGAGCATCTTGACGGCGACTCCGACATACAGCTCGTACCGCCTGAGCACTCCCGTCCAGTCGCGGATGGCGAACAGGCCGCCGAGGTAGACCATCGACAGCGGCGAGGCGACGCCGCCGAGCTTCTGCAGCGGGGCGAGGACCACGTCGGGCACGTGGACGCCGGCGAGGATGAGGGCGACGGCGAGCACGACGGCGATGAGGGCGGGGCTCACGAGCGGGGCGAGCCGGTCGAGCCAGCCGCGCGAGGGATGCTCGTCGGCCGTGGATTGCCGGTCGTCGACCTTCCTGCACGTCCACACGCCGTACGTCCACAGGAGGAACTGGTCCACGAGGGACATGAGCGCGAAGTAGAGCGCGCCCTTGGTGGGGAACAGCGCGATGACGAGCGGCAGGCCGATGAACCCTGCGTTGCCGAACACGAAGCAGCCGCGGAACATGCGGCCACGCTCGCGTTTCAGCCGCAGCAGATGGGACAGTCCGGTGAACACGGCGATGAGCAGCCCGTACATGACGAGGGTCATCACGATGATCGCGTCGGAGCCGATGAGGTCGGCACGCGTGGTGCCGGCCACGGCGTTGGAGAAGACAAGCAGCGGGATGCCGACCTTGAGGATGAGCGAACAGATGCCGTTCAGCGCGGCCTCGTTCAGCACGCGGGTCCTCACGCAGATGTAGCCGACGGCCATCATCACGGCCATGCCGATCATCTGTCCGAGCACGATGTCGAACTGCTCCATGCTGTCGTCTCTCCTTTTCCGCCGTTCCGAACCGTCACTCAACGTACTCGGGGCCGGAGAAGAGCCGTCTCCGCGGTGCAGGCCGCGGAGGCGGGACCCGTCACTCGGGGCTCTTCAGCGCGCCGACCATGTCGATGCGGTCGAGCGCGTGGTTCGTGGCGAGGCCCACCAGCAGCGTGAACAGAAACGCCAGCACGGCCGCCGCCGCATAGCAGTACCACAGCACGTTGGGCACGATGTTCATGCCGGGCAGGTCGAGGCGGCTCACGAGGAAGCCGAGCAGTCCGCGCCCGCACGGCAGACCGATGGCGATGCCGAACGCGGAGAGCAGCAGCATCTCCTTGTTCACGTAGCCGTGCACCTCGCGGCGGCGGAAGCCGAGCACCTTGATGGTGGCGAGTTCGCGTTCGCGTTCGGAGATGTTCGTGGAGGCGAGCGTGTACAGCACCACGACGGCGAGGATCGCGGCCATGGCCACGATGAATCCGATCATCACGAAGAAGGTGAGGAAGCTCTTCGAGAAGTCGCGCTCCTGTTTCGCGGAGCTCGTCACGGACAGGTATTCGTCCTGCGAGGCGAGCCGATTGGCGAACGCGATCTGCGCGTCGTCGTCGCCCTTCACCGTGATGAGGTCGGCGTTGGGTGCGTAGTCGGCGTCGAACGCCTTCTCGTATGCGGACCGGGTCATGAACACGACGTTGCCGGTGTAGTACTGGGCGAGCGCGTGTACGCGCGGCGTGGCGGAGTCCGCCATCGCGTCGGCCATGTCGACCTTGTCTCCCGCGACGAGCGCGAGCTTTTTCGCGGCGTTCGCGGTGACGACGATGCCGTCCGCGTCGCGCAGCCCGATTGGCGCGCCGTCCGTCGTGTGCAGGTCGATGTAGCCGTCAAGGGATTCCCCGTCGGGGATGACCATGAGCTGCGCGGCGATCTTCCCGCCGTCCGAATCCGGGGAGGACAGGGTGGCGGAGCCAAGCTGCAGGGGCAGCGTGGATTCCACGTCCCTGTCCTTGTCGAGGGCCTGCTGCGCCTTGTCGTGGTCGACGGCGGAGGTGACGGCCATCACGTCGTAGAGGGAGATCTCGCCGTGCTGGCGTGGCATGAGCGTCAGTGCGGACGAGCCCATGCCGAATCCGGCGGTCATGAGCGCGGTGCAGCCGAGAACGCCGATGATGACCATGAGCGCGCGGGACTTGTAGCGGAACAGGTTGCGCGCGGTCACCTTGCCGAGGAAGCTCAGGTGGTTCCAGATGAATCCGATACGCTGCAGGATGATGGTCCTGCCGGCCTTCGGCGCCTTGGGGCGCATGAGCTCGGCCGGCTGGAGACGCAGCGAGCCCGCGCATGCGGCCGTCGCGGCGCCGGTGATGACGGCGACGAACAGGAGCACGCCGCCGACGGCGAGACGCCAGTCGACGAGCAGCGGATATGAGGGCAGCACGTAGATGTTCGTCAGCATCCTCCGCGTGAACGCGAACGGCAGCCCGACGAGTCCCAGCAGGTCGCCGATGACTCCGCCCAGCAGGCAGGCCGCGCACGAATACACGAGGTACTTCACCATGATCTCGCGGCGTGTGTAGCCGATCGCCTTGTACGTGCCGATGAGCTGGCGGTCCTCCTCCACCATGCGTGTGATGGCCGTGAGGCTCACCAACAGCGCGATGACGAGGAACAGCACGGGGAACAGGGTGCCGAGGCGGGAGATCATCTCGCTTTGCGTCTTCACGTCCTCATAGCTGGTGATGGCGCCGCGGTCGTTGACGATCCATTTCGCGTTTGCGGGGGCGGCGTCTTCGATGGCCGTCTTCGCGGCGTCGACCTTGTCCAGATAATCGTCGGCGTAGGTGTTCATCGCCTTAGCGCCCCTGACGGCGACGGCGGCGGATGCGTACGGCATGGCGTCGTTCGCGACCGCGTCGGCCGCGACGAACATCGGGTAGACGGTCTTGGCGCCGGAGACAAGGGCGAGCGGGCCGGACGGGTTCACGATGTCGTTCGGGTCGGTGACGACGCCGACGATCGTGTACGCGCCGTCCTCGAACGTCGCCGTAGCGGACGCGGCGTACGCCGCGGAATCGTCGGGCGAGAACGTGACCTTGTCGCCGATCCGCTTGCCGGAGTCGTCGAGGTACTGCCGTGTGACGACGATCTCGTGCGCATGCTTCGGCAGGCGTCCGTCGTTCAGGTACGGCTCGTCGATATGGCGGTCGTTGAGCGCCGTGACCGTGGCCGACGCGCTTTTGCCGTCGACTCTCGTCGTCACGCCCTGTTCACGCACGCCGGCCGCGTCGGCGATGCCGTCCGCCTTGCGCAACGCGGCGATGTCGGCGTCGTCGAGGCCGAGCGTGGAGACCACGGACACGTCGTGCATGCCGGTCGTGTCGAAGAAGTCGTCGAGGCCGGCGCGGATGTCACGTCCGACGGCGTTGAGGCCGCCGAGCATCATCACGCCGACGGCCACGATGATCGCGATCGCGGCGAACCGTCTGCCGTTGCCGGAGATGGTGCGCCATGCGTCCTTCCAGAGTGCGGTCTTCCTCATTGTCGGATGCGCCTCCCCTACCATTCGATGTCGGCGATGGGAGTCGGGTCCGGGTTCGTCGTGATCTCGGTGACCTTGCCGGAACGGAAGCGGATCAGACGGTCACCCATCGGCGCGAGCGCGGAGTTGTGGGTGACGAGCGCGACCGTGATGCCATGGCTGCGGCAGGAGTCCTGCAGCAGCTGGAGCACCTCCTTGCCGGTGTTGTAGTCGAGCGCACCGGTCGGCTCGTCGCACAGCAGCAGTTTCGGGTTCTTGGCGAGGGCACGTGCGATGGACACGCGCTGCTGCTCGCCGCCGGACAACTGCGCGGGGAAGTTGTTGAGGCGCTCCCCCAGTCCCACCTTCTCCAGGGTTTCGCGGGCGTCGAGCGCGTCGGGGCAGATCTGGCTGGCGAGCTCCACGTTCTCGAGGGCCGTGAGGTTGGGCACGAGGTTGTAGAACTGGAACACGAAGCCCACGTCGAAGCGGCGGTAGTCGGTCAGTTCCGCCTCGCCCGCCTTCGTGACGTCCCGCTCCCCGAGCCTCACGCTGCCGGATGTGGCGCGGTCCATGCCGCCGAGGATGTTCAAGGCCGTGGATTTGCCGGCGCCGGATGCGCCGAGGATCACGGCCAGTTCGCCCTGCTCGATGTCGAAGGTTGCATGGTTCAGGGCCAGCACGGCGGATTCGCCGCTGCCGTACTGACGGACCACGTCATGGAATTCAAGGAATGACATGATGATGCCTCGTCTCCTCCTGCGTGCGGCTCGTCCGCACGCGTCGTTTCGTCCTGTCGCGATCGCACTACCAAGAAATACATCACCATGTGGGTTTGCGAAAACCACATAAACGCACATCATGTGGAGTTTCAGCCGCATGCCCGGCAGGAAAACCCGATACGATGTCGATTTGGTCAGGGCCGATGGAACGTCGACGACGAAGAACGAGGAGGAACGCAGATGGGCAGACCGAAGGCCGACGAACGGACGGCGCCGGAGAAGATGCAGGAGGCGTTCTGGACGCTGCTGGAGAAGAAGCCGTACGCGCAGATCACCATCAGCGACATCACGCGCGCAAGCGGATTGAACCGCAGCGCGTTCTACTATCACTACGCCAACATCCCCGAGCTGGCAGACGACGCGATCGCCGCGATCTACGAGCAACCGGACGTGACCGCGTTCATCGCGCACATCATCCGGCAGGACGAAAACATCGACGCATTGCGTGAGTATGCGCTCAGGTTCATGGACGCGCCGGAGCGACTCGCCAGCATCCGTCGACTTTCCCTGATCGCGGGTCCGCATGGGTCGACGGGTCTCGCCTCGCAGCTGAAAAGCTACGTCGTCGGCATTTGGCTGTCGGTACTCGGCATTGACGAGTCACGGTTGAATCCCGGGCAGCGCATCGTGCTGGAATACGCGTCCAGCGGCATGCTCGGCATCCTCGGCAAAGCGCAGACCCTGCTCACGCCGGACAGCATTGAATGGCTGGCACGCTCCGCGGTGCCGGACGTCATCTCCCAGCTCATCAACTCGCTGAAGGACGGACGCGAGCATTGACGGGAACGACGGGCGCATGTCCCGCGTGACGGTACACTGAGGCTGTCACGCCGGCAGGGGCTACGGCGTCGCGCATCCACATGCCCATACGCGCGGCGGCGACCGAAATCAGCCGGATCCGTTTTCCGACAGATTCGAGGTACCCCATGGATTCCGTCATGCCCGGACGCACGCCGTCGAAGCGTTCCGTCATCCCGATCATCGTGATGATGGTCGGCAGCTTCACCGCCATCCTCAACCAGACGCTGATGACCTCCGCCCTGCCGCATCTCATGCGCGAGTTCGGGGTGACGAGCAACACGGCGCAATGGCTGAGCACCGGGTTCATGCTCACCAACGGCATCATGATCCCGGTCACCGCGTTCCTCATCCAGAAATTCACGACGCGCCAGCTGTTCTTCTACGCGATCGGCATGTTCCTGTTCGGCACGCTCGTATGCACGTTCGCTCCCGGATTCTGGGCGCTGCTCGCCGGCCGTGTGCTGCAGGCGACGGGCGCGGGCATCCTCATGCCGCTCCTGCAGACCGTGCTGTTCATCACGTTCCCGCCGGAGAAGCGCGGCGCGGCGATGGGCTGGTTCGGTCTGGTCATCGCGTTCGCCCCGGCCTTGGGCCCCACCCTGTCCGGTCTCATCATCGATTTCCTGCCGTGGCGCTTCCTGTTCGTGCCGCTGATCGTCATCGCCGTCGCCGTGCTCGCCGCCGCGGTTCCGACCGTGCGCAACGTGACCACACGCACCGACCCGACCATCGACGTGCCGTCCATCGTCCTGTCGACGCTCGGATTCGGCGGCCTGCTGCTCGGCTTCAGCCTCGCCGGACAGGAGGGATGGACGTCGCCGCAGACGCTCGGTTCGCTCGCCGTGGGCGCTCTCGCCCTGTGCGCGTTCATCCACCGTCAGCTGCATCTGACGCGTCCGATGCTCGACTTCCGCGTGTTCGCCAAGCCGATGTTCGCCCTATCGATGCTGGTCATCGTGCTCGTGTTCGTCACGTTCATCTCGACGATGAACATCCTGCCCATGTTCATCCAGGATTCGCTGGGGATGACCGCGTTGCAGTCCGGTCTCCTGCTCATGGGCGGTGGCGTGGCCGAGGGCGTGTTCAACCCGGTGGCGGGCCGTCTGTTCGACCGTGTGGGCATCCGCCGCATCGCACCGCCGGCGATCGCCGTGGTCGCCGTCGCCGCGTTCGCCCTCTCCCGCATGGACGCGGACACGCCCGCATGGTGGCCGGCCGTGTTCTTCACGCTGATGATGACGGGCGTCGCGTTCTGCCTGATGCCGCTGACCACCACCGCGCTCAACCAGCTGACGGGCCCGATGCTGCCGCACGGCACGGCGATGAACAACACGCTGCGTCAGACGTGCGCGGCGATCGGCATCGCCGTCAACTTCACCATCATGACCACGAACACGCGTCCCGCATCCGTCGCCGGCTCCGCGGCAGCCGGCCTCGCGCACGGCGTGGACGCGGTGTTCGTCACGGCGACCGTCGTGGCGTGCATGGCGTTCGTGCTGTCGCTGTTCGTGCGCGACCGGAAGTGAGCGTGCGGCCGCGGCGGATGAACGCACACGCATCGCAGTTACACTGAGAAGTCGAAGACACCACAAACGACGATGATCGTCATGCGGCGGATATGAAGGGCGGAACCATGGAACTGCGCGTGCTCAGGTATTTCCTCGCGGTGGCCGAGGAGGGCAACATCACGTGGGCGGCGCAATTGCTGCGTATCTCCCAGCCGACGCTGTCGCGCCAGTTGAAGCAGCTGGAGGAGGAGCTGGGCGTCACGCTGTTCGAACGCGGGCCGCATGCGATCACGCTCACCGGGGAGGGCCGTCTGCTGCGCGACCGCGCGCAGACCATCGTCTCCCTCGCGGACAAGACGGAGGTCGACTTGAAACGTTCCGCCGGGGATCTCTCCGGCGACATCACGGCCGGCTGCGGCGAGGTGGGTGGCATGGCGTATCTGGCGCGGCGCATGGCCGAATTCCGCAAGGCCCATCCGGCCGTGCGGTTCCATGTGGTCAGCACGACGGCCGACGTGATCCAGGACCAGCTCGAACAGGGGCTCATGGATTTCGGTCTGCTCGCCGACCCGGTGGACACCGAACGGTACGAGTATCTGCGTACGGGCATCAGCGACCATTGGGCGGCGATGGTGCCTGACGGGCATCCATTGCAGACCCGCGACTCGTTGACGCCGGAGGATCTCGTCGGCGAACCGCTGCTGCTGCCCTCGCGCGAACCGGTGCGGCGCGTGGTGATGCACTGGTTCGGCTCGCTCGCCCCGCAGGCCGTCATCGCAGGCACATGCAACCTGCCGGCGAACGGCGCGGCGATGGCGGCGAACGGATTGGGCCTGTATCTGTGCCTCGATTACGGCGCCTCGTATCCGGGCGTGCGCGCGGTGCCGCTCACGCCCATATTCGAAAGCAGCTCCGTGCTCGTATGGAAGAAGCAGGGCGTTTCCTCCCCCGCGGCCGGCGCGTTCGCCCGGTTCCTGCGCGCATGACGGCGTCCGACCGGCGGCACCGCCTGTCCGGGACGTCCGGCGGGCGCTCAGGCGAGGCTGCGGTACGTCTCCTCGTCGACCGGTTCGAGCCACTCGTTGCTCGCGTCCTCCTTCTTCGGCATGATGGCGACGTGCGCGAACGCCTCATGCGGGGAGGCGCCGTGCCAGTGCTTGGTGTCCGGCGGGATGTAGGCCACGTCGCCGGGCTTGAGCTCCACGGGCTCCTGGCCTTCGATCTGGTAGTAGCCGCGCCCGCCCACGGCGAGCAGGATCTGGCACACGCCGTGATGGATGTGCCAGTGGTTCGTGCAGCCCGGTTCGAACGTCACGTTCGCGACGTTGACCTGATCGTCGCCGGCGAGCGGCGCAAGGTAGCTTTGTCCCTCGAAGTACTGCGCGTAGGCATCGTTCGGCTCCCCCATCGGGAAAGCGCTCGGGTTCTCCATGATGTTTCCTTCCTGTCGTTGTCGGTATCCATTACACGACCGTCGTCGCGTTCGCGCCAATAGCGTCGCCCCATACGCATCCATGCCTCAGGCGTATGGTTTGAAGCATGCGCATCATCGAACGGTTCTGCCGGGGCAAGCATGCAGACCAGTCGTTGAACGAGGACGGTCTCGTCGTCACGAAGGATTACGCCGCCGTGGTGGACGGCGTGACCGGCAAGAGTCTGCGGCACCTGTGGAAGCCGAGCGGCGGCGTGGTCGCGAAGGACCTGCTGGCGAGCGCTATCGCGGGTCTGCCCGGTGAGGCTTCGATGCGCGAGGCGCAGCGGGCGCTTGATGGCCGGCTGCGTGATGAGTATGCGCGGTTCGCGGCCGTGCATGGCGACATGCCCTCGGACGATGTGCCTTCGCGCGTGTTCGAGATGGAACCGTGGGAGCGTCTTCAGGCGAACGCCGTCATCTACAGCGCGTTTCGGCGTGAGGTGTGGCTGTTCGGTGATTGTCAGGTCATGGTGAACGGGGTGCAGACGCCGACGTTGAAGCGCGTGGACGAGTTGCTCGGGGAGCTGCGTTCGTTCGCCGCGCAGGCGTTGCGGCTGCGGGAGGATGCGGAGGCGCGATGCCCCGACGATCCGGAGACCGTGACGGCGGATGGTTCCGCACGTTCCTCCCGAGTCGTCGGCTCCGGCGATCCGGCACGCGACCTGATCATGCCGTTCCTGCGGTTGCAGTCGGAGTTCGCGAATCGTCGTGGCGAGTATGGGTATTTCGTGTTCGATGGGTTCACCGATCCGGAGTATCCGATTCGCATCGTGCCGGTGCAACCGGGTGCCGAGGTGGTGCTTGCGTCGGATGGGTATCCTCTGTTGCGTTCCACGTTGGCCGGGTCGGAGGCGAAGTTGGCGCGTCTGCGTCGTGAGGATCCGGGGCTTGTGCACGAGTATCGGAGCACGAAGGGATTCACGGCGGGGCTGGAATCGTTCGATGACCGCACGTATCTGCGGTTCATTGCGTGACGTGCGGCCCGTATAGCCGACGGGCATGGCGGCGTATCGAACGACACTATTGGATGGTTCTTTCCGACCGCGGTTCAATGGGACCTACTTTCGGAAAGGACCGCAATCATGAGCGCCACCATGGCCGAACCTACGACCGACATCCTCGCCCGCGACCGTGGCGGCGAGCCCGTCGACCCCGCCGAACCGGAGTACGCCGCCATCGGTGCAATCATCGCCAAGACGAAACGGCTGTGCGTCGAGCTCAATACGGGCGGTTATCGCGAGGCAGGCGAGGTCCACGCGATGTTCGAACGTATCGTGGGCCATCCGGTGGATGCGTCGTTCCGTCTCAATCCGCCGTTCTACACGGATTTCGGCCGGAACATCGAAATCGGCCAGGACGTGTTCGTCAACTGGGGGTGCACGTTGATGGACCGCGGCGGCATCTCGATCGGCGACGGCTCGTTCCTGGGGCCGAACGTGCAGCTCATCACCATCAACCACATGCGCGACCCGATGCGGCGGGCGGTGACCGTCTCGAAGCCGATCCGCATCGGCGAACACGTGTGGATCGGCGCGGGTGCGATCGTGCTGCAGGATGTGATGGTCGGCGACGACGCGATCATCGGGGCCGGCGCGGTCGTCACGCATGATGTGCCGGCGGGTGCGATCGTCGCCGGGGTGCCGGCCAAGGTCATCGGACACGTGTGACGGACGCCGCGACGCGGCAGACTGTTGGCTGCTCGAGCAAAAGCCGTGGATCGCGCCGATCCCCGGCACGAAGCACGTGGACCGTCTGCGCCAGAACCTGGGCGGCACAGCCGTCACGTTCACGCCCGACGAACTCCGCCGACATCGACCGCACGCTCGACTCCATCACCATCGAGGGCGCCCGCTACCAGCCCACGCAGGAGGCCCTCACCAACCACTGACGGGCAGCAGAGTGGCCTGCGATTCGGTTGACCGGCACAGATACATGTGTAAATACTACTCATATAGTAGTAAATATGGCATTTTTTAACAATTATTGCTAATATATGAGTATGTTTGATTTGTTGGATGAGCCTATGCCGGGCGACGTGATGGCCGGCGTCGCCGATCGTATGGTCAGACGGCGCAAGGAGCACGGCATGACGCAGGCCGTATTGGCGGAGAAATCCGGCGTGAGTCTGGGGTCGATCAGGCGGTTCGAGCAATCGCATGAGATCTCCTTCGGCTCGTTGGTGAACATCGCCTTCGCATTGCATTGCGAGCGGGATTTCGACGCGTTGTTCGTGCAGCCGTATTACGCGACCATCGACGATGTCACCGCAGCCGCACGACGGAACGGAGGCCGCGCATGACCAATCCATTGCCGGATCTTGACCGGATTCGAGTCATATACGCCGGGGAATCGGTCGGCACACTCACCATGTCCCCGAACCATACTCTGGCGTTCGCCTACGATCGGACGTGGCTGGCGCATGGATTCTCCATCAGCCCGTTGAGCCTGCCGCTGCGGGAAGGCGTGTTCATCGCGAAACGCGATCCGCTGAACGGCATGTTCGGAGTCTTCGACGACAGCAGGCCCGACGGCTGGGGCCGTTTGCTCACCGACCGGATGCTGAGCCGTCACGGCATCGACCCGTATACGGTCGGCCCGTTGCCCCGTCTGTCGATTGTGGGCATGAGCGGCATGGGCGCATTGGAATACGCGCCTGTGACGACGATTGACGACGAGAGCACCGGCTCGCTCGACCTTGACGCGCTCGCACAGGAGTGCCTGCATCTGCTGAACACCGATTTCTCGGACGACCTCGACCGGTTGTTCGCCCTCGGAGGGTCTTCCGGCGGCGCCCGCCCGAAGATCCTCACCACGATCGATGGCGAGGATTGGATCGTCAAGTTCCCCTCATCCGTGGATCCACCCGACGTCGGGGAGACCGAATACCGCATCTCATGTCTTGCGCGGGAGTGCGGTATCACCATGCCGGAAACCCGATTGCTCCCATCGAACCGTTGCTCCGGATATTTCGGAACCAAGCGGTTCGACCGCATGCGGCAGCCGAATGGCGACATCCGCAAAGTGCATATGGTGTCCGCCGGCGGACTGTTGGAAACCTCGCACCGCATCGCCAATCTCGACTATGGGCTGCTCATGCGGCTGACCATGCGCATGACCGACAGCGCCGAGGAATGCGAACACATGTACCGGCTCATGTGCTTCAACGTGTTCATCGGCAACCGTGACGACCACGCGAAGAACTTCTCCTACCTCTACGACCGGGAGCACTCCGTCTGGCGGCTCTCCCCCGCCTACGATCTGACCGAGAACCCCGGCATCAACGGCGAACACACCACGGCGGTCAACGGCAAGGGACGGGGCATCACGCTCGCCGACCTGGCCGGCATCGGTGTCAAGGCCGGCATCCCGCGCGCCCGCTGCCTGTCCATCGCCAAGGACATGCGGGAGCGCATCGCCGACGCCGGATTCACCGTGCGCGACTGATCCAATTACAGATTCAATCCGTCGACCCACTTGGCGAGTTTGGCCTCGCTTTCGGAGGCGGCGATGCGGCGACCCGGCACCCAGTGCGCGGTTGGCGCTGAATCATGCAGCTGCACGCCGTCGGCGCCGCGCGTGCTGGAACCGGACGTGGCGAACGTCACGATGGTCTTGCCCGCCCAGTCCTCGCTTTCGAGGAACGTGCGCACCACGCGCGGCGCGGTCTCCCACCACAGCGGGTAGCTGACGAACACCACGTCGTAGGGCTTCACGTCGATCGGCCCGACGAGCGCCGGGCGCATGTCGCGATGCGCGTGCTCCACGCTGGAACGGCTGGAGGCGTCACGCCAGTCGACGTCGGCGGCCGTGTACGGCTGGGCCGGTCGAATCTCCTTCAGGTCCGCGCCGATGGCGTGCGCGAGGCGTTCAGCCACGCCGCGCGTGGTGCCGGTGGCGGAGAAATAGGTGACGAGCATGCGCTTGCCCATGATGGTTCCTTTCCCTCTGAGGACTATGTCCGCGCTCCACGGGCCTCGAACATGAAAGGCCCGTGGCCCTATTCCGTATTACACCGCGACCACACTGGGATGACCAATAGTGTCGTTCGATGTCCTGCCATGCGTCGCGGGCATGGGGTTCGCGTTCCCGGCCGGCCTATACGATGGCGCGTATGCAGTTGACGGTGAAACGGTTCGAGGAATTGAGCGCGGCGGAACTCTACGAGATCTACCGGGTGCGCGTGGCGGTGTTCGTGGTGGAGCAGCGGTGCGCCTATCAGGAGGTGGATGAGGTGGACCGGCATTGCTGGCACGTGTTCCTCCATGATGAGGACGGCATCGCCGCCTATTGCCGCGTAATCGACCCGGGCGTCACGTTCCCGGAGGTCTCGATCGGCCGCGTGCTGGCGACGCGGCGCCATCAGGGACTCGGTACGCGTATCGTGCGCGAGGGACTTCGGGTGGCGCGGGAGAGCATGCATGCGGACGCCGTGCATATCGAGGCGCAGACGTACGCGCGCGGATTGTACGAGAAGCTCGGCTTCACGCAGGTCTCGGACGAGTTCCTCGAAGACGGCATCCCCCACATCGGCATGATGTGGCGGGCGTGACGGCCGGCGGTGACCGCTGGAATCAACGCCGCATCATGATGAGCATCATCTTGGATGCCTCCTGAGCGTACACCGCATGCGGCAATCGGGTCGGGAAGTGCAGTATGCCTCCCGGCACGAGATCCACGGTCCTGCCGCCGCCGGTCACCTTGAGGTGGCCTTCGAGGCACTGCACGAGCACCGGCATGGCGGCGGTGTGTTCGCTGAGCTCCTGCCCCTTGTCGAAGGAGAAAAGCACCACGTTGGCGCCCTCCACCTGCATCACGGTGCGCGAGACGGTCGCCTCAAGCTGCACCTCGATCAGCGGCTGCAGGTCGCCGATGAACTCCATCACCGCAGACGGTTGGGTTTCGTTCGCATTGTTCGCCTGTTCGTCCATCATCGGGCTCCTTCATGCTCACCGTCGGTGACGGCGCCGCGACGACGCCCGCACCGACGCGGTCTTACGATCGTTTATCGTGCGGCGACCAATCCGTTGCCGCACACATCCTCCAAGCGTATCCGCTCCCTCACCGGGCGTTATCGTCGGCGCGCCGCCCCGAACTCGCCCAGCTCACGCAGGAACTCAACGATCAGGGCATCTCCGCCGATCACGCGGTGATGGACACCACCGACGAACGCTCCGTCGCCGCGGCCGCCGCGGAGGTCTACCGCCGGTTCGGCAGGCTCAACGTGCTCATCAACAACGCGGCATCCATGCGCGCCGGCGCGTCCGTCGAACAGCAGGACATCGCCGAGATGCGCGCCGTGCTCGACACGAACGTCATCGGCACGTGGATCGTCACGCAGAAGTTCATCCCGCTGCTGCGCAAATCGGCGCATGGCCGCATCGTCAACGTCTCCAGCGGCGCCGGATCCTACGGCGACCCGCAGTATGGGTTCCTGCACGGCTCGATGGGCATCCCCCGCTTCCGGCTACGGCATCTCCAAGCTCGCGCTCAACGGACTCACCATCAAGACTGCGAAGGAGCTCGCCGCCGACCACATCCTCGTCAACGCGATCTGCCCGGACATCACCGACACGTACGGCTCGGGCATGTTCGGACGCCCGGTCGAGGTGAGTGCCAAGAGCGTGACGCGGGCGGCGACGCTGCCCGACGACGGCCCGACCGGCGGCTTCTTCCGCGACGGCAGACCCTTGCCGTGGTGACAGGCAGAGGATGGCAGGCATCATCTTCACTCTCTCTAAGTGAAGATATTAGCCAATCTTCATTTGGATAGAGTGAAGATTTGATACAATCTTCATTGAATACAAACGAAGATTGGTCGTTCATTCTCATGCATCGCGCATGAAGACGGGAGCATCATGTCGTTTTCCTCTCTGATCGCCGAATATCTCGACTTCGAGGTCCCCGAATACATCCCAAGGGACAGTGCGGCGCTTGACGTCCCCGAACCGGCGCGCAACAACGTGATATACACCATCATCGGAGTACGCCGATGCGGCAAAACCTACGCCATGTACCAACTGATGGACCGCCTCCTCGCCTCCGGCGTACCGCGCACCCACCTGTTCCATTTCTCGTTCGACGACGAGCGCATCATGCCGTTCACGGACCATACGCTCACCGATTTGCTGGATACGTACTATCGTATGGTCCCGGAAGCCTTGAGCGGCTGCTACCTGCTGTTCGACGAGATTCAGGAGGCGCCGTACTGGGCGAACTTCATCCGACGCGTCGCCGAACAACATAACGTCACCATCGTGCTTACCGGTTCGTCGTCGAAACTGCTCTCCTCCGATATCCCCACCAACCTGCGCGGCCGCTCGTTGTCACGGGAGATGTGGCCGCTGAGCTTCGAGGAATACTGCCGGTTCCACGGCACATCCACGACGGCGACCGCCGGCGAATACCCCGCAGACACACGCAGGCCCCTGCAGAACGCATTCGACGACTATCTGAGTATCGGAGGCTTCCCCGCCGTGCAGGCCATGCCCCTGCTCGACCGCATGCGTCTGCTGCAAGGGCATGCGGATGAAATCGTCATCAAGGATGTGCTGGAACGGTTCGGCGCCACATCCCTGCGCGTGGCCACGCGATTCTCCCGCAACGCGCTGCGTTCCACTGGACTGAAATTCTCCGTCAATGCGCAGATCAAATCATTACGAGGCATGCAGGTACCCGTCTCTGGAGGCAAACTCTACGACCTGCTCGATGATTTCGAGGACGCCCATCTGCTGTTCAAAATAGGGGATTTCACATTCGCGATCAAGGACAATCCAAAAGCCGCAAATAAAGTGTACGCCGTCGACCCGGGACTTTCACTGGCCGTCGCCCCGGCGAATCACCTCGATCTCGGGCAACGTCTGGAAACCGCGGTATTCGTGGAACTTAAAAGGCGATACGGTGACAACCGCACCAACACCATCGCCACATATTCGGCGGGGAACTGTCCGGAAGTGGATTTCGTCATCGGGGATATCGCCGCCGGCGAGCCGTACCAGCTCATTCAGGTCGCCGTCGAAACCGGCATCGACACCACTCGAATCGACGATTTCGCATCGACGAGCCTCCGGGACAAATTCCGCAGCGAAATCGGCAACCTCGCCGCCGCGATGGAGAATACGGGATTGGATCACGGCACGCTGATCTCACTCAATGAGGAGGGCCGTGTCGCGGTGCCGTCCGGAACCATCGAGGTGATTCCCGCGTGGCGGTGGTTCCTGCAGCAGGGACGGGAGTAGGCTGTACCGCATATTGGAATATCGGCCATCCGGCCCCAACGCATCAACTCCATGGAAGGAGACCGGCCCGAATGAAGACCCTGATTCTCGTATTCCACCCCGATCTGAGCCGTTCCCGCGCGAACGCCGCACTGGCGTCGGCCGCACGGCGCTGTCCCGCCGACAACGTCACTGTACGCGACGAATACGCGCTCTACCCGGACGGCCATATCGACGTCAAGGCCGAACAGGAGCTCGTCGAAACGCATGACCGCATCGTGCTCCAATTCCCGATGTACTGGTACTCCTCCCCCGCCCTGCTCAAGGAATGGGAGGACAAGGTGCTGGAATTCGGCTGGGCGTACGGCCCGGGCAGCGAGGCGCTCAAGGGCAAGCAGATCATGGTCGCCACCACCGCCGGCGGCCCGGAATCCGAATACGTGGAGGAGGACGACGGCGCCACGATGCGCGAGGTGCTCTCCCCATACCGGATGATGGCCCGCTACACGCACGCCGTCTGGCTGAAGCCGTTCGTCGTCTTCGAATCGATGGAGCTCTCCGACGAGGCGTTGGCCGAAGCCGGACGGCGGTATCAAGAGGCGCTACTCGCCGAATAGCCGCACGCGTCCCCGACCCGATGACGGCGGCGACGCGTGCGCCCGCCGGCCGGACCGATATCCGATGAGCGGGCGCACGTTATCATCCGTTCGTTGACGGATCACCGCTTTCCGGAAACGTCCTACGTGACAACGCGAGCACGTACCAGGCGACAGGAAGGGTGAGCAGGCCGCCGGCGACGAACACCCAGACGATCGGAATCACGTCGGCGAGCGGCGCGAACACGAGCATGCCCAACGGCATGCCGAGCGTGGAGAGCATCGTGTCGAGGCCGAAGACGCGACCGGTCATCGACTCGTCGGACTCGGACTGCATGACCGTACGCATCGGGCCGACGCAGACGGCGGAGGCGACGCCGTTGACAACGTCGATGACCAGATAGACGAGCAGGTTCGGTGCGACGCCGAGGCCGACGACGGTGATGCCGACCATGGCGATGCCGAATGCGATCGCACGCATCTGGGCCAACGCGCCGTTCAGCAGCCTGGGCCCGATCGCGGACATAAGCGCGCCGCCGAGCAGCATGCCGACGCTCAACCCCAGCTCGTTGGCGGCGAGCTTGTCCGAAGCGGTCGTGAGGTTCACGAATCCGAGGTTCAAGTCGATGCCCTCGTACTCGCGCGTCATGAGCAGCAGCGTCAGGTTCATCGGCGCGACCGACATGAGGCAGGTGAGCGCATCACCCAGCACGGCGCCCTTGAGGTACGGGTGGCGCATCGTGTAGACGAAGCCGGCCTTGAGGTCGGCGAACGTGCGTCGCAGCACGGCGAGCAGCAGCGGTTCCGTCGGCGGGGCCGCGGTCGCGTCGGCTTCCGTTCCGGCCTCGCCCGCCGTGGCCTTGGATTTCGCCGGCACGCGGATCAGCGCGACGAAGCCGACGCCGATGACCGCGGTCGTCACGTCGACCAGGAGGATCGACCACAATGGCGCCACATTGACGAGCACGGCGGCGATCGCCGGCGCCGCGATACGGTTCGCCGAACCGATGACGCCGAATATCGAGTTGATGCGCAGAAGCCCCTTCTCCGGAACGACGTCCGGGATGAACGACTGCACGGCCGGCTCCTGTATGCCGGCTCCGGCCGAGCGGACAAGCAGCACCACGAAGATCAGCGACAGGCTCGCCCAGCCGGTCGCGAACGCGACGGACAGCACCACGGTGACGGCCGCGATGACGAGGTCGGGCAGGACGATCAGGGCCTTGCGGTTGTAGCGGTCGGCCATCGGCCCACCGAAGACGGAGACGAGCGCCTGCGGCAGCACACCGAACAGGGTGGCCAACAGCATGGCCGAGCCGGTGCGGGTCTGCAGCACGATCCACCACCAGATGGCGAACTGGACGACGCTGGACCCGAGCAGTGAGAACGCCTGACCGGTGAGCAGCAGCAAGGCGCGGCGCACCCACCCGCGTTCGCGCGGATCGGACGTCGCATCGGTGGCGGCGGTCACGCCGTCCACTGGGGCGACGGGAACGGTTCCGGCATGGGTTTCCGAAATATTCTGAGACATGGGTATATGTGTTCCTGTTTCCATTCGCACGCGCCGGGAAGGATGGACGGACACGCCCACCATCCGTATGATTGCGCGGCATCGATGTACATACGACGAAATGGGCGTACCCGCTCACAGGTACGCCGGGACCCCGCATCGGGTCCCCTTCCCCGTCAGATCGCGGGCTTGGACGCGAAACGCGCCATCGTCATCATGCAATACGAACACATGGGGCTCGACTGTAGACCTCGGGATGGACGTGACGGCCAAGGCGAACCGCCGCCCGCTGTTCGCTGCTCGCTGTTCGCCGAGAACGTAGTCGACGACAAGACGGCGCATCTTCTGCGACGATGGTATCGAACGACAAAATCACTCGTTTCGAGATATTCCATATCGAAGCGAACCGGACCATACAGCAAGGAGACAACACTATGAAGAAGACGCTGGTGCTCGTGTTCCACCCGTCCCTGAACGGCCAGTCCCACGTCAACAAGGCGCTCGCCGAGGCCGCCGAAGGACTGGACAACGTGACCGTGCGCGACGAGTACGCGCTCTACCCGGACGGCCGCATCGACGTCAAGGCCGAGCAGGCGGCGGTCGAGGCCGCCGACCGCGTCGTGTTCCAGTTCCCGCTCTACTGGTTCTCCTCCCCCGCTCTGCTCAAGGAGTGGGAGGACGAGGTGCTCGAGCACGGCTGGGCGTACGGCTCCGAAGGCCATGCGTTCGAGGGCAAGGAGTTCGCCGTCGCCGTCTCCACCGGCTCGCCGGAGTCGAAGTACCAGCCGGAAGGCGACAACAAGTTCACCATCGACCAGGTGCTCGTCCCGTTCGAAGGCACGGCCAACCACATCAACGCCACGTGGGTCAAGCCGTTCGTCACCTTCGCCTCCTTCGGCATCACTGACGAGGCGCTCGCCAAGGCCGTCGAGGACTACAAGGCTTTCCTGACCAAGTAATTCCCATTCAATCGGTTCCGCAGCAAAGAACGGCTCTCATGGTCCGCCCATGAGAGCCGTTTCGCGTCGAGGGTCCGCCGTTCCCAATCCCCGGGCCACGACGGACCATCGCGCCGCCGTTTGGCCGTGACGCATCTACCGGTCGCGCGACGCGAGCTCCTCGCGCAGGGCGGCGACAGCCGCGGTGAGCTCGCGCACCGCCATGCCGGAGGTGCGGTTGAGCACGTGGAGCACGGTGAGCAGACGCAGCAGGCGCAGCGGTCTGAGCATGGGCAGGGCGATGGTCGCGAGGGCGAACAGGTTGCGCGTGAACCATCGCCACCGGTCTTCGGCGAGCCATAGCGAGACGGCGTAGTCGATGACGAACATGATCCAGATCGCGTTGATGACGGTCTCGCACAGGAGGATGTGCGTGCCGGCGAGGATCTCCCACGAGTAGGCGATGAGGAACATGACGGATAGCGCCATCAGCGGCCATTCCGTCCATCGCTTCCATGCCTTGAGCCTCATGCGACGATTCTACCGGCCGGGGTGGTGTCCGCCACTCCGTGGTTCCCGCACCTCGTCTTCGTAGAGGTAGTACGCGTCGGCGGTGCCGTCGGGGTGTTCCCGTCGTTCCTCGCGGATGCGGGTCAGGCCGCGATGGTCGTAGAAGCCCGCATCGCATGTGGTGTCGGTGAACAGGAAGTACCGGCGTGCGCCTTGCGCGTGGAATCGTCCGATCGCGTGGTCGAACAGCAGGCGTCCCACTCCCTTGCCGCGCATCCGCCCGTCGACGAGGAACAGCACCACTTCCGCGTCGTAGCGTTTTCCGAGCCCGCGCATCAGCCGCCTGTCTACGGCGATCAGGTCGAGCGCGTCGCGGATGCCGCGCCTGCCGTCCGCCGTGAACGGCAGCGGCAACGATTCGCGTATCACGCGGCGGACGTGCCGGTTGAACGGCGTGGATCGCAGGAGCGACGCCTTCGCGTCGACGCATGCCAGGATCATGCCCACGACCCTGCCGCCGTATACGGCGACGGTCGCGATGGTCGAGCAGGACAGTCCGTGATGCAGGTCGATGGTCGCAAGCCGGCGCGCGCAGTCGTCGCCCATCGCGGGGTCAGCGTACCACATGCGTCGCATCATCGCGATGAGCGCCGGGTGGTCGTCGCGTCGCAGCGGCCGCAACGTCACGCCGACGCTTGGGGGCACGGGAGCCGCGGGAGTCATACGGTCCGCAGGATCATCCATACGCATACGTTCCATTCTTGCATCCGTTCACCGGACGCGCGCCTGTCCGAGCACGTACCAGGCGACGGGCAGGGCGAGCAGGCCGCTGGCCACGAACACCCACGCGATCGGGATCAGGTCGGCGAGCGGCGCGAAGATGAGCATGCCGAGCGGCATGCCGAGCGTGGCGAGCGTCGTGTCGAGGCCGAAGACGCGGCCGACCATCGACGGATCGGATTCGGATTGCATGACGGTGCGCATCGGCGCGGCGCACATGCCCCAGGCGATGCCACACAGGATGTTGATGACGAGGTAGGCGAACAGTCCGGGGGCGAGCCCGAGGCCGATGATCGTGACGCCGACCGCGGCGATAGCGTATGCGGCCACGCGCATGTTGTCGCGGATGACCTTCACGCCGATGGTGGACATGATGAGGCCGCCGAGCAGCATGCCGGCGCTCCAGCTCAGCTCGTTGGCGGCGAGCTTGTCGGAGGCGGTCGTGAGGTTCACGAACCCGAGGTCCAGGTCCAGCCCGTCGTATTCGCGGGTCATAAGCAGGAGCGTCAGGTTCATCGGCGCGACCGCCACGAAACAGGTGAGCGCGTCGCCGAACACCACGCCTTTGAGGCGCGGCTGCCGCATCGTGTAGACGAGGCCTGCCTTGAGATCGGCGAACGCGCGGCGGACGCCGGAGACGAGCGGATTGCCGTCCGTCACGTTCGACGCGGCCGCCGCGGCGGCTTCCCCGCGTCGTTCCGGCACGCGGATGAGCGCGACGAAGCCGACGCCGATGACCGCGGTCGTCACGTCGATGAGCAGGATCGACCACAGGGGCATCACGTTGATGAGCACGGCGGCGATGGCGGGCGCGACGAGCATGTTGGCCGAGTTGATCATGCCGTAGATCGAGTTGACGCGCAGCAGTCCGCCGGCCGGCGTGATGTCGGGGATGAACGATTGGATGGCGGGCGTCTGCACGCCGCCGCCGGCCGAGCGGATGAACAGGACGACGAACAGGATGGCCAGGTTCGCCCAGCCGTGCGCGAAGGCGAACGACAGCATGACGGTGACGCCGGCGATGATGAGGTCGGGCAGCATGATGAGCGGCTTGCGCCGGTAGCGGTCGGCCATCGACCCGCCGAAGATCGACACGAGGGATTGCGGCATGACGCCGAACAGGGTGGCGAGCAGCATGGACCAGCCGCTTCTCTCCTGCAGTACGATCCACCACCAGAGGGCGTACTGCACGATGTTGGAGCCGAGCAGGGAGAATGCCTGTCCGGTGAGCAGCAGGGCGACGCGACGCGTCCAGCCGAGCTCGCGCGAATCGGGCTGCGGCTCGAAGGGCATGGTCGGTTCAGGGGTATCAGTCATACGGGTGTTCCTTCGCTTCATCGTTCCGCACGGTCGTCCGTTCCGTACCGTGCATGGCATGCATACGGTCGAACCGGCATGCCGCGCCGACCGTCCGTCGTGGACGGTGCGGTGACGGCATGCCGGGACCGTATGTCAGATGAAGCCGGGCGCGTACACCGGGGCGTTGTTGTCCGGCGACGAGGCGCAACACAGGGAACACATGGTTCCAGACGTTAGCCGGATTCGCCGACAACGCCGGTCTACGCTACAGTCGCCCGCATCCGCCTAAGTCGCCTACAGCCGGTCGACGATGAGGCGGCAATGGTCGCGCACGACGGCGGCGGACCTGTGGAACCTCGCGAGCTCCTCGTCGCTCAGGTGCAGGTCGACGAAATCACCCACACCATCGCCGTCGAGCGCGACGGGCAGGGACAGGAACACGTCGCGTTCGCCGTACTCGTATTCGCCATCGATGAGCGTGGACACAGACACGACGCCACGCTCGTTCCACAGAATCATGCGCACCAGACCCGCAACGGTGGCGGCGATGCCGTAGCTGGTGCCGCCGCGCAGGCCCTTGATGTCAAGACCGCGGCGGCGCGTCTCCTCCTCGATGCCGGCGAGCGTGACACCCGGATAGCGCGAACGGTTGTCCTCCAGATACCGTGCGAACGACTTGCCGATGAACGAAACCGTGGACCACGGCACGAACTGGCTGTCGCCATGCTCGCCGATCACGTATCCGGAGACGAGACGCGGGTCGAGACGCGTAGTCTCGCCGATAATCGTCTTCATACGCGACGTGTCGAGCGCCGCACCCGAGCCAAGCACCTGCGCGCGCGGCAGTCCGGTGCGTCTCCACGCGAACCAGCTGAGCACGTCGACCGGGTTCGACACCATGATCAGGATGCCATCGAACCCGGAATCCTTGATATGGCGCAGAATCGGATCGACGATGTCGATGGCGGCGCCAAGCTCCTGCATGCGCGTCTCCCCCGGTTTCGGCTTCGGGCCGGCGGTGACGACGACCACATCGGCATGACGGCAGTCCTCCCATCCGCCCGCGCGGATCGTCACGAACCTGCCGAGGAACTCGCTGCCATCGGCCAGATCCATGGCAAGTCCCTCCGCCTTCCGCGGATGATGGTTGACGAGCACGAGCTCGTTGCACAACCCCTGCTGGACGATGGCGCTCGCCACCGCCGCACCGACGCTGCCCGTACCCACGACGACCACGCGGCTTCTGTTCGCGGTGACCATGATGCGGTCTCCCTTCCTTTCGAAATGCTGTGTCGTCTGTTGCGTCGTCGCCGTTCCCGGTTCTCACCGCACGGCGGTGAAGAAGAACCTCGGGAACGGGAAGATGATGCTGCCGTCGGATTGGGTCGGATAGGCCTCGCGCACACGGTTGAAAACCTCGTCCTCGAACGCCGCACGCGCCGCGGCACCGGGCAGCGCCTGCAGGTATGGGCGCAGCCCGGTGCCGCGGTACCAGTCCATGATGGCCTCGTGCGAGGGCAGCGTGTGCAGGTAGGTGGTCGTCCACATGCGGAAGCGGGCGGCGTGCGTGTGCAGCAGCTCCCAGTATTCGGGCGGCGTGAGGTTGAAGAACTCGCGGGCCTGCGGGAGCTTGTCCGCGTACGCCGGCGAATGGACGAGCTCGCCGATGATGCGGTGGATCGGCTCCTCGTAGTTCATCGGCGTCTGCACGGCGAGCGTGCCGCTCAGCTTCAGCAGTCCGAGCAGCAAGGGGATCAGCCGCGCATGGTCCGGCACCCATTGGATGCACGCGTTGGAGAACACCACGTCGAAGTCCTGCTCCAGTGCGGCGAGCTCGTCCGGCTTCGACACGTCGCACAACGCGAAATCGATGTCCGGGTGGGCTTCGCGGGCGGCTGAGACCATCTCGGGGGAGCTGTCCACGCCGAGGATCTCGGCATGCGGGTACCGTCCGCGCAGCACGGCGGTGCTGTTGCCCGGCCCGCAGCCGATGTCGATGAGGCGTGTGACGGAGCCGTCGTCCGGTGGCAGCTGCATCGCGAGGTCCCGCGACGGCTGCGTGCGTTCCTTCCCGAATCGCAGATACTGTTCCGAATCCCATACGACCATGCGGCTCACGCTAATGCCGCCGCCGCGATGCGTCCACGCCACCATCCGCAATCCGGACACGTGGACGCCGTGTCCGTCACCATCGCGGGTGCCGGCGCACCGGCACGGTGCGATAATGGTGCATGCCTGCCGGAACCTCCGGTCGGCGACCCGTCGCTTCGAGATCCGAGGAGGGACATCAGTGTCCAGAGACATCACGTGGCGTCAGGCGTTGCTCATCGCTTCCGCCCCCGGCTTGCCGGGACTGATCCTGTTGGTCGTCGGCATCGCTCTGGCGGTGTATGTGAAACGATCGGCCGCCAAATGCACGGAGGTGACCACGGGCGTCGTCACGGACTACCGGTTCTTCGGCAACGGGGACAACGACGACGGCATCGCCCCGCTGGTCTCCTACCAGGTCGACGGACGCACCTACACGGTGCTGCGCCGGTTCCGCGGCGTCTCCTCGCTTTCGATACGCGCGCCGTGGCTGCCGGACGGCGAGGCTCAATTGTGGGTCACGCCCGACGACACGCTGCATGTGCGGGCCAAGGGCGGCCGCTCCATCAACTACGGCAGGGCCGCCAGCCGTCTGTGGCCGCTCGGCAGTCCCATGACGGTCCACTACGACCCCGACAAGCCATGGCGGGCGTACGCCGAGGTCCGGCACGCCGGCGCCGCGACCGCGCTCGCGGTGATCTTCATCGCCGTGGGCGCGAACCTGCTGTTCCTGCTCGCGCCGGCGCTGTTCTTCCTCCTGCCGTAGACGGACAGGATGGGGACCGCGCGGCGAAGACGCCCCTCCTACATGGTCTCCCAACGCCGTTTGAGCAGGAACGCGGCGGCCTTGGGCTGCCGGTCGCGCGTGAACACGCCCTTCCGGTTGCCGTCGACGCGCATGATGCCCTCGCCGGTCTGGAAGTCGCACAGGTTCCATACCTGTTCGCCGACGACCGCGTCGTACCTGTCGAACACGCGGTGCTGCATCTCCAGGTATTCGCACTGGTATTCCTCGCTCCACTGCACGCTGGGCAGCTTGTGCACGCCGGCCTCGGTGTCCGCGCCGTATTCGGTGAAGACGAACGGCTTGTCCGGTTCGAGCTCCATCCACCGGTCCATCTCGTCGATGAACGCCTTTTCGGCGCCGGCCAGCTGGTATCCGCCCTGCACGTACCAGCCGTAGTAGCGGTTGAGGCAGATGACGTCCGCGAACCGGTGGCAGCGGTCTTTGCCGGCGGCGGCCATCATCAGGTTCGTGTAGGTGAGCGGGCGGTGCTGCGGGTCGAGCGTGCGCGCGGTCACGAAGATCTCCTCGAAGTACGGGACGGCGGACTCGGCGGCGGAGTCGGGTTCGTTCATCAGGCTCCACATGATGACGCTCGGATGGTTGCGGTCGCGTTCGAACAGTTCGCGCAGCGCCGCCTTGTGCACCGCGAGGGTCCTCTCCTGCACGTCGGGGTCGTCGAAGAAGCCGCGACCCCTGTGCGGATTGGAGTCGTTGGCCGCGTCGATGAAGTTCATGAGGCTGGCCATGAAGCCGACGGCGGCGCATTCGTCGATGACGAGGAATCCTTCGCGGTCGGCCATGCGCAGGTCCTCCTCGCTGTACGGGTAGTGCGAGGTGCGGAAGGAGTTCGCACCGGTCCATTCCATGAGCGCGTAGTCGCGGGCGATGACGGCGAGGTTCTCGCCCCGCCCGTTGACGATGCTGTCCTCGTGACGTCCGAATCCCTTGAGATGGACGGGTTTCCCGTTGACGAGGATGCGCCGTCCCTCGACTTGGACCGTGCGGATGCCGATTTCGTCGTCGTAGCGGTCGATGATGCGGGCCTCGTCGGACGTCGCGTCGTCGACGATGGTGAATTCGATGCGGTACAGGTATGCGGCGCGCACGTTCCATAGGTGCGCGTCCGTCACGTGCAGCACGCCTTGTCGTCCGGACGCCTGCGCGACCATGACGCCGTCGGCGTCGTAGAGGCGTGCCTCGACCGCGTGCGTGCCGTTCGTCTCCACGTCGTAATGCACGTCGGCGGATCCGTCGTCGTGGATGTCGTACGTGGTGGCGTATCCGGTGACGGCCTCCTTGGGTACGGCGATGAGCCGCACCGGACGTTGGAGCCCCGCGTAGTTGAAGAAGTCGAAGTATGGGCCGTTGATCGGGGTGCCGTCCGGCAGCGTGCCGGTGGTGCCGGCGGGCAGGCTCGTGTGGCTGAGTTCGTTGTTCACCCTGACCGCCACATGGTTACGTCCGTTCCAGCGGACGACGTCGTCGATGCGGACCGCGAACGGCGTGAACCCGCCTTCGTGGGAGCCGACGTGCGTGCCGTTGACGAAGACGTCGGCGCGATGGGTGGCGGCGTCGAAGCGCAGGTAGAGGTCCTTGCCTCGCCATTCGCCGGGCACGAGCACGTCGGTCTCATACCAGAAATCGCCGGCATATTCGCGTGACGCCTTGTCGGTGACGATGTCGTTGAAGCTGGCGGGCACGGGCATGGGTTCCGGATCGGGCAGGCCGTCCGTCGGCCATCCTTTCCGTTCCCCTTCGCCCGCGGGGTCGAACCGGAATCCCCACATGCCGTCCATGTCCTGGATGCGCCGTGTGGCGGTCACACGTGGATACAGCAGTGCGCCATCGGTCATCGTCTTGCCTCCTTCGGAATCGTCGGACCGTTCCCGCGGCACAACTGTACGCCGTCGCCACGCCCGGATAGCCGTCCCGTCCCGGCGACGGGGACGGGACGCCGGTCACCGTTTCCGCCAGCGCAGGAGCTCGAAGGCGAGGGCGTAGACGAGCAGGAGCGCGGAGGCGAGGAACACGACGCGCAGGGCCACGTCGAGGGAGGGCAGGAACGTGGCGACGACGCCGAACACGGCCACGCCGATCGCGCCGCCGACCTGGCGGAACGTGTTGAACATGGCGGAGGCGATGCCGGCCTGCGCCGGGGCGACGGAGCGCAGCACGACGCCGGCCGCGGCGGGCGTGGTGATGGCGGCGCCGAAGCCGACGACGCTCAGTCCGACGGCGATCACCCACACGGGGATGGGCTGCGGGGTGAGGAACTCGAACAGGAATCCGGCGATCATGATCGCAAGCCCCAACGTGATGGAGAACTTCGAGCCATGCGCGGCGATGAGGCGTCCGCCGAACAGGTTGCCGAGGATGGTGACGAACGCGGAGGGCACGAACACGAGGCCGGCCGCGAAGGGGCCCATATGCCGCTCGTTCTGCAGGACCATCGTGCAGATGAACACCATGCCGTACCAGTTGAAGATCATGATGAATCCGATCTGCAACGCGACCTGCATGCCGCGCACGTGGAAGAGCCCAAGCGGCATCATCGGGGCGACGACCTTCGTCTGCGAGTACGCGAACGCGACGAGCGCGACGAACCCCACGCCGAGCAGTGCGAGGGTCGCGGGCGCGCCCGCCCCGATCGAACCGACCTCGATGATGCCGGCGACGAGCGCGGCCAGGCCGATCAGCGCCAGCGTCTGGCCCACCCAATCGAATCGGATGGGGCGGCGCGGCGAGGTCGCGATGCGTGGCGAGAGCGCAAGGATGAGCAGGCAGAACGGCACGTTGATTGCGAACACGAGACTCCAGTGGATCGGCGTGAGGAGTCCCCCGAGCAACGGTCCCACGGCGGAGGCGGAGGCGCCGCCCGCACCCCATAGGGCAAGCGCCCATGCGCGGCGGCGCGGGTCCGGGTTCGCCTCGTTGATCAGGGACATCGAGGCGGGCAGGATCAACGCCGAGGCGACGCCGAGCACGCAGCGGCCGGCGACGAGCGCCGCCATCGACCATGCGAACGAGCAGAACAGCGAGGCCCCGCCGAACAGCGCGGCGCCGACGAGGAACACGCGCTTGGCGCCGAACCGGTCGGCGAGGCTGCCGGCGAGCAGCAGCAGGGCCGCGAACAGCAGCGTGTACCCGTCGACGACCCACTGCTGGACGGCCATGTCGCCGCCGAGGTCGGCTGCGATGGTGGGCAAAGCGACGTTGACGATGAGCACATCCATGCCCGCGAGGAACGAGGCAACGGATGCGGCGACGGTGACCGCCGCCGAGGCCCGGCCCTGCCGCGCCTCGGCGATCCGGGAGACCGAAGAAGCAGAAGAAGCCGGAAGTGATGTCGGAGTCGATGCCATACCTGTCGCCATTTCCTTTGCATGTAATCCATTCGTTCCATGAACCGACAGTCATGATAGGCCTGCGGCTGTCCGCAGGATTGGCGTCCGTACCTGATTCTGGTTTACAGCGCATGAACCAATGGTTCACACATCGGCCATAGGGGCAACGGGAGGACCGTATGCACGACATCCTGGAAGGGTCTTCCGCACGCTGATACGATGGAAGTCGACAGCCGCACATCGACGTGCGCGCGCCGACTGATCGGTGAAGGAGGACGTCATGTCCACGCAATCCATCCGCAGGACGCCTGCCGGCCGCACACGCAATCGCAGGGCGTTCTCCCGAAAGGCCCGCACCATCGTCGCAGCCACGGTTGCCGTCGTCGTGGCGTTCGGCGCGGGCTTCGGCGCATGGTGGCATTTCGGCGACGGAAGGACCACGATCATGACCATGCTCAAGCCCGCGGCGACGCCCGCCACCGAACGCATCACCGCCTCCGTCACGGATTTCGCCTACTCCTCCGCGCCCGGATTCCTCGCGAAGACGAACGGCGACGCGCACGGCAACGTCAACTACTCCCCCACGTCGCTGTGGATGGCGCTGGCGCTGGCCGCGCAGGGCACCAACGGTGCCACGCGCAGCCAATTGGACGAGGCGCTGGGCTCCGCGAAGCTCGCCGACGACGATTACCGTTCCCTGATACGTTCCATCAACGGACGGTACGACGGTTCGAAGTCGACGATGGAGCTCCACGACTCCGTCTGGGTCGACAAGGAATACCGGCTCATGGATTCCTACGAGAACGCCGCGAAGGACACGTTCGACGCCGAGGTCAACTCGCTCGCCATGGACCAACGGGCGGCGGAACGGATGGGCCGCTGGGTCGCGGACAACACCCACGGCATGCTCAAGCCGGACATCGAGCTCGACGAGGACACCATCCTGACGATCATCGACACCGTGTACGCGGACGGCCGCTGGGAGAGCCCGTTCGAACCGGAAGACACGATGGACGACACGTTCCACGGCGTCACGGACGAGTCCGAGGTGCCGATGATGATGCGGTCGTTCGACGGAATCGACTACGCCGAAGCCGGGGACGGCTCGTGGCGGCGCGCGTCGATCCCGTTCGACAACGGCGGCGCGCTCACGATCCTCCTGCCGGAACGTGCGGCCTTCGACGCAATCGCAGGCGACCCCGACCTGCTGCGCGAGGCGATGACGGCGGACGCCGCGACGGCGAAGGTCGCCATGACGCTGCCGCGTTTCACCGTCGACGGCACGTTCGCGTCGGATACGATCATGGGCGTTCTGCGCGGTCTCGGTGTCGAGGATGCGTTCTCCTCCGACGACGCCGATTTCTCCCGCATGGTCGAACAGGACGGGCTGCCCGGCAATCCGTTCATCGGCGAGGTCATCCAGGGCACGCGCATCGAGGTGAACGAGCATGGCGCGAAGGCGGCGGCGTTCACGCAGATGAATGTGGACGCCGCCGGCGCTCCCGCGGAGGAGAAGTGGGTCGAGTTCACCGTGGACCGTCCGTTCCTCTACGAGCTGTCCACACCGGACGGCGTCCCGTTGTTCGTCGGCGCCGTACGCAACCTGTGACGCCACCGGACGTCACGCCCGCCACATGGCGAAGGACGTCACGACGTCAACGGCAGTGTGAGCCGCATCGTGGTGCCGTTCGCGGACGTGGATTCGACGTCGAGCGTTCCGCCGTAGCGGTTCGCCACGTCGCGCGCCAAAGCGAGTCCCAGACCGTAGCCCTGATGGGCGGTGCCGCCGTCGTCGCGCGCGAACCGGCGGAACAGCCGCTCGGGGTTCCCGCCGATGCCGGTGCCGTGGTCGCTCACGCGGATGACGGCGTCGCCGCGATGGTGGTAGCCGAGCGAGACGGTGACGCGTGTGCCGTCGGGCGCGTGCGCGACGGCGTTGTCCAATACGGCGACGAGGCAGCGTGAAAGCCCCACGGCGTTGCCGCGCACGATGAGATGCGCGGGGTCGCCGTCGACGTGCGTGTCGATGGTGACGCCGCGCTTGTCGGCGAGCGGGCGGACCGCGTCGACGGATTGGTCGACGACGCCGGCGAGCGGCACCGGTTCGGCGTCGACGGCGCCTCGGGCGGCGACAAGCAGGTCGGTGATGATCGCGTTCATGCGGTCCACGTCGCCTCTGAGGTCGGCGAGCGGCGCGTCGATGGGTTGGCCGTGTGCGCGCCGGAAGTCGATGAGGTCGATGCGTGTGGCGATGACGGCGAGCGGCGTCTTGAGCTCGTGGCTGGCGTCGGCGACGAAGTCCTTCTGCAGTTGGAACGCGTGTTCGAGCGGCGCGACCTCTTTGTGCGAGTAGTATCGGCCGACGAGTGCGACCGCGGCGACGACGCCGAGCACGAACAGGACGGTGAAGCCGATGGCCTTGCGCGTGTCGATGACCATCATGCCGGAGCCGAATTGTTCGGTGACGCTCATGGCGTTCGGGTCGAGGCCGCGTTCGGTGAATTCGTGGCGCGATCCGAGCAGCACGCCTAGGATGTACAGGATGCCGCCGACGACGGTGATGACGGCCATCGCGACGGTCATGCGCAGGCTGATGAGTCCGGCGACGTGTCCGCCTCCGGCGATGCGGCCGACGTGCGCCGTTCCGGCCCCGTCGTTCCCATGCTTCTTCATGATGCGTTTCTCCTGTCTCATCCGCGTGGGTCGCCGATGCGGTAGCCGCGGCCGCGCACGGTGTCGATGATGCGGCGCGTGGTCTTGCCGCGCACGTACGAGACGTACACGTCGACGGCACCGATGTCGCTGCCATCGGAGAACGCGGCGCGCAGGATCTCCTCGCGCGGGAACACGTGGTCGGGCGAGGAGGCGAGCGTGGCGAGCAGTTTCGTTTCGGTTTCGGTCAGGGGCGTGGACCGTCCCTCCGGATCCTCGATGAGGTTGCCGCCGGGTTTGAGCAGCCAGTCGCCGATCATGATGGATGAGGCCTGCGCGTGGAAGCCACGCAGGAGGGCGCGCAGCCGGGCCTCGAGTTCGGCGAAGTGGAACGGTTTGGTCAGGTAGTCGTTGGCGCCGGCGTCGAGTCCGTCGACGATGTCGTCGACTTCGGCGAGCGCGGTGAGCATGAGCGCGGGCGTGGTGACGCCGGCGGCGCGCAGGCGTCTGACCAGGTCGAGGCCGTCGCCGTCGGGCAGGCGACGGTCGACGACGAGCGCGTCGTAGCGGTTCGACGACAGCAGGTCGCGCGCCTCCCCTTCCGTTTGCGCCCAGTCGACGCGATGGTCGGCGCCGAGCATTTCGGTGGTCATCGCCCCGAGGCTCGGATCGTCCTCGACGAACAGGACCGCGGGCAGTAGCAGGCGTTCGGGGTCCGTCACGGCATGGGAGGCCATGTCTCCCGCCATGCCGTTTCCTGCCGTGCGGTCCGTGTCGGCGTCAGCGGCCTTCCGTATCGTCATCGTCGTCTCCTCGTCCGTTCACGGCGCCATCGCACCTGTTCCTACGGTTATATCAGACCTCCGAACCGCTAAGGCCGCGCTAAGAAACGCTCGGGGGATTGGCTTGGGGCCGCGCTTGGACGTACCGTGCGCGATATGAGTGGAATGCATGTGTTCACCGCCGAGCGGGTGTCGTGTACGGTGCCGTCTCCGGACGGCGACCGTACGGTCTTCGCCAGTCTGTCCTTCGCGATCGACGCGGGCGAGATCGTCGACCTGGTGGGGCCGTCCGGTTCAGGCAAAAGCAGTCTGCTGACGGCGTTCGCGCTGCTGAACCCGCATGCGACCGGTTCGTTCGCGCTTCAGGGCCGCGATTCCGGTGGGTTCACGCCGCAGCGTTGGCGGCGGGAGGTCGCGTATCTGCCGCAGAAGCCGATTCTGCCCGGCGCCACGGTGGCCGACGCGATCCGCCTGCCGTACATGCTGGCGGTGCGCGCCGACGAAGCCGTCGACGCCGCCGGTCCGGCGGCGTCGACGCGGCGTCCGGGACCGGTCGCCAGGTTCGCACGCCTGTTCCGCGATGATGCGGCGAAGGCGCGCGAACTGCTGCCGGAGGAGCGCATCCGCGCGACGCTGGATGCGATGGGCTGTAAGGACATCGACCTGACCCGCGCCCCGCACGACCTGTCCGGAGGACAGGCGGCACGCGTCTCGTTGGCGCGCACGCTGCTCACCCGTCCGAAGGTGCTGCTCGCCGACGAGGTGGATGCGGGGTTGGATGACGGGAACGCGGAGAAGGTCGCCGAGATCATGGCGGACGCGGCCGCACGCGGCATGGCGATCGTCCGCATCAGGCATCGGCCGCCGGACGGACGGGCTGCACGCATCGTCACCCTGGCCGACGGGATGTTGAGCGAATCGGAGGCGGAACCGGCCGCTGTGACGGACGGAACGGCGGCCGACACGGCGGACGGAACGGAGCACGGACCTAAGGAGGAGCGGGCATGAGCGGCAACGCGTACGACATCGACGTCTGGGGCCTCATGGTGGCCCTCGCCATGGTGGCGGTGGCCGCGGGCGTGAGCGGGCTCATGCGCATGGGCATCGGCAGGTCGCTGCTGTGGTCGGCGTGCCGCGCCCTGCTGCAGCTGTGCGCGATGGGCTTCGTCATCGGCTACGTGATCCGCGCGGACAACGTGTTCCTCGTGTTCGCGACGATCGGCGTGATGCTCGTCGCCGCCGTGCAGATCACCCTCTCGCGCGCCAAAGGCATACCGAAGGGATTGGCGGGGCCGGTGCTGCTGAGCCTGACCATCACGATGCTGCTCATGATCGCGCTCGTCACGGAACTCGTGGTGCGCCCCCACCCGTGGTATGCGCCGCAGCTGGTCGTGCCGCTGACCGGCATGCTGCTCGGCAACACGGTCTCCGCCTTGGCGGTGGGCCTGAGCCGATTCTACGAGAGCATGGACGAGCGGCGCGACGAGATCGACACGATGCTCGCGTTGGGCGCCACCGCTTGGGAGGCGTCCAGACCGTCAATCGTCTCGTCGATCCGTCTCGGACTCCTGCCCACGATGGCGACGCTCGCCTCCTGCGGCATCGTCACCATCCCCGGCATGATGGCCGGCCAGGTCATCGCCGGCGGCGACCCGCTGGAGGCCGCCAAATACCAGTTCGTCGTGTTCGCCGCGATCTCCGCGCTGACGCTCATCGCCGACGGATTAATCATGGCGATGGTGTACCGCACCTGCTTCACCGCATCCGACCAGTTCAGGCCGCAGGCCATGCGCGGAACCCGCTGACCGCCGTGACGGGTCGGGGTGGGCGGCGGTACGGCTTCACATGGACGCCGTCCCGCCGCCCTTCGTTTTCCCATTGTTTTCCGGCGATTCCCCCGACCCGCCGCACACGGGCGCTACCATGGTGGCTGACGGGACGTGGCTCCCGCAGGTATGAATGAGTATGAGTAGCGAAGAAAACAGCGACAAGACAATGGAAAACAGTGGATATGCGATCGACCGCTCGTGGCTGACCGAGGCGAAGGAAGGCATCAGCCAGTGGTCGTACATCATGTTGAAGGACGCGGACGGCAACGACATCGATTGGGATTGGGTGCGTTCGCTCGACCTGGAGCACGGCATCGGCGTGGCCTCCCCGGACGACTACGAGCCCGGCGCCACGTCCAGCGCGCACGACCTGCTCAAGGCCAATCTGGGGATTCGCGACCGCCTCGAGGCGATCATCGCGAAGATGAGCATGACGTTCATGCGCGACTTCGACCGGCGCATCAAGACCTACGACCTGCCGCGTGCACTCGCCTACGCGGACCGCAGGCTCAACGACCAGATCGCGCTGCTGCGCGACCGCGGCATCGCGGAAGGGCTGTGGACCGTCGAGGACGAGGAGCGCGAGCGCGTCACCGTGCCGGTGCTCACCGCCGCGAAGGACGGCGTGGTCGTCGACGACATCCAGGACCGCACCGCCGAGATCGTCAACGCGCGCGCCGAACAGCGCAAGGCCGACCGCGCCAAGCGCGAGGCCGCGCGGCTGCACCGCGAGCACGCCCTGTTCGAGGCGGACGAGGTGAAGGACGGGTCCGTCGAGGCGGGGCCGGACGAATCGGCGCCTGCGGATTCGAGTTCGGATCAGGGCAGCCCCGACTATCTCATCGAGGGACAGCCGGTCATCAACGACGACAACCCGGCCGTGCCGTCCGTCGAGCAGGTGAACCGGGACGAGACCGCCGTGCCGGAGGCCCGGTTCGAGAAGTCCCGCCATGCGGCCGCCGAGCATGTGGCCGCCCGAGAGGCGGCGCGCCCGAAGGATTATTGGCGTGAGGTGTTCCTGCCGGGACGCGACGTGGACAAGGTGATGGGCATCGACCTGGAGACGAACGGCACGGAACCGTACCGCGCGTACATCATCGACGTGGGCTTCGAATACATGAACATGAAGTCCCCACGTCCGGCGGACGCGCCCACCGGCTACGAGTACGACAAGGACTATTACGAGGGCGGAGACGCGTACGACCAGCACCGGTTCTCCTTCGGCGTGACCGACGAGGCGGCGCGCCACGGCAACCCGTTCATCATCCAGCTGACCGGCATCGACATCAGGCAGCGCGTCGGCATCGACTATCCGATGTTCGACGAGGACCAGACCGCGCAGGCCGATCTGCTGAAGCGTCTCACCGCGCAGCCGTTCGTGGCGCACATGGCCACGTTCGAGCACAGCTTCTTCATGCTCAACGTGAAGGGGTATGCGGAGGCGTACCGCAACGGCCATGTGACCATCATCGACACGCTGCCGATGAGCCGCCTGTGGGACGAGGGCTCCATCCCCAGCGAGGAGCATCCCGACGGCGACAATCGTCTCGACGCGTACGCAAAGCGCCAGGGCGCGCTGCGCGAGGACGACGCCGAACGTCACCTGGGCCTCGAGGACACGCACATCATGCTCCTCGCGATGAAGCATCATCTCAAGCAGCTGCAGGTGGAGGCCCGCGGGCCGTGGGGCCCGAACGGCAAGGCGGGCGTGGGCGGCAAGCGCATCGTCAGCCGTCGCCGTCACTGGAGGCGCTGACCGGAATGACCGTCGGCCGCCACAGGCCCCGTCGGTCATTCGAGGACGCCGAGCTCGCGTTCCAGCCACGCGCGTTCGGCGTCGATCTCGGCGTCATGGATGGCGATGACGGCGCGACGGTATTTGTCTTCGACCTTGTCGTTGTCGATGGGGCCTTCGCCGTCGCTGTACAGGCGCCGCACGTCGGCTTCGGCAAGCGAGTCGAGACGTCGGCGCAATACGGCGCGTCTGTCGTCCTCGTCGGGAATGACAGACAGGAACGACATGACGACCGCCCATTTGGTGATGTTGGTGAGCATATATCCGCTCGTGCCCTTGAGTTCCTCGACAAGCGCCTCGCGGCCGGCGGGTTCGAGGTGGAATTCGCGCAGCCGACGGCCGTTGACGACCGTGTAGGTCTCGCCGATGTATCCGGCCTTGACGAAGCGTCCGGTGACGGCATGGAGCGTGCCGTCGGAGACCGCCTGCATGTATCCCTGCAGTTGCTCCATCTTCTTGCGCAGCCGGTAGCCGCATGCGGGACCTTCGGTGAGGAACCCCAAGGTCATCAGCTCTATCGTGTTCATCATGCCCACCATGATATCTCTCTTCGAGATATCTCGAAACGACACGCCGACGGCGAACACCTGTCACCAGACTCCCCCGTCGCGGAATTCCGCCATTCTGCAGCCTGTCATACATTGATTCGATATATCTCAGCTTGAAATATATCAATACCTCGAATAGAGTGATGACCAGCGCCAGGGCGACGGGAACCCCAATCGAGGGCCGCCGCCGGAGGCGACAAGCGGACAACAGCAACCACACCGCGCATCCACCCCGGACGCACGGCACGACGAAAGGAAAACCACCATGAGCAACATCACCATCTTCGGCGCGGGCAACATCGGATCCGCCGTGGCGGGCATCGCCGCCAAGGCCGGCGCGGCCGTGCAGGTCATCGACCGCAACCCGGACAAGGCCGCGGCCGCGGCCGAAGGCGTCACCGGCGCCAAGTTCGGAGAGGCCGTCACCGGCGACATCGTCGTGCTTGCCCTGCCGTTCCCGGCCTATGAGGAGGTCCTCGCCGCCTACGCCGACCAGCTGGCCGGCAAGACCGTGGTCGACGTGTCCAACCCGATTGACTTCACCACCTTCGACCTGGCGCTGCCGGAGGGCGCGAAGTCCGCCGCCGAATGGCTGGCCGGCAAGCTGCCGCAGTCCAAGGTCGTCAAGGGCTTCAACACCACCTTCGCCGCAACCCTCGCCTCCGGCGTCAACGACGGCGCCCCCACCGTCGTCCAGCTCGCCTCCGACGACGATGCAGCCAAGAAGTCCGTCGCCGCGTTCATCGAGGCCGCGGGCCTGAAGACCGTGGACGCCGGCCCGCTCAAGCGCGCCCAGTACCTCGAGGGCTACGGCGCCCTGCAGATCGTCCTCGGCGTGACCGAGCAGACCCCGTGGACCGGCGGCTTCAAGGTCGTCAAGTAAGCGGCCATCCGCGCAGAAACGGCTGGGCCCCGACGCGATACGGTTCGCGTCGGGGCCCAGCCGTTCGTCATGAGGGAACGCGGAAACACACCTATGCTTCGATGCCGAGCATCGAACGCAGCCATTCGAGTTCGGCCGCGACCTGCGCGTCATGCACGGTGATGAGACCGCGGCGGTACGGGTCGTCGATGTGGTCGATCGACAGCGGGTTGCCCGCGTCGCAGTAGAAGAAGTGCACGTCGCCGCCGGACAGCAGGTCGTAGCGGCGGCGCAGCACCGCGTCGCGGTCGGCCTTGTCCGGTACGACGGACAGGAAGGTGAGCACGACGCGCCACCGGTTGAAATCGGTGAGGATGAAGCCGTCCGCGGTTTTCAACGCCTCGACGAGCGCCTCGCGGCCGGCCGGCTCCAACGTGAACAGGTGGCGCTGGCGACCGTCGCGCACGTCGGTCTGCTCGGAGATGAGCCCGGCCTTGGCGAGACGGCCGGTCGCCGGGTAGATGGCGCCGTCGCTGAACTTGCGCATGTCCCCCTGCAGCTGCTCCATCTTCTTGCGCAGCTCGTAGCCGCACATCGTCTTCTCGGACAGGAATCCGAGAATCATCATCTCGATCAGGCTCATACCCTCAACTCACCTCGTTTCGACATACTCACGCCATGATAGCGGCCGGCACGGATGCCCTTCGCCTGCGGCGGAGCGGGACGCCCATCCGCTCGAATTCAGCGCAACACCTTGCCGAGGATATGACGCATGAACGGGATGGTCGTGGCGAACGTGAGGATGTCCGCCACCGACTGGGCGGCCTCGACGCCGGTCACGCCGAGGAAGTGCGGCAGGATGAGCACGATCGGCGCCAGATAGAGGCCGGTGCGGCACACGGCAAGGAACGAGGCGATGCCGGTCTGCCCCAACGTCTGGGAGATCATGTTGCCCATCATGTTCACGCCGTTCAACACCACCGTCACGCATTCGAAGTGCAACGCGGCGACGCCGACGGCGACCACGGCCGGATCAGAGCGGAAGACCTCGACCAATTGCGGCGCGGCCACCCAGATGACGACGCCCAACACGAGCAGCACGCATGTGGACAGCTTCACGCAGAACCAGTAGGCCTCGCGCACGCGCGCGAACTTGCCGGCGCCGTAGTTGTAGCCGCACACCGGCTGGAAGCCCTGCCCGAGGCCGATGATGACCGAGTTCGCGCCGAGCATGATGCGCATGACGATGGCCATGCCGGCGATGGCCGCGTCGCCGAACGGGTTGGCGGCGATGTTCACGCACGTGGTGGCGATCGAGCCGGCGCCCTGCCGGATCAGCGAGGGGAGACCGCCGCCCGCGATCTCGCGCAGGAGCAGCGGGTCGGGACGGCAGTTGCGCAGCGACAGCTTCAATACGCCGAACCGGGCGCTCATCACGGTGAGGATGACGAAGCTCACCGTCTGGCAGATGCCGGTGGCGAGACCCGCGCCGAAGATGCCCATCCGCAGGACGAATATGAACAATGGAGCGAGCAGGAAGTTGAGCAACGCGCCGGAGACGAGGCCTACCATGCCGAATGCGGACTGGCCCTGGTAGCGCAGCAGGCCGTTCAGCGCGAACGAGCCGCATACGCACGGAGCGGCCACGAGGATGGGCGTCAGATAGGTGACCGCGTACGGTGCGATGGTCGCGGTCGAGCCCAGCGCGACGACCAGCGGGCGCAAGGTGGCGAGGCAGACGATGGTCACGACGAGTCCGGAGAGCACGGCGCCCGCGAATCCGATGGCGAGCAGCTTGGAGGCGCGCTCGTCGTTGCGTTTGCCGAGCTCCCGGCTCATCGAGTTGCCCGCGCCGTTGCCGAAGAAGAATCCGAGCGCCTGCAGGATCGTCATGATGGAGAACGCGATGCCGATCGCGCCCGATTGGGAGGTGCCCAACTGGCCGATGAAGAACGTGTCGGTGAGGTTGTACGCGGTGGTCACCAGATTCGATACGACCGCCGGGATGCACAGACGCAGAATCAGCGGTTTGACCGGTTTCTCGGTCATCTCATGGTATTTCGCGTCGGCGGTCGCGCGTCTGATCTGCTGTATCTGGGGCACATCCGGACACTGTACTCGCCCATCCGCACGCTTCGGGGGACGCGGCTCACCGTTCGGCTGCGCCGGATTGAAGACCATCCGGACCTCCACGTCCAATGCCCGCATCCGCACGTCGCCCATGCCCGTCATGCATGGCGACGTGTGACGACGCTCACGCCGCGGGGGCATGCGCGCGGACGGAAAGTCGGGGATAATCAGTCATGACGGTCGAAGTGGGAGCCGTCACACACTTGTATCAAGGGGTTCGACACCATCATGACCATCGCAACGAAGCGCATCACCACCATCATCGTCGCGTTCATCGCGGCCTGCATGCTCGTCATGGGGCTCGCAGCCTGCGGGTCCCCCGCGGCGCCGGCGCCGTCCACGCCTTCCTCCCCGTCCGGGGAATCGTCGAAGAGCGGGTCGACGGACGACGACGATTCGAATGATGACGACCGGGACGACGACGATCAGGACGATCAGAACGACGACTCCGACGATCGAAATGACGATGATCGGGACGATCAGAACGACGACGATCAGGACGACCAAGACGACGATTCGAACGACGACGATCAGGACGATCACTCGGATGACGATTCGGACGACGACCAGGACGACCACGACGACGACTGATCGCCGTCTTCCTCATCCCGCGGCAACGCCGACGGGATGAGGAACGTCGCCGATTCGCCCCGACAAGCCCTACCGCAGATACCGTCCCGTCACGCTCTCCGGGTTCGCGGCGACGTCCTCCGGTGTGCCGGCGGCGACGATGCGGCCGCCGGCCGCTCCCCCGCCGGGACCCATGTCGATGATCCAGTCGGCGTTGGCGATCATGTCGAGGTCGTGTTCGATGACGACGACGGTCGCGCCGCTCGCCACGAGCCGGTCGAACACGCCGAGCAGGACGCGCACGTCCAACGGGTGCAGGCCGATGGTCGGTTCGTCGAACACGAACACGGCGTCAGACTGCACGCGCCCCATCTCGCTGGCGAGCTTCAGCCGCTGCGCCTCGCCGCCGGACAGGGCGGGTGTCGGCTCCCCCAACGTGAGATAGCCGAGGCCCAGATCATGCAGCGTCTCCAGCCGCGCGTGCACCTTGCGCATGTCGGCGGTCGCGTCCAGCGCCTCGTCGACGCTCATCGCCATCAGCTGCGGCAGGGTGAACGCGCGTCCGTCCTTCGCTACGCGCCGGATGGACGCCGCGGCCGGCGCGTAGCGCGAGCCGCGGCAGTCGGGGCAGTCGATGCTCACGTCGGGCAGGAACTGCACGTCGAGCGAGATCGAACCCGTGCCGTCGCACGTGGGGCAGCGCAGACGCCCGGTGTTGTACGAGAAGTCACCGGCCTTCCAACCGGCCGCCTTCGCCTCGTCGGTGCGGGCGAACGCGCGACGCAGGTCGTCGTGGACGCCCGCGTACGTGGCGACGGTGGAACGCACGTTCGCGCCGATCGGCGTCGCGTCGATGAGGTTCGCACGCACGATGCCGGGCGCATCGATCGCATGCACGTGTGATGGAAGCGCCGGCGACGACGCGACATCGCCCATATCCGCACCGACGGTACCGGCACCGTCCGCACGGACGGCGTTCGCGCGCAGCGCGGGAATCAGCGACTCCAGCACCATCGTGGTCTTGCCGGAACCGGACACGCCCGTCACCACGGTGAGCCGTCCGCACGGCACGTCCACGACCAGCGGCTTCACCGTATGCAGCGGCCCGGTCTCCATGTGGATCGCGCCCACCTCGAACATGCGCGACGCATCGACCCGCGGACGCACCCGCTTCGGACCGGTTTCGTCGAGGAACGGCGCGATGCGGCTGCCCCGCTCCCCCATGGCCGCCACGTCGGCCACCGTGCCCTGCGCGATCACATGCCCGCCGCCGGCGCCGGCGACCGGCCCCATCTCGATGAGATGGTCGCACGCCTCGAGCACGCGCACGTCATGGTCGACGACGACCACCGTGTTGCCGTCCGCCACGAGGTCGTGCATCACGCCGATCAACCCGTCCACGTTCGCCGGATGCAGGCCGATGGACGGCTCGTCGAGCACGTACAGCACGCCGGTGGTCCGGTTGCGCACGGCACGCGCCAACTGGACGCGCTGACGTTCGCCGGTGGACAGCGTCGCGCCCGCACGGTCGAGCGCAAGATAGCCGAGGCCCAACTCGAGCAGTCGTCTGGCCACATCGAGGAACGATTCGACGATGTTCGTCGCCATCGGACGCATCGGCTCCGGCAGCGTACCGGGCACGTCGCGCACCCACGCGACGACCTCGTCCAACGTCATCGCGCTCGCTTCGGCGAGATTCACGCCGCGCACGCGGGGCGCGCGGGCGGCCTCGCTCAGACGCGTGCCGCCGCAGTCGGCGCACGGCTTCTCCTCGAGGAAGCGTGCGACGCGCTTCAACCCCTTCTCGTCCTTGGCTTTGGCGAGCGCGTTCTCGACGGTGTACACGGCGTTGTAGTAGGTGAAGTCGAGTTCGGCGAAGTCGTCGCTTTTCTTCGACCGGTAGAGGATGTGCTTCTTGACGGCGGGCCCGTGGAAGACGATGTCGCGCTCCTTGTCCGTGAGTTCGCGGAACGGCACGTCGGTGCGCACGCCCATCGCACGGCACACGTCCTTCATGAGGTCCCACATGAGCGAACCCCATGGGGCGACGGCGCCTTCGTCGATGGTCTTCGATTCGTCGGGCACGAGCGCCTTGAGGTTCACCTCGCGCACCACGCCGGTGCCGGAGCAGGTGGGGCATGCGCCCGCCGAGTTGAAGGCGAGCGATTCGGCGCCGGGACCGAAGAACGTTTCGCCGCATTTCGCGCAGCGGATGGGCAGTTCGGCGGCCACGTCGAGCGTGGGTTCGTGGCGTGCGCCGCAGTGCGGGCACACGTGCGCGCCGCAGCGGGAGAACAGGAGCCGCAGGCTGTTGAGCAGTTCGCTCATCGTGCCGAACGTGGAGCGCACGCCGGGCACGGCGGGACGCTGGTGGAGGGCGAGCGCGGCGGGCACGTGGCGCACGTCGTCGACCTGCGCGCGTGTCGCCTGGGTGAGCCTGCGGCGCGTGTATGTGGACAGCGCCTCGAGGTAGCGGCGTGAGCCTTCAGCGTAGAGCACGCCCAATGCGAGCGAGCTTTTGCCGGATCCGGAGACGCCGGCCACACCGGTGAGCGCATTCAACGGGACGTCCACGTCCACGTTCTTGAGATTGTGGACGCGTGCGCCGCGCACCTCGATGGCCGTGGGTGCATGCCACTTTCCCGCGTCGATCCGTTCCTTCGACCGCATGTCCGTCCGTTCGTCTGCCATGCGGCCCATTGTAGATGCCGCATGCGGCGCGCAGGCGAGCGCACGTCCGGTGCCGGTCCGCTCACGAGGTGTGCGCGTGGATCTCGTATGACGCGTATGCGGGCAGGTCGTAGGTTTCGATGGAGAACGCGCGGCTCGTCCCCTTCGCCGGTTTGGCGACGTACTCGTTGCGTCCGAATATGATATGTCCGTTCTTGTCGCGCAGGACGAGCGTGACGATGATGTCGTCCGTGTATACGCCTTTGCCGTTGTCGTCGTCGCGGTCGGTCGTCACCTCGCCGGCGAACGTGACGCCGCCGAAGTCCGTTCTGCGTTCCTTCACGTCGTGCACACGGTACGATTCGGCGCCGCCCGTGTCGAGAAGATCGTCGGAGGCGGGCGTCCCGACCGCGAACTCGACGGTCGCGGGTTGCTCCCCGTCGCCGCTCTGCCCGCTGAAGTATGCGGTCTCGCCGGCGAAGACGAGCGGGAAGGTCGGCATATCGGAGAACATGACGGAGCCATCCTTGTCCCTGCCGGTGATGGTGACCCGCGGGAACCGGACGGCGTGCGTCGTATCCGTGTTGCGCAGGACGAGCGCGTATTCCACGTACCCGTTTTCCGCGGACCAGCCGGATTCGACGAGTTCGAGCGGGTTGTGCGCTACGGCGTCCGATCCGCCGGCCGTATCGCCACCGGTCGTGTCGTCGCCGGAAGACGTGTCTCCGTCGCCCGTCGAGGGCCGCGACGTCGTCGGCGACGTGGCCGTGACGTCGTTTCCGGCGGAGACAAAACGCATCGCCGCGTATCCGACGCCGCCGGCGAGCAGGAGCGCGACGAGACCGGCCGACGTCCACGCGACGACGCGGCGGGAGGCGGAAGCACGACGAGCGACGCCGGTCGACATGTTCGCGCCATCGGTGACGGCACCATCGGTGGCCGTCGGCGGCATGGGCACCGTGAACGGGACGGCGGCCGCCTGCGCCGTGCCTTCCGTACCGTGTTCCGCCTGCTCCAAGGCGTCACGCAACTCATGTACGGTCTGCATGCGCGCACTCGGCTCGAACGCACACGCCTGGGCGATGACGGCGCGCAACGCGGGCGGCGACGCCGTGTCGTCGGCGAGCACACGGTCGTACACCGTCACGTCGGACGGGTCCACGCCGGTGAGCATGAAGCCGAGCACGCGCCCGATCGCGTACACGTCGGTGCGGGCGTCCGTCGGCGCGAAGCCGTACTGTTCCGGCGCCGCGTACCCCCATGTGCCGAGCGCGGTCGTGTCGCGTGCGCGCGCCACGTCGCCCGCGACGGTGCCGGCGCGTTCGCGGGCGATGCCGAAGTCGATGAGGTGGGCGCCGTCCGCGGAGACGACGATGTTCGTGGGCGTGACGTCGCGGTGGATGATGCCGTGCGCGTGGAGTTCGCCCACGGCCTCGCACAGTTGAAGGGCGATGGCCGTCGCCTCGGGCGCAGCGAGGCTTCCGTGTCCGTCCACGTACCGTTCGAGCGTGACGCCGGGCACGTAGTCGTAGACGACCACGAACCGGTCGGGCAGTTCGTAGGTCGCTTCGACGCGCGGCAGGCGCGGCGACCGGCAATCGGCGAGCGTGGACCAGAGGCGTCGGCGGGCGAGACGCAGTGGGATCTTCTTGCGCACGAACGGACCTGCGCCGTCCAACGTCACGAGTTCGGTGACGCCGCCCGTGCCGTCGGCGAGCGTGCGTTCGACGCGGTAGGCGTCGTCCAGCATCATGGCGTGCAGCGTCTGCGTGTCATCCATCTGTCCGCTTCGTTCCGTGTCGGTTTCGTGTCGGTCTCGCGTCAATCCTGCGGGGTGAGCGTCGGCTCGTCGAACCGGTAGAGTTCGTCATCCGTGGCGGCGAGGTCGAGGCCGTTCTCGACGCACCAGATGATGATGGCGTCACGGCGTTGGCGACACCAGAGTTCGGAGACGCCGGCGAGACGCAGCAGACGTTGCGTCTCGCGCAGGTCGCAGCCGCAGCCGAACGCGAGGCGGATGGCATGGTCGCGCCCGGGACGGCTTTTGCCGGAGAAGACGTCGTAGACGACGGTGGGGTTGATGCCGGATGCGCGTGCGACGTCGGCGCGTTTGAGCCCATGAAGGTCCAGCAGGAAGCGCAGGTAGTCGACGAGCCGGTAGTCCTTCGGCTGTTCCTCGTCGAGGTACGTGTCGATGCTGCCGCTGGCGAGCAGACGATCCAGCAGTTCCTCGGTGAGGCGCCGTTCGCGCCCGGTGACCCGCATTCCCATGCTCTCCGTTATACCCGAGCCGTGGTGAACGGGGAAATCGATGGATTCAGTCGGCAGCTGAGGACGGCGGCGTTTGCGCATCCGACAATGGGCCTGTATCAGTGCGCCGCAACGGAAGGAAAACCAAACAGCTGATTTTAAATATTTTTGACACTTCGCAAATTTGATTACGCTTTGCTCTTGCATTACATTGATTGTCGTCGACGGCATGGCGCCGCACGCACACGGAGGGACATCATGAACGAACGTTGGCGAACCGCCATCGCAGTCGGTTTGACAGTGACGATAGCCGGACTGGTCGCCTCCGCCGTCACCATCCTGCTTCTGGAGAGAAGGAGATAACATCATGACCGATTCGAACCAGCCGACGCAGCCGATTCAGCCTGCGGCCGCGGGACAGACCACGCCGTCCCAGACGGCTCCACAGGTCACGTCCGACCAGGCGACCACCCCGATGCCGGCGGTGGTCAACCTCGCACCGTCCGCGGGAGCACCCGTACAGCCGCCGACTGCGGTGCCGCCGACCGCGGCCTCCCCCGCACAACCGCCGGCACCGCAGTCGGCGAAGAAGACCTCGAAGCTGGCGGTGTTCGCCATCATCGTCGCCGTACTGTTCCTGCTGTCGGCCTTCATGGGCGTGAAGACCTGGAGCATGCTCGTCGGCTTCACCGTGCTGCCGGCGCTGCTGTCCGGCTTCGCCGTGTACGTCACACGCAAGGACGGCAGGAGACAGGGAAGCATCCTCGCCTACGTGGCGGTCGGCATCACCGTCGTGGCGCTGATCGTCGGCGGCGTGGGCGTCGTCCGCGAGGGCGCCCGACAGAAGGCGGCCGACGAGGCGCTGGCCGAAGCCTCCAAGGTCGAATGCAAGGACATCTCCTGGCCGCAGTCCGACCTGGCGAACCAGCTGCCCAAGCCGGAATCCTCCACAGGCGAGATCGAGACGGACAGCTCGAACGTGTTCTCCGTCAGCGTCTGCGACACCACCAAGGCGCAGTACGACGCGTACGTCACGGCCGTGCAGGGCAAGGGCTTCACCGTCGACTACTCGAAGGGCGACGACGCGTTCACCGCCAAGAACGAGGCCGGCTACAGCGTCCACGTCGGCGTCAACCAGGACAACAAGAACGTCATGGACGTCAGCATCCGCGTTCCGGAACAGTCCTCCGCAACGGAAGGCTCCGATCAGTCCGGCGACACGAGCTCCTCTGAAGGCTCCACCGACCAGGGCGCCACGAACGATTCCGGACAGTCCGGACAGCAGGATTCCGGCACGACGGCCAACGGCATCCGCCCCGAATTCAAGGAAGCCATGGACAGCTACGAGTCGCTGATGAACGAATACGCGGACTTCATGGACAAGTACGACTCCGCCGGAAAGCCGGCGAGCATGGCCGCCGACTACGCCAAGATCCTCATCAAGTACAACGACGCCATGAAGAAGCTCGACGCCATCGACGAGAGCACGCTGTCCGACGAGGAGCTGCAGTACTACACGGAAGTGGTCGGGCGCGTGAACCAGAGGCTCGCCTCCGTCTCCCAGTGACGGAAGACCGCTGAAGATCGGGATAGCCCCGACGAACGATGGGGGTCAGCCACCACATGGTGGCCGACCCCCATCGTCATATCAACGGCGAAAAACCGCCGGAAGCCTCGGATGATTCAGCGACGGCCCCCGTCCGGGAACATCAGGAACGCGAGGGCGCCGGCCGCGGCACCGCTGGCGAGCGCACCGGTGACGACCGCGAGGATCCGCATCGCCGCACCCGGATCGGCATGCGTCTTCCCCTCACCGGCCGCCGGGACCACGGCCGAAGCAGGCCCCCGCATGACCGGCGTCACCTCTCCTGCCGCGTCGTCTCCGGAGGCGCCGCCCTCGGCTTGCTCCTCTTGGACGGGACGCAGCGGGTCATCGACGAGTGTGGTGATGACGCGTGCCAGATCGTGGTTGTCGTGTTCGGCGATCTCCACGTTGAACACGGTGCGCAACGCCAAGTACTGGAGTTTGCTCATCGGCGTCCTGCCGTGCTCGAGGTTCCAGATGGTCTGACGCGTCACGCCGACCTCGTCGGCAAGCTCCTGCGTGGTCCATCCGGCCACTTTCCGCACGATCGACAAGTTCTCCTGGAACCTGTCGATCCACCGGCGTTCGACTTCGGATACGGCCATGGCGACGCTCCTCCTTCCATGCTGTCACCAGCATAGCCGCAAGGATGCGGCGGAGGGGACGATTCCACGCCCGACGGCTCAGAAGCGGATGAGCGACTTGATGACCCTGCGCTGGTCCATCGCCTCGTACGCCTCCTGGATGTGGTCAAGGTCGAATTCGCCGGTGAACACTCAAGTGAGGGGACGCACGGTCCCCGTGCCGCCCCATCGCGAAGATGCGCTTCGCGATGAACATGTGGGCGACGGCACGCCGCGCAGGCCGACGCGTCGCCAGTCACTTCACGCGCGTGACGACGTCCCCCTTGACCATGAACCCCTTGCGGGCCATGTCGATCATCGGCTGGTCGAAGACGCTGTCCGTATAGAACTCGTCGATCACCGCGCCCTCCCCCAACACCTGGCGCAGGCGCTTCGGCTTGTTCGTATTGAAATTCAGATACGTCACCTCGAGCGTGTCCGGATCGATGGTGGAGGCGATGAGACGCTTCACGCCGAGTCTGCGGCACGCCTCCCCCACGGTCACATCGAACGACGCGGTGAGGATCACATCATCCGGATGCGGCTCGTACCAGGGTTTGATCTTGCGCATGTTGCGGTCCCAGAACGCGTTGACGAGCGATCTGAGCCCGCCGGTCAGGTCGTCGGCCGCCAGCACCGACGCGTCGGCGGCGAGGACGTCGCCTCCCAGACCGGCCTTCACCACGTCGTCGAACGGACGCATGCGCAGCTCGTCAAGACGTTTCGATGTGGACAGGTCCGTGAGATATCCGCGCGCCACCTTGCCCACGCCGCGCTCCATCTGCTCGAGCGTGGCGCGACCCAGCTTGTATTTGACGGCATACCGCAGCACCGGCGCGAGGTGGCGGAACACCTTGAGGTCATAGCGGGCGCTGAACAGATACAGGTCGAACAGGCTCTCCCCGTCGTAGATCGTCCCGTCGAAATCGAACACCCTCATGCAGTCCCCCTTGGCTTTCCTTCTCTCACTACCTGCATCAACTATACGGGCTCTTCGTTCGGGGCGAAGGCATCGCGACTCCGTCATACCGGGGTGGCGTGTTCGATGCGGCGTGCGCGATGCGTTATGCCGCATCACGTTTCCGCGGACGGGGGATGATTGGTACGCAACACATGATTACGGCGGCCAAGGTGTCGCGTACCACTAATCCGAGGTACACGACTCGGTCTCCGGGCCTTTCCGCGTCATGTACCAATCGCCCTATGGGGACGTGTCGCGCCGGATGCTCCAAGAACGTTGGAATTCCAGTCTTCCCACGGAATCCGCGATTGGTACGCAGACGAATCGAGGGCAGTTCGGGAGTCGTGTACCGCAGCGCGGTGGTACGAAACCATGCGGCACGTCGTTACGGCATTGCATACCACTGATTCCCGGTACATAAACGCGTTACTGAACCTTCCCGTGTTGAAACCCAACAACATCTGCCAGCCGAGGACGGGGAATGATGTCGGAAATCCGACCGGCCATCCAAGCCCGTCTCCAATCGCCATCCCACACCACAATGTGAAGATTCTGAAAGCCTTAGGCCCGCCGCCATGTTGTCCAGTGTTGTCCGAAAACGAATAAGGCCCGGCATACAACCAGTGAAGAACTGGCGGAATACCGGGCCAAACAAGCTCCTGCGGCTGGGCTTGAACCAGCGACCGTCCGATTAACAGTCGGATGCTCTGCCAACTGAGCTACGCAGGAATATTCAATTATCAACCAGCCGAACGTTACCGCCCGCTTGGAAGAAGCTCCTGCGGCTGGGCTTGAACCAGCGACCGTCCGATTAACAGTCGGATGCTCTGCCAACTGAGCTACGCAGGAATGCGTTCCGCACTCGATTTCTCTCGTGCGCACAAGACAGATACTTTACAGCATTCGTTGATATATGCAAATCAATTGCCGACACGGCATGTCGCAAGGTATTGCAACGTTTTCGAGCGCCTCCGGCTTCCAGCGTTACCCACTGCGATTCCGAACGGAATGCCGACGATTCAAGCCTGTGCCGGCTACGATGAGAGACATGAGTGAAACGAATGTCCCTCAGACACCTGTGGACGCCGCCACGACTATTTCCAAAACCGACGCCGCATCCCCCGTTCCTTCCGTGACGCCCGCCAGCCCTCTGCCCGAACGACTGGAGGCCGGCGCAAAAGCCCCGGATTTCACGCTGCACGGCATCGGCCCGGACGGTGAGGAGACCGCGGTTACGCTCTCCGACCTCACCGCGAAGAGAGGCAAGGTGCTGCTGTACTTCTATCCCGCGGCGATGACCCCCGGATGCACCACGGAGGCGTGCGACTTCCGCGACAACATCGCGCGGCTCGCCACGTTGGGCTACACGGCGCTGGGCGTGAGCAAGGACCCACTCGCCAAGCTGCTGCGCTTCCACGACCGCGACCACCTGTCCTTCCTGCTGCTGAGTGACCCGGATCTCGCCGTGCACAAGGCGTACGGCGCGTATGGCGAGAAGAAGCTGTACGGCAAGGTGCATGTCGGCGTCATCCGCTCCACGTTCGCCATCGACGGCGACGGGCGCATCCTGCTCGCCCGCTACAACGTGCGTGCGAAAGGCCATGTGGAGTCGCTGCTGAAGCGTCTGGGCTGACGTTCCACGGCCGCATATGCCGTGCGGATGGTGCATGATGGTGTTGGACGACTCTCCCGCCCGGCACGGGAGGTCTGGCCACAGAAGGGGGTTCCGCCATGTCCCATCCTCAGGTTCCGTTCGACGTTCCATATTCCACGCCGACTCCGCCTGGTCGAGTCATGTATCCCGCGCCGACACCTCCAGGCCGCACCCCGCCCCGTCCTGCTCGTTCCAGGAGCGGGCGCGCGTCCGACGCCATACTTCTCACGCTCGTCATCATCGGACTGGTCCTGTACGGCGCGCAAGCCGTGTGTTCGGGCCTGGCGAACACCCCCGGCCCGAATGCGATGTTCTGGCGTGGCATCGCCTGCTGGTCGATGCTCCTGCTGGCCGTGCCGCTCGCCCTAGGGGCGATTCTGTTCCTGCTACGTCCACGCGGCGGCGTGGCATCGCGTATCCTCAAAGCCTTGGCATGCGCGGTCGTGGCATGCGTGTTCCTCGTGTCCGGTGGAGCCCGGGTCCATGACTGGACCTTGGACCGGACGGAGGGGCCGGTCTCCGATACGGTCACGGTCCTCAGATTCACCGAGGAACGGGGAAACAACCCGAATCACAACCATTCGGATTGGCTGCTGCGCGTACGCACTTCGGATGGCGTGACGCGCGTGTGGCGTTTCGACCGGCGTCCCTGGCCGAAGCCACAGGAGGGCGAGCGGTTGGACGTGTCGTACTACCCGCGCACGGGCACCATCGAACGGCTCGGCAGGGCCAGTTGAGACTGAGACTCGGGTGTTGGGCGCACACGTCGCGCTCTTCATGCCGTTTCATGACGATGGAATCATTCCCGGTTCCACCGTTCCATCATCCCTACCGTGTCGGCCCACCATATGCGGATACGGTTCCGCGGATTCCGGCCGAACCGCTCCCCCGGCAGCGCGTGCATCCCGTGTGCCATGTCCCGTCCCAGCCCGAAGCGCCTACGCACCGTCAGCACCGCCGCCACCAGACACCCTTCCACCGCGAGCAGGAGCATGGCGCCGCCCACGCCTCCGGCCCATGGAATCACGGCATGTTCTCCGGACCCGAGCCACATGGCCACGCGTTCCATCACCTGCGTGCCCCATGACGCCACCCACGCGCATGCGGCGCCCGCGGACGGGCTCGCCCATGCCACGGCCAGTCCGGCCAGTCCGGCCAACGTGGCGAACGTCACCACCGGCGCGGTGAGCAGATTCGCGGGCACGGACCATACGGGCAGGCTCGGTTCCATGAGCACCTGTATGGGCAGTGTGGCCAGTTGCGCGGCCACGGTCATGGCGGTCATGTCCGCGAGCGCGTCGGGCAGGAGCCGGGCGAGCACGCCGGCGATGCCGCGTGCCATGAGGATGATGCCAAGCACCGCCGCGCAGGACAGGGCGAACCCGTAGCTGTATGCCAGTGCCGGCTTCGTCAGCAGCATGCCGATCGCGGTGACGTTCAGGGCGCTCAACGCCTGCGGTTGCCTGCCGAGGAACATCGCCGCGGCGCTGACCCATCCCATGACGAGTGCTCGGTCCACGCTGTCGCCGGACGCCATGAGCGCGGCGAGCAGCGCGGTCGCGCCCATGGTGGCGAGCGCGATGACGCGCCTGTCGGCCAGCAGCCATGCGCCGATGCGGCGAATCAGTTCGGCGATGACGGCGAAGTGTCCGCCGGAGACAGCCATGAGGTGCATGATGCCCGCCGTGCGGAACCGGTCCTCCAAGCGCTGCGCGTAGGTGTCGTCGATGGGCGTGATGCCTGGTGAGGTGTCGGCGAGACGGTCTTGGCCGAGCAGTCCCATGGTGAGTCCGGGGACCAGGATGCGTCCTTGCTCGGAAAGTCCTTCGGTCGCGTCGAGGAAGGCTGTCTGGACGCGTTCGCGCCATTGCTCGTATTTGGGTTGGTCCCGTATCCGTTGCGGCACGTTGCCGTCCTCCGTGACGAGCCAAAGTCGGGCCGCGCCGATTTCGGCTTGGGAAAGCGTGCCTTGGACCTGGTATGCGGCGCCGCGGCGCAGATGCGTGCAGGCGTGTCCGGAGGCGAACAGTCGTACGGTCGCCGTCGATGGTTGGATGACGGAGCCGTCCGAAAACGTGCGCAGGCGCAGGTCGGTTTGACAGTCGGCGTTCCTGTTTGAGGATGCCTGCGCGCCGCCGAGCGCCGTGCCTTCGACGGTGGCGTACGCTGCGCCGTCGCGTGCCGCAGCGGCGGCGGGGTCGGACCATGCCGTCACGTCCGCGCACCATGCGGCGTTCGCGCCGAGCAGTGCCGCCGCCACGCAGACGATGATGAGGACGCGTCCCGTCCCGTTGCGTGCGCAGACGCGTCCGACCTGCCACAGGGCGGCGACGGCGATGATGGTGAGCAGGGCGACGGACAGCGCCCAGGAGTTCGTTACGCCTGTGGATCCGTCGTCCCGACCCGCGCCACCGTCCATCATGGCCATGCCCGCGTCGAACAGGAGATGCGTGCCGAGGCATGAGCCCCAGAGGGCGAGGGCGACGGGCAGGAGGCGCCGGTCGTCGCCGCCGCGTTCGATGCGCTCACGTCGTGCGGCCCGCCCGGAACGTCTGGAACGTCCGGAACGCCCCTGTCGGCCTATGTCGGTCACGATGCGTGTCATACGCGCACCTCCGGCCGTATCTTCTCCAACGTCTTGACGCCGATGCCCGGCACGTCGAGCAGTTGGTCGACGCTGGTGAACCGTCCGATGGAGGCTCGGTAGTCGAGGATCCTCTGTGCGGTGACCGGTCCGATGCCGCTGATGGCGTCCAGTTGGTCGAGGGTGGCGGTATTGAGGTCGAGTCGCGTGTCCTGCGGCACCGTCGGCGTCTGCGCCGCCCCGCCGTCCGTACCGCCGTCCGCGGATACGCCCGCCCCTTGGGTTTCCGGCTGCGGGAGATCCGACGCATCGGCCCCTCCCCCTTCATCCGTCCCGGCTCCCTCGGATTCCCCGTCCCGTCGTTCCTCCATGGCGGAGTTCGCCGCCGCAATCGCGGCGTGGTTCATGGATTGGCGTACGAGCAGGGTGAGACTCATGCAGGTGCAGGCCACCATGACGAGCACGGCGATGAGCGCGTGCCGACCGCCGAACCGCATGCGCGGCCTGCCGTGGCGGGCGCGCGCGTCGAAATCGGGGTCCAGGTCGCCGGCACGCACGCCGGACAGCTCGCCGAGCGTCGCAAGCCGCACGCCCGTCGTCCGCTCCTGCACGGCCTCGTCGACGGCATCGACGGCGACCTCGCCGGCGGAAACGTCGCACGGACCATCATCGCCGACAACGTCGGCCTGCGTCAGTGGCCAAGGCGGATCGGCAGGCTCGGGCACCGGCGGATCCGGCGGCTTCGGAGGCACCGCGGACATCGGAGGCGGCGGCACAGGCGGCATGATACGAAAGACGTCCATGTCTCCACGGTGAGGGAGACATGGACGTCCTGGCCAGCGGATCGGACCGTTGTGTACGCGACCCCACGGAAATCTTCACATCCTCGTCCGGCGCTTACGCCGGACGAGGGTTCCCGGAGACGCGACGGTCCGTGTCCGCTTACTCGGCGGGAACGATCGAGACGATCTTCGGCGCCTTGACGATGACCTTGCGCGGCTCCTTGCCGCCAAGGCGGGCGGCGACGGCCTCGAGCGCGAGCTTCTCGAGCTCGGCCGGATCGATGTCCGGGGAGACCTCGAGCTTGGCGCGCACCTTGCCCTTGATCTGCACGACCGCGGTGACGGTGTCCTGGCCGACGTACTTGTCGTCGGCGACCGGCCACGGCGCGGCGGACAGGGACTCGGCGTGGCCGAGGCGCTGCCACATCTCCTCGCAGATGTGCGGCGCGATCGGGGCGAGCATGAGGATCAGCGGCTCGACGGCGGCGCGCGGCACGGCCTTGAGGGAGGTCAGATGGTTGTTGAGCACGATGAGCTTGGCGATGGCCGTGTTCGGACGCATGTTCTCCATCTCCACGGTCACCTCGGCGATCGTGTTGTTGAGGAGCTTCAGGGTCTTCACGTCCGGCGTCTCCTCGGAGACGTGGGCCTCGCCGGTCTCCTCGTCGATGACGTTGCGCCACAGGCGCTGCAGGAAGCGCATGCCGCCGACCACGTTGCGCGTGTTCCACGGACGGGACTCGTCGAGCGGGCCCATGCTCATCTCGTACAGGCGGAACGTGTCCGCGCCGTAGTTCTCGTACATGTAGTCCGGCGTGATGATGTTCTTGAGGCTCTTGCCCATCTTGCCGAACTCGCGGTTGGCGTGCTCGCCGTGCCACGTGAACGTGGGTTCGCCGTCGGCGCCCGCCGGGCCTTCCACGACCTCGTCGGCCGGCACGTACTGGCCGCGGTCGTCGGTGTAGGCGTACGCCTGGATCATGCCCTGGTTGAACAGCTTGTGGAACGGCTCGGCCGAATCCACGTAGCCCAGGTCGAAGAGGATCTTGTGCCAGAAGCGCGAGTACAGCAGGTGGAGCACCGCGTGCTCGACGCCGCCGATGTACAGGTCCACGCCACCTTCGGCGCCCGAGTACTTGTTGTGCTTCGGGCCCATCCAGTAGTCGAACTCGTCCTTCTCGACCATGTGGGCCGTGTCGGTCGGGTCGATGTAGCGCATGTAGTACCAGCAGGAGCCGGCCCAGTTCGGCATGGTGTTCGTATCGCGGTAGTAGGTCTTCGGGCCGTCGCCGAGGTCGAGCGTGACCTTCACCCAATCCTCGTTGCGCGAGAGCGGCGCCTCCGGGTTGGATTCGGCGTCCATCGGGTCGAAGGTGCGCGGCTGGTAATCGGGCACGTCGGGCAGGTTGATCGGCAGCGCGGAGTCCGGCAGCAGATGCGGGGTGCCGTCCTCGCCGTAGACGATCGGGAACGGTTCGCCCCAGTAGCGCTGGCGGGAGAACAGCCAGTCGCGCAGACGGTAGGAGACGGTGCCCTTGCCGACGCCGGCGGATTCGAGCCATTCGTTGACCTTGGCGATCGCGTCGTCGACGCGCAGGCCGTCGAGGGAGAGCGCGTCGCCCTTGGCCTTGGTGGCTTCGACGGAGGAGTTGATGACGATGCCGTCGTGGGAGACGAACGGCGCCTTGCCCTCGTAGTTCGCGAGGTCGTCGCCGGATTCAGGCAGCGGCTTGACGGTGTAGATGACCGGCAGACCGAACTTCACGGCGAAGTCGTAATCGCGCTGGTCGCCGCCCGGCACGGCCATGATGGCGCCGGTGCCGTAGTCCATGAGAACGTAGTCGGCGGTGAACAGCGGCAGCTTCGCGCCGGTGATCGGGTTGACGGCGTACAGGCCGGTGAACAGGCCGGTCTTCTCGCCGGCCTCGTCGACGCGGTCCTTCGCGGTCTTCGATTCGGCGGCGAGACGGTACGCCTTGACGGCCTCGACCGGGGTGGCGTAGCCGCCCTTCCAATCCTCCGGGGTCTCGGCCGGCCATGCGGCGGGCACGTCCTCGAGCAGGTGGTGCTCCGGGGAGACGACGGCGAAGGTGGTGCCGAACAGGGTGTCGGGACGGGTGGTGTAGATCTCCATGTCGCGCGTGCCGTTCGGGGTCTCGACCGCGAAGTGCACGGAGGCGCCGTGGCTTTCGCCGATCCAGTTGCGCTGCATGAGCTTGACCTTCTCCGGCCAGTCGATGCCGTCGAGGTCCTCGATGAGGCGGTGGCCGTACTTGGTGATGCGCATCGACCACTGGCGCAGCTCACGCTGGAAGACCGGGAAGTTGCCGCGCTCGGACTTGCCTTCGGCGGTGACCTCCTCGTTGGCGAGCACGGTGCCCAGGCCCGGGCACCAGTTGACCGGGGACTTGGAGATGTAGGCGAGACGGAAGTCGTTGAGGATGTCCTGCTGCTCGGCTTGCGAGAGGTCGCTCCACGCCTTGCCGTCGGACTCGTGGCCCGGGATGGCCTTCTCGCCGGATTCGAATTTGGCGATGAGCTCCGAGATAGGACGGGCGGAGCCCTTCGTGCCGGACGGGTTCGTGGCGTCCTCGTCGTACCAGGAGTCGTAGATGCGGGAGAAGATCCACTGGGTCCAGCGCACGTAGCCGGGGTCGATGGTGGCGAACGTACGGCGGTTGTCGAAGCTCAGGCCCATGCGGTGCAGCTGGCGGGACATGTTGGCGATGTTCTGCTCGGTGGTAACGCGCGGGTGCTGACCGGTCTGGACGGCGTACTGCTCGGCCGGCAGGCCGAACGCGTCGTAGCCCATGGCGTGCAGCACGTTCTCGCCCTTCATGCGGTGGTAGCGGGAGACGACGTCGGAGGCGAGGTAGCCGAGCGGGTGGCCGACGTGCAGGCCCTTGCCGGACGGGTAGGGGAACATGTCCATCGCGAAGTAGGAGGGGCGCCCCTCGGCGTTGCGGCCCTTGCCGTCCTTCAGGTCGCCGGAGACGTTGGCGGCCCAGAACGTGCCTTCGTCATCCCACTTCTTCTGCCATTTGTTTTCGATGTCCTGCGCCAGAGCGGCGTTGTAGCGGAACTTGGGTTCGGTCTCACTCATACCGCACGATAATACACGCGGGCACACCAACCACGGCCTTGAATCGTACGTATGGTGGGCATTCGGCCGCCTCCCAGGCGGCGCGCGGCCGGCGCCGGTATGATGGGGCGCGGCATACCGGCCGCATGCCGTTCGGCATACCGGCCGCATCTCACATGAACGGGGGTCTTATGAAAGGCATCATCGCGGACATCGACTGGTCGAACGTGGACCTGTCCACGCTGGAACGCGTCGCCGTATGGTACGAGGGTCTGCCGGACGCGGCGAAGACCGTGCTGACCGTCGCCGTCGGCGCGGTCGTCGCAGTCATCGTGTTCAAGATCGTCGCGAAGATCGTCAAGGGGGTGCTCGTCTCGGTCATCGCCGCGGTGCTCACGTTCCTCATCGCCACGGTGCCGGGCAACATGATCCTGTCCCAGACGTACGACCGCATCGAACAGCAGGTCACCTCGTCCGGCATCGTGCAGCAGCTGCAGCAGTGACCACGGGCGCAGGCGGGACCGCGCATGTGAGCACGCACGTCGTCCCGCCTGCGTGAGGCGTCATCGCCATCGCGAGGCGTCGCCACCTCACGCACGCACCGTCACCTCACCCCACGACGGCGTCGACCGCGTCGATGACCACGCCGCGGAACCCGTCCTTCTCGAGCTGGGCGACGCCGCGGATGGTGGTGCCGCCGGGCGAGCAGACGGCGTCCTTCATGGCGCCCGGATGCATGCCCGTCGCCATGTAGAGCGCGCCGACGCCCTCGACCATCTTCGCGGCGAGACGGTAGGCGGTGTCGCGCTGCAGCCCGTACCTGACGCCGGCGTCGCCGAGCGCCTCGATGTACATGTCGGTGAACGCGGGCGCGCAGCCGGCCACGGTCATGGCGATGCCCATGTGCGCGGCGTCGACGCGTTCGATGAGGCTGATCGGCGAGAAGAGCGCCTCGAAGGTCTCCGTCTCCTCCTCACTCAGCGTGCTGTCCGATTCGGTGACGAGCACACCCTTGCCGACGGCCATCGGCGTGTTCGGAATCGTGCACTGGAGGTGCACGTCAGGCGCGGCAGCGTCACCGGCCGAACCGGCGCCGTCCTTCGCGGCGCCCGCGAACAGCTCCCGGTATTTCGCGAGATCCCAGCCGGCCGCGATGGACACGACGAACCTGCCCGGACGGGCGAGCTCCTCCGCCAGCGGCCCAACGACCGCCTCGATCTGGTACGGCTTGATAGCGATGACGACCACGTCGGCCGCGGCGGCCACCTCCAACGGGGTGTGCAGCGGACGCACGCCGAGCTTGGCGGCGTTCCTCTCCAGCTTGTCGTAGTGGGCGGCGCACGCGACGATGCGCCCGCCGTGCACGACGCCGGCGTCGACGAGGCCTTCGGCGATGGCCTGCGCCATGTTGCCGTATCCGATGAATCCGATGGTGAGATCGGCGATGTCCGTCATATGGGTTCCTTTCCGTCTGGGCGCGGGCCACGGCCGCGCGCCGATTCACATGAGGTCGATTGTGCCGCCCGATTGTTCCGGACGGATGTCGTCATGGACCGTCAGAACAGCCGTTCCAGGTCGCCCCGGTCCAGGGCCTCGCGCCACAGGTGCCGGAACACGGTCGAACCGTGCAGGCCGTCGTGCTCGAACTCGTTGGTCACCCAGTAGTGGCTGTTGCCCACGCGGGACAGCGTGTCGAGCTGGAGCCCCGAGTCCACGTACATGTCGTCGAAGTAGACGGCGGCCTGCAGGGGCACGTCGTTGGAAGCCAGACGGTCGGCGTCGTAGATGCGGCCGAAACGCGTGTCCTCCATGAGCACGTCCATCGCCGCCTTGAACGGCCGCAGCGCGCCCTCCTGCTCGAACATCCAGGGGAACATCGCCTCGCCGGTGAAGTTGAGCGGCCGCTCCCCCACACCGAATTCGGGGTGGCGGTCGCGCACGCGCTGCGCCGCCCAGCGGATCGGCTCGTCGAGTTCGCCGTTGGCGTAGATGAACTCCTGCAGCGGCCAGTAGAGGGGGCGGGAGGAGGTGGCGTTCATCACCTTGGCGAGGAATTCGTCGGTCAACGGCGAATCCGCGTTGTCCATGGATGGCGTCGAACCGTCGCCCGAGAGGAACGCGTCGTCGAGGATCCAGTGGACGCGTTCGAAGCTGGGCTTCATGCCGAAGTCGGAGCCGAGGCATTGGAGGCGTTCCACGGTCAGCGGGTCCCCGTTGGGCAGCAGCGGGAAGCCGTGCGCCTCCATGCCGGCGATCACGCCGAGACGGCGTTCGATGGGGCTTCCACCCATCGGGTCGAGCACGCCGCCGGTGAGGCCGTCCACGAACTCGGACACCTCCTTCGCGGACGGCAGGCGGTCGGCGATCGCGGCCATGCGTGCGGCGTCCTGCGGGTAGCGTTCGTAGAACCGGCGGGTCTTCGCCGCCATGCGCGGGAACGTGTGCTCGTAGACCTCCGTGGCGTCGGCGGGCACGTGCGGGATGCCGCCGGTGGTGAAGCTGGCGTCGACGCCTTCCGGATAGAGGGACAGGTAGGTGAGGGTGAGGAATCCGCCGTAGCTCTGACCGAGCGTCACCCAGTGGCGTCCGCCGAATTCGGTGCGGCGCAGGTGTTCGAAGTCGCGCACGATGGAGTCGGCGAGGTATTTCTTGAGGTGGTCGGCCTGCGCGCGCGCCGCGGCCTGCGCGTCGTCCTCGTGCGCGGCGGCGATGCACGCCATGGTGTGCGTGTCGATGCGGCCGGAGCGCCCGGTGCCGCGCTGGTCGGGCAGGATGACGCGGAAGTGCTTCGTCGTCTCCTCGATCCAGCCGTCCGACTGCGGGCTCAGCAGGCGGGGGCCGGCGCCGCCGGGGCCACCTTGCAGGAAGACGAGCAGCGGCAGCTCGTCGTGCACGTGTTCGGGCGTGGTGACCACGCGGTAGAACAATTTGATGGCGTCGCCGTCGAATCCGCGTCCGGGTTCGTGGCCGGCCCAGTCGAGCGGCACGTCGATGGACCGGTCCTCGATGTGCAGTCCGGGCACATAGTATTCGTTCAGCAGCGTCATGGGTGGCTCCCCTTTCGTTCGTCCGTCCGCGATGTCGGCGTGTTCCACCGCCCACTGTACCCGCTGACTGCGGTCGAGTCCGCGCATTGCGCCGGCGGGCCGCGGCGCCCTTCTCGTTCCACAGCCGTTCTCGTTCTCGGGCATGATGGCGTTTCCCGCCCGTGCCGGTAGCCTTGGTGCCATGGTTGCTCGGATGGGTGTAGGTGGGTTCGCGGCGTGGGTCCGCGCGCATGTGCTGGTGGTGGACACGCTGCTGGCGGTGGTGTTGGTCGCCGTGTGCTTCCCGCTGGTGGGATCCACCGACGAGGCGACGAATCCGGGACTGCTGCTGCCGGTGACGGCGCGCGCGACGTATCTGTGGACGGTGGCGGCCGTGGTGCCGATGGCGATGCGGCGTTGGCGGCCGGAGCCCGCGGCATGGCTGTTCGTGGCGTGGTGCGTGGCCCATCTGCTGCTGGGACCGGTGGCGACGTATGCGGACGTCTACGCGTTGCTCATGCTGTATTCGGCGCTGGTGTATGGCTGGCCTTCGCATACGTTCAGGTTCGTGGCGACGGGCGCGCTCATGGCCGTCGCCGTCGCCGTGGTGTGGGCGGTGACGTTCGACTTGGGGCCCATGTTCGGAGGCTCATCGCTGCTTTCGGAGTCGTGGTCGGTGTGGTCTCCGACGGTCGATTCGCTGCCGGGATGCGTCGTGGCCGGTGGCCGGCGGCCGTTCGCCGCCTGTCTGGGCAAGACGATGGCGGATGCGGGCATCATCCTGGCTTGTGTGCTTACGTGCGTGGCGAGCGTGACCGTCATGGCCTTGTGGCAGCGTGCGCGCCGGTCCGTCGCGGAGGCCATGCGCGAGCGCAACGCGGCGATCGCGGCGCGAGAGGAGGACGAGAAGCGCATCGCGGCATTGGCGGAGCGGGCGCGCATCGCACGTGACATGCATGACGTGGTGGCGCACACGTTGTCGACGATCATCGTGCAGGCGGACGGCGGACGGTATGCGGGCGCGCATGACGCGGCGGTGGCGGAGCACACGATGGGGACGATCCGGCGTGAGGCGGAGCATGCGCGACGCGACATGGACCGCCTGTTCGACGTGTTCGGCGGGTCGGCCGGTACCGGGTACGCCGACATCCCGGTGCTGCTCGACGGGCATCCACCGGTCCCGCGACGGGTGGACGGGGATGCCCGTCCGGAGCGGCTCTCCCCCGATGCGGACGCCGCCGTGTTCCGTCTCGTGCAGGAGGCGTTGTCCAACGTGCGCAGGCATGCGGGCGAGGGCGCCCACGCGACACTCGAGGAGACGTGGGGCCCGGACGTGCTGCGGATCGTCGTCCGTGACGACGGCGTCGGGGCCGCCGCCGCGGACGGTCACACGCCCGGCTACGGTCTGGTGGGCATGCGCGAGCGCATCGCCGCCGTAGGCGGTCATGTGGATGCCGCGCCCGGAGTGGACGGCGGGTTCGTCGTGGATGCGACCGTGCCGCTGGCGCCGTCGCGGCGGATGGTGCGAGAGGACCAGAGTGATGCTTCCGCGCCGCGGATGCTCGTGCGACTGTCGACGCTGTGGAGGCCGCACGGCGTCGCCGACGGGGATTCCGTCACGGCCGGCGCAGGTCCGCGGACGGGATGGGTCGGCCGTGCGTCGCGATGGGCGCAGCGGCATTATCTGCTGGTGGACATGGCGACGGCCTTTGTGTTCGTCGTGATGCTGCGTACCGCGACATTCCGTGACACCGGTTTGTACGCGACCGGGTTCGCCCCGTTGGCGGTGCGTCGCGCGTTGGCGACGATGCTGACGGCGGTGTTCCTCCTGCCATACGCGCTGCGTCGCAGGTTCCCGGAGGCTGCGGCGGCGGCGATGGCGGTCATGTGCGCCGTGGAGCTGCTGACGATGCCCGACATCCTCACGGTGAGCGTGCTCGCGTTGGCCTCCGTGCATGCGGCGGTGCTGTACGGCCGGGACGTCGCCGTGCATTGGGTGCTGGCCGCGGTGCTGGCCGACTCCTGGCTGTTCGGCGTCAAGGTCGCGGCCGGATGGGACGGGTACCGCACCATATCCGCAGCGCTGACGGAGCTCGCGTACGGCATCCCGCCGGCCTGGCTGCCCGCCTCCCTGGTGGCCGGCGGCATGATGCTGCTGATGTGCGTGGCGTGCATGGTGATGGCCGAATGGCGTCGTTCGGAAGGGTCGGACGTGCTGGTGCTGCGCCAACGCGAGGAGGCGCTGCGCGCCGAGGAGGCCCGCCAGAAGGTGCTGGCGGCGAACATGGAACGGGAGCGCATCGCCATGGCCATGCGCGCGGAGGTCGCCTCGACGCTGGACGCGGTGGCCGCCCGCGCCGATGAGGGCCTTGCGATGCTCGCCGGCGATCCGCGTCCCTCGCCAGAGCGCATCGCCGCTTCGTTCGCCGGCATCGCCTCACAGGGGCGCGGAGCGCTGGCGCATATGCGCGGGCTCCTCGCCACACTCCGCAAGACCGGGTTCAGCGACGGGACGCATGCGGGAGACGCCGCGGAAGCGCCGCTCTCCCCCGCGGCGCTGTTGGACGAGCAGCTCGCCGGCTCCCACACCCCGGACGGAGAAGATTCAGGGAGGATTCAGGGTTTCGTTGCACCCGACGGGCCACGGTGACCGGGTATGGTTGGTCGGTATGGGTGAGAACGACAGGATTCACGTGGTCATCGCCGACGATCAGGAGCTGGTGAGGGCGGGATTCGCCATGGTCATCGGCTCCCAGCCGGATATGGCGGTGGTCGGCCAGGCCGGCGAGGGAGGGCAGGCCGTGGCGTTGGCCGAACGGCTGCATCCGGATGTGGTGCTGATGGACGTGCGCATGCCCGGTATGGACGGCATCGAGGCCACGCGCCGCATCACCGCGGCCGGAGGGGACGCCGTGCACGTGATCATTCTGACGACGTTCGACTTGGACGAATATGTGATGTCCGCCATCAACGCGGGGGCGTCCGGGTTCCTGCTCAAGGACACGGAGCCGGAGACGCTGCTGGCGTCCATCCGCACCGTCGCCCAAGGCAACGCGATCATCGCACCGTCCGCCACGAAACGCCTCATCGAGAAGATGGTGCGTGACGGTTACGGGAGCGGCAGCACCGCGGCCATGAACGCGGATGCCGACGCCGCGCCCGGCTCCCCCGTCTACACGGACCCGGAATTGGAGCTGCTTACCGACAGGGAGCGCGAGGTCCTCATCGAGATCGCGCACGGCCTGAGCAACCAGGAGATCGCGGACAAGCTGTTCATCAGCCTGCCCACCGTGAAGACCCATGTGGCGCATATCCTCGCGAAGATCCATGCGCGCGACCGTGTGCAGGCCGTGGTCTTCGCCTATGACAACCGATTGGTGTGAGCGTTCCTCGTTGGTCGTCTCGGCGACCAGACGAATGACCGGATGACTGCTTTGCAAGGGGTGCATTCGATCGTCTGCAATCATCCATCTTCTTTACGAGGGGTGCCTGTCCATACATATTGCGGGTATGGGCGTTGCAATACCAACGTTCACACCCGCATGAACACGGCCAAGGCACCCCTCGTACAGCGGATAGCATTCCGGAAACACGGGAATATACCCCTGCCTATGGGGATGCCCCACACGTTGACGCGTGTGGGGCATCTCCATAGGCACTCACCGTCAGGATTCGGCCAGCGCGACCACCGGCGGGGTCCTGACCGCGCGCCGGGCGGGCGCGACGCTGGCGAGCAGCGCGGCCGCGGCGGCGACGGCGAGCACCGTGCCGTTCACGCCCCATTCGAGCGGGAACACGACCGTGCCGTACAGGCTGAACACCATGTATGAGCCGAGCCATCCGAACCCGGTGCCGATCAGCACGCCGGCCACGCCGGAGACGAGCGACAGCAGCAGCGCCTCCACGGCGAGCGAGATCCGCAGCTGGCCGCGGGTCATGCCGATGGCGCGCAGCGTGGCGGATTCGCGCGTGCGTTCGATGACGGACAGGCTGAGCGTGTTGGCCACGCCGATGAGCGCGATGAGCACGGCGACGGCGATGAGTCCGACGAGCAGGGCCATCATCGTGTCGATGATCGTCTCCCATTGCACGCGTTCGGCGATTGGACCGGACACGGTCACGCTGGCGTTGCCGGAGAACGCGGCCTGCACGGCGGAGAACGTGCCGCTCAAGGACGTGCCCGGGGCGTCCGCGTCCACGGCCATGAGCAGCATGCGCCCGTCGGCCTTGAGGGAGCCGTCGTCGAAATGCCTCGACGAGACGAACGCGACGATCTCGTAGTTCGCGCTCACCCTGCGGTAGTCGACCTGTTCCGGCCTGAGCGTGAGCGTTCCGGATGCGCCTCCTTCGGACTTGAACGCGACGTCCCCGGCTTTGCCGAAGCGCAGCTCCTTGCCGTAGGACGAGTATCGGGGCATCAGCACGGTTCCGTCGTCGATGGACACGCCGCCCAGGTCGGCGTGCATGACCTTCCGCAACGCGGCCGTGTCCTTCACGCCGACGAGCAGCACGCCCGTCTCCTCGCCGCCGGCCGTCTTCATGGAGACCATGGCGGTGGGCGCGGACACCGTGGCGGTCACGCCTGTGACATGCTCCGCCTTGCGCACCTGGGCGTCGGTCATGTCCGTTCCGGTCGCCACCATGTCGACGCTGTAGCGGGTGGCGATCGCGCCGGCCATGGTCTGCTTGGCGCTGGCCGCGCCGGTCGCGATGGCGGAGACGAGCGTGACGCCGATGAGGAGCGCGGCGCCGGTCGCGGCCACGCGCCGCGGGTTCTTCTGGATGTTGGCATGCGCGATCTTCGCGCTCGGACCGGTCAGTGCGGCGAGCGCGCCGACGCCGCGCATCAGCACGGGCAGCCAGAACACGGCGGACAGCACGAGTGCGAGGAATACGAGCGCGCACCCGCCGATCGCGGCCAGCAGCACCGGACCGTAATGGTCCTTGGCGAGTGTGTCACGCCCGGCGTTGAGCCCGTGGATCTGCCATGCGCCGAACGCGCACAGCGCGAGTCCTCCGGCCAGCAGCAGGATGGACAGGACGGCGCGCACGGCGCCGGTGCGGCGGGTGTCGGTCAGTTCGATCGGGCGCAGCGCCTCGAGCGGGGTGACGGCGGTGGCGGAGCGGGCCGAGCCGAGCGAGGCGATGACGGTCATCACGACGCCGAAGAGGATCGGCACGACGGCCGCCTGCCAGCTCATGATCACCCCGTGGACGCCGGCCTCGCGCATGAGTCCGGTGGCGCCCACCGCGGCCATGAGTCCGATGCCGAGGAGCACGCCGGCCGCGGAGGCGACCAGGCCAAGGATCCCCGCCTCGAGCAGCACGGAGGCGTACAGCTGGCCCTTGAGCGCGCCGATGGTGCGCAGCAGGGCGAGTGTGCGGCGGCGTTGGGCGACGAGCACCTGGAAGGTGTTGGCGATGACGAGCGCGGCGACAAGCATCGCGAGCACGCCGAAGCTCAGCAGGAACGTGGTGGTGATGTCGGTGCCGCTCTTGCTTAGGCCCTTGACGGATTCCGCGGCCGCCTCGGCGCGCGATTGGATCGTGTAGTGCTTGGGCAGGAGCGTCCTGATGCGGGCGACGGTGGCCTCGGCGGCCTTGTCCGATCCGTCCGTGACGTGCAGGTAGACGCCGGTGACGTTCATCGAGGCGAAGTCGGCGGCGCCGGACATGGCGGCGAGCTCCGCGTCGGAGAGGATGGCGGCGCCGCCGGTGTACGGGTAGGCGCCGTCGGGGTCGGTGGTGAGTCCGACCACGCGCACGGTCGTGGCGCCGTCGGACGAACCGGACGCATCGGACGACGCATCGGACGACGACACCGTTCCCGCACGTACGGCCTGCGCCGCCGCGGAATCGATGGTCACGGTATCCCCGATCGTCACGCCGAGCTGCTTCGCGGCGTTCTCCGGCAGCGCGATCTCGCCGTTGTCGGCCGGCTGTTCGCCGTCGGTGACGCTGATCGGCAGCATGCCGCGCACGTCGGTGGTGGCGATGGCCTGGATGTTCGCATTCTTGTCGCCGTGGGTGACGGTCACGGGGGTCACGGCGGCGATGCGGACGCCGTCCACGCCTTCGGTGGCGCGCATGCGGTCGATGTGGAAGTCGTCGACGGTGCGCGTGTACACGGTTTCCAGGGCCTTGTCGTCGAGGCCGTCGGTCGATGGCGTGACCATGTAGTTCGCGTCGCCGAACTGGGCCGTGGTCTGTCTGGCCAGCGACGCGGTCATCGCGTTGGAGAACAGGAACGTGGACGCGATGAACGCGGTGCCGATGAGGATGGCGATGCCGGCCGGGATGAGCATGCGCATGCTTTTGCGCATGAGTCTGAAGGTCAGTGACAGCATGATGCGGCTTCCTCTCCTTCCTTCGTCACCGCGCGTGGCGGGCGCCGTCGCGGTGGACGGGCCTGCCAAGGGGTTCGGCGGCGGCCTCGCGCGCGGCCTTCGCGCGTTCGGCCATGAGCAGCGCGTTCATGCGTTCGGCAGTGGGATGCGTCTCGTCGGCGACGATGCGCCCGTCGGCGAAGACGATGGCGCGGTCCGCGTAGGAGGCGGCGACCGCGTCGTGCGTGACCATGATGATGGTCTGGCCGAGCTCGTCGACGGAACGGCGCAGGAAGCCGAGCACCTCGGCGCTGGAGACGGAGTCGAGGTTGCCGGTGGGCTCGTCGGCGAACACGAGCTTCGGCTTGGTGATGAGGGCTCGGGCGATGGCGACGCGCTGCTGCTGGCCGCCGGACAGCTCGGTGGGTCGGTGGCCGAGCCGGCGTTCGAGGCCGAGCGTTTCGACGAGCGTCCGGAACCAGCGCCGGTCCGGCTTGGCGCCGGCGAGCGTCAGCGGCATGAGGATGTTCTGTTCGGCGGTGAACATGGGCAGCAGGTTGAAGCTTTGGAAGATGAAGCCGATCCGGTCGCGGCGCAGCAGGGTGAGCTGCCTGTCGTTCATGCGGGTCAGGTCGCGGCCTTCGAAGACGATGCGGCCCGAGGTGGCCGAGTCGAGTCCGGCGAGCGTGTGCATCAGCGTGGATTTGCCGGAGCCGGAGGGCCCCATGATGGCGGTGAACCGCCCTTGTTCGAAGGCGACGTCCACGTTGCGCAGCGCGTGCACGACGCCATCGCCGCTGCCGTAGTCCTTGACCAGTCCGATCGCCTGGATGGCGGGGTTCATGTCGTTCATATCGTGTCTCTCCATATCGGTCCGGGCACGTTGCCCGGCGTATGGTTCCACGCTATGACGTCCGCCGCGCGGGCTCCATCGTGCGCGGGGCTGAATGCGGGGCGGCGGCTGGAGGCCGTCTCATCCCCGGGGATTAGGGGCGTCTCCTTAGGGTCATGTCGATGCGGGGAGGCATGGCTCGATACGCGAAAACGGGCGATGCCCGCACCTCATGACGTCGGTGCGGGCATCGCCCGTTCGGGCCTGAGCCCGGAGCCTTCCCCTTCCTTTGCATATGGGACCGTCCGATGCGGCCGTCCCGTCACGTCGTCACTGGCGGACGACGCCCCTTCGACGGGCCGGACGCATCACGGCGTTCCCTCGCGGCCTTGCGGCCGCCGTCTCACTTGGCCAGGCCGGAGGCGCGGACGGCCTCGAAGCCGCCCTTGAGGTCGTCGAGGATGTCCTCGATGTTCTCGGTGCCGATGGACAGGCGGATGGTGCCCTGGTGGATGCCCTGGTCCTCGAGCTCCTCCAGCGTCTCCTGGGAGTGCGTGGTGGAGGCCGGGTGGATGACGAGGGACTTGGCGTCGGCCACGTTGGCCAGCAGGCTGAACAGGTGCAGGTTGTCGATGAAGACGCGGGCCGCGTCCTTGCCTCCCTTGATGTCGAAGGTGAAGATGGAGCCGGCGCCCTTCGGGAAGTACTTCTTGTACAGCTCGTGGTCCGGACGGCCTTCGATGGACGGGTGGGAGACGGATTCGACCTCCGGCACGGTCTGCAGGTATTCGACGACCTTCAGCGCGTTCTCGACGTGGCGCTCGACGCGCAGGGACAGGGTCTCGGTGCCCTGCAGCAGGAGGAACGCGGCGAACGGGGACAGGGTCGCGCCGGTGTCGCGCAGCAGGATGGCGCGGATGCGGGTGACGAACGCGGCGCCGCCGAGGGCCTCGTAGAAGTTGAGGCCGTGGTAGGACGGATCCGGCTCGGTGAGGGTCGGGAACTTGCCGGGCACGGCGTTCCAGTCGAAGTTGCCGCCTTCGACGATGACGCCGCCCAGGGTGGTGCCGTGGCCGCCGATGAACTTGGTGGCGGATTCGACCACCACGTCGGCGCCGTGCTCGAGCGGGCGGAACAGGTACGGGGTGGCGAACGTGTTGTCGACGATCACCGGCAGGTTGTGCTTGTGGGCGATCTCGGAGATGGCCTCGAAGTCCGGCAGGTCGGCGTTCGGGTTGCCGAAGGTCTCGAAGTAGACGAGCTTGGTGTTCTCCTGGATGGCCTCCTCGAACTCCTGCGGGTTCTCGGCGGAGACGAAGGTGGTGGTGATGCCGTCGCGCGGCAGGGTGTGGCGCAGCAGGTTGAAGGTGCCGCCGTAGATGTTCTTCGCGGCGACGATGTGGTCACCGGACTGGGTGATGTTGCGCACCGCGTATTCGACGGCCGCTGCGCCGGAGGCGACCGCCAGGCCGGCGGTGCCGCCTTCGAGGGCGGCGATGCGGTCCTCGAACACGCCCTGGGTGGAGTTGGTCAGACGGCCGTAGATGTTGCCCGGGTCGGCCAGTCCGAAGCGGGCCTCGGCGTGGTCGAAGTTGTGGAAGACGTAGGAGGTGGTCGCGTAGATCGGCACGGCGCGGGAGTCGGTGGCCGGGTCGGCCTGCTCCTGTCCCACGTGCAGCTGCAGCGTCTCGAAACGGTAGTTCTTGTTCTTCTCGGCCATGATGTGTGCTCCTTGCTGGTTGGTCGCGAGGTCTTGTTTCTTCGCCACCCGCCTGCCGTGTTCGGCGGTTGGCGAGGTGTTGGTTATGAAAGTACGACCGTGGGCACGCTCGCCGCAAGCCCGACGTTATCGGGCTTGCCTATAGGGTCTTATCAAGCCTTGGCATCATTGACGTCGCGGCGTGCGGCGGCCGTCGAAAAAAGCGGCCGGACGACCGCGACACGCCGTGGCCGGCGTGCGGCTACAGTCGTGTCCCATACGACGACTTTCCCCGAGACGCATGATTGGAGTCCTGTGATGAGTGACGTGACCCTGTACGACCGTGATCCGGACTACATTCCGCGCGTGGCCGCCGTGCACGACATGTGCGGCTACGGCAAATGCTCGCTGACCGCGGCGATCCCGATCCTGTCCGCGTCGGGATGCGACGTGTGCCCGGTGCCGACGGCCCTGTTCTCCGCGCATACGAAGTACGAGACGTTCACGTTCCATGACACGACCGACATCCTCCCCGGATATCTCGATGCGTGGCGCGCGGAGGGCGTGGAGCTCGACGGCGTCTACTCCGGGTTCCTGGGCTCTCCTGATCAAGTGGCGATCATCCAGCGCCTGTACGCCGAATACCCGCGTGCGTTGCGTCTGGTCGATCCGGTCATGGGCGACGGCGGCGAACTGTACCCCACGTATACGCCCGAACTGTGCGAGGCGATGGGAGCCTTGGCGGACGGCGCGGACGTGCTGATGCCGAACCTCACCGAGGCGGCCATCCTCACCGGACGCGACTATCCGGGCCGGGACCTCGACGATGCGGCGGTCGACGGGCTGCTCGGCGCGCTGCTGGACCTCGGCGCGAGGAACGTGGTGTTGAAGGGCATCGACCGCGGCGACGGGCTGATCCGCAACTACGTCGTCTCGGCCTCCGTGGGCGTGAATGCGAAGACGGAGATCGCGCACGCCAAACTGCCGTACATGATCCACGGCACGGGCGACGCGTTCGCCTCGGCCCTGTGCGGCGCGGTGATGGCGGGCCGCGGGCTCGCCGAGTCGGCGCGCATCGCCGGCGAGTTCGTGCGGCATGCAATGGGCCACACCAGGAACCAGCCGCACTACGAGGAACGTGGCGTGAGCTTCGAGCTCGACCTGAAGGACCTCACCTCGCTGGTCGCCGCCGACGACTGATTCCCGTCGACGAGATGATGTCATGATGCAGGACGACGTAGTGGACAAGCCGTTCAACGCCCGCGTGTATGAGGTGCTGCGGCGCATCCCGCGGGGCAAAGTCGCCACCTACGGGCAGGTGGCCGCATTGGCGGGCGCGCCGCGCAACGCCCGGTTCGTCGGGTTCGCGCTGCATGCGAACCCCGAGCCGGGCGTGATCCCCTGCCATCGGGTCGTGTTTCGCGACGGCTCACTCGCGCCCGGGTTCGCGTTCGGCGGACCGGATGCGCAGCGCGCGCTGCTCGAGGAGGAGGGCGTCGTGTTCGTTCCTCCGTCCGACGGCGAGGCCGCCGGCGCGGACGGCTGGCGCGTGGACCTCGCCCGCTGCCGTTGGGAGGCGTGACGTCCGGGACGGGCCTTTCCGGCTAGGCGTCCGGAGCCCGTTCCTCGGTTCCCTTGACGTGTTCGTCCTCCGCCGGTGCTTCCATCGTTTCGCCGTAGGGTCCGGCTCCTGCCCTCATCGACGGCGCGAGACGTTCCCGTGACGTCTGTTTCGCGGTTCCCGACGCCTGTTCCGGTGTCGTTTCGATGAGCCGTATGGCTCCGCCACGACGGGCTATGGCGCCGTCCATCTCCAACTCCCCCAGCCGTCCCATGAGTCTCGGCATGGTCCATGACCGTGGTCCGGGACTGCGGTTGAGGATCTCCAGCAGCGTGTCCGCGGTCGCGGGCGCATGCCGTCGCGCGCATGCGCGGATCGCTCCGACGACGGCCTGGCCGTCGTTCCCGTCATGGTCGTCCGGGATGCACGGCCGGTGCCCCGGATGCATGAGTTCGGCGATCTCGCCGGTGGAGGCGAGGATCGTCGCCTTGCCTTCGGCGATGAGCTGGTTGCATCCGGCGTTGTGCGGCATGGTGATGTCTCCGGGCACGGCGATCACGCCGCGCCCCAGGTCGCACGCCCAGCCGGCCGTGTTGAGTGCGCCGGACCGCAGCCGCGCCTGGGTCACCACCACCTGGTCGGCGAGCGCGGCGATGATCCGGTTGCGCAGGAGGAACCGTCTCGCCTCGGGGACCGTGCCGGGGCATAGTTCGCTGATCAATGCGCCGCCGTGGGCCACGATCGCCTCGAACAGGCGATGGTTCGAGGGTGGTCCCACATGGTTGAGCCCGCCGGCGAACACGGCCACGGTCCTTCCCGCGCCGCCCGTGCCCGCATGCTCCCATGCGGACAGGGCTCCCCAATGCGCCGCGGCGTCCGCGCCCAGCGCGCCGCCGGATACGACGAGATGCCCCTGTCCGGCGGCGAGCGCCGCGGTCTCCCGTGCCACGCCTCTGCCGTAGTCGGTGGCGCCGCGGGAGCCGACCACGGCCAGCGGCTTGCCGCAGCTGGTGAGTGCCCGCGCGTCCCCCATGCCCCACAGGCATAGGGGCGACGCCCAGTCCTTGCGCGTGGACAGATCCTGCAGCTGGCTCGGCCACATCGGGGTTCCGGGGGTGATGATCCATTGGGTTCCGTCCATGGTGAACCAGCCGTCGAGCGTCTCCCAGTCTAAGGTGGGCAGCCGCCCGAGGCGTGAGCGCCATTCCCCGGCCGCGTCGCGGAACACGCCCATGCCCCGGGCGGTCACCTTGCGTCCCCAACGTGCCAGTCCGAGCGCGAACAGGTGTTCGAGCCTGTTCTGCGCGGTTCCGGCACCGGCCGTGCCGTCGCGTGAGGCGATGAGCAGTTCCAGTACGGTCGCGGCGTCGCCGGCGCCTTTGACGGCGGCGTACATCAGCGCGTCGGCGCCGTCCAGGCAGAAGGTGAGCGCGGCGCGGGCCAGCGCGTTCCTGTCGGGTCCGGGGTGCGGCGTGGCGTCCGCGCGGGGATGGGCGTCCGTGTTCGTCACGGTGTTCGCCACCGTATGCGTGACGGCGTTCATGAGAGGTCTCCTTGTCAGATGAGCTTGGTGCGCAATGCGATGCCCTGTCCGGTCTCCTCGCGGCTGGGCGAGTCCATGCCGGCGAGGTCGGCGAGCGTCCATGCCAGGCGCATGGCCCGGTCGGCGCCGCGCAGGCTGAGCCGTTCGGTCTCCAACGCGCGGTTGACGGGTTCGAGCGCTTTGGCGGACATGTTCGCCCGCATCCATGAACCGGATGCCTGCGCGTTGCAGGTCCAACCGTGGGCCGCATACCGGGAGGTGGCGGCGTGCCGGGCGGCGATCACGCGCGCGCGAATCGTCTCGCTGGATTCCCTGGGTTCGAGTACGTCCTCGTCGCGGATGATGCGTGAGACGGGCGGCACTTCGATCTGGATGTCCACCCTGTCGAGAATCGGTCCGGAGAGCCTCGCGAAGTACCGACGGCGCTCCTGCTGCGTGCAGGTGCATCGTTCGCCGGTGCCGTACGAGAATCCGCACGGGCATGCGTTCGCGGCCATGACCAGTTGGAACGATGCGGGATAGTAGGTGGTGCCCTTCGCCCGGGACAGGGACACGTATCCGGATTCCAGCGGTTCGCGCAGCGTCTGGAGGGCGCGCGACGAGAATTCGGGGGCCTCGTCGAGGAACAAAACGCCGCGGTGCGCACGCGTGATGGCGCCCGGCTGCGCGAGGCCGGCGCCGCCGCCCACGAGCGCCGCGGTGGATGACGTGTGGTGAGGCGCCTCGAACGGCGGTGTGCCCGTGATGCCGTACTCGGGCAGGGTGCCGCACAGGGAGCGTATGGACGCCACCTCCAGCTGTTCCTCACGCGTCAGCGGGCACATGACCGACGGCATGCGCGAGGCCAGCATCGTCTTGCCGGAGCCGGGCGGCCCCACCATGATGAGGTGGTGTCCTCCCGCGGCCGCCACCTCCAACGCCCATTTCGCATGCTCCTGCCCCACCACTTCGCTCATATCGCCCTGCGGAGGCGGCGTCTGGACGTCCACGGGCATGGCGGGGCGCATGCCGTCCGGCTCCTGCGGCGCCCGGTAGTCGGCGTCCCCGCCCATGAGCTCGATGAGCTCGCCCACGTGGCGGACGCCGCGCACGTCGACGCCGCCGATGAGGTTCGCCTCGTCCATGTTGCCGGCCGGCAGGATCACGCGGCGTACGCCGCGCTCCTGCGCGTGCAGGAGGATGGGCAACACGCCGTTGATCGGCAGGACCGTGCCGTCGAGGTTCACCTCGCCCATCACCACGGTGTCGATGAGGCAGTCGTGCGGGATGGCTCCGGCGGCGCTGAGCACGGCGGCCGCGATGGCCAGATCGTGGGAGGAGCCGCGTTTCGGCAGGGACGCCGGCGACAGGTTCACCGTCACCCGGGTCTCCGGCCAGCGGAAGCCGGCCGCCTGGCACGCCGATTTCACGCGTTCGCGAGCCTCGGACAGGGAGGCGTCCGGCAGACCGATGATGGAGAAGTACGGCAGGCCGGGGCTGATGAACGCCTGCATGGTGATGACAAACGCCTTCAATCCGATGAGCCCCACGGACAGCGCGTTGCCGATGGCCATCAGAACGCCCCCGGAATGTGGTGGATGCATGGGCGGCCGTCGTGCACCGTCACGGCGACGACGTCGAACCGCACGCCCACATGCGCGACGCGATGCTCCGGCGCGAGCAGCCATTGCACGCCGGCACGGCGCAGATTCGCCTGCTTGGTGGGGGTGACCGCCTCCTGCGGCGTCCCGTGCCGCATGGTCCGCCGCGTCTTCACCTCGACGAACACGATGCGGCGTTCCGGGGCGAGCGCCACAATGTCGATCTCGCCGTACCTCGACCGCCAGTTGCGGTCGATGACCGTCCAGCCGCGGGAGCGCAGCCAGGCGGCCGCATAGTCCTCGCCGGCCGCTCCCAGCGCGCGGGCGGGCAGCGCCCCGTCCGCGAACGGCCCCGCCGCGGCGTCAAGGTCGGGGACGGAGGGCAGCATGCCGGACGTCATGGTCTCCGGCGTCACCGTCGTCGTTGTGGTGTCCATGGGACCACTGTGCGGGCCGCGGCGTCCCGCCGGCAATCGGAGCGCGGAATGTGTACCCGACCCCACCCCTCCCGGCGTGTTGTGGACGGCGTGTGGACAGGCGGACGGTTATCCACCGTTCGTCAGGGGTCTTTGCATTCGCGCGCCCGGCCCGGTCCGCCCTTATGGAACAATGAGGGGTATGAGTCCGAAGCAGTTGGAAGACATGTATGATGCGGTGATCGTCGGCGCCGGAGCGGCCGGCCTGTCCGCGGCGTTGGGTTTGCTCCGCTCCCCCGGAATCGCGGAGCTGAAGGCGAACGACATCGAACCGAGGATCCTCGTGGTCTCGAAGCTCCAGCCGTTGCGCTCGCATACCGGATCGGCCGAAGGCGGCATCGCCGCCTCGCTCGGCAACATCGAATCCGACGACTGGCATTGGCACTACTACGACACCGTCAAGGGCGGCGACTGGCTCGTCGACCAGGACGCGGCCCAGCTGCTCGCGCAATACGCGCCCGAAACGGTCATCAACCTGGAACGCCAGGGCGTGGCGTTCTCCCGCACCGAGGACGGGCATATCGCGCAACGCCGCTTCGGCGGTCACACGCGCGAATTCGGCGGCGCACCGGTCAAACGCGCCGCATACGCGGCCGACCGCATCGGCCACCAGATCCTGCACACGCTCTGGCAGCAGTGCGTGGCCGAAGGCGTCGAATTCGCCGAGGAATGGTACGTGACCGACCTGGTCCTCGCCGACGACGGGACCCGTGCGGCCGGCGTCGTCGCGTTCGACACGCACACCGGCGCCGTGCACGCCGTGCACGCACGCAACGTGCTCATCGCCACCGGCGGCGCGGGACGGCTGTTCCACACCACCTCCAACTCGTGGGACCTGACCGGCGACGGCATGGCCCTCGCGCTCGCGGCCGGCCTGCAATTGGAGGACGTCGAGTTCGTGCAGTTCCACCCCACCGGCCTGGCGCACACGGGCATCCTCCTGTCCGAGGCGGCGCGCGCCGAGGGCGGCGTCCTGAGGAACGCGGACGGCGAGGCGTTCATGGAACGCTACGCGCCGGGACACGCGGACCTCGCCGCCCGAGACGTGGTCTCCCGCTCCATCATGGCGGAGATCGACGCCGGACGCGGCGTCGCCGACCCGAAGGATCCGGACGGTCCGAAGGACTGCGTGTGGCTGGACATGACCGGCATCGACCCGGACCACATGCGCGCCGTGCTACCGCAGGTCGTCGAGACCATCGAGAAGTACGCGAACATCGATCCGTCCAAGAGTCTCGTGCCGATCAAGCCGACCGCCCACTACACGATGGGCGGCATCCCGGTCACCACCGACGGCGAGGTCTACCGCTGGTCCGAGGGCGGACGCCACGTGGTCGACGGCCTGTTCGCCGCCGGCGAATGCTCGTGCGTGTCCGTGCACGGCGCGAACCGTCTGGGCGGCAACTCGCTGCTCGACGCCTGCCTGTTCGGCACGCGCGCCGGCCGTACGATGGCCGCGCGCATCGCCGAAGGCCCGGTGGCCGATCCGATGGCCGCGGACGATCCGGACGTGGCCGCGTCGGACGAGACGCTCACCGCCGCCGGCGATGACGCGGCGAAGGCCCGCAAGGACGACCTCGACGGTCTGCTCGCGGGGCCAGCGGACGCCCCGGAGAACGGGGATGGCGCGGATGGAACCGGCGCCGCCGACAACCCTTACGCGCTCATGGCCACGCTCGGCACGGTGATGGAACGCGCCCTCGCCGTACGCTGCAGCGAGGCGACCATCGCCGAAGCGGTCGAACGGCTGGACACTGACATCAGGCCGCGAGCCACGGCCCTCGGGGCGCATGACAAGACCGCCGCGTTCAACCAGGAGGTCACGGCCATCTGGGAGGTGCGCCACCTGCTCACGCTCGCCGAGGCACTGCTCCACGCGTCCGACGCCCGCCACGAATCGCGCGGTTCGCTCAGGCGTCTGGACTTCCCCGAACGCGACGACGAACGCTTCCTGGCACATTCGATGACCGACGCCGCCGGCGATGTCGCCTGGCAGCCGGTGCATATCGTCGACATCCCGCCGAAGGCGCGCGAATACTGACCATGTGAACGAACCGTGCGGACCATGCCGGTGCGACGGTCCGCACGGCCACGGCTTATGCAACAATGGAATGTTGTTTTGGGCCCGATTCCGTCGTATCGGGCGGCACGGACAGAGGAGGCGCGCATGGCGGACGGTTCGAACGTGACCACGGTGACGGTGAAGGTGAACCGTTTCACGCCGCGTGCGGAGCGTGAACGCGACCGGGCGAGGGGCGGCAGCCCGTTCGCCCGGCGCAAGTCGCCGTTCGGCGGATCGTCCGACGCGCCGGCGCGACGCCGCCCGCGCGGCAGGCAGTGGGTGCAGGAGTACACGGTCCCCGCCCGCCCGGAGGACACCGTTCTCGACTGCCTGCTCACCATCAAACGCACCATCGACCCGACGCTCGCCTTCCGCTATTCGTGCGGACACGGCATGTGCGGTTCGGATGCGGTGGCGATCAACGGCACGCCGAACCTGCTGTGCACGGCCACGTTGAAGGATTGGGCCAAGCATCCGAACCCGCTCTCCGAAGCGGACGACGACGGCTTCCGCCACACCGGCGACGCCGACGCGACCGACTCCCCCACCGACGATACGAGCCTCGGCGTCATCGAACTGGCCCCGCTCCCCGGATTCCCCGTGCAACGCGACCTCATCGCGGACATCGACCCGATGCTCGACCAGATCAGGAAGCTCAAGCCGTACCTGCAGGCGCAGGGCACGCTCGCCACCACCGCGGAAGGCAAGGTGGACGTGTTCGAATACCTCCAGCATCCGGAGGAGCTCGCGAAGTACGAGCAGCTGAGCAACTGCATCGCCTGCGGCGTGTGCGAGGGGTCCTGCCCCGTGTTCGCGGGCGGCGACGCGTTCATCGGCCCGGCGGCCCTCATCTGGGCGAGCAGGTTCGTCAACGATTCGCGTGACACGCAGGCCATGGCGCGCATGGACGCGATCGACACGGCGGACGGCGTGGCCGCATGCCAGTCGGTGCGCGCCTGCACCCGCCAATGCCCCCGCGGCATCGACGTGGGCGAGGAGATGTGGCAGATCGTGGCGAAGGTCCGCGAACGGTAGCCTCGGCCGCGGCCGCAGCAGCCGGCGGCGGAAAAGCACGCCCCGGGCGCGGAGGCACGGGAGCGCAGAACGGCACGCACCACGGAACCCGGTCCGCGGCCTGATTCGGGTCGACGGACCATTGTGAAGGAACGAACATGGATAAGACGCAATACATGAATCTGGCGAAGGCCTGGGAGTACGTGGAGGACCATGCCGTCTCCCGACAGACGCCGGCCATGGCGAGCATCCGTCAGACGGCGGAACGGGCCGGACTGCCGCAGTCGGGCGCTGCCCAGGCCGAGGCGCTGTCGATGCTGGTGCGCCTGATCGGCGCGAAATCCATCATCGCCGTGGGCACCGGTTCGGTGATGGACACGCTGGAGCTGGTCCGCGGGCTCGACGGGTCCGGACAGCTCACCGCCGTCGACTCCTCCACGCGCGGCATCGCCCTGATCCGCAAGGCCTTCGACGTGGTGCAGGATTCCACGGCGACGAAGCTGCGCGCCGTGAGCGCCCCCGTCGGCGTGTTCCTCCCCCGGCTCAACGGGCAGGACTATGACCTCATCGTCGTGTCCGGCGAGGCGTCCAACTACGCCGCCACCTACGAGCAGGCGTCGCGTCTGCTGCGCGGGCACGGCGTCATCGTGTTCACCGACATGCTCGCCATGGAGGGGCCGGACGCGGGCGCCGGCGTACTCGACCCGGCCGACCGTTCCGAGAAGGCCATGGCCATGCGCGAGCTGCTGGACACCGTCGAATCGGACGACCGGTTCCGCGCCACGCTCACGTCCATGGGCACCGGACTGCTCATCGCCGTCAAGAACTGACGTTTCTCAGACCGTCAGCGCGCTCGTCGCGACCTTCACGGCCTCGTCCACGTCGTCGGTCACCGTCACCAGACGCGGGTCCACGCCGGAGATCATGCCGCGTTCCTTCACCGGCCCGTCCAGCCAGTCGAACAGCCCGCTCCAGTAGTCGCGCCCGTACAGCACGACAGGCATGGACGCCACCTTGTGCGTCTGCACCAGGGTGAGCACCTCGAACATCTCGTCCAGGGTGCCGAATCCGCCCGGACACACGATGATGCCGGAGCTGTACTTCACGAACATGAGCTTGCGGACGAAGAAGTACCGGAAGCTCATGCCGAGGTTCACGTAGTCGTTGATGCCCTGCTCGTGCGGCAGTTCGATGCCGAGTCCCACCGACTTGCCGCCGGCGAGCGCCGCACCCTTGTTGGCGGCCTCCATGATGCCGGGTCCTCCCCCGGTGATGACCGCGGCGCCCGCATGCACGATGCCCGCGCCCATGCGTTCCGCGGCCGCGTAGTCGGGCGTGTCCGCGCCGGTGCGTGCCGAACCGAACACGGCGACGGCGGGGCCGAGTTCGGCGAGCGCGCCGAAGCCGTCGACGAATTCGCTTTGGATGCGCAGCACCCGCCAAGGATCCATGTGCAGCCAGTCGGTGCTTTCATCCGTCTTGAGCAGGTTGGCGGTGGTGCTGTCATGGGGGATCATGTCGCCGCGCATGATGACCGGGCCGCGATGGTAGGTCATGGCGTACGGCGTGTTGCCGGATTCGTTGCGAGAGTCGTCGTGCATACGGCGATTCTACCGCTTGGTCGACGTCGTGCGCCGGATGCGGATGTGTGGGGGCGGGACGCGACGTCGGCGTCGCCGGGACATCGTCGACGTCAGCGTGCCGCCTCGCGCTCGTAGCGTTTCGACTGCCGGCTGAGCAGCACGCCGGACAGGGCCGCGGCGATGAGCGATCCGACGAGCACGCCGAAGCGCGCCTCCGCGGACAGCTCCGGGTTGTCGTAGGCGAGCGAGGCGACGAGGAACGCCACGGTGAAGCCGATGCCGCATGCGCATGCGGCGGGGAACATGTCGCGCACGCGCAGACCCTTCGCCATCTTCAGGCCGAACACGTGCGTGGACAGCCATGCGGTGGCCATGATGCCCAGCGGCTTGCCGACGACGAGGGCGACGATGAGCGCGATGACGAGCGGCGAGAGCATGAGCGCGGGCGTGAGGGATTCGAAGTGGACGCCGGTGGCGAACAGGGCGAAGACGGGCAGGGCGAGCAGGGCGGAGAACGGCTGGAGCTTGGACGCGTACCGTTCGGCACGCGGAGTGATCTCTCCATGGATCTCGCGCGCGGGGGTGAGCAGGCCGACGAGCACGCCGGCCAGCGTGGGGTGCACGCCCGCTTCGAACATCATGGTCCAGGCGAGCACGCCCACGATGGCGACGAGCGGCCATGGCACGCGTCTGAGGCCCACGAGGAACGCCCAGACCGCCGCGCAGGCGGCGATGCCGATGAACCAGTACCAGGCGTTGAGCGAGGAGAAGAACACGGCGATGAGGACGATGGCGAGCAGGTCGTCCACGGTGGCGAGGGTCATGAGGAACGCGCGGATCGAGCCGGGCAGCGCCTTGGCGAACAGGGCGAGCACCGCCAGGGAGAAGGCGATGTCGGTGGCGGTGGGGACGGCCCAGCCGCGCGCCATCTCGCCGAACGGGATGACGCTGCCGGTGGTGGTGAGCACGAGGCCGCCTTCCGGGCCTGGGCCGTAGCGCGACATGAGCATGGTGGTCGCGAGGAACAGGATCGGCGGCATGATCATGCCGCCCACGGCGCACAGCATCGGCACGGCGGCGGCCTTCGGGTTGGCGAGCGATCCGGTGGTGAGCTCCTGTTTGAGGTCGAGCCCCACGGTGAGGAAGAAGATGGTGAGCAGGCCGTCCTGCGCCCAATGTCCGATGGGCAGGTCGATGTTGGTGTGCGGTATGGCGATCTGCGTCTCCGCGACCGTTTCGAACAGGTGCGCGGTGGCGGGCAGGTTCGCCAGGATCAGGCCGAGGAACGCGAATCCCAGCATGATGAGGCCGCAGAGGCGGTCGGAGGCCGCGATGCGGCGTAGCGTACGGCGGAGCCGTCCGTCGCGTCGCCTGCGTCCGTCACGTCCCGCCTGTCCGCCGTTCCGCGTCGTGTCCCGTTCCGTCATGGTGTGCCGCCTTCCACCGTTCCGTGGCGCCGATGACGCGTGCGCGCCTAGGCGAATGCGAATATTGGAAAAGCCCCCGACTCCATACGGAACCGAGGGCTTCAGCGTGCGCCGGACAGGATTCGAACCTGCGACCTGCTGATCCGTAGTCAGCTGCTCTAATCCGCTGGGCTACCGGCGCATACCGCGTGTATTAACCTCCTCGCGGCGAGGAGTGGTGCGCCGGACAGGATTCGAACCTGCGACCTGCTGATCCGTAGTCAGCTGCTCTAATCCGCTGGGCTACCGGCGCATGTTGCTTCAAGCAACTCGAGTTATATTACCCATTGTTTTTTGTTATGCAAGTCGGCGTGTCGCGCCGTGCCTCGCCGTGTGCCGCCATATGACGTCATGTCGCGTCACGCCGCACGCCGACGGCGCGGCTCCGCGGCGGCCGTCCCGTCCGTCACGAGCTTCGGTGCGCCCTCGCCGGTGACGGAGGCCCTGTCGACGATCACCTGCTTGACGTCCGGCATGCTGGGCAGCCGGAACATGGTGTCCTGCAGGGTGCGTTCGATGATGGTGCGCAGTCCGCGCGCGCCGGTCCCCTGCCGTATCGCGGTGGCGGCGATCTGGTGGACCGCCTCCTTGGTGAAGACCAGGTCGACGCCGTCCATGGCGAACAGCTTCATGTACTGTTTGACGAGCGCGTTGTTGGGTTCGGTGAGGATCCGTTCGAGGTCCTGCCCGTCCAGTTCGTCGAGCACGCTGATCACGGGGAGGCGTCCGATGAATTCGGGGAGCAGCCCGAATTCCGCCAGGTCGTCGGCGGTGACGTGTTCGAGCAGTTCGTTCTCCGGAATCGGATGCTCGCGCCAGGCGGCGCCAAAGCCGCTTTCGCGCGCGCCGAGCCTCGTCCTGATGATGTCCGGGAGCCCCACGAAGGCGCCGCCGCAGATGAAGAGGATGCCGCGCGTGTCGATCTGGATGGTCTCCTGGTCGCGGTGCTTGCGTGTGCCTTCGGCCGGAACGCTGGCGATGGTCCCTTCGAGGATCTTGAGGAGCGCCTGTTGGACGCCTTCGCCGGACACGTCGCGTGTGATGGACGTGTTCTCCCCGCTTTTGCGGGCGATCTTGTCGATTTCGTCGATGTAGACGATGCCGTGCTCCGCTTTGGACACGTCGCCGTCGGCCGCCTGGAGGAGACGCTGCAGCACGGTTTCGACGTCGTCGCCGACGTACCCGGCTTCGGTGAGGGTGGTCGCGTCGGTGATGACGAACGGCACGTGCATGACCGATGCGAGCGTCTGGGCGAGGTACGTCTTGCCGACTCCGGTCGGCCCCATGAGCAGGATGTTCGATTTGGCGACTTCGACGCCGGCGAGCGGGTCGCGGCGCCGTCCGCCGAGGGCGCGCCGGTGCGTCCGCTCGAGTTGCGTAGACTGCTCCTCGAGTTCCATGTTGACGCGCTTGTAGTGGTTGTATACGGCGACGGACAACGCCCGTTTGGCGGCCTGCTGGCCTACGACGAAACGGTCGAGGTATTCGTTGATACGCATGGGCGTGGGCAGTGCGAGCGTGTTGGCCGCGGCGTCCTTGCGTCGTTCCTCGGAGATGATGCCGACGCACAGTTCGATGCATTCGTCGCAGATGGCGGCGCCCTGGCCGGTGACGAGCTTGCGCACCTGATGTTCGGTCTTGCCGCAGAAGGTGCAGACCGGCACGTCGTCGCCGTAGCTCACCACACGCCCCATGCTTCCTCCTTGCCGCGATGTCCTGTTCTTCGGACCGCGCGTCACGGCCCTTTGGATAAGCGTACCCCCGGATCGTCCGATCCGGGGGTAGCGCCATGAGGGTTTCCGCGTTCGGCCGATCGCCTACTGGCGGTGCTCGAGCACCTCGTCGACGATGCCGTACTCCTTGGCTTCGCTCGCCGTGAGGAACGTGTCGACCTCGATGTCCTTGGCGATCTTCTCCTGGGACTGGCCGGTGTGCTTGGCGAGCGTCTTCTCGAGCCATTCGCGCATGCGCAGCATCTCGCGCGCCTGGATCTCGATCTCCGTGGCCTTGCCGAAGCCCTGGTCGATGGCCGGCTGGTGGATGAGCACGCGGGCGTTCGGCAGCATGAGGCGCTTGCCCTTAGTGCCGGCGGCCAGCAGAATGGCCGCGGCGGAGGCGGCCTGGCCGAGGCACACGGTCTGCACGTCGGGCTTGATGTACTGCATGGTGTCGTAGATCGCGGTCATGGCGGTCATCGAGCCGCCCGGCGAGTTGATGTACATCATCACGTCGCGGTTCGGGTCCTGGGATTCCAGCACGAGCAGCTGGGCCATGATGTCGTCGGCGGAGGTGTCGTCCACCTGCACGCCCATGAAGATGATGCGGTCCTCGAACAGGCGCGTGTACGGGTCCTGCCTCTTGAAGCCGTACGGGGTCTTCTCCTCGAACTGCGGCAGGATGTAACGGTTCTGCGGGTTGAACGCGGCTTCGCGGCGCGCGGCCGGCATGAAGCCGACGACGCCGGCGGGGCCGGCCAGACGGTCGGCGCGGGCGGCGAACTTCGCTTCCTCACTTGCCATGCTGCTCACTCTCCCTTCGTCATCGAATCGTGCGTGGTGATGATCTTGTCCACGAACCCGTACTCCAGCGCCTCGGTGGCGGTGAACCAGTGGTCGTACTCGTTGTCGCGGTAGATCTCCTCGACCGTGTGGCCGGTCTGTTCGGCGGTGAGCTCGCTCATGGTCTTCTTCATGTCCATGATGAGCTCGGCGTTGATGCGCACATCGGTGGTGGTGCCGCCGATGCCGCCGGAGGGCTGGTGCATGAGCACGCGGGCGTGCGAGGTCAGGAAGCGCTTGCCCTTGGTGCCGGAGCTCAGCAGGAACTGGCCCATGGAGGCGCACATGCCGAGGCCCACGGTCGCCACGTCGGGCTCGATGAGCTGCATGGTGTCGTAGATGGCCATGCCGGCGGTGATGGAACCGCCCGGCGAGTTGATGTACAGCCAGATGTCCTTCTTCGGGTCCTCCGCGGCCAGCATGAGCATCTGCGCGCAGATGCGGTTGGCCATGTCGTCCTTGACCTCCTCGCCCATCCAGATGATGCGGTCCTTGAGGAGCCGGTTGAAGATCGGATCGGCGAATCCGGCCGGCGCGTCCTCGCCCGCCATGGCCGGGAGGGTTGCAAGAGTGTCGCTCACCTTGTTCTCCATTTCGAATACTGTCATAGACAGTGTTCAAGCCTACCGCCTTCAAGCGACGGAGGGCGCGTTTCCGCCCGCTTTCGGCTCGACGCGTACTCGTGCACGCTCAGTCTCCCTCCGGCTTCAGAGCATTGGCCTCGACCTTGCGGATGCACATGATCAGATCCATCGCCTGAGCGGTGTCGAACAGTTTGAATATCGGCCGCGGCCTGTCGAATGGCGGTTTGGCGAGTTGCTCCGCTTCCAGGTATCCGTTGCGTTCGATGTATTCGACGATCATATGCAGGAAGCTGATTTGCGCCTGATTGAGCGTATGCGTGTTGATGAACGACGCGAACGCTTCCATCGCGGCCGTGTGGTCCAGTCTGCCGATACGGCGTACGAGCAGACCGAACGGCGTGTTGCCGTAAGCGGCCTGATACTGCTCTTTCGTGCCGAGCAGTTCGACGAGGATACGTTCGAGCTCGCTGTAATCGTCAGCGTTCACCGGCTGGTTGTGCCGAATCTTGTAGATGACGGGGTCATCTCCATGCTCGTTGATGTACCGGTTGACTTTGAGTTTGTAATCTTCGTAGTGTTCGGTGATGTCGAACGGCTCATTTTCGCTGCGTTCGATGAGCGGATCAGCCAGATCGGTGATGATTACTCGTCGGTTACCCGCATCCGCGAGGAATCGGATCAGTCCGCGCAAACGTAGGCGGATCTGTTCGAGTTCGCCAACCGGCATAGCACTCAGATACTGTTCGTCGTCGACGATCGCGTTGATGAGTTCGCGTTGTTCACTCACTTGTGGAATGGTCATGCGCTCATGCAATCGTGTGGCGATTGAGCGGATTTTCGTCGCGTACGCCGCAGTGGAGCGGCCGGCTGCGCTTTCGACCATCAGCGCGTACATGAGTGCGTCGAATCGCAATGCGGCCACGTCTGTTTCGTCATAGTGTGCCAGTGGTGCGAGCTCGCGCATGAGTTCGCGCACCTGCAGCTCATTGAGGGCGGCAAATGCGTTCGGCTTGCGGTAGCGTTCCACGTATTCGCGTTTGGCTCGCACTGCGACTTTGGTGGTATCCCATGAATTGATTTGCCCGCACAGGTCTTGAATAAGCGCATCTCGCCATTGCGTAATATGCGAATCGCTCGCGTATTCACCAGTTTGGAATGCTTGGATGAGCTGTGCTTTGCGTGCGAATACGCGTTCACTCACCGATGCGGAGGGTTTGTCTTCAACGGGATTGGTTTGTTCACGGAAGAATGCGAAGTTGCCGCAATAATCGAAAATTTTGAATCGACGTTTGCCAACGTATTCGCCGTCAATATTGTCTACGCAGTCGAGGTCCGCGCTCAAGCGGGTTCCACGGCCGATCATCTGCCAGAATTTGATTTTGGAACGTACTGTTTTGAAGAACACGAGGTTGACGATGTCGGGTACGTCAACACCGGTGTCCATCATGTCGACCGATACGGTGATTACCGGCAGTGGTTTGCGTTTGAATTCGGCGATGATGCTGTGCGCGTAATCGTCGCTGTGCAGTACGGTTTTGATGAAACCGTGCGCCGCTTCTTTGGGATAGCGTGCCGCGTAGCGTTCGACGATGTATCGCGCGTGCGCTTGATTGGCGGCGAAGATGATGGTTTTGCCGAGCCGTTCGCCACCGTTGGTTTTTATGCCATTATCGTGCAGATCTTCCAACACGGTGTCTACAGTGGCGGGGTTCATCACATACGTGTTGATTGCGGCTGCGTCAATATGTTCGGGCACATCACCATCGTCATTCTCATCATCAAGGTCGGGGTCGCCGAAGTCCTCCTCGTAACGTTCCTTGTCCTCGTCGGAGAGGTCGTCGTAGGTGATGCCTTCGTCCACGAATCTGGTTTTCGCTTCGACGTTGACGAACGGTACGAGCACGTTGTCGTTGAGCGCTTGCGCGTATTCGTATACGTAGGTGGGTACGCCGTGTTGCACTTGGAAGAAGTCGTACGTGTTGCGGTCTACTTCGTTGCGCGGCGTGGCGGTGAGTCCCACCATGAGCGCGTCGAAATGGTCGAAGATGACTTTGTATTTCTTGAAGATCGACCGGTGTGCTTCGTCGACGATGATGAGATCGAAGTGCCCGGCGGAGAAGACCGGTTTGTCGTCGGTGCCGGTTTCCGCGTCGATGGCGTTGATCATGGTCTGATAGGTGGAGAAGACGACGCGCGCATCGGTGTCGTGTTTGTTGTCACACAGATTGCAGAGCGACCAGTTTGGATAGTATTCGCCGTACGCGCTTTTTGCCTGGCTGACGAGTTCGATGCGGTCGGCGAGGAACAGCACGTTCTTGACCAGCCCGGCGCGCATGAGCACGTCGGTGAGCGCTGCGGACACACGGGTTTTGCCGGTGCCGGTGGCCATGACGAGCAGGCTGCGTCGCTGCCCTTGGTTGAGGTTGTCGCACACGGCTTGAATGGCTTCAAGCTGATAGTAACGTCCGTTGCCGCCGGCGACATCACGGTTGACGGGCACACTGGCCGGGTCGACAGCACTGCGGCGGCGGTTGATGATGCGCTGCAGGTCGTCCTGCGCGAAGACTTCGCCGACTTGACGGTAGGAGCCGTGATCGTCGTCGACGAAGTAGGTTTGATATCCGTTGGAAAGGAAAACGAGCGGCCGATAGCCGAATTGGCGTTCGAGGCAGTCGGCGTACAGGCGTGCTTGTTGGAGGCCTTTGGCCGGATCGTAGGCGGTGCGTTTGGCTTCGATGATGGCCAGTGGTCTGCCATCGCGCCCATTGAGCAGATAGTCGACGTAGCCTTTTTGGCCGGTGTTGCCTTCCATGCCGGTAACGGGATATTCGGCGATGACGTCGCGTCCCATATTCCAGCCGACCAGTTGCAGGTCGAGGTCGATGAAGCGGCGGCGGGTTTCCGCTTCGCTCAGTTCGTCGGCGGGCGTCTGCGGCATGGGCGGCTGTTCCGCCTTGCGTTCGGCGAGTTGGCCGCTGAGCGCACGTATTTGCGCTTCGAGTTCGGCGATCTGCTTGGTTTGCTCGCCGATTTGCGCCTCGTATTCCTTGCGGGCGGCATCCTCCTGCACTTTGCGCGCTTTGGCGGCGAGCACGCGACTGACAGCCGGTACTTGTTTGGGGTCGAAGATGCGCTTGACATAATGGCGCCCGTAGCAGTAGTCGATCCATTGGATGAACGCGAAGAGGATACGCAATGAGAACATCGCGTCTTCGCCTTTGAGCTGCGCGTTGCGATGGGCGGCCATGTTGCCGGCTTTGATGACGTATTGCAGGGATTCCCACAGGTGATTGTCGGCGAGCGCCGCGCGGAAGGTGGGTTCGTGGACAAGGGATTGCAGGTTGTCTTTGTATGGCGGCTTGATGGTGTCGTCGGCGGCGTACACCCATTTGACGGCGAGTTCGAACGCGCGTCGTGCAGCGAGCGCGCTGATGGTCGGTGACAGCGAGAGCGCCCGTTCCGCCTCCAGGCAGGCGTCGGCGAACATCACATAGTCATCCTGGCCTTGCAGAAACGAGAAGTTGGCCATATCAGCCTCCCTTATGCGCCACGTCACGGCATCCATCGTCGCCTATCCAACGCTATCGTACAACGTGCGGAATCATTACGTTCGACGATTCGTCCTTATCGATCGACACCAGCCAACACGTAAGAGTTTTCGAATATTTCGTTTATTGGTATGCTGATATGGCATTGCATGATTGCCATTACAGCTGAGAAGGAGGTCCATCATGGGAACACGCAGTCTTGCCAGCGATGCCACAACGTATATGCCCAACGCGGAGGATCGCCGTCGGCTTATGGATATCAAGGAAGCCCTGTCCCATATCGCACAGGGCACAAGGGAGACTTCCGACGCCGTGTTTGACGACATGTCCGACCAGCCGGATTTCCCTGTCGCGACGCTTAAGGTGCCCGGCTCTCCGGCACGACCGCTCACACCGGAGCTGGCGGATGTGCTGATGCAGGTCGCCGATCAATTAGCTCGCGGTCGAGCCGTGTTCGTGGCCCCGTATGACACAATGCTCACCACACAGGATGCAGCCGATTTCCTCGGTGTCTCACGCCCTACGCTGGTGAAGTTGTTGGAGGACGGCGTGATCCCGTTCGAAAAGGTCGGCCGCCACCGTCGCGTGCTGCTCGCCGACCTGCAGGAATACATGAATGTCCGGCATCACGACAATGTCGGCATGTTCGATGAGCTCGCCGCCGACGAAGACCCGAGGGAGACTCTAGACAACCCTCTGATCCCCTGACGGCATCACTAGACCGGCGTGAAAGGCGATTCATGAGTTTCCCCGTATTTTTCGACACGTGCAGCCTCTTCGGCGAGATCGTCAACGATTTGGTGCTTCGTCTCGCCGAAGAACGGTTTTTCACGCCCTATTGGTCGGAAACTGTACTCACGGAGCTCTATAGGAATCTTTCGCCGCGCATCGGAAAGGATAGGGCGAATCGACGCATCCGGGCAATGGAGTCTGCCTTCCCCGACGCGCTCGTTACCGGCTTCGACAGTCTGATCCCCATTATGACCTGCGACGCCAAGGACCGCCATGTGCTTGCAGCCGCCGATCACTCACCTGCACAGACATTGGTGACGTTCAATCTCAAGGATTTTCCGGATACATCTACCGCTCCTCTGCATATCGAGGTCAAACACCCGGATGATTTTCTGCTGGACGTGCTCGACCTCGATCCCGGACGGGTTGCACAGGTATGTTATGCGGCGCTCATCAGCTACAAGGCGTATCCGCAGACACCGGAGGATTACGCACACATGCTCCAACGATGCGGACTGCCTCGATTCGCCGAACGACTGTATCCGATTCTCGACGCGCTCTACGAACGAAGCTGACCGTAAGGACAGTCTGTTTTAGGCGAAGTAGCGTTGGGTGAGGCTGGCGTAGAGGGTGTTCAGCCGATCGAGCTGTTGGCGAATGGTGGTTTTGAGGGATTCCACCGACGCGACGAACTCGATATATTCCGTCTGCGCCGAAAGAGACGGTACTAGAACAGGCAATCCCTTAACATCTTTTTGATTGATACTTGCCTGTCCGATAGCTCGTTTTGCATGGTTTTCAAAATACTCTTTCGAATATTCAGACGTCATCTGCGCACACAGAAACTCCGGCAGCATTCGACTCTTATCAGCATGCAGTCGCATCATATTAGATTCAAAAACAACCGTCTCAGGCATGTTCTTAACTAGCATCGTCTTCCCCATGTAACCGACGCTGTTCACCCGATTAATAACGATGTCCCGTTCCTGAAGTCCATATCGCTTAACCTCCGCAGTATTACAGACAAGACGTTTCAAAGAACCATAATCAGGACCTTCACGACGGAAAGAATCAATTCGGACAATCGGGATTCCCGAACCGTCAGTCACATAGTCTTTCTGAGGTTTATACAACCCATTCGACGGCTGCACCGACAAAACATCGCCAAGATTGACAACCGACGCTCTATGAGGGTTCTCGGATGGATCACCGAACATCTCGATGAAGCGGGATTGGATGAGTTCGTCAGCTTTGGCGAGCATCTGCTCGGCAACTTTGATCTGTTCCTGAACAGCGCTCAGCTTCCGTACAATCTCCTTCTGTTCCTGCATATCAGGAACAACGATGGGCCATGCCTTGAGAATTTTCTGACTGATATTGGGTTGGGTCCCGGTATTGCTGGATTCTTTGAACTGCTGTCGTTGTGAACGAAGATAGTGAAACAAATACCAGCGATCAATGATCTCTGTTTTCGGTTTCGCAAAAGCGATCGCCTGTGATGTGCAGCATTCACGTCCAGCGATTCCCAGTTTCCCGATGGAAGCGTACATCGCAATCAGAACCGTTCCAGCCGGCACCACTTTTGCAGAGCTGTTATCAATGCCGGATGCCGTCAACGATTCCTTCGCGTCCATGACAATGTCATCATTCAAATCAGAGACCGACAGCCAAGGCACACCTTCGCCAAAGTATCCTGACATGCCGCGCTTAGGAGTACCGCCACTGCCCCATGTCGCAACGTCCTGAAGAGTCATCAACTTCCGCTCCCCCATCACTCACCATCCTTGGTAAGCATGGCGTCGAGGGCGTCGAGGCCGTCCACGAACTTGGCGTTCAAGCCGCGCAATTCGGCCATGAGCTGTCTCGTCGGCGGGTATTCCTTGCGCTCGTATTCGACCTTGACGTACTTGTTGAAGCTGAAGTCGTAGTCGTTGGCGGCGATGTCGTCGCGCGTCACCATAAAGCTCTGCTCGGTGCGCTCGCGAGCGCCTTCGGACTCGAGATCCTTCCAACGTGCGAGGATGTCGGGGATGTCGTTGTGCGTCGGGTCCTCGTCACGTTTGTCGTCGAGCGTGTAGCCGTCGTGTTCCATGTTGTACAGCCAGACCCTGTCGGTGCTGTTCGGCGCATCGGTTTTGGTGAACACGAGGATCGCGGTGTTCACTCCCGAATACGGTTTGAACACGCCGGACGGCATGTAGATGATCGCCTCGAGACGCTGATGGTCCACCAGTTCGCGGCGCAGTTCACGATACGCCTTTGCGTTGGAGCGGAATAGCACGCCGTTGGGCACGATGCACGCGCAGCGGCCGCCGAGCTTCAACATGCGCAGGAACAAAGCCACGAACAGCAGTTCGGTCTGTTTGGTTTCCACAATGGCTTTAAGCGAGTCGTCGATGTCTTCGACATCCACGGAACCGGTGAACGGCGGGTTGGCGAGAATCACGTCGAACCTGCTGCGGATCGTGTTCAACCTTGACAGGCTGTCTTGATTGCGGATGTCGGGGTGTTCGACGCCGTGCAGCAGCATGTTCATTGCAGCGATGCGTACCATTGTCTGGTCGGTGTCGAAGCCGGTGAATTGCTCGCCTTCGAACAGGTTCCACTGGTCGGCGCTCATCGTGTCGCCATAGGTGCGGCGAATCCATTCGGCCGCGGAAATCAGGAATCCCGCGGTGCCGCACGCCGGGTCGCCAATCATCTGGCCGGGCTTCGGGTCAAGGAGACCGACCATGAGGTCGCGAATATGCTTGGGCGTGCGGAACTGGCCGTTCGCACCGGCCGTGTTGAGCTTGCTCAGCATGTATTCGTACAGGTCACCCAGATCATCCTGGTCCTTGACGTAGTTCGTCAGCAGGTCATCAATGCCGGCGACCGCACGTTCGAGTGTCTTTGGCTTGTTGAAGCCGAACGAAGCATCCTCCATACTCTCGGCGAACGCGTTGCCCGTGTGCAGGGTCTTCAGGAATGGGAACACATGCTGACCGACGGTCGCGAACATCTGCTCGGCCGGTTCGTTCTTGAAATTATGCCAGCGCAGACGCTGGCCTTCGGGCGTATCCGGGAACGTGAGCTTGCCGACGGGAATACCGGTGAGCTGCGCCATCTGCTCGGCTTCGAGCTGCTTGTCGTCAAGCGACTTCATGAACATGAGGTAGGTGAGCTGGCTGATCACCTCGAGCGGATTGGTGATACCGCCCTCCCACATGCGCTGCCAGATGTCATCGACCTTGTTCTTCACAGCCCCGGTAATCATCCAACTCCTTTCCGGATTCTTTCACATGCTGCTCCCACTGTACCGTTTGCCGTTCATCGGCGCGACGAAACACTCCTGTCCAGCAGTCGGTGCGACAGGACGGCCGAAACGGCGACGGCCAATCCGACGGGAACGAAGAGCGTGATGGGGGCTTCGGTGAGCTCCATGACGAGGCACATGGCCATGAGCGGCGCCTGCTGGGAGGCGGAGAGCAGCGCGGCGGCGCCGATGAGCGCGCACACGCCCACCGGATCGCCGGGGAACGCGAACGACCAGAGGATGCCGAGCGTCGCGCCCAACGCGGCGCCGAGCGCGATGCCGGGCTGGAGCACGCCGCCGGACGCGCCGGAACGGATGGTGGCGAGCGTCGTCGCGGCCTTCACAAGGAACGTGACCGCCAGCAGCCCCACGAGCGACCAGACCTGAGCGGATCCCACGGTACCGGCGGAGCCGGCCATGCCGTCGAAGGCGAGCTGGGCGGCGGCGCGGCCGTTGCCCATCACCTGCGGCGCGAACACGGCGATCAGGCCGGTGACGAAACCGGCGAGCGGCATCTGCCACAGGAGCGCCGCACCCTTCGGCTGGTGCGCGGTCGCCCACGAGGAACCCTTACGGAACAACGCGCCGGCCGCACCGCATGCAACTCCGCACAGCAGGGCGAACAGCATGAGGCTCGGCGTATAGTCGGCGGTCATGCCGGCGACGGCGTAGAACGTGTGACGCCCCTTGACGAGCGAGGCGACGTACGCGGCCGTGGCGGACATGCCCAACGCGAACCCGACCTTCTCGAGCGTCACATCGGCGAGCAGGATCTCCACGGCGAAGAACATGCCGGCGAGCGGCGCATCGTAGACGCCGCCCAGGCCGGCGCCGGCGGCGACGGCGACGACCATGCGGCGGTCGGCGAGCCCTGCGGCGTCGCCCTCATGGCCGATATGGAACAGATCGCAGAAACGTTGGGCGAGCATCGCGCCGAGTTCGCGCGGCGCGACCTCACGGCCGATGGACGCGCCGGAACCGACGATGAAGATCTGGAGCACGACGTGCACGACGGTCTGCCACCAGGGCATCCGCTCCCCCGCGACCGCTTTCTTCACGGACGGCACCTTCGTCGTTTTCGTGCGCAACAGCCACCAGGCAAGACCCGCGAGCGACAGGCCGACGGTCACGGAGACGGCGCGACGCACGGCCGGCACGGCGAACGGACCGGGCGCGCCGGCACCCTCCACGTACCCGAGCATCACATGCTCGACGCCGTACAGCAGCAGCGTGAGCAGGCCGGCTCCCGCGCCGATCAGCGAGCCCAGCACGAGCGTCGCGGCGACGAGCCACAGCATCCGGTTGACACGGACGTCTTTCCACACCGTCATTGTTCCCTCCCCATCCGAAGCCATCCGAAACCATCTGCAGTTGGTCCGACCGAAACCATACCGATAAACCGCCCCGGCGATGGGCGGCCACGGTCCACGCGGCGTCGCCGCATAACGAAACGGAGGCTTGGAACCCAAGGGTTCCAAGCCTCCGTGCATCACATCACGCTACTGCGCGGCTGGGCTCACTCGCCGTCCTTGGCGGACAGCTCGTCGGCCACGGCGGCGGCGGCGGAAGCGGCCTCGACGGACTCGGCCTCTTCGTCTTCGGCGGCCTCGCCGAGGAAGGCGGACAGGTCGACCTCTTCACCGTTGGCGGTGAACTTGACGGCGCGCATGCCGGCGAGCAGGCCCTTGGAACGACCGACCTCCTGCACGGCGGAGCCGAGCTGGCCGTTCTTGATGATGGCCTGGATGAAGGCGTTCGGGTCCATGCCGTACTGCTGGGCGATGGAGGCGAGGAAGTTGAACACGTCGGCCTGGGAGACCTGGACGTCCATCTTCTCGGCGAGGGTGTCGAGCAGGATCTGGTCCTTGAGCTCCTTCTCGGCGCCCTCCTCGGCCTGCTGCTTCTGCTCGTCGGTGGCCTTCTCCGGATCCGGGGTCAGGCCCTTGAGGTGCTCCTCGACGGCAGCGGCCTTCACGCCCTTCGGCACCGGGATCTCGAGGCCTTCGGCCAGCTTGGCCAGGAAGGCGTCGCGGGCCTCGGTGGCCTGACGGCCCTTGGCGTCCTCGCCGGCGGCCTTGCGGATGTCGGCCTTGAGCTCGTCGAGGGTGTCGAACTCGGAGGCCTCCTGGGCGAAGTCGTCGTTGAGCTCCGGGAGCTCCTCGGCCTTCACGGAGTTGACCTTCACCTTCACGGTGGCCTTCTGACCCTCGTGCTCGCCGGCCTCCAGCGTGCCTTCGAAGGTGGTCTCCTCGCCGGCGGACAGGCCTTCGAGGGCCTCATCCAGACCGTCGAGCATGGTGTTGGAGCCGAGCTCGTAGCTCACGCCCTCCTGGGAGTCGACGACCTCGCCGTCGATCTCGGCGGACAGGTCGATGTTCGCGTAGTCGCCCTTGGCGGCCGGACGGTCGACGCCCACGAGGGTGCCGAAGCGCTGGCGCAGGGTCTCGAGGCGCTTGTCGACGTCTTCATCGGTGACCTCCGGTGCGGCGATGGCGATCTCCATGCCTTCGATCTCCGGCAGTTCGATGTCGGGGCGACGCTCCACGGTGGCGGTGAACTTGAGCTTCTTCTCGTCCTTGGCGGATTCCGGCACGTCCACGACGTCGAACTCCGGCTGGGCCATCGGGTGGATCTTCTTCTCCTCGAGGGCCTTGGAGTACAGCTCCGGCACGCCTTCGTTGACGGCCTCGCCGGCGACGGCGCCGAAGCCGAAACGCTGGTCGATGAGCTTGCCCGGAACGTGGCCCTTGCGGAAGCCCGGCACGTTCACCTGCTTGGCGATGTCCTTGCGGGCGGCATCGAGGTACGGGTCGAACTCCTCCGGCTCGACGGTGATGGTGAGCTTCACCTTGGTGGGTTCGAGGTTACGAACGCTGATCTTCACGCTAAACGCTCCTGAAAAGTCGTTGTGTTCTTATATCTGCCCGAAGGCAACCGTCACAGTATAACGCGTTCCACGGACGCTGCAATGAGCCGCACCTGCCAGCGCCGTGCACCCTGCTCCGTGAGGAACTCCGCCACGTCGCGCGTCTCCGGCTCGTCCGTCCAGCACAGGTTGCGGATGATCTGGGGGTTGACGATGATCTCCACCGGGGTGCGCGTGTCCTCGGCGATCTGGTTAACCACGCTCCGCACGCGCTTGAGGCGCTCCATCCGCTCCGGGTGCCGCTCCCACTGCTTGTTCGAGCGGGGCGCGTTGGCGGCGGGACCGTCCTTGGGGTCGCGGCCGCCGGGCGTCGACGGCAGTTCGGATGCGGGCAGTGCGAGCGCCTCCTGGATGACGGTCTTCCACAGGGACGGCTTCACCGAGCGCTGGATGGGCGCGTAGCGTTCGAACATCTTGTCCTGCTCGCTGCCGGTGTGCATGCGCACGCGCTCGTTGAGGCAGCGCACGGCGCGGAACTCGCGCGCGTTGCGCGGCTTGCGCTTCGCCGCCTCGATGATCGACGAGTCCTCGAGCAGCAGGGGCGGGGAGATGTCGTAGCGGCGGGCCAGCTCGTCGCGCTTCGTCCACAGGGCGCGTGCGACGGCGAGGGCGCGCGGGTCGCGGATGATCTCGGTGATGTGGGAGATGCGCAGCCATGGCACCGGATGCTCGTGGCGAGGCCTGCCTGACGTGCCTTCGGCGAGGATGTGCGCGAACTCCTCCTCGGCCCATTCCTCCTTGCCGGCCCGCCTGAGGTCGGCGCGCATGAGTTCCTCGAGTTCGATGAGCTCCTCGACGTCGAGCGCGGCGTAGTTGCGCCAATCGCGCGGTAGCGGGCGATACGACCAGTCGGCCGCGGAATGCTCCTTGGCGAGGACGAGCCCGAGATAGTGTTCGGTGACGGCGGCGAGGCCGAACCGGTGCAGTCCGAGCAGGCGAGCGGCCATCTCGGTGTCGAAGAGGCGCTTCGGCGTCAATCCGATGTCGATGAAGCCGGGCAGGTCCATCATCGCGTCGTGGATGATCCATTCGGCATCGCCCACGGCCGTGTTGAACGTATGCCAGCTGACGCCCGCCTTGGTGAGCGCCACCGGGTCGAGCAGGATGATGCCGGAGTCGCCGCGTTTGAATTGGATGAGCCAATCCTCGTGCCCGTAGCGGAATCCGGACGCGCGTTCGGCGTCCGCGGCCAGCGGGCCGGATGCCGAGGCGAGCGCCACGCAGGCGTCCCGGTATCCTTCGCGGGTGTCGGTGACGTCCGGCACTCCCCCGCGTGGTTCGTTGAGCAGGCGTGGCTCCAGATTGCGTTCAATCAACAATGTCATCCTCGTCGAAACGGATGGTGGACCTGATGAACCGGGCCCAGTCGCCGACGGTCGCGCCGGCGTCGAACATCCCTCCGGGCTCGGTCACCGGAGTGAAGGATACACGTATCTCGCAACCTGCGGAATCGTCCACGCCGAGCGAGCCGAACGTCGTGTTCTGGGTGACGGTGACGGTGCCTCCCATGCTGTCGCGGCGGACGCCCCCCATGCGTCGGCACAGGTCGTCCCAGTACATGTCCGGCGCGAGCGACGTGTTCTCCTTCGGCTCGAGCGGGATGGCGGCGAAGGCCACGCAACGCCAGCGCGACCCCCAATCGTCGCGGGGCTCCCTCGCGTGCAGCAGCATGATCCAGCCCGAGGCGTGGGGCGACCTGTCGGACCGCGTCTCCATCGACACGCCGATGCCGTAGTCCGCCAGGGTCTGCGGCACCGGTATCTCCCGGTACTCCATGTCCTCGAGCCGGTCCATGACGCGCACCGATTCGACGGCGTTCCAGACGTCGTCGGGCACGCCGTCGGGGCGTTCCGGCAGCGGCGTACGGGAGTCGACGCCGTCCGCCGTCCGCGGTTCCACGCCTATGGGGAATGCGTAAATGTCGGCCATGTCTCCAGCGTAAGGGCGTTCGCGCCGTTTCGGGGTATCGGCACGCGGGAGGCCGGTCAGTAGACGGTGAAGCCGTGCGATTCGAACTGTTTGACGACGCGTTCGCGCAGCGCCGCGTTCGGCCCCTTCTGGTTCTCCAGCGGGTACGGGATGCGCAGCTCGTGCCACTTGGGGCGTCCGAGCTGATGGAATCCGAGCACGTCGATGTGTTCGACGGCGTCGCCGAAGCTTTCGCAGATGCGGGCGACGTTCTCGACGTTCTCCTCGGCGTCGGTGAGGCCCGGCACGAGCACGAACCGCACCCAGATCTTCTTGCCGGCCTTGGAGATGCGCCGGCCGAAGTCGATGGTGGGCTGCAGCACGCCGCCGGTGACCTTGTGGTAGGTCTCCTCGTCGCCGGATTTGACGTCGAGCAGGCACAGGTCGATGTCCTCGAGCATCTCATCGGTGTAGTTCTCGTTGAGGAATCCGGAGGTGTCGAGGCAGGTGTGCACGCCCATCTCCTTGGCGGCGTGGAACACGCGGGAGACGAACGCGGGCTGCATCATCGATTCGCCGCCGGAGAAGGTGATGCCGCCGCGCGTGGCTTTGAACAGGTCCTTGTAGCGGTCGACCTTCTTGATCATCGCCTCGAGCGTGACGGGCTTGCCGTCGCGCATCTTCCAGGTGTCGGGGTTCTGGCAGTACTGGCAGCGCAGCGGGCAGCCGCTCATGAAGACGGTCATACGGGTGCCCGGTCCGTCGACGGACGTGTTGATGTCCCACGAGTGGACGAAGCCGATGTCGCCGGACCGCAGTGCGGCGATGCGGTCCCGTCGGTCCAGCCCGATGGGCGATTCGAAGCCGGACAGACCGCCCATGAGGGTCTGCTTGGCGTAGGTCTTGGATGCGCGCAGCATATGGCGCGTGGTGGTGCGGAACTGGGTGTCGGGCATCGTCGTCCTCCTGTTCCTGGTGATGCGAGGGAAGGATGTTGGTCGTATGTTGATGGTCATGATGAAGGGGTGGGACGAATCCCACCCCTTCATCATCGTTCTACCGCTTCACGCGGTCGCTGTCTGCGACGGAGATCAGTCGGTGACGGCGCCCTGGTGGAAGGTGCGGGAGATCACGTCGAGCTGCTGCTCCTTGGTGAGCTTGACGAAGTTCACCGCGTAGCCGGAGACGCGCACGGTCAGGTGCGGGTACTTCTCCGGGTGCTCGACGGCGTCCTCCATGGTCTCCTTGCGCAGCACGTTGATGTTCGCGTGGTAGAGGCCGTGGCCGTTGCCGGCGTCGAGGATGCCGACGAGGTTGCCGATGCGCTCCTGCTCGTCGCGGCCGAGGCCATCAGGGGTGATGGTGTTGGTCAGCGAGATGCCGTCGAGCGCGTCGTTGTAGTCGATCTTGCCGACGGAGAACATGGACGGCAGCATGCCGTGGGAGTCCATGCCGTTCTCCGGGTTGGCGCCCGGGGCGTACGGGGTGCCCTTCTTGTGGCCGGACGGGAAGGAACCGGTGTTCTTGCCGTACTCCACGTTGGAGGTGATCGTCAGGATGGACTGGGTCGGGACGGCGCCGCGGTAGACCGGCAGGCGCTTGACCTGGCCCATGACCGTGGAGACGACCCACTTGGCGATGTCGTCGGCGCGGTCGTCGTCGTTGCCGTAGATCGGGAACTCGCCCTCGGTGCGGTAGCCCACGACCAGGTCGTCGTCGGCGCCCTCGACGTACTCGTACTCGTGGCCCTCGAGGGTCTTGGCCTCGGCGTTGGTGATCGGGTACACCTTGGCGTACTTGATCGCGGCGAGGGAGTCGGCGGCGATGGACAGACCGGACATGCCGCAACCCAGGGTGCGGTACACCTCCTTGTCGTGCAGGGCCATCTCGATGGACTCGTACGCGTACTTATCGTGCATGTAGTGGATGATGTTCAGCGCCATCACGTAGGTCTCGGACAGCCATTCGAGAGCCTTCTCGTAGTTGTTCTTGACCTTCTCGTAGTCCAGGGTGCCGTCGGCCTCCGGGAGGATCGGGTCGATGACGCCCTTGTCGATGACCTGCATGCCGGTCATCTCGTCGCGGCCGCCGTTGATCGCGTACAGCAGCGCCTTGGCGGAGTTCACGCGGGCGGCGAAGAACTGCATCTGCTTGCCGACGCGCATCGGGGAGACGCAGCAGGCGATGGCCGCGTCGTCGCCCCAGTGGCCGCGGATCTCACGGTCGGACTCGTACTGGATGGCGGAGGTGTCGATGGAGATCTTGGCGCAGAAGCGCTTGTAGCCTTCCGGCAGCTTCGGATCCCAGAAGATGGTGATGTTCGGCTCCGGGCCGGGTCCGAGGTGCTCGAGGGTCAGGGTGTTGAGCAGACGGAACGAGGTCTTGGTGACCAGCGGACGGCCGTCGTCGCCGAAGCCGGCGTCGGACCAGGTCGCCCAGTAGGGGTCGCCGGAGAAGATGGCGTCGTAGTCCTTGGTGCGCAGGAAGCGGACGATGCGCAGCTTCATGACGATGTTGTCGATGAGCTCCTGGGCGTCGGTCTCGGTGATCTTGCCGGCCTGGAGGTCGCGCTCGATGTAGCAGTCGAGGAACGCGGAGTTGCGGCCGAAGGACATGGCGGCACCGTCCTGGGACTTGATGGAGGCGAGGTAGCCCATGTAGGTCCACTGCACGGCCTCCTGGGCGGTCTGGGCCGGACGGGTCAGGTCGAGGCCATACTCGTTGCCGAGGTTGATGAGCTGCTTGAGGGCCTTGATCTGCTCGTCGTGCTCCTCACGGAAGCGGATCCAGTGCTCGATCTCCGGCTCGGTGAAGTCGTTGCGGTACGGCACGGAGTCCTTGTCGCGCTTCTTGAAGGCGATGAGCTTGTTCACGCCGTACAGGGCCACGCGGCGGTAGTCGCCGATGATGCGGCCGCGGCCGTAGGCGTCCGGCAGGCCGGTGAGGATCTTGTTGTGGCGGGCCACCTTGATCTGCTTGGTGTACACGCCGAAGACACCGTCGTTGTGGGTCTTGCGGTACTTGGTGAAGATCTTCTTGATCTCCGGGTCCGGCTCCTTGCCGGCCTCGCGGATGGCCTGCTCGACCATGCGCCAGCCGCCGTTCGGCATCATCGCGCGCTTGCAGGGGACGTCGGTCTGCAGGCCGACGATCACGTTGTCGACCTCCGGGGAGTCGATGTAGCCGGCCGGGAAGGCATCGATGCCAGCCGGGGTGTGGGTGTCCACGTCATAGACGCGCTGCTTGCGCTCGACGGCCAGGTAGTTGTCGTCGAGGTACTTCCACAGGTGCTTGGTCTTCTCGGTGGCCGGGGCGAGGAAGCTCTCGTCGCCGGTGTACGGGGTGTAGTTCTTCTGGATGAAGTCGCGGACATCGATGTCCTTCTGCCAGTTGCCGCCCTCGAAGCCGGCCCACGCCTTCGCGTCGAGCTCTTCCGCGGTCAGTGCAGCAGATTCAACAGCTGTCATTTCCACTCCTTGGTGTTGTATCTTGTTGCCGACGCACCTTCGTCGTCGTTGGTTTTAAGTCTAGCTGTACGTATCTGGCAAAAGGTTCAAAAAGCGCGTGAGCTATATCACATTGCGTTATCGTTCACACGACTTACCGGAGCAAGACGCCTGCAAACGTTCCCGCAAACGCAACCGGCCGTTCCCGCAACGCCGCGGATATGCCCGGAAACGGCGAGGGCGCCTTGCGAACCGCTTGACACGGCCCGTAAGGCGCCCTGGACGATGCCGTCAGCGTCCGTCGTCACCCCAGCGCAGGTTCCACTGACGGTCCTGCTCCTTCCACAGGGTTTCCCGATCCTGGAAAATCTTCCACGCGTCGAGCGCGTCCTCGCGGCTGCGGTACGGCCCCATGCGCTGCTCGATCGGCGATTGGGGGCCGAGCTCCGGCTCCCCCGTGCGGATGTTGAAATACCACTGCTTGCCGTCGGTCATGATCGGCTTCCTTCCCTTCCTTGATGAGTGCGGCCGCGGCCGGAACGGGCATCCGGCCGCGACCGCCCTGTTCGATCGGGCTATTCGCGGAACGCGTTGGTGATGGGCAGGCGACGGTCGCGTCCGAACGCCAGCGCCGTGACCTTCGGTCCGAGCGGATACTGGCGGCGCTTCCATTCGGCCCGGTCCACGAGCCTCATCACGGTGTCGACCGTCGCCTCGTCGAAGCCGTCGGCGAGCAGGTCGGCGCGTCCGTGCGCGTGCTCGATGTACGCGGCGAGCACCTTGTCCAGCAGCGCGTATTCGGGCAGCGAATCGGAATCCTTCTGTCCGGGGCGCAGTTCGGCGCTCGGCGCCTTCTCGATGGAGGAGACAGGGATCATCACGCCGTCCTTGAGCGGGACGCCGGGGTTGCCCTCCTCGTTGCCGACGACCTTCAGGCCGCCGATGCCGACGCCCGCGGCAGCCGCCTTGTTGCGCCAGCGGGCGAGCTCCCACACGCGGGTCTTGAGCAGGTCCTTGATGGGCGCGTAGCCGCCCACCGCGTCGCCGTAGATCGTGGAGTAGCCGCAGGCGAGCTCGGACTTGTTGCCGGTGGCCACGGCGAGCAGCCCCTTGGAGTTGGAGTAGGCCATGACGATGACGCCGCGGATGCGCGCCTGCAGGTTCTCGGCGGCCACGCCGTCGAGGTGCAGCTGCCGCTGGTAGGCGTCGAACAGCGGTTCGATGGGCTGGACGTCGTAGTGGGCGCCGATGTTCGCCGCGAGGTCCGCGGCGTCGTCCTTGGAACCGTCGGAGGAGTACATGGACGGCATGGAGATGCCGTGCACGTTGCCGCCGCCGACGGCGTCCGCCGCCATCGCCGCCACGAGCGCGGAGTCGATGCCGCCGGACAGGCCGAGCGTGACGCCGGTGAACCGGTTCTTCGCCATGTAGTCCTTGAGGCCGAGCACGCAGGCGGTGTACACCTCCTCGTCCGGGTCCGGCGCCGGGGCGATGGTGGTCTTCGCCTGGTGGATGTGCTCGCTGTCCAGCGTCCAGTAGGACAGGTCCTCCATGAACATGGGGCTGCGTTCGAGCAGTTCGCCCGTGGCGTCCACCACGAAGCTGCCGCCGTCGAAGACGAGGTCGTCCTGGCCGCCCACCTGGTTCACGTAGAGGAGCGGGGCGCCGACCTCGGCGGCGCGTCGACGTGCGAGTTCGGTGCGCACGTCGGTCTTGCCTTCCTCGTACGGGGAGCCGTTGATGGTGACGAGCGCGTCGATGTCGCGTCCGGCGAGTTCGGCCACGGGGCCGCCGTCCTGCCAGATGTCCTCGCAGATGGCCACGCCGAGGCGCACGCCGTCGACGTCGAGCACGACGGAGCGTTCGCCTGCCTTGAAGATGCGGAATTCGTCGAAGACGCCGTAGTTGGGCAGGAAGTGCTTGTCGTAGCCGGCCCAGACGACGCCCTCGTGCAGTACGACGAGGCGGTTGTACGGCTTGTCCGTGGCATGGTCCGTGCCGACGGTACCGACGACCACGTACAGTCCGCCGAGACCGTCGTGTTTGAGGGCGGACGCCAGTTCGTTCGCCTTGTCCCATGCGGCCTGACGGAAGGTGCGGCGCAGCGCGAGATCCTCGATCGGGTATCCGGTGAGGGTCATTTCGGGGAAGACGACGACCTGCGCGTCGCCGCGGGCCGCCTTGCGGGAGTAGTCGAGCACCTTGTCCGCGTTGGCGTCGAGCGCGCCGACGCACGTGTCGATCTGTGCGAGTGCGAAACGAATCTGTGTCATGGTCCTCCAGTGTAGTGCGCCCGGCGTCTGGCGCGGTTCAGCGCAGTTCGTCCAGGACGCGCAGGGCGGCGTTCACGTAGAACTCCACGAACGTGGGGATGGACGCGTCCAATCCCACGAAACGCGGGCTGTGCCAGTCGGCGCATCCCTCCTTGCCGTTCGAGCCGACGAACGCGAACACGGAGCGCGTCACGTCGGCGAACTCGCAGAAGTCCTCCCCCGCCATCGAGGGACGGATCGGCTCGAGCCGCGCGTAGTCGCGCACGTCCTCGGCGACGGCGCGCGCCAGCGGCGCGTCGGAGACGACGGGGTCCTGGAAGTCGTCCCACTCCACGTCGGCCGTGATGCCGAACGCCTCGGCCGTATGGGAGACGATCGCCCTGAACCGGCGTTCGGCGAGCAGGCTGTCCTCCTTGTGGAAGTAGCGCACGGTGCCCTGGAAGCCGGATTCCGCAGGCACGACGTTCCACACGCGGCCGCCGTGCACCTCGGTGACGGACAGAACGAGCGGATGGAGCGCGTTGACGTTCCGGCTGACGATGGTCTGCAGCTCGAGCACCATGGCGGCCATCGCCTCGATGGGCCCGGTGCCCTTGTGCGGATATCCGGCGTGCGTGCCGTCCGCGTGGAGCGTGACCTGGAAGCGCACGCAACCGGCCATCATCGGCTCGACGCCCACCGCGATCTCGCCGGGCGCATAGTTGGGGTTGTTGTGCGTGCCGATGATGGCGTCCACGTCGTCGAGCAGCCCCGCCTCGATCATCGCGCGGGCGCCCTGGCCGGTCTCCTCGCTCGGTTGGAAGAGGATCTTGACGGATCCGGCGAACCGGTCGCGATGGTCGGCCAGCCAGAACGCGGCGCCGAGCAGACCGGTCATGTGCAGGTCGTGGCCGCATCCGTGCATGACGCCCTGGTTGACGGATGCGAACGGCAGCCCCGTGTCCTCCACGATGGGCAGGCCGTCGATGTCGGCGCGCAGCGCGACGCGCGGGCCCTGCCCGCCCTCGCCGCGGATGAGGCCGACGACGCCGGTCTCCAACGGGTTCTCGAGGATCTCCACGCCGTGGGCGCGCAGCTGGTCGGCCAGATAGATGCTGGTGTCGGTCTCCTTGAAGCTGCGTTCGGGGTGGGCGTGCAGGTAGTGGCGGATGTCGATGAGGCTGGAATCGGTTTCGATGTGTTCGCTCATGCCTCCTACAGTACGCCGCGCATCGGGGATGCGCCGGCCCGGTCCGCCGACCTGTAGACTGGGAGGCGGCAGACATATGGACGATGGAAAACGGAGGTGCGTCGTGGCTGTCGCAGGTTCGGATATCAAAGGCGTGTTCTTCGACATCGACGGCACGTTGACGAGCTTCGTCACGCATGTCGTCCCCGATTCGACGATCGACGCGCTGCGCCGGCTGCAGGCCAAGGGCGTCAAGGTGTTCATCTGCTCGGGACGTGCGCCGAGCCACATGACCGTCGTGCTCGACACGATCCCGATCACGTTCGACGGCATCGTGGGCCTCAACGGCCAGTATTGCTGCGACGACCACGGCTTCCTCGAGAAGCAGCCTCTCGACATGGACGACATCCGCACCATCACCGCATGGCTGGACGCGCACCCGGACGTGGTGGCGAACTACTGCGAATCGGACTACGTATACTTCAACCGGATCAACGACGCATTGCGCGAGACGTGGCGCCAACTCGGCAAGACCGCGCCGAAGGTGAACCTGGACGACCCGCACACGCGCCCGCTCGAACACGAGACCTTCCAGATCAGCCCGTACGTGGACGAGGCGACGCAGGCGGAGATCGTCTCCCTGTGCCGCAACATCCAGGGCGTGCGGTGGCATCCGAACTTCGTCGACCTCATCCCGGCGGACGGCGGCAAGCCGCGCGGCATCGAACGGTTCATGCGCCATTACGGCTGGACGCGCGAACAAGTCATGGCGTTCGGCGACGGCGGCAACGACACGACGATGCTCGCGTTCGCCGGCATCGGCGTGGCGATGGGCAACGCCTCCGAGGAGCCGAAGCGCGCGGCCGACTACGTCACCGACGACGTCGACCATGACGGCGTGCTGCACGCGCTCGAGCATTTCGGCGTGCTGTGACGGACGCGGGCGGACGCACGGCGGATACGCCGTGACGGACGGACATCGGATGCGTACGCATCGGACGTGCACGCATCGGAACGCGTGCGGAAACGTGTGAGGCGGCCCTCCCCCATCGGGAAGGGCCGCCTCACGCATAGCACGCCGCCGAAGCCGTCGGCGTGCGGAATCGGGTCACTTGACCACTTCGACGGACAGGATGCCGGCCGGCTCGGTAGGACGGTCCATACGGTCGGTGGGCAGCGCCTCGAGCTTGTCGACCACGGCCTTGGAGGCGTCGTCGGCGACCTCGCCGAAGATGGTGTGGTGGCCGTCGAGCCACGGGGTGGGCACGGTGGTGATGAAGAACTGGGAGCCGTTGGTGCCGTGGACCTTGCCGTCCATGCCGCGACGCAGACCGGCGTTCGCCATGGCGAGCAGGTACGGGTGGTCGAACTTCAGGGACGGGTCGATCTCGTCGTCGAAATCGTAGCCGGGGCCGCCGGTGCCGGTGCCGAGCGGGCAGCCGCCCTGAATCATGAAGTCCTTGATGATGCGGTGGAAGGTGAGACCGTCGTAGAACGGCTCGTGGGAGGGCTGGCCGGTCATCGGGTCGGTCCACTCCTTCTCGCCGGTGGCGAGGCCGAGGAAGTTCTTGACCGTCTCCGGGGCCTTGTCGTCGAACAGGTTGATGGTGATGTCACCTTCGGAGGTGTGCATGATGATAGTGCTCATAGGTCATGAGTGTGTCATAGCCGCAAGACGGCGATGGCCCCGGCGTCGGCGCATCGACGCATGCCAGGCGCGGGCGTTTCGCCGTTGCGCGGCGACACGGATGTTGCGGAATAACACGGATGGCTCGACAAGGTGCGACGGCCACGGCGTGGTATTCTGGCAGTTGAGCTGCAGCATCTGACCACGCTGCACGCTCATAAGAGACGTAGTTCATGGTACTGTCTCCTTGGTATTGAGCGGCCGCAAGTCCTACGACTTGCGGCCGTTCGTGTTACCCACCGTGGCTCGTGGTTACGAGCAAGGTTACGGCGGATGAGATTGGAGATCCATCAGTCGGGGTTGCGTAAGGAAACGGGGCCTCATCCGGGCTGTGCCATCAGCGCGTTGGCGGGTTATTCCACGTGCACCGCCTGCACACCACCTGCGCACCGCCACGTACCGGGCGTATACCAGTCGCGCACCGGTCGCGCCACCCATCATGTTGCGCCCGTTTCTACAGAATCGGACGCAACACACGCCCAACCCCCGAGCGAAACATCCGTTCCTACAGAATCGGACGCACGGACGCCCGATCAGCACCACGAAACGTCCGTTCCTATAGAATCGGGCACAACACAGACCCAATCCGCAGGCAAAACAACCGTTCCTACAGAATCGGACGCACGGACGCCCGACCAGCACCACGAAACGTCCGTTCCTACAGAATCGGACGCAACACGGGATGCAGTTCAAAAGCCTGGGACCCGGAACGCGGAAACACCCATTTCAATCACTCCGGACCAACCGGGCATGGGCCGGAACGCGGAAACACATCTTCACAGCGTTCCGGAGTCACGAATCGAGGACCCGGAACGCGAAACCGCCCCTCATGCTCGTTCCGGACCAACCGTCCCTGGTCCGGAACGCAACCGAGGCCCTCGTTCTCACTCCGGGACCACAAATCAAGAACCCGGAACGCGGAATCACCCGCACACGTCGTTCCGGCCCAACCAAGCACGGGCCGGAACTCAACGACAGCCCCCATCCTCGTTCCGGTGCCACTCATCGCGTCCCGATCCCGTTCGCCGCACGGCAGACACACATCAGCCGCACATCGGACACACCGCCGGAACCGGCGAGGCGAAGCCGCAAGACGGCGATGGCCCGCGTCCCCTCCCGCACGACGTGCGGGAGGGGACGCGGGCCATCGAACCGGATATCCGTAAACGGGGCACGGACCGGACAGCATCCGCCTATCGGCCCGTCCCGGAATAGGCCGTCCCGGTCAGCGCGCGTGATGGTCGATGCGTCGCGCGAACCAGTCGCCGAACGATTGGATGATCTGCACGAGGATGACGCTCAGCACCACGGCGGCGATCATCACGTCGTACTCGTAGCGCTGGTAGCCGTAGCGGATGGCGATGTCGCCCAGGCCGCCGGCGCCGACGGTGCCGGCCATCGCGGAGTATCCGAACAGGTTGATGAACGTGATGGCCGCGCCGCGCACCAGGGACGGCAGGCTTTCGACGAGCAGCACCTTGGTGACGATCTGCCAGCCGGTCGCGCCGAAGCTCTGCGCCGCCTCGATGAGGCCGCCGTCCACTTCGGCGAGGGACTGCTCTACCATGCGGGCGACGAACGGTGCCGCGGAGATGACGAGCGGCACCATGGCGCCTTCCACGCCGAGCGACGTGCCGACGATGAGGCGGGTGAACGGGATGATCGCGACGAGCAGGATGATGAACGGGATGGAACGTCCGATGTTCACGATCCAGCCGAGCACGGTGTTGACGGCCTTCTGCGGGTGGATGGAGCCTTCGCCGGTGATGGTCAGCAGCACGCCCAGCGGCACGCCGATCACGTAGGCGAGCAGCGTGGATACGCCCGTCATGACGAGCGTGTCACGCGTGCCTTCGAGCAGCAGCTCGCCGTAGTCGGCGATGAATTGGCTGATGGTCGATCCCATGGTCAGCGCACCTCCCCGTTCTCGTCTTCCTCACGTCCGTTCTGTTCCTCCGCGCTGGCGATGAGCGTCTTGAGGATGTCGCTCTTCGGGTTGGCGAACAGCTCCGCGGTCTCGCCCATCTCGACGATGTCGCCGCCGTCGATCATCGCGACGCGGTCGCAGATGTTGCGCGCCACGGAGAGGGAGTGCGTGATGATGACGAGCGTCACGCCGAGTTCGCGGTTGATGCGTCGCAGCAGGTCAAGGATCTGCACGGTGGTGGTGGAGTCGAGGGCGCTGGTGGCCTCGTCGCACAGCATGATCTTCGGCTCGTTGGCGAGGGCGCGCGCGATGGCGACGCGCTGCTGCTGGCCGCCGGAGAGCTGGCTCGGATAGCGGTCCCCGTACTCCTCGAGGCCGACGAGCTTGAGGAGGCGTTCGGCGCGCGCGACGCGCTGCGCCTTCGGCTTGTGCGCGAGCTCCAGCGGGAACGTGATGTTGCGCAGCACGGTGCGCTGCTGGAACAGGTTGAAGTTCTGGAAGATCATGCCGATCTTCGCGCGCAGGGCCTTGAGCTCCTTGCCGGTGGCGTTGGTGATGTCGACGCCGTCGATGAGGATGCGGCCGCCGGTGGGGCGCTCCAGCAGGTTGATGGTGCGCACCAGCGTGGATTTGCCGGCGCCGGAGGAGCCGAGGATACCGAACACCTCGCCGTCGTGGATGGTGAAGTCGACGTCGTGCAGCACCTCGTGGGCGTCCGCACCAACGCCGTAGCTTTTCTTCATATGCTCGAATTGGATCATCGAGTGTTCCTTACCGTATGGTTGTCATGGAATCGGGCCGCATGCCGGAAACGGCAATGCCGCACGTCGGGCGTGCGCCCGTGCCGTGCGGCATTGTATCGGATGGCATGTCTCGTCCGTGGGCTTTCCGGATCAGAAGACCGGGACGACGGCGCCCTTGTAGGTGTCGTTGATGTAGTCGCGCACCTCGCTGGAGTTGAGGGCCTTCTTGAGCTCCTTGGTCTTGGCGGTGTTCTCGTTGCCTTCCTTGACGACCAGGATGTTCGCGTAGGTCTTGGCGGCGAGGCCGTCGGCCTTCTCGATCTGCAGGGCGTCCTTGGTCACGTCGAAGCCGGCCTGGATGGCGTAGTTGCCGTTGAGGGCGGCGATGTCCACGTCCTTGATGACGGTCGGGACGACGGCTGCCTCGAGCTCCTTGAACTGCAGGTTCTTCGGGTTGGAGGTGATGTCCTTCGGCGTGGAGTTGATGTCCTCCGGGTTCTTGAGCTTGATCAGGCCGGCGTCCTGCAGGAGCAGGAGGGCGCGGGCCTCGTTGGTGGCGTCGTTCGGGACGGCCACGACGGCACCGTCCTGGAGGGCGTCGAGGGACTTGGTCTTGCCCGGGTACAGGCCGAACGGCTCGAAGTGGACGGTCTCGACGGACACCAGGTGGGTGCCCTTCTCCTTGTTGAAGTTGTCGAGGTAGGGCTTGTGCTGGAAGTAGTTGGCGTCGACCTCGCCATCCTCGGTGGCGGTGTTCGGCTGCACGTAGTCGGTGAACTCCTTGACCTCGAGCTTGTAGCCGTCCTTCTCGAGCAGCGGCTTGACGGCCTTGTTGAGGATCTCGGCGTGCGGGGTGGGGCTGGCGGCCACGGTGATGGTCTTGTCGTTCTCCTGGCTGGCGGCGCCGGAGGTGTTGCCGCATCCGGCGAGGCCGAAAGCGGCGAGGGTGACGGCGGCCAGCGCGGCCGCGGCGGTCTTGGTGAAGCGCATGATGTGTTCCTCTCTCATTCGTTCCGTGGTGGACGGCATGTGCCGTCCCCCGACGAAACGCCACTATAGCGGCATGGGAAGGGGAACCGCGCGGTGTGGTAATCGACGTTGCTTATAGGGCGTGCAAACCACCCGACGGCTCGAGACCGGCTCGAGACCGGCTCGAGACCGACGCAAGACCGGCGCAAGACCGACGCAAGACCGGCGCAGGACCGGCGCAAGACCAGCGCAAGACCGGCGCAGGACTCGGCGGAACCTACTTCATCCTGCGCAGACGCGGCTCGGCGGAGTCCTTTGCGCCGGTGATGCGGTACACGTCGAACACGCCGTCGATCTTGCGCACGGCGGCGAGCAGCGTGTTGAGGTGCTGCGGATCGGCCATCTCGAAGCTGAACTGGCTGGTGGCCACACGGTCGGAGCCGGTGGAGATGGATCCGGAGATGATGTTCACGCCGTGGTCGGAGAGCACGCGGGTCACGTCGGACAGCAGGTTGCGGCGGTCGAGCGCCTCCACCTGGATCTTGACCATGAACACGCCCTTGGTGCTGGTCCATTCCACCTCGACCACGCGTTCCGGCTGGCGGCGCTGCAGCTCGATCATGTTCTGGCAGTCGGTGCGGTGCACGGAGACGCCCTGGTTGCGGGTGATGAAGCCGATAATCTTGTCGCCGGGCACGGGCATGCAGCAGCGGGCGAGCTTGATCCACACGTCGCCCACGCCCTTGACGGACACGCCGGTGGAGCTGTGCGCCTTCTGCCGGCTTTCGACGGGCTTGAGCGGCAGGACCTCCTGTTCGATCTCCTCGTCCACTTCGTCGGCGCCCGCGTCCTTGACGAGATGCGAGATGACGTTCTGGGTGGAGATCTGTCCGTCGCCGATGGCGGCGAACAGGCTGTCCGCGTTGGGGAAGTTGAGTTCGTCGGCCACGCCGATGAGCGCTTCGGGGGTGAGCAGCGTGTTGATGGGCAGGCTGCGCTTGCGCATGGCGCGGGTCAGTTCGTCACGGCCCTCCTCGATGGCCTCGGAGCGGCGTTCCTTGGAGAACCATTGGCGGATCTTGTTGCGTGCCTTGGGGCTTTTCGCGAAGCTCAGCCAGTCGCGCGAGGGGCCGGCGGTGTCGGATTTGGAGGTGAGGATCTCCACGGTGTCGCCGTTGTCGAGCTTGGTGTCGAGCGGCACGAGCCGTCCGTTGACGCGGGCGCCCATGGTGCGGTGTCCCACCTCGGTGTGCACCGCGTATGCGAAGTCGATGGGCGTGGCGGCCGCGGGCAGGGAGATGATCTTGCCCTTCGGGGTGAACACGTATACTTCGGCGGAGCCGAGGTCCTCCTTGAGGGAGCCGAGGAACTCGTTGGAGTCCGGGGTCTCGCTGGTCCAGTCGGCGAGCTGCTGGATCCATTTGAGGTTGTCGGCCTCGCTGAGCTCCTGGTTCTCGGAGCCTTCGCGCTTGCGGTCGGACTTGTCCGGCGAGCTCAGCGCACGTCCGGCCTGCCCGTTCTCCTTGTACTTCCAGTGCGCGGCGATGCCGAATTCGGCGCGGCGGTGCATGTCCCACGTGCGGATCTGGATCTCCACGGGCTTGCCGCCGGGACCCACCACGGTGGTGTGCAGGCTCTGGTACATGTTGAGCTTCGGCATGGCGATGTAGTCCTTGAACCGGCCGGGCACCGGGTTCCATCGCGCGTGCACGGCGCCGAGCGCCGCATAGCAGTCCTGGATGGAGTCGACGATGATGCGAACGCCCACCAGGTCGTAGATGTTGGCGAAATCGTGGCCGCGCACGATCATCTTCTGGTAGATGGAGAAGTAGTCCTTCGGGCGGCCGGTCACGTACGCCTTGATGTGCTGGGCGTCGAGGTCCTCGTTGATCTCGGCGAGGATCTGCTTGAGGTAGACCTCGCGCTGGCCGGCCCTGCGGGCCACGAGCACGACGATCTCGTTGTAGATCTTCGGGTAGATGACCTTGAAGCTCAGCTCCTCGAGCTCCGTCTTGATGGCGTTCATGCCGAGCCTGTTGGCGAGCGGCGCGTACACGTCGAGCGTCTCGTGCGCCTTCTTGACGGCGCTGGAGGTCTTCACGTACCGCCAGGTGCGGGCGTTGTGGACGCGGTCGGCGAGCTTGACGACGAGGACGCGCACGTCGCGACTCATGGCGACGACCATCTTGCGGATGGTCTCGGCCTGCGCGGAGTCGCCGTATTCCATCTTGGAGAGCTTGGTGACGCCGTCCACCAGGCCGGTGACGGTGTCGCCGAATTCGGCGCGGCATTCATCGAGCGTGTAGTCGGTGTCCTCCACGGTGTCGTGCAGGAGGCCGGCGGCGACGACCAGCGGCCCCATGCCGAGATCGGCGAGGATCTGCGCCACGGCGAGCGGGTGGATGATGTACGGTTCGCCGGATTTGCGGCGTTGCGCGGAATGCTGGATGACCGCACGCCGGTAGGCGCGTTCGAGGATGGTCAGGTCCTCGTCCGGGTGGTGGACTCGGCAGGCCTGCATGATGGGCAGCAGCGGGTTGATCGGATCCGTGCTGACCTCACACCCGAGCTTTCGTGCGGAATCGAACGTCATGTCACCGTCCGCCATATGCCACCTCCCTTGGTCCATGCGCCGCCATGCCGTATGCGGATGCGGGTCGGCGGCGCGTTCTACGCGTATCCTAGCGCGTGCTATGCCACTCCGGTGGAGCCGAATCCACGTTCGGCCCTGTCCGATCCGGGCAGCGCCGTGGCGGGGACGAACCGGGCCTCCACGTAGCGTTGGATGACCAGCTGCGCGATGCGGTCCCCCACTGCGAAGCGCGCGGTATGCTCCGGGTCGAGATTGATGAGCGGCACCTTGATCTCGCCGCGGTAGCCGGCGTCGATGGTGCCGGGCGCGTTGAGCACGGTGACACCCTGTTTGACGGCCAGGCCGCTGCGCGGGTGCACAAGCCCCACGTATCCGGCAGGCAAGGCGATGGCGACGCCGGTGGGCACGAGCGCGCGCTGGAACGGCTTGAGTTCGAACGCCTCGGCGGCCCTGAGGTCGGCGCCGGCGTCCCCGGCGTGGGCGTAGAACAGCTGCGCGAGCTCGGCGGGCTGGTCCGGGTCGATGGCCTTGACGAGGACCTCGGTGTTCTCGGGCTCGTTGTACGTGGGGTCGAAGGTCATCAGGCGGCGCACTCCTGGCACACGGGCTGGCCGTCGTCGGTCATGTAGGCGAGCTGGCTGCGGTGCTTGACGAGGAAGCATTCGGAGCAGATGAATTCGTCGCCCTGCATGGGGATGACCGTCACGGAGGAGTCCTCGTTGCTCAGGTCGGCGCCGGGCAGCTCGTAGTCCTCGGCGATGGCGTTCTCATCGTCGTCGATGTCGCTCGAGGAGTTCTGGGAGCCCTTGCCCAGGGCCTGCAGCGATTCCTCGTCCTCGTCCTTGTTGCGGGGGGAATCATAATCCTGGGCCATCGCGCGATCCTTTCTTCTGCGCCGTGGCCGTGGGCCGCGGCTGGAATGCTGGTTATACTCGCCCATAGGATACACGATTTCAAATACCCGTAAAGTTCGACACGTGGGGCATACTGGAATAAGTAGCAGGATTCACAGGAAAGTGGTGCACGCATGCCTGATATTTCGCCACGGGGCGCCCGTCTCGACCATGTCTCCAAGGCGGGCGACCTGGTGTTCGAGGCCGGTGGGGAGCGTTTCATCGTCACCGTGGACGAGACGTTGGAGCGCGCCATGCTGGAGGCGAAGCAGATCCGTCTCGAGCAGCTGAACGTCCGGCAGCCGAGCGCCGCGGACACGCTGCCCATCTCGAAGATCCAGCAGCTGATTCGCGCGGGCGCGGACCCGGCCAAGGTGGCGGAACGTTATGGTCTGGCGGAGGCGCTGGTGCGCCGGTTCTCCGCGTCCGTGCAGACGGAGAAGCAGTACGCCATCGAGCAGTTCAAGCGCGTGCCGGCGCCGAAGGGCAGCCGGGTGCGCACCGTGGAGGAGCTCATCGCCGCCACGTTGGACATGGCGGGCATCGACCGTTCCACGCTCACGTGGGCGGCCACGCGCCGCGGGCATGAGCCGTGGCACATCATCGCGCAGTTCCTGTCCGCGGGACGCAAGGTGCATGCGGAGTGGACATGGAACATGCATGACAACACGGTGGTGTGCCTCAACGCCGCGGCCCGCAAGCTGCTCGGCGAGCAGGAGCTGACCCCGAAGGCCGAGGCGTCGTCCGTCTCCCGCGGCGGGGCGTCCCGTGCGGCGGATGCGCCCGCGGCCGCGCCGGCCACGTTCCCCGTCGACCTGGCGGCCGCCCGGACCGTTCCCGGTCCGGTGCCCGAGCCGTCGCTGCCGCCGATGCGGCCGGACGCCGCGGATGCCGCGCCGCTCTCCCCCGCGGTGACCGGCGACATTCCGCTGGCCCGGCCCGTCGTGTCGTTGCCTTCCCCGCAGAGCGCCCCCGCCGCGCCCGCCGCTTCCGTCACGTCCGAAGGGGATGCGGCGCCCGTTCCGGCCGATGCCGGCGCGGCCCCAGCCGCCGAGACCCCGTCCGAGGGCGACGACCGTCCGCGCAAGGCGCCGAAGCGTCGTTCCGGCCGTTCGGCCGTGCCCAGTTGGGATGAGATCCTGTTCGGCGAGTGAGTTCGGCGAGCGGGTTCGATAGGTACGGTCCGTCACGTCACGTGACGCCGTCCGCCGACATGGTGTCCGCCGTCGTCACGCCATGTCGATGAGGCAGGGGATGTCCATTTCCAGCATGGTCTGGGAGCCGTGCACGCTGGGCAGGCGTGTGGCCTTGTCCGATTGGGTGCGCGAGTCGACGAGGGTGACGTCGTGCATGGCCTGCACGATGACGTCGCCGAGCATCGGTTCGACGCGTCCGTCCACCGGTCCGAACAGTCCGTCGGCGATGGCCTCGTCCTTCGTGCGCACCAGTGCGAGCCCGTCCAGCCGGTTCCTCCAGCGTGCGGCGATGTCCGCGGGGTCCGCGCCCCGTTCGGCGTAGAGCATCAGGGCGCGCGGCTCTCCCCCGACCAGTCTCACGTCCTGCGTGAGCTCCGGCTCGCCGGCGATGTCGATGCGTGATTCCGGCGCCGCCGTGACCATGCCGTGGTCGGCGACGATGACGATGAGCGTGCCTTTTGGCGCCTCCCTGCGCAGTTGCGCCAGCCGCGAGTCGATGCGTTCGAACACGCCGATCCAACGGTCGGAGTCCCAGCCGTAGGCGTGTCCGGTCTTGTCCGCGTCTCGGATGTAGAGGTAGGCGAGGCCGCCGTCCTTCCGCACGGCCTGCGCGGCGGCCTGGACGCGTTCGCCCGGCAGCACGTTGGACACGTAGCGGCCGCCCCTCAGCGCCGCCTCGGTGAGCGGGGAGCCGTCGAACTTCGCGAGTCCGGAGCTGACGACCGGCACGTCCTGCTCCACGAGACGCTCGAACACGGTGGGTTCGCGCTGCAGGTCGTGCGGGTCCACGATGGTGACGACCCTGCCGGCCGGGTCCTTTGGCACGAGCGGGTCCTTGAACTGGATGAGCTGCACGAGACGCGAGCCGTCGGGCGCGAGCTGCGTGTAGCCGGCCATGCCGGTCAACCCCGGGCAGGTGCCGGTGCCGAATGCGGCCATCGCGGCCACGGTGGTGCTGGGCGCGCAGGTGGAGATGGGCCGGGCGTTGGCGGAATCGCGCAGCAGGGACCGCAGGTAGGGCGCGTGTCCCACGCGCATGGCGAGGTTCCAGAAACCGAGGCCATCGACGAGCACGACGATGGCGGCGCGGGCTTCGGGCAGTCCCAGAGCGCGGCGCAGCGCCTCCGGATCGTGGTGGACGCGCGTGGCCACCGGATGGCCTATGGCGGCGGAGACGGCAGGAAGCACGGCGGACAGGTGCAGCGCGCCGCCACGCGGGGCGGGCGTCCCCTCCCCCGGCGTCCAGTCGCCGTATCGCGCGGTCGGGACCAACCGCAGGAGCTCCCTCATGTCCGGTACTTCCACACTCATGCCTTCCCATAGTAGTAGGAGGACGCCGGCGGGAGGCCACGGGCGGAGGCCGGACGCCCCGGTTGCGGCCGCCTGCTAGGATGATGCGGGTTTCAAGAGCGTCCAGGGAGTCCGTCACATGGCATCACATCGCAAGTCCGCCGTCGCCGCGTACGATCCTCGCACGGTGAAGGAGCATATCGTCGAAACGCCGTTGAACGAGGAGATGAGCAAATCGTTCCTCGAATACGCGTATTCGGTGATCTACGCGCGCGCCCTGCCGGATGCGCGCGACGGTCTGAAGCCGGTGCAGCGCCGCATCATCTATCAGATGGGCCAGATGAACCTCACGCCGGACCGCCCGTACATGAAGTCGGCGCGCGTGGTGGGCGAGGTGATGGGCAAGCTGCACCCGCACGGCGATTCCGCGATCTACGAGGCGATGGTGCGTCTCGCGCAGCCGTTCGCGATGCGCCTGCCGCTGGTGGACGGCCACGGCAACTTCGGCTCATTGGACGACGGCCCGGCCGCCTCGCGTTACACGGAGGCGAGGCTCGGCCCGGCGGCCCTCGCGATGAACGCGGACATCGACGAGGACACGGTCGATTTCACGCCGAACTACGACAACAAGCTCAAGGAGCCGACGGTGCTGCCCTCGGCCATCCCGAACCTGCTGGTCAACGGCGGCTCCGGCATCGCCGTGGGCATGGCCACGAACATGGCCACGCACAATCTGGGCGAGGTGGTCGCCGCGGCGAAGCATCTCATGGCGCATCCGGACGCCACGCTCGAAGAGCTCATGCGCTACGTGCCGGGCCCGGACTGGCCGGGCGGCGGCATCATCATCGGACGCGAAGGCATCCGCGAGGCGTACGAGACGGGACGCGGCACGCTCACCACGCGTTCGAAGACGCACATCGAGAACGTGACGGCGCGCAAGAAGGCGATCGTCGTGACGGAGCTGCCGTTCATGGTGGGTCCGGAACGCGTGCTGGAACGCATCTCCGAAGGCGTGAAGAACCGCAAGTTGGACGGCATCACCGGCGCCATCGACCTGACGGACCGTCACAACGGCACGCGCATCGTCATCGAGATCAAGACGGGCTACGAGCCGAACGCGGTGCTCGCACAACTGTTCAAGCACACGCCGCTGCAGGACAACTTCACCATCAACAACGTGGCGTTGGTGGATGGACGCCCGCACACCATGGGGTTGAAGGAGCTGCTTGAGGTGTGGGTGGAGCATCGCCGCGTGGTGGTGCGTCGCCGCAGCGAGTTCCGCCGCACGAAGGCGTTGGAGCGTCTGCACCTGGTGGAGGGCCTGCTGCTCGCCATGGTGGACATCGACGAAGTCATCCAGGTGATCCGCACGTCGGACGACGCGGATACGGCGAAGAGCCGGCTCATGGCCGTGTTCGACCTGGACGAGGTGCAGGCGCAGTACATCTTGGACCTGCGTCTGCGCAGGCTCACGCGCATGAGCCGCATCGAACTGGAGGCGGAGCGCGACGACCTGAAGAAGCGCATCGAGGAGCTGGAACGCATCCTCGCCTCCGCGGACGAACTGGACCGCGTGGTCGTGCGGGAGATGGACGAGACGGTGGAAAAGTACGGCACGCCGCGACGCACCGTGCTGCTGGACGAGGGGCCGGACGGCGCGCTCACTCCGGTGAGCGCGAAGGGCGACGATTCCGCGAGCTCGCGTGAGGCGTTGGAGGCCGCGCGCGCGGCCGCGACCGTCTCCAATGCGGCGGCGGACGTGGCGGCGGCCACCGCAGCCGCGAAGAAGGCCGGCGAGGACGCGACGGCCGCGGCCGTCCTGCAGATCGACGACGAACCGTGCACGGTGATGATGAGCGCGACGGGTCTCATCGCACGCACGTCGCCGTCCGCGATGGACGTGTTCGAATCGCGTTCCGTCTCCGACGCGCGTTCCGTGGACGACCAAATCACGTCGATCTTCCGCACGTCGGCGCGCGCCACGTTCGCGCTGGTCACGTCCGCGGGCCGTCTGGTGCTCGCCCATGTGGCCGACCTGCCGGCATTGCCGGCCTCCACCATGTTGAGCACGGCGGGCGGCGTGCAGGCGGACGAGCTGATCGGCATGACGGAGAGCACGGATCCGATTCCGGGCGAGCATGTGGTCGCCGCCGTCGCAATGGACGCCTCGGACGGCAAGGACGGCAAGGACACAGCCACGGGCGACGGCAAGGACGGCGACGCCGCGCCGCTGCCGCCGCTGGCGATCGGCACGCGCAACGGCGTGGTGAAGCGGTGGAACCGTGAGGCGCCCACCACGATGGACTCGTGGTCCGTCATCGACCTGAAGGAGGGCGACGAGGTGCTCGCCGCGGCGGACGCCGCGGACGAGGACCGTCTGGTGTTCGTCTCGTCCGACGCCTCCCTGCTCACGTTCGAGGCGGGCAACGTGCGCCCGCAGGGCCGTACGGCCGGCGGCATGGCCGGCATCCGCCTGACGGAGGGCGCGCATGCGATGTGCTTCGCGGTGGTGCGCGCCGGCAAGGTGGCGTGGACGTACGAGGAGGGCGAGAACGGGCTCACGTCCGCGTCCGGCGCGGTGGTGCTCACCGTGGCGGGCGACGAGGACGCGCTGCCCGGTACGGAGAACGGTTCGGCGAAGGTGACGCCGTTGGAGATGTATCCGACGAAGGGCCGTGCGACAGGCGGCGTGCGTTCGCAGCGGTTCCTCAAGGGGCAGAACACGCTGATCCTCGCGTGGGTGGGCTCCTACCCGCTCAACGCGTCCACCGATTCGGGCGCGCCGGTGGAGCTGCCGAAGCCGGACATGCGCCGCGACGGCTCCGGCGTGGAGCTGGCCGCGCCGATCGCGTTCATCGGCTGACGGCTGACGTCCGTTCCGTCACGATATGATGGCCGTGGTCGCCTGACGGTGGCCGCGGCCATCGTCGTCGCGGCGCGTCACATCGCGTCGCGTCACATCGCGTCGCGTCACATCGCGGCGGCGTTGGCCGCGGTCTGTTCGTCGGCCTTCACGCAGTCGATGGCGATGACCAGGGCGATGACGAGCGTGGCGTACGTCTCGTCATATACGGCGATCTTGTACGAATCGCCCCATGTGAACCATTGCTCGCTGATGCGCGCGACGGGCGTGCCGGCGCGCGTCACCTGGAAGTCCATGTCCCACCAGTCGCCTTCGACCTCGAGGCCGGCGGCGTCGATGCGGTACCGGTCCTTGAAGAACGTGAACTCCTTGTCGATGGCGGCGACCTCGCGTCCGCCCATGATGACGCTGAAGTGCGGCAGGAAGCTGAACGTCTTCTTCGTGACGGACGCGACCTCCGGATACGATTCATCCGGCCCGGCGTGGAGACGGAACGTCTTGGGCAGTTCGAACACGCTGCCGCGCACGGTGTACCAGACGCGGCCCGCGCCGTCCGTGACGGTGAACCGCTCCCCTATGGAGAACACCTTCTGCTTGATGTACAGGTCCAGCACCATCGCCGCCGCCTTTCCACGTCTCCGGTGACACGATGTCCCGCGGTCACTCCAGTGTACGCCGCGAGGACTTTCGTCTCGGGATATGACGCACGTGGCCCGTCCGCCGTGTCGGATGGCGCGCGATGGTATGTTCGAATGAGGTCGGCAAAGTGCCGACCGGTGGGGTCGATTCTATCAATCACCGTGGGGAGAGCCGGGGCTGCTAACCCCGGCTCCTCACATATTCCGGGCGAATCCGCTTGCTTGCCGATGCCCGTGGTACACAACCGTGTGGAATGCTGCCGACGGTGTTGTGTACCACGAATCCGTGGTACGCGACACCATGACGCGAAGATGTGCGTTTGCATACCAGCGGCTTGTGGTACGCAGCCGCGCGAACGGTCCGCTTGTGCTTGCGTACCATTCGTGGATTCCGTGGAAAGCTTGGAATTCCAACGTTTCGAGAACACCCGGCACAGCAGGGCCTCATGGGGTGATTGGTACGTGACGGGAAAGGAACCGGGAAACGCATTGCGTACCCCGGATTACCGGTACATGACGGCCCGGCCGCCGCGATCACAGGTTACGTACCATTCTTGAGGTCGCCTCCGGCGAAGATGCACATTACAGAGTAGGTTCAGACCGGTTTTTGTAATATTACGGAGTATGTTTTCCCCTGTCTGATGCACATTATCAAATCGGCGCGCGGGTGGGGTGCAAACACGTGGCGACGGCTACACTCGGAGCGCATGGAAGAAAACGCTGATAAGGATCCGATGAAGGAACGCTACGAGCATGCGGACCAAGGCAAGGCCACCATGCTCGCCATGATCATCGTCGTGACGATCAGGAAACGGCTCGCCGATCAGGGCGTCGAGCTGACGACCGCCGACATGGACGATCTGCTCCACCGTGAGGACGTGGTCGACCGGAGTCTGTCGATCCTGCCCGCGCTGGATGCGATGGGCCGCGTTCCGGGAGGTGCCGGCGCGACCGCGATGACGCGGATGCTCGCCACGTCCGACCCGGCGGGCACGCCGTTCGAGCTGCATGACGAGCCGGCCGAATCGGACGCGAACACGCTCGCCGCGGGCATCGTGGCCCGTATGAAGGCCGCGGCGTTCCATTCGGATGAGGCGTTGGAACGCGAGATGATGCGGGTCGAACAGGAGCAGGACCCCACATACATGCGCGACGTGCTCTACGATGCAATCGGCACGATCCGCGTCGTCCTCGGCATCCAGAAAGGCATGGAGCAACAAGGACGCATGCAGGCGCCGAAACCCTCGGATGACGAAGAGGACTGAGCGCCGCCGAACCTGTTCTCCGGCTCGGCAAGGTAATATCGAAGACACGACGAGCAAAGACAGGCGTCCCACTTCCACATTGAATTCGGGCAATGAAACGTCTGTTTCGAAAACCGCTATTGGAGGCAAGGATGTCGGGAACATTCAAGTCCAATGATGTACAGGTGTCGGAGATTCTTCGACAGATCGCGGATGGCGAAGTGCAGCTGCCGGATTTCCAGCGTGGATGGGTCTGGGATGATTATCGCATCAGGTCGCTGATCGCAAGCATCATGAACGCCTACCCCGTAGGCGCGTTGATGTTCCTCGAATACGGAGGGGATACGGTCCGTTTCAAGTATCGGCCGTTCACCGGTTCCGACGCTGATTGCGCCCCCGAGCAGCTCGTGCTTGACGGGCAGCAACGGTTGACGTCCATCTTCAATGCCCTCTATTGCAAGGCTCCGGTACCTACACGCAATGAGAAGGGGCAGGCGATCGACCGGTACTACTATCTGGATATTCGCAAGAGTCTGGATGTTTCCGTCGACAAGGTCGACGCCATTGTGGCCGTTCCGGAGGATCGGAAGATCCGTTCGGATTTCGGCCGCACCATCGATCTGGACGTCAGCGAACCGGAAAAGGAATATGAGCATCTGCTGTTCCCTCTGAACATCGTGTTCGACAACATGGCATGGATCAACTGGATGAACGGATGCAGAAGCCATTACCAGTACGACCAGGGGCTGATGCAATTGCTGGACGAGTTCCAGGCGCAGGTTCTGATCGCCATCCAGCAATACAAGGTGCCGGTGATCCAGCTGGCGAAAGAGACCCCCAAGGAAGCCGTGTGCCAGGTCTTCGAGAACGTGAACACAGGCGGAGTGTCCCTGACGGTGTTCGAACTGGTCACGGCGTCCTTCGCCGCCGACGACTATGACCTGCGCGGCGATTGGGAAGGCCGGGGAAAGAACCTCGGAAGACGGGAAAGGATGCGCCGCATCGAACGATCGCTGCTCGGCGGCGTCACTGCAACCGATTTCCTTACCTCGCTCACCCTGTTGACCAGATACCGTGCATGGGTGAAGAAGGGCACCGCCGTCAGCTGCAAGAAGAAGGACGTGCTGAGCATCTCCTTGGATGATTACACCAGCAATGCGGACGAACTGGAACAGGCCTTCATCGCCGCCAGCCGGTTCCTCAACGAACAACGTGTGTTCACGATCCGCGACCTGCCTTATTCCAGCCAACTCATTCCATTGTCGGCCTTGTTCGCCCTGCTGGGGTCGCGAGCGCAGGATTCGACGGTGAAATCGAAGCTCACCCGCTGGTATTGGTGCGGCGTTTTGGGCGAGATGTACGGCGGTGCCAATGAGACGCGATATGCCGCCGACGTCACCGGGGTCATGGCATGGCTTGACGGCGGGAACGAGCCTGATACCGTCGCCCGCGCATACTTCCAGCCGACCCGGCTGCTCACCTTGCAGACCCGTCAGAGCGCCGCATACAAGGGCATCATGGCGCTCATACTCCGGCATGGCGCAGTTGATTTCATGACCGGTCAGGCGATGGACTTCGTGAATTTCACCGAGCAGTCGGTGGACATCCACCACATCTTCCCGGCTGCCTACTGTCAGAAGATGGGGTATGACCGTCGCCAGTGGAACTCCATCGTCAACAAGACACCCATCACCGCGCATACGAACCGCGTGGTGGGAGGCACGGCTCCCAGCTCCTATATGGGCAAGATCGAGCGGGACGGTCATGTGACCCGAGAGGATCTCGATCGTTTCCTGACCACGCATCTTGTGGACGTGAATGCGATGCGGCAGGACGACTTCCGCTCGTACTTCGTCGAACGTGCCAAGGCGTTGTTGGATCTCATCTCCGATGCTATGGACAAGACCGTGACGAATCGCGCCGGAGACGACGTGCTCGCCCTGTTCGGAGCATCACTGGAAGAGTGACGCGAGGAGACCGTGGCGTGTTTTCCGTGGGCATGATGCAGAGAGGACACATCATGCCCACGAGGAATACCTGTTGAACGTCTGGATACCGATGGCGACGAACCTTTGGCCACCTATGAGGCATGGTCGCCGCTGCAGAACGGATACAGACTGAGGGGACCGTCGCCGACTTATACCTCTATGCCTCCAGCTCTGGATCGTCGTTGGAACCCGTGATTTTCGCGTTGCCGCCGAGGGCGACCACGGCGACGCCGGCGAGCGCCACGAACGCCGCCGTCACAGTCGCCGCGAGCCTGATGTGGAACTGCTTGTTCTCGGAGTCCTTGTCCGCTGCCATCTTGGCCAGGTCGACGATCTGCTGCGTCAGTCTCAGGCGTTCCTCGTCGGTCAGGTCGTCCTTATCCAGCCGACCAGACAGCACATCGATGACCTTGTTGATGGTGTCCATCGCGGCCTTGTTCGATTGGTCGTTGCTGTCAAAGGCGCGGAAGATGATCTCCCGGTATTCCTTGGCCTCATCGACCAGCATTCCTGCAAGCGCGGGGAACTGCTTCAACGCCTCCATGGCGACGCGCGGGTCCACGCGGTCGAGCATGGAGACCAGGGTGATGGCCTTCTCCTTGGTCATGTGCCGGAAGTCGGGGATGCCGAGTTTCTTCAGCACCTGCTGTTCGTTCAGCTGCTTCGCCATGATGTTCTACTCCTTCCATGCGGCGGGCCAGTTCGCGGGCTGGGGCAGTTCCTCCAGGGCGGGCAGGGAGTCGACGATGTCGAGGGTCTCCATGCTCACGCGGATGACTTTCTCCACCAAGTCCACGATGTAGCGAGGGTCGTCGCTGTACTCGTTCGGGTCGTTCGTGATGCCGCTCTTCTTGTCGGTGGTGACCTTGTAGCGGTCGATGAGCCAGCCAATCGCGCTCTTGCCGTTGACCACGTACTCGTACGCACGCAAGGGTATGCCCTCGATGGTCAGGTGCTCAGCGACACTGAGCACCGTCAGGTCCGGGACCTTCTTGCCGGTCTCGGGGTCCTTGACCTTCCTCGGGTAGGTCATCTTCTCGGTACGGCCCGGGTTCGTCTTGTCGCCGACCTCCATGACCGGCCACGGGTCGATAGACTCGTAGTCCAGATGCAGGTGGGCCAGGGCGCGGCCGGCCTTCATGAACGCTGTGAAGTTCTTCGCCAACGGGATGCGCGGCAGCTCCTTCTTGAGGTTGTTCGCGAACCTCCTGCGGTATTCGGGGCTGTGGAGCACGCCGTACACGTAGTAGAAGATGTCCTCCTTGCTGATGCGCAGGGTCGGATACGCCTCGCGGAACACTTTCAGGCCCGTGTCGGTGATCGCGTCGTGACGAATATAGCCGTGCTCGTCCGCACCGGACATATCTGCTTCGGCGAACAGACCGCCGTCATTTGACGGCTCGACCTTCTCATACCAGTACAGCGGGAAACACTGTGAGGTGCTTTGCATGTGTCGATCAGGCACACATTCCGAGATAATACACGAATAGTCACGACCTGCTGCCGGTCCGACCATGCATATTTCCAGATTATTTGCTCCAGAGTATGGGAACAAACGTTTAAGTTGGGAGCTTGGACGTTCAATCAGTTGGTCGGACGCATAGAGGAACTGCTTGCAGAATGGACGGTAGACCGAGGTTCTTATGTCTTGGTCCGCAAAGGAGAAAGAGACTCCCCGAGTGTATTTGCGTTTCAGATCGTCTGTCCATTTTAGTTTTTCGGAGTTGATCATTTCGTTCCGCGACACGCTTCTGTTGAACAGATCAACGCCTTGGCCGACCAGTTCCTTTAGGGAAGTGCCGGAGTAATTCCACACCCAGGCATCTCGGTTGGTCATAACTCCAAGCGCCGTAATGTCGAATAGCCCGGAAACCGGTAGGAAACCGCCGAAGAAGTCGTCTCTCTGGTCGAGCCAATCTCCATGCCTGTCCGGCTGGAGTTCTTCCCATTCCGGGTCACTCGTCACGGCATCCTTGAGGATGTCGAGCTTCTGCTGGCGGGTGAGGTAGTCGCCGATGTCACGGTAGTGGATGGCACCATGTTCGCCGGATGCCGGGTTCTTGATGAGCATGGTGATGGCGATGGTGGCGCGCGAGCCGGAGGCGAAGATCTTGCCGCCCTCGCGTCGGGATTCCTCACCTTGGGTGCGCTGGTTGCCGCGCAGATTGTATACGTAGATGCTGTTGAATTCCTCGGCGAAGCAACGGCGCACGCCGGCGCCGGCAGCGCCGGTGAGCCATCCGCCGTTGGTGACGAAGCAGACGATGCCGGAGTCGCCGATACGATCGGAGGCCCAGCGGAACGCGCGGATGTAGTGGTCGTAGAGCGAATTGTTGAGCGTGGCGTCAGAGTTCGCCACGTAGGTTTCCTCAATCCGTTTATCGAGGGTCGGGTATTTGGTGTTCTGGTTGCCGGTGTTCTCGCTGTCGCCGGCCCTATATGGCGGGTTGCCGACAATGACCTTGATTGGCAGGCTCTTCTGCTGCTTGATGCGTTCGGTGTTCTCGGTGAACACGGTGTCGTCGAGGGTGTCTCCGTCCTCGTGCATCTGGAACGTGTCCGTCAGCAGGGCGCCGGGGAACGGGACGTAGTCGCCGCCGATGCGCTTGTGGTAGGACTGCTCAATATTGATGTCCATGATGGTCGCGGCCAGAGGCACGATCTCATTGGAGTGCAGGTCATGCGCGTACTTGTACGGCAGGTCCTCCTCGGAAATCAATGATTCGTCCTCGATGAGGCGGCAGATGTACGTGCCGGTACCGGCGAACCCGTCGAGCACATGTACGCCGCGCGAGCCGAGCGACTGGCCGAACTCGCGCTCCAACGCGCGCTGCACCATGTGCAGCTGCGCGTCCACCACTTCGACGGGCGTGTAGACGATGCCCAAGCTGTCGGCGGTGTCCTTGAACGCCTTGGTGAAGAACTCGTTGTAGATCTCCTTGATGAGGTTCTGCTTGGCGACGTCCGTCTCCAACTGGCTCGCCGACAACCGGACCGACGCATACAGGTCGCGTAGGACGGGATTGTCGCCCAACGAGGGCAGTCCGGCCTCGTACAGGACGCTCATCGTGCGGTCGAGACCGCGCACGATGGGGTTGTGCTCGACGACCTCCTTGTTGGTGAACAGAGTCTGGAAGATCGGCTTCGTCACCTCATGCTGCGCAAGCACGGCGATTGCGTCGACCTCCGAGTAGCCCGGGTTGAGGCTGTCCTTCAACCCATCCACGAACTCCAAGAACGAGTCACGCGCTGGGCCGGGCTGGTTCACGAGCTGGTAGATGGCCTCGGCGCGGCCGCGGGTGATGGCGGCGATGTCGTCGGTCCATTCGCCCCAGTAGATCTTCGTGCCGCACTTGCGCACGATCTGCGCGTTGATGGCCTTCGCCATCTCGGCCACGTTCCAGTCCAGCTCCACGTTGACGAAATTGTCCTTGGTCAAGTCGGCGGTGTCCGGGTTCCGCTGCAGATCGTCGGCTTCCTCCGACCGCCGATCGTCGCCGCCGATGGTGGCGACCTTTCGACTGGAACGCTTGGATTTGCGCAGCTTGGACTCGTCGAGCACCTCGACCTCGATGATGCGCTTCAACGAATCCTCGTCGCCAAGCGCGGCGGCGTTGATGATCGCATCCAGCCGTTCGTCATGGCTCCTCAATGCGCGCACTACCTGCCACACGGTCTCGTACGCACCGGAGGAGAGAATCGTGTCCGGATCGGAGCCCACAGGGATGACCACGGGAATGATGATGTACCCGTATTCCTTACCGGGGGCCTTGCGCATGACACGGCCGACGGACTGGATGATGTCCACGCGGCTGCGTCGCGCGTTCAGATACATGACCGCATCCAAGTCCGGCACATCGATGCCCTCCGCAAGGCAACGCGCGTTCGAAAGGATATGGCACTCGTTGTCCGCGGTCTTGGCGGCCAGCCAGTCGAGTTTGCCGCGACGGGTGGCCGCATCCATGCCGCCGTCCACGTGGTCGATCTCCACATGCACCTCATGGCTGGCGGCCTTCATGGCCTTGTTCGCGTCGGTGTCCTCAAGGTTGCGCGTATAGTCGTCGATGACCGTGCGGAACTGCGCGCTCAACGCCTTCGAATCCTTGATGCTCGCGGCGAACGCGATCGCGTGGTGCAGGACGCGTTTGGAATCGTCCGGACCGGTCTCGGCGGCATGCCTGCCGCGGTTGACGAGCTCGCTGACACTCTTGGAGTGGCGGCGGTCGAACAAGGCCTTCCAACAGCCGACGAACTTGGCCGCATCGTCCAACGGAATCTCGGAGTCCTTCGCACCGTACTGCTTCTGCATGACCGAACCCATCATGCTCTCCGCAACCTGCATGACCACGATCTTGTAGTCCGTGAGCAGGCCCAAGTCCACGGCCTTGCCGAAGCTCAACCGGTACGCGATGCGCCCATACACCTGTTCGTCGTCCATGCTGGCGATCTCGATGGCGCCTTCCTTGGCCTTGTTCTTCGCGCCCTCACCGTAGATGCGCGGCGTGGCCGTCATGTACAGGCGCTTCACGCTATGGATGAAGTCGGCGTCATGCACCTTCTGAAATGCGGCCTCCCCGTCCATCACGCCGGTGGTGCGATGCGCCTCGTCGCAGATCGTCAGGTCGAAATCCGGCAATCCAAGCTCTTGCGCATCATGGATGACCTGAATGGACTGGTAGGTGGAGAACACCACGTTCAACGCGTCCTCACGCGGCTTGAACCGCTGCGAGACCGTCACCGGGTTCGTGGTCGCCGGGAACGGGATATCCGTCAACTGGCCATACGATTCCTGATCGGATTTGCTCAGCTTGCTGGCCTTGCCATCCGAACACACCACGTACACGTTGATACGGCAACGGGTCTGGTTCACCCAATCGCGCATCGACTGCGACACCAGCGAAATCGACGGAGCGAGGAACAACACCGTGCCGCCCTCCCCCACCTGCTCCTCCACCAGACGCAGCGAGGTCAAGGTCTTGCCGGTGCCGCACGCCATCACCAGCGAACAACGGTCATGGTCCGCGAGTTCCGTCTTCACCGCGTCGATGGCCTCACGCTGGTGCGGGCGCGGATCGTACGTCACACGACCGGCGGACTCCGTACCGTCGATGAACGCACCCCAATCGAGGTTCGACTCGCGCATCGTATCCAAATCAAGTCGCACCAAATCCTTGTCCGAATGCGAAAGCATGAAGTTCTCGAGATTCGAGGAATACCCCGAAGTGGTGTCGGCGATCATGTAATGCCGGTACCGGTCGTCGGCGAGCGCGTTCATGAAGAACGAGGACACGTCATCCTGTGCGAGCTTCGGCTTCGAGTAGCATTTCGCCTGAATCGCCCAATACGATCCGTCCTCGTCCTCGGCGACCAGGTCGATGCCCGTGTCCATCTTGCCAGGGTTCGTGGGTGCATCCTCCCATAGCCACACGCGGGTGACGCGCTCCACCCACGAGGGGTCGTGTTCGAGGAAGAACTCCACCGCACGTTCGAAGCGCGTGCCCTGTTCGCGTCTGTCGACCGATTCGGCGACGATCGTTTCGAAAATCTCGTCAATGCTCATGGACACGCTCCTCGGTGAAGTCGATACGCGTCCAAGAATACCGGTCCGTCATGCCGAAAAGCGGGATTCCCTCACGAAATCCAAATCAGGACGCATCCCAGCTTCTGCGAATACAGCGCGATCCTCATCGAGCGCTCAAACAGCCGACTGTTTCGTTCTCCATCTCGGTAACAATGGCACAATGAAACTTGCGTTCTTCTCAAACATCTACAGACGAGTCAGAATATCGACGACTGTCGTCGCGGGAATTGAGGAACGTTCGAAGGCGTGTCGGTTTGAATCACGGGTGATGATCCAATCCGCATGCCAGCCCTCCGCCGCCACACGCTTGGTGGCATCCTCATAATCCGACTCGTCCGAATCAAGCGAGGCCAATACCATCCGTCGATCTTCCGGAACCACCACCGTGGCATCAAGGAACAGACGCATCCAGCCGCGTCGTTCCTTGTCGCTCATTCCACCGTCTCCCCCGATACCGGCTTTGGCACGACCGGCTATGTAATAGAAATCCTTCAAGCTGCCCGGACTGATGGCAAGCAAGGCATCATGGCCACCTGCAAGTAATGCGAGGGCGGCTTCATGACCTTCCCGCATCGCTCCAGCCGCATCCAGCAGCACGTTGGTATCGAGAAACAGCCTAAGCGTCGCGGTCCTCCAGCATCCGCCGTTCATCTTCGGCGGTAAGCGCGGCAAGACCCGCCTGCGTGTCCGTATCGGATCCGGAAAGCAGACGACGCGCTTCGACGATGAACTCCTCCGGAGTCAGTTGGCGTTCTGCCTTTCGTCTGATGGTTGGCGTGAACGGCATGCCCTGATCACGCACAAGCTGGCCAAGACTGATGTCGATGTAGGTGCTCAAACTCATGCCCAGCTCGTCAAGAATCTCCTTGGCTTCGGCCTTGGTCTGCGCATCCAGCGTAAGCGTCGTCTTCTCTTTGATCCCAGGCATGGCATCACTCCTTCCACCCACATATCATACCATATATAATACGTATGTTATACGTTTATAACACCTTTTCAGCATCTCTTCAATTCATCCGGCTCGGTTCACACTCCGACACGTACCACGGATTCCGCCGCTTAAGCGCAATGACCGATAGAGTGGGTGAATCGGTTCGTATCGCGATGAGGAGACGAGGACGTCATGGTGGACGCTGCGGTGATGATGGTGAAGACCACCATACCCACCTATATCACCGCGCAGGATGCGAATGACCAATTCGGCGATCTGCCGGAATCCGTCAGATTCCATTGCCCGTACTGCAGGCGCCCGCTCACTCCGGCGGCCATGGGACCAAAGTTCGACTTCAGACGACGCAGAGGCCCTCGCACCGGAAGCCACACGACTCCCTCGCCCCATTTCAGACACCAACGGGACGACCAGTGGGCGCAACTCTGCGAGCACTACCATTCGGGAGAGTCCATCGGGCAGGAGGACAGCACGCCATCACTGCTCATGTTCCTACGCCGAGACAAGCCCGGCAGCTGCAGACAATTCCATATCGAATTCTCCCTACGTCGGCGCGGACTGCAGCGTATGCTGCGTGACCTGACGGAAACGGACGTCGTGAAGGTCGACGGCGTCGAACACAGGATGACGGAGCTGCTCGCCAGACGGTCGAACACCATCAGACTCCCCCATCCCGAACGCGCCCCCGAGACCCGCATCGCCATACCGGAACGGTGGCGACGCAACGTAGGACGTCCGCAACCGCATGACGACGTGATGGTGTTCTCCAGCGCGTTCGGCGGCAACGGCGGACGCCGCCTGCCGGAACGTTCCGCATTGCAGACAAGCGTCGACTACTACATCGTCGGCAACGAACGACGGCTGAAGAATCTGAACAACTACTTCGATTTCGCCACCGAACAGGGACGCATCGAAGACGGACCCCTCCTCGTGTATCAGGTACGTGTCGGAGCCTCATCGGCACGACTGGAAAAAGCCACCAGATGGCTCGAGAACTTCGGCTACTGCGTTTCGGACTACGACTCCTCGGCACAGTTGATGTGGCCGCCGTCACTGCGCTCCTGGGGCGTGGACGAACCATTGTTCCGACGGTCCTCACCCGTCTATCGTTCGCCATACCAATTCGGCGGCAAACCGATACCGGACCACATCATCACCCAGCGATTCCTACCGAAGGATCCGCGGGCACGCGAGGTGGGACTGCTCGGGTTCGCCAACCCAGACATCACCAGCGAGAAGGACTCCTACTGCGTGTTCTTCAAACCCACCGAGCGTACGCCGTGGAGCACCGTGTACATCGGCCCCGACTACCCGGACGACCTGCATCCGTACGACGAGTGGGGACAAAACAAGAACGAAATCGGCATCGGAACGACACCGGACATCGCGAACGCGACAGACACGACGCCGGACGAGACGATCGCGAATGCGGAACAGCCCGCTACGACCATTGTTCCTGCCGACATCCAACCGAGGAACGGGGATGCCACCGAGACCGCCGACACCGCTCCCCTACCGTTGGGCGACGGCGCCCGAATAGCTCGCCAAAGACTCGGCATCCGGGAACCAGCCAGACAACCGCGTTCACGCAGCACCATCATCGCGCAACTCAGGGAAAGGATGTAGCAATGCCCTGGATCAACGACTCCGAATTCACCCACGCATCCGTCTGCATGGCACAACGCGACCAGCACGGATACATCGACAACCTGATACGGCTGCTTGATTATCGGCAGGATCTCAGCGGAGCCAAGTCATACGCCTGGGTATATCGTGACGACGGCCACGAGACTCGAACCAATCCGGAAGATCCAAGAACCTTATACAGGCAGGAAACGCTTGAAGCGATGCATGAGTCCGGAGAGGACTTCCTCTTCGTCAAATGGAAACCAAATACCAGCAAACCTGAACGTCCCCAACTGCGAGACCCCTATACACGCCCCTACTCCTTCGTCCCCGCCTACTACGAAGTAATCAATAGCCCCGCGAATAGCCTGCAGGAGCTCCGTGAAAACCTCCAAGACGGATGGGCCTATTCGGGAAAGCCTACACGACGTGTCCTCATCATCTATGCGGAAAAGGGTGACAAACTTGACACCGTACTGTTGAATAGGGATGATTTGTCTTTTTCCGGCAATCAAATCCGGTTGAAGCTCTCCGCCCCACTCGGTGCCACTCGATACAAGCTAAGCACTAGCGACGTCAAATACTTGCCGGAGAATCCATGGACTAACGGATATAGGCGTGCTATATACACCAGTTTCTTATTGCCCCGAGCAGGGGACAGAATGCTGATCCAGCCGCTATCGCGATACGCCTTGCGTTACATACGATGGTATGCAGATAACGTTCTTGATCTGGCCCCGCAATCCGACGGGCAACGATTGGTTGAAGTCGTCAAGCAGGCATTCCAGTCACCGGAACGACTCGACGAATTCGGCACCATGCTGTCGCCCATGGACACTCAACGATTGCGAAAGACAATCTCTCGCTTCATAGCCGATGACAATCAGATGGTCAAGCTCGTGAAGGATGTGCTCTCCAGCGACACGGCCTTCAAGCAAGCCTGCATCACCGAATGCCAGCAGGATGCATTGCAGGATCTGGACGCTGAGCGAACCAAGCAACAGGCGCAACTGTACGCGGAAATCGGCGTGCAGAAACAGGAACTCGGCAAGCTGATTCAACAACAGCGTGACGAGCTTGCTCAGCTTGAGGAACGCATACGTGAGCGCTCCGCATCGTATGAACGGCTCGGCAAACTCGTGTCACCATTGCAGGCCGAGGCCGACAAGCTGGAGAAGGAAGTGGAAACCGCGAGAGCGGCGATCACCAGCATCCACAAACAGCAGGAGGCTGAACTCGCCAAGTTCACACAGCGCAAGGAATCGGAGCTGGCCGAACTCGAGCAACGGAAGACAGCCGAACTGGCCACACTCGAACAGCAGAAGCAGGCTGTACTGGCTCGTCTGGACGAGGACGTGGCGTTGCGGCTCGGACTGAAGTCGGCCGTGGAATCGGTGGTATCGGCACAAACGGCCCACGGCACCACCAACAATGCCGAAAGCACTGAGTCAATTCCCCACCCAACGGCGATTCCATACCCGACGCTTTCCACCTCATCCCCGCAAAACGGGACAGCGTTCACTCACGTCTTGGCGGAGAATCTGCGAGCCTTCGGCATCATCCAACCGGACAAACCCAAAGCCGCTCCAAAAGAACTGGCCGGTATTTGCGCCCCAGTCCTATCGGCGACTCGATTTCTAGCCATGGACTCCACGTTCGCGGCGGACTTCGCCAATGCCCTGTCATACGCGATGCATGGCGAACCCGCGTATCATGCGACGGTTCCGGCGGATTGGCATGACGCACGAGCATTGGACCAGCTCTTGACGAAGACCAGGGACCGCATGCTTGTGTTGGACGACGTCTTCGACACGGTGAACGAGAGCCTGCTGTTCGCCCTGTCGCGGCTCCACCCCACGCCGACGATCATCCTGCCGATCGGTGCATACGGTAATCTGCGGCTGCTTGCCGCCGAAGTCTGGGATCACGTGTTCTATATGCCGACCGAGCAATACGTCAAGCTGTCTGCCATGCCGACGAGCATGCACCAATCCACGAATCCCCCTCACCATTCCGATTCCCCGGATCAGTTGATCATCGATACGGCCACGTCCATGCAGGACAACGTCTCGTTGCCGATGTCCTCATTGATGCTGCCGGCGTCCGTCTCCGCCAGATTCGCGCTCAAATCAGGCGCGCGGCGATGCGTGTCCGCACATCTCGCCCTGCAGACCTATGCCGCATTCGGCATGGAGCAGGCGCGCACGCTACGCATCGACGGGAAGGAGCCACCGTTCGTCAAGGAGCTGCTGTCACGCATCGAACGGGGTCGCCATGGCCGGTGACCTGATGCGCGCCATGGCGGGCGATCTCGGCATCCCCCGCATGCATGGCGAGGATGATACCCGGTTCGCCTGCCGCGTTTCGTATTCCGCTCTCCGGTTCTGGATCCAGGCGTTCTGCCTGGACGACGGTTTCGGCGGCTCCTACGGAATCAGCCAGTCGACCATCATCCGCAAAAGCGAGGCATGGTTGCGCAATCTGGCCGGACTGTACCCGGACGTCCTAGGCTGGTACGCACAAGACACCGGCGTGCGACGCAACCTGTCCGCAATCGTACGGATGCTGACGAACGTGCGCGACATCGTCGGAACGAACGATGGACTGTACCGGTGCACGGCACGACATGCCGTGCCGCTCGGCACGGACGCATCGCTTCTGCTGGGACTGACCGACCCGACGAACCTTCCAGACGCACTCCCCATCTCAGGCATGGCGTTCGCCGTCGGCGGCACCATGCCGACGCAATCTGCGTCGTCCATCGTCGGAGCATCGCAACAATCGCGACAGTCGAAGAAACGCGCCGTCTTCACGCCGACCACAGACCAACGCTACATCGCCATCGACCTGTCACGTTCACCGGCCGATTCCGCACAGACCTCACGGTTCAACCTGTTGACATGGCCTGTGTCCGCCGTCGACGACAAGTCGCATAGGCTCGCACGCACAGCGTACGGCCCGACGCTCGCGAAACTGCTCGAATCCGCAGGCTACGTCATCGTTTCACAGTGATGAAAGCGACTTTCGGCATCACCGACAACAGCATCACCGACAGCGCCGGCCCGCCTACGCTGTCGCGTCGTGGCCGGATTCCAACCGGACCACACCGTCGGCGACGACGAACGGGGAGCGCGCGGCCCTCGAGGCCACGCCGCTCGCGGACACCGAACAGGTGCGCGACACCTCGTCGATCATCTCCTGATACGGCACGACGCCGCCATGCTCGCGGATCAGATCCTCGATGGCCCTGCGGATGGAGACGAACTCCTTCATCCCCCAGGAACGCAGCCCCCACTGGTGGGAGTCGACGCGCATGATCGCGTCGTTCGAATACAGCATCTTCTTGAACGTGCGGACTTCCGCATCCGGTTCGACGAGCGCGATCAGCTCGTCGGTGGACATGGGCCGGCCTTCGATGTCCAGGATGGCTTCGGCGCGGCTTTTCTGCGTGCGGCCGAGGATGAGGTCGCCTTCATGGAACATGAACCCGCAGTATACGGCCCATTCGTGCATCGTCTCGGACGACCTGTCGCCGGCGTACCGGTTCGTCCACGCGGCGAATCCGGCCGCCGGCACGATGCCGCGTCCGTCGGCGATGGACGCCATCGTCTCCTGGAACGCTTTTCTGGCGGCTTCGACCGTCGGGGAGGCGATCCATCCGTCTAGGATCTCGAATCGTCGCCGGGTGAAACTGCGAATCACCCACAGGTCCGGTATCTGCACGCCCGGCAGGCTCTCCCCCAGTTCGGGCACCGCCTTGTTGGCCTGGTCGAGCCGCATGAACGGCGTTTGTTCGGTGAACAGCGCGTCAAGGCGTGCTTCGATGTCGAACTCCTTGAATACGGGTTCGATGCGTTGGCGCAGTTGTCCTTCGATCTGTCGGATGCGTTCTCGTGAGACGCCGAACCGTTCGCCCACCTGATCCATGGGTACCGGCTGTTCGCGCATGAAGCGTTGTTCGAAGATGCTGTAGTCGCGTTCGTCGAACGAGGAGATCGCGTATTCGATGGCGGTGCCGAACGAATCGTGGAACCCGCCGTCAAGTTCAGTGTTGTCAGCGATGTCCTGTTCGTCGAAGTCGATGAGCTCGTCGGGCATGAGGTCGTCCATGGTGAGTCCGTTGAGCCGGCCGATGGCCTGTCGCACGTCATCGGGTTGATCGGGGAGCTCGGGGATATGGAACGGGTTGTCTTCGGAACGTCCGTGTTCCTTGAACCAGCAGACGACGGCGTCGAGATCGGACCACAGGTCGACGTAGGGCAAGCCGTCGAGAATCTCCGATTCCGGAGACGTCTCCTGCGGTTCGTCGTTCATCGCGGCCTTGTCATCCTTTCCTGTCCGTCCACCTCGTCCACGAGCCATCATAACCGTTTCGCGGCAACTGCGGGGTGGGTATAAAAGATTGACCTCGGGAGCGTACTGCTCGACCGAGGTCAATCAATCGTGTGGATGCGGCGGCGTGCTACTCTCCCACACCCTGTCGGGTGCAGTACCATCGCCGTGCAGGGCCTTAGCTTCCGGGTTCGGAATGGGACCGGGCGTCTCACCCTGGCCATGACCGCCGCAAATCTTCAATTGTCCTTACACGGCCCGCCTCGTGGGCGGGCTGCTGGTGGTCCGGGGACCGGATGGTGGACGCGAGATGAATCCTGTTGACTGATCGTGACCGCACGATGCTCCGTGCCGTCGTCTTGATGGAAATCCCCGTAAGGGATTGATTGTCCTTTCCCCGTTAGTACCGGTCAGCTCCACCGCTCGCGCGGCTTCCACGTCCGGCCTATCGACCACGTGTTCTGCATGGGGGGTCACGGACTCCCGAGGGAGTCCCAGGAATACTCATCTTGGAGCGGGCTT
>NZ_JAHBBF010000010.1 GCF_019331725.1 Bifidobacterium saguinibicoloris
CCCAGGCGGACTTCACCAGTACGTTCGGTCTCGGCTTCGGCCGTTCGTTCGCCCTGTGGGACAACATCGCGACGGTGTTCACGTACCAGGACGGGATCTTCGGCCGGTGGCTCGTCAACACGATCCTCTATGTGGTGGTGGGTGCGGGCGGCGCGACCCTGCTGGCGATCATGGGCGGGTACGCGTTGGCGAAGTTCCGGTTCCCGGGCAGGAAGGCCGTGTTCGCGGTCATCATCGGCTCGATCTCGGTGCCGGGCATCGCGTTGGCGGTCCCGCAGTTCCTCCTGTTCGCCAAGCTGGGCCTGACGAACACGCCGTGGGCCATGATCATCCCGAGCCTGATCAGCCCGTTCGGTTTGTATCTGATGTGGATCTTCAGCGAGCAGGCCGTCCCGACCGAACTGCTGGAGGCCGCGCGCGTGGATGGGGCGTCGGAGTTCCGCACGTTCTGGACGATCAGCTTGCCCTTGTTGGCGCCGGGTATCGTGACGACGGCGTTGTTCACGATCGTGGCGACGTGGAACAACTACTTCCTGCCGTTGATCATGTTGAAGGACGCGGACTGGTATCCGCTGACGATCGGTCTGAACCAGTGGAAGGACCAGGCCTCGACTGCTGGCGGCCAGGCGATCCAGAACCTGGTCATCACGGGGTCGCTGATCACGATCATCCCGTTGGTCATCGCGTTCCTGTGCCTGCAGAAGTACTGGCAGTCCGGACTCGCCGCCGGCGCCGTCAAAGAATGACCGCACAATACACAATCGGACCGCAGCGTGGGGCCGCCGCAAAGGCGACGGCCCCACGCCATCGGACCACCAATCGCACGGAGACGCACGGCCTCGGCGCCGCATCCCCGGACCACACACGCACCAGACGTTCCCGCCGGACCAAACGCATCGGACCCCGGAGACGTCACGCGCACACGAAGGACATGACATGACAACCCGCAGAGCATTCCGCTGGCCGGCGCTGCTCACCCCCAACGGCGCAGGCATCGCATACGGCGGCGACTACAACCCCGACCAGTGGCCGGACGACGTCATCGACGACGACATCCGCCTCATGCGGCAGGCGCACGTCAACACCGTCGCCCTCGCCATCTTCAGCTGGGACCGCATCGAACCGCGCGACGGCGAATTCACGTTCGACTGGCTCGACGGCGTCATCGACAAGCTCGGCAAGGCCGGCATCGCCGTCGACCTCGCCTCAGCCACCGCCTCCGCGCCGCTGTGGTTGTACGAAACGCACCCTGAAGTCCTCCCCATCGACCGCTACGGGCACGTCATCAACGCAGGAAGCCGCCAATCCTGGCAGCCCACCAGTCCCGTGTTCAAGGAGTACGCGCTGCGCCTGTGCCGCAAGATGGCCGAACACTACAAGGACAACCCAACCGTCACCGCATGGCACATGGGCAACGAATACGGCTGGAACAACCGCTACGACTACTCCGACAACGCCCTCCAAGCCTTCCGCGCATGGTGCCAGGCCAAGTACGGCGACATTGACGCGCTCAACCGCGCATGGGGCACCGCGTTCTGGTCCCAGCACGCCAACACGTTCCAGGAGATTCTCCTGCCGCGCCACATGGGCGGCGACAGCATGGTCAACCCCGCCCAGCAGCTCGACTACGAGCGCTTCGGCAACGACATGCTCCTCGACTTCTACAAGGCCGAACGCGACGCCATCGAAGCGATCTGCCCCGACAAGCCGTTCACCACGAACTTCATGGTCTCCACCGACCAATGCACCATGGACTACGCGCAGTGGGCCGGCGAGGTCGACTTCGTCTCCAACGACCACTACTTCCACGAAGGCGAATCCCACCTCGACGAACTCGTCTGCTCCGACGCGCTCATGGACTCCCTCGCGCTCGGCAAACCCTGGTATGTGATGGAACACTCCACGTCCGCCGTCCAATGGAAGCCGCTCAACGCGCGCAAACGCCACGGCGAACTCGTCCGCGACGCCCTCGCCCACGTGGCCATGGGCGCCGACGCCATCAACTTCTTCCAATGGCGCCAATCCGCCTCCGGTGCCGAAGCGTTCCATTCCGCCATGCTCCCGCACGCGGGGGAGGACAGCAAGGTCTTCCGCGGCGTATGCGGACTCGGACAGGCGCTCGAAACCCTCTCCGCCGCCGGATTGCAAGGCGCCGAACTCGAACATGCGGACACGGCGATCCTCTTCTCCGCCGAATCGGAATGGGCCACCCGCTCCGAAACCCTGCCCAGCATGAAGCTCAACCACTGGCACGACGTGCGTGACTGGTACCGCGGCTTCCTCGACGCCGGCCTGCGCGCCGACGTGGTCCCGCTCGCCTACGACTGGAGCGGCTACCGCACCATCGTGCTGCCCACCGTGCTCGTCCTGTCCGCCGAAGACGCGCGACGCATCGTACGGTTCGCGGAACAGGGCGGCAACGTCGTCGTCGGCTACGCCACCGGACTCATCGACGAACACTTCCGCACCTGGCTCGGCGGCTACCCGGGCGCCGGCGACGGCCTCCTGCGCCGCATGCTCGGCATCCGTTCCGAGGAATGCAACATCCTCGGGCCCGAAGCCGAAGGCGAACCCGACGCCGTCACCCTCACGAACGGCCTGACCACCCGGCTCTGGCAGAACGACGTGACCTCCGTCGCGCCCGACGCCACCGTCATCGCCGCCTACGCTGGCGACGCGGCCGACGAATGGGAGCTCGACGGCACGCCCGCCATCGTCCGCCACCCCTACGGCGACGGCGTCGCGTTGTACGTCGGCTGCGACCTCGACCGCCACGACATCGCGCGTCTCCTCGACGAGGCCGACGTGCGCGGCCTCGTCGCAGGCGACGATGCGACGGACGTGGACCTCGCCGCGCAGATCATCCACACCACACGCGTGTCGCCGGACGGCTCCGTCCGCTTCGACTTCCGCGTCAACCGCACCCGACGGCCCGTCACCGTGACCGGCGTCGCCGGTGAACCGGTCGTCGCCCACCGCAGCGAACCCTGTGAGAACGCTCCGGACGCATCCGGCGCCTACGTCATCGGACGCAACGGCGTGCTCGTCACCAAAACCGCGACGCCCCTAGGCTGACGGCCTGCGAACGGGTAGAATGGCGTGGTCCGATGTTCGGTGCGAGAACAATGGAGGCGAACGGCATGGGTGAGACGAAGACGGCCAGAAAGCGCGTCACGCTGCGCGACGTGGCGCAGGCTGCCGGCGTCTCGCTCAAAACCGCCTCCAACGTCATCAACCACACCGGGCGCATGAGCGAGGAGACGCGCACCAAAGTCGAGCGCGTCATCAAAGACCTCGACTACCGTGTCAACGTGGCCGCACGCAACCTCAACCGTGACCACACCGGATTCATCACCCTCGCCGTCCCCTCCCTCACGCCCCCATACCTCGCCGAACTCGCCAACCGCGTCATCGACGCCGCACGCCGGCAGGACTACTCCGTGTACGTCACCACCTACGCGGAAGGCTCCGCCAAAGGCGCGCGCAACCTGCTCGAACGGTTCAACACCACCGTGTCCGACGGCATGATCCTCTCCATGAGCGAAGTGGAGACCATCACCCCCGACGACCTCGACGTCGGCTTCCCGCTTGTCGTGGTCGGTTCGCGCACCACCTGGGGGCTCGCCGACCGCGTCACCACCGACGACGTGGCTGCCGCAGCCACCGCAGCCGGATATTTGTACGACCGCGGCTCCACGCGTCTCGCCGTCGTCGGCGCGCGCGGCGACTACGACGAGGCCGCCCTGCTCGCCGCCAAGGAAGGCAACGCGCAGCAGCGACTACGCGGCATCCTCGAAGAGAGCATGCGACGCGGCATCACGCTCGACCCGCGCCTCGTGGGCGCCACCGACCTGACCTGGACCATCGGCGTGGGTGCGCGCGTCACCCAGCGGCTCATCGACTCCGGCGTGCCGTTCGACGGCGTCGTGGCGTTGAACGACCAGCTCGCCATCGGCGCCATCGCCGCGCTGCGCGCCGCCGGCATCGACGTGCCGGGCAGCGTGCAGGTCATCGGATTCGACAACTCCGAAGAGGCCGAATACCTGCAGATCCCGCTCACCACCATGGACTCCCGCTTGGAATGGATCGCGCCCACCGCCGTGGAACGCATCCTCGGGCGCATCCGCGGCGACGTGGTGAAGCCGCAGCTCATCACCGGTGAGTCCGGTGTGGTGGCTCGCGCCTCGACGCGGTAGGGGTGGTGGCTGACGGGTTGCTTCGCTTGCAGTTCTCTCCGTGAATCGGTTCGGTCGATTCTGTCCTATTTGCTTCGCGGAGGGGCGGTTTTGCGAGGTGGTTGGTCGGTTTCGTGACGTGTTGATTCGGCAGGGCTGCACAACACGGTGGTACACCGGTTGACCATAGAGGCGTGGCCTGCTAGGATTCCGTTTCGTATGGTACACAGCTGTACCACTCGACCGGAGGTGCCTCGCAATGCAGTGAGAGGCGCTCCCGGCCGGGTGTTCGGAGGAGAACCGCGCCATCGCGTGCGAAGGAGCAATCACACCATGACACTACGGCATCTCATGAAAGCGGTGACCGCGCTCGCCATCGCATCGGGCATGGCGTTCGCCGGCGCCGGCGCCGCGACGGCCGCCGAAAGCGGCGCATCTGCGACAGCCGCCGCAACCGCCGCAACCGCCGCCGCAACCACGGCAGCCACCGCATCGCCCACCATCACCAACGACACGTTCTGGAAGGACACGGACGGCAACCCCATCTACTCGCAGGGCGGCGGCATCTTCGACTTCACCGATCCCGCAACGGGCAAGACCCTCCACTACTGGTACGGCGTCCACTTCAAGGAGGCCGAGACCTACGCGGCCAAGCCCACCGACCCGATCAACAGCAACACGTTCGTGTCCGTGGACGTCTACAGCTCCACCGACCTCGTCAATTGGAAGAACGAGGGCCAGGCGCTCACCCGCGAGCAGGCCGACGCCTTCTCCGCGGACTTCGGCGGCCGCAAGGCCGGCTGGGTGTGCCGCATGGGCGTCGCCTACGTGAAGTCGCTCAAGAAGTACGCCATGCTCATCCAGCATGAGATGCCCACCGACGACTCCGGCAAGAAATTCGACAAGAAGGTCCTCCTCGCCACCTCGGACACGCCCACCGGCCCGTTCACCGCGGAACGCCGCCTCGACATGAAGGACTACGGCCTCGGCACCACCAACACCGGCGACCAGTCGGTCTTCCAGGACACCGACGGCACCGGCTACCTCATCTACTCGTACGGCTCCGGACGCGGCTCCCAGTGGGTGGCGCAGATCGGCGAGAAGGACGGCCGCGTTGACCTCCTCAACCCCACGAAGGTCTACCAAGGCAGGGGCCGCGAAGGCAACGCCATGTTCAAGTACAAGAACAAGTACTACTACGCGTCCTCCGACCTGTTTGGCTGGGACTCCTCCCGCATCCACTACCTCGTGGCGGACAACATCTACGGCCCCTACACGCCTACGAACAGCACCGTCATCATGGACGGTAGCCGCGAGGACTTCGGCCACATCACCCAGACCGGCTTCTACTACACCGTGCACGGCAGCAAGCAGGAGACCGTGATCCATGCGGGCGACCGCTGGGCCGACTTCGCCGGCAACGGCCTCGGCTACAACCAGTGGAACCCGCTCTCCTTCTCCGCGGACGGCACGCCCAGCTTCAACTCGATGAGCCAGTGGTCGCTTGACGCCGCCACCGGCGAATGGGCCGTCGGCAAGGACAACAACTACGTGCTCAACGGCTCGTTCGAGGCCGACCGCGTCCCGCTCGGCGTGAACGGCTACAACGACAAGGACGGCAAGAACATCCCCGACCTGGCCGGATGGACGCGCACCAACCCGGCCGCCGTCTACAACGACGCCGACAAGGCCGGTCGCGTGGGCGACTACAACCTCCAGTTCAACTCCGCCTCCGCGTACACCGCGAAGATCGAGCAGACCGTCAAACCCGCGCGCTTCGCGTTCCCCGACGGAGAATACACGCTGTCCGTGCAGCACATGAGCACCAAGAACCTCAAGGAGGCGACGCTGTATGCGGTCTCCGGCGGCAAGACCTATGAGACAAGCCTCGCCGAATCCACCGGCGGCAAGTGGGTGGAGACCAGCGTGCCCGTCACCGTCTCCGGCGGCGAGGCCGTCGTCGGCATCAGCGTGGACGGCAACGCCGGCGACCTGCTGCGCGCCGACGACGTCACTCTCGTGCGCGCCGACGGCTCCGACGGCGACAACGGCAACGGCGGCGACAACGGCGGCACCACCGACCCGGACAACCCGGATCCGGACACCCCGTCCATCGACTCCAGCGAACGCCTCGTCAACGGCGGCTTCGAGGAGGGCTCGCTCGGCGACGGCGCATGGACGATCACGGGCCGCAACGGCGTCAACAACGCGGCCGTGGGCGTCAAGAACAAGGACGCCCATGACGGCGGCTACGCGCTCGGCTCCTGGACTTCCGGCACGCAGGACTACGCGCTCACCCAGACCGCGAAGGACCTGCCCGCCGGCTGGTACGAGCTGTCCGGCTGGTCCGAGGGCGACCCCGCCCAGTTCGACGAGATCACCCTGGACCTGCTGAACGGCGAGGACGTGCTCGGCTCCTCGAAGGTCGCGCTGTCCGGCACCGACCCGTCCAACCCCAAGGCGTACGTGTGGGGCCAGTCCAAGACGATGGTGTACTTCGCCGGCGGCGACCTGACCGCACGCCTGTCGGTCCGCACCGCCACGAAGGGCGCGTGGGCGTCGTTCGACGACTTCTCGCTCAAGCAGGTCGCCGCGCCCGCCGTCTCCGCGCTGGAGCTCGCGTCCGCGCCCTCCAAGACCGAGTACACGGTGGGCGACGCGTTCGACCCGTCCGGTCTGGCCGTCACCGCCGTCTACCTCGACGGCCAGGGCAAGGAGGTGCGCCTGCCGCTCGCCTCCGACGAGTACACGGTGTCCGGTTTCGACTCCTCCGCGGCGTCCGATGCGGTGACCGTCACCGTCGCGTCCAAGGCCGATCCGTCCAAGACCGTCACGTTCACCGTGAAGGTCGCCGCGAAGTCCGACGGCGGTTCCGGCGACGGTTCGGGTGACGGCACCGGCGACGGCTCCGGCGACAACGGCGGTTCCACCGACCCGTCCAAGCCGGGTTCCGGCGATGGCGCGGGCGACGGTTCCGCCGACGACGCGGCCAAGCCGACGCCGTCGAAGAAGCCGTCCGCCAAGGGCGAGGGCCTGCCGAAGACCGGCGCGTCCGTGACGGGCGCTGTGGCGTTCGCGCTGGCCGTGCTCGCCACCGGCGGCGTCGCGCTGGAGCTGCGTCGTCGCGTCCGCGACTGACATCAGCCCACCGAAGAACCGGGTTCCGGACCGCCCGACGACGGACGGTCCGGAACCCGGTTCTCCTGCGGCCGGACCAACCGGACCATCCGAATCGGAGACCTCACGGGCGTACGGCCCGTACCTCTGCACAACTGCCTGATGACGGCGACCATTGGCGGCCGTCGTCAGCCATCGACAACCCGACAACCATCACGCACCAAAGGAACCCCATGAACCAACGCACCACATGGCGACGCATCGTCGCGTCCGCCGTAGCCGCCACGACCGTCTGCGCGGGCGGCGCCTTCGCCATCCTGCCTGCCAACGCCGCCGAAAACGGACCCGTCAAAGCCGACGTGACCGTCAAAGCCATCGACGGATTGAGCGACGACTTCATCGGAGGCATGGACGTCTCCTCCATGCTCTCGCTCGAAGAAAGCGGCGTCACCTTCAAGAACGCGGACGGACAGGCGGAGGACCTCTTCACCCTTCTCAAGGAATCGGGCGTCAACTACGTGCGCCTGCGCGTGTGGAACGACCCGTTCACCGCCGACGGACAAGGCTACGGCGGCGGCAACGTCAACGCCGCACGCGCCCTCGTCATGGCCAAGCGCGCCACCAAGGCCGGCCTCAAGGTGCTCGTCGACTTCCACTACTCCGACTTCTGGGCCGACCCCAGCAAACAGCAGGCGCCCAAGGCATGGAAGTCGTTCGAAGGTGACGCCGACAAGACCGCCCAGGCCGTCTACGACTACACCAAGCAGACGCTCACCGAATTCAAGGACGCGGGCGTCGACGTCGGCATGGTGCAGGTCGGCAACGAGACCACCGCCAAGATCGCCGGCATCTCCGGCTGGGACGGCATGAGCAAGGTGTTCTCCGCCGGATCCAAGGCCGTGCGCGAAGTGCTGCCGCAGGCGAAGGTCGCCATCCACTTCACCAACCCGGAGAAGGCCGGCACCTACGCCACATACGCCAAGCAGCTCGACAGCCACAAGGTCGACTACGACGTGTTCGCCAGCTCCTACTACCCGTTCTGGCACGGCACCACCGACAACCTCACCAAGGTGCTCAAGCAGGTCGCCTCCACATACAAGAAGGACGTGATGGTGGCCGAAACCTCCTGGGCGTACACGCTCGACGACGGCGACGGCGACTCCAACACCGTGCCCGAGAAGGTCGCCGCCGCCGACCTGAAGAAGTACGACATCAGCCCGCAGGGCCAGGCCGACGAGATCCGCGCCGTGGCCGAAGCGGTCAACAACGTGGGCGACAACGACGGCGACGGCGCCAACGACGGCCTCGGCGTCTTCTACTGGGAGCCCGCCTGGGTGCCCGTCGGCACCGGCGGCAAGGACAACGCCGACCTCGTCGCCAAGTGGGACACGTATGGCGGTGGCTGGGCCACCAAGGCCGCCGGCGAATACGATCCCAACGACGCCGGCAAATACTGGGGCGGCTCCGGCGTGGACAACCAGGCGCTGTTCGACTTCGACGGCAAGGCCCTCGCCTCCCTGCCCATCTTCAGCTACATCCACACCGGCGCCGTGACCGACCACGTGTTCTCCAAGATCGATCCGGTGTCGATCGTCGCGGCCGACACGGACCCCGTCGCCGACATCAAGGCGCGCCTCCCCAAGGAGGTGACCGCATGGTACAAGGACGGCGTCAGCGAGACCGAAACCGTCACCTGGTCGGCCGACGCGCTCGACTGGATCCGCGGCGCAGGCACGTACACCGTGTCCGGCATCACCAACGCCGGGCACGACGTGACGGCCACCATCACCGTGACCGCCGCCTCCGCCACGGACTACATCGTCGACGGCGGCTTCGAAAACCCCGCCAACGACAAGAACTGGACCATCACCGGCACCGGCGCCTCCATCACGACCGACACCGGCAACACCGCCGACGGCACCCGCGCGCTCAAATTCTGGGCCGACAAGGCGTTCTCGTTCACCGCATCCCGGACCATCACCGGCCTCGAACCCGGCGAATACGTGCTCAGCGCCATGAGCCAGGGCGCAGCCGAGGACAACTCGTCCATTACGGACGGACTGACCCTGTCCGCCACGACCGGGTCGACCGGCGGTTCGGGTTCGGACGGTGGTTCGGACGGTGCGGCCGGCGGCAAGACCACGTCCGACGCGCTCGAACTCAACGGCTGGATCAAGTTCGACACCGCCACAGTCCCCGTCACCGTGGGCGCCGATGGCACTGTGACCGTCACCATCAAGGGCGACCTGCCCGCCAAGGCGTGGGGCAACGTCGACAAGGTCTCGCTCGTCAAGAAGGTCGAGACCCCGGCCAAGCCGGACACCACGGCACTCGACGCGGCGGTCGCCAAGGCGAAGGCCGTGGACCGCGACCGGTACACCAACGAGTCGCTCGCCAAGCTGGATGCGGCGCTCGCCGCCGCGGACGTGCTGCTCGCCGGCAGCGCCTACACCGCGCAGGACGTGGCCGACGTGACCTCGCTCGTCGACGCCGCGTTGGGTTCGCTCGCCACCAAGGAGATCACCAGCCTCACCGTCACGCCGTCCAAGACGGAATACACGGTGGGTGCGGCGATCGATCCGGCGAAGGACCTCAAGGTCGTCGGCAACTATCCGGCCGGCATGGGCAACGTCGAGCTGGGCTTCGGTGAGTTCCTGCTTTCGTACGACTTCTCCGCCGCCTCCGACGCCGCGAAGGTCACCGTCACGCTTGCGTCGAATCCGGACGTGTCCGAATCGTATGTGGTGAAGGTCGTCGCCAAGTCCGGTTCGGGCGAGGGTTCGGACGGTTCCGGTACGGATGGTTCCGGTTCGGGTGAGAACGGTTCGGGCGACGGTTCGGATACCGAAGCGAACAAGCCGAAGCCGTCCGCCGGGAAGAAGCCGTCCGCCAAGAGCGAGGGGCTTTCGAGGACCGGTGCGTCCGTGACGGGCGCCGTGGTGTTCGCGGTGGCCGCGCTCACGGCCGGCGGTGCTGCGCTGGAGCTGCGTCGTCGCGGGCGTAGCCGGTAGCGGCTGATGGGTCGGCGATTGGCTGGGCTGATCGCCGATTCGTTCCGGCGCTGATATGACGGTCCGTTTCACGGGGAGTGGTCTCCGCGAAACGGACCGTCATCGTATGTCCGGGTTGTTTCGCTGGGAGGCCGGTTCGCGAGGCAGGCTGGCGGATTCCTGACTGGTTGTTTCGCTGGGGAGGCTTGGCGGCTGTGAATCGCTACGGTGGTACACCGGTTGACCTTAAGGCGTCGCCCTGCTAGAGTGAAGTCCCGTATGGTACACAGCTGTACCACCTGACGGGCAATGCAGTGACCGCCGGGTGCATCGGAGGAGAGCAACAGGAGCTCGTAAGGGAATCAGGACATACATGACGGTGTCGAGCCGGTTCATGACGCACCTTATGGGCACGACGACGAGGGAGCGACAAGCAATGAACGGAACACCCAGACACAGTCGATCGGGAGGTTGGCTGCGCGACATCGGACGGCGGATCGGGAATGCGACGGGCTTCTGGCGTCCGCGCCATCGGGCCCCGACCACGCATCGGCATCGGGCGTGGCGGCATCAACCCGCGGAGGCGCTCCGCACGCCACCACCGACGGCGCCACTACCAGCGCCATCTCCGCCGCACCGCGCATGTCCCGCAAGGCGATCGGCGTGATCGCCGCGGCCGCCACCGCACTGGCCATGCTCGCCGTCGGCACCGCGGCCAACGCCAACGCCGATGTGACCAACACCGCGGCCGGCGCCACCGTCCGCCCGGTCGACAACATGGGCTTCGAATCCGGCCTGGACGGCTGGACCGCCAAGGGCGACGTCCAGACCGTGGAGGGCGGCGCCTCCGAAGGCGACCACTACGCCGACCTCGCCGCAGGCGCCTCCATCACCCGCACCATCACCGGCATCCCGCAGGGCAGCTACTCGCTGAACCTCAACGTCAAGGGCTCGGCGAGCAGGAACACCGCCAACCTCACCGTCTCGGACACCGGTGGCCCCAACTCGGTGCTCAAGCTCGACGCCTACCTCAAGGCCGGCCAGTGGACCGCCACCTCGCACCGCAACGTACTCGTCTACAACGGCCAGATGACCGTGACCATCACCGCGGGCGGCAGCGCGCTCGCCGTCGACGCCCTCAACCTCCAGCTCGACTCCGACGACTCCAACACCGTGAGCAACTGGGACTTCGAACAGGGTACGGACGGCTGGACCACCACCGGCGACGTGACCGTGGCGGACAAGACCGACGCGGACACCGGCTCCAAGGCCATGCGCCTCGGCGCCGGCGCCACCCTCGCCCAGACCGTGAAGGTCACGCCGAACACCAAGTACGTGCTCACCGCACGCACCAAGGTCGCTAGGCAGGACACGTTCTCCACCGAGACGCACAGCAACTGGCGCGGCCAGGACGGTCTGCTCGTCAACCGCGAATCCACCGGCGACCGCATCAACATCGGCGTCAAGGGCGCGGACGGCACGGTGCTCCGCCAGGCGCCCTCCGGCACCACCGGCTACTCGCTCGTCAGCGTGGTGTTCACCACCGGTAACACGGACGAGGTCACCGTGTACGCGAACACCGTGCACGACGAGGCGTACACGAAGTCCGTCACCCTGCACAACAGCAAGGGCACGTACGTGGAGGACCCGTGGACCGGCAACGGCCAGGACGGCGCGTGGGTGGACAACCTCGACCTGTTCGCCATGCATGACGCCAACGTCGCCAAGGGCGCGGACGTCTCGTTCCTGCCGGTCATCGAGGACAAGGGCGGCAAGTACTTCGCCAACGGCGTCCAGCAGGACTGCCTGAACATCCTCGCCAACCACGGCGTCAACTCGATCACCAACATGATCTTCGTGCAGGCCGGCAACGACACCTACACGAGCACGGCCAACCCCCAGAAGATGTACCAGAGCTGGAACGGCCCGGACGGCAACCCCATGCCGTACCGCATGGTGCAGGGCGGCTACTTCGACAAGGAGCATTCCGCCGAACTGGGCGTGCGTGCCACCGAACTCGGCATGAGCTACCTGCCGAGCTTCCACTACTCCGACTCCTGGATCAGCGCCGCCAAGGCGTACACGCCGCTCGAATGGCTCAACAAGGCCTATGACGGCACCTACTCCAACTCGGACCTCAAGCACATGAAGGCCATTGTGTACAACTACGTGCACGACTTCATGACCGAACTCGTCGACAGGCATGTGAACCTCGCCGGCGTGAAGACCGGCAACGAGCAGGACGGCGGCCTCATCAGGCCCGTCGCCCAAGGCGCCACCAGCGAAGGCCATGCGGCCATCATCACCGCCTCCTACGAGGCCATCAAGGACGTGGCTCCCGGCATCCCCACGTACGTGCACACCAACAACGGCTACGATCCGACCTACGCGTTCAACCTGTACGAGGGCCTGTCCGCCAACGGCGCCGAATATGATGGTGAGGCGCACTCCCTGTACGGCGGCCGTTCCAGCGGCAACATCATCAAGTTCTCGAACGCGATGAACACGAGCGACGCCCACTGTCGGCACGACTACGTGAACGTGGAGGCCGGCTACAGCTTCACCCGCTACAAGGCCACGTTCGACCAGCAGACCAGCCAGATGACGCAGGCCGCCTACGACGGCAGCCCGAACGGCCAGTACAACTGGCTGCTCGACTACATGCAGGCCCCGCTCGACGCCGCCAACCCGTACGGGCGCACGCGCGGATTCTACTACTGGGAGACCGACTGGATCCCCACGCCCGGCGCCGCCAGCGCCGACGGCAGCTCCGCCGACGTCAACCAGCGCATCATGTTCAACAACGGCGACCCGAACATCAAGGAGATGGGCAGCGCCGAGGCCGGCAAGGCCGGCGACATGATGGACTCCATGTACGCGTACCTCATCCGCGGCGTCGCCAAGACGAAGACCGCTGACGTGACCACGCCGCTGAGCAACGACAACGGCTACGCCGACGGCCGCTACGAGGTGACGCCCGCCAAGGCGACCGCCATCGGCTTCGACGAATCCGAGCTCACGCTCACCGCGGGAGGCATGTCCCGGCGTCTCCAGCCGACCGTCCAGCCGACCGGCGCGGTGCTGTCCGACGACGCGATCGCGTACGGGTCCAGCGACCCGTCCGTCGCGACCGTCTCGCCGCAGGGCTTCGTGACCGGCGTGAAGGCCGGCACCGCCACCGTCACCGCGACGATCGGCGGCGCCAAGGCCACCGCGCGCGTCACCGTCAAGGACGCGACCGAAGCGTCCGCCGACGACCTGACCGTCACCGTCGGCGGCAAGCAGGTGCATGACGGCGACGTCGTCGCCGCGAAGGCCCTCGACCACGTCGACATGTCCGCCGCGCTCGCCGACGGCGTGAGCGACCGGAGCGTCGCGTTCACCTCCTCCGACACCGACGTCGCCACGTTCTTCGGCGAGACCTGGCAGACCGCGAAGGGCCGCATGGAGCAGCGCGTCGACGACGGCTCCGTCGTGCAGCTCGACGTGAAGAACGCCGGATCCACCAAGGTCACCGTGACCTCCGCGGACGGCAAGGCGAGCCTTACGTTCACCGTCGACGCCACCAAGACGCCCGTCGAGTCCGTCACGCTCGACAAGACCGACCCGATCACGCTCAGCCACGGCCGCTCCACGCAGCTCAAGGCCACCGTGAACCCGAAGGACGCCACCCTGTACAAGGTCACGTGGAGCTCGTCCGATCCGGACGCGGTCAGCGTTGACCAGGACGGCAACGTCACCGCCGTGGGCGAGGGCGACGCCACCGTCACCGTCACGTCCGACGACAATCCGGACGCGAAGGCCAGCGTGCTCGTCCACGCCGTGCCCGTCCAGGTGGAGGGCGTCTCGCTCGGACGTGACAGGCTCACCCTCCAGCAGGGGAGTGCGAAGCGTCTCGACGTGCTCGTCACGCCCGACGACGCCGACGACAAGTCCGTCACCTGGAAGTCCGATGACCCGTCCATCGCCAGCGTCGCCGCCGACGGCACCGTGACCGGCCATGCGATCGGCGAGACCACCGTCACCGTCACCACGGTCAACGGCGGCTACACCGACAGTCTCGTCGTCAAGGTGCAGAAGGACGCGGTCGCCGCCACCGGCGTCACGCTCGACCGTCACGAGGTGTGGCTCAAGTCCGACGCGTTCAGCGAACAGCCCGACGGCAAGACCGCCACCGTGCAGCTGACCGCCGCCGTCACGCCCGACGACGCCACTGAAACCGACGTCGACTGGACGTCCAGCGACGAATCCGTCGCCACCGTCAACGCGTTCGGCATCGTCACCGCGGTGAAGCCCGGCGTCGCCGTCATCACCGCCACCACGAAGGACGGCAAGCACAGCGACAAGGCCACCGTCTACGTCCCGACCGTGTCCGAAAGCTTCGACAACCGCGACGCGGGCAGCAACGCCGGATTCGGCAGGTTCGCCAACTACGGCGGCCAGCTCGGCGCCAAGGTCGTCGACGGTTCCGTGGACTCCGACGACGCCTCCGGCCACGTGCTCGAGATCTCCGGCGGCGGCTCCGGCGGCCGCGCCACGTCCAAGACGTTCGCCACGGCCGTCTCCAACGACAAGGTCGTGTTCGACGCCGACTGGAACGTGGGCGCACCCGCCGGCTCCAAGGGCGCGTTCCTCACGCTCGTCGACGGCTCCAACCACCGCTACCTGAGCCTGCAGACCAACGCGGGCACGGAACTCGTCTACGCCACCGGCGGCCAGTCGTCCACCAAGGACACGAACAGCCCGCTGACGGACGCCACCGCCGTAGGCAGCGGATTCGACAAGAACGACACATGGTACAACGTGCACGTCGAACTCGACTTCGCCGCACGGAAGATCACGTTCACCGTCACGTCGAAGAGCGACGCGAAACTCACCGCCACCCACACCGTGCCATTCGCCGAAGGCGTCGACTACGACGGCTCCCTCGCCGGCATCCAACTGTGGGGCACCCGCGGCGCCGGCACGCTCAACTGGACCACCAGGCTCGACAACCTCGCCGTCTACGCGGCCCAGCCCACCGCCAGTGCGGTCAAACCCAGCGCGACCACCGTGAAGCTCGTGCCCATCAAGGACACGCTCAGTGCCACGCGCAAGGTCACCGCCACCGTGGAACCGGCCGGATACAGCCAGGACGTGACCTACACGTCGCTGAACCCGGACATCATCACCGTGAGCGCGGACGGCGTCATCGCGCCCGTCACGTACTACGACGGCCTCGACGCGGTCAAACCCGCCAAGGCCACCGTGCGCGTCGCCTCGAAGCAGTCGCCGAACGTATACGCGGACATCGCCGTGGAGATCACCAACACGCCCGGAGCCTCCGAGTTCTTCGTCGTCACCGACGGCGACGGCAACGACCTCACCGGAGGCAAGGCGAACCTGAACGTGGGCGACACGCTCGCGCTCACCGCCAAGAGCACCGGCGGCGACGGCGACGTGCTGCTCAAGTCCGTCGAATGGACGACCAACGCGCCCAAGGTCGCACAGGTCGACAAGACGACAGGCGTCGTCAAGGCGCTCGCCGGCGGCACCGCCACCATCCACGTGAAGGCCACGCTCTACAACAGCGACAAGCCGCTCGAAGCCGATGTGGAGGTCACCGTCACCGGCGACGCGCCCGCGGCCGCCGACGGCATCGCCGTGACGAAGCAGCCCGCCAAGACCGCGTACGTGATCGGCGACAGGCTCGACACCACCGGACTGGAAGTCTCCGAAACCGTCGGCGGCAAGACGCTCGGCACGCTCGCGGACGACCAGTACGAGGTGAGCGGCTTCGACGCCGACCTGCCCGGCGACAAGACCGTGACCGTCACCTCCAAGGCCGCGGACACCGCCGGCAAGACCGCCACGTTCACCGTGACCGTCACCGACCCCACGCTGCCCGGCGACAACCTGCTCGCCAACGGCGGCTTCGAGAACGACCTCGACTCCTGGACGCCCACGTGGAACCAGAAGCAGGGCTCCGTCAGGGTGAAGGCCCAGAACAAGGCGAACAACCTGCATGAAGGCAAGAAGAGCCTCGACGCATGGAACGCCTCCGCCATGGACTTCACGATGGAACAGCAGGTGACCGGACTGGCCGAAGGCTGGTACGTGTTCTCCGGCTGGCTCACCGGCGATACCGGCAAGAACGACGACATCCGCCTGTACGCGAAATCCGTCGACGGCTCGCCCCTGGGCGACGCGGTGCGCGCAGAACTGCCCGGCCAGGTGAACGGCGGATATGAGTGGAAGAACCCCACCATGCAGCCCGTGCACGTGGGTGAGGACGGCGTCGTCACCGTCGGCTTCAGCGTGAAGCAGGACGGCGGCGGATGGGCCGTGCTCGACGACTTCTCGCTCGTGCGCGTCGACGCCCCGGACTCCGCCGTGACCGGACTGACCCTGGTCAGCGGTCCGACCAAGACCGAATACGCCAAGGGCGAGGAGCTCTCCACGGACGGCATCGCCGTGCGCCGGCTCCTCGAAGGCGGCACCACCGCGCCGCTGTCCGCCACGGACGGCGAGCTCACGTACAGCGGCTACGACCCGTCCAAGCCGGGGACGCAGACCGTCACCGTGTCCATGGCCGTGGGCGGCGACGCCAAGCACGTGGTATCCGCCACGTTCGAAGTGACCGTCAAGGACGATGCGACGCCGGATCCGGACCCGGATAAGCCGGATCCGGATAAGCCCGACCCGTCCGACAAGGACACGACCGCGCCGGTGTTCACGGGCGTGGATGACGCGACCATCGAGGTCGGCGCGGCGTTCGATCCGCTCGCCGGCGTCAGTGCCAAGGACGACGTGGACGGCGACCTGACCGGCTCGATCACCGTTGAGGGCGCGGTGGATACCGCCACCGCCGGCGAATACCGGCTGACCTACACCGTGTCCGACAAGGCCGGCAACAAGGCCACCGCGAAGCGCACCGTCACCGTCAAGGCGAAGGACGGGCAGTCCGGGACGGATCCGGATCCGGATAAGCCCGGTACGGATAAGCCCGGTACGGATAAGCCCGGTACGGACAATCCCGGTACGGACAACCCCGGCGGTGGGGCCGGTTCGGGTTCGGATGGGAAGACCGACACCGGTAAACGTCCGGCCGGCCTGTCCAGGACCGGCGCGTCCGTGATGGGTGTTGCGGCGTTCGTGCTGGCTGCGCTCGCCGTTGGCGGTGCCGCGTTGGCGGTGCGTCGCCACGGTCGTGATCGACTGGGCTGATCGGCGGATGGGCTGATCGGCGACTGGGCTGACAGTCGCCGGGCCCATTGCCGATTCGCTCCGGCACTGATATGACGGTCCGTTTCACGGGGAGGAGTCTCCGCGAAACGGGCCGTCATCATATGTCCGTGTCGTTTCGCTGGGGAGCCATTCCGCGAAGCAGGCTGGCGGATTGTTGACTGGTTGTTTCGCCAATGGGGTGCTGGCAGGCGCTGACCGTCCGATGCAGTACAGTCATATGCAGCACAAGACCTAAGGAGCTCTCATGACCACCATCCATGTGCCTCGCATCACCCTCAACGACGGACATCTCATCCCGCAGATCGGTCTCGGCGTGCTACGCATCGACGACGACGGCGTCACGCCCGTCGTCGAAAGCGCGCTTGAAGCGGGCTACCGCCACATCGACGGCGCCGCCGGCTACAACAACGAGGCCGGCGTGGGCCTCGCGCTCGCCGCCACCGGCTACAACACGGGCGAGAAGCGCAAGGAGCTGTGGCTCACCACCAAGCTGCGCGACTCCCAGCAGGGCTACGATTCCGCACTCAAGGCGTTCGATGACTCCCTCGCCAAACTCCAGGTGGACTACGTCGACATGTACATGATCCACTGGCCCACCCCGTTCGACTGGCGCAGCGGCGAGACCTGGAAGGCGTTCACGAAGCTCCGTGAGGAGGGGCGTGTGAAGACCCTCGGCGTGTGCAACTTCCTGCCCGAGCATCTCGAGCGTCTGCATGAGGAGACCGGCGAATGGCCGTCGGTCGACCAGATCGAGCTGCACCCCACGTGGCAGCAGCGCGAGGTCGTCGCGTTCTGCAAGGCGCATGGCATCGCCGTCGAAGCCTACTCGCCGATGGCGCGCGGCGCCGACCTCAACGCAGGCGACGGCACCATCGAACGCATCGCCGAAGCGCACGGCGTCACCCCGGCGCAGGTGATCCTGCGCTGGCACATCGAGAACGGCACCATCATCATCCCCAAGTCCGTGCATGCGGACCGTCAGAAGCAGAACCTCGACTTGTTCGGCTTCGTGCTCGAGCCCGAGGAGCACGCCGCCATCGACGAGCTCGACGGCCCGACCCGCGCCGGCCACGATCCGCTCACCTTCACCTACGCGTGATGCATCATTCACCTCCGTGCGCCCCGGTCCCGTCCGGGGCGCACGTCGTTCAGGACACCTCTACGCCTACAGTCAAGGAACCATGCCCCGTAACTCGCGTAATTACCGCAACTCCTACCGTTCCCGCAGTTCCCGCAGCCGCGGCACGTACGGTTCGTACGGCCCGCGCGGCGGTCGCACGCATTTCCGCCGTCGCCGCTTCACCGGCACGAGCCTGACGGAACGGCTGCTCATCCTGCTCGTCATCGCCGTCATCGCGGGCGTGAGCGCCGGCATCGGGCTGCCGAAGATCAGCCCGACCCTCGCCAAGGTGACGGGGGAGACGGCGGCGTCCGGCCCCGCCGTCGACGTGCTGAACACGCTCGCCGTGGACGACGGACAGAACGCGTCCGGCTACGACCGCGACGCGTTCGGCTATCGCGAGACCGACGACGACGGCAACGGCTGCGACATCCGCGAGGACATCCTCGCACGCGACCTCAAGGACGTCACGTTCAAAGGCCTGACCGGACATGACGCATGCACGGTGAAATCCGGTACGCTCGACGATCCATACACCGGCAAGACCATCCGATTCACGCGCGGCGTGCACACGTCCACCGCCGTGCAGATCGACCACGTGGTGGCGTTGGAGAACGCGTGGCAGTCCGGCGCGCGCGACTGGGACACGGCGAAACGCTACCGGTACGGCAACGACCCGTACAATCTGCTCGCCGTGGACGGTCCGGCCAACCAGGAGAAGGGGTCGGCTTCGGCCGCGTACTGGCTGCCGACGAACGGCGACTACCGTTGCGATTACGTGGCGCGTCAGATCGGCGTGAAGGCCAAGTACGGCCTGTCCGTCACGACCGCCGAGAAGGATGCGATGCTCGCCGTGTTGCACGGCTGCCCTGGCGAGGAGGTCCCGAAGGACCGGTGACGCCGCACGTCGCGTCGCGTCGTGCGATGTGCGATGGTCCGTCGGTTGCGTCCGGTAACACGGGTGCGCTATACCGTTGCGCGGATACATGAGGGGATGTGGACGTGCAGAAGCAACAGCAGAGACTGAACGACGACCGTGTGGTGGAAGGCGCCAAGGACACCAACGATCCGACCATCGCGAACGCGAGACGTCAGGGCGTGGGCTACGGGCGCGGGCACGCGGTGCGTGCCGCGGCCACGGGGGCCGCCGGTAAAGGCTATGGGCGCCGGCACAGCGCGGACAAGCACCGCGACTATGTGCTCGCCGGCGGGCCGGAACGGGTGGAATCGGAGATCGAGAAGGAACGTCAGGCGGCGCGGCATGAGGCCGGCGTGGTCCGTCACGGGCATTCGCTCGCCAGCATCCTGGGTCCCGCGTTCGTGGCGGCCGTCGCCTACGTGGACCCGGGCAATGTGGCCGCGAACGTCACTTCCGGCGCACGATACGGCTACCTGCTCGTCTGGGTGCTCGTGGTGGCCAATGCGATGAGCGTGCTCATCCAATACCAGTCCGCGAAGCTCGGCATCGTCACCGGCAAATCGCTGCCGGAACTGCTGGGCGAGCGCATGAGCGACGGCGGACGGTTCATGTTCTTCATGCAGGCGGAGGTCATCGCCATCGCCACCGATCTAGCGGAGCTCATCGGCGGCGCCATCGCGTTGAAGCTGCTGTTCGGCCTGCCGCTGTTCGTGGGCGGTCTGGTCATCGGCGCCGTGTCCACCGTGCTGCTCATGTTCGAGGGCGGGCGCACGCACCGCATGTTCGAGAAGATGGTGATCGCGCTGCTGCTCGTCATCACGTTCGGGTTCATCGCTGGACTGTTCATCGCGCCGCCGAACCCTGTGGACGTGCTGGGCGGCTTGATTCCGCGGTTCACCACCACGGATTCCGTGCTCATGGCCTCGTCCATGCTGGGTGCCACGGTCATGCCGCACGCCATCTACCTGCATTCCACATTGGTGAACGACCATTACGCGGGCGGTCAGGAGCGGCCCACCACGCGCGAGCTGCTGCACGGTTCGAAGATCGATGTGGTGTGGGCGCTGCTGCTCGCCGGCACCGTGAACCTGGCGTTGCTCATCCTCGCCGCGAACTCCCTGTACGGCGTGCAGGGCACCGATTCCATCGAGGGGGCGCAGCGGGCCATCGTCTCGGTGCTGGGCCCGGTGATCGGCACCATCTTCTCCGTGGGATTGCTTGCCTCCTCGCTGAGCTCCACATCCGTGGGCACGTATGCCGGCTCGGAGATCATGCATGGGTTGCTGCGCATCAAGGCACCGATGTGGGCGTGCCGCGTGGTCACGCTCGTGCCGGGGCTCGTGGTGCTCTGGTTCGCGCCGAACCCCACGGAGGCGTTGGTGATCGGCCAGGTGATTCTTTCAATCGGCATTCCGTTCGCCATCATCCCGCTGCTGCGGTACACGCATGACAGGAAGCTCATGGGCCGGTACGTGGACGGGCCGGCGAAGCATGCGATCTTCGTGGGTGTGGCCGCGTTGATTGTGGCGTTGAACGTGCTGCTCATCGGGCTGACGTTCGCCGGCATCGCGTGATTCGGCGCGGCCTAGGGGCGGCACGGTTCATGGGCCGGATGTGTCACAGGCCGGTGCGGTTCACAGGCCGGATGTCCGGGGCTTTACGACCGTTGCCCGCCGGCGTGGTTGCGTCGGCGGGCAACGGTCGTACTTTGTGGTATTGGGCGGACTCCGATCAGGCGGCGGAAGAGGCTTTCTTGCGGCCGCGGCGCTTCATCGTGCCGGCCACGGCGGCGTCCGCGTCGAAGATGACGGCCTTGTCGTCTGCATGGAACGTGCCGGTGACCTGCTGGTAGGCGATTTCACCCTCCGGCGCCTCGGACAGTGTGAAGAACTTGGCGAGGGCCGCGATCGGCGCGGAATCCTTGACGTTCACGGAGCTGGCCTGCTTGCCTTCCGGCTTGCTGAACTTCACCGCGTTCTCCGCCTTGGCGGTGGTGGGGACGATCGCCACCTGACGGGTCTTCTCGTTGACGAGCACCTTCACGTAGGCGGGGTATCCGAGGATCTCCGCGGTGGCCTTGTTGAAGCGGATGGCGGTGCTGGTGAAGGTCATGACGGTCTTGCCGATCGGCTTGACCAATTGCACTTCCTCGAATCCCTGCAATGCGGATGCCATAATAGTCTCCCTGATTGTTTGTCTATTTCCTGAGTAATTACAAGGATAATTGTATATCAGATGATGGCATATATGGATGGAATATTGTCTGTTAAATACATGGTTTTTGTCTCGTGTATTCAGTGCTAACGGGTGGGTATTTAAGGGGCGGTGTCTCCGGGGGGTGGTGCCTTCGAGGCACATGGCATCCGGTTCAGGCCGTCAACCGAATTGTGAAGATTTACGAGGGCTCTATCCACATTCGTTGAAATCATCATGATGGATGGCGGCGAACCGATACGGTCCGAATATGGATGACATGAACACCGTCGATGCTGCGGCGTCGATGCAGGAGAGCCTGGCGCAGCGCAAGCGCGAGGTCACAAGGCTGTGCGTCGAGGAGGCGATGCGTCTCGACCGGCGGCTGCTGTTCGGCATGACCACATCGCTGATGCTGCAGCAGGTGCCGGTGCCGGCGAGTTTCGACCTCGACCCGCGGATGCTGCACACGGTGTCAAGCTCGGAGCGGCGCAGGAACCGGGTAAGGACGCCGTACGCCCAGGCGCACGTATGGAAGGGCGTCGGCGATGACGCCATCGTGAGGATCAACCGGCACGTCTACGCGCTGGATCTGTTTCAGACGTGGGCGCAGATGGCGGTCCATGTCTCCCTTGAAGACCTGATCGTTCTCGGTGATTCCGTGGTCGAGGCCAAGCGGCTGGCCGCCCATGATGCCGACGCTGGTGATGCGCATCGGTCGTTCGTGACGTTGGTCGACGGCATGACGCAATTCAACGGCATCGCGAGGTGCCGGCTCGCATTGCCGTTGATCATGCCGAACGTGGCGTCGCCGCAGGAATCGCGCGGTCATCTCATGCTGCGCCGGCATGGCATCCCCGTGATGCGGACCAATTATGTGGTGCCGGACATGCGGTTCGAATCCGGAGCCGCCATGACCCTGGACATGGCGTGGCCGGAACACCGTGTGGCCGTCGAGTATGACGGCGACCAGCATCGCGTGGACAAGCGGCAATGGCGGCGAGACCAGGCGAAGCGCAATCCGTTGCGAGGTCGGGGCTGGATCATTCTGGAGGCGAATGCCTCCACGTTCGCCGACGAGGCCTCGCAGGCGGAATTCTCGTTCCATGTCGCCCGGGCCCTTGCGACGCGCGGTGCGGCGTTCGACTTCCATGTCGTCGCCATGCCGTTGGAACGGTTGTCCAGACTTGCCGCCCGTGCGTTGCGGTGAGTATCGCCTCTGCCCGATTGGGTGCGGTTCCGATGTGGTCGGCTGGAGTGTATCTGTGCGTGGCCGCGGATGTGGTGTGCACGGCCGTGGATGCGTGTACATCATTCGCCTGATTCGAAGGATCCAGTGGAATGATGGCATGAATCCGTGTCGGCGTTCCGCGTTTCAGGGTTTTTCCATGAAATGCCGACTGCAATATTGTCGGCATTTCGGTTTTTGGTGATGAAACGTCATATGGTGGCACTGCCGAGACGGTGGCGCTGTGCGTGAATCCTTGATTTTTCAAGGGTTTTGAGTCACAGTGATTGTGGTGGGCGAGGGGAGACCGGTCGATGGCAGATGTGCTTGTCGCGATTTGCCGATTATCCTTGAAAATCCGGAATGGTGGCGCGGGTTTTTGCCATCATCATCCGTTTTCTCCCGCAAAGCTCGAATGGTGTACGGACAATCCGGTGCGTGCGATTCCAAGTGTGGGTCGGAGGGGGCAACCATGACGCCGTGGCGGGTCTCCGTGCCATGATTCATTTCCTGGAGGGCCTCGGTTGGGAGGACCGTGAACCGAAGGAGGGAGATGTGTCCGGGGCATCGTCTGGCGCATGATACGGCATCGCCCCGTGGAATCCGAAGGTCTCCACGGGGCGATGGTGCCGACTGTGCCGCAGCCGAACGAATCGGTACGACGAATCAGTACGAGGAATCAGTAGCTGTGGTTGGTCAGCCAGTAGTTGTACGCCTTGGTGATGCCGCCGTACCGGCCGTTGCAGTAGCCCACGAACCACTTGAACTGGGTCTGGTAGTTGGTGGCCCAGTCCGCGCCGGCGGAGGCCATCTTGCTGCCGGGCAGCGCCTGCGGCAGGCCGTAGGCGCCGGAGGAGGCATTGGTGGCCTGCGGGTTCCAGCCGGATTCGTGGTTGATGATGTACACGGCGGCGGTGAAGTCCTCTTCGCTGTAGCCGTTGGAGATGAGGTAGTCGTGCGCCCAGGACTGCATTTCGGAGGCGGGCACGGTGGTGCCGAGCGAGGCCGATCCGCTTGCCGAGGAAGAGGACGACGAGGAGGTGGAGCCGGTGCCGACGAGCACGATCTTGTCCGTCGGGGCTTCCTTCACGTAGGAGGCGAACACGTTGGAGGAGACGACCTTGCCGCCCGCGCGGGTGACGAGGCTGGTGGTCTCCATGGTGCCGGCCTTGCCTTCCTGTTCGACCTTCTCCTGGCCCTTGGGCAGTGCGTCGGTCTCCTTCTTCACGGTGTTGAACGCGATTTCGCTGTCCGAGGTCTCGAGCGTCGCGCCGGCGCGTTCGATGGTGATGACCGTGGATTCGGTGACTTTGCTGGTGAGGGACGGTTCGACGGTGTCGTTCGGGTCGAGCACGATCTCGCCGGCGTCGAGCACGGACTTCACGTCCGTGAAGCCGGAGCCGAGTACGGTGCGGGATTTGCCGTTGATCTTGACGGTGACGTAGGTGGTCTTGCCGTCGATGGCGCCGCGTGCGCCGCCGCGGGAGACGTCCAGCGCGTTGGCGTCCGTCGCGGAGTATGCGGTGATGGGATTGTCGTGCTGGGACTGCTGGTAGAAATCACGTGAGACGAAGCCCGCCCCCACGAGCAGTCCCACTGCGGCCACGACTCCCGCTGCGCGCATCCACTGGCGTTTGCTCAGGGATTTCAGCGTGGGCGTGTTCCTGCGATGATTCGCCATGTTGCTCCTTACTTGAGCCTTGTCCGGTCCGCCGCGTCCGGCGTCCGTCGCATTCGACTATTCGATTGTTCGATTGTCCGACTACTTGGCACTCACTAATCCACCATTGTAGTAGTGAAGATGAACATTGGCTGAAATCGTTATGCTCCGGGGTCAGGCGAAACATGCGCTGCGTACTGTGGTGTCCGAATGGACCGGAAGGTACGTCGTCGGGGGGTTTGTGGACGGCGTGCTGGCGTGTGTGGTTTGCGCCGCAGGCGCCGTTCCCGTCCATTGCTTGAAGGTTGAGGTTTGAAGAGTGTGTCGCCCATGCCGTTCGGGGAAGCGGGCGGTTGTGCCGTGAGCTGTTTGCGGTAACAGTCGTTCTGTCGTCTTGTATGGCTGTGGGCGGGGATTATCGGGGGCATGATATGTACCCGATAGATACCCCCGGTACGGTATCATGCGGGCATTATGTCCCCTATGTGTGCATGTATTGGGGGCTCGCGTTGGAGAGCGCGAGGAGAAAGGTAAGGAGAGGCTGATGAGTCAGATTGCCCCTCTGGCACAGAAGACCGCTGTCGATGCCGTACGCCAGTTGAGCGAGATGCGGCAAGAGCAGCTGTCTCGCGTACTGTATTGGCGGTTTTTCGTCAATCTTGCGTTGATGCTGTGTGATGCGGCCATGTTCATCGCGGCGGGTGCCACGGTGCTGAACGTTCGTGGGGAGACCGACCCGTTGTATTCGGAGCGTTTCGGGTCCAGCGTGGAGTTGACCGCATATCTGGTTGTGGCGGCGCTGATCTGGGTGTGGTGCCTGAATCTGTCCGGTGTGTATCACCGGCATGTGATGGGCGACGGCTACCAGTTGAACATGAAGCTGTTCGCGGGCATGTGCCGCTGCTGGGTGGGTCTGTGCGCGGTGACGTATTTCCTCGATTTGCGGTTCACGCTGGTGAGCGTGACTCTGGTGACGGTGTCCGGTGCGGCGTTGACCGCCGTGGAGCGTGTGTTCGCGCGTATCCTCATCCGTCATGACCGCAAGGCGGGCGCCTATTCGTATGCCACCGTGGTGGTGGGGTCCCCGGAGGGCATCGGTCGTGTGATGCGTTTTCTGAACAAGCGCGAGCAGTTGAACTACCGTCCGGTGGCGGTGTGTCCGGTGAGGCTGAACCCGGAGACGAATCTCATCGAGGCCGATCCGGACGAGGATCGTCTGCGCGAGCTGGTGCCGCAGGTGGGGCGTGATGTGGAGCTCATCCGCTATGAGGAGCATGGGCTTGCGGAGGAGCTGGTGCGTCGTCAGATCCAGACGGTGATGGTGGCGGATGTGTTCCGCCGCTTCTCGGACAATTTCAACACGTTCTCCGTGCGTATGGAGTCGTTGGGTCTTGAGCTGGCGTTGATTTCCTCCGCCGCGGATGTGGCGGGCCATGAGACGCAGGTGCGTTCCATCCAGGACACGACGATTCTCACGATTCGTCTGTCCCAGTATTCGCCGGCGGTGCGCATGGTGAAGCGCGTGTTTGACCTGGTGGTCTCGTCGCTGGCGATTCTGTGCTCGCTGATCGTCACGCTGCCGGTTGCGATCGCCATCAAGCTCACGGATGGTGGCCCGGTGTTCTACACGCAGGAGCGCATCGGCTTGCGGGGCAAGCCGTTCCGTATGATCAAGTTCCGTTCGATGGTGACGAACGCGGACGAGCTCAAGGCGAAGCTGGCCGAACAGACCGGACAGACCGACCGGTTCATCTTCAAGATGAAGAACGATCCGCGTATCACTCCGGTGGGGCATTTCATTCGCCGCTTCTCCATCGATGAGCTGCCGCAGTTCCTCAACGTGTTCAGGGGCGACATGTCCGTGGTGGGCCCGCGCCCGCCGCTGCCGGAGGAGTACGCCCGCTACAACCAGGTGTATGCCACGCGCATGCTGGTCAAGCCGGGCATCACCGGCCCTTGGCAGGTGTCCGGCCGTTCGGATCTTTCCGCTGAGGAGAGCGAGCGTCTGGATGTGGCGTATGTGCAGAACTGGTCCATCGGCGGCGACATCGTGCTCATGTTCCGTACCGTCGGTGCCGTGCTCGGCCATAAGGGAGCGTACTGACGGGTTCTCTCGAGCAGGTGCGGTCAAATGCCAATCGCGTAGTTATGAATGGTGTATGAGATTTAGATGAATGGTTATCAGGGTCAGGGGTCCAAGGAGAGCGAAGTTCTCTCGGATGTCATCGTTCCTCACGTGGATGAAGAGGTCATCAGGCGTGAGGAACGGGAAGCCGAGCGTCGTAAGCACCGCCGCCGCATGAGCCGGGAGCACATTCGGCGTATCAAGCGCAGGAAGCGGATTCGTGCCATTCTGATGGTGTGCATCGTCATCATTCTGATTCTCATCGGTCTTGCTGCCTGGTTCATAGCCTCCGCCACGAAGACGAAGGGTGAGATTGAAGCTGCGGTCAATTCTGCGAGCCGTATCCAAGGTCAGGTGGAGAAGGGCGATGCGGCTGCTGTGAAGGCCTCTGTCAACGATTTCTCGAAGCACATCGATGCCGCCTATGGTCAGACCAAGCAGCCGGTTTGGGGTCTGGTCGGATTGGTTCCGTATTATGGCTCGGATGTCAGGGCGGTGCGTGACACCATCTCCATTCTTGAGGATGTCTCTATCAATGCTCTGCCGAAGTTGGCGGATTCCGCTTCCGTGCTCGACCTTGACAAGATAGGCGTTAGGGACGGGACGATTGAATTGGGAGACATGGCTGAGGCGGCGCAGGATCTTGACTCCGCGAATCAGATAATCAGTGATGCGAACGTGCGTTTGAACAACATCTCCGGTATGCATGTGCCGCAGCTTATCGATGCGTTGGCGAAAGGCAAAGCAAGGTTCGGGCAGCTCGCTGATTTGACTTCGACGGTCAGCCGCATGGCGGATGTCATGCCTTCGATGTTCGACCTCGACCAGACCGGACAGGCGGATTCCAATCCTCGAACCTATCTGGTGCTCGCCCAGAATAATGCGGAATTGCGTGCCACCGGGGGCATCCCCACCTCATGGAGCACTCTTTCCATAGACCGGGGCAAATTGTCCATTGGCACGTTCGACATGCCTCCGAGGAACGGCTTATATTCCGATCAGGAGGCAGGGGCTGTGCTCACACCCGATGAGGTTAATCTGTTTTCCGCGAAGATGGCCACCGATTATCAGGATATCAATTTCACGCCTGATTTCACCCGTACTGCGCAGCTTGCCAGTGACATTTGGCGGCGGGCTGGACGTGGCAATGTGGATGGTGTAATCAGTGTGGACCCGGTCATGTTGCAGCAGTTGCTGAAGGTCGTGGGCCCTGTGACTCTTACGGATGGCACCACACTGACGGGCGACAATGCCGAACAGGTTATTCTCAATCAGACCTACATCGATAAGTCCACACAGATTGAACAGGATTCCTTTTTCACGATGGCGGCTGGTCAGATTTTTGATTACGTGCTACACAATCTCAATGGCCATAACCAAGAGCTTGTATCCATCTTGCGAAAATGCGTAATGGATGGGCACCTGTACGTGTGGAGTGCTCACGAAGAGGAACAGCAGAAGATTCACGGTACGGCAATCTCCGGCGAACTCGCCGTGAACCCGGCGCATCCGGTTGCCGGAGTGTATTTCAACGACGGCACGATGGGCAAGATGGATTGGTACCTTAAGCGCGAGGTGACCAGTACACACGACAAGACCTATCCCAATGGTGCCAGACAATATACGATTCACATCAAGATGACGAATACCGCGGATGCTACCCAGGTGAACGCCGCACCGGGTTTGCTGCGTGGACATGACGGAAACGGGAACTCCCGTCACGGGGAGATTGTGACCGTATTGTACGTTTATGCCCCCGCCGAGGGGCGTCTGGTGAGTTGGAATCCCGATTTCGACCAAATCGCCACCCACAATGGGCTTACCGTGGGCGCAAAGACGGTCACGCTTAACCCTGGGGAAAGTGTCGAAGCCACAGTGCATGTGCTAGCCAGTCCAAAAGCTGGTGCCAATGCACTGGTGTTGAAACAGACACCATTGGTGAATGAGATGTGACCTAACCGATTCTTAATGAAATGAGTGTCTCAACAATGAACAATACAGATGTCAGCACAAGGAAAGAATGGAGCAATGCAGTGAACGAGGTAGACAAGAATCAGCAGAACGGCTTTACCGCAATGGATTTGCTGGCGGCGGTCAGGAAGCATCTGGTCACCGCCGTCATCACCTTGGTGGTTGTAGTCACGGCCGTTGCTGTGTACACCTTCACCCGTACTCCTCAATACACGGCGACGTCGGAGTTATTGGCCACGTACCGTACTTCCGCGACCGGGGATAATGGTGCCGCCGGCAATGAGCTCAACTCGGGAGCGAGCTATCTGACCAGTCAGATTCAGACTTATCCGCAGCTGGTAAAGACCGAATCCGTCCTCCAGCCTGTGATTGACGATCTGGGACTCAACATCACCGTTACGGATCTGGCGAAGACCGTGACCGCATCCAACCCGGCTGACACAATGCTTGTGGACATCTCTGTTGACAATAATAATCCGAAGATGGCTTCGAACATCGCCAATGCGGTAGCGAATAGCCTGAAGAAGCAGGTGACATCCACCCTGTACAGCGACGAGGGCGACAAGATTATCTCCCCGGTCAATTTGACTATTGTTCAACAGGCGTATGCACCGGTCACACCTGCCTCGCCCAATGTCAAGCTGTATCTTATTGCCGGCCTCGCAGGAGGCCTTCTGCTCGGCGTGGTCGTTGCCCTGATTAAAGATCTCATGGATACTCGTGTTCGTGAGGATTTGGATGTGACTTCCATTGTGGATGCGCCGGTGCTTGGTACCATGACTCGAAGCGATTCGTACGATGACAAGACTCCGGTGGTTATCGGCCATCCTGCTTCGCGTGAGGCGGAAGAGGTTCGGCGTCTTCGCACCAACATCGCATTCGTACTTCCGGATGAGGACCGTGCCAATGTTATTGTCGTGACGTCGGCGGGTCCCTCTGAAGGCAAGACGACGATGAGTGTGAACCTTGCGACCTCATTCGCTGAAAACGGCAGCAAGGTGCTACTGATCGACGCCGATGTACGTAATCCTGCCGTGAGCAAGAAGCTGGGCATCGAGGGAACTGTTGGTTTGACGCACCTCATCACCAATCAGGTATCCTCCCAGGAGGCTATCCAACGGTATTGGAAGCCCAATTTCCATGTGCTGCCTGCCGGCAAGCAGAATCTTAACCCCAGCATCCTGCTCAATTCCCAAGCTATGAAGGCCCTCATAACTCAGGTTGCTGGTGCTTATGATTATGTGATTATCGATACGGCTCCTATGCAGGTTGCCAATGATGCCGCCGTGTTTGCCAAGGATGGTCCGGAATTGCTTCTGGTCGCAGGAGTCGGTGTTACGGAAAAGAAGCGTCTTAAGCAAAGTGAGCAGGAACTTGAGACGCTGAACATCAAGGTCACTGGTGTTGCCATGAACTACGTCGAGCCTGAGAAGCCGCAGAAAAACGGTTATTACTACTACGGCGAGGATACCGAGCAGAAAGGTAAAAAGAGCAAGCATGGCAGCGCTAAGAAAAATCGCGTCAAAGGCAACGCCGCTTGATGCCTGACGGGGGTTCATATGCGTATCGCAATGATTGGCCACAAGCGCATTCCTTCGCGTGAAGGAGGCATCGAAATCGTCGTGGACGAGTTATCCACCCGCATGGTTGCACGTGGCGAGCAGGTCGTCGTGTACAACCGCAAGGGCCACAACGTGGCCGGCGAGGAGTTCGACAACCAGTCGAATGCGAGCGACAAGCCGTATATATACAAAGGCGTGAAGGTCATCCCCGTCACGACGATTGACGCGAAGGGACTGGCCGCGCTTACGTCTTCGTTCTTCGCAACGCTCAAGGCGATCAAGGCGCGTCCCGACGTCATCCACTATCATGCTGAGGGTCCGTGCGTGCCGCTTCGCCTTGCGCACTGGTTCGGTATCCGCACGATTGCCACGATTCACGGTCTCGACTGGCAGCGCGCCAAGTGGGGCAGGCTCGCGTCCACATACCTGAGACTGGGGGAGCGCACGGCCGCGAAGTGCGCAGACGAGGTGATCGTCCTGAGCCGCAACGTCCAGCAATACTTCAAGGACACGTATGGTCGTGACGTGCGGTTCATCCCGAACGGCATCGAACGTAATACGCCGGTCCCCGCCGATGAGATTACGCGCAAGTATGGTCTCAAGAAGGATGGATATGTGCTGTTCCTCGGCCGCATCGTGCCGGAGAAGGGCGTGCACTATCTGATTGAGGCGTTCAAGCGGATTGAAACAGACAAGAAGCTTGTTATCGCCGGCGGCTCCTCCGACTCCGCCGAGTACTACGAGAACATCCAAGCGGCTGCCGAGACCGATTCCCGCATCGTCCTGACTGGGTTCACCGAGGGCGGGGAGCTGGCCGAGCTGTATTCCAATGCCTACATGTACGTGTTGCCGAGCGACCTGGAGGGCATGCCGATGAGTCTGCTCGAGGCGATGAGCTACGGCAACTGTTGCCTGACTTCCGACATCCCCGAATGTGCGGAGGTGCTCAAGGGCCACGGCGTTACATTCCGCAAGGGCGACGTCGAGGATCTTGCCGCAATGCTCAAGACGTTGCTGGGCGATTCCGACCGAGTGCAGGTGTTCAAGAACACCGCCGCCGACTACATCACGACCAAGTACAGCTGGGACAAGGTGGTCGATCGGATACTCGCCCTATACCGAGGAGAGGATGTCGTATGAGGATTCTGCTCGTCAACAAGTACTTCTACCGCAAGGGTGGTGCGGAGACCTACTTCTTCGCGCTCGCGGAAGGATTGAAAGCGCTCGGCCATGAGGTCGCCTTCTTCTCCATGCAGCACCCGAGCAACGAGCCGAGCTACTGGAGCAAGTACTTCGTGTCCGAAAAGGACTACGTGGGTAAGATTTCCGCGTTCCAGCAGGCGAAGGAAGCGGCGACGCTCATCTACTCCTTTGAGTCGAAACGTAAGTTCGAGGCGCTGCTTGAGGAGTTCAAGCCGGACATCATCCATATGAACAACGTGCACCGTCAGCTGACTCTATCCATTCTTGATGCTCCGTATCTGAAGAAGCATCATGTACCGGTTGTATACACGGCGCACGACTACATCCTGCTGTGTCCCGCCTACACGATGGTGGATGGCCGCGGCCAGGTGTGCGATAGGTGCTTGGACCGGAAGTTCTTCCACGCAGTGGAGAATACGTGTGTGAAGAAATCGAAGGCGAAAAGCGGTCTCGCGTTCCTTGAGGCCGAGTTTCTGAAACGCCATCACAGCTACGACAAGATCGATCGGATTATCGCGCCGAGCGAGTTCATGAAAAATAAACTCGACGAGGGAGGGTACGCAGGCCGTACCGTCGCCATGCAGAACTTCCTGACCGAGAGCCAGATGGCGATGGCACGGAAGGTCGCCAACACGAACAAGTTTGATACTGCGGCACCGTATTTCCTGTTCTTCGGCCGTCTCTCCCAGGAGAAGGGCATCCTCACGCTTGTACGTGCGTTCCTGCAGGCATTGCCGGATTTGTCGGATGATTGGACGCTGCACATCGTGGGCGACGGCCCTGAACATTCCACTATCGAGGAGCTTGTCGGGCAGGCCGGACCAGAGTCGGGGAGTCGTATCAAATTACTCGGTTACAAGACCGGTGAGGACCTCCAGCGCGAAGTGGGCAATGCTCGCTTCAGCGTGCTGTGCTCCGAATGGCGTGAGAACATGCCGTATTCCGGGCTGGAATCCCTCGCTGCACAGACCCCGGTGATTGGTGCCAACATCGGCGGCATTCCCGAGCTTGTGGTGGAGGGAGAGACGGGTTTCCGATTCGAGAGCGGGAAACAAGACAGTCTCGCTGAGACGCTGGTGAACGCCTCTCGTGTGTTGTCCGATGGATATCGGCATATGCAGGTGGCAAGCACCGCTTACGTGCATGGCCGTTGCCAACAGGATGATTATGCGCAGCGATTGGTGAGGACTTATCAGAGCCTTCTCGGCGCAAGGAACAAAATCGAGAATGCCGATTTCCAACATACCGACGGTCAGGACGGCTTGATGGACAGATTCTCGACAGCTGGCATGTGGAATGAAAACGTGACGGTGCAGAAGAGCAAAGGATTCCGTGATGAGTAGCTCATTAAGGGCGGAAGTGGCATCAGGCAATCGCGCCGGCAGCATGTCAGTGTATTTGAATAAGGTGACTGTTCGAGTAATTACCTTACTGCCTTTGTCGACATTGCTTCAAGCTCAGCCAGGGTTTGGTGCAGTGAACCAGATGGTTATTGCGTTGAGCGTAGTGTGCTTTCTGCTGGCGGCTATGGTGACCGCCTATCCGATCGGATACTGGTGGCTCATGCTGGCGACATTCGCCTTGACCATGTTTGATGTAGCGATAACGAGAGGCACATTCGTCAACGTCAATTTGGTAGTGTACCTGATGTTCTGGGTGCTACTGTATTCTCTATTCTCCGCCAAAATGGATTCTCTAAGGTCGTTGATCATGGGCGACGTGCGGTGGATAAGGTCAATCGCCGTGATTTGGTGCGTTCTTGTGGCGATTTCGATTCCACTTCCACGCTCGTATTACATTGTTGAAGGACAAGGGCGCTTCTTCTGCTCATTCGCAGGTGATTCATTCAGACTAAGTCCAACAGCCTTGCTGGTTCTGGCCTTGATAACAATATGTCTCAAATTAGATTACAAGAATAAATGGTGGTATGGCTTGATGTCGATTGTCCCATTGTTCTGTGCTTTCATGGGATATTCCAGAACGTATTTGGGTGTCATATTGCTGATGTATATGCTGTTTATGTGGGAATTCGTCACCGCGAAAAGCAATTTCTTTATATCTATCGTAGGTGGCGGTATCGTCGCAGCTTTGATTATTTCGGTTTCCTCGATATCGTCAAAAATTGATTCGACTTCTCATGGTGGATATCTCGGATTCTGGGACACGCTTACCAGTGGACGTAGTTCGTTCTGGGCCTATGACATGCAACAGTATTCCCAATTTGGTTTGGTTAATGTGTTCTTTGGAGGAGGATTCAATAGAATATATGAAATCAATCAGCAAATTGGCATTAATATTTGGGCTCATAATGACTTTATTAATCTTCTCGTTACCAATGGTGTTGTCGGGTTGTTGATATATCTGATTCCTCTGATTCTGCTAGTTCGTACGAGTCATCGTAATTGCGTCGATGCACCTTGGTACTTGTATTGGATTCTTATGGGTCAGTGGTTGATTAATGCGTTCTTCAACATGGAATATACTTATGTCTGCGCTGCTATTGCAACTGCGTTTGCGTTGCTGATGCTGACGATTCCAAGTACGAAAAGACAGTATAGAAGGTAGTGTCATGCCGTTATTTTCCATTATCGTCCCTGTTTACAATGTAGAACAGTATCTCGGTGCTTGTGTCGATTCACTGTTGTCGCAATCGTTCCGTGATTTTGAAATCATACTTGTCAATGATGGATCCACGGATTCCAGTGGTGCTATTTGTCGTCAACTATGCTCAGAACATGATGATGTGATTCGACTTGTCGAGCAGGAAAACCGTGGACTGCTTCTGGCTCGGCGTGCCGGTTATTCGATTGCCAGTGGAGACATCATCATGACTGTGGATAGTGATGACAAGCTCCGTAGTGATGCGTTGGAACGTATTCATGATGTGTTCCATAGGCATCAAGTTGATATTGTGTGCTTTGAAGGTGGACGTACGGAGCGATATGAGGTCAACGGCTCTCCGATGTTTGCTGGTGAGCGTGTCTTCTCTGCCATGAACAAGATTGAAGTTCTCGGGAAGCTTTGTGATTCCTACCGTTTCAATTCCATTTGGTCAAAGGCATTCTCGCGGCGTGTTTTCGATGCTGATAATGGTTACGAGCAATATGCTGGTTTGAGCTTCGGTGAGGATCTTCTGCAAATTGTAGGTCTATTCGATAAGGCTGATACTTTCGCATACATTCCTGATGTGCTGTATTTCTATAGGCCCAATCCCGGCAGTCTTGTCCAGAAATTCAATCCTAAGAATTTCGAGGACCTCAAAGTGTCCAGAGGTTCGTTGGTCAGCTATGCGAAACGATGGGACACTGAATACCCTGGTCACAACTTGCTGACTCACGTGTATATGGTGAATCTTTGGATTACGGGTCTGTTGCTGCAATTGGCTGCGGGGTCGATGTCTCATGCGGAGTTCACTGGCTTCTGCAAACATGTACGTGAATCGGAGTTCTTCAGGCAGTCTTATGAGTGCAAAGCTGCCGTGAGGATGCTTCGTCCCGATATCAGAATCGTCATCACTTCCTTGGGGGTTGGTTTCTTTGCCCCTATTTGTGGGATGGCGTCCGTTAAGAATCTTGTTCTGGGCCGTGTAAGGAGCTGAATGATGTCGCCTGATTTCGTGAAAAACATGTATGGGCATATGCCCGGCAGAGATGGTCTGTTCTCTTTCTTGGCGTATGCTGCTTCCGTGTGGGGGCGTAAAACTAGTATCGAAGATATGGAGTCGCGGTTGCGGTCCATATCGCCAGAACCTCATGCTGAAGAGGACGAAACGGTGTATCTGCATGAACCTGCTTGTGATTTATCGGTCATCGTTCCTGCATATAACGTTGAACGTTATGTGTCCAGTTGTCTTGAATCGCTGATTGGGCAGTTGTCCACGTATGACATTGAATTCATTGTGATTAACGATGGATCAACCGATGGAACGTTGTCTATTCTTCAGGATTATGCTCAAAGGGATACTCGTATTCGTGTGATCAACCAAGACAATAGAGGGTTATCGGGTGCTCGGAACCGAGGCATTGATGAAGCGCGAGGACGGTACATCGCATTCGTGGATTCTGATGATGAGTTGGAAGCTAACCACATTCAGACGTTGATGGACGCTCTGGTCTCCTCACACAAGGATTATGTCACTTCGGGGTATTCTCGCATCGATGAGAATGGACGCTTGATTGAACGTGTCCTCGACAATACGTATGGAACTGCATGGGCCAGGATTTACAAGCGAGAAATATGGGATGGCCTGAGATTTCCTGAAGGCCTGTGGTATGAGGACACGATTATGGCGTATTTCATCAAGCCTCGCTATACCGAATACGTGATTCATGACACGAGCTATCTCTACCGAGTGCGTGGCGGATCGATTTCTCATGCGATGCACGGCAAGAAAAAAGTAGTCGATGCGTATTGGATTACTAAAAGAATGATATCCGACTACCGTGCATGGAATCTACCGTGGACTGACGAAATCTATAAGACCACGCTCAATCAATTGGGCTCATTGACATATTGGCGTACCCGGTCGCTACCGCGAGAGCAACGGATGACCATATTCAGTTGTTGTTGTGCATTGTTGCGGGTAACTAAGGAGTTCCAGCATTGTTCGGCCGGCACTGGGAAAGCCCTGAAAGCAATCGAACGGTCATTGAGAACTGGGAACTATACGTTGTGGGCGCTCGCAGGTGCGTACGGAACCATGGAGACCATGATCGGAGAACAACTGTGATCACGAGCAGAGAAGAATACAAGACATATTTGGAGCAGGACCGTATCGCGCTGGGCGAAACCCGGTCGCATCCGATGCCGTTTGATGTGATATGGCGATTCGAACGTCTGCTCAGAAAAGCGGAGTATTACAGGAATTGTCACCGCACGGTACTGGGGAGGTTGTACGCGTACTGGCTCCATTACCGGGTACATAGTTTCGGCCAGAAACTGGGCTTCTCCATCCCCATGAATGTGTTCGGTCCTGGGCTTTCCATAGCGCATGTCGGAACGATTGTCGTAAACGGCAACGCCAAAGTGGGGAAGAACTGCCGTATTCAGGAATGCACGACTATTGGCGCCACCAATGGTTCCGGGGATGCTCCGGTGCTGGGTGACAACGTCTTCCTGGGAAGTGGAGCGCGAATTATCGGCAATGTGACGTTGGCCGATGATGTTGCCGTCGGTGCCAATGCCGTCGTCGTGCATGATGTACGAAAGCCGGGAATTACCGTGGCCGGTGTTCCCGCAAGACAAGTCAGCGACCATGATTCGCACGACAATCTCAATCCTATGCTGGCCGAGCATGGGTTGCTGTAGTCGTTCCTGTGCCATGAAGTAGTGAGGTTGGATTTATTGTGGGCAAATACAAGAATCTGCTGCTGAACATTGGCGTATTCGCCTTGAACATTTTCGCCACGAAGCTGATTACATTCTTGCTGGTGCCTCTGTACACATTTAACATGAGCACGGCGGAGTTCGGTGTGACCGATATGGCGCTTACGGTGGTGACACTCATGGTGCCATTGGCATCCTTCTCCGTCGCCGATGCCGTATTGCGTTTTGTCATTGATGACGCAGAAAGCACAAACCGTTATGTGACCATCGGATTTGCGGCTATGTTATTGAGCTGCATTATTGCTGCCTGCCTGCTTCCGTTGCTACATCTCGATTTCTTCGGAGGACTGGGGCAGTACCAGCTGCTGTTTTGGCTAATGTATGTAGTGAATGCTTTCCTGCTGTATCTGGGTAATGTGGCACGGGCGTTAAACCACCTGAAACTGCTGACCGCTGATGCGATTGTCACTTCGTTGGTGACTGGTGGGTCCGCTGTGGTGTTCATCTCATGGATGCGTCTTGGAGCGGATGGTTATTTCTATTCCATGATTCTCGGGTCGTTTGTTGGTGTGCTCGTATTCCTGGTTTGGGGCCGATACCTTGGTCTATTGGTCAAGATCGACAAGGAGGATTGGCGACTTTTCAGAAGTATGATGATGTATGCCGTTCCTCTGATTCCGAACGCGCTGTTCTGGTGGATCGGCACCAGCATCAATCGTTTCTTCATCACAGGCATGCTGGGCATCGCCGCTTCCGGCTTGTTCGCGGCAGCCAGCAAATTGCCGAATCTATTGAATGTTGTGTACAGCATCTTTCAGCAGGCTTGGACGCTTTCCGCATTCCAGGAGTTCAAACGGAACGATGTCGGCCAGTTCTTTTCCATGGTATTCAAATTGCTTCAGTCGGGCATGGCCATCGGTGCCGCTGGCCTGACGGTGTGCACACCATGGCTTGCCGCATTGATGCTTCAGAAAGACTTCTATCCGAGCTGGGGGTTGATTCCTATTCTGGTGTTGGCGTTCTACTTTAATTCACTGAATGCCTATCTCGGGACCGTGTTTACCACCACACTTAAGACGAAAGCTTTGTTCACGACCACTATCGTCGGGGCTTTGGTTAGTATTGCGTTTACGTGGGGACTGATGTATCCTTTGGCGCTTTATGGTCCCTGCGTTGCCATGGTTATCAGTAATGCTGTGGTCTTCTTTATGCGTGTGTTTAGTTCACGTAGAATCATGAAAATTCGGATTAACTGGCTGACATTCTCTATTTCGGTGGGGTTGCTGATTATTCAAACGGTAGATATGGCTGTAAAGCCTGAATCATATATGCTGTTTTCCTGCCTTTTGTGCATCCTTATCGTACTCGTACAGCTGATTGATCTTCTGCCGGTGTGCCGATTGTTCCTCGCGAAATATATGCATCAGCCGCGGCATAGACATCATGATTAGCGTCAATAGAATGCGAAACCATCAATCAAATCAAGAAGAAATACAAGGAGCATACAATGAGCCAGATTAAAACCGCCATACAAATCGCGGCCTGTAGACTGCTCGGCGCATACCGCGTGCTTTGCCTGATGCAACCCGGACGGGCATTGCGCGGATTGAAACGCGCGAAACAATACTTGAAGGAACATGATGGAGAGCGGAGCTCCGCTTCTATTATACTGTGCGATGTACCTAACCACGGTAATCTTGGCGATCAGGCCATAGCTCTGGCCGAAGAGGCCTATTTGGTTGGCATCGGAATCACATCATTCGCTGAGGTCGATCAGATTGGCGGCATCGAGGACCTCGTATATTATCGGCATATCCTGCCGGCCGAGACGACGGTGATTCTGCACGGTGGGGGCAATATGGGGTCTTTGTACAAGAGCTTTGAGTTCCTTCGGGCGGCGGATATCGGTGCATTCCCGCATGGCCGTATCTTGTCGATGCCACAGACTGCCGATTATCGGAATGCCGAAGGCCGTATGCTGAGCCGCTATATGGAACATGTCTATGCGTCTGCCAAACAGGTCATGCTGCTGGCGAGGGACAAGCCTTCCTTTGAGGCAATGAAGCGGCTCTTCCCGACGGCACGGATTGAGCTGACGCCCGATATCGTGATGACGTATGAGACCCCGTATGCGCAGTCGCCCATCGCCAATCGGCATGGCGCACTGGTGGCGTTCCGAAGTGATGGGGAGGTCGCATCCCACCCTTCCTATAAGGATGTCGCCGATTGTTGCAATGCACTGGATATATCGAAGGTAGAGAAAACCGATACTGCGTTGGGAACAGGCGGATTGCTCAATATTCCAGCCGAGAAGCGAGAGCCCATGGTATACGCCAAACTGGAGGAATTCTCTCATGCACGCATCGTGGTGACTGACAGGCTTCACGGTATGGTGATGTCGGCGATAACCGGCACTCCCTGTGTCGCATTCAACAACAGCAACGGCAAGGTGAAAGCACTCTATGAAACATGGATGCGTTCCTGCCCGTACATCCGTTTCAGCGATGGCAGCGATTGGCGTGAGTGCATGGAATCGGTCCTCTCCGTGCAGGACAATACATACGATTTCTCGGCGTTCCGTGACCGCTTTGGCGCTGTGGCCGATTATCTCGGGTTACGTAACTGAATGTCGCTGTGAGGCTCTTGGATCATTGTGAACCAAGAGCCTCAGTAGAGTGTTCGAATCACATCATGACCATTACGTATGAACGTGCAACGAACGTGAAAGAACCCAGATGAACAGCGGGAACGCGGCGAAGGCGTATCCCTCGAACTGTATGTACAGGTAGACGAGCAGAATTAGCCAGCATACTGCGGTTTTGTTCCACGCGCACTGGTGGCGTCGAAGGAATCGTACGGAGGCCGCGAACAGCAGTGCGAAGCCGATGAGGCCGAACTCAATCAGGAAATTCGCGTATAGGCACATCGTCCACACGGTGTCGGGCGTGGTCGTGGCATACCAGTGCGCCGCATTGGCTGGATTAGTGTGCAATGTGGTCAGCGTATGAACCGCAAGAGTCGCTCCCTGATGTGCGGCCTGTGCGATATTGCCAGCCCCATATCCAGTCAGCATCGTCCATGGGTGCCGAATCAGGCCGCACAATGGGCCGAGCGGTTGCCAGATGCGTGCGAAGAATGAGCCATCGCCTTCCATACCGTTGTCGAGAATCGAATCCAGACGGGAATTCAGCGTAAAACAGGCGGTGGTTATCGCCAGGGCGCCAAGAAGCATGAGGATGCCTCGTTTGCGCGAAGCTTCATCATGCCAAGTGGTGCGGATGACGATTATGATGATCAGTGCAATGAGACAGTCCAGCACGATTCGCGTGCCCGAACCCATTGCCACGCTTCCCACAGCGAACACCACAATCAGGACGCATAATCGTTGTGCGAGCACAGAATCCCGAGAACGCATCAGCCAGTGCAACGGCAGCAGAATCCCGAACAGGTGCATACCGATGTAACTGGGTTCGGCGAACAGGAACTGCGGACGGCCCACTGTCCTGCCCCACAAACCATCTGTACTGTATGAACGGTACATGAGATGGTTGAAATAGCTATTGATGGCGTCAATATGTAGATGTACGCCCAGCCACTGGATGATGCCCACGCCAAATGCGAACCAGTATGCGGCGATGACGATGCGGACGCATTCACTCCAATCGAGATGCTTGTGGATGAATGCGATATCCAGTGCGCACATGGTCGCCGGCACCGCAATCACGCCGGACAGGCTCATCATGATGGCGACGTTGTGTACACCGAATGCGGCCCATCCGGCCGCGGAAAGATAAATCAGCACAATCGGCAGCAGTAGGAACGGCGCGTACCGATGGATGGTTCGCCGTAGCAGACCGGGATTCGCCAGACAGTAAACGAGAAGTAGCCACGGGCTGATTGGCGTCCAGAACGGCTGGAAGAAGCCGATCGTCGTGCCGTCCACCGGCAGCGTGAGCAACGCGAGATAGAGCAGGTAGTCGCTGCGATCGCACGGGGTGAACAGGCGTGGAACGATTGCGGGCTCATTGCCAGAGAACGGCGGAATTGACGCGGAGTCTGGGAGTCGTGACGTTCGGGGGATACCGGGAGTGGATGTGCTCATGTCGATTCCTTTCCTGTGCCCCGATGTTGTTCGCTGCCATCAATGGATGCACGCCGGCGGCAGGTGTATGGTCGGGGGAAGGGGGACGGGCATTCCCTATGCCACTGCGTCCAATATAACGTTCACCCCTTTGACGATTTCAGCGTAGACATGCTCGAACACCTCACGGGATTTGAGATGCGGGTCTTCGGTTTCCTCGGCTTTGGGCAGGAACGGGCGCAGCATCGAGACGGAGACCATTACCTCATGCAGTCGGTCACTGATGGTGTCCCCGGGAATCGGTCCGTCCGAGCGCAGGTGCGCGCACGCGTTGACAAAATCATTGAACAGGAACACCTTACGGCCGGCAAGCGGATTCTGCTCAAGCAGGTCAGCAATCTGCTCACGCTCGAAGCACAGAATGAGATTGGCCTCACGACTCGCATCCGTGGTGAGCGGGGTAGAACGGTGTGAATCGGCATCGATGCCGTCGGCCTTGAGCATGGCGACTGCCGATGGGTCGGCAGGATGAGGCGGATAGCGCAGCGTCCCAGCGGAACGAATGTCGAGTTCCCTCGAGCTCAAGCCATGCTTGACCAACACGGCACGTGTGTAATACTCCGCCATGACGGAACGGCACTGATTGCCGGTGCATACGTACAGAATCTGCATGATGATTCCCTCCCCGGAATGCAGAATGCTGCGATCCTCATCTGTAGGGTGTCGCTTCAACAAGGCTAACTGCAGCGGTGGAAGCGACACAAGGCATGAAAAAACCGGGAATCATACGAATCCCGGTTTTCTGTTATTCAGCTATCTCGGTTATGGTTTGAACCATACCGTAGGGTTCAGCGATGAGAGGTCGTCTTGCGCACGACGAACATGGCGAAGCCGGCGGCGACGAGCAACACTACGGCCAGACCGTATGGAGCGATGGCCGCACCGGTCTGGGCGATGGTGGCCTTGCCGGTGGAGCTGGTGGCGGACTGGTCGCCAGCACCGGTGGCGGGCATGGTCACCGAAGCGGTGTGGGTTCCGGAGACGGCGCCAGTCACCGTCACCTTGATGGTCTTGCCTTCCTGGCCGGGCTTGAAGACGTAACGCAGGGTCAGAGAGCCATCGGCCTTCGCGCTGAAGGTGCGCTCGCCAATCTGCTGGACATCGGAGACAGTGTTGTCGTCCCAAGTGACGGTGACGGCCTCGTTCGGCTCGAAGGTACCGGCAGGGAACGATACGGTGGCGGTGTTGCCGCTGACGGTGACGGTGGCGCCATACGAAGCGGCGAAAGCGGTGTTGCTAGCGAAGCCGAAGCTGAGCACGGCGACGATGGCGGCCAAGATGGCCATGATCTTCTTCTTCATCTTTCCTTACCTCCTGATAAATGAAGCATTCCGCGCAGATTGTGTTTCCCTTCTTCCTGCGTTCGGCCCTCACTGTACACCCTTCATGAAACCCCCGAATGCTGCTGGAGCCCTACGACTCGGGGGTATGTGACAACGCCGTCACACCGTGCGACATCGTTTGCACACGTCGGATTCGCTCGAAAAGCCGCTCATCGTTGGCATTCCGGCGATGCGCGGGGTTTTCGGGGGTGTTCATCCGAAATTCACGCCACACGACACGCCGAATGACGCATCGAGCGGCAGGCCCTACTCTTCGTCGTCGAAGCTGAACAGGTCCTCCACCGTCGTGTGGAACACCTTCGCCAGATCCATCGCCAACCTCAGCGAGGGGCAGTATTGGCCCTGCTCCAGACGGCCTACCGTCTCACGGCGCACGTTGACCAGATTCGCAAGGTCAGATTGCTTCAGACCGCGTTCAAGACGGTGAAGCTTGATCGTAGTCTTCATTCGTCGTCATCCTCGTTGGAGCCACCCTGATGTTCCAACCACAGGTACCGTGCGTCCACGATGCACAGGGCGAGCATCGCCAAGGCGGGCAGTGCCATCGGGGAGGCCATGAAGAACGTCCTGAGGATGAGACCGGACACGATGGCGGCGAAGCCTACGACCATGAGCACTGCGATCAAGGCGTAGAACGCGAACTGTATGGCAAGCAGCTGATGCCGATCGGACAATTCGTCCGAACGGGGATTGTCGCGGCGGAAAATTAGCAGCACGCAGATCTCGCCGACCATCCAAATCAGGGTGACCGTCACCGTGATGGCTAGAGCGATTAGGTTGCTATCGCTGAACATCTGGCTGGCGCACGCCGCCGCGCCCACGAGTTCCACCGCCATCCTGAAGGCGATGTACCGGTTGAATGTCATGATGGGCTCCTTTCGTGACGACGGCTGCCGGTCGTCCCGTCATCCCCATTGTGCCCTATGGCAGGCACGGCTCATGCCGGCAGGCACGGTTCCTGCGGACGGTGGTCCGAGGGCGCACGTTCCGGCCGACACTTCCGTCCTCACGCACACGGCGCCGCCGGTCCCGTCACTCGCTCTGGTTCCCGGTACCGGCGCCGGGCTGCGTGTTCTGCCCGCCCTGACCCGGCTGCTGGGTCTGGCTTCCCTGATTGCCCTGGTTGCCCTGTCCGTTCTGTCCGTTGCCGGTGGATGGCGTGGAGGGTTGCGCGGTCTGCCCGCCGTTCTGCCCGTGTTGACCGTTCTGGCTGTTTTGTCCGTTCTGTCCGCTTCCGGCCGTGCCGCCGGTGGAGCCAGTGCCGCGCCGGTACGTGCCGTACGAGCCCGAACGCCGTCCCGTCGAACTGGACGACGAGCCGGAGCCGTTCGAACCGGTGCCGCGGCTGGACAGGGAGGACGTGTACGCGTCCATCGACTCGCGCACCGCGCCGGATGCCGTGGACAGCGATTCGATGGCTCCCTTGAGGTCCTCCAGCGAGGCTCCGGTGCCGCCCGTCAGGGCGTTCGCCGCGTCGATGGCCTTCTGCAGCGTCTGCCGCGTGGAATCGTCCACCTGGCCGGCGCTTTCGTCGAGCAGCGTCTGCGCGTCCGTCACGGCCGTGGCGAGTTCGGAGCGTGCGGCTTCGGTGTCCGCCTTGGTCTTCGCGTCGCGGCTGTCCGTCACGGCCTTGACGGCCTTGTCCACCGCGGCGGCCTGCGCGTTCAGCGTGTCCGTGAGCGTGCCGTTGCGTGTGACGCGCGCATTGAGCTCGTTGAGCGACAGGTCCGCGCCGCACGACTGCGGCGCGCCGGCCCGGCGGGCCTGCGCCACCGTGGTCTTGAGGTCGCTGAGCGTCTTCGCGTCCGCCACGTCGGAGGTGGCGAGCGTGCCGTCCTTGTCCGCCTTGTCGAGTGCCGCCTTGAGCGTGGCGTCCGCCTTGCGGGCCGACTGCGCCGCCTCGCGGCAGCTGGTGAGCGCGTTGTCGAACGTGACCTGGTTCTGATGCCGGACGACGAGCGCCGTGCCCGCGGCGATCGCGGCGACCGCCAATGCGGCCGCCACGCCGATGATGATTGGCTTGCGTCCGATGGCACGTGTGCGGCCTTTCGACGTCGTGCGGGGCTCGCGTCCGTCGTCCGTCCTGTGCGACGGCTCCTTGGCGTCCGTTCCGTCCGATGCGGATCCGCCGGTACCGGCCATGCCCACGACGGTCGGCGCGTCCGATGCCGCCCCGGCCTTCGCCGGACCGGCGGCCGGGCCACCGCCGACGCCCGGGCCAAGCGCGAGCGTCTCCTCCTCGGTGAGGTCGGCCACGTCGGCGAGCTCGTCCTCCACGGAATCCCGTCCTGTGGAACCCGCGGCCGCGGAGATATGGTCCGACGACCCGATGATCGGCGGGATGACGCGCGTGCCCGCCGCCTCGTCCGCGCGGGCCTCCGCCGCGTCGGTGAACAACGGCAGCACCATGGTCTGCGATCCGGCGTCCGTGGGAGGCGTCGGCACCGGTGCGGTTCCCGCGCCTGCTCCTGCGACGGCGCCGTGCGACGAAGCGGTGCCGTCCGACGCGCCTGACGTGGGCGCGTGCGTGTCCCCGAGCCTCGGGAACGTGAGCTCCGGAATGTCCCAATCGGTGTCCTGTCCGGCGTTGAGCAGCGACGAGACGCGTCCGTCCGTACGGCTCCGGTCCCTCTTGTCTGGTGTGGTATGCGGTTCGATGTTCGATTCAGCCATGCGTGATCCGACCCCTCTGCGATGTTGCCCCTCGAAAACCACAGACCATCATAGTGTCGGCGTCGCCGTGCGGAAAGCGGCATGATACGGAAAACGGCCGCCGATCCCCGGCGGCCGTCACGGCTCATCGCTGTTCGTGCAGGGCTCACTCCTGCGACTGGGCGGCCTGCGCCTGCGCGGCCTTCACATCCAGCTTCTTCGCCTGGCCGATGAGGTCGTCCAGGTCCTCGGCGCGCAGCGCGCCCGCCTGCTGGAACACCACCTGGCCGGACTTGACGATCATCAGCGTGGGCACGGCCTGGATGCCGGCGGCCGCCGCCAGATCCTGGTTCTGATCGATGTCGACCTTCGCGAACACGATGCCCTGGTTGTCCGGCTGCTCGCTCGCCGCCTCGTAGATCGGGCCGAACGCGCGGCACGGGCCGCACCAGGTGGCCCAGAAATCGACGAACACGAGCTCGTTGTCGGTGATGGTCTTCTCGAACTCGGCCGAGGTGATGGTGGTGGTTGCCATGGGGAGCCCCTTCCTTGACGCTGATGGGCGAAACTGCTGAGCTCCAGCAAACCAGCATGGGCGAACAAAGGCAAGGGGTTGGGCCCACGGCTGATTCGGATGCGTGGGACGCCCGTTGCGCCGTCAGGAACGCGCGCGATAATGGGACGCATGCCAGTGATGAATGATGAGGTGCCCGACGAGGGCGACTTCGACGCCGGCCGTCGGCGCGGTGAATTCGACCATGTGACCCCGGAGGACTTCATCCGCGGCTCCGGCCACGGCAATCCCCCCGGATGGCTCGACCCCGCGGACATCAACCGCGCGCGCAGCCAGATGCCCATCGCCTATGTGGAGATCGTGCCCGTGCGCACCGACGAATTCGGACGCGTCAACCAGATCGGCTCCCTGCTTCGCGTCACCGAGGACGGATCCGTGGAACGTGCCCTCATCTCCGGACGCGTGCTGTTCCACGAGACGCTGCGCGAGGCCATCGCCCGCAACGTGGCCAAGGACCTGGGCGACATCGCCCTGCCCATCCTGCCCCTCAACCTCCAGCCCTTCACCGTGGCCGAATTCTTCCCCACGCCCGGGCTGAGCGAATACTACGACCCGCGCCAGCACGCCATCGCGCTGTGCTACGTGGTGCCCATCGCCGGCGACTGCCGTCCCCAGGACGAGACGCTCGACGTGGAATGGGTGGACCCCCACTCCGACGTGCTCGACACGTTCCTCGCCCAAATGGGCAACGGGCACGACCGCATCGTCCGCAAAGCATTGGAATGGATCGCGATATGACCTTCGACATTCACAACCGCATCCTGCGCAAGGGCGCAGGCACCCCGCTCATCCTCGTCAACGCCTATCCGGTGGACGGACGCATGTGGGAGGAGTGCGCCGGACACATCATGGCGCTCGCCGACGAGGCCGGCCTGCCGCCATTCCCCATCTGGGCCCCGGACATGCCGGGCTCCGGCCTCTCGCCCGCGCCGGGCGACGAGGCGTCCGGACGTCGCGCCGCCAACGGCTCCTACCCGGACGCGCTGGACCGCATGGCCGAATCGTACGTGGCCCTGCTCCACGCCGCCGGACACGAGAAGGCCGTGTGGGTGGGACTGTCCATGGGCGGCTACCTCGTGACCGACCTGTACCGCCTGCATCCGGAGGCCGTGGCCGGCGTGGCCCTGTGCGACACCATGGCCGCATCCGACGGCGTGGGCGGCGAAGCCCGCCTCGCCACCTCCGACGCCTGTGAATCCACGGACAGCGTCGAGCCCGTCATGCACTTCGCCAAGCCCTCGGAAGGCGACTCCACCGTGAAGCGCAGCCCCACGTTCATCGCGAAGATGACCCGGTGGATCAATGACCAGAACCCCGCCGGCCTCGCCTGGCGCCAGCGCATGACCTACGGGCGCCCCGAACTGGCCGGCGTGCCCGAGACCATGCGCGTGCCTGTGGCCGTGGTCTCCGGCGAGCTCGACCCCACCAGCAACCCCACGGTGATGAAGCCGCTCGCCGAACGCATCCCCGGCGCGGCGTTCACCGCCATCCCGGACTGCGGCCACTTCAGCGCCGTGGAACACCCCGACGTGGTGGCCCGCGCCCTGGTGGACCTCGTCAGGCGCGTCTGACCGGTGCCCCGCGCCGGCCCGGCCGGCGTGGGGGCGTGCCGTCTGCGCGGGGCATGCGTGAACGGTGCGCGAATAGTGCGCGAACAATGCGCGAACAATGTAGGGAAGAGAAGACATGACCATTTCGTTCAATCCGCTGGCGCTCACGCAGACGCTGCCGTTCCTGCCGCTCGCACAGGGCGACATCGACTACCAGACCGAACGCCGCACGGAATCGGGCGTCATCGCGGACACGCTCGCCGAACCCGCCACCAAGGTGATTCTCACCCGCGGCGGCAAGATCGCCGTGCCGCGCGGCCAGGGCGAACTCGTCGACTACCAGAACGTCAAACTGCGCCTCGCCACCCTGCCGGGCGCCTACGTGGCCGGCGAACTCGCCGCCCACCCCGAGGTCGTCCCCATGTTCCTCGGCAGCTACGGCGGACGCCGCGACGAACACGTCGTGGCCGTCGACGTCACCCGCATCACCCGCATCGGCGACACCGACGAACAGGGCGCCGACGCCGCCTTCGACGAACCCGAGGACGGCACCGACGGCGGCGTCCTCACCTCCGCGGCCGGCACCGGCCGCGGCGCCGCACGCAGGGGAGGCCTGCTCGAGCAGTCACTCGACCGGTTCGACTGGGTGGACCTGCGCGGCTTCGCGCCCCACGCCAGCGCACGCGAGGCCGGACAGGCCACCACCGCCATCTCCCTGAGTATCTGGCACACCCGCCAACGGCACTGCCCCACCTGCGGCGCACCCGTCGAGACCGCCAACGGCGGCTGGGCGCAGCGCTGCACCAACCCGGCCGACGGCCGCCGCCTCCTGTTCCCCCGAGTGGAACCCGCCGTCATCACCATCATCGTGGACTCCGCCGGCCGCGCCCTCATGCAGCACAACAACGCGTGGAAGAACCCCATGCTGTACTCCGTGTCCGCGGGATTCGTCGAGGCCGGCGAGAACCTCGAGCATGCCGCCCGGCGCGAGGCCAAGGAGGAGGTCGGCATCGAACTCGGCGAGGTGCGCTACCTAGGCTCCCAGCCGTGGCCGTTCCCCGCCTCCCTCATGGTGGCGTTCAAGGCCCATGCGCTCACCACCGACGTGCACGTCGACGGCGTGGAGACCCGCGAGGCCGTGTGGGTGAGCCCCGAGGAATACACGCAGGCGCTCATCTCCGGACGCATGGCCGCGCCCGGCAGGGCCACCATCGCCCGGTACATGATCGAGGAGTGGCTCGGGCACGACCTGCCGTGACGTGCGGGTCGAAAGGCTTGGACTGACGTGACGACACGCCCGGCCGTACGCCCGGCGTGTCGTCAGGGGCGTCGGCGGCGAAAGTGACGAAAAGACATATATCGATTCGTGATATTGGTCACAGGACATGCCGTTTTCGGGAAATGCACTGGAATCATGCGGATTCACGTAACCGGCTATGGGGGGTAGGTGCTGTACAGTGGCGTCCAGTTCGTTACCGGAGCAGTAGTCACCACAGGGGTGACGGCAGTAGAGCTAAGGAACAGAAATGACTGACGGACAGGGACAGCAGCCGCAGCGGCCCGCGATGCGGCCGGAATACGGCGCCATGCGTGAGGATTTCGAAGCCACGCAGACCATGGCGCCCCTCGGCATGGGGGAGACCGGGCCCTCGGCGCAGGTGCGCGTGCCCGGCGCGGAGGCCGGCGCCAACGGATTGGCCGGACTCGTCGGAGCCACCGACGCCGCGGGAACGACCGCGCAGGGCGGCTTCACCACCGCCGCCAAGACCACGGCCGAACCGACGTTCACCGCCTCGCCCACGGACGGGTTCACCCCGGTCGCCGGCGCGCACACCGGCATGACCGGCGGCCACACCGCGGCCAAGAGCCGCTCCCGCAAGGGCCTCATCATCACGCTCATCGTGGCGGGCGTGCTGCTCGTCGCCCTCATCGGCGCGTTCTTCGGCGCCCGCTGGTACTACGCGGACCGCGTGGCCCCCGGCGTGCGCTTCGGCTCCGTGACCGTGGCCGGACAGACCCGCGACGAGGCCAAGGCCAGCGTCAAGCAGGCCATCAAGGACACCGCCATCACCGTCAAGGACTCCACCAGCGGCCAGAAGACCACCGCCTCGCTCGAACAGCTCGGCGTGAGCATCGACGTCGACAAGACCGTCGACGCCCTCATGAACGCGAAATCGTCCTCCAACCTGCTCGAGGACGTCTCCCGCGTCAACCCGCTGAGCCATGCCGACGTCGCGCTCGCCGCCACCACCGACGACGCCGCGCTCGCCGACTACCTCTCCGAACAGCTCATCGCGGAGAACGAGCGCGCCGTGCCCGCCTCCATCGCCTACAACGCCGAAACCAAGGCGTTCGAAGCGTCCGAAGGCACCGCCGGCAAGACGCCCGACGCCACCAAGGCCGTCGCCGCCGTCAAGCAGGCCGTCGCCCAGCCGGGCGCCGCCGCCACGGTGACCATCGCCGACAAGACCGTCGACGCGCCCATCTCCCTCGAGACGGCCCAGCAGACCGCCGACCAGGCCAACGCGCGACTCAACAACAAGATCGTCCTCACCAACGGCGACGCCAAGCAGGTCGAGCTGCCCACCGACGAGGTGGCCAAGTGGATCAAGGCCGAAAGCGAACCCGCCAAGGGCACCATCACCCTCGGCTACGACGCGGACGCCATCAGGCAGTACCTGTCCCAGCAGCTGCCCGGCCAGCTCAACCAGGAGATGGTCTCCCAGACCGACATCGTCGACAACAACGGCACCGTCATCATCGCCGCCGAGACCAAGGGCGTCAACGGCGTGACCATCAAGGACACCGACAAGGCCGCCGACGCCGTGCTCGCCGCCCTCCAGAAGGGCGAGGGCGCCACCGTGCAGGTCGACGCCGACGTCACCAAGTTCGACACCAAGCAGAAGGTCAGCGAATGGCGTCTCGTGGTGGACAAGAGCGCGCAGAACGTCACCGTCTACCAGAACGGCAACGTGGTGAAGACCTTCAACGTGTGCACCGGCAAGGCCAGCACCCAGACCGACAACGGCACCTTCTACGTCTATCTGAAGTACAAGACGCAGACCATGCGCGGCGAGGACTACGTCACGCCGAACGTGCGCTGGGTCACCTACTTCAACGGCGGCGAGGGCTTCCACTCCGCCCCGTGGAACTACAGCGCCATCGCCAGGGGCGACCCGGTGAACCACGGCTCCCACGGCTGCGTGAACATGTACGACGATGACGCCAACTGGATCTACACCAACATCCCGGACGGCGCTGTGGTGCAGGTCGTCGGCTCCCAGCCAACCAGCGCCGTGCGCTGACGTCCGTTCCGTCACCGCCTGCGAGGCTTGCGCCTCCGTCCGATTCAGGCCCCCGACGCATCCGACGCGTCGGGGGCCTCGTCGTGCCGTAGGGCGCGGGCATGACCGCCGCGCCCGATTCATCCCGTGGGCGGAGGGCGTGTCCGGCGAGGGTTGGTACTCTTGGTGCCATGAGTGATGAATTCGATGACAAGCCGCTGAACCTCGACGTGCCCGAACACCTCGAATACTCGCAGGACCACGTCTGGGTGGACACCACGCTCGACCCGGCCGTGCTGGGCATCACCGACTACGCCGCGGAGAAGCTCGGCGAACTCGTCTACGTGGACCTCCCCGAGCCCGGCACCCGCGTGGAGGCGGGCGACGAAGTGCTCGAACTGGAATCCTCCAAGGCCGTGGAGCCGCTGATCGCCCCCGTGGCCGGCACCATCCGCTACGTGAACCAAGCGGTCGCCGACGATCCGAGCGTCGTGAACTCCGACCCCTACGGCGAAGGCTGGATCCTCAAGATCGAGCTCGACGACGATGAGCCCGACCTGCTGAGCGCCGAGGAATACGCGAAGGTCGTCCGATGACCGACCGCAGGGAACCGGACGACGCCGCGGTGCGCGGCCCCGACGCCACGGCCGGCGCGGCGGACGACATGCCCACCGTGCCGATTCCGGCGCGCCACGCCGTCACCACGTTCGACGCGGCCTCCCGTCGCGAACGCTTCGAGGTGCAGCCGCCCCTCGAGCGTCTCATGCGACGCGTGGTGACGCGCACGTTCAACACGTGGGTGCGCCTCGCCACGCGCGGCGCCAGGAAACTCGACTGGTTCCCCCGCGTCGACCCCTACGTGGGGTACGGCACCAACGACTACTCCCGTCTCATCTGCCGCACCGTCTACGCGCCCGAGCACAGCATGTACGGCGCGGCCATGCGTGGCATCCGCGGCATGCTCGCCATCCCCTCGCCCCACACGCAGGTGAAGATCCGCATCGACGGCGTGCCGCTGGAGACCGTCCAAGTGGGCGCCTCCGAACGGTACGACGCCGTGGACGCGCATCCGGACATGGACAGCGAATACGCGATCTCCGACACCTCCGGCTACCTCGACCTCGTGGCCGAACACCGGCTCGAATCCGGCGTGCACAACGTGTCCTACCGGGTGAACGGACGCAAGCCGGTGCGCGCGAAGCTGTTCACCATCCCCAAGGACGCGAAGGTCGGCGTCATCTCCGACGTGGACGACACCATCATGATCACCCAGGCGCCCGTCCTGTGGAAGGCCGCATGGAACCTGCTGTTCCTCAACCCGGACAAGAAGGCGTCCGTGCCCGGCATGAGCGTGCTGTTCACCAAGCTCGCCGACCTGTACCCGGACGCGCCGTTCTTCTACCTGTCCACCTCGCCGTGGAACGTCGAAGGCTCCATCCGCCACTTCATCGAGAACCACGGATTCCCCGAAGGGCCGCTGCTCCTGCGCGACCTCGACCCGCGACCGAAGACGTTCATCCCCTCCGGCCCGCAGCACAAGCTCGAGTTCGCCGAACAGCTCATGGCCGACTTCCCGGACATGAAGTTCATCCTGGTGGGCGACGACGGCCAACGCGACCCCACCACGTACGCCACGATCGCCCGGCGGTACCCGGGACGCGTGCTCGCCATCGCCATCCGCCAGCTCACCCCGCGCGAGGCGGGCCCGCTCGGCATGCCCTCCGGCGTGACGCCCACGCAGCCCACGCCCGTGACCGACGTGCCGGTATTCACCGGGCCCACCGGCGCGAACCTCATGAAGACGATGCTCCCGTACCTCAAGGCGCACCGCGGATAGCGGGGCTGATGGCCACGCCGCCCGGAACGGCGGTCGTGACCCGTTCCGGCGTGTGCCGGCCTGTTCCGGCGCGTCGCGGCTCCATGCGGTACCGCGGTGTACCCCAAGGTGCGCAAACGATTGCGGTCGGCTTATAATCGCCGTTATGACTGATGAGAAGAGCATGACGGGCAACGGCGCCGACGCCATCGGGACGGCCGGATCGAACGGAACCGGCGAAACCAACGGGACGACCGGAACCAACGAGACCAACGAAACCGGAGGAACGCCCGCATCGGACGGCATCACGCACATGCCGCAGGCGGTGCGCGAACTCGCCGAAGCCGCCCGCGAAACGGCCGAACGCCACGAACAGACGCAACGGGAAAGCGACGACGTCGACCTGACCCTGCCGCCGCTGGTGCCGCAGGCCCTGCGCGAACCCACGCGGCGCGAACACCACGGCGACGTGTTCATGGACCCCTACGAATGGCTGCGCGACAAGGACTCGCCGCGCGTACGCGCCTACATCGACGCGCAGAACGAACTGTGCGCATCGCGCAACGCGCACCTCGAACACCTGCGCGACACCCTGTTCGACGAACTCAAGGCACACGTCCAGGAGACCGACATGTCCGTGCCCGTGCGCATGGACGACTACTGGTACTTCGCGCGCACGCGGGAAGGACGCCAATACGCGGTGCAATGCCGCGTGCCCGTGCGCGGCGCCGACGACTGGGATCCGCCGAAGGTCGACCCGGCCGCCGAACCCGGCTCCCTGCCCGGCGAACAAGTGGTGTTCGACATGAACAAGGAGGCGGAGGGCCACGACTTCTTCCGTCTCGGCGGCATGGACCTGAGCCGCGACGGCCGATGGATGCTGTACGGCGTCGACACCGACGGCGACGAACGCTACGACTACCGGATCCGCGACCTGGACGCGATGACACGGGCCGGCGGCGACGGCCAGCAGGCCGGTCCGCTCGTGTCCGACGCGTCCGCCGACCTGCCGGAACGCTTCGACGGCGTCGGCTCCGCATGCCTCACCCCCGACGGACGCTACGTGTTCTGGGTGGAGGTCGACGACGCTTGGCGTCCCTGCGCCGTCTGGCGGCACAAGGTCGGCACGCCCGTCGAGGACGACGCGTGCGTGTACCGGGAGGCCGACGAACGCTTCTGGCTGGGCGTGGGCCTCAGCTTCGATGAACGCAACATCGTCATCGGCACCGGATCCAAGACCACCACCGAAGTGCTCATGCTGTCCGCCGACGACCCCGAAGGCGAATTCCGCGCGTTCATCCCCCGCAAGGATGGCGTCGAATACGACGTGAGCTTCGCACGCTTCGAACAGGCCGGACCCGACGGCGAGGACATCCCGCTCGCCGTCGTCTACCACAACGCGAACAACCCGAACTTCGAGATCGACGTCATCGACATGCGCGACCACGAACCGCCGTTCCGCCTCGGCGAAGGCGTCTGCGTGGCCGAAGGATCCCCATACGGCTGCGAACGCGGCGGCGCGTCGGACGAACCCATCACCAAGCCGTACGAGAACCCGCGCAACCCTGCGCTGCTGCAGGGCCTGCGCGGACTCGGCATCGAAGGCATCTCCATCCACCGGCACTTCGTCTCCCTCGCCTACCGGGCCGACGGCCTGCCGCACCTAGCCATGATGCCGAAGGCCGAGGCCGCCGAGGACTTCCTCGCCGGACGGCCCTGGCGGTTCACCGAACTGCTGCCGCCCGCGCTGGACGGCGACTGGGACACGACGGCGGCGGACGGAACGGCCGAATCGGACGGCGTCGGTGCGTTGGACGGGGCATCGGACGACGAAAGCGAACACGTCGGACAGGACGGCGCGGAACGCGAGACGGAACGCAACGAGGAACGCCTTCCCGGCGAAACCCGCAGGCTCTACACCATCGGCACCGCAGGCAACCCCTCCTACGAGGCGCCGCGCATGCGCTACTCGTTCACCAGCTACACGCGGCCGGGCGAACTGCACGACGTGGACCCCGCCACCGGCGAGGACCGTCTCCTCAAACGCGGCACCGTGCTCGGCGGCTTCGACCCACGCCGCTACCGGGAACGCCGCGTCTGGATCCAGGCGCGCGACGGCGAACACGTCCCCGTCTCCCTCGTCTGGCGCGACGGCACCGACCTCCACGACGCGCCCATGTTCATCACCGGATACGGCGCCTACGAGATCTCCTCCGACCCCGCCTTCTCCGTGGCACGCCTCAGCCTGCTCGACCGCGGCGTGCTCTACGCCGTGCCCCACATCCGCGGCGGAGGCGAACTCGGCCGCGCCTGGTACGAACAGGGCCGGCGCCTCAACAAGAAGCACACGTTCGAGGACTTCGTCGACGCCACACGCGCCCTCCAGGAGGCGCACCTCGCCGATCCGGCCCGCACCGTGGCCGACGGCGGATCCGCCGGCGGCCTGCTCATGGGCGCCGTGGCGAACATCGCGCCCGAACTGTATGCGGGCATCGAGGCGGACGTGCCGTTCGTGGACGCGCTCACCTCCATCCTCGACCCGTCCCTGCCGCTCACCGTCACCGAATGGGACGAATGGGGCGACCCGCTCCACGACGCCGACGTCTACCGGTACATGAAGTCGTACACGCCGTACGAGAACCTGCCCGCGGCCGGCAGCGCGGCGGGCAAGGCGTTCCCGCGCATCCTCATCACCACGTCGATGAACGACACGCGCGTGCTCGTCGTCGAACCGCTCAAATGGCTCGCCGCCATGCAGGAACGCGGCTTCGACGCCATCGCCAAGATCGAGGTGGAGGCCGGGCACGGCGGCACCTCCGGACGGTACAAGCAGTGGCGCGAAGTGTCCTACGAGAACGCGTGGTGTCTCGACGTCATGGGCATCGAGGAGTAGTCGGCCGAGGGGGCGTGCGGGCGTGCGGCAGCGGGTGTTCCGGCCGGCGCTCGCAGGCGTACGAGGTGTGGCACGACGCGTCTCACGGCGCGTTCAGCTTATGGACATCGTCCATGGGTGCGAAGGGCGCGCGGGTAACGTGTCGTGCCATGACTGATAACGCAACGAAGAAGTACAAGATCGCCGTCATCCCCGGCGACGGCATCGGCAAGGAAGTGACCCCCTGGGCGCAGAAGGCCCTCGAAAAGGCCGCCGAAGGCGTGGCCGAATTCGAATACGAGCACTTCGACCTCGGCGCGGAACGCTACCTGCGCGACGGTGCCATCCTGCCCGAAGAGGAAGAGGAACGCATCAAGGCCAACGACGCCATCCTGCTCGGCGCCGTCGGCGATCCGCGCATCAAGGCCGGCATCCTCGAACGCGGCCTGCTCCTGAAGCTCCGCTTCGACCTCGACCAGTTCGTCAACCTGCGCCCGTCCAAGCTGTACAAGGGCGTCACCTCGCCGCTCGCCAACCCCGGCGACATCGACTTCGTGGTGGTGCGCGAAGGCACCGAAGGCCTCTACTGCGGCGCCGGCGGCGCGGTCCGCCGCGGCACCCCCAACGAGGTCGCCACCGAAGTGTCCATCAACACCGCGTACGGCGTGGAACGCGTGGTGCGCTACGCGTTCAAGCTCGCCATGAAGCGCCGCAAGCACGTCACGCTCGTCCACAAGAAGAACGTGCTCGTCAACGCCGGCGACATGTGGCAGCGCATCGTCGACAAGGTCGGCGAGGAGTACCCCGAGGTCTCGCACGACTACCTCCACATCGACGCCACCACCATCTTCCTCGTGTCCGACCCGTCCCGCTTCGACGTGATTCTCACCGACAACCTCTTCGGCGACATCATCACCGACGAGGCCGGCGCCGTGGTGGGCGGCGTGGGCTACTCCGCGTCCGGCTGCATCAACGCCACCGACGAATACCCGTCCATGTTCGAGCCGATTCACGGCTCCGCGCCGGATATCGCCGGCCAGAACAAGGCCAACCCCACCGCCGCGATCCTCTCCGCCGCCATGCTGCTCGAGCACCTCGGCTTCGACGAGGCCGCCAAGCGCATCCATGCCGCGGTCGAAGCGGACATCGAGGAGCTCGGCTCCACCGTCCGCACCACCGACCAGGTGGGTCAGGACATCCTCGACCGCATGTGATTCGGCTCGTGTGATGCGGCCGGGCCGGGCTTGTTCGGCCGGTCTCGGTCGGTTCGGCCGGTCCGGCTTCCGAGACGCCTCGTCATCCTCGTGATGGCGAGGCGTCTCGCGTATCTGCGACCGGTTTGTTTCGCTAATGGGGGTATCTGCGAAGCAGTCTGGTGGGACCGTGACGGCTTGTTTCGCTGAGGGCGCGGAGGCGGTTGTTATGGTGACGGTATGACTGTGGATATGACTGCGGATACGACCATGGATGTGCCCATGAACGAGGCGCGCGGGGAATACGAGGTGCGCGGGGAGTATAAGGTGCCCGGCGGCAAGCTGGTCGCGGTGACCGTCCGCTTCGACGGTGGGGGAGCGGTGACGTCGTGCCGTCTCGACGGCGACTTCTTCGTGGAGGCGACGTCCGACGCCGCTGCGGACGCGATGATGCGCGACGTCGAACGCGCGTTGGCGTCCGGCGGCTCGGTGGAGGCCGCCATCGCTCGCCATCCGGACGCGACGTTCGTCGGCGCGGACGCACAGGCGATACGGGAGGCCTTCTCCCGTGCGACGGACCGACGTCGCAGCGGACGACGCGAGACGACGACCGAAGCCGACGGGACGTCGGAAGCCTGCGCCTCGGCGGAAGGGCGTACCGCCGTCGGCGACGCGGAGGACGCGGACTTCGCCGCGCGGTGGGCGCGGCTGTGGCCGCAGCTGGCGGTTGTGCACGACGTGCCGCGGTCGCCCGCGGAACAGATGCGCGTCGACGAGGCATGGGCGCGCGACGTCGCCGCCGGACGACGTCCCCCCACCCTGCGCGTATGGGAATGGGCCGGACCGTGCGTCGTCGTCGGACGGTTCCAATCCGTTCCGGACGAAGTGCACGAGGACGTGGCCCGCGCGGAAGGATTCGACGTGGTGCGTCGCTGCACGGGCGGCGGCGCCATGTTCATCGAACCGGACAACACCATCACCTATTCGCTGTATGCGCCGCTGTGGTTCGTGGACGGCATCGACGTGGCCGCCTCCTACCGGCTGTGCGACCGGTGGCTGGTCGGCGCCCTGCGCGGGCTGGGACTGGACGTGCGGTTCGCCGGACTCAACGACATCGCCTCGCAGTACGGCAAGATCGGCGGGGCAGCGCAGCGCAGGTTCCCGGCTCCCCCGGCCGCCGCGCCTCCGATCGCCGTGCCCGCGGCCGCCGCGCTCGCGGAACCGGAGACGTCCGACGATGCCGTAGGGCGGCGCGGACCCGGGGCGGTGCTGCACCACGTGACCATGGCGTACGACATCGACGCCGTCAGGATGGCGCGGGTGCTGAACACCAGCCGCGAGAAGATGAGCGACAAGGCGGTCAGGTCGGCCGTCAAACGCGTCGACCCGCTCAGAAGCCAGACCGGCATGGGGCGGGACGAGGTGATCGGGCATCTGCTGGCATATGCGCGGGAGCGGGTTCTCGGCTAGAAGGACGGGAGTGGCCTGACGAAACGCGTCCGTACGATTGCCGACCGTACGGATACACCGTCGTCGCCGGTCCCGTCGTCCCTGTTCCCGAGGTCGTGCGTCTGTGGAAAACGGACGATGCGCGGCGCTGCGCGGCGGAGCGCGGTGATGCGTCGGGCTCCCGGACGATGCATGACGGGCCGATGACGGTGCGGTACAATGATGCGGAAACCGGCCGGCGAATCCGATGAGGGAATGGTGATGCGAGGTGGCGCTCAAGCCCAATGCGATGCCTGAACAGGAGAACGTCCTGCTGCATACGGCACTGTTCAAACAGGTGTCGCCTGAACAGGCGGAGGAGCTCATTCCGCATCTCAACCAGGCCGTGTACGACAAGGGCGAGGCCATCTTCGAACAGGGCGGCACCGACCACCGCATGTACCTGCTGGAACGTGGCAGGGTCAAGCTCATCCGCGAATCCGCCGACAGGCGCGTGCAGCTGCTGTCCATCCACGCCCCCGGCGAGGTGCTCGGCGAGATTCCGGTCTTCGATCCCCACGGCGGCCCGCGCACCGCGTCCGCGCTGGCCATGAACCATGGCACGCGCGTGGTGTGGCTCGAGCACGACGCGCTGTTCCATTGGCTCGACCAGCATCCGCGCGTGGCCATCGACATGCTCCAGGTCATGGCCGGACGCATGCGCGCCAACAACGAGTACATCTCTGACCTCGTGTTCATGGACGTGCCGGCGCGTCTCGCCAAGACCCTGCTCAACCTCGCCTCGCGGTTCGGTGAACCGGTGGAGGCCGGGCTCAAGGTGCCGCACGACCTCACTCAGGAGGAGATGGCGCAGCTGGTGGGCTCCAGCCGCGAGACCGTGAACAAGGCGCTCATGGACTTCGCCAACCGCGGATGGATCGCGCGCGAGGGACGCTCCATCATCATCTACCAGCCCGGCATGCTCATCCGCCGTTCGCGCAGGTAGACGCCCGCGGCCGCTCGCTCCCGCCGCCGCCCGTTTCCACGGCCTGCACGGAGCCGCGTCCAGCGGACGTGGAGGTTCCTTGGAGCGGCCTCGCCGCCCGTATGCAGCGGGAGCCGTGGTGAGTGGGGTTACTGTGAATGATTGTGGTGTGCGGCGCAAGGGCGCTTGCACGGTAGACCCGCCCACTTAGAATGGGCCGCATGCCCAAAAAGAAGTCCTTTACCGCTCGACGTGTGTTCACTCTCCTGCTGGCGTACATCATGCTGTGCGTGGGTGGCGGCGCAGTGGTCTCCCTGATGTTCCTGCCAGCCGTGTTCGGTGCCAACTCGGTGGCCAAGGCCGTGGTCCCGTCCCTGAAGGTCGAAGGCGTCGACTTCGATGTGACGGCCATGCCGCAGAAGTCCGTGATGTACGCATCCGACGGCACCACCAAGATCGCCGATTTCTACGCCGACAACCGTACCGTCGTCCCGCTGAAGAACATCTCCAAGGCCATGCAGCGCGCCGTGGTGGCGCGTGAGGACCGCCGATTCTTCCAGCATCACGGCGTCGACGTGCAGGGCGTCATGCGAGCCTTCTTCCAGACGTTCGTCAAGAAGGGTGATACGCAGGGCGGCTCCACCCTCACCCAGCAGTACGTGAAGAACGTGCTCGCCATGCAGGCGCGCGAGGACGACGACCCGATCGCCGAATACCACGCCACCGAACAGACCATCGCCCGCAAGGTGCGCGAGATGCTCATCGCCGTGCAGATGGAGAAGCAGTACACCAAGTGGGAGATCCTGCAGGGATACCTCAACATCGCCCAGTTCGGCAACCACAACCTCTACGGCGTGGAGACCGCGGCGAAACGATACTTCAACACGTCCGCCAAGGACCTCACCGTGATCCAGGCCGCCACCATCGCGGCCATCACGAAGAACCCGGCCAAGTACGACCCCACGTCCGAAGGCAACCTCAAGGCTTCGGAGGAGCAGCGCAACATCGTCCTCAAGCTCATGCTCGACCAGGACTACATCTCCCAGGCCGAGTACGACAAGGACGTGAAGATCCCGCTCAAGGACACGCTCAACGTGCAGAGCATCGACTCCGGCTGCCAGGTGGCCGGCGATGCCGCGTTCTTCTGCGACTACGTGACCCGCCAGATCCTCAAGAACAAGGAGTTCGGCGCCACCGAGGAGGAGCGCAGCAAGCTCCTCAAGGAGGGCGGCCTGACCATCGTCACCACCATGGACGTCAACGCGAACTCCATCGCCATGCAGACGGCCCGCAACACCATCCCGCCCGACGACCCCACCGGCTTCGAGGTGACGATGGCCGTGATCAGACCCGGCACCGGCGAAGTGCTCGGCTTCGGCCTCAACCGCACCTATGACGCCACCGACCGCGCGAAGACCGATTCCACCCGAACGGCCGTGAACTACGCCGTCGACCAGGTCGACGGCGGCGGATGGGGCTTCAACGTGGGTTCCACCTGGAAGCCCATCAACCTGGTGGCGTGGATGCAGCAGGGCAAGTCCATCAACCAGGCGCTGAGCACCTCCACCAACGTGAGCACGCGCGGCTTCAGCTGCAACGGCATCCGATTCACCACCAACTGGCACGTGGAGAACTCCGGCGGCGGCACCGTGAGCAGCGAGACCCCGCTGCAGGGCCTCATCAAGTCCCACAACACCACGCAGGCCGCCATGGCCTCCCAGATCACGCTGTGCCCCATCGCGGACGCGGCCAAGGCCATGGGCTACCACAACTCCATCAAGGGGCATGAGGACATCTACGACTCCAACTCCTTCCAGCCCCCGATGGTCATCGGCACCGTGCAGGCGTCCCCGCTGACCATGGCCAACGTGTACGCCACCATCGCCGCCAACGGCGTGGAATGCACCCCGATCGCCATCACCAAGATGACCGACCGTTCCGGCAAGGAATACAAGGTGCCGTCTGCCAACTGCCATCAGGCCATCGACTCCGGTGTGGCCCAGACCGCCGCGTACGCGCTCAACCAGGGCGTCGTCACCAAGGGCGGCAACGCGGAGCTCGCCCAGTTGGACGACAACCGCAAGACCTTCGCCAAGACCGGTACGAACGAGAAGACGTACATGCTCACCGGCGGATTCATCCCGCAGGTCAGCGCCTACGTGGCCGTCGGCAACGCGGAGGAGCAGCAGTCGTTCAGCTACAAGACCATCAACGGCGTCTATCACTCCACCTGGTACGGCATGTACATCGCCGAGCCCGCGTGGCGCGAGTTCATGCAGAACTACGTGAACGCCGCCGGCATCCCCATCAACAACGACTACGGCAACCCGGATTCCCGGTTCATGACCGCCAGCTACAGTTCGTCCGGTTCCGGCCGACGATACAGCAGCAGCGGCACCAGCGGCGGTACGACCAGTGGAACGACCGGAGGAACCACCGGCGGCACGACCAGCGGTACGACCGGAGGCACCGGCACGACCGACGGCACCACCGGACAGTGATCCGTCCGATTCGCCCGATCGGCCCGTCCGAGGCACTGTGACGTCCCCGTGACGTCCGATGCATGACGATGCGAACGCCCACCCCGACGGGGTGGGCGTTCGTCGTATCCGCAAGCCGCGTTGCCGGCGTTCCGTCCGCCGGCGTTCCGTCCGTCGGCCCTCCGTCGGCGTTCCGTCGACGGGTGGGCATTCCCGACGAAACCATCGCCGCCTTTCGGCCGCACTACAATGGGGACCGACAAGCATCCGACGCGTCGCATCGTGCCGGCACACGTCAATCGCGTCGCCCCTTGCGCGGCGACGGACGGACCGGACGGCGACGCATCGGGCGGACATGACATCGAACGAAGGGGACCGCACATGGCGCAAGCCGACATCGAACAGACCAACGGGGACACCGGATCCGCCCCCATCGAAACGCCCAAGGGCTTCGACTTCCGCGGGCTCGACGTGCCGAATCTCGCCGGAGCCGCCGCCGCGGCCGGCGACGGGACGGGCAAGGGCAAGGCAGGAAAGGCCGGGAAGACCGGCAAACCCGGCAAGGGCGGCAAGAACGGCAAGGCGAAGAACAAGTCGGACAAGCAGGCGAAGGGCGCCGACGTGAACGCCGCCGAAACCGGCGAGGGCAAGACGCGCGGGGGAACGGGGCTCTTCGAGCCCATCACCCTGCGCGGGCTCACCATCCGCAACCGCATCTGGCTGCCGCCGATGGACACCTACTCGGCGTTCGCCCGCGACGGCCGCCCCACGCCGTTCCACTACCAGCACTACGTGTCCCGCGCGCTCGGCGGCTTCGGCATGATCATCGCCGAAGCCACCGCCGTGGCGCCCGAAGGACGCATCTCCCCCTGCGACGTGGGCCTGTGGGCCGACTGGCAGATCGACTCCTGGCGTTGGATCGTCGAGGACATCAAGCAGGCCGGCGCCGTGCCCGCCATCCAGCTCAACCACGCCGGACGCAAGGGTTCCTCCGGCTGCTTCGCCGTCGGATACGAAGGCGAGACTGTGCCCGAAAGCGCGGGTGGATGGCAGACCGTCGCCCCCAGCCCCATCCCGTTCGGCGGGTATGACACGCCGCGCGCCCTGACCGTCGACGAGATCCACGGACTCGTCGGAGCGTTCGCCGCCGCGGCGGGCCGCGCCGTGGCTGCCGGCTTCCAGGCCATCGAGATCCACGCCGCGCACGGATACCTCATCTCCCAGTTCCTCGACCCGCTGAGCAACGAACGCGAGGACGAATACGGCAACGGCTTCGAAGGCCGCATCCACTTCCTGCTCGAGGTGACCGACGCCATCCGCGGCGTCATCCCGGACGACATGCCGCTGCTCGTGCGCGTCTCCGCCACCGACTGGGCCGCCGGCGGCTGGGACCTCGACCAGACCGTCGCCCTCGCGAAGATCCTCAAGGAGCACGGCGTGGACCTGGTGGACGTGTCCACCGGCGGCATCGTCTCCGGCGTGACCATCCCCGCCAAGCCCGACTATCAGGTGCCGTTCTCCGCGCAGGTGCGCAAGCGCGCCGACGTGCCGGTCACGGCCGTGGGGCTCATCACCAAGACCAAGCAGGCGCAGAAGATCCTCGCCAAGGGCAAGGCCGACGCGGTGGAGATTGGCCGCGCCGCGCTGCGCGACCCGTACTGGCCGCTGCGCGCCGCCGCCAAGCTCGGCGTGCCCGTGGAGGACGCGCCCTACCCGCCGCAGTACGTGCGCGGCGCGTTCTGAGACGTGCGTCGGTGACGTGCGCGTTTCGAGGTGAGCGGCGTCGTGCGCGGGTGTCGCCGGTCGCGGACGGTTTCTCCGTGACCGGTGACATCGACGGCGAATGGTGAGACAATGGGACGCATGAGTTACGTTTCCGACAGCTTCTGGCATGACGCGGTCAACAAGGCGACCTGCGACCTCTTCACCTTCGGCTACAAGCACATCATCAAACCCAACTTCGTGTTCAACGTGCCCCCGGACGAGGCGCACGACCGCATGATCGAATTCTGCCGGGTGGTCCGTCACGTGCCGCCGCTGCTGTGGGCGGAGCGCACCATGCTCGACTACACGGACCCGATCCTCGAGACGAACGTGATGGGCGTCGACTTTGCCAACCCGTTCGGCCTGTCCGCCGGACTGGACAAGAACTGCGAGATGGCGACGGTGCTCGACAACGCCGGATTCGGCTTCGAGACCGTCGGCTCCACCACGTCCCGCCCGTGCGCCGGCAACGCCAAGCCCTGGTTCCACAGGCTCCCCGAATACGATTCGATGATGGTGCACGTGGGACTCGCGAACATCGGCTCCGACAAGGTCATCGAACGCGCCGAGGAGGCGTGGACGCACGGACACGGCATGCAGGTGTCCGTTTCGATCGCCCGCACGAACGACGACCGGTGCGGCGACCTCGACGAAGGCATCGAGGACTACTGCATCTCCATGCGTCGGGCCGCCGGACGCACCGCCATGATCGAGGTCAACGTGTCCTGCCCGAACACGCACGCGGGTGAGCCGTTCACCGCCTCGCCCGAAGCGCTCGACCGCCTGTTCACCGCGCTCGACGGCATCGACCGCCCGCAGCCCACGCTCGTCAAGCTGCCGCTCAACAAGCCGTGGGAGGAGTTCCGCGACCTGCTTGCGGTGCTCGCGGAACACAACGTGCAGGGCGTGAGCCTCGCGAACCTCAACAAGGACCGCACCGGCCTGCAGATCCCGCGCGAATGGGAGGGTGGCCTGTCCGGCGGACCGTGCACCGTGGCCAGCGAGGAGCTGGTGGCGCGCACGTACCGCGAGTTCGGCGACCGGTTCGCCATCGCCGGCATCGGCGGCGTGTTCACGCCGGAGCAGGCGTACCGCAAGATCCGCGCCGGCGCCAGCCTGGTGATGTTCATCTCCTCGCTCATGTACCGCGGCCCCCAGCAGATCACGGTGCTCAAGCGCGGTCTGGCCGAGCTGCTGCGCCGCGACGGGTTCGCGTCCGTCTCCGAGGCGGTCGGCGTCGACGCCTGAGAGGGGTGCGTCGGGGCCGGGCCCGGTTCCGTGTGGTCCGGTTGCGTGTGGTCCGGTTGCGTCCGATTCTTAAGGAACGGGCGTCTGAAGGTCCGGTGGGAGGTTCCTTGCGTCCGATTCTGTAGGAACGGATGCTGCGGGGTCTGCGTCGGGTCCGGTTCCGTCCGATTCTTAAGAATCGGACGTTTGGGTGTGCACCGGTGATGTGCTTTTTTGTTCGCTAACGTTTTCAAAATCGAAAATATGCGACGCGAAACGCACAAGTCGGTTTGGTATATGGAAGTTTGTGTGCGATAATGTTCGTATGATATCGTCACAACGTCAACACCTGATACTGAGCAGGCTTCGCACCAGAGGTGCCGTGCGAATCACGGCCCTCAGCAAGGAGCTCGGCGTCTCCGCGATGACCATTCGCCGCGATATCGCCGAACTCGCCGACAAAGGCCTTCTGAAGCGCGTGCACGGCGGCGCCGTCACCACCAGCACGCTGTTGAGCGAACCGTTGTTCTCTGTAAAGTCGCAGATGGACATCGGGCTCAAGGACGCCATCGCCCAGGAGGCCGTCAAATACGTGGCCCCCGGCGACGTCATCGCCATCGGCGGCGGCACCACGGCCTACGTGTTCGCGCAACACCTGCTGGAAAGCCAGCAGGCCAGCGGCATCACCATCCTCACCAACTCGATCCCCGTGGCCGAACTCGTCCAGGCGCTCGAATCGAAGGATGTGGAGGTCATCGTCACCGGAGGTGTGATCACCCGATCCAATTCGCTGGTCGGGCCGATCGCCGACAAGGTCATCGCCTCTCTGCGCGTCAACACCGTCTTCCTCGGCACGCACTCCGTGTCGATTCCCCGCGGCTTCCTCATGCCCAATTCGCTCGAGGCCGCAACCGACATGGCGATGATGGACATCGCCGATCGGACCATCATTTTGACCGACCACACCAAGTGGAGCTGCACATCGCTGTCGTTGTTCGCGCGGTTCGACCAGGTGGACACGGTCATCACCGACGACGGGCTCGATCACGATACCGCCGCCAAAACGAAGGAACTGGTCAACGAGCTCGTCCTGGCCGAACAGACCGAGCCCGAACAGGAAAGTGAACAGGAGTAACCATGACCGATTTCGCAGCCTACGAGCCCGGCGAATACGCGAAGGAGCACATCCGCATCACGCCGACGACCCTCGCCGACGGACGCGACTTCTTCTACCTTGACGACGACCCGGAGTACGTCTCCGGCAAGAAGACCCGCGAGCTCAAGGACCCGCGCAACCTGCCGTACCGCTTTGCCAACCAGCTGAACGCCGCCGGCGAGGAGGTGCCGTACGCGGCCCCCGAGATGCGCCGCGACCCGCTCACCGGCGACTGGATCCCGATGGCCACCGCGCGCATGAACCGCCCGATCACCGCCGGCCCCGGCGCCACCGCCAAGGGCAACCCGCTGGCCGCCCGCAAGCCCGGCGACCCGTACCAGGACGGCGAGGTCCCGGACACCGACTACAACGTCGTCGTCTTCGAGAACCGCTTCCCCTCAATGGTGCGCGTGCCCGGCCGCTCCGAGGACGTCACCTACGTGGACGGCAACCCGCTGTGGGAGAAGAAGATGGCCGCCGGCCGCTGCGAGGTCATCTGCTTCGACCCCGATGAGCACGGTCTGCCGGCCGACCTGCCGGTGAGCCGCCTGCGCACCGTCGTCGAGGCCTGGGCGTTCCGCACCGCCGAGATCTCCAAGATGGACGGCATCGAGCAGATCTTCCCGTTCGAGAACCACGGCCAGGAGATCGGCGTCTCCCTCGCCCACCCGCACGGCCAGGTCTACTGCTACCCGTTCATCGCCCCGAAGATGGAGAAGGAGCTCCAGCACACCGAGGCCTATCATGAGAAGACCGGCGGCAACCTGCTCAAGGACCTCATGAACGCCGAGCTCGAAGCCAAGGAGCGCGTCGTGCTGCGCAACCACAGCTGGGTCGCCTACGTGCCGGCCGCCGCCCGCTGGCCCCTCGAGGTCCACGTGGCCCCGGTGCGCGACGTCCTCACCATCGACCAGCTCAACGACCAGGAGCGCTGGGACCTCGCCTCGATGTACTCGCACCTGCTCAAGCGCGGCAACGCGTTCTTCGACAAGGGCGACGGCAAGGGCATGGACCTGCCGTACATCGCCGCCTGGCACCAGGCCCCGATCCACGACCCGCGCCGCGAGAACTACCGTCTGAACCTCCAGTTCTTCAGCTTCCGCCGCGCCGCCAACAAGATCAAGTACCTCGCCGGCTCCGAATCCGGCATGGCCGCCTGGATCTCCGACACCACGCCGGAACTCATCGCCAAGCGCTTCCACGAGCTCGGCGACGTGGACATCGCCGACTGACCTGCACATATACGCACGCAACGCGGTCCCATCCCGCCCATCCCCGTCGTCCGACGGCACGGACGGGGAGGGACCGCGCCCACCAACCATCCGCAACGAAAGAACGAGAACACCAATGACTGCTGTTGAATTCATCGAACCGCTGACCCACGAGGAAGGCGTCTCCCAGGCGACCAAGCTCTTCGTCGACACCTACGGCGCCGCGCCCGAAGGCGTGTGGGCCGCCCCCGGCCGCGTCAACCTCATCGGCGAGCACACCGACTACAACGCCGGCCTGTGCCTGCCGATCGCGCTGCCGCACCGCACGTTCATCGCGCTCAAGCCGCGCGAGGACACCAAGGCGCGCGTCGTCTCCGACGTCGCCCCGGACAAGGTCGCCGAAGCCGATCTCGACGGACTCAAGGCCCGCGGCGTGGACGGCTGGTCCGCCTACCCGGTGGGCGTCGCCTGGGCGCTGCGCGAGGCTGGCTTCAAGGTCAAGGGCTTCGACGCCGCGTTCGTCTCCTGCGTGCCGCTCGGCTCCGGTCTGAGCTCCTCCGCCGCGATGACCTGCTCCACCGCCCTGGCGCTGGATGACGTGTACGGCCTCGGCTACGGCGATTCCGACGCCGGCCGCGTCACCCTCATCAACGCCGCCATCAAGTCCGAGAACGAGATGGCCGGCGCCTCCACTGGCGGTCTCGACCAGAACGCCTCCATGCGCTGCACCGAAGGCCACGCGCTGCTGCTCGACTGCCGCCCGGAGCTCACCCCGCTCGAGAACGTCTCCCAGCAGGAGTTCGACCTCGACAAGTACGGCCTCGAGCTGCTCGTCGTCGACACCCAGGCCCCGCACCAGCTCAACGACGGCCAGTACGCCCAGCGCCGCGCCACCTGCGAGGAGGCCGCCAAGGTCCTCGGCGTCGCCAACCTGCGCGTCGCCGCCGACGGCATCGCCAAGGCCGACGACCAGTTCCAGGCCCTCAAGGAGACGCTCGACGCCCTGCCCGACGAGACGATGAAGAAGCGCGTGCGCCACGTCGTCACCGAGATCGAGCGTGTCCGCTCCTTCGTGCGCGCCTTCGCCAAGGGCGACATCGAATCCGCCGGTCGCCTGTTCAACGCCTCCCACGACTCCCTCGCCGCCGACTACGAAGTCACCGTGCCCGAGCTCGACGTGGCCGTGGACGTGGCCCGCCACAACGGCGCCTACGGCGCCCGCATGACTGGCGGCGGCTTCGGCGGCTCCATCATCGCGCTCGTCGACAAGGGCCGCTCCCAGGAGGTCGCCCAGAAGATCGCCGACGAGTTCGAGAACCGCGGCTTCCACGCGCCTCGCGCCCTCGCGGCCTATGCGGCCCCGTCGGCATCACGCGAGGCGTGATGCCCTTCGTGGACATCGGGGATGTCCACTCACCTCGCCTACGGAGAGTCCACTGGACTCTCCGTGTGGCGGCTCGGCCCGCGAGGCGTGACCTTCACGGCGACGAACCGCGACACGCCCGGCGGACTTACGAAGCATCCGTGAATCCGCTACGGTGAGGTCTTGATTTGATAACCGCATGCCCCTGGCGCATTCTCAGCCAGTGGGCATGCGGTTTTTCGTTGCCGTCGGGACCCGGACGTTAGGGGTTTTCGACGCGAAGCCGATGACGCCGCATGCCACGCCTTCCGGAGGATTCCCGGAAACGATCCGTGGCGGGCAAAGCCATGGCCGCGTCGCCCGACGACGACGGGAGTCGAGTATCAAGAGAGGCCTCACGTTGTCCGAAACGCAGACAACCAACAATCAGCACACCGATCGGCGCGCCGCCGACACCACCAAACCGCATTTCGACGACCTCGCCTACGAGGTCGCCACCCCCACGAACGATGACGCCGGACGCGACTCCGGTCGCTTCGCGCATCCGCACCGCGTGATGCTTGGCCTGTACCTCGCCGTGTTCCTCGGCATGCTGTCCGAAACGTCGATGAACATCGCCCTGCCCGACCTGATGGACGAGTTCTCCGTCTCCTCCGGCACCGTGCAGTGGATGGTCGTCGGCTACATGCTCGCCATCGGCGTCGTCCTGCCGTGCGTCGGGTTCCTGCTCAAGTGGGTCAAGGCGAAGACGCTCGTCATCTTCGCGCTCGTCTGCTTCCTTGCCGGCGCGCTTGTGTGCACGTTCGCGACCGCGTTCCCCGTGCTGCTCGCCGGCCGCATCGTGCAGGGCGTCAGCACCGGCATCGTCCTGCCCACCATGTTCGCGTCGATCATGCGCGTGTTCCCGCCGGTCAAGATCGGCGCGGCCAACGGCGTGGCCGGTCTGGTGATCATGTTCGCGCCGGTCGTCGGCCCGACCATCGCCGGCGCGCTCATCGGCGCCGTCTCCTGGCGTGCGATCTTCGCCCTGTTCGCGCTGATCGCCGCTGTCGCGCTCGTGCTCACCGCGCTGTTCTTCGTGACCCCGATCGAACGCACGCGTCCGGCGGTCGACGTCATCTCCATCATCACTTCCGCAATCGGTTTCGGCTGCCTCGTCGCCGGCGTGAGCCTCGTCGCCGACATGGGCTTCTCCCCGGCCGTCATCGGCCTGCTGGTCGTCGGCATCGTGGTGCTCGCGTTCTATGCGCGCCGCCAGCTCACCATCGCCGATCCGCTGCTCGACCTGCGCGCGCTCGGCGTGGCCGCGTTCCGCACCCCGGCCATCATGGTCTCCTGCTCGTTCGCCTGCACGCTCGCGTTCATGTACCTCGTGCCGCAGGAACTCCAGCGCGGCCTTGGCCTGAGCTCCACCGTCGCGGGCATGCTCATGCTGCCCGGCGGCATCGTCAACGCGGTGTGCACGCTGGTCGCCGGCCGCCTGTTCGACCGTCACGGCGCCCGTCGTCTCGTGTGGAGCGGCGTGGTGATGGCCGTGATCGGCGGCGCGCTGTTCTATGCGATCGGCGTCGGCGCCCCGATCGCGCTGTTCCTCGCCGCGCACATCATCGTGATGATCGGCATTCCGTTCATCCAGCAGTCCACGCAGTCCGCCGCGCTCAAGGCGCTGCCCGGCCGCATGGCCGCCGACGGCAGCACCATCCTCAACACGATGCAGCAGGTGTGCGGCGCCATCTCCACCGCCGTCGCCACCTGCCTGCTGGGCCTCGGGCAGACGCACTACGCGGCTGCCGGCGGCTCGAACCCGGCGCAGGGCTTCGTGGACGGCTCGCGCTACGGCTACCTGTTCGGTCTCGCTCTGGTCGTGGTCGTGCTCGCGTTCTCGTTCGCACTGCGGGAGCGTCATGACGCGCCGAAGCTTGTGCCGGTCGAAACGGGCGTCGAACGCGCCGAGAAGGAGAACCTCGCGGCGTGAACCCCACGGTCGGACGACGTGACGTACGTGACGTACGTGCCGTCCGGACACGACACGGTCGGATGACGCGACGTCCTGACCGACGTCGCATGACATCGGATGACGTAACGTGACGTCGCAGGCCGCGGGCTTGGACGTTACGACGCATCGCAACGGGTGTCTTCCTATACTGGAAGACACCCGTTTCTCGTCTTCCCCAATCTCAGGAGCTTCATGAACAAGGCAATCATCACCGTCGTCGGACACGACACCGTCGGCATCATCGCACGCGTCTGCACCTACCTGTCCAACCACAACGTCAACGTGCTCGACATCTCCCAGACCATCATCGACGGCTTCTTCAACATGATGATGATCGTCGACTACTCCAACTCCGACAAGGAATTCAGCGCCATGGTCGGCAACCTCGAGGACCTCGGCGACGACATCGGCGTACGCATCCGCTGCCAGCGCGAGGAGATCTTCACCAAGATGCATAGGATTTGAGTCGGCCCGCTCGGCAGGCCGACTCACGCGAGGAGGTGGAAAGCCCGGTGGGCTTTCCACCGACGGAGCCATCCTTATAATCGAACTTTCCAGAAAGACAACACCATGCTGAATATCATGGAGGTCCACGAGACCAATCAGATGATCGAGCAGGAGAAGCTCGACGTGCGCACCATCACGATGGGCATCTCGCTGCTCGACTGCGCCACCGACGACGTCGACGAGACCTGCGACAACATCTACCGCAAGATCACCACCTACGCGAAGGACCTCGTCTCCACCGGCGAGGACATCGAACGCGACTACGGCATCCCGATCGTCAACAAGCGCATCACCGTCACCCCGATCTCGCTGGTAGGCGCCAGCTGCTGCAAGACCACCGGCGACTTCGTCAAGATCGCCCACGCGCTCGACCGTGCGGCCAAGGAGGTCGGCGTCAACCTCATCGGCGGCTACTCCGCGCTCGTCTCCAAGGCCATGACCCCGGCCGAGGAGCTGCTCATCAGGTCGCTGCCGCAGGCGCTGAGCGAAACCGAGGTCGTCTGCTCGTCCGTCAACGTTGGCTCCACGAAGACCGGCATCGACATGAACGCCGTCGAACTGCTCGGCCACATCGTCAAGGACATCGCGCATGCCACGGCCGACAACGATTCCTACGGCTGCGTGAAATTCGTGGCGTTCTGCAACGTGCCCGACGACAACCCGTTCATGGCCGGCGGCTTCCACGGCGTCACCGAAGGCGACGCGGTCATCAACGTCGGCGTCTCCGGCCCGGGCGTCGTCTCCCGCGCGCTCGACGCGGCAAAAGGCAAGGACTTCGAATTCCTGTGCGAGACCATCAAGCGCACCGCGTTCAAGATCACGCGCGTGGGGCAATTGGTCGCGCAGGAGGCCTCGCGCCGCCTCGGCGTGCCGTTCGGCATCATCGACCTGTCGCTGGCGCCGACCCCGGCCGTGGGTGATTCGGTCGGCGAAGTGCTGGAGAAGATCGGCCTCGAACAGGTCGGCGCGCCCGGCACCACCGCGGCGCTCGCCATGCTCAACGACCAGGTCAAGAAGGGCGGCATCATGGCGTCCTCCTACGTGGGCGGCCTCTCCGGCGCGTTCATCCCCGTCTCCGAGGACAAGAACATGATCGACGCCGCGGCCTCAGGGTGCCTCACCATCGAGAAGCTCGAGGCGATGACCTGCGTGTGCTCGGTGGGTCTCGACATGATCGCCATCCCCGGTGACACGTCCGCCGCCACGATCTCCGGCATCATCGCCGACGAGGCGGCCATCGGCATGGTCAACCAGAAGACCACTGCCGTGCGCGTCATCCCGGTGGAAGGCAAGGGCGTGGGCGAGATGGCCAACTTCGGCGGTCTCATGGGCTACGCGCCCATCATCCCGGTGAACCAGACCTCGTGCGAGGCGTTCGTCACGCGCGGCGGCCGCATCCCCGCTCCGATCCACTCGTTCAAGAACTGATTTCCGGGGCCGGCTCATTCGGTTGCCGATTGCACGGCGACCGGATGAGCCGGCCCCGTCGTATTCATGCGTGTTCTATGCGCCATTCGATGGCCATCCGCGCTACGAGGGGTGCATTTCGGATGCTCCGGACATCCATCTCTCCTACGAGGGGTGCCCTTTCCTCGGACCGTGACCCGAAACGGGACCAACCTCATTGGAATCACGCCGTTCGGAGCGGTTGCATACCCGGCGGGCCACCCCTCGTAGTCAGGGTAGAGCTTCGCGAACGTCGAAATACGCCCCTGATAGCGCGGATAGGCGTTCTTGGCGGTCACGCGACTGCCGATGGAAGCCCGAATCGTCCGGTCGTCACGGAATCGGTCGCATCGGGCAGAGCATGGCCTATGCTCGGTTGTCGGTCGCGGCCCGTGAGGGTGCCGCGTACGAGCACGCAATCGAGACGAATGAGAAATCGACGGTGAAGCATATGAACGAAACCGAAACCACACCGGATACGACCCCGGAGGCCTCCGGTAACCCGGAGGACAAGGTCGAGAAGATGTTCGAATACGGCTACCGCAAGTCGAACTACGGGCCGGACGAACTCGTCACCGACGCGCACGGCAACCCGATCTCGGTGGTCGACGCGATGCTCTCCGCCGAGAAGGCCGCGGAGACCGAGACCGTCACCCCGCACCTGTGCTACTACAGCCCGCGCATCCCCGGCAACACCGGCTCCGCGATCCGCCTGTGCGCGGTGACCGGTACCATCCTGCATCTCGTGGAGCCGCTCGGCTTCAACCTGCGCGACACGAAGCTGCGCCGCGCCGGCCTCGACTACCACGACATGGCCCACGTGGTGCTGCACCCGAACTTCGAGAACCTCGTCGAATCTATGCCGAACTCGCGCATCATCGCGTTCACCGCGCACGCCACGAAGCTGTACACGGACATCGAATACAGGCCGACCGACATCCTGCTGTTCGGACCCGAACCGGGCAACATTCCCGATCCGATGGACATCATGGCCGGTCCGCACGTGGCCGAACAGGTCCGTCTGCCTATGCGTCCGAGCCTGCGCTCGCTGAACCTCACCAACTGCGCGTCCATCGCCATCTACGAGGCGTGGCGCCAGCTGAACTTCGCCGGCGGACGCTGAAGCCTGCGGCCGGCGAGCCTGCAGTCAGCGAGACTGCGTCCGGCGATCCGACGGCCGGTGAACCTGCGGGTTGGATGGTTTCGTGGCTGATGGCCTGTGGCGGGTACGGCCGGTGCCTCAGCGTACGTTGGCGACGGTGTTATTCGTCGTCGCCGTCGGCGGCGTACGCTGAATCCCGCCGAGTGTACGTTGGTGACGGTGATGGTGGATAATGCCGTGCGGAACGTGCTGTTGGAACGTGCTGTCGGTGGAACGTGCTGTTGGAACGTGCTGTCGGTGGAACGTGCTGCGGATGGAAGGTCTCTGTCCGATTTCCGCCCGGTTCCGTCCGGCGGCGGGCCCGTAGTTCTGTCCGATTTCCGCCCGGTTTCGTCCGATGGTGCCATCCAGGATCCGGGGACTTTCCACTTGACGACGACTGACTCCGGTGGTTGCACCGTCGGCGTCGTCAGCCCACTGCTCACCGGCGATACGGGTCGTCGGCCGTGAGTTGGGGCACGCCGCTATCCCTGAGCATCATGAACAGGCGGTTCGAGATGAAGGCGTCCTCGTAGGTGCAGTGCAGAATCGTTGTGACTCCGGCCGCGCGTAGCGTCCGATCCCGTTCGTCCCTCTCGTTGAACAACTGCCTGGCGGTTCTGCCATGCGTCATGGAAGGGTCCTCGTATTTGGCCATGCCGTCGTATTCCAATACGATGATCCGGCCGTCGTACAAGCGCCATACGAAATCCGCGCGGAAGCGGCGGACCGGATATGCAGGATCGCGGAATTCGACCTGAAGCTGCGGTACGGCGAATCCGTTGTCGATGATGATCGCTCGGACCATCGATTCCCCGCCGTTTTCGCTTTCGGCGGTGGCGTGACGCAGCAGTGTCTGTATCGGAGTGCCGTCCTCGTGCATGCCTTTGCACGCTTTCCTCACCGTGTCCATGTCCAGGCCTTTCCTCGCCGCGGAATCGAACAGCGGCAATGCGAAACGGAACGGCAGACTCAATCCGCAGTCGATCAGAGTCCGGGTGGCGTTGGTCACTCTGATGCCGTTGACGCGTTCCGATTCGATTGATGGAACGTAGAGACGACGAACTTGGTATGGGGCTTCCTTCGTCTCGTCGTGGCCGCGTCCGTCCAATCGGGGAGACACCCGGTATCCGTTTACCGGCATCCGGCGGGACAGTTCGGCTTTGGACGTGATAAGCCGGCCTTCGTTGTTCGCGAGGTAGACGCATCGGTCGTGGATATTCCATGAATGGTCGAAGCCGTGGGCATCGGCCGCGGTCATTGCGGCGAATATCCATCGTGGATGCAGTCGAGCCAATCCGCGGGCCACATGGAGCGAACGTTGGCATGTATTCATCGTCCGCCAATATTCGGGCGGCACGTAGAGATTCTGGTAGGGGGAAATCAGTTCGCCACGGTCGGCGCGACGTTTCAGCGCCCGACGGAGGGCGTCCTCGTCTCCGAACGCGCAGCGTTGTTCCCGCATCGCCTGTTCGAGGCAGGAGTTGACGGCTTTGTGCTGCTTCATCACTCTACGGTAGATGGTGTTCAGGTGATTATGCAATATGACGATTGTGGATGACACGCCGAGGGAACGTGGCATTGTGGATAACCTCGGCATTCCAGGGTGTGGATGTGTCGGTTTGGTCTGATTGGTCCGGTTCGTTCGGTTGGTCCGTTCGAATCGGTCTGGCCTGATTCGTTCGGTCGGCCTGATTCGTTCGGTCGGTTCTGTTGGTCTAGGTGATCTATTTGATTCGGACTGGTGGAATCGTCGGTCTGGTCGGTTCGGTCGGTCTGGTCGTCTGGTTGGTCTGGTTGTCCTGTGGGTGTGTATGTCGCCGATTCGGCCATGGGTGACTGATTGTGCCGTACGTTGGTGACGGTGTGATTCGTCGTCGCCGTCGGCGGCGTACGCTGAGGTTTGTTCAGTGTACGTTGGCGACGGTGGGTATGGGGAAAGCCGTCGGGAACGTACGGTGACGTTTGAGATGGGCGGCGAGGACGGGGCCGTTGGGGGAGTGTGACATGGACGTCCGGATAGTGACTCTCGGAATCCAAGTCGTCGCCGTCACAGCACCGGCGAGCCGCACTGCGGGCAGAATCTCGCCGGCCGATTGCCGAGTGCGGCGCCGCACCGGGCGCAGAATCTCGACGTCGACGGGGATATCGGAGATACCGGAGATACCGGAGATACCTGCATCGGCGTGGACGATGCGGTGGCCGGTGATGCGGTGGCCGGTGACGCGGTGCCCGTAGCCGTCGGCATAGGCGGCATGGACGGTGCCGGAGGCACCGGCATCGGCACAGGCACGGTCCGTCTGGCTGCGGCTGCGGTTTCGGCTGAGGTTTCGGATGCGCTCACCGGCATGGGTACGGGCAAGGGTTCCGGAACCGGTGTCGGCACCGGTTCCGGAACCGGCGGCATGTCGGCGTGCGGCGGTTCCGACGTCTCCGTTTTGCCATGTCCGCTCCCATACCTGCGACGGCGTATCACCATGATCACCGTGACCACGATGGCCGCGATCACGGCGAGTGCCACCGCCGCCACCATGACGATGTCCCACACGCCCATGCCGCGCAGCCATCGCCAGAGGAAGAAGCCGGAACCGCCCGTGCCGGTGCCGGTGTCATAGACCCGCCATGTGGTGGTGCCGGCCTTGTCATCCGATGCCGCGACGACGAACACGCCTGCCTTGGCGCTCCATTTCATGGAATCGCCTTTGCCTTCTCCCCATTCCGAGGGCAGATCCATCTTGGTGGAGGACAACGTGCCGTCGGCGAGATTGATCGTCGAAAGGAACGTGCCTTGGAGCGGCGAACTGCCGGATCCTCCCTGGTACCGGAACACATAGGCCCCGTCGTGCGAGAAGCCCAGGAACACGCCTGAATACTTCAGATATTCGTCGTCGCCGGGGTGATAGGAAGGTACGGTACCGTGCCGGATCGCCTTGCCGGTCGTCACGTCGACGAGCGTCCACTGCGAACCCGATACAGGACCGGAGCCGGTGCCGGTGCTTCCGGAGGGACCGTATCCCTTGGAGTAGGCCAGCACATACGATGAAGGGCCGAACGGGTCCGTCTCGGCGAAGGCCGTTCCCTTGACGAGCGGCGTCACCTTCGCATCGTCCAGTCCCAGACGGTAGATTTTCTGGTTCAGCACCTTGCCGCTGCCGTTGCGGTCCCTGACCAGATAGGTGATGAACATCGCCTTGTCGCCTTCAGTCATGTTCGCATGCGGCGCTCCGACCACCATGTCGTGCAGGTCGAATCCTTCGGGGGCCGTGATGACTTTGGAATCCGTCTGTTTGCCGGTGGAGGAATTATAGGTGCGCAGCGTGTATTCGGTCTTCGCGCCCTTCATCTCCTTCGCGACGACGAACAGCCGTGACAGGTCGCTGCCGGGGCGGATCGTCGAATCCGTAGGCAGGTCGAGGGTGACGAGGTGCTGCTTGGACACGTCGTAGACGGCGTAGCTGCTGCCGTTGTCGTCGTCCTTCCTGAGCAGCACGCGGTCGCGTGTCGCGGTATCGACCTTGTATGCGGTCATATCGCCGGACAGCTTCGTGACGTGTTTCGTGGAGGCGTCCATCCGGTTGAGTGTGTGCGTGCCGGCGTCGATGAAGAACGCCGCCGAGGAGTCCCTGGCGATGACGCCTTCGCCGCCGATTGGTGTGGTCTTGAGATTGGGGAGCGACACCAGATACCAGGATTGCGCATCCGAGTCGATGCGTTCCGCGATGGCGAGGGAACCGTCCTGCGAGACCTCCATCACGTTCATCGCGCCCTGCATGACCGCGCTACCCGACTGCACCGGTGTGGGAGGTGCGCCGGCCGCCAGGGCTTGGACCGGTGATGCCGCCATGCCGTACAGCAGCATTGCCAGCAGGATGAGGATCGCCGTGCGGCGGGCGGGTCGGGTAAGCCGTCGGATCGTTCCGCCGTGATGCGTCCCTTGGGATGACGTTGCCGTCGCCATGGAGTCGGCGCAGGTGCGTGCGTCGTCGGGCATGCCGTCGAGGTTCGTGTCGGCCATGCGCGCGTTGCCTGTGATATGCGCGATTCCAGCCGATTCGACGGTATGTGTTGTCCGCTTGTTCATCGGGCCTTCTTCATTGCGTTTCGTTGTGTCTCGCCCTGCCTCACCGCAGCGGCCGTCCGCATCTGGGGCAGAGCGGCGAGACGACGCCGGTCCACGTCATGCGGCAGTACGGACAGAACCGCGTCGGGCCGGGTTGCGCCGGCGTGGGTCGTCCTTGCGCCGGGGGCTGCAGTGGAATGGATTGTCCCGGGATAGGTTGCGTCGGGCCGGGTTGCGTCGGCATGGCCTGTGTCGGGCCGGGTTGCGTCGGCATGGCCTGTGTCGGGCCGGGTTGCGTCGGCATGGCCTGTGTCGGGCCGGGTTGCGTCGGCATGGCCTGCGTCGGGCCGGGTTGCGTTGGTGTGGGGCGTCCTTGCGTCGGGCCGGCCTGCGCCGGCTGACGGTTGCCGTATCCAGTAGGCGCATACGGACTCATAGCTTGCGACCCGGGGGCGTTTGGACGAGCGGCCTGTCCGATCGGGCCGTAGACCGGTGACGGTCCGGCGACCCCCTGTCCCGCGTACCGCGGCGGTGCCGCGGGAGCGGCCGGCACACCCGGTACGGCTCCCGGCACGCTGGGCGCACCGGGCGCGCCGGGTACGCCGGGGCCACCCGTCGCAATGGGGCCACCCGGTATGGCCGGCGCCGTGTTCGCCCACCCGCGCCGCCGGGCGACGAACACGCCCACCAGCACCACGGCCACCGCGAGCGCCACGCCGCCGGAGGCCACGCCTATCCACATCCACGGTTTCCAGCCATGCGACGAGCCGTCCGAGCCGTCCGCGGCATTCCCGCCGGCCCGGCCTTTGCCGTCCTTGCCGCTGGCGCCGTCACCAGTACCGTCCTTCGCCGCGCCCGGCGTTCCGCGTTCGAGATCGTAGACCAGCACCTGCTTGCCGTTCCCGTCCGGCACGGCGAACCGGGAGCCGTCCCACGAAGCCGTGGCATGGCTGCTGCCGTACGATCCCGACACGGATTGCGGGATGGTCATCGGCTCCACCTTCCGCCCGTTCGTCACGTCGTAGGCGTACAGAGTGGTCGACCGTCCGGTGGCCGCCTCGTAGTAGATGACCGACCCATCCATGCTGCCGTTCGGCGCGGTGCCGTCCGAGGTGGTGAATGCGGTGGCCTTGCCCAACTTCGGCTCGCCCTTCCCGGAGACGCCGGTGATCGGGGCGACGCTCAGCGTTCCGCTGCGTGAGCTTTCCGGTTCGTTCAGCGTGGCGTACCAATCGTCGCCGTGAAGGAAGACGAACACGAGTTGTGCGTCGCCGGTGTCCGTGTGGTCCACGGAGCCGTCGTCCATGTGCACCCGGTAGAGGTTCGGTTCGCTCCAGTTGTAGGCCCAGACCGTGGAGCCGTGGTCGTCGGCCGGGCGCAGCGCCGGTGGATACGAGGGGTCGGTGCCGGCGGGGACCTTGGCTGTGCCGGTCACCTTGAACGTGGTGGCGTCCACGCGTCTGATGGTGCCGTCCGTGCCCGCCACGAAGTAGCATGATCCGTCCTTGGGCGCCACGACGAGCGGGCTGTGCGTCTCGTGCGTGACGTCGAAACTGCCGGTCTCCTTGCCGTTGGACGTGTCGAAAATGTGCACGGTCGAATGGTCCCCGGTGCGGCCGTCGTTTTCGTTCTCGACGGCGATGATGCGCGTGCCGTCATGGGTGAGCTGCCAGTTGCCCACCTTGCCCAGCTTCACGATGGCGACCGTCTTGAGCGTCTTCGCGTCCGTCACGGTGAGGGTGACGTCGCCGTCGTCGCCGGGGTTCTCGAGGAGAAGCCGTTTGCCGACTTCGTCCGTGACCGCGTATTTCGCGTCCGGCAGGGTGTCCTGCTCCTTGCCGGTCTTCGCGTCGATGACGTGCAGCGTGTCGCTGATGTCCGTGACGTACAGGCGTGTGCCGTCCGGTGAGAAGGTGACGTCGAGCGGTGATTGGTCGAGTGTGATGCGTTGCGGATCCGTGGAGAACCGCGACTGTCCGTCCGCCCCGGCTTTCGCCGGCGTCGCCCGGTGTGCGCCGTCGCTTGTGCGTTCGATGGCCGACGCCGTGCGCGGCGCGCCGGGTGCGGTGACGCCGACCGGCGCGAGGGCGAGACAGGCAAGCATGCCGATGGTCCCGATGCAGGCCACGAGCGTGAGTGCGGCGGCGCGGATCGTCGTCACGGCGGCCGATCCGCGTGGTGCGGTCAGCTCGTGCGCGCTGCGTGCGGCCGTTCCGTGCGTGTGGTGCGTATGGTACGTGTGCCATGCCCGATTCATCAGACGTTCCCCCTTACGGCGCGTGCCGTTGCGCCATATGGCCAAGTCTACGCCCATACGGCCTTCGGACCTCGGATGGAGCCGGGTCGTGGCGTATGCTGGACGGTACAGGGGCATGCGGTGTGGCCTGCCTGGGGAAGCGAGGGAGACGGATATGGATGGGGTGCATATGGAACGGCCGTGCGGCCGTATGGCTGTGGCGCGTGTGATGTGTGCGGGGGAGTGCATGAGGGTTCTCGCGATGCGGCTGATGCCGTTGCTGGCGGCTTTCGCGTGCATGGCGGCGATGCTTGCCATCCCGCCGTCCGCCTATGCCGCCGGTGCGGTGAACCCCCGGGTGACGGGTCATGTGGATTTCAACCGTTATGCGAATCTGGACGTCGTCGATGTCTCGAAGGACGGGTCGGTCGCGGTCGTCTCGGCCACGCCGCAGAACGATGACTCCAGCGGTGAATACGACATGGTGAACTTCAAGGACATGTCCATCACCGAACTGAAGGATTCCTCGTATTCCATGCTCATCTCCGACGATGCGAAGCGCGTGTTCTACGCCGCGGACGACGGTTCGGTGAGGATGGTCGATGCGACGTCGAAGGACATCACCACGCTGCCCGGTCTGACGTGGAACGACAACTCCCACTTCGTGCGTGCCGGCGGGGACCGCCTGCTGGTCGCCAACGGCGCGGGGCGTGACACGCTGTATGACGTCGCGCGCAAGCAGACGCTGGACACCGTCACGGAGACCAACCGGAGCCTGATGTCCCTTCCGACGGTCGACGCCGACCTGTCGACGATGTACGTGTTCGACATCGCCGAGGACGCTTCCGACGCCAAGCTGCGGGTGTACAGCCTCTCCGACGGCCATCGCGAACAGGCGAAGGACGTGTCGTTCCCGGACGGCATGATTCCCTCCGGTCAAGGCGTTGGCTCCTTCTCCTACTTCATGATCGGCCCGTATGACGGCAAGCTGATCGTCGCACTGCAGTTCAGCCTCGCCGAGGGGACGAACGTGTACCGTCTCGGTCTGCTGAACATATCGGACGGCACCATGACCTATCTGACCGGCCGGCCCGCCTACCCCCTGAACGAGTCCGCCGACAACCGCTACATGCTGGCCATCGAGGGGGATTCCGGCGAGCCGTCCGACGATCTGGAACTGTCCACCAGGGACGGCATCGACGGCATCGGGGCCATCACGGTGCGTGACGTGGCGGGAGGACGTGCCGTGGGACGCATCACGGACCGTTCCGAGATGCGCGCGTTCATGCGCGCCAGCCAATCGGATTCGGTGGCCATGTGGCCTGTGCCGTCCGATGACGGCAAGTACGTGTTCTTCGCCACGTACGACGACCTGAAGGATTCCGAGTTCGGGGTGGCGGACATGTCCGCCGGCAAGGTCTCCCAGGTGAGGCTGCCGGAATCCGATGACGCGGCCATAGGCGACGGCGGGTTCGGTTCCATCGCGGTCAGCGGAGACGGCGGCACGGTGCTGGGGGTCACCGATCTGCCCGCCGGTTCGCACGGCAAACGCATCATCGTGTACGACACCGGCGTGGGTGGCGCCACGTGGTCGCGTCCGTCGACGTGGATCAAGCTTGGTGTGGGCGTTCTCGCCGTCGCCGCGGTGACGGTCGGCGTCATCCTGCTGGTATTGCGTCTGCGCAAGCGCCGCAAGGCCGCCGTCGGTGCGTCGCCAGCCGCCGTCGCGTCCGCCGATGGTTCGACGGCCGCGCCGCAGCCGGATGCGGCCGCCCAATCAGGCGGCATGCCGGCGGTTCCGATGCCGCCTGCGCCGGCGGTGCCGGCCGGGTCCGCGGTGCCGTCGCCGTCCCTGCCTCCGATGCCGGGGTCGCCGCAACCCGTGCCGCAACCGCAACCGGAGCGGCCCGAACCGCCCCTGTCACGCCCGAAGTTCTGTTCGCAGTGCGGCGCTGCCCTGCCGGACGATGGGCGGTTCTGCACGCAGTGCGGCCACCCGATGTTCTGATTCCGGTGACCTGCGGACGGTTCCGTCGCAGGCGGAACCGTCCGTCCGCGGCTGCGGGATGGGGCGCGGCGCGTACGTGTTGTACGGCTGTGCCTGCACAATGGGGCCTTCGACGGACGTGCCTGTGAACGGCAGGTACGATGGCGTCGGCCGTGACGGCATGAATCGGAGACCATCGGCGGCACGCAGGGAAGGCGGAACAAGACATGACACGTGACGGCGGCGACACCATGGCGACGGGCGCGTACGCGACCGTGCCGGAACCGACGCCTCGGCATGCCGTCGAACATGTCCGCCGGAGGCTCGCCGCATGGTGGGAGACGAACGCGCGCGACCTGCCGTGGCGGTTCGGACGCACGACGCCGTGGGGCGTCCTCGTCTCCGAGGTGATGAGCCAACAGACGCAGATGAGCCGCGTCGTGCCCTACTGGAGCGCATGGATGGACCGGTGGTCCGACGCCGCCGCGCTCGCCGCCGCGCCGAAGGCCGAGGTCATCACCATGTGGGGGCGGCTCGGCTACCCGCGCCGTGCATTGCGCCTGCAGGAATGTGCGAAGGTCGTTTCGGCCGAGTGCGGCGACGAACTGCCGCGCACGTACGACGCGTTGGTCGCGCTGCCCGGCGTCGGCGACTACACCGCGTCGGCCGTGATGAGCTTCGCGTACGGCGAGCGCGTGGCCGTCATCGACACGAACATCCGCCGCGTGCTGTCACGCGTGTTTCTGGGCGAGGAGTCGCGCGGGGGCGCGGCGAGCCCCGCCGAACGGGCGCTCGCCGACGAGGTCCTGCCGAAGGATGCGTCGCGCTCGGTGACGTGGAACCAGTCGGTGATGGAGCTGGGCGCATTGGTGTGCACGGCGAAGAACCCGCTGTGCGACCACTGCCCGGTGGCGGGGGAGTGCGCGTTCCTGGCCGCGGGGCGTCCCGGGCTTGGTGAGCGGCGTACGCGCCCGCGCCAACGGTTCCAGGGGACGGACCGTCAGGTGCGTGGTCTGGTGCTCGAGGCGCTGCGCCGGCTGCCGGAGGGGACCGGCGTGCTGGAGCGCGCGACCGTCGAATCGCTGTGGAAGGACCGCGACCAGCTCGACCGGTGTGTGGCCGGTCTCGACGAGGACGGTCTCATCGAACTGCTGCCCGGCGGGGACGTGCGGCTTCCGCAATAAGGGACGGTTTCGTACGGCGGTATGTGAAGAAGGATGCGGGAATGGCGTCGGGCGGCCATGCCATGACCGGACGGGAATCTAGACTGGGGGCGTTATGGCAGTGCAGAGGAACACGGCGGGCAAGGCTCCGAAGAAACGCAGGCGCAAGCTCAGCAAACGGCAGCGGGCGATCTACCGTCGCCGCCGCATCGTGGTGGGCGTGCTGCTCGCGGTGTTCCTTGCATTGGCGGTGTTCTGCGTGTACAGCATCTCGCGCGGCGTGGGCTTCGTCTACGATGCGACGTTCGGCTCGGTCTCGCATGCGGTGATGGAACGGTCCACCGCCCCCGAGCCACATCACAGCTCGGGCGTGCGCGATTGCTCGGCGAAGGACACGCGGCTGGAGCTGACCGCGAAATCCGCCACGGTGCCGGTGGGCGGCTCCCTGGAGTGGGTGGCGACCATCGTGCACGAGGGCAACGATTCCTGCCTGCTGGACGCCTCCGATTCCGGCCGTGTGCTCACCATCACCCAGAACGGGCAGAAGGTGTGGAGCTCCGACGTGTGCCCGGTGGACGCGCGCCGTCTGCTCATGGCCAAGGGGGACAAGGACATCCAGTCGATCACGTGGGGCGCGAACAGCACCACGGACGGCCAGTGCGTGGAGAACCAGGACGAGCTGCCGAAGGTGGACCGCGGCACGTACGTGGGTGTGCTGCGGCTCAAGAACGCGCCGAAGGTGAAGAGCCAGCCGGTGACGATTGAGGTGCAGTAACTAGACTCTCATACACGGCATTTGTGAAGATAGTGTGTCGATTTGTGAATGGGCGAGGTGCCGCCGGATGAATTCGCGGTGAACGTCTCCTCATATCACTACTATTTTGTGTTTGCATACGGTGTGTCATATTGCGGGCATGCCACCAACGATGAAGCGTCCGCATAGGCATATGGTGGCCATGCGGCGCTCCCGGGGAACCATACGATTAGCGAGCGATAAGGAACGTCCATTGGCTACTGAGTCCAAGACGAACACCACCACCATCACCGCACGCGCCGACCAGCACGACATCGACCTGCACAAGGCGTCGGACCGCGTGAACTTCGGTTCCATCAAGGAACCCATCGACGTGCCCTACCTGCTGGGCGTGCAGACCGACAGCTTCGACTGGCTGATCGGCAACGACCGCTGGAAGGCGCGCGTCGCGAAGGACGAGGAGAACGGCACCGTCACCACGCCGCACATCTCCGGCCTCGACGAGGTCTTCGAGGAGATCTCCCCGATCGAGAACTTCGCGCAGACCATGTCCCTGACCTTCTCCGACCCGTACTTCGAGGAGCCGCGCCACACGGTCCAGGAGTGCAAGGAGAAGGACTACACCTACTCCGCGCCGCTGTACGTCAACGCCGAGTTCGAGAACGGCGACACCGGCGAGATCAAGAGCCAGACCGTCTTCATGGGCGACTTCCCGCTGCAGACCCCGCACGGCACGTTCATCATCGGCGGCACCGAGCGCGTCATCGTCTCCCAGCTCGTGCGCTCCCCGGGCGTCTACTTCGACCGCCAGCAGGACCGCACCTCCGACAAGGAGGTCTTCGGCGCGAAGATCATCCCGAGCCGCGGCGCATGGCTCGAGTTCGAGATCGACAAGAAGGACCAGCCGCAGGTGCGTGTGGACCGCAAGCGCAAGCAGTCCGCCATCGTGTTCCTCATGGCCATCGGCATGACCAAGCCGAAGATCCGCGAGGCGTTCAAGGACTACCCGCTGGTGCTCGACGCCCTCGAGAAGGAGACCCTCCAGACCCAGGACGAGGCCCTCGTCGACCTGTACCGCAAGATCCGCCCGGCCGACACCCCGACGCCGGACGCCGGCAAGAACCTGCTGGACTCCTTCTACTTCAACACCAAGCGCTACGACCTCGCCCGCGTGGGCCGCTACAAGATCGACCGCAAGCTCGGCCTCGAGACCGACATCAACGACCGCGGCCTCAAGCACGAGGACATCATCGCCACCATCAAGTACCTGTGCACGCTGCACGACGGCAAGAAGACCTTCCCGGGCAAGCGCAACGGCGAGGACGTGGACCTGCGCGTGGACGTCGACGACATCGACCACTTCGGCAACCGCCGCATCCGCCAGGTCGGCGAGCTCATCCAGAACCAGCTCAGGACCGGCCTGTCCCGCATGGAGCGCGTCGTGCGCGAGCGCATGACCACCCAGGACGCCGAGGCCATCACCCCGCAGTCCCTCATCAACATCCGCCCGGTGAACGCCACCATCAAGGAGTTCTTCGGCACCTCCCAGCTGTCCCAGTTCATGGACCAGAACAACCCGCTGTCCGGCGTGACGAACAAGCGTCGTCTCTCCGCGCTGGGCCCCGGCGGTCTGTCCCGCGACCGCGCCTCCATGGAGGTGCGCGACGTGCACCCGTCCCACTTCGGCCGCATGTGCCCGATCGAGTCCCCTGAAGGCCCGAACATCGGCCTCATCGGCTCGCTGGCGACCTTCGGCCGCGTGAACCCGTTCGGCTTCATCGAGACCCCGTACCGCAAGGTCGTCGACGGCCACGTCACCGACGAGGTCGAGTACATGACCGCCGACCGCGATCTCGACCACGTCATCGCCCAGGCCAACCAGGAGCTCGACGAGAACGGCAACTTCGTCAAGTCCGAGGCCCTCGCCCGAGTCGGCGAGGAGGAGGCCGTCGATGTGCCGGTCAGCCAGGTCGACTACATGGACGTCTCCCCGCGCCAGATGGTCTCCCTCGGCGCCTCGCTCATCCCGTTCCTCGAGCACGACGAGGGCCACCGAGCGCTCATGGGCACCAACATGCAGCGCCAGGCTGTCCCGCTCATCGAATCCGAGCGTCCGCTCGTCGGCACCGGCTCCGAATGGCGCGCCGCCAACGATTCCGGCGACGTCATCAAGTCCGAGAAGGACGGCGTGGTCACCTACGTCTCCGCCGACATGATCCGCGTGATGAACGACGACGGCACCACCAGCTCCTACAAGCTGGCCAAGTTCCAGCGTTCCAACCAGACCACCTGCTACAACCAGCGTCCGATCGTCCACGACGGCGAGCGCGTCGAGGCCGGCACCGTGATGGCCGACGGCCCCGCCATCGAGAAGGGCGAGCTGGCCCTCGGCAAGAACCTGCTCATCGCGTTCATGCCGTGGAACGGCTACAACTACGAGGACGCCGTCATCATCTCCCAGCGTCTCGTCCAGGACGACACGCTCTCCTCCATCCACATCGAGGAGTACGAGATCGACGCCCGCGAGACCAAGCTGGGCGCCGAGGAGATCACCCGCGACCTGCCGAACGTCGGCGAGGACGCGGTGGCCAACCTCGACGAGCGCGGCATCATCCGCATCGGCGCCGAGGTCGAGGCCGGCGACATCCTCGTCGGCAAGGTCACGCCGAAGGGCGAGACCGAGCTCACCCCGGAGGAGCGCCTGCTGCGCGCCATCTTCGGCGAGAAGTCCCGCGAGGTGCGCGACACCTCGCTGCGCGTGCCCCACGGCGAGACCGGCACCGTCATCGGCGTCAAGGAGATCACCCGCGAGGACGCCGAGGAGGACGGCGACGAGCTGCCCAACGGCGTCAACCAGATGATCCGCGTCTACATCGCCCAGCACCGCAAGATCACGGTGGGCGACAAGCTCTCCGGCCGCCACGGCAACAAGGGCTGCATCTCCCGCATCCTGCCCGAGGAGGACATGCCGTTCCTCGCGGACGGCACCCCGGTCGACATCATGCTCAACCCGCTCGGCGTGCCTTCCCGAATGAACCTCGGCCAGGTGCTCGAGCTGCACCTTGGCTGGATTGCGCACTCCGGCTGGGACATCTCCCTGGATCCGGACCTCGAGGCCGAGTGGAAGAAGCTCGTGCCCGCCGGCGCCGAGAAGGCCGAGCCGGGCACCCCGGTGGCCACCCCGGTGTTCGACGGCGTCAAGCCGGACGTGCTCAAGGGCCTGCTGTCCACCACGCTGCCGAACCGCGACGGCGACCGTCTGGTCGGCCCCGACGGCAAGGCCACGCTGTTCGACGGCCGCACCGGCGAACCGTTCGCGCGTCCGATCTCCGTGGGCTACATGTACATGCTCAAGCTCCACCACCTCGTGGACGACAAGATCCACGCCCGCTCCACCGGCCCGTACTCGATGATCACCCAGCAGCCGCTGGGCGGCAAGGCGCAGTTCGGCGGCCAGCGCTTCGGCGAGATGGAGGTGTGGGCCCTCGAGGCCTACGGCGCCGCGTACACGCTGCACGAGATGATGACCACCAAGTCCGACGACGTGGACGGCCGCGTGCGCGTCTACGGCGCCATCGTGAAGGGCGACAACCTGCCTTCCGCGGGCATCCCCGAATCGTTCAAGGTGCTCCTCAAGGAAATGCAGTCCCTCTCCCTGAACGTGGAGGTGCTCAACGCCGAAGGCCAGGCCATCGACATGAAGGACGAGGACGACGATCCGTCCAACTCCTCCGACGACCTCGGCTTCAACATCGGCGCCCGCCCCGACGCCGCCGCGAAGGAAGACCAGGCGGCCCCCACGCCCGAATACCAGTGAGACGCGGGGCGCCGCGCCGGACCGCCCGGAAGGCCGTGACGTCCATGTGACGCACGGCCCCGGGCCCGGCGGCGCGGACCCGCGCACCCCACGGTGCAAACGAACGAAACAGTCGTAGCAAAACGAGTAAGTAAGGACATCACAACAGTGCTGGACGTCAATGCATTCGACAAGCTGAGGATCGGCCTGGCCACCGCGGACGACATTCGCGGCTGGAGCCACGGCGAGGTCAAGAAGCCCGAGACCATCAACTACCGCACCCTCAAGCCGGAGAAGGACGGCCTGTTCGGCGAGCAGATCTTCGGACCGACCCGTGACTGGGAGTGCGCCTGCGGCAAGTACAAGCGCGTGCGCTTCAAGGGCATCGTGTGCGAGCGATGCGGCGTGGAGGTCACCCGCTCCCGCGTGCGCCGCGAGCGCATGGGCCACATCGAGCTGGCCGCCCCCGTCACCCACATCTGGTTCTTCAAGGGCGTGCCGTCCCGTCTGGGCTACATGCTCAACATCACCCCGAAGGACCTGGAGAAGGTCATCTACTTCGCCTCCTACATGGTCACCTCCGTGAACGAGGAGCAGCGTCACCAGGACCTGCCCGACCTGCAGGACGAGTTCGACCACGAGATCGCGAACTTCGAGAAGCGCCGCGACAACGAGATTGAGGACCGCGCCAAGAAGGTCGAGGCCGATCTGCACGAGCTCGAGGAGGCCGGCGAGGCCAAGGGCACCGCCAAGGCCAAGCTGCGCAACGGCGCCGAGCGCGACATGGCGGCCATCCGCCAGCGCTACGACGACCAGATCGCGCGCCTCAACGCCGTGTTCGACAAGTTCAAGAAGCTCAAGGCCGGCGACATCATCGACGACGTGGACCTGTGGCGCGAGATGCAGGACCGCTACGAGGACTACTTCGAGGGCTCCATGGGCGCCGAGGCGGTCAAGAAGCGCCTGCAGTCCCTCGACCTCGAGGCCATCGCCGCCGACCTGCGCGAGGAGATCAAGGACGCGTCCGAGCAGCGCAAGACCAAGGCTTTGAAGCGCCTCAAGGTCGTCAACGCGTTCCTGTCCACCGGCAACAAGCCGGAGGCCATGGTCCTCGACGTGATTCCAGTCATCCCGCCGGACCTGCGCCCGATGGTCCAGCTGGACGGCGGCCGCTTCGCAACCTCCGACCTCAACGACCTGTACCGTCGCGTCATCAACCGCAACAACCGACTCAAGCGACTCATCGAGCTCGGCGCCCCGGAGATCATGCTCAACAACGAGAAGCGCATGCTCCAGGAGGCCGTCGACTCCCTGTTCGACAACGGCCGCCGCGGCCGTGCCGTCACCGGCGCGTCCAACCGTCCGCTCAAGTCCCTGTCCGACATGCTCAAGGGCAAGCAGGGCCGCTTCCGTCAGAACCTGCTCGGCAAGCGCGTCGACTACTCCGGCCGTTCCGTGATCGTCGTCGGCCCGTCCCTGCGCATGCACCAGTGCGGTCTGCCGAAGCCGATGGCCCTCGAGCTGTTCAAGCCGTTCGTCATCAAGCGCCTCGTCGACATGAACTACGCGCAGAACATGAAGAGCGCCAAGCGTCTCGTCGACCGCGGCGACTCCGAGGTGTGGGGCGTGCTCGAAGAGGTCATCTCCGAGCATCCGGTGCTGCTCAACCGTGCGCCTACGCTGCACCGTCTGGGCATCCAGGCGTTCGAGCCGATCCTGGTGGAAGGCAAGGCCATCCACCTGCCGCCGCTCGCCTGCGCCGCCTTCAACGCCGACTTCGACGGCGACCAGATGGCCGTCCACCTGCCGCTGAGCGCCGAGGCCCAGGCCGAGGCCCGCTCGCTGATGATGGCCTCGGACAACATCCTGAAGCCGGCCGACGGCCACACCGTGACCATGCCGTCCCAGGACATGATCCTCGGCCTGTACTACCTCTCCACCGTGATCGAGGGCGCCAAGGGCCAGGGCCGCGTGTTCTCCTCGCTGGCCGAGGCCGAGATGGCCCTCGACCTGCACGAGATCGACATGCAGGCCAAGGTGCTCATCCGCGTGCCCGCCGACTTCGTCCTGCCCGCCGGCTGGGAGCCGGGCGAGCTCAAGGTGGCCGACCCGGCCGCCCAGAACGGCGAGGAGACCGTGCACGAGGAGCGCTTCCACGACGGCACCGCGCTGTTCGCCACCTCCTACGGCCGTGTGCTGTTCAACCACACGCTGCCGGTGGACTACCCGTTCGTCAACGAGCAGGTCGGCAAGAAGCGCCTCGCCAAGATCGTCGACGACATCGCCACCCGCTACTCCACCGCCCAGGTGGCCGCCTCCCTTGACGCCCTCAAGGACCTCGGCTTCACCCGCGCGCCGTGGTCCGGCGTGTCCTTCGCGTTCTCCGACGTCATCGAGCCGGCCGAGCGCGGCTCCCTCGTCTCCAAGTACGAGGAGGACGCCGCCACGATCAACGACAAGTACGAGATCGGCGAGCTGACCGAGGAGGAGCGCCGCCAGGAGCTCATCGACCTGTGGACCGAGTGCACCGCCGAGGTCTCCAAGGCCGTGGAGCACGACTTCGATCCGCAGAACAACCTCGCCATCATCGTCCAGTCGGGCGCGCGAGGCAACATGATGCAGATCAACCAGATCGCCGGCATGCGTGGCCTCGTGGCCAACCCGAAGGGCGAGATCATCCCCCGTCCGGTGAAGTCCAACTACCGCGACGGCCTGTCCGTGCTGGAGTACTTCATCTCCCAGCACGGCGCCCGCAAGGGTCTGGCCGATACCGCACTGCGTACGGCCGAGTCGGGCTACCTGACCCGTCGTCTCGTCGACGTGGCCCAGGACGTCATCGTGCGCGAGGAGGACTGCGGCACCAAGCAGGGCATCCAGATCCGCGTGGCCGACCGCGACGCCGACGGCAACCTCGTGCTCGTCAAGGCGGCGGACGGCGGCCCGTACTCCCGTCTGCTCGCGGCCGACGTGGTCGACCCCGCCGACGGCTCCACCGTCCTGTACCACCGTGACGACGCCTTGTCCATGGACGTCCTCAAGGATCTCGTGGCCCACGGCGTCGAGTTCGTCAAGTGCCGTTCCGTGCTGTCCTGTGACTCCACGCGCGGCGTGTGCGCCAAGTGCTACGGCTGGTCGATGGCCACCAACAAGCTGGTCGACGTCGGCGAGGCCGTGGGCATCGTCGCCGCCCAGTCCATCGGCGAGCCGGGTACGCAGCTGACCCTGCGTTCCTTCCACTCCGGCGGCGTCGCCTCCGCGTCCGACATCACCCAGGGTCTTCCCCGTGTCACCGAGCTTTTCGAAGCCCGTACGCCGAAGGGCGAGTCCCCGATCGCCGAGTTCGCCGGCACCATCAAGGTCACGGACAACGAGCGCGGCCGTCAGATCATTCTCGTCCCGGACGCCGATTCCGGCGCCCCGACGGAGGACGGCGAGATCAAGCCGCTGATCTACAACGTGTCCCGCCGCGTGCCGATGCTGGTCAAGGACGGCGAGCACGTCGCCACCGGCACCCAGCTCGTCGAGGGTTCCGTCGATCCGAAGAAGATCCTGCGCATCCTCAACAAGCGCGCGGCCCAGATGAACATCGTGGAGGAGGTGCACAACGTGTACCGCTCCCAGGGCGTCGACATCCACGACAAGCACATCGAGGTCATCGTGCACCAGATGAGCCGTCGCGTCACCGTGATCGACTCCGGCGACACCGACCTCCTGCCGGGTGAGCTGGTGGACCAGCGCCGCTTCCGCGACGTGAACAAGGCCGCCGTCAAGGCCGGCAAGAAGCCCGCCTCCGGCCGTCCGGAGCTCATGGGCATCACGAAGGCCTCCCTGGCCACCGATTCGTGGCTGTCCGCCGCCTCCTTCCAGGAGACGACCCGCGTGCTCACCGACGCCGCCCTGAACCAGAAGGTCGACGACCTCAAGGGTCTCAAGGAGAACGTCATCATCGGCAAGCTCATCCCCGCCGGCACCGGCCTGGCCCGCTACCGCAACGCGGTGGTCGAGCCGGACAAGGCGATTCGCGACACCATCTACCCGAACTTTGGTCTGGGCGGCGACGCGGACGGCGACGGCATCGACTTCCCCGACGGCGACATGAACGATGTGGACTTCTCCAACATCGACTTCGGCGACCTCAAGCTCGGCGAGGACTTCAACCCCGACGAGTTCCTCGGCGGAACCGAAGGCGGCGCCGACTTCGACCTCGGCGACACCGACCTGCCCGACCTGGGCGGCGACGACGCCTCCGGCAGCACGACCGACGGTACCGACGGCGCCAACGGCACCGTCTGAGCCGAACGCCCCGTCCCGCATCCGTCGCATTCCCCCGAACGCAGGGGGAACGCGACGAAGATGAACGGACGGTGAATCCTTGGCAACGGCCCGGGACCCCCATCGGGGGTCCCGGGCCGTTGCCATCGATAAACGGGGTTGTATTGTCGGTTTTTCAGAGTATGGTCAGGAATCAAGTATCGCTGTGGGCGGTACGGGGAAGGTAGTTCGGGTCCCTGATCGCCCGCGGCGTGGAAGCACGACCGAGAGAAGCAGAAGGGGCCGCACGTATGGTGGCTGAAAACACGCTTGTGGGCAAGCGGTACCGCATCCTGACCCGGATAGGCAAGGGCGGCATGTCCACCGTCTATCTGGCGATGGACTCCTCGCTGAACAAACAGTGGGCCGTCAAGGAGATCCGCAACGTCTCCGACCCCGTCCAGCGCGACCTCGTCATCAGAAGCCTCACCGTCGAAGCGAACATGATCAAGCGCTTCGACCATCCGGCCATCCCGCGCATCGTGGACCTCATCGAGGAAAAGGGCTCCCTGTTCGTCGTGATGGACTACGTGGAGGGCCAGACGCTGGCCAGCCTCCTCAAGAAGGAAGGCCCGCAGAAGGAGAAGGATGTCGTCAACTGGGGCATCCAGCTGTGCGACGTGCTCGACTACCTCCACCGCCGCAAGCCGCCGGTCGTGTTCCGCGACATGAAGCCCTCCAACGTGATGCTCACGCCGGAAGGCGCCGTCAAACTCATCGACTTCGGCATCGCACTGGAGATCGGCAAGGGCGAACGCCCCCTCATCGGCGACGACCGCCAGCTCGGCACGCCGGGCTTCGGCGCACCCGAACAGTTCGACCCGAACGGCACCGTGGACGAACGCACCGACATCTACGCGCTCGGCGCCACACTCTTCTACCTGCTCACCGGATCGCACCCGCGCAAGAACGGCATCGTGCCGATCCGCCGCATCAACCCCGCCTTGAGCGAGGGCCTCGAACGCGTCATCGACAAGGCGACGCGCGAGAACCCGGACGAACGCTTCAACACGTGCGCCGAATTCGCGTACGCGCTCAGGCACTACCAGGAGGAGGACGCGGCGCACCGCGGCGCGCTGCTCGCCAAGTGGCGCGGCTTCCTCGCTGCGGCCATCGCCTCCGTGGTCTGCCTCGCCCTGTCCGGCGGGTCCCTGCTGCTCGCCAACCGCGCGCAGGACAACGACTACGACTACTGGATGAACAAGGCCGGACAGAGCACCGGCGACGCCCAGGCCGTGGACGCCTACCTCAAGGCCGCCGACATCAAGACCGGCAGCGTCGAACCGTACGAGAAGCTCATCGAACGCTACACGGCCGACGGCACGTTCACCGACAAGGAGGAGCGCGTCTACAACGCCGCCATCACCGCCCACTCCGACGACCTCGCCAAGGACGCGGACGCGTGGGCCTCGCTCAGCTACGACACCGGCCGCATGTACTGGTACTACTACAACGGTCCGAAGATGAAGACCGCGTCCGGCGCCTCGCAGGGCTCCGACCCGATCCGCTACGCGCGCATCCGATCCGCCTCGCAGTGGATGCACAACGCCGCGAAGGACAAGAACTTCAAGAACGCGAAGATCGCGCAGATGTACGCGGACATCGCCGACTTCAACACGCAGATCGTCCCGCTCATCAACGAGGGCGGCGACGCCGGCAAGTACAAGCCGTACTTCACCAAGCTCAACGACCTCATCGCCTCGGCCGAGGCCGAGGACAACGACGTGATCCGTCTCGAGGCCGCGAACCTCACATTGGACGCGCTGCGCGTCTACCCGCGCAAGTTCCGCGCCGACGGCGTCGGACAGGACCAGATGACGCAGCTGGCCCGCAAGGCCGGCGATCTGGCCGGCAAGGTGACGCCCACCACGGACGCGCAGGACCAATCGAAGCAGCAGGCCGAACAGGCCCTGCAACCCACGTACGAGGCCATCGCGAACGCCTTCGTCGATATCAAGGGGGATGCCAAGTGAACGCCGATACCTTCAGGACCCTCGCGGTCGTGTTCCTGGCGCTGGCCATCGTGTTGGCCGTCGTCGCCGTGATCCTTTACCGCGTGTTCGACATCCGCGCCGTGCGCGACGCGCTCACCGGCCGCACCGCCGCACGCGAGATCGCCGACCTGCGCGGCGTGCGCGCCGGCTCCTGGCAGCATGCCGACGAATTCGGCAGGCGCGGCTCCAAGCGGTCGGACACCACCGGCGGCACCGGATCGCATGAGACCAGCGACATCGCGTTCCGTCCGGTCACCGGCACCGGCTCCGGCTCACTGCCCACCGAGGACGGCGAGACCCGCACCGGCGCAGGCGAACGTCTCGACGCGCCGGCCGCCAAGCCGGCGAAGTCCGCGAAACGGCCGCACAAGAACGCTGGCGGGGCAGCCGCGCCCGTAAGCGGTGCGAAGGACGACAACGGCAATCCGCTCGTCGAGATCCCCGTGAACCTGGCGTCCGCCGCCGAACTCGCCGACGAAGGGGAGACCTCCCTCATGCAGTTCCGCAAGACCGACCAGCATACGACCGACGACGATGACGAATCCCGCACCATTCTGGTCCGTGGAGGAAAGAGCAAGTGATGAATCCGAAGCACGAAGCATTCCATTGGCTCAAACCGGCCATCGGTTCGGCCATCGCCATCGCGGCGTTCGCGTTGGGCGTGGGCGCCATCGCCCCGGCCGCTGTGGCCGTCTCGTCCGCCGTCTCCGATCACGTCGCGTCCGCACGCAGCTTCCCCGCGGCCCGTGGGACCGGTGACGCCACCACCGTCGCCGCGGTCTCGCCCGCGGCGCGCGCCGCGCGGTCTACCCTCGCCATCGAGGCGTACCCGGCCACCGGCGGCGTCGTCGCGAAGGACGCGAAACCGGTGAACGGCGCCACCAACGCCGACTCCCTGCGTTTCCGCATCACCCTCGACACCGCCGACTTCCCGTCCGGCGGCTTCGACCGCACCACCGGCAAGTACGACGGCGACGCCAAGGACGACGTGGCGTTCAAGTTCCGCGTCAGCCCGGTCTCGCCCGCCGGCGCCGACATCGACATCCCCGTCACGTACGGCGCATTCGCGCAGGCCCGCGACGACGCCGGCAGGGTCATCGCCGACCAGTACGTCATCTCCGAACAGGACGACGACAGCCCGCAGCTCGACCTCAAGGCCACCGGCGAGGGCGCGAGCGCCGCGTTCGCCGTCGCCGCGTCCGACGACCCCGACACCGGTCTGCCCGTCGACGGCGACGACTTCGCCGACGGCATCACCGTGCCCGCCGCCGTGGTCTACGACACCACCCCGCCGGCCGCACCCACCGCCGCCGCGTTCTCCACCGCCGACGGCGACTGGCAGAAGGGCACCGTGGACGGCGCCGACACGCGCCTGACCACCGGCAACGGCTCCGTCACCATCACGTTCGGCGCCCCGGTGAACGGCGACAAGGTCACCATCACCGCCGCGGACGGCACCCCGAACGGCAACGAGATCGGCTCCGGCACGCCCACCGGCGACACGTTCGTCTGGACGCCCACCGCCACCGGTGAGTACAACGTCACCGACATCACCGTCACCACCACCGACGCAGCCGGCAACCCCGTCAGCGCCAAACTCTCCGACCTCCTGCCGGAGGCCGACAAGGCAGCGCAGATCGTCGTCGACAACGCCGATGAGCAGTACAGGGACGGCTTCAAGTACACCGTGGCCGGCAACAAGGGCAACGGCAAGGTCGACGGCTACTTCACCAGCGTCTCCACGATCACCGTGGAGCCGAAGAACAAGAACAACTTCAACAAACGCGTGTTCCTCAGGCATGTGAAGCTCATGGAATCGCTGAAGCTGCCGCTCTTGACGCTCACCCATGACGGCACCGCCGTCACCGGCGTCACCGCAGCCATCGACGAGAACACGCCGAAGGTTACCTTCACGGTCCCCAACGCCATGGACGGCACGTACGACTACCGGTTCGTCCTCGCGTTCGGCACGCAGACCTTCCACGTGGACGCCACCGCACCCGTCATCGACTCCGTGAGCTACGGCGCCGACGCGGCCAACGACCTCGCCGACGCGACCACCGGCGAGACGTTCGCCTTCAGCGGCGACCCGGACAAGGCCTCCACGCGCGACGTCACCTTCCACCTCACCGAAGCCGGCGCCGGACTCGACACGGACGGCATCGCCATCACCGGCGACGTCACCCCCATCGACGGCGGGACCGCCACCGCATTGAAGGAAGGCCGCGACTACGACCTCGCCCTCGACGACCAGGGCAACGGCGTGTACACGCTCGTCATGACGCTCAAGACCCCCGGCACCTATGACTTCTCGAAGATCACCGTCAAGGCCACCGACAAGCTCGGCAACCCGGGCGACGCGAACACCTTCGACAAGGTGCCCGCGGACGCCAGCAGCACCGCCCTGCCGAAGAAGCTCACCCTCGCCGGCAGCGCCAAGGACATCAGCACCACGCTGCGCGTCGTGCCGGCCTCCGGCGACGCCGACGCCAAGGTGAACGGCGTCGACTGGCACTCCAAGACCGTCACCCTCGAAGCCGACATCGACGGCAACCCGCTCGCCGCACGCCTCGCCGCCACGTACGCCAACAACGCCAACGCGGGCGAAGCCGTCACCGGCACGTTCAACGACGCCGCGACCACCGCCGTCACCCTCGCACAGGTGAAGGTCACGTCCGACGCGAAGAACCCGGCGAAGGCCACCGCCACGTGGACCGTCTCCCAGCCGGCCGCCGACGGCCTGTACACGGCCGCCGTCGCGTCCAACACCGATGCGGACCGTCTCTTCGGCACCAGCAAAGGCACGCGCAGCGTGACCTTCGGCGTCGACAGCCAGGAACCGACTATCACGGCCATCACCGGCCTCGCCGCGGCAAACACCTCCTATGACGGCAAGCGGATTTACGCCGCCTCTGGCGACCAGACGATCGGCATCACCGTCAAGGACTACCGCAAGGCCCCCGACGGTACCGTCACCACCAGCACCGACCACACGTCCGGCATCAAGACCGTGACCGTCGCCGTGCCGGCAGGCACCGATTTGGACGGCAAGGAGCTGCAGCCGGCGAAGACCGAGCAGGTCGCACTCGACGCCGACGGCAACGGCACCATCACCCTGCACGCCGAAGGCAAGTATGATTTGGGCGAGCTCACCGTCACCGCCGAGGACAACGTGACGAACAAGGTCTCCAAGGCCGCCAACGACGCCGCGTACGGGCTCAACGGGCTCGATGCCGCGGTGGTCATGAAGGCCGGCTCCGACGACGTCTCCGTCTCCGCCATCACCTTGACCGACAACGCGCCCGAAGCCAAGAAGAACATCATCGGAGAGAAGGACGGACACCCCGTCTTCATCGACGGTCGCCAAGGCTACTTCCGCGGCGACGTGTCCGCCACCTACACGGTGACCGACAAATGGTTCCCGCTCGCCCAGGGCAACGCCGGGGCGAAGGCCGCGAACCTCACCGAAGGCAGCAAGGGCAGCGGACAGGACCTGTCCCCGCTGCACGTGACCGACGGCTGGACCAAGACCGGCCAATACCAGTGGAGCGTCACCAAGCCGGTCCGCCTCGACGGCAGGACCGACAAGCAGGAGGGCGTGTACACCATCGCCTTCAGCTACCAGGGCATGCGCGACAAGGCCACCCAGGGTGCCGTCGACGGCGACTATCTCACGAACGGCACGTTCGTGATGGACTGGACCGCGCCGACGTTCGGCGAGTTCACGCTGAGCTCCGCCAGCCCGGTGTTCCGCGGCCTCCTGTTCGCCGAATCGGAGACCGTGACGCTCAACGGCATCAGCGACGACGTCGCCGGCGTAGCACCCGGCAGCGGCGACTTCGGTATCGCCGACCCGGACGACAACTTCGTCAGCAGGGCGCCCAGCACCGACCCGCACACCAGCGGATTCACGCTGGACAAGGGCTCGCTCGTGCAGGATGACGCCAACGGCACGCTCGCCTTCACCCTCGACAAGGACAGCTTCCGTCTGTGGACCAAGGGCACGTCCCTCGCCATCGGCGACAAGGCCGGTAACTACGCCACCACCGGCGACCTCACCTGGCACAGCGCGTTCAAGGGCCTCGACGGCGTCGTCATCGACACCGTGGCGCCCACCATGCAGGTCTCGTACGACAACAACGACGTGCGCAACGGCAAGTACTACAAGGCGCACCGCACCGGCACCGTCACCATCGTCGAATCGAACCTCGACCTCCTCCAGGCGCGCGACGGCGACCGCACCGTCGTCACCGCCACCGTGGACGGACAGACTCGCACCGTGCCGTTGAGCGCGTTCAAGGCCGTCTCGAAGGACGGCAGGACCTACGCCGCGACCTTCGCCGCCGACAGGGACGGCGACTGGACCATCGACGCAAGCTTCGCCGATCCGCTCCACGCCGCCGCCACCTTCCACGACGAATTCACCGTCGACACCGTCGCCCCCGTGCTCGAGCTCTCGTTCAACAACAACGACGTGCGCAACGGCATGTACTACGCGGCCGACCGCATCGCCACCGTACGTGAGACGGAACGCAACTTCTCCGAAGGCGAATCGGTGATCACCACCACCGCGACCGACGACAAGGGCGCTTCGCAGAACGCGCCGGGCGGCTCCGGCTGGACTCGTGCCGGCGGCGACAAGGAGACCACGCAGTGGACCAACACCGTGGCCTTCACCGGCGAACTGCACTACACCATCAAGGCCACCGCCACCGACCTGGCCGGCAACGTGGCGCAGGAGGTCAGCGCACTCGAATTCGTCATCGACAAGACCAAGCCGTCCATCAAGATCGAACGCGTGGAGGACAAGACCGCCTACGCCGGCACCGTCGCCCCGCTCATCGACACGGACGACACGAACCTCGACGCCAAGCACGTCAAGTGGACGCTCGTCGGCGCCCACCGCGGCGAGCTCAAGGACAAGAAGCTGCCCCAATCCACCACCAAGGACACGGACAACACGCAGACCGTCGACTTCGCCGACTTCGAACGCAAGGCCGACATCGACGACGTGTACACGCTCACCGCCGAAGCCACCGACATGGCCGGCAACACGTACAAGACCGCGAAGACCTTCTCCGCCAACCGCTTCGGCTCCACGTACCTGTTCAACGCGGGCACCGAGAACCTGCGCGGCACGTACCTGAAGAAGAGCGAGCCGGTCACCGTCACCGAGATCAACGTGTCCGGACTCCAGCCCGGCAAGTCCAACGTGGTGGTCGCCCGGAACGCCTCCGCCAAGCAGCTCTCCGAGGACGAGTACAGCGTCAAGGCCGGCGACGACAAGGGCTGGAGCAGCAACGTGTACACCATCCCGGCGAAGCAGTTCGCCGCCGACGGCTTCTACCGTGTGCAGCTCACCTCCACCGACAAGGCCGGCAACCTCTCCCAGAACACCATGGAGAAGAAGGACGTCGACCGCAAGGGCGACGCCGAGGTGAACTTCGCGCTCGACACCACCGCCCCCACCGCGCACGCGCTGAACATCCAGTCCGGCGCCGTGTACTACGACCAGAACGGCCGCAACGTGGGCGTGGACGCGAAGGACAACCTCGACCTCGACTCCGCCGAGATCGCGGTGGACGGCGAGGTGCAGGCCACGTGGAAGGGCTCCACGCTGCTCTCCTCGACGCCCACGTTCCGTCTGCCCGCGGACGGTGCCCGCCACGAGATCACCGTCACCTCCGTGGACAAGGCCGGCAACAAGGCCGTCGCCACGTACGACAACGTCTACGTGGCCTCCAACTGGTGGCAGTACGCGATGAACACGCCGGCGGTCCGCAACACGCTGATCTTCGGCCTGATCATCGTGCTTGCCGTCGTCGCCGGCGCCATCGTGGTGTTCAGCCGGCGCGGCAGGGGCAACGGCGACCCGTTGGCCGTGTGACCCGGACGGCGATGAGGGGCCGATGATGATGGGCGCCCGGTGGACACGGTCTCCTTCACGGGGACGTGTGCGCCGGGCGCCCCGTCGTTCCGGGCGACACGCCGGCTCCGGGGAAGCCGGGCGATATGGCCCGGCCCTTGCCTGCCGGACCTAGGATGGAATCGACGTTTCGATGATGATGCGGGCCGTCGCCGAAGGCGATGGGAAAGGAAGGAGAACGACATGGTCTGCGTGAATGGGGACTGCCGTCCATGGGATTGGTCGACCGATTGGTGGATCGTGGCGCTGCCGATCGCCATTCTGGTGATCGTGATCACCGCCATCGTGGTCACGATGGTGGTGGTGCCGCTGCTCGTGCTGCGCAATGTCCGCAAGAAGGAGGAGGCGATGCGTCGCCAACAGCAGGAATACGGGCAATGGCAGGGCGCGCCGTACCAGGGGATGCCGCCGATGCCGGCGGGACCGTACGCGCCGGCGAGTCCCGGTGCGCCGGGTGTGCCAGGCGTGCCGGGTGCGCCAGGTCGGATGGCGCCTCCCTATGCGGCACCGGGCGTGGCCTACCCATCCGCGACTCCGTACACGGGAGCGCCGGTGCCTTCGGCCGCTTCCCCCACGGTGACGGAAACGCCGGATGCGGTCGGTACGGTCGGTACGCCGGAGGAACACCCGACGACGACGCCCGGTGAAGGTGTCGAGGAACGATAGCGACGGTGGCATCGTGAAAGTCAGAACAACCAAGGACCGGCGAAGCGGCACGACGATCATGACGGTGTCCTCCACTCGTGGGGAGGGACCGGACGCCGCCCATGCGCAGATGTTCGCCGCAGGCGGACCGGCACTGCTGCCGTACCGCTGTGACGCGACCGACGGCGGCGTCACCATCACATACAACGTGACCGGATGCACGACGTTGCACGACGTGTTGCGTCAACCCGTGACGGATGGTTTGTATGCCGGCGCGCTCGTTGCCGCGTACACGGTGATGAACCTGTGTGAGGCCAACGGCGTGCCGCTGGCTGCCGTGCTCTGGGACCCCAAGCAGGTGTTCGTGGCGCCCAACGGCGGCGTCTACTTCGCCCTGGCACCGCTGACGGGACTGGGCGCCGGGCGTCACACGCCGGCGACGCTCGTGGGACTGCTGGGGGAGAACCGTCATGTGAAACCCGTCACGCCACGCGGCGAATGGCTGCAGGGTTCGGTGCACGAATTCGCCGCACAGGTGCCGGCGTTCACCGCCGTGCAATTCGGCGGACTGCTCGTCTCCCTCGGCCTGCTGAGACCACCCGCGCAGGATACGACCACTGTAGGGGCGACCGTGGGCGCGACCGTCGGGAGCGAGACCATCGCATCCGTACGGGAAGACGCCACCGTGGCGGGATCGACCATCACCGCGCGGGAACATACGGACCGGAGGTCGATGCTCCTGCAACGGTTGAACGGCGTCGGGGTCGAAACGCGGCCTGAGACGCCGGAGGAGCCGGAGATGCCGGAGGAGCCGGAGATGCCGGAGGAGTCGGAACCTGACGGAACGGTGCTCTCCCATTTCGGCGGCACGCCATCGGCGGTGGCTGAGAACCACGCCGTACCGACGGCCGTGCCGAATGCTCCTGCAATCCCCGCACCGGAAAACGGGTCGACGCCGCAGCCGGCACCGCAGCCGGCACCGGTGAGTCCGCAGGCGCAGGAGGAGACATCGCCGAAACCGACGATTCCGACGACGCCGGTCACGCCATCCCCGAGGCCGACGCAGCCGTCCGTACAGACCGGACCGTCTCCGGACGACCGGGCGGACGACGGAGAGACACGGATCTTCGGAAGCGCCGCGCGCACCGGCTTCACCGTCACCAGACTGCGCGACGGCCGTACGCTCAACGCCACCGGCGCCATCGCACGCAAGGCCACCATCGGACGGTCCAAGACGGCGGACCTGCACATGGGCGGCAACACCAACGTGAGCCGCATCCACGCCACCATCGAGATGCTGCCCGACGGCCGGTTCAGCATCACGGACAACCATTCCGCCAACGGCACCAGCGTTCGGGGCCGTGAAATCGCCGCCGGCGGCACCGAATTCCTCACCTCCGGGGAGGACTTCGAGCTCGCCGACGACACGTTCATCATCACACTGATCTAGACCGTCCCCACGCAGCGAAGTGGCCGCGGACAGGACGGAACGGAACCGGTAGGACCGGTCGTGAGACCGGGAATGACGGGAGGGACCATGAAACGATGCACAAGGTGCGGCACGATGATGCCGGACGGGCAGGCCTACTGCACGAACTGCGGCGCGCCTCTGGCCGCGGCGGCGGGTGCCGGCATGACCACGAATGCGCAGGAACAGGCGCAGGGGCATGGAAGACCCGCGCCGACGGTCCCACCGGTGCCTATGCCGGTGCCGCAGCCGGCCGCCGCGGTGCCGTCCCCGCCGTCTGCGGTGCCGCAGCCGGCGCCACCCGTACCGATGCCGACGGGCATGCCCGGCGCTCCGGACGCGTCTGCCGCCGGCGGCGACGCGAGCCGGACGGGTGGACGGAAGAAGCACGGGAAAGCGGTCCCGATCATCGCGGCCATCGTGGCGGTGCTGCTCGTCGTCGCCTCCGTGACCGGATTCCTCGTCTGGCGACACATGCACGCCACGGACGCCGCGGACACGACGCAATCGGCCGCGTCCGCCAAACCGAAGAAGAAGACCGCCGAACCGAAGACAACGCCGAAGAAAACCACCAAACCGAAGGTCAGCGAAGTCGCCATGACCGACTTCGTCTGCGACGGCCATATCACCTCCGACTGGCAGTGGACGGGCAGTGCACTCGTCTCCGTCCCCATCCCATGCCGATCCGGCGACTCCACCACCGACACCTCCGACTCATCCACATACTCAAGCGCATCCGACCCGGAGGACGGCGAATACTCGGTGGGCGTCTGGACGCCGGCGATGGACCAATCCAAGGAGATCCACATCTCCATGCTCGAATCCGGGGAGAAGGAATACTCCGAACCGAAGATCGCCGCCACCTACGGCGACAACCCGGCCGTGTTCGTCATGTACGCCGTCAAGACCAAAGCCGTAGGCACCACGCCGGAAAGCGTCCACTTGTACGCACACCAGGTTGACCTCGACGCCGGCACGCTCGGCAAACGCATCGACCTACGCACCGAAGAAGACAACCACCTCGACAAGCAGGAGGACTACAACTACGGCATCCTCGGCTCGTCCAACACCACCGTGGCCATCGCCAAGACATGGGTGACCGACGAACCCTACCCCGGTGACGGCGACCACGACGACCTGCACGTCGGACACACCCAGGTGATGGGCCTCACCCGCGACAAGACCGAAGCCGCCACGCTGCAGAACCTCAAGGACTCCATCGAGGACCAAGGTTACGGATACAAGTCCGTCGTCAAGACCACCGCGAGCAACGTGACCATGCAGGACGTCTACATGGTCACGGACAGCTCCGGCTACCACCTGTACTCCATCGACGGCAACAAGCAGACCGCCTCGTTCGGTGAAGACTACTGTCCCGGCAACTCCGACGTCTCAGGCTGCAGCGTGGAGACCATCCGGTACATCGGCGGCGACCATTACGCGATCAGCAGCATATCCGGCGACATCATCCTCGACACCTCCACCGGCAAAGGCGAATACATGACCACAGTGCTCGGCATCGACGACGCCAAGCCGTACACCGAGGTCGACGCATGGGACCAGTTCTCCGACGGCACGCTGTACATCCTCTACAAGGGATACGACGGCGAGAAACGCGTCTTCCTGCTCGACAAGGACCTCAAGAAGACCGAAGTGCTCGACAGCGACCAATGGAACAGGCTCCTGCTCGACAGCGGCGAATTCCACGGCATCAACTACCTCACCAAGCGGATCTACGTGAAGACCACCGACCAGCAGATCACGGTGGACGAGCACGGTGAATCCACCGGCGAGTACACGGAACTGCCGGAGGAGAGCGTGTTCACCGCATGCGACCACACCGCCATGAAATGGATGAAATGGTCCGTCGCCGCCCACACCGGCGATGGCAGTGACACCCGCGGCGACACGGTCACCGTGACGCGCGGTCAGGAACCCGGCCAGCCGGCGCCGAGCACGGGGACGGATGATTCCGGTACAGGTTCCGGTGCGGACACGGACAGCGACTCCGACACGGACTGAAAACGGCGATGCCCCGCATGCCGCTATGCGGCGTGCGGGGCATGCGGCGTGCGAGGGTCGACATCCGTGGAACCCGGTACGGAATCGGACGGACGCAATGGACGGGTGGACGCAACGGGCGGACGGATGGATGAACCGACGGCTGAACCGAGGCAACGGACGGGTGGACGGACGCAATGCGGCTGTAATGATGGACCCCTTCGGAATACTCCGAAGGGGTCCATCATTACAGCTTTCGGCAGGATGTGCCGCGGGCGGGATCAGAGCTTCTCGTTGAAGCCGTCCTGGCAGACGCTGTCCAGATCGTCCAATGCCTCGGACGGGTTGGACTCGTCGGCCATGTCGCGCAACGCGTCGCTCAGATCGCTGGACGCGTCGTACGGGTAGCTCAGATCGTAGAACTTACTGCTCAGGTCACGGAACTTGTTGTAGGTGTCCGTGCCGTATTCGATCTTGCTCAGATCGCCCAGCGCCTCCATCTGGCTCATGATGTCGCCCAGCTGGGTGATGTAGTCCTTGATGGCGGAGGCGTAGTCGGCCACGGCCTTCACGTCCTTCGTCTTGGAGACCTTGTCCAGGGCGGCGGTGCAGCTCTTGATGTACGTGTCGTACTGGGAGTAGAAGTCGCTGTCCGAATAGGAGGCGTTCGGCGTGTCGTTGCACGCGATGGCGGCCTCGTTCATCGGCACGGCGACGTTCGCCATCTTGTTGGCGAAGCTCTCGTACTGCTTGACCTTCTTCATGTACTTGTCGTACTGCTGCTTGACCTTGTCGTCACGCGTGGCCACCTTGAGGTCGCCGAACGCCTGGCTCTCGTCGGTGAACTCCTTGAGCTGCTTCTTGAGCTTGGCGGCATCGGCGGAATCGAACTTCGAGGACGAGCCGTAGACGGCGCTCGTGGCCTTGGTCACCTCGGAGGAGACGTCGCTGTACTGCTTCTGGATGGAGATGGTCTTGTTCATGCCGTCCAGATAGTCATCGGACTTCAGCGAGAACGGCTTGACCACCACGAACACCACGATGAGCACCACGGCCAGCACGGCGGCGACGATGCCCACGATGATGCCGATGAGCGCGCCCTTCGACATCTTCTTCTTCGGCGCGGCACCGGGAACACCGGGAACGCCAGGAACCGGAGCGCCCGGAACCGGGGTGCCGGGAACGCCCGGAACGCCAGGGGTCGGAGCGCCCGGAACCGGGGCCTGACCGTTCGGCGCAGGGTATTCGGGTGCGCCGGGAGCGGGGAATCCGGCTTCGGGAGCACCCGCCGGTGCGGGGTATTCAGGGGCGTTGACGGGGGCTGCACCTTCAGAGGCCGTTGCCGGCTCGACGGTGCCGTTAGGTGCGGGCGCTTCGACCGGCGCCGTCGCCTCAGGAGCGGCATCACCTGAAATGGGAGCGCCTTCCGGAACGCCGGCTTCGGGTGCCGTGGGGGTTCCGGGAACGGCCGGAGCCGGGGCTGCCGGAGCTGGGAACTGGGGAGCGGCGGGGAACGCCTGTTGCTGGGGGAATCCCGCGACCGGCTGGGGCTGGCCCTGCGGGAACTGCGGTTGCGCCGGATACTGCGGCTGCGCTGGGAACTGTCCCTGCGGGGGGAATCCCGGTTGCGCCGGGAACTGCGGCTGCGCAGGGTATTGGCCCTGCGGGGCGAACGGTGCCCCGGACGGTGCCGTCTGCTGCTGGGGCGCGGACTCCGGGGAGGGACGCCACTCCTGTTGCGCCGGCTGGGTGGACTGGTCGAAGGGGACCTGTCCGTTCTGCTCGGGTTGGGCGGGCTGTGCCTCCGTCGCGTTCGGATATTCCTCACTCATGAAAGTTTCCTTTCCTTCCCCTCATCCGGTCGGGTCATTCGCCTTCGATGACCATGTCGTACAGCCGGGTGCGTGTCTCCAGCCTAGCATCGTTCGGCCTGTTTTCTTGGAAGCCGAAGATGATCACTTGGAAACGACGCGTCCGGGTGGGGTGCCGGATGAGGGGT
>NZ_JAHBBF010000011.1 GCF_019331725.1 Bifidobacterium saguinibicoloris
GGAAACTAGTCCGGGCAGGACGGGCCGGTGTTCATTTCTCACCACACGCCGAAGTGGACTAAATCCTGCCGCTCACATGGAGACTTTCCACACGCTCACACGGCCCACTTTCTATTGAACAGACACAACCCAACCGCGCCATATCCAACACCCCGGCCGCCGGCCACACCATCCGCCAGTCACACCGGCCGAACCGGCTATACTCGCACGGCGGCGCAGCACACCCTGCATCACCGATCCACGCAACGTCCCACCACGCCTCATGACAACCCGGTGTCCGATAAGACACCCGTACCGCCGCAAACCGACCGCCACACATCAACCCGCGCCACCGCGCCATGCGGGTTTCACCACACCATGCGGAACAGGACATGGAACCGTTACGACTGTCGCACCTCATGACAACCCGGTGTCCGATAAGACATCCGTCTACAACGGTGTCCCATCGGACACCAGCCTGCCACAAGCCGACCGCCATACAGCGACCCTCACCGTTACAAGCCGACCCCCATTCAACCCGCGTCACATCATCCGGCCACACCACATATCGATCCGTATCCACCGCCAAATCCAACGCGCATACGCACTCCCGGCCACCCATCGCCCGCCCGCACATCAATCAAACGGTGTCCCATCGGACACCGGGTTGCCACGACCGCGAAGGAACAACCGACGCCCCTCCGGGAACCCCGACACCACCTAGTCACTACCCAGTCACTGCCCCGGCACCACCCAGTCACCACGCATCCGACACGGTTCTTCCTATGGACGGCTATCAGACGGCGGAATACCGCCGACTCCCGGCCCTGACGCGCATTCGCGCCGAAAGCGCGCGGCTGGTAGACCGGGAGCATGACCTCAGATCTCGTACATCACGGCGAATCCTTCGACGGCACTCCCCTCGGCTTCGCGACCAAATCCATCCACCTCGGCAACGGGGTCGACGCCGAAACCGGCGCGATCCGCCGCCCCATCACCCTCGCCAACGCGTACGCGCTGCCCTACGACCCCTCCGCCATCAACTGGTCCAGCTCGGACGTGAACCTGTACACACGCAACGGCCACCCCAACCAGCGCTACCTCGAAGCGAAACTCGCGAACCTCGAAGGCACCGAGGACGCCGTCGTGCTCGCCTCCGGCGTCGCCGCACTCGCCGCCACCTTCACCACGCTGCTGAACCGCGGCGACCACGCGATCTTCTCCGACACCACCTACATCGCCGCATACCGTCTGCTCAACCAGATCCTGCCCGAAAAGTACGGCATCGAAACGTCCATCGTCGACACGTCGGACCCCGCCAACATCGAACGCGCCATCAGACCGAACACGAAGCTCGTGCACATCGAGACGCCCGCCAACCCCACGCTCAAGGTGACCGACATCGAGGCGGCGGCGAAACTCGCACACAAGGCGGGCGCGCTGCTCAGCGTCGACAACACGTTCAACTCGCCGTTCAACGTGCGACCCGCAAGCCTCGGCGCGGATGTCGTCATCGAAAGCCTCACCAAATACATCAACGGACACGGCGACGCGCTCGGCGGCGCCATCGCCACCCGCAAAGAGATCACCGACCAGATCCGTTTCACGTATCAGGTGAACTACGGCGGCATCATCTCCCCGTTCAACGCATGGCTCATCAACCGCGGCTCCGTCACGCTGCCGCTGCGCATGCGACAGCACAACGCGTCCGCGCTGGCCATCGCGAAGCACTTGGAATCGCTGCCGCAGGTGCGGTTCGTGGCGTATCCGGGGCTCAAGTCGCATCCGGGGCACGACGTGGCCGTCCGCCAGCTCGCCCGTCCGGACGCCGGCTTCGGCGGCGTGCTCTCGTTCGGACTCGACACCGACCACGACGGGCACAACCGCTTCGTCTCGAAGTTGAACGTCATCACGTCGGCCGTGTCGCTCGGCCACGACGAAAGCCTCATCGTGTTCCTCGGCGAGGACGACGAACGCCAGTACCTGTACCCGCCGGAGTTCCACCGCGGCTTCTTCCGCCTCGCCGTGGGCCTCGAGGACACCGACGATCTTATCCGCGACATCGACCACGCACTCGCCGAAGCCGGGTTGTAGGCAAGGTCAAGTGCAAAGGCCGCCCCGTAGAGACCAGGCGCCGAAGCCGGACGTGAGCGGTCATCAGGAACCGGGCTTGTTCGGCTGTAGGGGCCCGGCCCACGGAAAGCCGTATCCCCGCATGATGCATGATGCGCCGAGGGGCTCCGTCACTGTGAACCGCCCCCGATTGTTGGACTGAAGTAATTCAGATTCGATGATCGGAGGTGCGGTTCACATCATGGAACGCCCCTCCGACCTCGAGCCCGTGGACCCGGAAGAGCAGCAACCACCTCCATTACACTCCGGACCACAGCACCTTGGTCCGGAAGGCCGCGCTGACCTCAAATCGCACTCCGGGGCCACAATTCCTGCACCCGGAACACACCAACACCGCCTTCCCCGCACTCCGGACCACAGCACCCTGGCCCGGAAGGCCGCGCTGACCTCAAATCGCACTCCGGGGCCACAATCCCTGCACCCGGAACACACCAACACCGCCTTCCCCGCACTCCGGACCACAGCACCCTGGCCCGGAACACCACACAGTCCCCGAATCACATTCCCGGTCCACTATCCCCTAGCCCCAGCGAGGCAATCTGGCAAGAACCACCCGAACCGCTTCACAAACCAAGCACCATGCGAAGCATACGAAAGGGGCCGCCTCCGAAATGCTTCGGAAGCGGCCCCTGACCAGTCGGACTCAATCAGGCCCACGCTTCAGGCGTCAGACCCAGACCCCGGCATCAGCCGAATCAGTCCTCGAACGGATCGAAGTCGCGGCGCACGCGGCGACGCGGGCGCTCGTTGCGCTCCACGCGGTCGGCGTGGTACTCGTCGTAGTTCTCGTCGGTGGCATAGCGCGGGTTGCGGTCGTAACCACCGCGGCCACCACGGCCGCCACGGGAGCCGCGACGGTCGTCGCGATCATCGCGATCGGCGGAACGACGACGACGCGGACGGTCGTCATCGCGATCGGAACGGTCGGAACGATCGGAACGGTCGGCGCGGGAGCCGCGACGGTCGTCACGATCGTAGTCGCGGTCGTCACGGTCATCGCGATCGGCGGAACGACGACGACGCGGACGATCGTCGTAATCGCGGTCATCACGACGATCGTCGTCGTAATCGCGATCGGCGGAGCGACGGCGACGCGGACGATCGTCGTAATCGCGGTCGTCGTCATCGTCGCGGTCCACCGGACGGCGACGACGCGGACGATCGTCGAAGTCGCGGTCGTCACGGTCGTCACGGTCGCGACGCGGGCCACGGCCGCCGCGCGGACCACGGTCGCCACGGTCGCCACGGTCATCGCGGTCGTCACGGCCGCCACGCGGACCACGGTCGCCGCCACGACGGGCGCCGGACTCCTGGTCCTCGAAGCCGGGGATGGCGAGGGAGATCTTGCCGCGGTCGTCGACGCCCTGGACGACGACCTCGACGGTGTCGCCCTCCTTGAGGACGTCTTCGACCTGGTCGATGCGCTCGCCGTTGGCGAGGTTGCGGATCTGGGAGATGTGCAGCAGGCCGTCGGTGCCCGGCGTGAGGTTCACGAACGCACCGAACGACGTGGTCTTGACGACCTTGCCGTTGTAGGTCTCGCCCGGCTGCGGCACGTGCGGGTTGGCGATCTGGTCGATGATCTCCTTGGCCTTCTGCGCGGCCTCGCCGCCTTCGGAGGAGATGAACACGGTGCCGTCATCCTCGATGGCGATCTCGGCGCCGGTGTCCTCCTGGATCTGGTTGATCATCTTGCCCTTCGGTCCGATGATCTCGCCGATCTTCTCGACCGGAACGGTGGTGGTGATGATGCGCGGGGCGTACTCGCTCATCTCGGCCGGGCCGTCGATGCACTCGTTGATGACCTCGAGGATGGTGGTGCGGGCGTCCTTGGCCTGCTGCAGGGCGGCGGCCAGGATGTCGGCGGGGATGCCGTCGAGCTTGGTGTCGAGCTGCAGGGCGGTGATGAACTCGGAGGTGCCGGCGACCTTGAAGTCCATGTCGCCGAACGCGTCCTCGGCGCCCAGGATGTCGGTCAGGGTCTTGTAGATGTGCTGGCCGTCCACGTCGCCGGACACGAGGCCCATGGCGATGCCGGCCACCGGGGCCTTGAGCGGCACGCCGGCCGCGAGCAGGGACAGGGTGGAGGCGCACACGGAGCCCATGGAGGTGGAGCCGTTGGAGCCGATGGCCTCGGAGACCTGACGGATGGCGTAGGGGAACTCCTCGCGGTCCGGCAGCACCGGGACGAGGGCCTTCTCGGCGAGGGCGCCGTGGCCGATCTCGCGGCGCTTCGGGGAGCCGACGCGGCCGGTCTCGCCGGTGGAGTACGGCGGCATCTCGTAGTTGTGCATGTAGCGCTTGGACTGCGGGCCGGAGAGGGAGTCGAGCTGCTGCTCCATCTTGAGCATGTTCAGCGTGGTGACGCCCAGGATCTGGGTTTCGCCGCGCTGGAACAGGGCGGAGCCGTGGACGCGCGGCACGATGTCCACTTCGGCGGACAGGGTGCGGATGTCCTTGAGACCGCGGCCGTCGATGCGGTAGTCCTCGGTGAGGATGCGGCGACGCACGATCTGGCGCTGCAGCTCCTTGAACGCGTTGCCGAGCTCCTTGTCCTTCTCGGCGTCGTCCATGTCGGTGAACTCGTTGGCGAGGATCTCGCGCACGTGCTCCTTGATCTCGTGGATGCGCTCCTGGCGGGGCAGCTTCTCCGCGATGGTGAGGGCCTCGTCGAGGTCCTTGTGCGCGATCTCGTCGATGCGGTTGTAGAGGTCCTCGGTGTACTCCGGGAACAGCGGGAATTCGCGGGTCTCCTTCGCCGCGGCGGCCTTGAGCTCGTTCTGGGCCTCGCAGATGACCTTGATGAACGGCTTGGCGGCTTCGAGGCCTTCGGCCACGACGGCCTCGTCCGGCTTGGTCTGGCCCTCGTCGTAGATGAGGTGCCAAGCGTTCTTGCCGGCGCCGGCCTCAATCATGGCGATGGCGACGTCGCCGTTCTCGATGACGCGGCCGGCCACGACGATCTCGAAGACGGCGCGTTCGCGCTCGCTCCACTTCGGGAAGGCGACCCACTGGCCGTCGATGAGGGCCAGGCGCACGCCGGAGACCGGGCCGCCGAACGGCAGGCCGGAGATCATGGTGGAGGCGGAGGCGGCGTTGAGGGCCACCACGTCGTACGCGTCATCCGGGTTGACGGCGAGGATGGTCTCGACGACCTGGACCTCGTTGCGCAGCGTGTGCGGGAACAGCGGGCGCAGCGGGCGGTCGATGATGCGGCAGGCCAGGATCGCGTCGTTGGACGGGCGGCCCTCACGGCGGAAGAAGGAGCCGGGGATCTTGCCGGCGGCGTACATCTTCTCTTCGACGTCGACGGTCAGCGGGAAGAAGTCGTAGTTCTCCTTCGGGCTGTTGCCGGCGGTGGTGGTGCTGAGCACCATGGTGTCGTCGTCCAGATAGGCGGCGACGGCGCCGTCCGCCTGCTGGGCGAGACGGCCGGTTTCGAAGCGCAGCGTGCGCTTGCCGAACGATCCGTTGTCGATGACGGCCTCTGCGGCCTTGATTTCGGGACCCTCCATAGGGTTCCTCCTTTGTTCTTGTTCTGTTGTGTGTTCCTTGTTGTCCTGCAACCTGTGGCCCTTCTTCAGCCGGGCCTGGCTCTTCACATTCGCTTCTGGTTTCGGCGGTGCGTTCCGGCGCCTTCCGGTGCGTTCCGCGTTCCGGTTCCGGTGCCGTCCGTCGCCGCCGCGCGGCCCCCGGCCGCGTTCCTCGTGTCAACCTCTCGATTCGTAAAACCGGGCCTCTCTTGTCGGCCGCCCTTGCGGCCTATCCTCTTCGGCCCGTTCCCTTCTCGTCGGCGTTGCCGTTGGCAGGCGTATGCAAAACGCCCGAGCGCCTGTGGGCGCCCGGGCGGAAGTCTTGAGTTATCGACGCAGACCCAGCTTCTCGATCAGCGCACGGTAACGGTTGATGTCGTTGCGCTTGAGGTAGTCCAGCAGGGCGCGACGGTCACCGATCATCATCTGCATGCCGCGACGGGAGTGGTGGTCGTGCTGGTGCATCTTGAGGTGCTCGGTGAGGTCGGAGATGCGCTTGGAGAGGAGCGCGACCTGGACCTCCGGGGAGCCGGTGTCGCCTTCGTGCGTCGCGTATTCGTCGATGATCTGCTTCTTCTGTTCAGCCGTCAGTGCCACGGCATCCTCCTTATGGTCGGTTTGTTGCGCGGTGCCCCGGGCTTGCTGCTCGGAGCGCTCTCTATCCGCGGGCGATTTACGCCAAAGAGCAACTATAGGGGGTGGTACGGACCATGCGGCGTTCCGTCGTGACGTGCGCCGTGACGTCCGTCGTGACGTGCGTCGTGACGCGACCGTCCGGCCGGCCGCGTCGCCCCCACCTGTCTACGCCGTCACGCCGCCGCGCCGACGGTGGCGAGCACGCCGCCGAACATCACGATGAGCAGGGCCGCGGTCTCGATGGCGAAGAACAGGATGAACGACGTCCAGCTGCGCGTGAGCACGTTGAGCGGCGAGTCCTTGCGGATGATGACGAGCAGGCCCACCCACACCACGGCGAACACGGCCACGCCGAATCCGGCGGCGATGATGCCGAGGTCGGCGGCGTTGGCCATGGCCGCCGCGTCGCCGTACACCACGTAGGTGGAGTACCAGAAGTCGAAGCGGAGAAGGCACACGCCGGCGATGAACTGTTCGGCGGCGAGGCCCACGGTGAACACCACGCGCCACAGCCATCGCCCGGAGTCGACCACGGCGAGGCCGAGACCCGCCAACGCCACGAGGGTGACGGTCCAGGAGAGGAACGTCACGCCTTGCGGGGTGAACGCGGTGAAGCGTTCGGTCACCCATGCGGTGTGTTGCGCGGCGAGCATGCGTCCGTACCAGTAGGGGGCGATGATGGCGACGAGCACGGCCGCCCCGTACACCACCCATTGCACGGGGTGGGAGCGGCGGCGTTCGATGTCCGCCAGGGAGAGGTCGGTTTCGGGGATGGAGGGGTCCGGGTGTTTGGACACTTCGACCGTCTCCACCGCGCCGTCCACGATTTCGGTGGCTTCGTTGTGTTCGCTGCTGTCCGCCATGCGCCCGCTGCTCCGCCTTGTCTCGCCGTTGTTGTCTGGTTGCGTGGTCCAGTGTAGTAGGCCCGCCGGTGGAGGGATGCGCGACGCCACGCCGGCGCGACCATGCGGTCACGCGGACGCGGCCACGCCGGGATGGAGGTCGGCCTGCATGAGCGACGCGGTCTCCTCGCCGCCGTCGGCGGCTTCCGCGTCGCCCGTCTCCGGTTCGCCCAAGCGACCGGCGGCTTTTTCGGCGTCAAGCATGGCGGTGAGCATGGCGACCTTGTGTTCGAGTTCGTCGATGCGTCGCACCTGCTGCGAGATGAGCAGGTCGCGGATGTCGTCGGACCCGCCCACGCCCATCGCGACGTCCGTCTCGCCGGACGCCGCGGGAAGCACGATGGCGCGTTGCGACGCGTCGACAGCGAACGACGCGGGTGTCTTCCTTCCGCGCGTCGCGCGGGAGGTCCATCGTCGCCGCTCCCCTCCGACGCCCTCCTCGCCGGACGTCCCCTCCGCCTGGTCCGAAAGGAGATCGCGGTAGTCCTCCCGCCAGCGGGCGAAGCAGCGTTCGATGCGCTTGTAGCCGATGAGCGCGGGGTCGAGTCCCGCTTCGCGGAACAGTTTGACGGGTGAGCCGCCTTGGTTGTATTGGATGATGCAGTATCGTTTGAAGGCCTCGGCGTAGGTGATCCGCTTGGGCGAGGCCTCGACGACCGCCGGCAACGATTTGAGATACGTGACTTCTTCGGGACTGAACTTCCCTCCGCCGCTGACCATGATGTACTGCGCTCCTTTGTCTACGGCGACGTTTCTGCTCGGATGGGGACGGACGTCGTTCATTCGTGGCGATTGCTCCCCCTCGTCGTCATATGGCGAAGATGGTAACCCCGCGGAACGGTTTACCAATAACCCCGATACGGGGGTATTTTTCTTCCCCGATGTCCGCGGGTCCTTCCACGCGCATCCCGGTGGGCGGATGGAGATGGCGGGGACGACCAGCGCGACCGGGATGAACCGCCCGGAACGACTTGGGAGACAGACGCAACCGGAACGACCGGGGGGAGACCGGAACGCGAACCTCCCGATACGACGAGGTGGCCGGCCCGGAAATCCGGGCCGGCCACCTCATATCGTCATCGTTCCTGCGTGTGCGGGTCTCGACCGTTAGAGCCGCGACCCGTCACACCACAGCAGCGATGGTGGTCAGGCTCACGCGTTGAGCGCGCGCTTGGTGCTGCGGCTCTTGGCGAACACGGTGGCCGCCGCGCCGGCGAGCAGGGCGCCGAGCACGACGAACATCGCGATGCCCGCGGCACCGGTGAGCGGCAGCTGGGTGATGGACTTCACGTTCTTCACCGTGGCGGTGTTGTCACCGGGGGCCACCAGACCGAGCGTGTCCTTGGAGAAGGTCACGGTGCCGTCCTTGGCGATGGTCACGTCGAACGTCGGCAGGAACTGGGTGGAGTAGCCGTTCGGGGCCACGACCTCCTCGATGGTGTACTCGCCGGCGCGCAGACCCTTGAACTCCACGGTGCCGTCAGCAGCGCTGGTCACGGTGTAGTCGGTCTTGTTGGTGGTGGAGTGCCAGCTGGGCAGGGACCACTGATCGGTCTGACCGTACTCGAGGTACGTCTCCTCACCCTTGTACTTGATGGCGAACTGCGCGCCCGCCAGGGCCTTGCCGTCGGCACCCTGCTTGGTGAACTTCACGTTCACGGTCTTGAGGGTGTCATGCTTGCCTCCGACCCAGTTCTGGTTGTCATTGCCGACGTACGGGGTGTTGGTCACGCCGTCAGTGGCGGCATCCTCGGTCACGTATGCCGTGTAGGCGACCAGCAGGGTCTCGCCCGCGTGGCCGGCCACGTTGTCGATCTTCACGACAGTAGTGGTGCCGGTCTTGGCGTCGCCGGTCTGCGATTCGATGGAGTAGCCGCTCTTGAGCACTTCGGAGTTCTGCAGCTTGCCGTCCTTGTTGGCGTCGTAGCCGGCGCGGAAACCGGTGAAGTCGCCGACCTTGGCCGGGACCTTCAGGCCCTTGGACGCGACATCCTTGACGTACAGAGGCAGCGGGTGCGTCTCGTCATAGTTGGTGGTATCCGGAATGGTCGCCTTGATGGTGTAGGTCACGGACTCGCCGTAGCCGACCACACCGACCTCGTCCTTGTCGCTGGTCTTCCCCGGAACCGGGTTCTCGGAGTGCTTCGCGTTGAACTTGCCCGTCACGTCGATGCCATTCTGGGTCGGATCGGCGTTCGCGACCGGCAGGGTCTGGTCGTTCGCGTCGCCAAGCGGGGTCGCCACGATGGCGGACGCACCACCGGACACGACGGTGCCGTCGGCCTTGGTCACGGTGTCGGTCACAAGGTACCAGCCCTGGCCGCCCACGTTCAGCGTGGCGTCCTCGCCGGTGCCGGCCACGGAGCCCGCGCTGTCCTTGGTCGTGATGGTGACGTCGCCGCTAATGCCGAACTGGCCATCCAGGCTCTTGCCCAGAACCGCGGTGAATGCGTCGGCGAACTTGCGCAGCGTCGCCTGATCGAACGTGGTCACGTACGCGGCCGGCTCACCAGTGTACGGTTCCGGAACCGCGTCCACGCCGGCGGCCTGCGCGGCCAGACCGGCCACGACCTTCTCATAGCCGCTGATCGTCAGCTGGGCGCGAGAGCCGCTGGCGGTAGTCACCTCGACCTCGTTCTTGCCGTCACGCTGCACGAGCTTGAGATCGGCGAACTTGTACGCCGTGTAGGTGTGGCTCTCCTGCGAATTGCCCACGGTGATCGCGGACGGCACCTCCGCCGCATTCGCGGTGGCCGCGCCCAACGCGAGACCACCCAGCAGGGTCGCCGCCGCGGCGACGCCTGCGAAAAGCTTCCTCAACTGCATGAGAAAACCCTCTCTTCCTTAACTGCTTGCCGTGCCGCCGACGGACGCCGCCGGCACGATGGTTGTTCTTGCAATCGCGGAGGCTCCGGCTCCTCCCGGAGCCTTCACGATCCGCAAATCTTCTGTTGTGCGGCCGGTCGCGTCGAACGCACCGGCCGCGGATGTCGGCCCGGTCAGGCCGTCATGCGCTTGCGCCACACGACGTACGAGCATCCGGCCAGGGCGAGGAGCGCGCCGCTGCCGATCAGCCACGTGCGTCCGGTGGTGCCGCCGGTCAACGGCAGCGCGGAGACGGGCAGGTAGTGGATGAACACACCGGTCTTGTCGTCCATGACCTTTTCGGGTGTGGTCTTGGAGGCGTCATCGCCGTACACCTGAACCACCTTGGCGGTGGCCTGGAGCTTGCCGTCCGTGCCCTTGTCCACAGTCACGTGCACGCGGTAGACGGCCTGCGACTGCGTGATGTCGTGGTTCGTCTGCGCGGATTCGTTGATGCGGTAGGTGTATTTGCCTTCGGCCGTGTAGGTGATGTCGCCGAACGATTTCGCGTTCTTGTCCGTCACGATGATGGACGTGTTGCATTCGTTGACGTTGTAGCCGTCCGGCATGGGCTGGCAGTCGGCTGCGGCGCGGGTCCTGCCGTCGCCGGCCTTGCCGTTGAGCACGTAGGTGAATGCGTCGGCCGGATCGGTCTTCCAGTCGCGGCCCACGATCACGGCGCGCGCCTTGAAGAACTCGGCGGCGGGCAGGGTGACGGTGTCCTGCCTGCGCTGGTTGGTGACGGTGACGGACGCATCCCCGTCGGACACGGTGACGATGCCGCCATCCGGGCTATAGGTGACGTCGTAGGCGGCAAGACCGCTCGCATTGCCGTTCACCGCGGTCTCGGTGACCTTGTAGCGGCCGTTGTCGAGATATTCGAACACGCCGGACCAGGTGCCGGACTTCAGCGTGAGGTCCTTCTGACCGTCGACCGCGGTGGGGTTGGCGCACTGCGTGTCGGTGTCGGCGCACTTGCCGAGGGACACGGTGACCGTGTCGTCCTTGTGGGCCGTCGTCTCATCGTTGCCGTCCGGGTCGAGCCAGGTCTTGGACACGGTCAGCGAGGGCTTCGCGGTGACGGTCCACACGCCGTTGGCGGAACCTTCGGAGGGGACGCTGACGTCGATGTAGCGGTTGCCGTTCCCATCGGTCTTCACGCCGGTCGAATCCGGCGTGCAGTCACCGTCGCAGGCAAAGCTCACGTTGTACCGGTTCCAGTTCGAGCCTTCGAGGGTGAACCGCACGGTGTGGCTCTTACCCTCCTCGGAGAGCATGGGCACGGTGGCGCTGGTGGAGCTGGTGCTGCCGGTGACGGCGTCGGTGCTTGCGGACGTGTAGCCTTCGGACGAAACGGTGCCGGTGAACTTGTCCGCGGCGTCCTTGACGTTCACGGTGGTGACGGTGGTGCGGGCGTTCGCGACGATCACGCCGAACACGGCGCCCTGCTGCGAACCGTAGCTGGCGTTGTGCAGGGTGATGGACACTTCATTGGGACGCGGGGTCTGATACAGGCTGATGCCCTGGTAGTCGTTCATGTCCACGCCTTCGCAGGTCACGGAGTTCGCGGTCTCCTCGGTGACGTCGCAGAACGTGTACCGGTTACCTTGAGCGTCCACGCCGTTGGCGGGGAAGCTGGCGAACTTCGTGAGCGTCTTGTCGGAGGCGAAGGAGATCCGCTCGGGGACGCGGCTGTTGTCGAGGTTGGTGCTTTCGCCGTCGGACAGCACGAATGAGTAGTCCTTGTTCACGGTGGTGCCAGAACCGTCCCTCACGGTGATGCCGGAAATCGTGATCTTCGTGTTGTCGCTCCAGGAGGCTCCGTCGGAGTTATCGGACTGGTACAGCACCGGCTTGAAGCCGTCCGTGAATCCGGTGTAGCCGAACCGGCCGAACGAAGCCTTGGGCCAGCTCGGCGCGCTCTGCGGGTACACGTACCGCACGCCCTGCATGCCGCTCTCGTTCGTGGTCTCGTACGAGACGGTGAACGACATGGTCAGTCCGCCGCCGAGATCGATGCTCATCTCCTGCGAGCCGCTGTTCGACCGGCCGCCGGCGTTGAACGCGCTCATGTCCAGCCAGCACACGTTCGGCAATCCCGCGTCCGTGTGCTGCGCGTATTCACAACCGCTGCCGGCCGCACGGGCCGCGGCCTTCGCGGCGGTCGCTCCCGCCTTCGCCTTGGACGCCGTCGTGACGGCGGCCGTGGTCTTGGCGGACGTCGTGTTCTTCGCGCCGTCCGCGGCCGTGGCGGCCATCGCGCTGGCGGTGACGCCCGCGACGCCGGTGAGCATGGCGGCCGCAGCCACCACGGCGGTGATCCGTTTGCCGTTCCTCTGCGCCGCTTCCCCTAGGGCGGCGAGCCAATCTGCGAACTTCCTCATGTCTTGCCTGTCTTCTTGCCTCCACGCGCCAAGTGCTGGTGCGCCTCATACAGAAGCCCAAACTATGGGGATTCACCATGCCATGCGTCCACCCTCCAAGTGGGTTCCCGCTCCCCGATTTTTCGCGGTTTCCTGTCTTCAGGCCGTATGTCTTCCCCCGCCATGTCCCCGTCCGTAACGGACAATTTTCACCATGCGGCCCATGTCCCGGCATGTCACGCGATTATGGTCCGCCATCGACGCCGTCATGATGCGCACCCCGTCACCCGCACACTGACGCTTGACGATGCCATTAGCAGACATTGGTATCATTTCATGCAAATCAAATCGGAAATCCAACGAAATCCTCTACGGAGGCTATCGATGTCTACTTCGACGACTTCCACGACTGATTACTACAGTACCCCGGCGAAATCCTCGACGAAGAATTCCTGCAGCCGCTTGGCATCAGCGATTCCGACTCACCAAAAGCATCGGCGTCAGTGAGACCGCGATCGGCGAAATCGTCAATGGGAAACGACGCATCACCACGGCGATGGCATGGGGGCTGTCCAAGGCCCTTGGCACCAGCCCGGAATTCTGGGCCAACCTGCAGACCGACTACGACCTGCTGACCTTCGACTCCAGTTCCCTGGGCGACATCCACCCACTCGTCGAGGCCTGAGCGGTATAAACCGGTTCTTCGCATTGTGGCGTGCAGGAGGGCGCGCGGTCTCATCGTGGCGGTCTCATCGTGGCGGTCTCATCATGTCAGAGCGGCACGCCCGATATGAATCACCACGGCACGTCACGCGCGCCGGGAATGGTACGCAACACACGATTGCGGCAGCCGAGGTGTTGCGTACCACCAATCCTGGGTACACGACGCGGTCTCCGGGGGCTTTCCGCATCATGTACCAATCGCTCTATGGGGGCGTGTCGCGCCGGATATTCCAAGAATGTTGGAATTCCAGCCTTTCCACGGAATCCGCGAATGGTACGTGAACCAATCAGGGACGGTTCGGGCGTCGTGTACCACAGGGCATTGGTACAAAACCATGCGGCACGCCGTCACGACATTGCGTACCACGAATTCCTGGTACGCACACATATTCCGAGACTGTTTCGTATTGCATCCCAATGACGCCCGCCGCCGAGACGGGAGACAGCACCGACCAATCCGGACAACACATCCGAACCACCCCACCAGCCACACGCCACAATGCGAAGAACCCATGAACCGAACCATGCGGCTGTTGGCCAGCCGAACCTCACCGGCATTTCAGTGGTATGCATATGACGGCCGGGACGCCCAACCAGTGTCCGCCGGACAACATCCGATTCCGGAATACGGAGGTTGTCCGGCACCGCTTTGTGCCGGATAACCACAGAAAACCCGATTCCCGCGTTACCCGGCACCACCCCGTGCCGGACAACACGAATCCGCGCCACCCCGGAGTTATCCGGCACGACATCGACCGGCCCGAACCCTGCCGAACCCCGCCGCCAGCCCGGATACGCGAGAGGCCGGAACCCGAAGGTTCCGGCCTCTCGAACGTGGAGCGGGCGACGGGAATCGAACCCGCGTAATCAGTTTGGAAGACTGAGGCTCTACCATTGAGCTACGCCCGCGTGCCGCCTCGCCGCTCGCCCGGGCAACGCTTCCAGCACACATGCCGCGGGTTCGCAATCGAAACAACTCGAGCCATTATACACAACCCCGCGCCCGCACCTCCCCGCGCGTCGCGGACGCGGCAGACGCGACGGGCGTCGCACCATCGGCCGGCTCAGGCCGGCAGCACGCCCACGTCGGCGGTGCGCACCACATGCATCGCACCATCATCGGAACGCAGCGTCAACGACGCGTCGTCGTTCAACGCGATCGCCTCGCCCACCAACTCACGCCCGTCGACGAAATGCGCGACGGCGCGACGGCCCAACGTGACGCAGCACGACGCCGCCTCACGCCGCAACGCGGCGGCCTCGCCGTGCGGATCGGCCGTGAACGCGGCAAGCCGGCGACGCAGCGCGGCGACGGTGCCCGCCGCGATCATGTCGCGCATCGCATCGCCCTCGGGCAACGGACCATAGTGCAGCTGCAGCGACGTGGCCTGCGCCGTGGGCAGCCGATCCGCGGGCACGGCGAGGTTCAGGCCGACGCCGAACACGATGGCCACGTCGGCGGGCGAACCGGACGCGGGAGAACCAGACACGGGCGAGCCGGACGCGACACCTGGCAAGGCATCAGACGCGACGCCGGACACGGTTTCGGACGCGCGCCGCTCCTCCGGCAGCGGCACGAGTTCGGCGAGGATGCCGCCGAGCTTCCGGTCGCCTACGAAGATGTCGTTCGGCCACTTGAGTCCAAGTCGGTCGGCGACGACGACGTCTCCGGAAACGGGAACGGACTTGCCCCCGGCGACGGCATCGCCGTCGGCTTCGGCATCGGCGTGCAGCGGACGGGCGCCCGCCCGCTGCAACGCGGCCCGCAGGCCGTCGAGCGTGGCGAGACCGGCGATCATCTGCAGCCAGCCGTTCACGGTTTCGTCGCGGGCGACGTCGTACGGCACGCGCACCACGTACGACACGGTGGACGACTCCCCCGCGCCACTCACCCACGTGTGGTCGAGTCGGCCGCGGCCTGCGGTCTGGCGGTCTGTCGCCACGACGTTCACGGACGGCGCCACGCCCATGCGTGACGTCTCGTCGTCCACGGCGAGCGCGGCGGACGCGACGAGCCGACGCGCTAACGTGTTCGTCGAGCCGGTCTCGTCGACGAACGCCACGCGTCGGGCCGCGGCCGTCGTGCGCGGCATGCGTTTCGACGCGGCCGTCCAGTCGATGCCGTCGTGTCCGTTGCCGTCGTACGCACCACCGTCGCGGACGATGCCGTCCGACGTTATGCCGTGTTCGTTTTCCTTACGATGATCTTCACGAGGCTCTTCCATACCCCACGACCGTACGCCGCGACGGGCGGAAAGTACAACCGGCGACCAGGCCGCCGGGCGACGGACCGCGCCCGTCGGACGCAGGATGCAGAACCCGCCCGCCGACCGCACGTCACTCGTGCGCGACGACCACCTGCGAGCCGTACGGCTCGAGCGCGATCTCACGCGGCAGCGGCACGCCGTCGATGCTGTCGAGCACCGCGGTCTCGTCGGAATCACGGAAGTTGAACACGCCCACCACCACGCGGGAGCCGGACTTGCGGACCACGGCGAGCACGCCGTCGTCGTGCGCGTTCCACGTGGTGACCCAGGCGTCGGGCGCGAAGCACGGGTCGTGGCGCATCGCGCGCAGATCCTCCATGCCCTCCCACAGACGGTTCTGCAGCGTGCCGGACTTCTCGCGCAGCGCGGCCTTCGACCAGTCGAACGGGCTGCGGTGCAGGTTGCGGCTGTCCTCGATGCGGTCCGGATCCTCCTTGTACTCCCAGCCGTTCAACTGGCCGATCTCGTCGCCGCAGTTGAGCATCGGGAAGCCGCGCAGGAACGCGCACGCACGATGCATGAGCAGGTCGCGCCTGACGGACTTCTCATAGGCGACATGGTCGTGCGTGATGAGCGCCTTCTCCACGCCGCACAGGGACGCGGTGGTGCCGCAGCTGCGCGCGTCGCCGGTGGCGGCGTCGTAGTTGTACAGCTCGCCCATCGACCAGCTGCCGGGCGTGCAGCCCTCGTAGAAGTGGTAGAGGTACTGCTTGTGCAGGAACGGGTCGATGCCGAGGCGACGCTCCTCATCCTCGTCGAGACCCCAGCCGATGTCGTCATGGCAGCGCAGATAGTTCACGAACCAGCAGTTCTCCGGCAGGGCGTTGAGCTTGTCGAGCTGCGCGGCGAGCAGACGCGTGTCGCCGGTGGCGAGCGCGCCCCACAGGTTCACCATGATGGACACGTTGTACAGCATGTGGCATTCGGGATGCTCCGGGGTGCCGAAGTAGGCGGCGAGCTCCTTCGGCGCCATGACCACCTCGCCCTTGAGCACCACGGCCGGGCAGACCACCTCGAGCATGATGCGCATCATGCGCACGATGGTGTGCACCTCGGGCAGATTGCGGCAGTTGGTGCCGAGCTGCTTCCAGATGTACGGCACGGCGTCGATGCGGAACACCTCCACGCCCAGGTTGGCGAGATGCATGACCGAGGTCATCATGGCGGTGAACACCTTGGGATTGCGGTAGTTCAGATCCCACTGGAACGGGTAGAACTGGGTCATGACCCACTTGTGCATCTTCTCGTTCCACGTGAAGTTGCCGGGCGCGGTGTTCGGGAAGACCTGGGGGACGTGCGCGTCGTACTCGTCGGGCACGGTGCGATCGTCATAGCAGAAGTAGTAGTCCTGATATTCGGGGTCGCCGGCCTGGGCCGCCTTGGCCCAACGGTGGGTGGAGGCGGTGTGGTTCATCACGAAGTCGAGGCAGAGGCTGATGCCCGCCTTGCGCAGCTTGGCGGTGAGGTCGGCGAGGTCCTGGTTGGTGCCGAGCTTCGGGTCCACGGCGTCGAAGTCCTGCACGGCGTAGCCGCCGTCGTTGTTCGGATGTGGCATGTCGAGCAGCGGCATGAGGTGCAGGTAGGTGAGCTTCTGCTCCTTCAGGTAGTCGATCTTGCCGGCGAGCTTCTTCAGATCCCCGGCGAAGAGGTCGGTGTACATGGTCATGCCGAACATGTCGCCGCGCTTGTACCACTCGGGGTCCTGTTCGCGGGCGCGGTCAAGGGCCTTGAGGTCGGCGGGGCGCATGGCGTGAGCGGCGGCCATGGCGCTTTCGAAGACGCCGAGCTCCTCGCTGTCGCCGTAAAGGGAGCGGAACAGGCCTTCGAGCTCCTCGCGGTGGCGGGCGAAGCGCTCGTTATAGATGCCACGTTCGGCGGGGTCGTAGGTGGAGGGGGCGGCGGGTGCAGTCTCCACGGAGACGTCCGCGTGCGCGGTTTCCTTGTGCGCGGTGCGACGATGCGTGCGGTTGGTGTGATGCGAGGCCATCTTCAGACTCCTTCTTCGGCGTTCCTGCTTGTCATGCCGTTCGACTGTTCGGCTATGGCGACCGTTCGTTGTCGCGGTGCGTTGCGTCCAGTGTATGCGCGTGCGATTCACGTCTCAAACCGGTTCGATACCGGCGTGTCGAACCGTTTCGATATGTGCCGCGCCATCGACGCCGCGACAAACGGACGCCGAACAACTCCCGGCGGCCGAAAACCGCGGCGCGACCACAGCCACCGCGACAAACGGACGCACAGAATTAGCCAGCGGTCGAAAACCGCAACAACCGGATAGGCATCGCGACAATCGGCCGTCAAGAACCAGCCAGCGACCGAACGCCGCGGAACAGGGATAGGTACCGCGACAAACGGCCGCCCAGCAACTCCCAGAGACCGAGAATCGCGAGACAGAGATACTTACCGCGGCAATCGGCCCCGCAGAGCTAGTCAGCGGCCGATAATCGCAGAAACCCCATAATCACCGCGACAATCGGCCGCTAAGAACCAGCCAGCGGCCGAACGCCGCGGAACAGGGGCAACCACCGCGACAAACGGCCGCCAGGAGAAAACCAGAAGCCGATAATCGCGGAACAGAGACACCTACCGCAACAATCGGCCCCTCGAAGCTCATCAGCGGCCGAACGCCGCGGAACAGGGGCAACCACCGCGACAAACGGCCGCTCAGTGACTTCCAGCGGCCGAAAATCGCGGGAACCCCATAGCCACCGCGACTATCGGCCCCCGAGAAAGACTCAGCGGCCGATAATCGCGGAACAGAGATGCCCACCGCGGCAATCGGCCGCTGAACAACTCCCAGCGGCCGAAAATCGCGGAACAGGGATAGGTACCGCGACAATCGGCCCACAGAGTTCACCGGCAGCCGAAAATCGCGGAAAGCGGGTCAACGGGAGCAGAGCATGGCGACGGCAGAGGCGACGGGACCGTCGTGACTCAATGAGATATGCCAGATCGGACCGGAAGCCGCCGCGGACACGGTCATACGCTCAGCCGCGGGCGCAGCGGAGGCGGCGGCCATCATCGCAGCCGGAGTCGGCGTCGCCTCGGACGCGGAAACGGAAACGGACGACGGACCGCCTGCAACGGGCGGCAGGGAGGAACGCAGCGCGGCCTCGACGTCGGCGCGCAGATCCACATGGGGCACGCCGCGCGAATCGTCGAGGATCTCGACGCCGGCCCACGGGAAATCATCGAGCGTGTACGGCAGCGGCATCTCCCCCAGCGCCTCGCACCACGCCTTGAGCACCGCCTCCTTGCCGGCCCAGCGCGCGGCGAGATGCACGGCCTCGCCGTCGTTCTTGAGACGGGCGCGCGTCACGGCCTGCCGCACCTCGCGCACCGAGAACAGGTTCCTCATGCGCGAGCCCGGTTCGGCGAGCTGTTCGCCGAACGCCGCCACATCGACCACGTCATGTCCCAACCCCAATACGGACATACCCCACGCACCTCGCATCCCATCGGTCCGATCATCGCATGACACCACTGTATTGCGCCCCGGCCACCGCACCGGCATCCACTTCCGGCAGCCACGCATCAATCGGATGTCGGCACCATATCAACTCAGTCCCACCAGAGGCGGATCGCCGACCACAGGCAACCGCAGGTCCGCCGGCATGTTGGATACGAATCACGGATCGACGGCGGGTCGGCCGCCGACCAGCCGCACCGCCGGCGCACCGGACGAACGTCAGCCACACGTCAACCGGACGTCGAACATGCGCGAACGAACGCCCATCGACATACACGATTGACGAAAACGTCAAACAGTCAAAATGTTGACCTCTCTACGAAACAGTCAAAAACGGTGTAAATCCTAGCGACACACCGCATCAACCATTCGTTGAAGTCAAACGTTTGACGTCTTAACTTGGTTAACACAAGCCGACGAAGGCTGGAGAGAGCACCACTGGAGCAACCAAGGGAGGAGGAGCCATGGTCACGATGAAGCAGATCGCCAAACGCGCCAACGTCTCCATCTCCACCGTCTCCCTCGTCCTCAACAACCGTGACGCCGGCCGCGTCAGCCCGGACGTCGCCGCCCGCGTCCGCGACATCGCCGCAACCCTCGGCTACCGCACCAACCGCCTCGCCAGCGGGCTGCGCACCAACCGCACCCGCATCATCGGCCTGCTCAGCGACGAAGTGGCCACCACGCCCTTCGCCGGCAGGCTCATCGAAGGCGCGCAGGACGCGGCCCGTGCGCTCGGCTACATGCTGCTCACCGTGGGCGTCAACGGCGGCCCCGCCGGCGCCGACCGCGAGATCGTCGCCCTGCGCCAGTACGGCGCGGACGGCTTCGTGTACGCGCGCATGTACAACCAGCAGACCATCCTGCCGCAGTCGCTGGAGGGATGTCCGGTCGTCGTGGCGGACTCCACCGACGCCACCGGCGAAGCCCCCAGCATCGTCCCGGACGAGCACAGCATCGGCTTCAAGGCCACAAGCCACCTCATCGAGGCCGGATGCAAGCGCATCGCCTACGTGGGCACCGTCTACAACATGGTCGCCCAGCCGGGGCGCGTGTCCGGATACATGGACGCTCTCGCCAAGCACGGCATCGCGTTCGACCCGGAGATCATGGTCAACGTCGAATCCGGCAGCGACGCCGCCGCACGGATGCCCTCCTTCTTCGACAGGCATCCCGACGTCGACGGCTTCTTCTGCTTCAACGACACCCGCGCCTGGTGCATCTACACGGAAGCCATGCGGCGCGGACTGGCCATCGGATCGGACATCGCGGTGGTCGGCGTCGACAACCACCAGGTCATCGCCGAAACGCTCGACCCGCCCCTGTCCACCGTGGAGCTGCCGCACTACGAGATGGGCTACTGGGCCGTCGGCAAACTCGTCTCGATGATCGAAGGCGAGCAGGTCGACCCGTTCCCACGCAACAGATACCCGGTGGACCGCGTGCCCCCGCCCCCGCTGACCGACCACACCGCCAAACTCGACTGCAAGCTGATCGTCAAGCAATCCTGGGTGAGGCCGCGCAAACCGTAGCCGCATCCACACCACAAGCCACGCCCCACAAACCGCGAACCACGTCCCCGCCCGCACCGCCGGCCCGCGACGCACCGCAGCGTAACGGACCGACCACCACCGACCACCACCCCAGCAACCAGCCGACCAAGCCAACAACCACACAACCACCCACCAACAGACTTCACACGTACACCGCACGGACCGGCCTCAAACCGGTTCGACACTCAAGGAAGAAACAGGAAAAAGGAGGAGCATCATGCCCCATTCCATCAGGCGAACCGCCGTCAAGGCAATCGCCGCCGCACTCGCCCTGGCGGGCATCGCGACCGTCTCCGGTTGCGGCGAGGCGCAACGCGCCGCCGCCAAGGCCAACGCCAACGAAATCACCATCTGGACGCACACCGCAGGCTCCGAAGCCGAGCTCGCCGGCGTCCAGCAGATCATCAAGGACTACAACGCCAACCCGGACAAGAAGGCCACCGTCAAGCTCCAGTCCTTCCCGCAGAGCTCCTACAACGATTCGGTGATCTCCGCCTCCTCCGCCGGCAACCTGCCGTGCCTGGTGGACGTGGACCAGCCGAACACCCCGTACTGGGCCTGGGCGAACATCCTCGCCCCGCTCGACGACGAGGCGCTCCTCAAGCGCACCAAGGACCTCATCCCCTCCGCCACCGGCAAGTGGAACAACACGACGTACACCGTCGGCTACTTCGACGCCACCATCGCCCTGTTCGCCCGCAAGTCCGTGCTGAACAAGCTCGGCATCCGCATCGCCACCGTGGACAAGCCGTGGACCAAGGCCGAGATGGACGACGCGCTCGCCAAGCTCAAGGCCACCGGCGAATGGACCTACCCGTTCGAGATCGGCACCGCCGACAACAAGAGCGAGTGGTACGCCTACGCGTACGCGCCGATCCTGCAGTCCTTCGGCGGCGACCTCGTCAACCGCAAGGACTACCAGAGCGCCGACGGCGTGCTCAACGGCAAGGAAGGCAAGGCGTTCGCCCACTGGATGCGCGACCTCGTCGACAAGGGCTACATCTCCTCCAAGGGCGGCTCCGACACCGCGCTCGACTTCGTGAACAACAAGTCCGGCCTGCTCTACGGCGGCATCTGGTCGATGAGCACCTTCCAGAAGTACGCCAAGGACTACAAGGACATCGTCGTCATGCCGATGACCGACTTCGGCCACGGCTCCGTCACCGGCGGCGGCTCCTGGACGGTGGGCATGACCACCACCTGCGCCAACAAGGAGGCCGCACAGGACTACATCCGCTTCTCGCTGCAGGACAAGTACATCGCGAACATGGCGAGCGCCGGCATGAACATCCCGACCACCAAGGCCGCGCAGCAGCTGGTCAAGCCGTTCGCCAAGGGCGGCGACATGCAGATCTTCACCGAGATCTCCGAGAAGTACGTGAAGATGCGCCCCGAGACCCCGGCCTACAACTTCATCTCCACCGAGTTCCGCAAGACCATCGGCGACATCATGAACGGCGCCGACGTGGACACGTGGCTCGACAAGGCCGTCAACCATATCGACGGCAACATCCAGGGCGCTGACGGATACAGGAAGAACTGAGAGGACCCATCATGACCAACGCAACCGCACCCGTCGCCAAGTCCACACGCACCGCCGAGCAGCGGCATGAGAACGCCGTCGGCTGGGGCATGATCCTCCCCGCGGCCATCCTGCTGCTCCTGTTCATCGGCATCCCGGTGCTGCTGGCCTTCGGCCTGGCGTTCACCAACGCCCGCACCATCAGCCCGAACCCCACCCGGTTCATCGGCGTCGAGAACTTCACCCGACTGTTCTCCGACCCCACCTTCTGGCATGCGCTGCGCAACGTGGCCGTGTTCGCCGTGGTGGTCGTGCCCGTCCAGGCCGGTCTGGGCCTGCTGCTCGCCGTGCTCATCAACAAGCAGGTGCGCTCCTCCGTGTTCTTCCGCACGGTCTACTTCCTGCCCGTGGTGACCTCCATGGTGGTCGTCTCCCTGCTGTGGATGTTCATCTACCAGAACGACGGCATGCTCAACCAGGTCATGGCCAAGCTCACCTTCGGCCACTGGCAGGCCGTGGACTGGCTCAACAACCCGAAGACCGCGATGGCCGCGATCATCGTCATGTCCATCTGGCAGGCCGTGGGCCAGCACATGCTCATCTGGCTGTCCGGCCTGCAGACCATCCCGGGCGAGCTGTACGAGGCCGCCGAGCTCGACGGCTGCAGCGCCTGGGAGCAGTTCAAGAACGTGACCTGGCCGTGCCTGCGCTCCACGCGCAACATGATCCTCATCACCATCACCATCGCCGCGATGAGCCTGTTCACCCAGATCAACGTCATGACGCAGGGCGGCCCGCGCGACTCCACCACCACCGTGGTGTTCGAGGCGGTGCGCTCCGGCTTCCAGCAGCAGGAGATGGGCTACGCCTCCGCGATCACGCTCGTGTTCTTCTGCATCATCATGATCATCACCGGCATCCAGCGCTACCTGACGCGCGAGAAGTGAACGGAAAGGAAAAGGGTTTCCAATGAGCAACGCAACCGCAACCACCGCGCATGACAAGCGCGCGGCCAAGGAGGCCAAGAAGGTCGCCTACAAGCACAACCGCCTGACCGTGGGCGGATGGATCGTGCGCATCCTGTTCGCCTGCCTGTTCGCCTTCCCGCTGATCTTCATGGTGGTCAGCTCGTTCAAGCCGGACGATGAGATCATGGCGGACCTGGGCTCGTTCAAGGCGTTCCTGCCGGTGGGCCACATCAGCCTCGACAACTACGCGCAGGTGTTCACCCGCGTGCCGGCCGCCACGTTCCTCATGAACTCGGTGATCATCACCCTGGTGACCGTGGTCCTCGGCGTCATCGTCAACTCGATGGCCGCGTTCGCCCTGCAGCGTCTCCAGGTGCGCGGCAAGAAGGTCATCTTCACCTTCATCCTCGCCACCCTCATGGTGCCGTTCGAAACGTACGCCATCCCGCTGCTGTGGTGGGTCAACCAGCTGCCGCGTCCGGCCGTCGACCAGTTCGGCCTGTACTTCACCCGCGGCTGGATCGACACGATGCCGGTGCAGATCGTCCCGTTCATCGCGAACGCGTTCTCCATCTACCTGTACATGCAGTACTTCGAGACGATTCCAAAGGACCTCGACGAGGCCGCCCGCGTGGACGGCGCCGGCTGGTTCCGCATCTACTCGCGCATCATCATGCCGCTGTCCGGCCCGGCCACCGCCACCGTGGTGATCCTGAGCTTCCTGCCGATGTGGAACCAGTACGTGTGGCCGCTCATGGTGGTGCAGTCCGAGAGCCTGCGCCCGGTGATGATCGGCGTGCAGTACTTCCAGCAGATGACCACCTCGTGGGGCCAGATCATGGCGTACAGCTCGCTGATCACCGTCCCGATCATCATCGTGTTCGTCATCTTCCAGAAGCAGTTCGTCAGCTCCATCGCCTCCTCCGGAGTCAAGGGCTGACGCGTCAAGCAAACAGCCCTGTGGGCTGTTTGCAGCGTCAGCCGAGCGGCGACAGCCGCGAGGAAACTACCAACCACTCACAATCCCCCGGGGAGGGGAGTCGCTTCGGGCCGCAGGTCCAGCGCCTCCTCCCCTCCCCGCCACACATACTCGCCGGATGGGTTCTTTCCCCTTTTTCACCCATCCGGCCTCATTCATATCCGCAACCGCTATATTGGCAACCGTCCGGCGATCGCCCGCCGACTCCCCCGGAACCATCCAACGGCCGCAGTTCCCGCCGGCACCGACCGCCACGAGCAGGTCGGCCCGTCCATGCAAAGGAGCATCAATGACCACCGTCACCACTTCCGCCACCGCCGCGCCGTCCGACGGCACCGTCATCGCCGCCGACGGCTACACGGCCTTCGAGGCGTTCGTCGCGTACGCCGGGGACGGCGACCGGCCGGGACTCCTGCGTCTGACCCCGATCGTGCCGGACGCCGACGCCGACGTCACCACCGCAACCGACGCCGCAACCACCACCGCTCCCCTCGAAGCGACCCTGACGCGCGAGGAGCGTCGCGGCCGCATCACCCTGCCCATCGATCCGGCCGCACGCTACACGCTGCACGTCGAGGGCCTCGAGCTGGGCTTCGCGTATCTCACCGGCGGCGACGACCTCATCGACCGCGGCATCCGCATCGTCACGCCGGACACGCGCGCCACGGCCTACCGTCCGGACGCGCATTTCGAGCCGGCGCAGCATTGGATGAACGATCCGAACGGCCTGTGCCGCTTCCAGGGCCGCTACCACCTCTTCTACCAGTTCAACCCGTACGGCTGGAACTGGGACGACATGCATTGGGGCCATGCGGTGAGCCGCGACCTCGTGCATTGGACCGACCTGCCGGTGGCGCTGCTGCCGCAGCCGGACCTCACGCGCGAGCCGGATCTGGCCGGCGGCGCGTTCTCCGGTTCGGCGGTGACCGTCGACGACGACGGCCGTATCGTGCCGGGCGACGAGGCGAGCGCGATCCGCGCGTATCTGACCCGTCATTGGGAGCGTCGCGGCGACCGCACGTCCGTCGTCGAGTTCCAGACGACGACGGTGAGCCGCGACGGTGTGACGTTCGGCCCGGAGACGGAGGCGATCCGCCGTCCCGTGGACGACATGGGCCTCGACTTCCGCGATCCGAAGCTTGACGACACGTTCCTCGACCCGTCCATGTCCTTCGTGGCGTCCGCTGTGACGCCCGCCACCACTTCCGCCGTCACCTCCTCCCCCGACACCCCCACCCCGGTCATCGTGGTGGCGACGAACCTGCCGTCCGACCAGGCGCCGGCGGCCGGCGAGCCCGGCTCCACGCCGCGTCCGGCGGAGGGCGACTACTGGTTCGGCGAAGGCGGGTTCGCCGCGGCCGGCGAGCAGACGCCGGACATGGCGCACACGCCCGCGCTGGCGCTGTTCCGCGCCGCCGACGGCCGTACGGACGCCGAGGCCTGGGAGTATGCGGGCCCGCTGCTGTTCGAGACGGGGCTCGCCGAATCGTTCACCTACGAGTGCCCGGACGTGTTCGGTCTGGACGGCTCCGCGGTGGCGGTGGGCTCGCTCATGCACCTGCATGACCGCACGGGCCGCTTCCAGCCGATCCGTTGGTACGCGGGTTCCGTCGAAAACACTCTCGAAAACGCGACCTCCCCGCGTCTGGCCGTGTCCGAGACCGGTTGGTGCGATTTCGGCTCCTGCTATTACGCCGTGCAGTCGTTCCGCGACCGTCATGTGGCAGAGGACGGCACGCCCGTGGACCGTCGCATCGCGATCGGCTGGCTGTGCGACTGGTTCGGCGTACGCATCGAGCGCGAGACCCATGCGAACGGCGTGATGAGCCTGCCGCGCGAGCTGCATGTGCGTGACGGCCGCATGGTCTCCCGTCCGGTGGACGAGGTCTATGACCTGCTCGTCGGCGACGTGCTCGCCGAGATCCCCGCCGAAGGCATCGACCCGCGCCGGCCCGTGGTCGTCGACGCGCCGCGCGGCGCGTACTACGCGGACATCCGCCTGACGCAGGACGCCGCAGACGCCGCGGAACAGCAGGGCGATCCGCTCTCCATGACGCTGGTCTCCGGCACGCGCACCCAGAAAGACGGCTCTGTCGTGCCGGCGTTCCTGAACCTCACGTGCGACGGCGAGCGCGTGCACCTGACCACCGCCGGCCTGCCCACGGACGGCTTCGACTACGTGTCCGCCACCGGCCGCGTGGAGCGCGTGGAGGTGTTCTACGACCGCGGTGTGGCCGAGGTGTTCGTCAACGATGGCGAGGATGCGGGCGCGATCCTCTTCGACTGCGACGGGATGGCCGACGACGGCTTCTCCTCGCCGCTCGTCGTGGAGCGTCTCGACGGCGAGGCCGTCGTCCGGGAACTGCACGGCATCCGCTGAGCGCCCGACCCATCCCAGCTATAAGGGGTACATCCGGTATCTCGCGGACATCCATCTGCGTTACAAGGGGTTGTTGACCGAAGTACAACGACCCCGGAACGGCGGAATGACGTTGCGGGAAAGCCGTCTTGCGGATGAGCGGCACCCCTCATAGAGCAGATAGAGCCCTGCAAGGCCACGAATGTACCCCTTGTAACACGGAAAGCCCTTCCGTGGTGGAACCTCCGCTGAGGATTCCACCACGGAAGGGCTTTCGTCATGCCTTGCGGCCCCGGGAGCCGGAACGGGAGCAGGCCTCGAAGTAGCCGGACGCGCCGAGACGGGCGTTCGGGTCGAGCAGCATGGCCTTCTCGACCTCGTGGGCGTCGTAGCGGCCACCTCCCGCGAGCCTCGTGCCGTCCTCGCGGAAGCGGCGGTTGTCGATTGGCTCGTACAGCGCGGCGCGGCCCATCATGCCCTCCTCGAGGCGGCGCTGGCCGGCGGCCAGACGCGCGTTGGCGCGTTCGCGCCACTCCTCCAGGGCCTCCGAGCCTTCGGTCTTCGCCACGGCGGCCTCGAACGCGCCCGGGTTGACGAGCGCGACGAAGCCGGAGACGTGCCCGAAGCCGAGCGACGTGGCGAGACCCGCCTTGACCGGACGCCCCTCCGCGACGCGGCCGAACGCGTCCTCGCCGCCGCCGATGCGCAGCGGCTTGCGGAGCCACACCATGTGGTCGTCCTTCGCAAGCTTCGGGTCGACGCAGTCGAGCGAGGCGTTCGCCGGGATGACGCCGGAGGCGAACAGCTGCGTGAGGCCGTTGACCTGGAAGACGCAGGCACCGCCCTTCGCATGGCCGGTGAGGGTCTTCTGCGAGATGACGAACAGCGGGTTGCCGTCGGTGCGGCCGATCGCGTGGGCGAGCGTGTTGTGCAGCTCGGACTCGTTCGGATCGTTCGCGTTGGTGGACGTGTCGTGCTTGGAGACCACGGCGATGTCGTCCGGCGTGACGCCGAGCTTGGCGAGGTCGTGGACCAGCTTCGAGTCGCGTCCGCCGAGGCCGGCGGCGAGCGCGCCGAGGCCCGGGGCCGGGATCGACGTGTGGGCGCCGTCCGCGTAGGAGTGGATGAAGCCGATGACGCCGGCGACCGGCAGGCCCAGCTTCAACGCGATGTCGCCACGCGTCAGCAGGATCGTGCCGCCGCCCTGGGATTCAAGGAACCCGCCGCGGCGACGGTCGTTCGCGCGGCTGAAGAAGCGCGCGTCGATGCCCTTGCCGTACATCTCGGCGGAGTTGGCGGTCGCGTTCATGTTGCCGAAGCCGATGACGGATTCGACGCCGATGTCGTCGATCGCGCCGGTGACGACGAAGTCGGCCTTGCCGAGCGCGATCTTGTCGGCGCCCTCCTCCAGCGACACCGCGGCGGTGGCGCAGGCGGAGACCGGCTGGATCATGTTGCCGTAGCCGCCGATGTAGCTCTGCATGACGTGTGCGGCGACGACGTTCGGCAGCGCCTCCTGGAGGATGTCGGTCGGGATCTCGTGGTTGAGGAACCGGTCGAGGTAGAGCTTGCGCATCGAGGCCATGCCGCCGAAGCCGGTGCCCTGCGTGCTCGCCACCAGCGAGGGGTGGATCGCCTGGAGGATCTCGGCCGGGTTGAATCCGGCGGACAGGTAGGCGTCCACGGTGGTGACGATGTTCCACAGCGCGATCTTGTCGACGTCGCCCACCATGGAGGCGGGGATGCCCCACTTGACCGGGTCGAAGCCCTTCGGGAACTGGCCGCCGACCGTGCGGGTCATGGCGGCGCGGCGCGGCACGCGGATCATTGAGCCGGCGTGGCGGGTCACGTTCCATTCGCCGGATTCGGCGTCCTTGGCGATGGACGTGTGGGCCTCGTCGAGCTTGACGTATTCGCGGGCGACCTGCTCGGTGGGCACGGAGAAGGTGACGTCGTGGTCAAGGTAGACCTCGGCCTCCTCCTCGTCGGCGCCGTCCTTGTAGTCGTTGCCCATGCCCTCTTCGAACGGGCGGATGCCGGAGCGGGCCACGACCTCGTCGTGGTAGCGTCCGGCGATGTCCTCCTCGGGCACGAGTTCGCCGTCGGTGTCGTACCAGCCGGGCTTGGGGCTGTCCTGCCAGGTGAGCAGGCCCATGTTCCACGCGAGTTCGAGCACGGCGCCGGCGTTGAGGTCGACGGTGCCGTCCGGGTGGATGCCGAGTTCGGCCTGGGCGCGCGTGCGGCCGGAACCCCACGGGCCGAGTTCGCCGACGGAGACGATGACGATCTCGTCCTCCGGGCGGGCGGTGACGCCGGTCCAGTCGTTCAGGTCGACGTGCGGCTGGTGCGGGACGTGCGGCGTGGGCAGGGCCTTGATGAGCGTCTCGTCCTTCGACGCGGCGTCGGTTTCGGTCTCCACCGTCGTTTCGGCCGCCTTCGCGGCGTCGGCCTCCGCCTCCGCCCTGAGCGCCTTGATGTCGATGGGCGTGTCGCCGAGTCCGCCGGTCAGGTCCACGTCGAGTGGCGCTTCGACGGCCGCCTTGCGCGCGTCCGCCGTGCACAGGTCGAGCAGTTTGGCGGCGATCTGTGCGGTGGAGTACGTGTGGATGCCGTGGCGTTCGACGACGGCGACGAGCGGGTCGTTGCCGCCCATGAGGCCGGTGCCGCGCACCCAGCCGATCTTCGGGTGGGCGAAGGTGACGCGGTTGGACCATGCGTCGCGTTCGGCGCGGGCGCGGTTGACGATCGCGTCGAAGGCCGACTTGACCTCGCCGTACGCGCCGTCGCCGCCGAAGCGGCCGCGGTTCGGGGAGCCGGGCAGGACCACGTGCAACTTGTGCTGCACGTCGGTGTCGGCGCCGATCTTCGACAGTCCGGCGATCGCACGCTCGACGCCCCACAGCATGAGGCGGGCCTGCGATTCGAACAGTTCGCCGGAATCGGCGAGCGTGCCGTGGACCGGCGGGGCGGCGAACGGGAAGAACAGGGTGGGTTCGTAGGCGGGCTTGAGGATGGTGGTGGTCGCGCCGTTCACCTTCTTCTGCACGTGGCCCACCCAGTCCGCGAGCGCGTCCACGTCGCGGAAGCTGGACAGGTTCGCGGGCACGAGCCAGAGCCTGGCGTTTCCGGCCGCGTGCGAACGGTACGCCTGCTTGGCCCACGCCTTGATGGACGGCTTGAAGCTGTGCGAGGTGGCGATGACGGTAGCGCCACCGGCGAGCAGGCCTTCGACCACCTGTGCGGCGATCGAGTTCGGGCTCACGCCGGTGACGACGGCCACGTCGCCCGCGAAGCGGGACGCGGTCTCATCGGCCGAGGCCGGTTCGAGGGCTTCGGCGGCGATGCGGGTGAACGCGTCGGCAAGGTTGACGAACGTGTCGTCGGTCTCGCCGGCCGGGACGAACACGTCGGTGACCGCGAACGAGTCTTCGTGGCGTCGCGACACTTGCGTAGCGAACCACTTGGCTTCGTCGGCGACGGCCTTGCCGAGGCCGACGAACGAGCCGTCGAGCGCGGCGGCGTCGTGCTCGTAGAACGCGCGGGCGAGGTCCTCGCGGGCGGAGGCCCAGCGGTCGTCGAAGAGGATGGCCTTGGAGGCGTCGAAGCGCGGTTCCACCTGCTTCGGCCAGTCGGAGCCGAGTTCGGCTTCGACGGCCGCGACCACGGCGGCGTTCCCGTCCTCGCCCGGCTCGGGGGCCGGGGCGGCCACCCCGAGCTCGTTCAGCACGAAGCGGGCGGTGGCGGCGAGCACGCCGTTGGAGCCGGTGACCTTCTCGGCGAACGCGTCGAGCGCGGCGGAGTCGACCACGGCGCCACCGGCCGAACCGCCGGCGGACGGCTTGGAGACCGGCACGCCCTTGGTCTGGCCGACGAGCGTCACGGCGTCGTCGATGAGCTGGTCGGCGGCGGCCGCGTTGGCGGCGGCGCCGGTGGGCAGCTTGGCGAGGTCGCCGCCGCGGGAGCTGGCGCCTTCGCGGGTGTCGAGCAGCAGCGCCGCGGTGGTGGCGGCCACCCAGCCTTCGCCGAGACCCCACACGCCGGTCACACGTTCGCGGATGTGCGCGGGCTTGACGCCGGCGGCGCCGAACAGGGCGCGCAGACGGTCGCGGATCGCCTCGGACAGAACCGGGCCGAACGGCTTGTAGTTCGGGGCCACCTTGTTGACGAGCGCGGCGAGCTGGTCGAGGGTCGCTTCGGCGGCGCCGTCCACGCTGGCCACGCCCAGTTCGGAGCTGATGTCCATGAGCAGCTGGTTGCGACGGGAGGAGACGCCGTTGGTGAGCGTGTCGGTGGTGTCGGACGCGCCGATCTGGTCGAGGCGCAGCTTGGCGGAGTAGGCCATGAGCACGCCGATCGCGTCGGACGCCTTGAACGGCAGGTCGGCCGCCGGACCGTTCGCCACGGAGCCATCCGCTTGGGCGGCGGCCGGAGCGACTGGAGCGGGGGCGGCGGCCGGAGCCGGAGCCGGAGCCGCAGCCGGCGCCGCCGGAGCGGCGGAACCGAGCTTGGCGACGGCGGAACCGCCGGCGGGCGCGGTCTCGGCCTTCGTGGCCGGAGCCGCGGATGCGGCCTCGGCGCTCTCCTCCGGCTCGTCGGGCACGAGGGAATCGGAGTCGGTCATGTACACGCGGCCTTCGTCTCGGCCCACGTTGTACACGGTGACGTCGGTGTTGGAGAACTCGGGCAGACGCAGGGTCTTGGCGCCGAGGTTCGCGAGGGTCGGGGCGTTGCCGAGGCCGACCTCCACGTACTCCTCCACGCCGAGCCCGCCCTGCGCGGCCTTGCGGAACAGCAGGGACTGGGTCTCGATCCAGCGCACCGGGGAGGCGAACTGCCAGGAGAGCAGTTCGGTGAGGAGCAGGCGGCCGAGTTTCTGGTCGTCGGCGGCGTAGGAGTCCCACACGGCCGGGTCGTCGAGCGCCTCCTTGATGCGCGTCGAGGGCACGACCTCGAGGATCTTCGCGGCGAACTCCTTGGTCATTTCGAACGGCGCGGCCACGAGGTTCGGGATGTAGCGGCCGACGAGGCGTCCGCGGTAGTCGATGTGCTGCGGGAGCAGCGCGTCGAGCTTGTCGCGGAACTCCGGCACGCCCTTGCGCAAGAGCGTGGAGTGGAACGGCACGTCGATGCCGGGCACGAGCATGAACGCCGGCTTGCCGCCCGCCTCCTTGGCGCGGCGGTTGGCGTCCGCCTGCAGGGCCTTGAGGCCGGCGATGGTGCCGGCGACCGCGTACTGCGCGCCGGCCAGGTTGTAGTTGACGATCTGCAGGAACTCGCCGCTCGCCTTGGCGACGCCCTCCACGTATTCGCGCACGTGCGCGTCGTCCACGCCGAACTGGTTCGGACGCAGCGCGCCCATGCGGTAGTTGGAGCGGCCCTGCGCGTCGCGTTCGATGAGGTGGTGCATGGTGGAGCCGCGGTGGAACACGAGCTCGAGCACGGTCTCCAGCGGGATCACGCCGGCGAACGCGGAGAGCGCGTTGTATTCGCCGAGCGAATGGCCGGCGAAGTAGGCGGGCCAGATGTCGCTGCCGGATTCGCGCAGTCGCGCGGTCTGGGCGAACGCCACGGTGGCGAGCGCCACCTGCGTGAACTGGGTGAGGTTGAGCAGGCCCTCCGGGTGGCGGTAGGTGACGCCGTTGGCGGTGAGCTCCTTCGGGTTATCGCGCACGAGGGCGATGATCGAGAAGCCGAGCTTGGCGCGGGTGAGCTTGTCGGCGCGCTCCCACACGTCGCGGGCGGCGGGCGACTTGGCGCGCTCGTCAAGGGCCATGCCCTGCTTCTGGATGCCTTGGCCGGGGTAGACGAACGCGGCCTTGGGGGCGCGCACGAGCGCGGTGCCGCGGGAGACGAGCTGGCCGTCGATGCGGCAGGTGACCTCGAGGGCCATGCCGCCGTGGTCGAGCTTGCCGACGCGTTCCACGGAAATCTCGACCTCATCGTTCAGCTGGACCATGCCGTACATGTTGTAGGTCCAGCCGGCGATCTCGTAGTGGGCGCCCTTGTCGTCGGTCGCCTGGACCGCGTGCTGTGCGGTGGCGGACAGCCACATGCCGTGCACGAGCGGCGCGGCGAGGCCGGAGATGGCGGCGCCCCGCTTGGAGGTGTGGATGGGGTTGAAGTCGCCGGAGGTGCGGGCGAACGCGGTCATGTCGTTCGGCGCGGTCACCTTGACGCGGCGCAGCAGGCGGCGCGGCGTGGGCAGGACCTTGGTCTCCTCTTCGCCGTCCTCCTCGGATGCGGTGGGGTGGGCGGCGAGCCAGTCGCCGTATTCCGGCGCTTCGGCCGGCAGCGCGTCGGAGTAGACGCGGCCGCGGATGGCGAAGCGTTCGGTCTCGCGGGCGAGCAGGGTGCCGTCGGCGGCGGTGTGGGTCACGTGGATGGTGACGACGCGTCCGGAGGCGGATTCGACGTAGTCCTCGGCCCACGATTCCAACGTGATGGTTTCGCCGACGTGCTTCAGCAGTTCGTCCTCGGTCTCCTCGAGTTCGATGAGGTGGTCGAGGTGGACGGCGTTGAGCAGGCCTTCGATGACCGGGTAGCCGTGGACGGACACGGAGCCGAGCGCCGCGTAGATGGCCGGCCATGCGGGGCCGACGAGCGCGTCGGGCGCGATGCGCGAGGCCCTCAGGGTTCCGGGCAGGGCGCCGCCGGTCGCGGCCTCGTGGTCGTAGCCGAGGTTCGCGGAGAGGGTGTAGTGGGCGTGCGCTTCGCCAAACGGACGCGAAGCGGCCGTTACATGCGAAGCGCGCGAGGAGGAGGACAGTCCGGTGGACTGTCCGACGACGGAGCCATCCGTTTCCTGTCCGGGCACCGTCTCGATCTCCGGCATCGCGACGAGCTTGTCGCCGGTGATGGCGGTGTTGCCGATGCCGGCGGTGGCGGCGAGCATCGCGTACACGTCGGGGATGAGGCGTTCGCGGTTGACGATCGGCATGCCGCCGGTGGCGTCCTTCGGCACGGTGAGCGGGATGACGATGTCGCGCACGGCGTGCTTGGACGTGCCGCCGTCCGGGTCGTCGTCCCAGTAGGTGTCGAGGTGGATGTCGAGGTCGTATTCGCCGTTCGTCTCGTCGACGGCGCGGATCTCGTAGTGCTTGTCGCCGAGGGCGGTGCCGTAGGCGGGGTTGTCGGTGACGTGGCCCACCCAGGAGATGTTCGGGGACTTGCGGATGTAGTCCTCGGCGCTGACGGCTTCGCCGAGCGTCGCATACAGCGGTTCGGCGGAGGTGGTTTCGGCGGAGTCCGCGGCGAGCGTCTTCGCGCGTTCGATGGCGGCGGTCTCGAAGCGGCCGAGGATGTCGGCCACCGGCTCGTCCACGGTGGTGATGCCGGCCACGGAGATCGGGCCGGGGATGACGCGCACGGAATCGGCGGAGTAGCGCGGGTCCTCGGACTGCCACAGCTGGTCCTGGCCCCACCAGCGCAGCAGGTCGTTGTCGATGACCGGCACGAACGGCATGGGCTTGGGGTATTCGCGCACGAGCACCGGGAACCAGGCCTCGTCGGCGGGGGTGACCTTGAGTTCGGCGGCCTGCGGGTACGCCTGCGCCAGCGCCTCCAGCGCGGGCGCCGGGTCGGCGATGACGTCGTCGCGCGTCACGTCGAGCTTCGAGGCGAACTTGCCGGAGTCGACGTCGGCGACGCGGGCCTCGATGCGGTGCAGCAGGTCGAGGAAGCGGTCGGCGTACGTGTCGTCGACCCACGGGTAGGCGAGGTCGGCGAAGCGCTGCGCCCACTGGAGGTAGGTCATGGTCTTGAGGTCGCCGAAGTACGGCTTGGCGGTCTTGTCGAGCGCGGCGATGATCTCGTCGCGGCGGGATTCGAGCTCCTCGGGGTGCTTCATGACGCGCACGAGCAGGCGGCCGCAGGCGGCGGAGGCATTCTCCACCTCGTAGATGTCGGCGTGCAGGTGGCTCAGGCCGGAGGCGACGCCGCCCACGGACTTGCCGGACGGCACCCACGTCTCGCCGGCCGGGCCGAACGGGTCGGTCTTGGCCGCGGCCGCGGCGGTCTCGGGCGTGATGCCGGGCGTGGCGACGAGCAGCTTCTTGACCTCGGGGCTGGTGTGCGCCTCCTTGGCGGTCATGACGGCGGTGCCGACGAGCACGCCGTCGACCGGCATGTCGGGCAGGCCGTAGGCGCGCGACCATTCGCCGGACAGGTAGTCGGCGGCGCGTTCGGGCGTGCCGATGCCGCCGCCGGCGACGAGCACGAGGTTCGCGCAGGCGCGCACCTCGGCGTACGTGGAGGTCAGCAGGTCGTCGAGCGACTCCCAGCTGTGGTGGCCGCCCGCGGCGCCTCCTTCGACCTGCATCAGGATGACGGTGGGGGCGACGGCCTTGGCGATGCGGATGACCTGGCGAATCTGGTCGACGGTGCCGGGCTTGAAGCTCACGTACGGCAGGCCGTCCTTCCGCAGCTGCGCGATGAGCGCGACGGCCTCGTCGAGTTCGGGCACGCCGGCGGAGACGACGACGCCGTCGATGGGGGCGCCGGACGCGCGCTTCTTCGGCACGATGCGGGTGGAGCCGAACTGGAGGTTCCACAGGTAGCGGTCCATGAACATCGCGTTGAATTCGACGGTGCGGCCCTCGTCGAGCAGCTCCTCGAGCTTGGCGACGTGACGGTCGAACACCTCGGCGGTGACCTGGCCGCCGCCGGCGAGCTCGGCCCAGTAGCCGGCGTTCGCGGCGGCCGCCACGATCTCCGGGTCCACGGTGGTGGGGGTCATGCCGGGCAGCAGCACCGGCGGCTTGCCGGTGAGTTCGGAGAACTTGGTGACGAGGCGGTCGCCGGCGGGCGTGTGGGCCACGCGCGGGGCGAACGTCTTCCAGTTCTGGGTGCGGGAGGGTTCCTCGGTGGCGGTGGACAGCGCGGCGCGTTCGGCCAGCGTGGAGGCTTCGACGACGCCCACGCCGGTGCCCTGCGCCACGTTGCCGATGAGCTTGCCGAGCGTGTTGCCCGGGCCAAGGTCCACGATCCACAGCGTGGAGGGGTCGTTGTCTTCGAGCGCGGCGCGCACGCGGGAGGCCCAGTCCACGTGGTTGAGGAGCACCTCCTCGGCGAGCGCGCGGGCGCGGTCGGCGTCGAAGCCGCACGTCTCCGCCCAGGCGACGGTCTGGTCGACGGCCGGCTTCATGAGCGGGGAGTGGAACGGCAGGGTCACGTCGAGGTATTCGAGGACGGGCGCGAACACGGCGCCGCCGCGCACCTTCCCTTCGCGCAGGGCGGCCTGCTTCCTGTGCTCCTTGGCGACTTCGACGGCGAAGGCGGCGAGGTCGTCCGGGAAGCCGGAGATGACGTGGTGGTCGGCGGAGTTGGTCACGGCGACGGCGATGGGCCCGCGCGGGTTGTTCACGCGTGCGGCGAGCAGGTCGACCTGTTCGCGGGTGGCGCCGCGCACGGACAGCATCGGCGTGGCTTCGCCGTGGCGCGGGTTGAGGGCGAGTTCGCGGGCGGCGCGCGTGCCGGCGGCGCCGATGAGGGCTGCGGTGGCGAGGATCTCGTCGATCTGGTCCGCGGCGGCTTCGATGGAGCCGGCGGCTTCGATGGCCTTGACCATGTGCACGGCGAGCACGCCCTGCGAGTGGCCGAGCACGGCGGCCGGCTTGGCGGCGGCCACGTCGTAGCCGAGGTGCTGCAGGTCGATGAGCGCGCCCAGCTGGGTGAGGGCGATGCCTTCGACGGAGGCGGTGGCGTCCGCGGCGGCGCCGAGGCGGGCCGGGTTCGGTTCGAAGCCGAACAGGTCGACGGGCCTGCCGGTGGTGGCGAGCAGGTCGGCGTTCACCGGGGTGAGCTTGGTCGCCGCGGCCTTGACGTGCGCGTGGAGCGCGTCGGCGAGGTCGGGGTCGGCGGTCTGGTCGGCGAGCGCGGACGGCCACGGCGTGGATTGTCCGGCGAAGGCGAGCGCGTGCGGCTCGCCGGCGGCCAGGCGGTTGAGGAAGAATGCGGTCATTGGTGTTCCTATCTGTGTGTATCTGTGTGTTGCGTTTCGGGTTGTTGCGTAGGTCTGTGGTTACGTTCCGTCATGCGGATGGCTCCGTCGGAGGACAGTCCACTGGACTGTCCTCCTCGCGCTGTGACCTGCCGAGCGGGTCACAATGGCTGGTTGCCATGGTGCTTGTCGACCGGCCTCACACGGCGTTTGCCGGCGAGGGTGGCGAGCGAGGAGGCGATCGCCTCGCGCGTCTGCTCGGGGTCGATCATCGCGTCGATCTGCCCGAGTTCGAGCGAGAGGTTCGCGTTGACGGTGGTGGATTCGTAGTCGGCGATGTACTTCGCGCGCAGCGCCTCCACGTCCCCGCCGGAGGCCTTGGCCTTGGCGAGGTCGTGGCGGTGGATGATGTTGACCGCGCCGGCGGCTCCGAGCACGGCGATCTGGGAGCTGGGCCAGGCGAAGTTCATGTCGGCGCCGATGGCCTTGGATCCCATCACGATGTATGCGCCGCCGAACGCCTTGCGCAGCACCACGGTGACGAGCGGCACCTGCGCGTTGGCGTACGCGTAGATGACCTTGGCGCCGCGACGGATGATGCCGGCGTGCTCCTGTTCGGCGCCGGGCTTGTAGCCGGGCGTGTCCACGAGGGTGATGACGGGCAGGTTGAACGCGTCGCACAGGCGCACGAAGCGCGCGATCTTCTCGGAGGAGTCGACGTCGAGGATGCCGGCGTTGACGTTCGGCTGGTTGGCGACGACGCCGACGGGGTGGCCGTCGATGCAGGCGAAGCCGACGAGCGCGGAGGCAGCGAACCGTTCGTGCACCTGCACGAATTCGCCGTAGTCGACGATGCAGCGGATCACGTCGATCATGTCGTAGGGCTGGCGGTCGTTGTCGGGCACGATGGCGGCGAGGCGCTTGGCGGTGTCGCGTTCGGCGCGGGTGGCGGCGTACGCGTAGACCGGCGGCTGTTCGCCGGCGTTGGACGGCAGGTAGGCGAGCACGGTGCGCGCGTAGTCGATGGCGTCGGATTCGTCCTCGCCGAGGTAGTGCGCGACGCCGGATTTCCGGCTGTGCACGTCGCCGCCGCCGAGGTCGGCCATGGAGATGGTCTCGCCGGTGGCGGCCTTGACCACGTCCGGTCCGGTGACGAACATGTTCGAGTTCTCGCGGGTCATGATGATGAGGTCGGTCAGGGCCGGGCAGTAGACGGCGCCGCCGGCGCAGGGGCCGAGGATGAGGGAGATCTGCGGGATGAAGCCGCTGGCCTCGCAGGTCTTGCGGAAGATGCGCCCGTATTGGGTGAGCGCGGCGACGCCCTCCTGGATGCGCGCGCCGCCGGAGTCGACGATGGCGACGACCGGGATCCGCAGGGCGATGGCCATGTCCATGAGGTGGCAGATCTTCTCGCCTTCGGCGGTGCCGAGCGTGCCGCCCTTGACGGAGAAGTCCTGCGCGTAGACGGCGACCTTGCGTCCGTAGACGAGGCCGAAGCCGGTGATGACGGCGGAGCCGGCCTTGCCGGCGTTGATGTCGCCGCCCTGGAAGCGTCCGATCTCCTCGAAGGTGCCGGCGTCGAACAGCAGGTCGAGGCGTTCGCGCGCGGTGCGCTTGTGCTTGGCGTGCTGCTTGTCGCGCGCGCGGTTCTCGGCGTCGCGCGCGAGTTCGGCGGCGCGGATGACGGCGGCGCGCAGCGGTTGGCGTCCGTTGGCGGCCGGCGCGGCGGTCGCCGCCGACGCCGAGGCCTCCGATTGTTTCACGCCGTGTTCCACGGCTCCGGCAGACCGTTCCACGCGCTGTTTCACGGCCTGCTGCACGGCGGGCATGTTCACGATGTCGGTCATCTCAGGCCTCCTTCGTCTTGTCGCCGACGGCTCCGGCGGCTGCGGAGGCCGGCTTGCCGGCCGAGCCGGACGCCCCAACCACGTCCAGCGTGACCAGCGTGTCACCGGCCTCCACGCCGTCGGCGGGGCCGACGAAGATCTTCGTCACCGTGCCGGCCGCGGGCGCGTACACGTAGTTCTCCATCTTCATGGACTCCAGCACGACGAGCAGGTCGCCCTTCGCCACCTGCTGGCCGGGGGCCACGTTGACGCGCGTGACGACCGCCTGCATCGGGGAGGCGATGACGCCCGACTTCGCGCCGTCGTCGGCGGCGCGGGCCGTGGCGGCGGCGTGCGAGCCGGCGCCGCGCAGCGGCTGGGTGGGCCGTTGCGCGCCGCGCGCCCTGGCGGAGCCGGTGAGGTTGTCGACGACGTCCGCGGGGATGGTGAGCTTGACGCGGCGGTCGTTCATCTCGATGACGAACGTCTCGGTGGGCGCCGGCTTGCCGGCGTCCGTGTCCGCGGTGAGCGAGGCGGGCTGGCCGGCGCGGGCGGCGGCCGCGCCGCGGTTCAGGTACGTGCGTTCCAGCCATTTCGTGCTCACGTCGAACGGGTGGCCGTGTTCGGCGGTGAACGCGTCGTCGCGGAAGACCTGCTTGAACAGCGGGATCGGCGTGGGCACGCCCTCGATGACCATCTCGTCGAGGACGCGACGCACGCGGGCGACCGCGTCGAGGCGGTTCTGCGCGGTGACGACGACCTTGCCCATCATCGAATCGAACTTCGGGGAGACGGTGTCGCCCTCCACCACGCCGGTGTCGATGCGCACGCCGGGGCCGGACGGCCAGACGATGCGCTCCAGCGTGCCGGCGGAGGGCGTGAGGTTCGTGGCCGGATCCTCGGAGGTGATGCGCAGCTCGAAGCTGTGGCCGCGCGGCTCGGGCGCGGACGTGAGGTGCCCGCCGGCGGCGATGACGAGCTGCTCGCGCACGAGGTCGAGGCCGGAGACCTCCTCGGAGACGGTGTGTTCGACCTGCAGGCGCGGGTTCACCTCGAGGAAGTAGACCTTGCCGTTCGGCGTGACCATGAACTCGCAGGTGCCGAGGCCCGTGTACCCGACGGTCTCGAACAGGCGGCGGGAGTACTCCTTGAGGGTCTCGACGACCTTGTCCGGCAGGAACGGGGCGGGCGCCTCCTCGACGAGCTTCTGGTTGCGCCGCTGCAGCGAGCAGTCGCGCGTGGAGTAGACGGTGAAGTCACCGTGGGAGTCGCGGCCGGACTGCGTCTCGACGTGACGCGCCTTGTCGATGAACTTCTCGATGAAGTATTCGTCGAGGTCGCCGCCTTCGAGCGCGTCGTGGTTGGTGTAGAAGCGGCGCAGCTCCTCGTCGTCGCGCACCACGGTGATGCCATGGCCTCCGCCGCCGTCGGTGCGCTTCATCATGATCGGGTAGCCGTGCGTGTGCGCGAAGTCGAGCAGCGTGCGGATGTCCCTGACCGATTCGGACAGGCCGGGCACCGGCGGCACCTTGGCGCGCATTGCCACGCGGCGCGCGGTGATCTTGTCGCCGAGCTCGGTGAGCGCGGTGTGGTGCGGACCCACCCAGATGGCGCCGGCCGCCTCGACCTTGGCGGCGAACTCCGGCACCTCGGAGAGGAAGCCGTAGCCCGGGTGGACGGCGTCCGCGCCGGACCGGTGGATGAGGTCCACGAGCAGGTCCTGGTTGAGATACGTGTCCTGATAGGTGTCGCCGGGCAGCAGGTACGCCTCGTCCGCGAGGTCGACGTATTGCGAGTCGCGGTCCTGTTCGGCGTACACGGCCACGGTGGCGATGCCCATCTCACGTGCGGTCCTCACCACGCGCAGGGCGATCTCGCCACGGTTGGCGATGAGCAGTTTCTTGACGATAGTCCCCATACCGTCAGGATTGTGCTCTCATTTCTTGACGCTTTCAAACGAATCGTCTACAAAACCGGCGTCGAACTTTTGTTACCTTCCACAAACGTCACCGTAGCTTCGCGGATTTATCCTCGGTGACAACACCGCCGGCCCGGCCGTACCTGGAGCCGGGAGCCGGGCGCACGCCATCGCGCGTCGCCCCGGACGGCGGCATGACCAGCCGGGGCGACGCGCCCCGCGCGAGAAGGGAACCATCATGCAGTCCAACACCCCAGCCACCTCCCGTACCGCCGCCTCGAGGGCCGCGGCCGTCGCCCGCCGCGCCGCCGGCGCCTCCTGGAAGCCCGCCCTGTTCTTCGCGCTCCTGTGGGTGTCGTCCGCCGCCGGCGCCATCCCGATCCCCGGCACGCCCGTGCCGATCACCCTGCAGACCTTCGTGGTGATGCTCGCCGGGCTCATGCTCACCTGGCGGCAGGCCGGCGCGTCCGTCGCCGCCTATCTGGCCGCCGGCGCGGCCGGCCTGCCCGTGTTCGCGGGCGGCTCCTCCATCATGGCGCTGTTCGGCCCGAGCGCCGGCTTCCTGCTCGGCTTCCTGCCCGGCGTGGTCGTCATCGCGCTGGTCAAGGGCCGGTCGAACGGTCGCGACATCAAGGCGACGGCCCTCACCGCCGTGCGTTATCTCGCCGCGAGCGTCCTCGGTGGCGTCGTGGTGGTCTACGCGTTCGGGTTCATCGTCCAGTCCGCGATGACCGGCGCGCCCCTCGCCGCCGTGGCCCTCGCCTCGATGGGCTTCGTCATCGGCGACGCCGTCAAGGCCGTCGTCGCCTCCCTCGTCGCCGCGGGTCTCGCCCGACTCTGACCGACCCCGGTTCCCGATTTCCCATCCGGAAGAATCGGGAACCGCGATCATCGCAGTACACCCACCTCGCTGGCCAGCAGCGCCCGTTCCTCACCGGAATCGGTGCGCACGTTCAGCGAGGCGTCGTCGTTGAGCGACGTCACCACGCCGTGCACGCTCGAACCGTCCACCAGCTGCGCGTCCACCACGCGGCCCTTCATCCAGCACACGTGCCGCATCTCGGAACGCAGACGCGACGACTGCACCACCGGCATCGCGATGAAATCGGACAGACGCGTGCGCATCGACGCGACGAACCGGGAGATGATCTCGTCGCGCAGCTCGTCGACGGGCGGCAGGGGCGCCACGTTCATCTGCAGCGACGTGGCCTTCGCCGTGGGCAGCCGGTCCGCCGGCATGAACAGGTTCGCGCCCACGCTGCACGTCAGCGCGCGCGTCTCCCCGTCACCCGGCACCGGCATCGTCTCCGCGACCGTGCCGCCGATTTTGAGCCCGTGGCAGTAGATGTCGTCCGGCCATTTGAGCGTGAACCCGAAGTCGTCACCGCACGGCAGCGCGCCGCACGCGTCGATGGCGCCCTCCAGCGCGTCCAGGGCCGCCAGCTGCGTGATGATCGCGAGCCAGCCGTTGACCATCTCGTCGTCCACCACCTCGGCCGGCACGGGGAAGACCACCGTGGCGGTGAGCGAACGGCCCGGCGCGCAGATCCATTGGCGGCCGAACCGCACGAGCGCATTGCTCAGATAGTCCGCGGCGATCACGGTGGCGGGGATGCCGCGCTCCGAGGAGAGCACGACCTCGCCGCGTTCCAGCATGCGGCGGGCCTCGGCGTGCGTCGAATCCAATTGGTCGTAGGAGACGACCTTGTCCGCCTCTTCGCGGGTCTTGTCCAGTCGCGGCGCTGCGACCTTCAACAGTGAGATCATGGTCAACATCCTATGCCGCGCCGCTGCGGGCGTCAAAAAACCGTCAACGTCCGCCATGACCCGGGCGGACGGCCACCGGTAGAATACTGCCCTATGAGCAATCCCGTCGAACATCCCTCCACGTCCGTACGCGCCTCCGCCGCGAATCCGACGGATCCGGCGCGGCCGACACGTCCGGCGCGCGTGGCCGCGGCCGCGCGGTGGGCGCTGGCGGTGGCCGCGTGCCTGTGGCTCGCCTGGTGCACCGCCGTGGGACCGCTCTACTGGGACGACTCCTCCCTCGCCAACTTCAACTGGGTGAACGCGGCGTACGGCGTCGTCGCGTTCGTCGTCTACCTCGCCATCGTCGCGGCGATCGTGCGCGTGGGACGACGCGAACCGCTGCTCGGCCGTCGCGTCCATGGACGACGCGACGGACACGACGGCCGCGACGTCACCGGGCGCACGTCGTCGGAAGACAAGCAAACCGCACGGACCGACGGCCGCACACACCGCATCGCACGCGCCGTACGCACCGGACTGCACCGCGCGGGGGCCGTGGTCCAACGCTGGATCGTGCGCGGCACGGACGCGCGCTGGAAGATCGGCGTCATCCTGTTCCTCGGCTGGCTGTGGGCGCCCACCACGCTGCTCGCCGCGTTCGGCGCGGACCTGCGGAGCCAGGCGCGCGAGTTCAGCTGGGCCTGGAACCAGTGGACCGGACTCAAGCAGCCGTACATCGGCTTCTTCTCGTTCGCACCGATGGACATCTACCCCACTGCCCACTACATGTGGCCCTCGGACCCCACCTATCTCACCGACCAGCACAACATCGTGCTCACCCTGTTCTACGGGTCCGTCATGGCCGCGTCCCGCTACCTCACCGATTCGAACGACTGGGGCATCGTGGTCCTGGCCGCCGTCCAGTTCCTCTTCGCGGTGGGCTGCGTCACCGCCACCGCGCACCGGTTCCTCAACATGCCGTGGCTGCGCCGGGCGGGGCGTCCGGGCCGCGCGGGCCGCGCCGGCTATGTGGACCGCACCGACTTCCAGCATCCGGAGCGCGGCGTGAACCTCCGGCCGCGCCGCTTCGGCCGCCCGGAGCTCGGCGTGCGCGCCACCCTGCCGCCGCAGGCCGCGCACGCGGGCGCGCGCGTGGCGATCATCCTGTTCTTCCTCGTCTGCCCGCTGGCCGTGTTCTCCACCATCTCGCTGACGAAGTCGCCGGTGTTCGCGTTCGCGTTCCTCTGGGCGTTCGGCATCTGGTACGAGCTGCACGCCACGCACGACGCCCGCGACGACACCCGCGCCTCCGCGCGGGGAGGCCGTCCCCTGTCCGCCTGGTCCGGCCGGCTCGGCCGATTCCGATTCCTCCGGCATGGCCGTTCCGACGCGACCGTCCCGTCCGGCCGCCTCGCCGTGCCGATTGCGCGCCTCCCCCGCCGCACACTGCTCGCGTTCACGGCCGCGAACGCCGTCATGCTCATCTCCGCGAAATACGCCTGGTACGTGCTCGTCTTCGAGTTCGTGCTCGCCATCGCCGCCGACCGACGCCGCTGGACCACGTACGTGACGGCGCTGCTGCTGCCCACCATCCTCATCCACGGCGGCATCTCGCTGGCCATCGGCTCCGGCGCGATCATCGGCGGCGACCCCATCGAAAGCCGCGGCGTGCAGCTGCAGATGATCGCCCGCGTGGCCGAACGCGACCCGGACTCCATCCCGAGCTCCGCCGTGAGGAACCTCTCCCCCGTCTTCAACCTCGACCAGATGGCCGACGCCTACTTCCCGCAGGACGCGGACCCGGTGAAATCGTCCGGCATCCAATCGAAGAAGGTGAGCTACAAGTGGCGTTCCGTGCAGCCGCAGGACATGGACGGGTTCAACCAGGCGTGGCTCGAGATCGTCAAGGCCAGCCCGGTGATCGCCGCGGACGCGCTCATGGCGAAATGCTTCGGCTACTTCGACATCGCCGACCAGCCGTACGTGGCCATGACCTACTACGTGGACAGCGACTACGTGCAGGTGAACTCCACGTGGATCAAGTACTACGACCATGACTGGCGCGCCGCGGTGGCGGGCGCCGCGGACGCGTGGAGCGCCGTGCCGGTGCTCGGCTGGCCCATCCACGGCAACTTCTACGTGATCGCCACGCTGCTGGTGGGTGCCGCCGAGGTAATCCTGCGCCGTTGGCGCGCACTCGCCTGGCATCTGCCGCTGCTGCTGCTCATGGGCGTGATGATCACCGCGCCGGCGAACAACTTCGAGCGGCACATGCTGCCGGTGGCGTTCTGCTTCGGTTTCCTGCTGCTCACGTTCTGGCGTGATTCCCGCGCTCCCGCGCCACGGCCGGCCGAACTACACTGATGCGTATGTCTGATTTTCTGGGGTTGCTGGCCGGATACGGCTCCGATGCGCCGGCGGACGGCCGCGACGGGACGGACGGCGGGAAGACCCATACGAACGACCGGGACGCACGCGACCTGCTGACCGCCGTGGCGTTCGAAAGCCTCGCCTCGGGTCTGGATGACGCCCGCGTGGCCTCGCTGCTGCGCGTGCTGGGTTGGGACGGCGACGTCCCCTGTTTCGCGGTGGCCGGCCGTCCGGCCGTGAACGCGGCGGGCGCGCTCGCCGCGGTGGACGCCGCGGTGTCCGATCTGGGCGGCTCCTCGCCGATCCGCGGCGTGCATGACGGCGTCGTCGCGGCGGTGGTCCGCGTCGAGGCGGCAGGCAGTCCGGAGGTGGCGTGCACGGCGATGGCGGACGCGTTCGACGTCGCCCGGACCCCGTTGTGTCTGGGACCGGTGCGTCACGGCGTGTCCGGTGCGAAGGCGACGTTGGGGGCGGCGCTGGCGACGGTTGCCGCGGCCCCCGCGTTGGTCCCGGCCGCGCCGGACGGCCCGTCCGGCGCGGCGCGGCGTCGCCGCGCGGCCGCACCGTTGCGCGCGGAGGACGCGCTGCCGGAACGTGCGCTGTTGGGCGACGAGGACGCGAAACGCGAGCTCGTCGACGTGGTGTACGCGTCGCTCGCCGGCGGGCACGGCGACAATCCGGACGATCCGACGATGGTCACCGTCTCCACGTTCCTCGCTTCGGGCGGTTCGTTGGAGACGACGGCGCGCACGCTCAACGTGCATCCGAACACGGTGCGCTACCGTCTGAAGCGTGCGGCCGATTCGACCGGCTGGGACGCCACCGATCCGCGCGAGGCGTACGTGCTCACCACCGCCATCGCGTTGGGGCGCATGCGGGCCGCGTAGGGACGCGTCGTCGGGCGGCTTCGATGGCGTCCGACGCGCCCGGATACGGGAAGACCCCCGGTTCCGTACGGAACCGGGGGTCTTGGCGTATCACCGGGCTTGGCCCGTCACACGTTCGCGTCCCCTGATGCGGGGATGCCTGAGAAAATCAGGCGATCGCGGCGGTGTCGACCGGGATGCCGGGGCCCATCGTGGAGGTGATGGTCGCCTTGGTGATGTAGCGGCCCTTCACGGTGGACGGCTTCAGACGCTTGACCTCTTCGGCCACGGCGTGGAAGTTCTCGTCCAGCGCGGTCTCATCGAAGGAGGCCTTGCCGATGAGGAAGGAGAGGTTGCCGTGCTTGTCGACGCGGAACTCGATCTTGCCTCCCTTGATGTCCTTGACGGCCTTGGCCACGTCCATGGTGACGGTGCCGGTCTTCGGGTTCGGCATGAGGCCACGCGGGCCGAGCACGCGGCCGAGACGGCCGACCTTGCCCATCATGTCCGGGGTGGCGACGACGGAGTCGAAGTCGAGGAAACCGCCCTGCACCTTGGCGATCAGGTCGTCGTCGCCGACGATGTCGGCGCCGGCCTCCTGGGCGGCGGTGGCCTGCGGGCCACGCGCGAACACCAGGACCTTGACGGTCTTGCCGGTGCCGTGAGGCAGGCTCACGGTGCCGCGGACCAGCTGGTCGGCCTTGCGCGGGTCGACGTTCAGGCGGAGCACGGCCTCGACGGTCTCGTCGAAGTTGCGCGCCGGCATGCTCTTGAGCAGAGCGATGGCCTGGTCAGGGGTGTACAGGTTGTTGCGATCGACCTTCTCGGCCGCCTCACGGTACTTCTTGGAATGCTTAGCCATCTGTCCTTCTCCTTATCAGTCGGTCACCGTGATGCCCATGGAGCGGGCGGTGCCTTCGATGATCTTCATGCCGGCTTCGATATCACGCGCGGACAGGTCGGCCATCTTCGTTTCGGCGATTTCGCGGACCTGAGCCTTGGTGACGGAGCCGACCTTGTGGGTCAGCGGGTTCTCGGTGCCCTTCTCGATGCCGGCGGCCTTCTTCAGCAGCGCAGCCGCCGGAGGGGTCTTCAGCACGAAGGTGAAGGTACGATCTTCGTAGACGGTGATCTCGACCGGGATCACCTGTCCCATCTTGTCCTGCGTCTGGGCGTTGTACGCCTTGCAGAAGTCCATGATGTTGACGCCGTGCGAACCGAGCGCAGGACCCAGCGGCGGGGCCGGGTTGGCCTTGCCAGCCTGAATCTGCAGCTTGATCAGCGCGGAGACTTTCTTCTTGGGAGCCATGTGATGGTTCTTCTTTCTATAACGCGGTGCGACCGGTCGCCGTTCGTCTCCCCGGCGCTGCCGCCGCGGAGGCCCGTACGGTCTCCTCCCGCAACTTATATTGCTGTGCTGTGCTAGCGGGTCTCCCCTCCAGACACGAACTTTCTAATATTGCCACCGAAGCCAGACCGGCGACACGCCGTGGATGCGGGCCCGGAAACGAGAAATCCCCGCACCGTGCGGGTGCGGGGATTCTTATGACACATCACCGGAATTCAACGATGCGTGCGGTAGCGAGGCGCACCGAAGGAAGGCGTACAAAGGTACGTCGACCGAGGAGCAACGAAGCTAACGCTCCATCGTTGGATTTCAGTCCAGCTTTTCGACCTGGTTGAAGCCAAGCTCCACCGGCGTATCGCGGCCGAAGATGGACACGAGCACGGTGAGCTTCTGGGTGGTGGGCTCGACGTCGGAGACGACGGCGGCCATGGTGGCGAAGGGGCCGTCGGTGACGGTGACCTGATCGCCGATGGCGTAGGAGACCTCGATGGTGCGCTTCTTGGCGGCGGCGGGCTTGTCGCCGGCCTTCTTGAGCGCCTCGGAGGCGATCATCGGGGCCATCATGGCGACGACCTCCTTGCGGCTGAGCGGGGCCGGATCCTTGGTGGGGCCGACGAAACCGGTCACGCCTTCGGTCTCGCGCACGATGCGGCGGGCGTTCTCGTCGGGCCACATGCGGATGAGCACGTAGCCGGGGACGCGCACGCGGGTGATGACCTTCTTGCCCTTGTCCGTGTGCTTCTCGACTTCCTCCATCGGCACTTCGATCTGGAAGATCTTGTCTTCGAGGCCGAAGGACTGGATGCGGGATTCGACGTTGGTCTTGACGCGCTTCTCGTAGCCGGAGTAGGTGTGCAGCACGTACCACTTGCCTTCGAGGGTGCGCAGCTCCTTGGAGAAGGCTTCGACGGCGGCCTGGCCGGCGTCGGTGGCCTCGGCCTGCTCGGATTCGTTGGTCTCGGTCTCCTCGTCCTCGTCGAGGTTGAGGGCGGGAGCGGATTCGACGGACGCGACCGGCGCTTCGGCGGCGTCTTCGGAAGCCGGTTCGGAGGCGACGGGAACCGCAGGAGCCTCTTCGGCGTTCGCAGCGGCGGCCTCGACCGGTTCGGTCTCCGGCAGGTCGGGCAAAGCGTCGAGGTTCTCGAGATTCACTTCATCACTCATGCGATTTCACCTTCGGGATTCGTGTTGTTCGTTCGGGATACGATCAGCCGAACACCCACAGCGTAAGCTTGCCCAGACCGAAGTCCATGCCGGTGACCAGAGCCATCAGCAGCAGCACGAAGATGAAGACGGCGAGGGACCAGAAGAACAGTTCCTTGGCAGTCGGGGTAACGACCTTGCGAAGCTCGTCGATGATCTGCTTGATGAACAGACCGATGCGCATGAAGACGTTCGGCTTGACGACCTTTTCGCTCTTGCTAGCCTTCGCCATAATCATCCTTCGCTTGGGGTATTCGTCATAACTTGGCAGGGAAGGCGGGACTCGAACCCACAACCTACGGTTTTGGAGACCGTTGCGCTACCAATTGCGCCACTTCCCTAGGTGAACTTCACCTCGGTTCCACGTCCCGAAGGAACGCTTCGCCACGGCGAAAACCGCCAAGCAGATAGTGTAGCGACTCCCCTTGATTTCGTCAATTCATGGTGTCCACATACAGGAAATCCCGTGGTGAAACCACGGGATTCCAACGGTTGTCACGGCATGTCGGGATATGGACGGCGTCCCGTCCGTCGCCCTCGCCGAGAGGAGGGTCAGGCTTCGACGTATGCCTTCATGCGGCGCATGCCCTCGGCAAGCTGGTCGTCGGCCAGCGCGTAGGAGAAGCGCAGGTAGCCGGGCGCGCCGAACGCCTCGCCGGGCACGGCGGCGACGTGCGCCTCGTCGAGCAGGGCGGCGGCGAATTCGGAGGAGGACTGCGAGACGGTGCCGTTCGGGCCGAGCGGCCTGCCGAGCAGCGCGGTGATGTCGGCGAACGCGTAGAACGCGCCGGTCGGCGTCGGGCAGTGCACGCCCTCGATGTCGTTCAACGCGGCGACGATGGCCTTGCGGCGCACGTCGAACGCCTCGCGCATCGTGTACACGGCGTCAAGCGGGCCGGAGACGGCGGCGATGGCGGCGCGCTGGGAGACGTTGGCCACGTTGGAGGTCATGTGTCCCTGGAGCTTGGCGGCGGCCTTGGCGACCGGCTCGGGGGCGATGAGCCAGCCGACGCGCCAGCCGGGCATGGCGTAGGTCTTGGCCACGCCGTTGAGCACGATGAGCTGGTCGCGCACCTCGGGCACGGCGGCGCCGATGTACGTGGTCTTCGCGTCGTCGTAGTTGAGGTGCTCGTAGATCTCGTCGGAGATGACCCACACGTGGTGCTCGATGGCCCATGCGGCGATGCCCTTGATGGTCTCGGCGCTCCACACGGCGCCGGTGGGGTTGTTCGGGGAGTTCACGATGATGGCCTTCGTGCGTTCGGTGCGGGCGGCCTCGATGGCCGCGAGGTCCGGCTCGAAGCCGCGGTCGGCGCCGGCGAACACCTCGACCGGCACGCCGCCGGCGAGCTTGACGGCCTCCGGGTAGCTGGTCCAGTACGGGGTGGGGATGATGACCTCGTCGCCTTCGTCGAGGAGGATCTGGAACGTGGAGTAGACGGCCTGCTTGCCGCCGTTGGTGACGACGACCTGCTCCGGCGCGACCTCGTAGCCGGAGTCGCGCAGCGTCTTGTCGGCGATGGCGCGGCGCAGCTCGGGCAGGCCCGGGGTGGGCGTGTACTTGTAGTTCTTCGGGTCGCGGCAGGCGGCCGCGGCGGCGTCGACGACGTAGTCGGGCGTCGGGAAGTTGGGTTCGCCGGCGCCGAAGCCGATGACGTCGAGTCCGGCGGCCTTCATGGCCTTCGCCTTGGAGTCGACGGCGAGCGTGGCGCTCGGGGTCACATGGTTGATGCGGTCGGAGAGAGTCTGCCATTGAGCCATAGTCATGGCTCCCACAATAAACCCGGGGAACGAGAACGGCAATGGTTTTCAGGGCCGTGCCGCGGCGGGCCGCCGGCGGGGAACGCGCCGTCCCGCCGGCTCAGCCGATGGAATCGTTGTTGGCGGTGTGATAGCCCAGCTCCGCGCTGATACGGGCGGCGGCGTCCATCACCACCGGACCGAGGGCCTTCATGCGCTTGGGCGGCATGAACGGCAGCGCGGCGGAGACGGAGATGGCGGCGACGGTCTTGCCGCGACCGTCGCGCACGGGGGCGGAGACGCAGCGCACGCCGGGCTCGTTCTCCTCGAGGTCGTAGGCGAAGCCCTGCCTGGCGAATGTGGCCATGGCGGCGGAGAAGGCGGATTCGTCGGCGTAGTCGTGTTCGTGGTCTCGGCCGGTGAGGTTGCGGTCCTGCACGTACTGGCCGCGCCAGCGTTCGGGGGAGTCGATGAGCAGCGCCTTGCCGATGCCGGTGTAGGTGAGCGGCATGCGGGCGCCGATCCACGAGCGGATTTCGATGCCGCGCGTGCCGTGGATCTTGTCGAGGTAGAGCGCCATGCCGGAGTCCTCGACGGCGAGGTGCACGGTGTCCTTGGCCTGCCGGGCGAGGTCGACGAGGATGGGATGGGCGATGGTCTGCAGGGAGACGCTGTCGAGCGCCTGGAAGCCGAGTTCGATGAGGGCGGGGCCGAGCTGCAGGCCGCCATCGGCGTTTTCGCGAAGGAACCGTTCGACGCGCAGGGTCTGGATGAGACGGTGGGCGGTGCTGCGGCTCAGTCCGGTCGCCTCCACCACGGATCGCAGCGACGATGCGCCGGCGGCCACGGCCCGGACGACCATGATGCCGTGGACGAGCGTGCGGGTGCCGGCGGGTGCCGCGGTCTGCGCTTCGATGCGCACTGTGTTCTCTGCCATACCGTCCCACCTTAGCCGATGGACCTCGCCACGTTCCCGCCTTCGACGAGAGGGCGGCGGCGCGGGAACAGCCGCCGCTCTCTCAGTCAGCCCTTGTATTGGGCGATGTCGGCGGCCAGCGCGCGCACGTAGAGGTCGGTGTCGCCGGCCACGGCCACGAAGGTGGCGCCCCACTCGTAGAACCTCTCCACGGTCGGACGGTCGAACGCGAGCGAGCCGATGGCCTTGCCGTGGGCCTTGATCACGTCGAACGCGTGGTGGATCCGGTCCATGATGGCCGCGGCGTCATCCGGGTGGCCGAGCGATGCGGACAGGTCGGCGGGGCCGATGAAGATGCCGTCGATGCCGTCCACGGAGGCGATCCCCTCGATGTCGTCGAGCGCCTCCCGGGATTCGACCTGCACGAGCAGGCAGATCTCGTTCCCGGCGTCGCGCATATAGTGGGGGATGCGCCCCCAGCGGCCGGAGCGCGCGATCGGCGAGCCCACGCCGCGAATGCCTTCGGGCGCGTAGTTCACGGCCTTGACCATGAGCTCGGCCTCTTCCTTGGTGTTGACCATGGGCAGCAGCAGCGTCTGGGCGCCAAGGTCGAGCACCTGCTTGATGAGCACCGGGTCGGCGGCGGCGGGACGCACGATGGGCGTGACGTCGTATGGGGCGACGGCACGCAGCACGTCGAGGATGGTGTTGAGGTCGTACGGGCCGTGCTCGCCGTCGACGAGCATCCAGTCGTAGCCGGCGTCGGCGGAGATCTCGGCGATGGTCGGCGAGGCGGAGGCCATCCACAGGCCGTACTGCGGCCTGCCTTCCTTGATGGCCTGCTTGAACGCGTTATGAGGTAGGGATGTCATTGGAGATCCTTGGTGGTGAGTGCCGTAGCCCATCGGACTCGGATCAGTGCTCGAACGGACGCTCGAGCGGGCAGTCGCGGTTGAGCTCGACGCCGAAGCCGGGCTTGTCGAGCTCCTCGGCGGTGATGACGCCATCGTGCGGCACCGGCTCGTCGATGAGGACCGGGTCGAACTGCGGGCGGACGTAGTCGGCGTGCGGCGAGGTCATGAGCATCTCGCTGAACGGCGTGTTGGTGAACGTGATGACCGCGTGGTGCGAGTACACGGAGGAGCCGTGGGGCACCACGAGCTGGCCGCGGGACTTGGCCACGGCCGCGATCTCGCACAGCGAGGTCACGCCGCCGCACCAGCCGACGTCGGGCTGCAGGATGTCCACGCCGGCTTCGGAGAGCTCCTTGAAGCCCTCAAGCGTGCCGGTGTGCTCGCCGGTGGTCATGAGCATGCCCTTCGGCATGTTCCTCTTGAGCTCACGGTAGGACTCGATCTGCTGGGGAGGGAAGCACTCCTCCAGCCACTTCAGCCTGTAGGGGACCGCCGCGTGCGCCAGTTTGGTGGCGTAGTTGACGTCCTGGCTCATCCAGCAGTCGAACATCAGCCAGAAGTCGTCGCCGACGCGCTCACGCATCTCCTTGAGGGTGGCGATGTCCTTGGCGATGCCTTCGTCGCCGTCGGCGGGACCCCAGTGGGTCGGCATCTTGCCGCCGATGAAGCCCATCTTCTGCGCGAGGTCCGGGCGTGCGCCGGTGGCGTAGAAGCGGATCTCGTCGCGCACGGCGCCGCCGAGCAGCTTGTAGACGGGGAGCTTGACGACCTTGCCGTAGAGGTCCCAGAGGGCCAGATCCACGCAGGAGATCGTGTTGATGACGACCCCGCCGCCACCGGAGTAGTACTGGGTGGCGTTGAGCATCTGGTCGTGGATCAGCTTGATCTGGTCCACACGCTTGCCTTCGACGAAGCGGGACAGGTGGTGCTCGACGATGAAGCAGCCGACCGTTCCGGCGGTGGAGATGGCGAAGCCGGTGGTGCCGTCGGAGGCCTCGACCTCCACGACGAGCGTGCCGAGCACGTTGATGCCGAAGGACTGACGGGACTGCTTGTACTCCTCGTATTTGCTCATCGGCGTCGCGATATGATCGTCGATCCAGTGGTCCTTGCCTTGATCGTGGTAGTCACCGCCGCCCTGGCCGTGTACCTTGGCCGCGGCGCCGCCCATGCCGTACGCGCGGATGTGCGTGATCGTGGGCAGCTTCAGTGATGGAGCCAATGCCATAATGTCCGTCCTCGTGTTGTTCCGAACCGGTGTTCCGGGTTATGAAGTCGCATTCGTGACGCTTCGTTGCATCGATACCGCGATGTCGCGGCGTCTTGAATCGACGACACCCGTCACTGTACCAGTCATGGAATGCCGTCCCTATATGTGGAATATCGCAATGTCATCGATGACGTTCCAGGCGTATTTCCCTGAACCACCGTCCCTATATATGGGACCACCGCCCATTCCCTCCTATACTATGCGATGAGCACAGGAATCGGACAGCGTAGTCGACGACAACTCGGCGAATGACCAACGGAGAATCCCCAACCATGACCGCTAATTCCTACGACTTCACCGGCAAGGTCGTCATCGTCACCGGCGGAGGCACCGGCATCGGCCGCGCCATCACCCGCGGCTTCCTCGACAACGGCGCCACCGTCGTCGCCGTCGGCCTGCGCCAGGCCCCGCTCGAGGAGACCGTCGCCGGCTACGAGCACGGCCGCACCCACATCACCGACGTCTCCAGGCACGACCAGGTGCACGACCTCATCCAGGACGTCGTCGACGAATTCGGCCGCCTCGACGTCGTCGTCTCCAACGCCGGCATCTTCGAAGGCGGCGAGATCGAGAACGTCTCCGACGACGTCTGGCACAAGCTCTTCTCCGTCAACATGGACGGCCTCTTCTACCTCACCAAGGAGGCCCTCCCCTATCTCAAGGAGACCAAGGGCAACATCGTCGTCGACACCTCCGTCTCCGGCCTCTACGGCGACTGGGGCCAGACCGCCTACAACTCCACCAAGCACGCCATGAACGGCTTCGTCCGCTGCGTCGCCCTCGACTACGGCCGGTACGGCGTCCGCATCAACGCCTTCGCCCCCGCCTTCATCGAAACCGACATCAACAAGGAGGTCTGGACCGACCCCGAACGCCTCAGGCCCTACATCGAACGCGTCGCCCTCGGCCGCACCGGCAAGCCCGAAGACTGCGCCGACCTCGCGCTGTTCCTCGCCTCCCCCGGCGCCTCCTACCTCACCGGCCTCGTCGTCCCCGTCGACGGCGGCACCACTGCAGCCACCGGTCAGGGACGGAACAACTACGACAACGACACCCGCTCCGTGCTGTGATCCGTGGCGGTGCGTCGGGTCTTCGTCGCCGCCGAAGACCCGACGCACCGCCCTCTCCATCCCGCGCCCCCTCCACGGAGAGGGCGTTCGGCGCGGCCAACCACATTCCGAATCCAAGGAGCACGACCAATGACGCTCGGCGAGGATTACCAACGGCCGGTACCCGGCCGCATGTACACCATCATCCCCGAAACCCCGGAGCACGAAGCCGCGCCCCGTCCCTTCATCGACACGCACGTGCACCTCATGCACACCGACCTCTACTCCTGGTTCAACCCATCCAAGGCCCTCACCTTCGAAGGACCATGGGATCCGCTGTTCCAGGCCGGCGACTACGTGGCGTCCGACCTGCTCGACGAGGTGCACGGCAGCACCATCGGCGTGGTCGGCGCCGTGCACGTGCAGGCCAACGCCGACGATCCGGTCGCGGAAATCGCCGACGTGGAACGGCAGAGCGAGGAGACCGGCCTGCCGGTCATGATCGTCGGCGGCGGTGATCTCTCCTCCCCCGACTTCGCCGAAACGCTCGAACGCGAACTCGACCACCCGCATCTGCGCGGCGTGCGGCAGAACCTCAACATGCATCCGCATCCGCTCTACCGGTACGTCGACATGGCGTACATGGACGATCCGGAATGGCTGAACGGACTCGACCTGCTCGCCGGCCACGATCTCAGCTTCGACATGCAGTTGTACCCCACGCAGTTCGCGCGCGCATGCGAGGTGATCGACGCGCATCCGGACACGCTGTTCATCATCGACCACATGGGCATGTGGGCCGACCGCGATCCGGCCGGATGGCGGCTGTGGAAGAACGGCCTGTATGAACTCGGCAAGCGCGACAACTGCGTGATCAAGATCTCCGGTCAACCATCGATGGACCACTACTGGACCATCGAAAGCATCAAGCCCGGTATCTACACGACGCTCGACGCGTTCGGCATCGACAAGACCATGTTCGCGTCGAACTTCCCCGTCGACAAGCTGCACTGCTCATACCTCGACCTGGTGCACGCCTACGCGCGCTGCGTGGAGACCCTCTCCCCCGGCGAACAGGACATGTTGTTCGTCGGCAACGCGAAGAGGTACTACCGGTTCTGAACAGCCTTCCCTCCCATGTGCGGGGACGCCTGGCTCACCTACACCAGCACGAGGTTGTCCCGGTGCACGAGCGGATGCGTGTACTCCTCGCCGAGGATGCGCTTGAGCTGCGCGGTGTTGCGGCCGAGCATCCGCGGCACCTCCTCGGAGTCGTAGCCGGCGAGTCCGCGCGCCAGATGCGTGCCGTCCTCCGCGTCGATCCACACCGGGTCGCCGGCGGAGAACGCGCCACGCACCTCCACGGCGCCCGCGGCGAGCAGGGAGGCCAGTCCGCCGCGCACGGCGGCCGCGGCGCCCTCGTCCACGATGATGGTGCCGCGCGGTTCGGCGGCGAAGCCGATCCACAGGCGTCGTGCGGATCCGCGCTGCTTGACCGGCGCGAAGACGGTGCCCACCGGGTCGCCCATGAGGGCGGGGCCGGCGTTCGCCGCGCTGGTGAGCACGGCGGGGATGCCGGAGACGGCGGCCACGCGCGCCGCCTCGAGTTTGGTGACCATGCCTCCGGTGCCGACCTTCGATCCGGTGCCGCCCACCTTGACCTCGCCGAGCGCGTCCACCACGTTCGGCACGTAGGCGATGCGGCGCGAGCCCGGTTCGCTCGGCGGCGCGGTGTAGAGGCCGTCCACGTCGGTGAGAAGGACGAGCGCGTCGGCCCTCACCAGGTTCGCGACGAGCGCGGAGAGGCGGTCGTTGTCGCCGAAGCGGATCTCGTTGGAGGCGAGGGAGTCGTTCTCGTTGATGATCGGCACCACGCCCAGGTCGAGCAGCCGTCCCAGCGTACGCTGCACGTTGCGGTACTGGGTGGCGCGGATGGTGTCCTCGGCGGTGATGAGGATCTGCCCCACGCGTACGCCGTAGCGGCCGAACGCCGCCTCGTAGCGGGCCATGAGCAGGCCCTGCCCCACGGCAGCGGTGGCCTGCTGGGTGGCGACGTCCGAAGGCCGCGTCTCGAAGCCGAGCGGACCGAAGCCGGCGGCGATGGCGCCGGACGAGACGAGCACGACGCGCGCGCCCATGAGGTGCGTCGCCGCGAGCGCGGCGACGAGCGCGGAGATCCGGCCGGCGTCGAGATGCCCGTCCGGCGTGGTCAGCGAGCTGGACCCCACTTTGACGACGATGGTCTCCGCCTCGGCGATGCGCCGGCGGATCTCGGCCTGCGATGGTGTGGACATGGTCGCCGTTCTACTCGCCCTGTGTTTCCTCGCCGCGGCCGAAGAGACTCTTCTCGTCGTGGCGGTCGTCGTCGATGGACGGGTCGGCCCAGTGTCCGGCCTTGCGTTCCGCCATCATCGCCTCGCGCACGGCGGCCTTCGCGTCCATCATCTCGTGGTATTCGCGACGGCGTTCCGCGTTGGTGCGGCGGCGTGCGCCGGGGGCGTCGGCCTCGAGGCGCAGGTCCTTGCCGCGGGCGCCGAGCGGCGTGCCGTCGAGCATCTCCGCGCCGGCGGCGATGGTCGGGTCCCAGTCGAAGTCGACGGCGCGGTCGCCCTTGCCGATGCGCACCTCGTCGCCCGGCTTGGCGCCCTTGCGGCGCAGTTCGTCCTCCACGCCGAGCTTGGCGAGACGGTCGGCCAGGTAGCCGACGGCCTCGTCGTTGTCGAAGTTGGTCTGCTGCACCCAGCGTTCCGGCTTGCGTCCAGTGACCTCGTACCAGACGTCGCCGTTGCCGTTCTCCTTGCGTTCGATGGAGAAGTCGAGGGCGGTGCCGCCCTCGTCGGCGCGGCGGCGACGGCCCTTCTGCTCGAGCGGCTTGATGACGACGCGCGCCTCCTCCTCGGCGCTTTCGCGCTTGGCGACCTCCTCGCGCATCTCGGCGACCATGTCGGCCAGCGCGAAGTTGAGCTCCTTCAGGCCCTTGTGGGAGGCGGTGGAGATGATGAACACGCGCATGCCCTTCGCCTCGAACTCGGGCTTGACGAATTCGGCGAGCTCCTCGGCCTCGGGCACGTCGGCCTTGTTGAGGATGATGATGCGCGGACGTTCGGGGATGGGGATGGCGCCGAGCGGCAGGTCGAGCGAGCCGGCGTATTCGGCGAGCTCGTGTTCGAGGGCCTCGTAGTCGCTCATCGGGTCGCGGTCCGGTTCGAGCGTGGCGCAGTCGATGACGTGGGCGATGATCTCGGTGCGTTCGATGTGGCGCAGGAACTCGAGGCCCAGGCCCTTGCCCTGGGAGGCGCCGGGGATGAGGCCGGGCACGTCGGCGATGGTGTAGCGGCGGTCGCCGGCGACGACCACGCCGAGGTTCGGCACGAGCGTGGTGAACGGGTAGTCGGCGATCTTCGGCTTGGCGGAGCTCATCGCGGCGATGAGGCTGGACTTGCCGGCGGAGGGGAAGCCCACGAGCGCCACGTCGGCGATGGACTTGAGCTCGAGGATCACGTCGCGCTCCTCGCCGGGTTCGCCGAGCAGGGCGAAGCCGGGGGCGCGGCGCGTACGGTTGGCCAGCGCCACGTTGCCGAGGCCGCCGTTGCCGCCGAGCGCGGCCACGTAGCGGTCGCCCTCGTGGGTGAGGTCGGCGAGGCGTTCGCCCGGATGCTTGGGCCGTCCGGCCGCGCCCTTCGCCTCGAACACCACGGTGCCGCAGGGCACGGGCAGGACGAGGTCGGCGCCCTTGGAGCCGTCCTTGTTGTCACCCAGGCCCATGGTGCCGCCGTCCGCCACGCGGTGCGGCATGAAGCGGTAGTCCAGGAGGCTGGTGGCGTTGCGCGTCGCCTCGAAGATGACGGATCCGCCGTCACCGCCGTTGCCTCCGTTCGGGCCGGCCAGCGGCTTGTACTTCTCGCGGCGGATGCCGGCGGAACCGTTGCCGCCGTCGCCGCCCTTGACGTGGACGGTCACTCGATCCACAAAATCGCTCATGTCGTTCACCTTACTGTTCGCTGATTACGTTGGTCTCGGCCTTTGCCGTGCGCGCCCGCACGCCGCCGTGGAACCGCACGCCTGCCTCGGGCGTGCGTGGAGGGAGGAATCAGGGGGTACGAAAAAGGCCGCGTCCTTGCGGGCGCGGCCTTCTCGTTCATGCCGTCTCAGATGACGTCGACGACCTTGCGGTCGCGACGGACGCCGAACTTCACGGAGCCATCGGTGAGGGCGAACAGCGTGTGGTCCTTGCCCATGCCGACGTTCTGGCCCGGGTGGAAGTTGGTGCCACGCTGGCGAACGATGATGTTGCCGGCCACGACGGCCTCGCCGCCGAACTTCTTCACGCCGAGGTACTGCGGGTTCGAGTCGCGACCGTTGCGCGAGCTGGACGCACCCTTCTTATGTGCCATGATTGTTCCTTTCGGTGCTGGTTAAGCTTTGTTGGAAAAACCTGTTGACAAGAACTCAGGCGATCTCGGTGACCTTGACCATGGTCAGCTTCTGACGGTGGCCCTTGCGACGGGCGACGCCGGTCTTGTTCTTGTACTTCTGGATGTTGATCTTCGGGCCCTTGGCGTCGTCCTTCACGACTTCGGCCTTGACGGAGACCTTGGCCAGATCGGCGGCGGCCAGGGTGACCTTGGCGCCGTCCACCACGAGCGCGACCGGGAATTCCACGGTATCGCCCTGCTTGGCGTCGAGACGGTTGACGAGGATGACGTCGCCGACCTCGACCTTTTCCTGATGGCCACCGGCCTTCACAATCGCGTACATAATCGTTCCTTTTATTTCACTTGGAAAGCTTATTGCCTGACGCTCCCGGATATGCCGGGCTCGCGGTCAGACACCAGCCATCTAACTTACACCGACGCGCGGACTGACGCAACCGCGATTCGTCCGCGTGTCAAGGGCGACACACCCACGGGGAGGCGATCCGCGCCGGAATCAGCCCGGAATCGCCTCCCGGCGGCGTGTCGGACGGTCAATCACTCGTCGGCGTTGTTCGCCGCCACGGCCGCGGCCGCGATCTGCGCGAGCTTGGCCTTGACGTCCGGGGTGGAGCCGGCGGGCTCCGGCGCGGGCGCGGTGCCGCGTCCGTGCTTGTTCGTCTTGACGAACGGGTCGCCGCCCCTCAGGGCGTACGGGTCGTCGTAGTCGGCGGAGACGATCGGCTTGTCGTGCAGGATGAAGCCACGGCCCTTGCAGGTCGGGCACTCCTCCGAGAACGCCTCGACGAGGCCCTGGCCGATGCGCTTGCGCGTCATCTGCACGAGGCCGAGCGAGGTGACCTCGGCCACCTGGTGCTTGGTGCGGTCGCGCGCCAGGCATTCCACGAGGCGGCGCAGCACGAGGTCGCGGTTGGCGGGCATCACCATGTCGACGTAGTCGATCATGATCATGCCGCCGATGTCGCGCAGGCGCAGCTGGCGGGCGATCTCCTCGCTGGCCTCCAGGTTGCAGCGGGTGACGGTCTCCTCGAGCGACTTGCCCTTGCCGATGAACCGGCCGGTGTTCACGTCGATGGTGGTCATGGCCTCGGTGCGGTCGATGACGATCGAGCCGCCGGACGGCAGGTACACCTGACGTTCCATGCCCTTCCTGAGCTGCGAGTCGATCTGCCACTTGTCGAACACGTCCTTGCCCTCGTGCTCGGCCGGGTCCCACTTCTCCAGCTTGTCCTTGAGGTCGGGGGCCATCGTGTCGAGGTACTCCTCGATGCGGTCGTAGACCTTGTCGCCTTCCACGATGAGCTTGGTGAAGTCGTCGTTGAAGATGTCGCGCACCACGCGGATGGCCACGTCCGGCTCGCCCTGGAGGAGCTTCGGACGCTTGCCGTGCCAGAACTCCTCGCGCTTGGCGTTGATGCGCTCCCACTGACGCACGAGGCTCTCGAGGTCCTTGACGATGGCCTCCTCGGAGGCGCCTTCGGCCGCGGTGCGGATGATCACGCCCATGTCCTTCGGCGCGATCTTGGAGACGATGTTCTTCAGGCGGGTGCGTTCACGCTCCGGCAGCTTGCGGCTCACGCCGGTCATGCCGCCGGACGGCACGAGCACGAGGAAGCGGCCGGCGAGCGTGACCTGCGAGGTCAGGCGCGCGCCCTTGTGGCCGATCGGATCCTTGGTGACCTGCACGAGCACCGGGTCGCCGGACTTGAACGCGAGCTCGATGCGGCGCGGCTGGCCGTCGAGGCGCGTCGCGTCCCAGTTGACCTCGCCGGCGTACAGCACGCCGTTGCGGGCCTGGCCGATGTCCACGAACGCGGCCTCCATGCTCGGCAGCACGTTCTGCACGCGGCCGAGGTACACGTTGCCCACGGTCTGCACCTCCTGGATGTCGGACACGTAGTGCTCGACGAGCACGTTGTCCTCCACCACGGAGATCTGCGTGTGGTGCTCCTTCTCGCGCACCACCATGAGGCGTTCGACGTTCTCGCGGCGGGCCAGGAAGTCCTGTTCCATGATCTGCGACTGGCGGGAGCGCTCGCGTCGGTTGTCGCGGCGGCGCTGCTTCTTCGCCTCGAGTCGCGTGGAGCCCTCCACGTCGGTGATCTCGTCGATGTACTGCTGCTTGCGGGAGCGGCGCACGAGCACCTGCTCGTCGTCGTCCTGCGTCTTGCCGCGGCGACGACGACGGCGACGGGTGACGGTCTCCTCCTCGTCGCGGGCCGGACGGTCGGCATGCTCGGCGTCGTCCGCGGCGGAGTCGCGTTCGGAGGACTTCTCCTCCTGCGCGGCCGTCTGGTCGCCCTTGGCGCGGCGGCGGCGGCGACGGCGGGTGCGCGGCTCCTCCTCGTCCTGTCCGTTCTCCTCCTCGGCGATCGGGCTGTACGCGATGTCGTCGAGCTCGAGGTCCTCCTCGATCTGCTCGACCTCGGCCGCGGCGCGGCGCTCCTGCGCGTTGAGGCGGCGGTTGCGTCCACGGCGGGACTTCGTCTCGCCCTCGTCGGCGCCTTCGGCGGACGACGTGCGGTCCGCTCCGGCGTCCTGCGCCGGGGCGTCGTCACGCGCGTCCGTCTCGTCGTCGTTCTGGCGGGAACGGGAGCGGCGACGACGGCGACGGCCGCCCTCCTCCTGCTCGTCGCGGTCGCGGCGGGAACGCGCGGGACGCACGTCCTCCTCGTCGTCCTCGTCCTCATCGTCCGTGTCGTCGTCGCGGACGCGGGAGACCGGGATCACCGGCTCCTGGAACAGCAGAGACGTCATCGGACGCATGGTGCGGTCGTCGTCGCGGCGGTCATGGACCGGCAGTTCGTCGATGAGCTCCTCGGCGCGCTCGAAATCGTCCTCGTCGTCCAGGTCGCGCGCGGAACGGCGACGGGAGCGGGACGGACGCACGTCGTCGTCATCGTCGTCGTCGCGGAAGCGGCGGCGACGGGAGCGGGACGGACGGTCGTCGTAGTCGTAATCGTCGTCGTCGACGTACCGGGAACGGGAGCGGCGGCGCGTACGCGGCGCGTCGTCCTCGTCGTCCACGTCGGCGCGGGAGCGGCGACGGCGGGAACGTGCGGGACGCACGTCGTCGTCGCGGTCGTCGTCACGGTCGCCGAACCCGGCGAGGGAGTCGACGGCGTCGGACACGCGCTCGTCCGCATCGTCGTCACGGGAGCGGGAGGCGCCGGCGTCCGCGGACGGAACGTCGTCGCGGGGGTCGAGCTTCGGCTCCTCGAAGATCGAACGGGAATGGTCCTCCACCTTGAGCTCCAGGGAGGCGCCGGCGGCACCGGTGCCACGCACCACGCGGCGGCCACGGCGACGACGGGTCGTGGGCGCGGGAGCCGGCGCGGGGGCGTCGGACCGGTCGCCGGACGGCGCGGCGCCGGCGGCATCGGACGAATCGGATACGTTGAGGTTCAGGGCGTCGACGTCGTCGACCCCATTGGTGTTCACAGCGGGCACGATGCTCCTCGCCGACGTGCTGCATCACGTCGGCCTCTCAGGCTTCACACGGCTCTCACACCACGCTCTCACCGTGGCCGCGCATCACTTGCGCCCGCAGAAGCAATTCCAGTCAAAGTCTGTGCGGCTCGGACGGCGGACACCGGCGCTCGCGAGGAAAGGATCGGGCAGAACCCGGGTGCGAGGGGATCGACGCCATCTGGCACGTCGGCGGTTTGCAGAACCACCATCCTCAAGTATGCCACAACTTCACGCGTCCCCCGTCCATCACGCGCCCGGGCGCGACGGCGCGCCCGTCGCGTCGGCGCGTTGGACGGCGGACGGCACGACTGACGGGACGGCGGACGGCACGACGGACGACGGCGTTCAGCGCTCCGCGACGAGCCAGCGCAGCAGGATGTCGGCGAGCAGCGTCAGATCCGATTCGGGCAGCTGCTCGTCGTGCTTGTGGGCGAGCAGCGGGTCGCCGGCGCCGAGGTTCACGGCGGGCACGCCGAGCTGGGAGAAACGGGCCACGTCGGTCCACCCGAGCTTGGCGAGCGGGTCGCGGCCGGTGCGCTCCTTGACGAGCTTCGCGAGCGAGACCGCCAGCGGCGCGTCCATGCCGGGGCGCGCGGACGGCGATTCGTCCCTCATCTCGATGCCGTAGCCCTCGAACACGCCGCCGGTGGCCACGTGCTCGCCGTTGCCGAGCTCGGCGCCCGCGTCCACGCCCATCATCAGGGCCTTCGCCTCGGCCACGGTCTTGTCCGGCGCGAACCGGTAGTTCACATGCACGCGGCACTCGTCCGGGATGACGTTCGTGCCCTTGCCGCCGGAGATCAGCGTGGCGTTGAGGCCCTCGCGGTAGACGAGGCCGTCCACTTCGACGTCCGCGGGGCCGCGGTCGTTGTAGGCGTTGAGACGGTTCAGGATGTCCGCGGCCTTGTGGATGGCGTTCTCGCCCATCCACGCGCGGGCGGAGTGCGCGGCCACGCCGTGCGTGACCACATCGAAGCGGATCGTGCCGTTGCAGCCGCCCTCGATGCCGCAGCTGGTCGGCTCGCCGATGATCGCGAAATCGCCTTCCACCCAATCGGGGTGGGCCTCCACGACCTTCCTGAGGCCGTTCTTCTCGGCGACGACCTCCTCATGGTCGTAGAAGACGTACGTGAGGTCGACCTTGGGCAAGGTCTCCGGCGTCGCGCCGTCGAGCACGGCGGCGAGCTGGAGCATCACCGCGTCGGACGCCTTCATGTCGGTGGCGCCGCGGCCCCACAGGACGCGCTCGCCCGGATGGGCCTCGGCCACGTCGGCGCGGATGAGCGGGTCGCCGGGCTCCAGCCAGCGCGGCGGGAAGTTGTCGATGACCGGCACGGTGTCGATGTGCCCGGCGAGGATGACGCGGTTCGGAAGGCCGAAGGCGGTGGAGGCGACGACCGTGTCGCCGTGGCGGCGCACGGTCAGATGCGCGTACGTCTTCAGGAACGCCTCGATGTCGTCGGCGAGCGGACCCTCGTCGTCGCTCACGGAGTACACGGTCATGATCTGCTCGAGCAGGGCATCGAGCTGCGCGGCGCGGGAGGCGGCGGGGTCCAGGGAAATCGTCATGGCGTCCATCCTATCGGCGGCCCCGGGAATGTGAATCCCCTTACCATTGGGTGAGATTTCACGGATGCGCGCGACGGTCTGTGCCACACTCGAGGTGACGGCCCGCAGGTACGCGGTACGCGGGATACGCGGGAACGTGACACGCGATACGCGGGAACAGCCCCGGGAAGCAGGAAAAGAGGGATTTCGGGAATGCCAGGTCTATTGAGCGCCATGCAGGGATTCTGCGTCATCGGCATCGTGATCTTCGTGGGCTATGTGGCCGCGCGCATGCGCATCGGCGGCCCGAGCGCGCAGATGGTGCTCAACCGCTTCTCATTCTTCGTGTCCAGCCCGTGCCTGATGTTCGCGATCCTCGCCAAGGAGCCGATCTTCGACATCTTCCATCCCTCGATCGTGGTGGCGTTCCTCTCCGCCATGCTCGCGGGGCTCGCGTTCCTCGCGCTCAACCGCGCGTTCTTCCACCTGAAGGCCCCGGACGCCACCATCGGAGCATTGAACTCGTTGTATCTCAACTCGAACAACATCGGCCTTCCGGTGGCCACGTACATCCTCGGTAACGGCGCGCTCGTGGCGCCGATCCTCGTCATGCAGCAGGCCCTGTTCACGCCGATCGCGCTCACCGTGCTCGACGTCACCACGAAGGGCAAGGCGTCCGTCAAGGAGATCGCGAAGCAGCCGCTGCACCAGCCGTTGCTCATCGGCTCGCTGCTCGGCATCGTGGTCTCCGCGCTGAACGCGAAGCTGGGCTGGTTCCCCGTGCCGAACTACATCTACGATCCCATCAACATGATCGGCGAATCGGCGGTGCCGATGATCCTCATGGCGTTCGGCATGTCGCTGCACGGCACGAAGCCGCTGCAGCAGAAGGGCGACAGGCCCGCGATCTTCACGGTGGCGGTGATCAAGAACATCGTCATGCCGATCATCGCGTTCCTGCTCGCCTACTTCATGATGGGCTTCCGCGGGCCGGAGCTGTACGCGTGCGTGGTGCTCGCCGCGCTGCCCACCGGGCAGAACGTGTACAACTACGCCGCCCGGTACAACGTGGGCCTCACCTTCGCGCGCGACGGCATCCTCATGTCCACGATGACGAGCCCGGTGTTCATCGCGCTCATCGCTTTCCTGTTGAGCTGAGGAGCGCGATGAACCGTCGCGGCACGGCCGCCGGGCCTGTCGTCAGCGTCCGCGGTTCGCTTCGGCGAGCGCGTCGAGACGCGCACGGAAGCGCGGCCAGTCGGTCCTCATCGCGGTGAGCAGGCGACGGTCCGGGACCTCGTCGATCGGCACCCAGGCGATCTCCTTGCTTTCGTCGTCGTTCGCGCGCGGCGTGACGCGGCGTCCCGGCTTTTCGAACGCGAACACGGTGGTGTACGCCCACGGACCGTGGTCCTCACGGTAGGAGCCGACCACCTCGATGTCCTCGGGGGTGATGTTCGCCTCCTCGTAGCTTTCGCGCAGCGCACCTTCAATAGGCGATTCGCCGTCCGCGGTGGCGCCGCCGGGGATGCCCCACGTGCCACCCTCCGCCGACCATGAGGCGCGATGCTGCATGACGACGTGCGTCACCGCTCCGGTCGCCGCGTCGCGGCGGGCCAGCAGGACGCCGGACGCGCCGTTCGTCCCCCAATGCTTGCGTCCGCACGCGCAGTCGACCCAGCCGTCGCCCGGCTGGTGGACGTTCTCCGCGGGCGGCAGCTCCTTGCCGTCCTTGTCGAGCACGCCCGGCAGGCTCTCGCCGCGCGCCACGTTCCACAGGTCGGTCCATTCGACGCCGAGTTCGGCGGTGAGCCTGCGCAGCAGCGGCAGGCTGATGCCGATGATGCCGTGCGGGTCACCTTCGATGCCGTCGATGAACGCGCCGCCGAAGCCTTCGAGCGTGAACGATCCGGCCACTTCGAGCGGTTCGCCGGTAGCGATGTAGCGTTCGATGTCGCGGTCGGAGTAGTCGGCGAAGTGGACGAGGGCGTGGCTCGCGCCGCGCACGACCCTCCCGGAGGCGAAGTCGACGACGCAGTGTCCGGTCCACAGCTCGCCGGTCGCCCCGCGCATGCGGCGCAGGCGCTCGCGCGCCACGTCGGCGCTGTGCGGCTTGCCGTAGCATTCGCCGTCCAGCAGGAACATCGAGTCGCAGCCGACGATGAGCGGGCCGACCTCGGCGCGCGTGAGTCCCGGCTGGAGCGCGACGACGTTGGAGATCGGCTCGGTGACGGTCGGCATGTCCACGCCGGAGAAGTCGCGCGTCGAGGCGACGGCGGCCTTCGAGTAGTCGATGTCGTCGTCCGCCGCGGACACGTCGGACGACGTGCCGACGGCGGCCTCACGCGCCTCGTCTTCGGCGATGACGGCTTCGGCTCGCATCGGATAGGCGATGACGCGTTCGCCGGTCGCGGCGGCGGCCGTCGCGGCCACGTCGCGGTAGGCACGATGGACGGCCTCGGCCTTGGCCGAGGCGAGGATCGTCACGCGCTGTTCGACGGTGAGGGCGTCGACCGTCGTGCCGGCGGCGACGGCGGCCGCCTCGAGCGCGGCCGGCTCGTCGACGTGCGAGACGCGGATGGTCGGGCAGACGCCCGCCGCGTACAGCACGTCGCGGCGCGGCTTGGACTTGGACGCGAGAATCAGCGGAACGGACATCAGCGGCGCTCCACTTCCACGCCGTCGCCGTCAATCGGCAGGTGCAGTACCTTCCAATGGCCGGAGGCGAGTTGTTCGGCGGCGATCTCGTCGATGGCGGCGCGGGCGTCGCCGTGATGCAGCACGAGCACGCACGGGCCGGCGCCGGAGACGGCGGCCGCGTAGCCCTTGGAGCGGAACAGGGCGATGAGGTCGGCGGACGGCTGCATGAGCGGCGCGCGGTACGGCTGGTGGAGGCGGTCCTGCGTGGCGGTGAACAGCAGCGCGTTGGCCTGGTGTCCGGCATCGGCGGAACCCTCGTCGGTCTTGGCCAGGATGGACGGGTTCATCGCGGCGGGCAGGAGTCCCACGCGCGAGACGTTGTAGACGGCGTCCTTGTACGGCAGTTCGCCGGGCAGCGCCTGGCGCGCCTTCTCGGTGGACAGCTCGTAGTCGGGCACGAACACGGCGGCGGTGATGGCCGGATCCACCGGGTAGTTCACCGTGTGGAAGCCGCCGTGCAGCGGGTCGCCGCCGGGGATGGCCACCGAGCCGACGCCTTCGGCGGTGGCGAAGTCCCAGGAGACGGTGAGGCCGCCGAACACGGCCGGCGCCACGTTGTCCGGGTGGCCCTCGATCTGCGCGGCCATGTCGAAGATGGCCGGGCGGTTGAGCCCGCCGGGCTGGGCGAACGCGGCCGCCGCCGCGATGCCGGCGACGATCGCCTCGGCGGACGAGCCCATGCCGCGCGCCTGCGGGATGTTGTTCGTCGCCTCGAGCGTGAAGCCGAGGCGTCCCAGCCCGAACGTGGCGCAGGCGCGGCGGAACGTGGAGACGACGAGATGCGTCTCGTCGCGCGGCAGCGTGTCCTCGCCCTCGCCGTGGATAATGACGTGGGCGACGCCGTCGGCGGGATCGTCGTTGAGCGTGAACGTGAGTTCGTCGTGGTAGTCGAGCGCGAGGCCCACGGTGTCGAAACCGGAGCCGAGGTTGGCGCTGGTGGCCGGCACGCGCACGTGGACGCTGCTGCAGATGGGGTTCATATGTCTTCTGTCTTCCTTCGTTTGGTCGCGGGCCGTCTCGGGAGTCGTGGCGGGCGTCGCGGCGCGTATTGCAAGAATCCCCCGGCCGCTTGTGCGCGGCCGGGGGATGGACGGGTTGCGGTCAGTCGAGCACGCGCAGGATGGACGGCTCGCCGGTGACGGAGTCGAGGCGCTGCACGGCCTGGACGGTCTCGCGCAGGGTGACCTCGTCGGTCAGGTGCGTGACGAGGCGCAGCTGCTGGACCTCGCCGTCGTAGCCCGGGGCCTTGAGCGAGGGCTTGAGGTCCTGGTTGACGCCGTTGATGGACACGCCGCGCTTGGCGAACTCGGTGGCGATGGCGGCCAGCACGCCCGGCTTGTCGTGGATGAGGAAGCGCACGGCGAACGCGGCCTTGTTGGCGTTGATGGGGGCCTTCGGCAGCTGCTTGTACAGCGGGATGGCCGGGCCGGTGCAGCCGGCGGCGATGTGGCGGGCCACCGTCACGACGTCGCCCACGACGGCGGAGGCGGTGGGCGCGCCGCCGGCGCCACGGCCGTAGAACATGAGGTCGTCGGCCGCCTCGGCCTTGACGAAGATCGCGTTGAAGGAGCCGTGCACGGAGGCGAGCGGGTGGCTTTCGGGCAGGAGCGCCGGGTAGACGCGCGCGGAGACGCCGGCCTCGCCGTTCTCCACCACGGCGAGCAGCTTGATGACCTTGTGCTCGTTGGTGGCGGCGGCGATGTCGTCGGCGGTGATCTTGGTGATGCCCTCGACCGAGACGTCGTCGATGGTGACGGGCGTGTGGAAGCCGAGCGTGGCCATGATGGCGGCCTTGTTGGCGGCGTCGTAGCCCTCGATGTCGCCGGTGGGGTCGGCCTCGGCGTAGCCCTTGGCCTGCGCGTCCTTGAGGACGTCGTCGAACTGGAGGCCCTTGGTGGTCATCTCGTCGAGAATGTAGTTGGTGGTGCCGTTGACGATGCCCAGCATGCTGGTCACCTTGTCGCCGACGAGGCTTTCGCGCAGCGGGCGCAGGAACGGGATCGCGCCGCCCACGGCCGCCTCGAAGTAGATGTCGACGCCCTTGGCCTCAGCGGCCGCGTAGATCTCCGGGCCGTACTTGGCGAGCAGCGCCTTGTTGGCGGTGACGACGGAGGCGCCGGATTCGATGGCGGCGAGCACGAACGTGCGAGCCACGGAGGTGCCGCCGATGAGCTCGATGACGATGTCGGAGCTGGTGGCCACGTGCATGGTGTCCGTGGTGACGATGGACTGGTCGATCCACGGGAACCGCTCGGTCTCCTTCGGGTCGAGGCAGGCCACGCCGGTCAGCTCGATGGGGCGGCCCACGCGCGCGGCGAGCTCCTCCTTCTGCTCCACGATGAGGCGGGCGGTCTGCGAACCCACGGTGCCGGCGCCCAGCAGGCCTACGCGGATCGGGGTTGTGTTGTCTGTAGCCACGGGATTTCCTCCTGACATTCGGCCGTTCAGCGGGTAGTCGCTGCCTCCCATCCTACGGAACCTTTTCGACACGCCGAACGATAAGCCTCTTAACGAATATGGGACGGACGCCGTCGCGACGACAATCGACCCACGAGTAGCAGTCAGCGGTTGCAACGGTTCCCCCAGGCGCCCCCAATTCCGCATACGTTCTTAACGAATTGGTTGCCGCAAGCGCTTAACCTGACGTACACTTTCCTGTGAAGCGGTACTGCATGGTTCCCACGGCGATGCTCGGCCACACGGAACCGGATCAGGAGAAAGCGACGGCCCGATGGTGGGCCGGAGTGATGCGGCGACGACGACGCATCGGGAGACACCCACACACCGCTCATGACAACCTCGCAATGAGGGAGGTAAGAAGAATGAAGGCATATATCCAGCGCCTGGGACGCGCCCTGATGCTGCCGGTGGCATGTCTGCCGGCCGCGGCGCTCTTCCTTGGCATCGGCTACTGGATCGATCCGAGCGGCTGGGGCGGCAACAACGTGGTTTCCGCATACCTGTGCAAGACCGGCTCCGCGATCCTCGACAACCTCGGCCTGCTGTTCGCGGTGGGCGTGGCCATCGGCATGGCGAAGAACAGGGACGGCGCCTCGGCGCTCTCCGGCCTCGTCGGCTTCATGACCGTCACCACGATCATGGGCTCGGCCTCGATGTTCCTCGGCTTCGACGCGGAGACCGTCGCCACCGAGCACCCGGCCTTCGCGGCCGGCGCCATCGGCAACAAGAACGTGTTCTTCGGCATCATGGTCGGCTGCATCGCCGGCGCGCTGTACAACAAGTTCCATCAGGTCAAGCTGCCCGACTTCCTGGCGTTCTTCTCCGGCCGCCGCTGCGTGCCGATCCTGACCGCCGCGATCATGTCGGTCATCTCGCTGCTCCTGCTGTTCGTCTGGCCGCTCATCTACAATGGCCTGGTCTCCTTCGGCGAGGCCATCATGGGCATGGGCGCCGTGGGCGCGGGCATCTACGCGTTCTTCAACCGTCTGCTCATCCCCACCGGCCTGCACCACGCGCTCAACAACGTGTTCTGGTTCAACCTCGCCGGCATCGACGACATCACCAAGTTCTGGAGCGGCACCGGCGGCCTCAGCGGCAAGGAGGCCGCGGTCCTGGCCACCGGCGGCTTCCACCCGTGGGGCACCTACGTGACCGGCATGTACCAGGCCGGCTTCTTCCCGATCATGATGTTCGGCCTGCCCGCGGGCGCGTTCGCCATCTACCGCAACGCCAAGCCCTCGAAGCGCAAGGCGGTCGGCTCCCTGATGCTGGCCGGCGGCCTCGCCGCGTTCCTCACCGGCGTGACCGAGCCGCTCGAGTTCTCCTTCATGTTCGCCGCGTTCCCGCTGTACGTGGTGCACGCGCTGCTCACCGCCCTCTCGGTGTTCATCGCCGCCGCGTTCCAGTGGATCGCCGGCTTCAACTTCTCCGCCGGCTTCATCGACTGGTTCCTCTCGCTCAACGTGCCGCGCGCCCACCTGCCGTGGATGCTCATCATCCAGGGTCTGGTGTTCGCGGTCATCTACTACTTCGTGTTCGACTTCATGATCAAGAAGTTCAACCTGAAGACCCCGGGCCGTGGCGATGACGACGAGGAGATCTCCTCCGCCGCGCTCGACGACGCCGCTCCGGCCGCCGCGGCCGCGAAGGCCGACAAGGAGTCCGTGCTCGCCGCGAAGCTGTACGAGCTGCTCGGCGGCAAAGCCAACGTGGTGGACATCGAGAACTGCACCACGCGTCTGCGCATGGGCGTCAACGACACCTCCAAGGTGGACGTGGACGCGATCCGCAAGCTCGTGCCCGGCGTGAAGGTGCTGGACGCGAAGAACATCCAGGTCATCGTCGGCACGCAGGTGCAGGCGGTGTGCGACGCGATGGAGGAAATCCACCGCAAGGCGTGACGCCCGTCCGTCCCGCGCCATACACACCCTCGCCCCGCCCGACCGCAGACATCCAGTCGCGGCCGGGCGGCCGGTTTTCCGCGACACGTTCCCCGCGGTTCATGGTGTAGCGTGGGGACCATGGCCGGCGAGCCCGGCCCATCAGTTCCGACCCATCAGTCAAGGAGGATCATCATGGGATTGTTCTCGGGTCTGTTCCATAAGGACGCGCCCGCGCCCGAAGCCCCGGCCGGCCCGAAGACGCTGACCGTCGTCGCGCCGGTGGACGGCGTGTACAAGCCGGTCGAGGAGGTGCCCGACGACACGTTCGCCGCGAAGATCCTCGGCGACGGATTCGGCGTCACGCCCACGTCCGGCACGGTCGTCGCCCCCGTCTCCGGCACGGTGACGACGGTCGCCAACGCCAAGCACGCGGTCGGCATCACCACCGAGGGCGGCGTCGAGGTGCTCGTCCACATCGGCGTCGACACGGTGCAGCTCAAGGGCGAGCCGTTCGACATGCTCGTCGCCGCCGGCCAGCAGGTCACGGCCGGCAAGCCCATCGAACGCGTGGACGTGCAGGCCGTCAAGGACGCCGGCAAGCCCACTGACGTCATCGTCGTGTTCACCAACCCGGACGCGATCACCTCGCTCGACCTCGACGCCTCCGGCACCGTCGCCGCAGGCCAGACGGTCGGCACGATGACCGTGAAGTAACCGGACATTCCGGACGCACGCGCCGACGGCGTCGGACGGGCGTCCGTCATCGCGACGCACCTATACGAAAGGCTCCCCTCGGGGAGCCTTTCGTGCGTTTCAGGCGGTTCCGCGACGTTCCGCACGTCGCGCAGTCGCATATGTCACGTACGGAACCGACGGCGTCACTCGCTCACGTCGAGGGCGAGCAGGTCGTCGACGGTCTGACGACGCAGCATCAGATGCGCGCCGTCGGCCGAAACGGCCACGACGGCCGGGATGAGCGCCTGGTTGTAGTTGCTGGCCATCGTGCGTCCGTACGCGCCGGTGACCGGCACGGCGAGGACGTCGCCGCGATGCGTGTCGGCGGGCAGGCGCACCTCGTGCACGACGATGTCGCCGGACTCGCAGTGCATGCCGACGACGCGCGCGAGCATCGTCTCGGCGGAACCGTCGCGGTTCGCGAGGCGGGCCGTGTAGTCGGCGCCGTACAAGGCCGGGCGGATGTTGTCGCTCATGCCGCCGTCGACGGACACGTACACGCGCTCGTCGATCGGGTTGCCGTCACGGTCGGTCGGCTGCTTGCCGTCGTGCGCGCTCAACGTGACCGGCTTGACGGTGCCGACGCGGTACAGCGTGACGCCCGCGGGCGCGACGATCCAACGGCCCGGCTCGAAGCTGATTGCGGGCGCCGGCATGCCGAGCGCGCGGTTGATGGCACCGACCGCATCGGCGAGACGCTTCAGCTCGACGCGCACGTCCATCGAATCCTCGCCGTCGGTGTAGGCGACGGAGTAGCCGCCGCCGAGGTCGACCTCGGGCAGCGTGTAGGCGTCGGTCGCGTAGAACGTCTTCCGCAGGAGCATCATGCGCTTGGCGGCCTGGATGAACGCGTCGGCGTCGTGGATGTTCGAGCCGATGTGCGAGTGGATGCCGACCAGCTCGAGCACGTCCTGATGCTTCTGGATCTCCTTGAGCACGGCGAGCGCGGGGCCGTCGGCCACGGCGGTCATCGCGGCGGCAAGCGCCTTGTCCTTCTCGGACACCTGCTCGTGGCTCAGGTCGTACGGGTACTTGACGTCGTATTGGAGCGTGCGCTCGCGCCGGCGTTCGGACGCACCCGTACCGGCCGTCGCCACCGCCGCCGAACCGCTCGATTCTATAGAATCGGACGAAACGGGGCCCGGTACCGCCGCCGAACCGCTCGATTCTATAGAATCGGACGAAACCGAAGCGGAATCGGCCTGCGAAACGTCCGATTCCGCAGGAACGGACGCCGCGGCGGCGTCACGGCGGACGGCGAGACGGGCGTTGGTCGCGGCCGGGGTCACGGCGGACGGGTCGTCGGCGAGGTCGTCGAGCACGGCGAGGACGGACGTGTCGGCGCCGGCAGGCAGCAGCGGCACGCCGAACTTCTGGTCCTCGTGCGCGGTGGAGATGTACTCGTGGCCGCCGGCGTGGATGCCGGAGGTGACGCGCAGCATCACCTTGGCGCGCTTGCCGAGGCGGTGCGCGATTGCGGCGATGCGGGCCGGCTCGTCGGGCGAGTCGACGACGATCTTCGCGAAGCCCTGTTCGATGGCGAGCGCGATCTCCTCGTCGGACTTGTTGTTGCCGTGCAGCACGAGGCGACGGCCGGGCGCACCGGCGGCGAGGGCGATGCGCATCTCCCCCATCGAGCAGGTGTCGACGAGCATGCCGGCGGCGGTGACGAGGCGCACGACCTCCTTGGAGAGGAACGCCTTGCCGGCGAAGCTCACATGCGTGGTGGAGTTGTTGAACGCGTCGGCCGCGGCCTTGACGAAGGTGCGGGCGCGGTTCGTGACCTCGTCGGTGTCGATGAGGTAGAGAGGCGAGCCGAACTCGTCGAGGAGGGATTCGGCGGTGCGCCCGTGGAACGTGAGCGCGCCGGTCACGGGGTCGACGGCGCTGGCCTCGGGCCAGATCGGGGTGATTGCCATGGTTGTGGGCGCTCCCGTCACATCTTGTCCGGGGCAGTGACGCCGAGGAGGTCGAGGCCGGAGGCGATGACGGCCTGCACGGCGTCGTTGAGCTTGAGGCGGGCGGCCGCGCGGGCCGGCTCCGGGGCCTTGGCGATGCGCAGCGCCTCACGTTCGGCCTCGGTTCCGCGCTCCTCGAGCCCGGTGAGGTCCATCGGGACGACGCGCTCCACGTTGTACCACTTGTGGTAGGTGGCGGCGAGGTCCTCGAGGTAGCGGGCCACGCGATGCGGGGCGCGCTTGTCGCCGGCCTCCTTGACGACGGCCGGCCACTGGGCGAGCGCGGCGAGCACCTCGCCGTCGGCCTCGGTGTCCAGCAGGGACAGGTCGGCGCCCTCGGCGGTGACGTTCGCGGCCTCGGCGTTGCGGTCCACGTTGCAGGAGCGCGCGTGCGCGTACTGCACGTAGTACACCGGGTTGTCGTTGGAGTGGGAGGCGAGCAGGTCCAGGTCGATGTCGACCGGCGAGTTGTAGTCGGTGCGGGCCAGCGAGTAACGGGCGGCGTCCACGCCGATCGCGTCGACGAGGTCGTCGATGGTGACGACGTTGCCGGCGCGCTTGGACATGCGCACGGCCCTGCCGTCCTTCATCACGTTGACGAGCTGGCCGATGAGGATCTGCATGTTCTCGCCCGGCTTGTCGCCGAACGCCTCGCACATGGCCATCATGCGGCCGATGTAGCCGTGGTGGTCGGCGCCGAGCATGTAGATCGCGACATCCGCCGGGTCCTGCGCGCGGTGGCGCTTGTTCCAGTAGTAGGCGATGTCGGCGGCGAAGTACGCGAACTCGCCGTTGGACTTGATGATGACGCGGTCCTTGTCGTCGCCGTGGTTCGTGGACGCGAACCAGGTGGCGCCGTCCTTCTCGTAGATGTCGCCGCGGTCGCGCAGCACGGCGATGGCCTTGTCGACCTCGCCGTCCTGGTAGAGGCTGTTCTCGTGGAACCACACGTCGAACTTCACGCGGAAGTCCTTCATCGACTTGCGGATCTCGTCGAACATCATCGGCACGGCACGCTTGCGGAACTCCTCGCGCAGCTCGGAATCGGCCTCGCCGATGGGCTCCTCGTGCTCGTTGAGGCCCTGGTCCTCGTGGCCCAGGGCGGTGAGGTCCACGCCGTCGGCCTCGGCTTCGGCCTGGACGCGGGCGGCGATCTCGCCGATGTACGCACCCTTGTAGCCGTCGAACGGGGTCTGGGTCTGGTAGCCCTTGTCACCGAGGTCGTTGATCGCGGCCCATGCGGCGACGAGCGACTTGGCGAAGCGGTTGATCTGCTCGCCGTGGTCGTTGAAGTAGTATTCGCGCACCACCTTGGCGCCGTTGGCCTCGAGCACGCGGGCCATCGAATCGCCGGTGGCGGCCCAGCGGGTGCCGCCGATGTGGATCGGGCCGGTCGGGTTGGCGGAGACGAACTCGAGGTTCAGGGTCTCGCCGCCGAGGTGGCCGTTGCGGCCGAACGCGGAGACGGACGCGCCGTTGTCGGACTCGGTCTTCGGCGCGGCGAGGATCTGGTCGACGATGGCCGCGGCGGAGGCGGAGTCGAGGGTGATGTTGATGAAGCCGGGGCCGGCGACCTCCACCTTGGAGATGCCTTCGGCGGCGGTGAGTTCGGCGGCGAACAGCTCGGCCAGGTCGCGCGGCTTCATGCCGGCCTTCTTGGCGAGCTGCATGGCGGCGTTCGAGGCCCAATCGCCGTGGGCGCGGTCCTTCGGACGCATGACGGCGAATTTGGCGACCGGCGGGATGAGGTCTTCGGTGAGTTCGCCGGCCTTTCCGGCGGCGACGAGGTCGTGGGCAATACGCGAAATGAGTTCGCTCAACGCTTCAGGATTCATTCTTCCAAGGATACCGGGCGCGCAGACTTCCGTTCCGGCCGCCGTTCCGTACCTATTTCCGGGAATCCTTGCACTGACAACACCTCAGCACAACAAATCCCGGGTAAGACCATCCACTACCGAAGAATCCCGGGAATCCTTGCACTGCCACCACTTCAGCACAACAAATCCCGGACGGAGCGACCCGACCCCGGGAATCCTTGCACTGACAACACCTCAGCACAAGAAAACCCGGAAACCACCGGCGACGCCACCGACCTCACCGCTCCGAATCGCCGCGGCGCCGCTCCAACAGGTGGTAGCCGCCGTAGCACAACGCGACGAACGGCACCATGTAGAGCAACGTCGAACGTTGGGTTTCGTCGAGGATGACGAGCACCAGGGCGCCGATGCACATCACGATCGCCATCCACGGCAGCACCGGGAATCCCGGCGCACGATACCCGAGTTCGTCCGGCGAGTGCCCCGCGGCGGCCCATTCGCACCGGAACCGGATGTGGCACACGCAGACGGAGAACCACACCACCAGCGTGGCCAATCCCGAGACGGCCACCAGCACGAGGTACACGGTCGAGGCGGCCACCACCGAGGAGAGCAGCGCGAGCAGCGAACCGGCCATCGAGAACAGCACCGCCCACACGGGCACGCCGTGGAAGTTGGTCTTCGCGAACCGGGCCGGGATGAGCCGCTCCTTGGCGAGCGACCACACCATGCGCGAGCACACGTACAGGCCGGAGTTCGCGGCGGACAGCACCGCGGTGAGCACCACGAAGTTCATCACGTCGCCGGCGAACGGCATGCCGATCGACTGGAACACCAGCACGAACGGGCTCGTCTCCACACCAGACTTGTGCCACGGGATCAACGCGGCCATCACGGCGATCGAACCGATGAAGAAGATCGCGAGACGCAGCACCGTGGTGTGCACGGCCTTCGGAATCGCACGGCCCGGATCCTTCGTCTCGCCGGCGGCGACACCCACCACCTCGGTGCCGGAGAACGCGAACACCACGGTCAGCAGGGTCGAGAAGACCGGCGCGAAACCTTGCGGGAACCAACCATCCGCATAGAAGTTACGGAACAACGGCGCGGAATCATACCCGGCGATCGGCATCGCGCCGAAGATCGCCAACAGACCGATCACGATGAACGCGACGATCGCGAACACCTTGATCGAGGCGAACCAGAACTCGGCCTCGCCATACAGCCGCACCGAAAGGATGTTGAGCACGAACACCACCGCGATGAACACGGCCGACCACACCCAGGTGGGCGAACCGGGGAACCATCGCTGCATCAAAAGCCCCGCGGCGGTGAACTCGCTGGCGAGCGCCACCGCCCAGTTGAGCCAGTAGAGGATCGCGATGACGAACGCGGTGCCGGGGCCGATGAAACGCTTCGCGTACATATGGAAGCTGCCGGCGTACGGCATCGCGACGGACAGCTCGCCGAGCGAGACCATCACGCAGTAGACGAGCAGCGAGCCGACCGCGTACGCGAGAATCGCGCCGAGCGGTCCGGCCTGGTGGATCGTGTATCCGGAGCTGACGAACAGGCCGGTGCCGATGACGCCGCCGAGCGAGATCATCGTCAGGTGCCGGGATTCCATCTTGCGTTCGAGACCGGTGGCCTGCCCTTCGGAGCCGGCCGCCGAGCCAGCCGCCGAACCGGCCATCGGACCGGTCTCCGCCGCCACGACGCTCCCCGCGTCGGCCTCCATGCCGCCGTTGTCTTCGTTGCCATTGCCGGCGTCGGCCATGCTGGGCTCCTTCGGAATCGCGTGTACGTCATCGGATGATGACTACCGTATGATACCCAACGCCGTCCCGGGACGGACCGGGACGGACCGGAACGGACCGGAACGACCCGGAACGCACCATCACAACGACCGTCGGAACGACCGTCGAAACACACGAAGGCCGGCCCGGACAAACCGGAACCGGCCTTCATCCCGTCGCGTTTCCGCGGCCGTCACGGCACAACCGTCACAGCACAACCGTCACAGTACGACCGTCACGGCACAACCGTCACAGTACGACCGTCACGGCACAACCGTCACAGCACAACCGTCACAGCACGACCGTCACAGCACGGCAATCGCGTCGATCTCGACGAGCGCGCCCTTCGGGATGTCGTTGCCGCCGAACGCCACACGCGCCGGCTTGACGGAGCCGATGAACACCTCGGCGTAGCGGGCGTCGACCTCCTTGAAGTCCTCGACGTTCTTCAGGTAGATGGTGGCGCGGCACACGTGCTCGATGCCGGTGCCGGCGGTGTCGAGGATGTGCTTGATGTTCTTGAGCGCCTGCGCGGCCTGCTCGCCCGCGGTCTCGCCTGCCAGTTCGCCGGTCTCCGGGTCGATGCCCAGCTGGCCGGACACGAACACGAAGCCGTTGGCCTTGACCGCCTGGCTGTACGCGCCCAGCGCGGCCGGCGCCTCGGAGGTCGCGACCGCTTCCATCTTCTCGCTCATATGTGCTCCTTCGTCGAAGAACGATACGTTTGCGACGCACTGCCCCGGACGGCTCGCGGACCGACCTGCGGAAGGCGCCGCCTCCGGACCATGCGTTACCGCACAGCGTAGCGTACGTTCGTTGTGGTCCGGCCGCCGATGACCACATTGTCGTACGTCACGCCCATCGCGCGGCGTACGCTCCCGCACGCCGTCACCGTCGCCACGGCGTCGCGGCGTCCGGTTCGACGCCGCGGGACGGCAGGTCGACCGCGTGACGGTCGACGGTGCCGAGCACGCGCCGGGTATCGCCGCCGAGGATGCCGTCGGCGCCGAGACGCAGGCATTCGTTGCCCTTGCGGTAGTCGTCGCTCACGCCGGCGAACACGGGAACGCCGTCGTGCCGGGCGTGCGCAATGACGCGCGCGTCGATGCGGTCGCCGCGCATCACGACGAAACTCGCGTCGCGCGGCCATTCGACGCGCGGACGGCCCTTCGGGCTCACGCACTTGCCGACGGTCCAGTCGGGGTGACGCCGGTGGACGATCTCGATGTCCTCGTCGAACGTGGACATGAACATCGCACGGTCGGCGAAACGCCGGTCCTCGACCTGCGCCATCACCGCGTCGTCGAGACGGGCCGGATGCCGCGGGTCGCTTTTGAGGTGCAGCAGCAGTCCCAGATGGTCGGAGGAGTGCTTCGCCGCCTCGATGGCCTCGGCCAGCGTAGGCACGTGGAACGTCTCGCCGTATTGGCTCATGCGCATGTGCTGCAGTTCGGCCGACGTCAGTGCGGAGACGCGCAGGTCGAGTCCGTCGGCGGAGAGGCGTCCGGTGCGTCCGTCGTGGAAGACGACGGGGACGCCGTCCCGGGTGAGGCGCACGTCGATTTCGGCGTAGTCGGCGCCGCGCGCGCCCGCGTTCGCGATGGCGTGCAGCGAGTTCTCGGGTGCGGAATCGTCGCCGCGATGCACGATGGCGAGCGGGCGCACGCGCCATCGGCCCGTATCGGCTTCTGCGGCCGGGCCGCTGATGATGCCGATTCCGTCGCGTTCGCGCCGGCGCAGGTTCGCGGCCACGGCCACGCCGGCGACGAGCGACAGGGACACCATGAGGATGACCAGCTGCGCGAGCAGCCTTCGGGTGCCGGTCCGCGTTGCGGTCTGCGTCCCGGCGCCGTCTCCCGAGCCGGGCCACGCCCCGATCCCGGCATTGCGATTCCACCGCCGATTCGTCATCACACACCTCCAAACCACACGGCCCGGTCTTTCCGACCGGGCCTCATCGTCTTCACTGCCCTCATTATGGGTGTGCGAAGGTGGGGCGACGGTGCGTTTTCATGGTCTTCCCATGGTCGCCTCAGGGAAAAATCAGGGTGCCTCCGCCGTAAGGATGACTGCGGCGAAACGATGACCGTCAGGACGCATGAATCCTTGTGGACGATGCCGCGAATGCGATGCGTGGATACGTACACGCATTGTCCCGGGGCGGGGTGCAGCGCGGGACTCGGCGCGGACACCGGTACAAAGCTCCTCGGCAATCCCGGCAAGGCATTCGACACCAGCGGTTCGGCGCTGGGTGTACCAGCATTTGCAAAAAGTTGGGATCGCAAGCGAAATGATGGCAGATTATCGCGTCGGCATCATGCCATATCGACCAGAATCATCAAATGCCGACACGGCATGACGCCGACCCGTTCATGAGGATATTGCGTTGCACCACAAAACCATTGGAATATCAACGATTCCTCAAGATGGCGCCATATACGGACCGTGCCACGATTCCCTGGTTTGCCCTTCCTCTCGCGTATGATGGCAAATCCGCAGTCGGCATTTGCCGAAAATCCTTGTAATGGCAAAATGGCGACACGTATCTGTGCCATCGTCCACGCGAAGACGCCATTATCTCGAAACGGTGGTGCAAAACCGTGAATTTCCAGTACGACGAAGCCCGCTTCTCCGATGATCGGAGAAGCGGGCTTGTTGGTGGGCCCAAAGGGGATCGAACCCTCGACCTTCTGTTCCGGAGACAGACGCTCTATCCACTGAGCTACGGACCCATGCCACGCACACGCGCACACGACGCGGAACGCAACTCCCCCACTGTACACCACGTTCGCGTTCCATGCACGTCCGCACCACGCGAAATGGCCGTCCCGGGCCGGAATTCCGGCAATCCGCGGGTGTCGGGCGCTACACTGGGGTTATGTCCGAGCCTGTGAACGAATTCGAATACGAGCGCCGGTTCTTCTGCCGCGAGATGCCCGCCGAATACGACGACGGCGACAACCCCACCCTTATCCTGCAGAGCTACTACGTGCACACCGACAACTATGCGCTGCGCGTCCGGCTGCTGCTGCGCGACGTGCGGCTCGACATGACCCCGGATCTGGACCCGTACGCCGTGCTCGAAGCATACGAGGAGCGGTTCTCGGAGGCGTACGTCACCGTGAAGGGGCCGTCCGTGGGCGGCACCCGGTATGAATCGGAGCATGCCATCGATACGCGCATCGCCGTGGAGCTCGTGCGGCGCGGAGGTGCGCTGGTCGTCAAGAACCGGTATTCCGTGTGGATCGCCGAGGACGGTTGGAGCGTGGACGTGTTCGGCGGGGCGAACGCGCCGCTCGTCGTCGCCGAGGCGGAACGCGCCACCCCGGTGACGAACCTCACGATCCCGAAGTTCTGCGTGACGGAGATCACCGACCAGCCGCGGTTCAACAATGACGGACTGGCCGGCAGGCCGTACTCCGAATGGCAGGACGAGTTCGAACGCGAGCTCGCCGTCCAGGGCCCGCATTTCCAGCCGTACTTCGGCCGCAACCGCATGGAGTAGCGGCCGCGGCGAAGGCCACGGCCAATCGGCGCAAATCCGTCTCCGTCAGCACATATCCATCAGCGCATGAACGTCAGTACATGAGCGTGGCAAGGCGGCGGCGCGCCGCGGACAGCCGCGCGTCGGTCGGCTCGGGGATGGCGAAGTATTCAAGCAGGCGCTTGCGCACCGGCTCGATGTCGGCCTTGTGCCCGGCGGCCACGAAATCGAGCAGACGGTCGAACGCGTCCTGAATCTGACCGCCGATCATGTCGATGTCGGCCACGGCGAGCTGCGCCTCCACGTCGTCCGGGCGGTCGGCCGCGGCCGCGCGCACCTCGCGCACGTCGGCGGAGCCGGAACGGGCCAGCAGCAGCGCCTTGGCACGCTCGCGGGCGGCCACGGCGTCGGACGGATCGGATTCGAGCACCTTCGCGTAGGCCGCGGCCGCGCCGGCGTAGTCGCCGGCCTGGGCCAGCTGATGGGCCTCCTGATGCTCCGGCGGCACCACGTCGGCACCGGCACCGGCACCCGCGGCACCTCCATCACCCGCACCGCCCGCGGCGTCCGGGTCGCCGGAATACGGCGCGGTGCCGGTCACGCCGGACTGGGCGGCGAGGTTCACGATCTTCGGCAGCACCTGCTCTTTGATCTGGGTGAGCTCGTCGTCGGTGGGCAGGCCTTCGAGCAGCGGCATGGGGCGGCCGCCGACGAGCGCGAACAGCGCCGGCGCGCCCTTCACCTGCAGCGCCTGTCCGATGGACGGGTAGGCGGAGATGTCGATGCGGGACATCTGGATCTGGCCGTTCATCGCGTTGACCGCGTCGGCCAGGAACCGCGCCATCGGGAAGAGGCGGTCGTCGGTGGGGATCCACAGGAACAGCAGGATCGGGAACGTGGCGGAGGTCTGCACCATCGCCTGGAACGTGTTCTCAGTGGTGTCGATGACGTATCCGCCGGCCGCGGGCGCGCCGCCCGTCTGACCGGGTTCGGCCTTCACCTGATGGCTCAAGGCCTCCAGGTCGACGGCTCCCGCCAGGGACACTCCGGGATTGAACTTCGGCTGATCTGCCATGTCATGCCTCCAACTTCCGCGCGTATCGCCACGCACGTCCGTGCGTGCACCCGCGCGCCCGCCTATACGGCGGCCTATACAACGATGCCGCCACTCATCTTAGCGGCGGCATCGAAGATGTCGGGCGGCGTATCGCCGTCCACGAACACGCACCCTGCGACGCGCGGCACGGCGCCCCACGGCACGGTCCCGGCGAGGCCTACAGCGCCTCCACCTTGATCGGCTGGCGTTCCGCCCCCACGGCGGTGATCTTCGCGGCGGCGCCCTTGGCGTCGGCGCGCGGCACCACCAGGGCGATGACGTTCACGTACGTCACCTTCATAGTGCTGGTGGCCGTGCCATCGCCGAACAGGGCCTTCTCCGCGTCGGAGGCGGGCAGCGACTCGCGCCCCTCGCCGGCCTGGCGCGTCCATACGGAGTCGATGCGCGCCACCACGAGGTCGGCGCCGTCCGGGGAGCGCATCACCTTGATCTGGTCTTTGGGCACGGTGAACTCCTGCTGCTGCGTGCCCTTGTTGGCCTCCATGCCCTGCTGCACGGTGGCGCTGAGCGTCTGGAGGTCCTGCCGGAACAGGTCGTCGGCGAACTTGTCCTTGTACTTGCTGGAGTCGCCGTTGTTGAGCAGGTCGGCGTACCACTGCACAGCCCGTTCGGGCGTGGTGACGAGCTTGCCGTCGTTGGCGGCGCCCATTTCGGTGCCAAGGTCAGGCACTTCGAACTTGGGCAGTTCGGCACCTTGGAAGAGGCGGGCCACGCCCCACAGCTTGTAGTTCTGGCGGGCGGAGTCCTGCGTCATGACGAGCAGGCGCTTGCTCTGCTGGTCCTCGGTGGTGGTGGTGATGCTGTATACGGTGCGCGGCCAGCCGTCGTCCACGGGGATGACGGTCTGGGTGATGTCGCTGGGGATGGTGGCCTTCGCGTCGAGGTTGCCGGTGGCCTGCGCGATGGCGATCTCGCTGGAGCGCACGTCGAGCTGCGGTCCGGTGAGTCTTGCGTCCAGCCCGTCGGTGCTCTTCGACTGGTTGGCGGCGTCGATGACCTTGAGGATGGAGCCGCGAATCTTCTTCTCCTGCGCCTGCGTGAGGTCGGGCGTCTGTTCGGAGGAGGAGACGGGAGTCGGCTTGGGCACCTGGCCCTCGCATCCGGCGAGCGCGACGAGCATGCCCGCCGACAGCATGACGGCGACGGCTTTGGCCATGACGGCCGTTGCGTTGGTCCTTCTCATCGGTTCGCTCCTTCCTCGTCCCCGTTCGTCGTGTCGTTCGTGTCGCCGTCGCCGACCTCCTGCGCGAGGCGTGCGAAGTACGCCTGGAGTTCGTCCGTCGAGATGACCGACGTGGCTTCCGCGTCGTCGTAGGCGGCCGACGCGCCTGCGTCTCCGGCCGGCTGGTTCGTGCCAGCCGCGTCCGCGACGAGGTTGCGTGCGCCCGGATCGACGACGACCGGCTGGTCGCCGACCGGCTGCGGCGGGTTGGCGCCGGCGGCGTGCCTGCGGCGGCGACGTCCCTTCGGCGCGAAGCTGGGTTTGATGCCGCCGAGCGATCCGGCAACGGCCTCGCCGAAGCTCACCTCCTCCTGTTCCGCCTGCGCTTCGGCCTGCGTGGCGCCGGAACTTTCGACGATGCGCTTGCGGCGCTTGTGGGGCGGCATGGCGAACACGGTGGCGGTCAGTACGGCCAGCACGGCCAGCAGTCCGCCGATGAAGTACATGGGGGTGGCGTAGTCGGGCAGCGTCTGACGCGTCCAGGTGAACGAGACGGTGCCGGAGGCGCCGGCGGCGCCGAGGTCGACGAGCGCGACGTCGTGTTCGGACGTCGCCTTCGCGGTGAGCGTGGCCTTTCCGGCGCCGCACGCGACCTTGCGCCACATGTCGGAGTCCTTGAACGCGACGTCGGCGTCGCTGGTCTGCGCCTTCGTGCCGGACTTCTCCTTCGCGACGGCGAACGTCGACCAGTCGGACAGTCCGGTCAGTCGCGTGTAGGACGCGCCGGACAGCCATCCGGCGGCGTCCTTGGCGGAGGCGAGGGCGACGCATACGTCGTCGCCGCCCTTCGCCTGCACGGCGACCTTGACGTTGTCGTCGACGAGACCCAGCACGTCCGGGTCGGTCAGGACGTATCGGGAGCCGGTGACGGCCGCCGTCGCGTCGATGACGCGGCTCGGCTGCCATATCGTGGCGTTCAGCGCGCCCACGGCGAACGCCGCGACGGCGAGCAGGCCGAACAGCGGCGTGACCACGCCGCGCATGACCACGGCGTGACGTCGCGCCCGGCGCGCGGCGTCGGTGGGGGTTGCGTTCCTGCGTTCTTCAGCACTCATAATACGGGCCATTCTACAATCCCCGCCTGAAAGCGGCTCCAATCCGCCGAAATCAGGGCCATGCCTGCGGCTAGGGTGTGTGTCATGCGCAATACCACCAAGCTTTCCGTATTCCGTTCCGCAATGGCCGTCGCCTGTTCGCTGGCCATGTGCGTGACGCTCGCCGCGTGCGGCGGCGACTCCGGTTCGAAGGACACGAAGAAGTCGTCGTCCAGCTCCTCGCAGTCGTCCGATTCGTCCACGAAGATGGACGAGATGACCGGCGTGTCCGCGTCCGGCACGCTCGGTCAGAAGCCGTCGATCAAGCTCGCCACCACGCCGATGACCGTGCAGAACAACACGTACGCCGTGCTGCAGCAGGGCGACGGCGCCGTCATCAAGAAGGGCGACCGCATCTGCGCCCAGGGCGTGGCCGTGAACGTGAAGGACGGCAGCGAGCTGATGAGCTCCTGGGAGAAGAACACCCCGGACTGCTCGATCCAGCTCACCGACGCGAACCTCAAGCAGATCCCGCCGTACCAGAAGATGGTGGGCCTGAAGGTCAACTCGACGATCGCGTTCGGCGTGAACGACGCGAACAGCAGCGGCACATCGTACGTCATCGCGTACACGCTGGTGTCGCGTTCCAGGGACCTGACGAAGGCCACCGGCGAGGTGGTCAAGGACGTGCCGGCGGACCTGCCGAAGGTGACGCGCGCGAAGAACGGCAAGCCGTCCATCGACATGAACGGGCAGAAGGCGGCGACGTCGCTGGTGGCGCAGACCCTGGTGAAGGGCACGGGCGCCGAGACCACGGACAAGAACACCGTGGTGGTCAAGTACACGGGCTGGCTGACGGACGGCACGCAGTTCGACTCCTCGTGGGACAAGAACACCACGATCGACGCGGACCTGTATTCGGGCGGCGACCACGGCGTGATCACCGGCTGGCAGGAGGGCCTCAAGGGCCAGACGGTGGGCTCGCAGGTGCTGCTCATCATCCCGCCGGACAAGGGCTACGGCTCCACGGCGCAGGGGTCGATCCCGGCGAACAGCACGCTGGTGTTCGTGGTGGATATCCTGGCCGCGTACTGATCGGTACGTATGCGGTCACTGCGCCGCGATATACGAAAAGGGCGCCTCCCGTCGGGAGGCGCCCTTTTCGTATATCAAAACAGGCGCAGGGCGTCGTCTTCGGTACCCTTCATCTCCTCGTAGTCGAGGATGAGGCAGGTGAAGCCGCGGTCCTCGGCGAGGACGCGTGCCTGCGGAGTGATGGTCTGCGCGGCGAAGATGCCGTGGACGGGGGCGAGGAGCGGGTCGCGGTTGAGGAGCTCACAGTATCGCGTGAGCTGTTCGACGCCGTCGATGCCGCCGTGGCGTTTGATTTCGATGGCGACGTGTTCGCCTTCGGCGTTGACGGCCATGATGTCGACTGGGCCGATGGCGGTGGGGTATTCGCGGCGCACGAGCTTCGCGCCGTCGCCGATGCGTTCGATCTGTTCGGCGAGGTAGTGCTGGAGGTGGTCCTCCACGCCGTCCTTGACGAGGCCGGGATCCTGGCCGAGGTCGAAGGTCTGGTCGGAGTAGACGTGGGTGATGGTCACGTCGAGCACGTCGGAGGTCTTGTCGGCGGTGACGCGCAGGCGTTTGACGGGGCGCGGTTCGTCGGAGGCGTCGGAGGGGTCGGGGTCGCCGGACGACGACGTGGCGGCGTCATCGGCAACGGCATCGGACGCGGGGTCCAGGTCGGTCTCCCTGATGGTGCAGGGGGCGCTCATCCAGTTGAGCGGCTTGTACGAGCCGAGTTCGGAGAAGATAAGCAGGCTGTTGTCCGCCTTGACGAGCAGCACGCGCTTGGCGGGCGGCAGGGAGGCGTTGAGACGGCCGGAGTACACGGCGGAGCAATCGGCGACGAGGATGCGCATAGCGAGCCACTGTACCGCATGCACTGCACCCGACGCATCTTCCGGGAATCCTTGCGCTGAACCAACCCCAGCACAAGGAAACCCGGAAGCCCCGATCCACCTCCGGGAAACTTTGCACTGACTAACTCCCCGCGCAACAAATCCCGGACGGCATCCCAAACCCCCGGGAAACTTTGCGCTGAGGTATCCGCAGCACAACAATTCCCGGACAACGAGCCCCGCTCACATACGCGAGGACCCCGACCGCACCAAGTGCGATCGGGGTCCTGACGATGCGAGAGGTCACTGCTCCGCGGAGGAGTACTGCACGTCGCGGCCGCGCTCGACGGCCACGGTGAGCTTGTTCGAATCGAAGGAGATGAATCCGTCGGTCACTTCGAACATGTGGCGGGCCTCATCGGGTTCAACCACGGTGACCGTGCCCTGCTTGATGACCGTGAGCACCGGCTCATGGTTCGGCAGGATGCCCATGCCGCCCTCATAGGCGGGGATGGTCACGCTCTTCGCCTCGCCGTGCCACACGGGGTGGTCGGCGGCGACGATGTTGACCTGCATCGTGGTCTTGTCCGATCCAGCCATCACGCACCCAGTTCCTTCTGCATGTTGTGCCACTTCTCCTCGAGGTCGTCGATGCCGCCGATGCCGGAGAACGCCTGCTCCGGGACGTCGTCGTACACGCCGTCGCAGATGCGGGTGAAGGCCTCGATGGTCTCGTCGGCCGGCACGTAGGAGCCCGGGCGACCGGTGAACTTCTCGGCCACGTAGAAGTTCTGGCCGAGGAACTGCTCGATCTTACGGGCGCGGTTGACGGTGGTCTTGTCCTCTTCGGAGAGCTCGTCGATACCGATCAGGGCGATGATGTCCTGCAGTTCCTTGTTGCGCTGCAGGATCGCCTTGACGCGGTTGGCGCACTCGTAGTGGGCCTGGCCCACGTAGCGCGGATCGAGGATTCGCGAGGTGGAGCTCAGCGGGTCCACGGCCGGGTAGATGCCCTTGGACGCGATGTCGCGGGACAGCTCGGTGGTCGCATCGAGGTGGGCGAAGGTCGTGGCCGGGGCCGGGTCGGTGTAATCGTCGGCCGGCACGTAGATGGCCTGCAGCGAGGTGATGGAGTGGCCTCGCGTGGAGGTGATGCGCTCCTGGAGGGCGCCCATCTCGTCGGCCAGGTTCGGCTGGTAGCCCACGGCGGAAGGCATGCGGCCCAGCAGCGTGGACACCTCGGAACCGGCCTGCGTGAAGCGGAAGATGTTGTCGATGAACAGCAGCACGTCCTGGTTCTGCACGTCGCGGAAGTACTCGGCCATGGTCAGAGCGGTCAGCGGCACGCGCAGACGGGTGCCCGGCTGCTCGTCCATCTGGCCGAAGACCAGTGCGGTCTTCTGCAGAACGCCGGCCTCGCCCATCTCGCCGATGAGGTCGTTGCCCTCACGGGTGCGTTCGCCGACGCCGGCGAACACGGAGACGCCGCCGTGGTTCTGCGCCACGCGCTGAATCATCTCCTGGATAAGCACGGTCTTGCCGACGCCTGCGCCGCCGAACAGACCGATCTTGCCGCCCTGCACGTACGGGGTCAGAAGGTCGATGACCTTGATGCCCGTCTCGAACATCTGGGTCTTGGACTCCAGCTGGTCGAAGGCCGGCGGGTTGCGGTGGATGGGCCAACGCTCCTTGACGGTGATCTTCTCCTCCGGCTTCTTGTTGAGGATGTTGCCGGAGACGTCGAAGACGTGGCCGAGGGTCACGTCGCCGACCGGCACGGAGATCGAGGAGCCGGTGTCGTACACGGCGGCGCCGCGCACGAGGCCGTCGGTCGGCTTCAGGGCGACGCAGCGCACGGTGGAGTCGCCGAGGTGCTGTTCGACCTCGAGGGTGATTTCGGTGGCCTTGGCCTCGCCCTCCTCCTTGGCGCCCGTGTTGACGATGGTCACATGCAGGGCGTTGTAGATGTCGGGCATGTGGCCCGCCGGGAACTCAACGTCGATGACCGAGCCCTGGACACGGGTGACGCGTCCGTGAATCGGCTCGCCGTTGGTCTCGGAAGCCGCAGTGGTCTGGTTTGCAGCCATAGTGCGTTCCTACTCTTCCTTCTTGTTCAGAGCATCGGCGCTGCCGATGATCTCGGTAAGTTCCTGCGTGATCGAGGCCTGACGCGAGGCGTTGAGCTTGCGGGTGAGGTCGTCGATCAGGTTGCGTGCGTTGTCGGTGGCCGTGTGCATCGCGTTCTGACGGCTCGCCGTCTCGGAGGCGGCGGCGGTCAGCAGGCATTCGTGGATGCGGGACTGGATGTACTTCGGCAGGATCGCGTCCAGCACCTCGTCGATGCTCGGCTCGAACGAGTACAGCGGCGGCATGTTCGCCGTGTCGACCTGCTGGTCCGGATCCGGCACGGTGGCCGTGTTCCCCACGATCTCGACGGGCAGCATGCGCAGCACGCGCACCTTCTGCACGACCATGTTGATGAACTCGGTGTAGACGATGTAGAGCTCCGAGACCCCGCCCTGGTCCGCCGGCTTCATGTAGGCGTCCATCAGGGTGTTGGAGATGGTCTCGGCGATTTCCACGCCGGGCTGGTCGGTGTCGCCCTCCCACGTGGCCACGACGTCGCGGTTGCGGTACTTGTAGTACGTCGAGCCACGACGCCCGTACACGAACAGCTCCGGCTGCTTGCCGTCATCCTCGAGACGGGCGAGCAGCGCCTCGGTCTCGCGGATGATCGAAGAGGTGTACGGGCCGGCCATGCCACGATCCGAGGTGAGGGCGAGAACGGCCACACGCGGGTTGTTCTCGTCCTTCACCGCGATCGGATGCGTGATGTGGGTGTGCGCCACCAGCGCTTGCACGGCATCGAAAATCGCATCGGTGTACGGCTTCGCGTTCAAGGCGACGTCACGTGCCTTGGCGATGTGCGAAGACGCGATCATCTCCTGGGCGTTGAAGATCTTCTCCAACGACTCGGTGGAGTGGATGCGTGATTTCAATGCGAGTTGCGAGCCCATGGCTTATTTCTCTCCCGCCACGATCTTTTCCTGGTCCACCGGAGTGGCCTTGGACACGTCGGGCTTCTTCTCGACCAGCGGCTTGCCGCTGGAGGAGACGAAGGTCGCGCGGAACGCGTCGACGGCCTTGTCGAGGGCCGCCTCGGTGTCCGCCGTGAAGTCCTCGGTCTCACGGATGGTCTTGAGGATATCGGTGTTGTGATCAAGGTAGTCCAGCAGTCCCTGCTCGAACGGGAGCACGTCCTTCAGCTCGAGGTCGTCGAGCTTGCCGTGGGTGCCGGTCCAGACGGACACGACCTCCTGCTCCATCGAGTACGGGTGGAACTGCGGCTGCTTGAGCAGCTCGGTCAGGTGGGCGCCTCGGGTCAGCTGGGCCTTGGACGCGGCGTCCAGATCGGACGCGAACATCGCGAAGGATTCCAGCGAACGGTACTGCGCCAGGGAGATCTTCAGCGTGCCGGAGACCTTCTTCAGGGCCTTGGTCTGCGCGGCGCCGCCCACTCGGGACACGGAGATGCCGACGTCCACGGCGGGACGCTGGTTGGCGTTGAACAGATCGGACTGGAGGAAGATCTGGCCGTCGGTGATGGAGATCACGTTGGTCGGGATGTAGGCGGACACGTCGTTCGCCTTGGTCTCGACGATCGGCAGACCCGTCATCGAGCCGCCGCCGAGGTCGTCGGAGACCTTCGCGCAGCGTTCGAGCAGACGGGAGTGCAGGTAGAAGACGTCACCCGGGTAGGCCTCGCGCCCCGGCGGGCGGCGGAGCAGCAGCGAGATCGAGCGGTAGGCCTCGGCCTGCTTCGACAGGTCGTCGAAGACGATGAGCACGTGCTTGCCGTTGTACATCCAGTGCTGGCCGATGGCCGAGCCGGTGTACGGGGCGATGTACTTGAAGCCGGCGGAATCGGAGGCCGGGGAGGCCACGATGGTGGTGTACTCCATGGCGCCCGCGTCCTCGAGGCTCTGGCGCACCGAGGCGATGGTGGAGCCCTTCTGGCCCACGGCCACGTAGATGCAGCGCACCTGCTTCTTCGGGTCGCCGGACTCCCAGTTCGCCTTCTGGTTGATGATGGTATCGATGGCGATGGCGGTCTTGCCGGTCTGGCGGTCGCCGATGATGAGCTGGCGCTGGCCGCGGCCGATCGGGGTCATCGCGTCGATGGCCTTGAGGCCGGTGGACAGCGGCTCGTCGACCGGGTGGCGGTGCATCACGTCCGGGGCCTGGGCCTCGAGGATGCGGCGCTCGTCGCACTTGATCTCGCCGAGGCCGTCGATCGGCTTGCCCAGCGGGTCCACGACGCGACCGAGGTAGCCGTCGCCGACGGGCACGGAGAGCACTTCGCCGGTGCGGCGCACTTCCTGGCCTTCCTCGATTCCAGCGAAATCGCCGAGGATAACCACGCCGATCTCACGGGCGTCAAGGTTGAACGCCAGGCCGAGCGTGCCGTCTTCGAACGTCAGCAGCTCATTGGCCATGCAACCAGGCAATCCCGTCACGTGCGCGATGCCATCACCGGCCGTGGCGACATAACCCACCTCCTGGGTGGGCGTGCTGCTCGGCTGGTACGACGACACGAAGTCGTCGAGGGCCTTGCGGATCGAGGCGGGATCGATGGTCAGTTCTGCCATGATCACTCCTTCATTGTTTTTTCTTGGGTTACCAAGTCTTGTCAGTCGGTCCTTGCGGCCCGCGCGGGGCGGGTCGGGACTTGTTGTGGGTTCAGGCGTCGGCGTTGACCGTGCGGTGCAGGTGCTGCAGCTGGGCGACCACGGTGTTGTCCGTGACTTCGTCGCCGATCTGCACGCGCATGCCGCCGAGCACGCTCGGGTCGACCACCGAGTTGATGTGCACCGGGCGCCCGGCCTTCGCCGAGTAGATCTTCGTCAGTCGCTGGATCTGTTCCTTCGTCAACGGGCTGGCGGTGGTCACGGTGACCATCGATTCGCCCATGTGGCGCGAGAACTTGTTGATCAGCCACTGGATGGTCTCCAGGTAGCGGCGGCGACGCAGGTTGCAGGTCGCGTGTTCGGCGAGCCTCACCGTGATCGGGTCGAGGCCCTTGCCGTCGAACACCTCGTGGAACAGCTTCACGCGGGCTTCGCTCGGGGCCTGGTCGTCGTACAGCTTGGCGCGCACGACGGGCAGTCCCAGCAGGGCGGAGTGCAGCTCGGACAGTTCGATGGACACCTGCAGCGTGGCGTCGGTGACGTCCGCGTAGTACATCATGGCGTCCACGCCGAAGTCCTCCACCGCGTTGGCGATGTCCTTGGCGCGGGACCAGCGGCGGGAGACCAGGTCGGTCATGATCTCCATGGTCACCGGATGCTCGTTGCCCTGGAACAGCTCCTTGAGGACGGCGACCTTGTCGGCCACCGGCCTGGAGGGGTCGGTCAGGGCGCGTTCGAGCGCGAGGTTGCGGTCCAGCACGCCGGTGATCTTGAACAGCTCGTTGCCGATCCGCCACGCGTCCTTGCCGGAGTCGCGCAGCTTGGGGGCCAGCGAGTCACGCGACTCGCGGTCTGCGATGCGCGATGCCTCTCCTCGCATGGTCACCTCCCTTTCTGCTTACGGTTGACGGCGTCCGCCATCACTGCTTGTCCAGCTCGTCGAGCATCGAGTCGATCATCGACGACTGCACGTCCTTCTCCTGGAGCTTCGCGCCCAGGATCTTGCCGGCCAGAGCGGTGGCCAGCGTGCCGACCTCGCCCTTCAGGGAGACCAGGGCCTGCTGCTGCTGCGATTCGATGGAACGCTGCGCGTTGGCGGTGATCTGGGCCGCGTCGGATTCGGCGCGGGAACGGGCGTCGGCGATGATGTGCGAGGCTTCGGCGCGCGCGTCGTCGCGGATCTTGGCCGCTTCCACGCGGGCGGTGCTCAGCTGGGCCTCGTACTTGGCCTTGGCCTCGTCGGCGTCCTTCTGCGCCTGCTCCGCCTTCGCGATGCCGCCTTCGATCTTGGCGGCGCGCTCGTCGAACACGGCCTGGAACTTCGGCAGGAAGTACTTGTAGAAGAATGCGGCGACGATGACCAGGATGATCAGCGACCAGACGATGTCATACGTCTCGGGCAGAAACAGCTCCATACCGTCTTCCTCCTTTCATTTCCCTTGGAAAGTCGTTGGTGTTCGGTGTCCCGACTTACTTGATGAAGGCGAGCACGAAGCCGAGCAGCGCCAGCACCTCGACGAACGCCAGACCAAGGAACATCAGGGTCTGCAGACGGCCGCCGAGCTCGGGCTGACGGGCCGTGCTCTCGATGGTCTTGCCGATCAGGATGCCCAGGCCGATGCCGGGGCCGATGGCGGCGAGGCCGTAGCCCACGACGTTCAGGTTGCCGGCGACCGCGGCGAGCGTGACGATATCCATGGTTGTTTCCTTTCTTGCTATTGCTGTGGGAGCAACAGGTTTATGTGCCCGCGGCCGGTTGAGGGGCCCGGGATGCCCGGGGTCAGTCGGCCTCCGGGAAGCTCATGTTGATGTACGCGGTGGTGAGGATCGCGAAGATGTAGGCCTGCAGGCAGGCGACCAGCGCCTCGAAGAGGAACATGAACGTGCCCGCGGCGAAGGTGATCACGCCGAACGGCGCCATCGCCTTGTTGGCGATGTCGATGAGGAAGAACTGGGTGGCCGACAGGCACAGGGCCAGGATGAGGTGGCCGGAGACCATGTTGGCGAAGAGTCGGATCGTCAGCGAGAACGGGCGGATGATGAGCAGCTCGAACAGCTGGATCGGAGACAGCAGGATGTAGATCGGCCACGGCACGCCCTTCGGGAAGAGCTCGTCGCGCAGGAAGTGGCCGAGGCCCTTCTCGCGGATGCCGGCGATCCAGTACTGGAAGAAGCACCACATGGCGAAGACCAGGGGCAGGGTGATCGTGGCGGAGGCCGCGATGTTGAAGCCCGGGATGATGCCGCACAGGTTGAACACGAGCAGCGTGCAGAACACGGTGGTGATCATCGGTACGTAGCGGCGACCGCGCACCTCGCCCATCACCTGGTAGACGATCTGGTCGCGGACGAACTCGATGAGCCATTCGACGGCACCCTGCCAACGGCCGGGGATGAGCTTCACGCGCTTGGCGGTGATGCCCAGCACCAGCAGCATGATGACAGTGGCGATGATGCGCACCATGATGATGCGGTTGACGGCGAACGGCGTCCCGTCGAACAGGAACGGTTCGGGGAGGAAGTCGTTGACGCTCGGGTATTCCGGCTGCGTCGCGCTTGCCAGTGTCAGTGAGCTTATTGCAGCACCAATCATTCGCTCCTCCTGCTTCTTGAAATCGACTGTCAGTCTATACCCGGTGAAGGGGCGAATATGTCCGAAAGGTTACCGTCGCGCCCTGTATTCGGGCGGTGGCGTACGCCTCGTGCGCATCCGTTCGTTCCGCCGGTCCGCAGCCGTATGCGGGGAAGGTCCGTCCGATCCGAATGGCACCTCCCACGCATTCGGCTCCGAATGACTGAAGTGTGATTCTTGTCCTGCGTTCGGACAATTGCAAGCCCGCTCCCCGGCTTGCGGCGGGTCGCTCGGTATCCCGCCGTTTCGTTGGCATGACGCGGGTTTGCGGCTATGCGACATCCGATTCCGCGATGTCATATTTGGGTGCGGGAGGCGCGCTCCGTCCGTCCGACGCGGCCGCGACGGAAGCGGCGTCGTTCCGCCGTGCGACGTCCTGCGACGACGTGCGTCCGTCGGCGTTCCGGACGGTGGCGTCGAAGGCCCTCCCACCGGAAACGACGCGTCCACGATACGGACGTCTTTCGGTCCGATTGGCGGACGCGACATGGTCCGTCAGTCGGACGCCTCACCATCGGACGCCGCGTCATCGGACGCCGCGCCATCGGACGCGACGGATGTCAGACGGAATCGGACGGAACGGAATCGGCCCGTCGCCCCATCGGACGACGCACCATCGGACGACGCACCATCGGACGACGCGACGGGACGCAACGCGACGCGACGCGTCAGCCGCGGATCACGCCGTACCCGTCGTGCACGAACGGCGCGAACCCGTCGCGACGCGGCGAACCCGGCACATGACGGATCGAACGGTCGGTGCCCAGACGCTTCTCCGCACGCAGACGCGGCACCTCCGTCAGGTCGTACGGCGTGGTCTGGTACACCCAATTCAGCCAGTTGCGCCACAGCAGGTTCGCATGGGCGCGCCACGCGAACAACGGCTCGAGCGAGGGGTCGTCATGCGGGAAATAGTTCACCGGGAACGGCACGTTGTCGAGCCCCTTCTTCATGTCGCGCTCGTACTCCTCGGCGAGGGTGTACTTGCCGTACTCCCAATGGCCGAGCGCGAACACCTCGGAGAAATCGCGCGTGGCGATGAGGCCGGGGCCGGACTGCGGTCCCCACGTGAGGATCTGCAGGTCCGGATCGGCGCGCACATCGTCCTCGTCCACGCCGGCCAGACGCGAATGCGGCTGGAGGGCGATCTCGTCGAAACCGTTCGTCAGGAAACAGTACTCGTCCTGCAGATACTGCGGGAAGACGCCGAACACCTTCTCCGCGTAGTCGACCTTGCGCACGCCGTAACGGTAGTTGAGCGCGCCCATCGCGCCCCAGCAGAGGTACATCGTGGAGAACACGTGGGTGGAGGCCCAGTCGAGGATCGTCTTGAACTCGTCCCAGTAGTCGACCTGTTCGAACGGCAGATGCTCCACGGGCGCGCCGGTCACGACGAAGCCGTCGTAGTAGTTGTCCTTGAACGCGTCGAGCGTCTCATAGAACTTGACCAGATGGTCGTGGCTGACATGCGTGGCCTCATGAGTGGAGGTCTTCATGAAATCGACCTCGACCTGCAGCGGACTCTTCGAGATGAGGCGCAGCAGCTGCGTCTCGGTCTCGATCTTCTTGGGCATGAGGTTCAGGATCACCAGTCTGAGCGGACGGACGCGCTGACGCTCCGCCTCTGGCTTCTCGAGCGCGAAGATGCGCTCCGAGTCGAGTATGGCTCTGGCCGGAAGGCCGCTGGGAATCTTGATAGGCATGCATCCAATTATGGACGCAACGCGGATATGCCGCACGCCGTCCTCCGCGCCGCCGCCATACCGTCTGCTTATGGCCGGTTGAAACGGCGGTCGGGCGGCTGCCGGGCGACTACCAGGCGGCGACCGGCCGGGACGATTCCCGTTCCCGGGAATTGTTGCGCCAAGGCTCAATCAGCGCAAGAAATCCCGGAACCATCACCCAACCTCCGGGAATTCCACGGGAATCTCCGGGAATAATTGCACTGAGAGATTCCCAGCACAACAAAACCCGGAATCCAACGACACCACCCGGGAATCCTTGCACTCAGCACCACCCAGCACAAGGAATCCCGGAACCACCAACCCTCCTCCGGGAATAGTTGCACTGAGAGATTCCCAGCACAACAAAACCCGGAATCCAACGACACCACCCGGGAATCCTTGCACTGAGCACTAGTCACCACAACAAATCCCGGACGAAGCCACCCGACCCCGGGAATCCTTGCACTGAGCACTGGCCACCACAACAAATCCCGGACACCCCGGAAAACATTGCGACACGCCGATGACGCACCCAGGAATTGACAAATATCCGTTTGCCCCTATCTTAGATAGAGCTGTCGCACAGACAAGCCGACGCGGGGTGGAGCAGCTCGGTAGCTCGCTGGGCTCATAACCCAGAGGTCCATGGTTCAAATCCATGCCCCGCTACCAATCGAAAAACGCCAGGAATCGTTTGATTCCTGGCGTTTTTCGTTTTCCGAGGCCACCGTGGCCGGGCCCCGTCCGGAGTTATAGGCCAGAATGTGTGTCTGTTTTGGCTTGCCAGGCCTTGGAATGATTGGTGTTTCATTGGTTTGAATGTGGATGCCGTGACTTTCGATGCCGGACGCAATCACCGGCGACGCGTCTCAGGCGTCCTGGAGTTCGCGCCGGCGCCGGACCACCACGATCATGACGCCTCCCGCGACGATCAGCGCGGCGGACGCACCGACGCCCACGGCCACGTCCGTGCCGGTCGCCGGCAGCGGCTCCTCCGGCTCCTCGGGCTCCTCCTCTTCCGGCTCTTCTTCCTCGGGCTCCTCCTCCTCGGGCTCATCGGGCTCGTCGTCCACGTACGTCATCTCCCACTGGTCGTCGTACCGGCTGGACGCGGGCATGACCCGGTCGTCGCCCTTGAAGCTCCACACGAACACGTACCATCCGTGGGATTCGGCGACGATCTCCACCGGATTGCCGTGCGCGTCCGCCGCACCGCCACCCACGCGGATCACGCCGTTGACGGCCGGATACTCCCACGTGCCCACCAGACGATGGTTGGCGTCGTCGCCTGCGGGAGGTTCCGCGCCGGACGGCTTGTACGCGGCGTCGTTCGACGGATCGGACGGATCGCCCGCCCACCAGACGCTCACCTGCGCCAACGGCTCGTCGGCGCCGATGCCGTACGCCTCGTCGCCGGCGAATAGGCCGTGGTCGTCGGGGAAGCCGCCCACGGTGATGGTGTCGCTGAGATGCGAGCCGACGTGCGCGGTGTGTTCGGTGACGGAGGATTCCACTTCGACCTTCGCGCGGTTCGAGTTGGTCTCGCTCTGGTCGAGGAACGCGCTGAGCGAGTCGCCGGCGACGTAGGGGCGCGCCTCGTCGCTCTGCCGCGACTGGTCGAACACCCACACCCACGTGCCGATGCCGCCGCGTCCGGGCGCCCTGTACTCCCCGCCGTCCTCGGCGTGCGCGGTCACCTCCTGCGTCTGCCCGGGACCGGTGAACGTGGTCTCACCCCATGCGGCCGGCGTGTAGCCGCGCCGTTCGATGCGGCCGAGGAACTCCTCGACGGTCTCGCCCTTCTTCGGCTGCATGCGGTCCACGAGCCTGCCCGAGGGGATCGAGTCGAAGTAGTAGCCGTGCGCGGTGAGCTCGAGTCCCGCCGGCCAGTGGCTGTCCTCGCCGGTCACGGTGGAGGTGACCTTGTCCGAGACCGGCTGTCCGGCGTCCACGATCTTCGCGGACGCCACGGTGGTGACGGCGGGCGTGAACTCCTTGCGCACGCGGAAGGAGACGCCCTGTTCCTCGTGGCGCCCCTGCCCGCCGAAGGTCAGGAAGTCCTGGGCGCTGTCCACGCGGTTGGCCTGCGGATGGTCGTAGGAGGCGAACACCTGCACCTCGCCTTCGCCGGTGGCGCGCCATGCGTGACGTTTCGCCTCCGTTCCGGTGACGCCGTCCACGCGTTTGCCGGCGAGCGCACCATCATTCCCGACGAATTCCGCGGGACCTTGGATGCGCAGCGCGTAGGGGACGCCGGCGAGCGCCGCGCCGGACGCGGCGGTGACGCGCGCGTCCACCCAGCCGGCGCGGATGCCGTCGGTCATGTCGGCGTCGACGTTGGCGTCGACGGGCACGTTCGCGTTCGCCTCCTCCCACAGCTGCGCGGCGCGGGTTTCGGGTGCGTCGCCGTGCTGCCGGCGTACGGCGTCGAGTCTGGTGGTCCATGCGCCGCCCGTGTTCGCGTCGATCTCGCGGTGGACGAGGAATCCGATGGCGGCGTGCGTGACGGCGTCGCGGCTGCCTTGGTAGCGGTCGGCGAGCCAGGCGAGTTTGCGGACGGCATCGCTGTCGCCGATGGCCTGTTCGCCGTTGTGGCTGTAGTCGGAGTCCTTGCCCGCCTCCATGCAGTAGACGAGGCGTCCGTCTCCGGCAATGGCGATGGCGCCCAGGTAGAGGGTCTTCGTGCCGAGCTTGTAGACGAGGTAGGTGCCGTTCGGCGGGTGGGCGAGGCTGGCGGCCGATGCCGCGGGTGTGATCCCCAGCGTCATGGCGATTGCCGCGAACAGCGCGACGACGGCCGCGAGGCGGCGTGATGGTGCGGTCATGATGGTTCCTTCCCCACACGTGCGGCGTGTGGCTGTTGCCGGATGGTTGGTCCGATGGTCGATTCGTTGTCCGATGGCGGTTGCGTCGTTGTCGTGTCGTCGGCGGCGTCGCATCGTCGCGCGCCGCCGCTCCCCCGGTGCGGCCGCCGGCCGCGGGAGGTGGTTCCAGCATGGTCGCCAAGACGCCGGAACGGCCGGTTTCCCAAGGCCTGTGGTCGGAGCCCCGCCCCTTGGGCGTGTTGTGGATAACCGATGGGGAGGGTTATCCACATGACGCCGTTTCCGGGCCGTCCCGGACGGGGTTGTCCACAGGCCCGTCGCCGTCGTCCACCGGGTTGTCCACATCGGCCGGACCGGCCGTACGCGGCGTACGCCGCGGCGTCGCACGGAATTCATGGGACAAACGTGCGATTCGACGACCCCCTACATACAATGAGAACGATGGCAACATCATCCAAGAAGTAAGGAGAAGGCCGCCATGTCGAAGACGACGACCGAGCATGAAGTGACAACAGAAGATACGCAGAAGGCCGCCGAGGAGAAGGCCGAAACCACAACCACGAAGACGAAGCGCACCACGCGCAGGACGACCGGCGCCAAGACCCGCCGCAGGACCGCGCGATCCTCCAAGCCCGCGCAGATGACCGTCACGGTCGCGGGGGAGATTCCCGCGCCGTCCATCCCGGTCACGGAGCCCGGCCAGTTCGGCCGCATCAACATCATGGACGTCACCCCGAACGAGGAGCGCGGCACGTACCCGGCGCGCGTCGAACTGGGCGAACCGTTCGAGGTCACCGCGCAGGTGTTCATCGAAGGCCGCACCAAGGTGGGCGCCACCGCGGTGGTGCGCAACCATCGCGGCAAGGAGATGCAGCGTCTGCCCATGACCTGCGTCAACCCGGGTCTGGACCGCTGGGCGGTGACCCTCACCTGCGGCGAGCATTCCGACGTCAAGCCGTGGGAGCCGGAGTTCGCGCAGATCAAGCGTCAGCTCGGCGAATGGACCGTCACCATCGAAGGCTGGGAGGACACCTACAAGTCCTGGCTGCATGACGCGGCCATCAAGGTGAAGGTGAACGACGACGTGGAGAACGCCCTGATTTCCGGCGCACAGCTGCTGGAACGCTGGGCCAAGACCCCGGACGCGAAGCTCAAGGCCCCGCAGCGCAAGGCGCTCGAGGCGGCCGCCAAGACCATGGCTGACGAGACCCTCACGCCCGAGCAGCGTCTCGCCGCCGCCACCGGCGACGAGGTCACCGCCCTGCATGAGAGCAACCCGCTGCGCGACGGCCTGTCCTTCAGCACGCCGCAGCGCTTCCTCGTGCAGCGCCCGAAGTCCAGCTTCGCCGCCTGGTACCAGTTCTTCCCGCGCTCCGAAGGCGCCTACGTGGACCAGGAGACCGGCAAAATCGTGCAAGGCACGCTGAAGACCTCCGTGGCCGGACTCGAACGCGCCAAGGAGGAAGGCTTCGACATCGTGTACCTGCCGCCGATCTTCCCCATCGGCGTGACGAACCGCAAGGGCCGCAACAACACGCTGGTGGCCGGACCGGACGATCCGGGCTCCCCGTTCGGCATCGGCTCGGCCGAGGGCGGTCACGACACCGTGGACCCGCTGCTCGGCACGATGGACGACTTCAAGGCCCTGTGCGCCAAGGCGCATGAGCTGGGACTGGAGATCGCGCTCGACTTCGCGCTGCAGTGCTCCCCCGACCACCCGTGGGTCAAGGCGCATCCGAACTGGTTCCGCACCAAGCCGGACGGCACCATCGCCTACGCGGAGAATCCGCCGAAGAAGTACCAGGACATCTACCCGATCGACTTCAACGCCGACATGGCCGGCATCGAGAAGGAGGTCGAGCGCATCATGGACCTGTGGATCGAGGCGGGCGTGACCATCTTCCGCGTCGACAACCCGCACACCAAGCCGGTGCGCTTCTGGCAGGACGTCATCGCGGCGGTCACCAAGAAGCACCCGGAGGTGCTGTTCCTCGCCGAGGCGTTCACCCGCCCGGGCATGATGCGCGCGCTCAGCTACGTGGGCTTCACGCAGTCGCACTGCTACTTCCCGTGGCGCAACACCAAGGAGGAGCTGGCCGAGTACCTGGCCGAGACGAACGGCGACGACGGCTACTACCAGCACAACACGTTCTGGCCCACCACGCCGGACATCCTCACCGCCTACGTGCGCGACAACGGCATCGCCGGACACGCGGTGCGCGCCGTGCTCGCCGCCATGGGCTCCCCGAGCTGGGGCATCTACAACGGCTTCGAGCTCATCGAGAACCAGCAGCGTCCGGGCTTCGAGGAGCAGATCGACAACGAGAAGTACGAGGTGAAGGTCCGCGACTGGAGCAAGGCGGACAAGTTCGGCATCGCCGAGCTGCTCACCTCGCTCAACCGCATCCGCCGCGAGCACGTGGAGGCGTTCAGCTACCACAACGTGCACGTGCTGGAGACCTCGGATCCGAACATCCTGGCCTTCGCCCGCCACACGCCGTCCACGCTCACCAAGTCCGGCAAGCCGGAGACGCTGGTCGTGGTGGTCAACCTCGACTGCCACAACGCGCATCAGGCCATGGTCCACTTCGAGATGCCGGAGTTCGAGGTCGATCCGGAGTGGGGCGCCCACATGCACGACGAGCTCACCGGCCGTGACTTCGCGTGGAGCTGGGACAACTTCGTCTCCCTGGCCCCGTGGGCCGACGTGGCTCACGTGTTCACCGTGGTCCACGAATTCGGCGAGTGAGTCACTGACCTCCGTCACGCCTCGCCCTGCGATACGTCGCGGGGCGAGGCGTTTCGCGCTATTGTGGGTAGCGGCAATACCCGTTCCATTGGAATGATTCGATAAAGGAGCATCGATATGGCAGAGACCTTCAACGTCGTGGTGGAGATTCCGCGCGGTTCCAAGAACAAGTACGAAGTGGACCAGGAGACCGGCCGCGTCTTCCTGGACCGCGAGCTCTTCACCGCCATGGGTTACCCGGATGACTACGGCTACATCGAGGGCACCCTGGGCGAGGACGGCGATCCGCTGGACGCGCTCGTCATGGTGAACAACTCCGTGTTCCCGGGCTGCGTGGTCGAGTGCCGCGCCGTGGCCCTGTACCACATGGAGGACGAAGAGGGCGGCGACGACAAGGTGCTGTGCGTGCCGGCCGACGTCCGCTACGACGGCATCCAGGACGTCAAGGACGTCAACGAGTTCCACCTCAAGGAGATCAAGCACTTCTTCGAGCAGTACAAGGCCCTCGAGCCCAACAAGGAGGTCCTCCCGGGCGACTACTGGACCGGTGCCGACGTCGCCGAGAAGGAGATCAAGGAGGCGCGCGAGCGTCTGGCCGCGGCTTCCAAGTGAGCCACCGCGGGCCGCACGCGAAACGTGCGGACACCGCAATGACACGACGTCGCTGACGTGACTTCGGGGCGCGCATCTTCGGGTGCACGCCCCTTTCGCATGCCCGGAAACACCGCCGCGTCCGGGGGCAATGTGCCTTCCTCCCCTGCTGTGGGTAGGATTATGGCAGTTAATTGACGAACGCAGTGGCAGTGATGGAGTTGATCATGGCTGATGGAACCGTAAGCAAGTGGAATGCGAAGCGCGGCGCGATGCTGGGCGCGCAGGCGCTCGCCTATGTCCTGCTTCTGGCGGTCGGCGCCGTGTGGGGTCTGGGACCGTCCGGAGTGGGCGATTCGCCGCTCATGCCCGTGCTCACGCTGCTGGTCATGGCCGCGGTCCTCATCGCGTTCCACGTGTGCTGGCCGTTCCGCGCCACGCTCATCGACCGTGCGATCGGCCTGATCGCCGGCGCGCTCTCGCTGGCCGCCGCGGCCGTGCAGGTGTACGGCGTGTACGTGCCGGACGATACGGCCGACGACCAGCTGCTCGCCGGTACGTATCCGCTGGCCCGTTGGGCCGCGGCCGTGGCCGGACTGCTGGTGGTGCTGACCATCGTCTCGTTCGCGCGCCAGATGCTGCGCAAGGAACGCTCCCATCTCATCCGCGCGCTGTCCCATTGCGTGACGGGAGGCGCCGCCTCGATCTCCCTGGCCGGATGGTTCTTCATTCCGTATGTGACTGCGGGCGTGAGCGCCGGTTTCACCGCCGAGTTCGGCATCATCGTCGCCGGCATCATCGCCGCGATGGTCGTGTTCGCCGTGGTGCTGGCGGTCTCGTCGTCCTGGTGGCTGCGCGAGCTCGACGCGGCGCCGGATGCGCGCGCGCCTTGGCTGGGCGTGGCCATGCTGCCGGTGATGTTCTTCGGTCTGGTGGTGTTCGCGGCCGCCCTGCTGCTGCAGATCCTCGCCTGACCGGTGGCCCCGGAGCGGGGCAGCCCGTCCGTTTTACCGTTCCGGACCAATGGCCTGTGGTCCGGAACAAGCATGCCCCAGGACATGGCGTCAACCATGCCCCGAGACATGCGTCAACTATCCGCTGAGACTAGACAGTCCGGAACAACACCACACCGGTCATCATCATTCCGGTGCACCCGTCTGGCTCCGGCCAATGTCCCCGGAACGGCGGAACACGTCTCTCCACCGTTCCGGACCAACCCCCAGTGGTCCGGGACACCTGAATCACCGCGCGAAAGCCTTCCGACGCCACAAACCATGCCACCGGAGCGCCAAACAGCACCATCCACACGCTCCGGACCAACGGCCCGCGGTCCGGAACACGCAATCGGCCCATATCCATGTTCCCGGGCCACCAATCACGCCACCGGAACAACAATCAGGCGGACATTCCCATTCCGGACCACAACCCCACGGACCGGAACGCACAGACAGCACCATCCAGCGCTCCGGGGCCAATAGACGCCGGCCAGCGTCGCGCACGCCCTGCGGGGAACCGCCGTCGGAACCTTCAGAACGCCCGGAACGCCCGGAACGCTCGAAACCCTCGAAACACCCGGAACGCTCGAAACCCTCAGAACGCGATGAGACCCAAGTGCTCGAGCAGCACCTTCAGGCCGATGAGGATGAGCACCACGCCGCCTGCGATCTGCGAGGGCGTCTGCCAGCGGGAACCGAACGCGCGGCCGATGTAGATGCCGCCGATGGAGAACAGCCCGGTCACGATGCCCATCGAAGCGATGGCGAACACGATGTTGATGTTCATGAGGCCGAGGCTCACGCCCACGGCGAAGGCGTCGATGCTGCATGCCACGGCGAGCGGCAGCATGTGACGCCAGTCGAACTGCGGCGTCTCCTTGGCGTTCTCCTCGGGCTCTTCGAACGCCTCGCGGATCATGTTGCCGCCGATGATCGCGAGCAGGCCGAAGATGATCCAATGGTCCACGGCGGTCACGTACGAGGCGAACGCGGACGCGGCGAGAAAACCGAGCGCGGGGAACAGGGCCTGGAATCCGCCGAACCACAGTCCGCATTTCAATGCGTCCGTGAATCGGGCCTTCTGCACGGTCAAGCCTTTGCCGATGGAGACGGCGAACGCGTCCATGGACACGGAGACGGAAATAAGCAACGACTGGATAATCATCGAAATCATAGTGTGCGTCATATGGTTCATCCCACGGCGGCATTCTCGGTTCCGCCCGTTACGCGGGATGGGCCTCGACCAGCGTTTCCACACGCCGCCTACGCCTAGCTGAAATTGCGAGGTATCAGTATAGCCGTACGTCTGCCGGGCCGTCATGCCCGTGGGTACGCCGCCCGATGCCGTCCGCCCCTCCGCCCGCCGATTCCGGTGCGCGTTAGTGTGCGATTATTGCCTTCAGTTGTCACAAAGATGAACATTATGTGTCCGCCGCATGCGCGTACAATAATCACAGAATTCGCAAAGGTTTCCGCAACGAGTTTCGAGGACGGGCAACCGTTCCACGATCTTCGCAAGGTCAATCGAAATGAGAGGGGCGCTACGTGACTGATCTGACGTTGATGACGTTCGCCAGCAACCCCGCATCCGTGCTGCCTTCGCTCGCCCTGCTCTCCCACCGCGTGCGCGTGCTGCCGATGGACGCGGCAAGCCTGGTCAAGATGCCGGAGAACACCATCCTGTTCCTGGACGCGCGCGACGATCTGGCCACCGCCAAGACCTTGTGCAATCTCATCCACGCCTCCGGGCTGTCCACGCCCATCGTGCTGGTGCTCACCGAGGGCGGGTTCACCGTCGTCAATTCGCAGTGGGGCATCGCGGATGTGGTGGTCACCTCCGCATCCCCGGCCGAGGTGGAGGGCCGTCTGCGCCTGGTGTCCGAACGCGGCAATGCGGCGCCCGCCGCATCCGCCGCCGGCGCCGCGGACAAGGGCGTCACCACGGAGGACGGGCAGATCCGCTCCGGCGACCTCATCGTGGACACCAACGGCTACACCGCCTCCCTGCATGGACGCCCCATCGACCTGGCCTACAAGGAGTTCGAGCTGCTCAAGTACCTGGTGCAGCATCCGGGCCGCGTGTTCACGCGCGCCCAGCTGCTGCAGGAGGTGTGGGGCTACGACTACTACGGCGGCACGCGCACGGTGGACGTGCACATCCGTCGTCTGCGCGCCAAACTCGGCGGCGAGTACGAGCATCTCATCGGCACGGTGCGCAACGTGGGATACCGCTTCGACCCGCCGGACGACGAATCGGAGGAGTCGGCCGCGAAATCGGCCGCCAAGCACGCCCCCATCGACGAGTGACGCACATGCCGCATCAGTAGGCCATATGGCAAACCGCACCGGTAGGCCGCATCGGCAACCGGGGCATCGCCCCTGACGCCGCCCCGCCAGCGCCACCGACATTCCCACCTTCCGGCGGCGTCTCAACAACCCGCACAACCCGGCACCGTCCGCACGACGGCGTTTCACCATGCGGACACCGCACCCTGACGTCCACATGCTGGACGCGTCCGAACATCAATTTCGCCGAAGGAACCGTCATGGCACGCGAATCGAAGAAGTCGCGCATCGCACGCATGCACGCCGAGTACGACATCCTGCGCACGCTGTATCCGGAACCGAAGTGCGCACTGGATTTCTCCACGCCGCTGCAACTGCTCATCGCCACCGTGCTCAGCGCCCAGACCACGGACAAACGCGTCAACACGGTCACGCCGGAACTGTTCGCGCGCTTCCCCCAGGCCGCCGATCTCGCGGCCGCGAACCCGCAGGACGTCGAGGACATCATCCACCCGCTCGGCTTCTACCGGTCCAAGACGAAGCATCTGCTGGGACTCGCCGCCGCGTTGGACGAACGGTTCGACGGCGAGGTGCCGCGCACGATGGCCGAGCTGACGAGCCTGCCGGGCGTGGGACGCAAGACCGCGAACGTCGTGCTCGGCAATGCGTTCCACGTCCCCGGTTTCCCCGTGGACACGCACGTGATGCGTGTGACCGGCCGGCTGCGTTGGCGCGCCGATTGGCACGACGCCCACCCCGATCCGGTGGCCATCGAACGCGAGATCACCGCCTGCTTCCCGCCGGAGGACTGGACCGACCTGAGCCATCGGCTCATCCTGCACGGCCGTGCCGTCTGCCACGCGCGTCGCCCCGACTGCACCGTCTGTCCGCTTGCCGACACCTGTCCCGCCGCATCCGTATAAGGCCGCGTATAGGGGTCGTCTCCTGTCCGATTCTATAGAAACGGACGGGAAACAGGGCAGCACAACCATCGAAACGCCCGATTCTATAGAAACGGACGATACACGCGACGATACGCACCTCGAAACGCCGGATTCTATAGAAACGGATGGGAAACACGGCAGCACGGCCCCTGAAACGTCCGATTCTATAGAAACGGACGGGAAACACGGCAGCACGGCCCCTGAAACGTCCGATTCTATAGAAACGGACGGGAAACACGGCAGCACGGCCCCTGAAACGTCCGATTCTATAGAAACGGACGGCAGATACGACCTGCGCCACACCAACACCCACGCCCACACGCAACCCGTCCCATCGCGTCATCTCCCCACGC
>NZ_JAHBBF010000012.1 GCF_019331725.1 Bifidobacterium saguinibicoloris
CGTCCTCGTCGCGGCCGTCGCCACCGTCGTCCGTCTCGTGACGTCCGTCGCTTCGCCGGACCAGATCACCCAGACCTACGACACGGTCTTCCACGACAACGTCGTGGCGCATATCGTCCAGACGGGCGAGGCGTCGTCGCTGCACGCGCTGCCGCCCATCCGCGACGTCTATCCGATCGCGTTCCAGCAGTTCGCGGCGCTCGGCGACATGGCGTTCCCCGCGCTGACCGCGCCGGCCGCCGTCACGTGCGCCTGGCTGGTGTTCGGCGCCGTGGTGTGGCCCGTGTCCATCCTGTTTCTCGTGCGCACGGTGTGCGGCCGCCACGCGCTTTCCGATTTCGTCGCGCCCCTGCTGGCGGTTTCGGTCGCCGGCGGCCCGTTCCTGCTGTTGGATTGGGGCACGTTGTATTCGATGTTCGCCGGCCAGACGCTGCTGCCGGTGCTGTTCGCGCTCACCTGGCGATGGTGCATGCGCGATTGGCGGCGTGGCGCGTCCGTGTGCGTCTCCGGTCTGGCGTGGATCGCGGTGGCCGGTCTGGCGGTGTCGTTCGCGCATTTCCGCGTCATCATGACGTTCCTGCTGACGGCGATGCCGTTGGCGTTGTTCTGGCTGTGGTCCGTGGCGGTCCGTCTGCGCGAGACGCGCGGCGTGAGGGCGATGCGGATTGCGGTGGGCGCGTTCGCGGCCGTGGTGCTGGCGGTGTTCGCCGCCGGTTGCGCGGTGTTCGCGCGCATGTACGTCTTCGACACGTCCCGCCCGATCTCCGACCATCTCAACGGCGGCCCCGCCCTGCCCACGGAGGACATCCCGTCCGCGATCGGCCGGTTCCTGACGGGCACGCCCATCAATGCGGTGAACCAGCGGTTGGCGACGGATTGGCTGGTGGTGGCGCTGCTGGTGGTGGCGTTGGTCGGCATCGTCACGTGCGGTCATGCCGCCCGTGACGCCCATGATGTCCGGTCCGCCCGTGCCGCCCGCGATGGAGACGCCGATCCCGCCGAACGTCCCGATTCCGCCGGACGTGCGACGCGTCGCGACGGCCTGCTGCTGGTGGCGGGTTTCGTGCTGTTGGGCTTCGTGTTCGTGGCGTGCGCGGGCACGCACACCGATTGGGCGAAGGTCGTGTCCGCGCTGTGGTACAAGGACCAGCGTCGTCTGTTCGCCGCTTGGCCGATGATGGCCGCGCCGATCATCTGCCTGGGCGTGCGGGCGCTGTGCGGCCGCCTTGCGTCGTCCGCCCGCGCCGCGTCGATTGGTCTCCACGATTCTTCCGACCGGTCCGATTCGTCCGATGGCGCTGCCCCGTCCGTCCCGTCCGCCCCCTTCCGCCCGTCCGACGTCGCCACGGCCCACCGTCCCGCCGGAATCGCGCCGCACGCGCTGCGGACGGTGATCGCCGTCCTCGCCGTGCTCGTCTGCGTAGCGAGCCCGCAGATGACGGGCATGATGCATGCGGTGAAGGGCACATACGCGTTCGCGGAGAACGGCAAGGACTATCCGATGCTCACCAGCGACGAATACCTGCTGCTCAAGCGGATCGGCACGCATGTGCCGGAGGATGAGATGGTCGTCTCCGACCCATGGAACGGCAGCGCCCTCATGCTGGCGGTGGGTCGTCGCACCCCGTTCTACGCGCACTTGTACATGGCGTGGGACTATGACCACGCCTATCTCGGCGGCAATCTGAAGAACCTGGGCACCGACCCGCAGGTGTGCGAGATCATCCGCCGCAACGATCTGCACTGGTACGTTTCGATGGGCGGCCCGTATGCGCCGGACGATCCGAACCAGAACGTGTTCGACGGTCTGGCCGTGGTGCCGGACGCCATGCAGGCGGTGGACCGGCAGGGCGACGCCGTGCTGTACCGCATCACCGGTTGTGGTGTGTGACCCTGCGTCCTGTCCCGTGCGTCCTGCCCGCCATGCGCCCCGCCCTGTGCGTCCAAGGTCGTGCTGCCGTGAGACTGTGCGGAAGTGCCGGGAACGTCTGCGCGGCGGCCGATGCACCGCCTCCCGCATCCCCGGCCCCGGCCGCACCCTATAATGGTCGGCATGCAGCTCACCGTTACCGCCGTAGTCGTGTCGTACAACCGCGAAGCCCTGTTGCAGGAGTGTCTGGACGGAATCGCCGCGCAGACGCGGCCGGTCGACCGCATCGTGGTGGTCGACAACGCGAGCACCGACGGCGCGTTGCAGGTGATTCGCAACCACCCGCTGCTCGCCCGCGCGACGTACCTGACCGCGGACGGCGATGCCGCCTCCACGTCGCCCGACATCGCCGCTTCCACCGCACCGGACGCCACCGTCATCGCCCTGCCGCATAACACGGGCGGCGCCGGCGGCTTCTGCGCCGGCATCGCCGAGGCCATCGCCGGGTTCGGCGGCGACGCCGTCGCGCAGTCCCGCCACTACGTGTGGGTGATGGACGACGACACCGTGCCCACGCCGGGCGCGTTGGAGGCGCTGCTCGCCGCGGTGGCGCGCTGCGCGTACGAGAACCGTACGATGCCGGCGGTCCTGGGCTCCAAGGCTTTGTGGGTGGACGGCCGCGAGCATCTGATGAACAAGCCGCGCCAGCGCACGTGGGTGCGTAAGGGCGACCGTCTGCTCGACATGTCCAGCTTCGCCGACGAATCGGAACCGTCCGAATCGTCCGTGCCGTCCGGACCGGCCGCCTATCAGGTGCGTTCGCTCTCGTTCGTCTCCTGCCTGATGAACGCGGGCGCCATCCTGACGCTCAGCCGTCTGCCGCGCGCCGCGTACTTCCTGTGGAACGACGATTTCGAATTCACGTCGGCCCTGCTGCGTCGCGGCATCGGCTACTACGTGCCGGCCAGCGAGGTGGTGCACAAGACGAAGGTGTTCGGCTCCTCGGACGCCGATCCGGGCGCCCGCTTCTACAACGAGGTGCGCAACAAGATCTGGCTGTTCCGCTTCTCGCGCGGCAATTTCTCCGGTTCGGAGCTCGTCGAGTTCCTGTTGAAGACGGCCCGTCGCTGGGTGCTGACCTGGCTGCGGTCGTCCGACCGTGCGACGATCGCCGACTGCTTCCGTCGCGGCCGTCACGACGGCTTCCGCACGAAGCCGGCGTCGAACGCCGAAATCTTCGCGGACGTTCCTGAAGTCGTCGAAGCCATTCGCGTCGTCGAACCCGAACGATAGCGCTCTCTCAGCGCCTCCCGCGATTGCGCAGCGCGGTGAGCGCGCGGTACGCGGCCCGACGCGCGCGCGTGGGGACGAGACGGTAGACGGCGCGGACCGTCACGTTGCGCAGGAACTGCGTGCGCGTGACGAACCCGTCGGCGAGGAACCGACGCTGCAGCCGGACCTCCTCACGGAACATGTCGCGTCCGCCGCGGCGCTCGTAGGCGCCGGCATCCACGCGGTAGAGCACGAGCGGCGCGCCCACGTTGCGCATGCGCGCGCCGCGCAGCAGCATCCGCTCCCACAGCAGATAGTCTTCGAACCGTCCGGCATGCTCCGGATAGCCGCCGGCGGCGAGCACCGCGGATTTGCGGAACACCACGCTGGGGTGGTGCAGCGGGGATTGCAGTCGCGCGTAACGGGCCAGCTCCGGGCCGCCCGCCGGCAGCGTGCGCACCTGGCCGAGATGCGTCTCGTCGCCGCTGAATTCGCGGATGGCGCTGCCCGCCACGTCGATCGCGCCGCTCCGGAACAGCGGCAGCTGGGTGGCGAAGCGGTCCGGCAGCGAGATGTCGTCGCTGTCCGCGCGGGCCACGAGCTCGTGGTCGCAGTGGGCGAGTCCGACGTTCAGCGCGTGCGCCAGCCCGTCGTTGTGCTCGAGCGGGACGATGGTGAAGCGTGTGATGTGGCGGGCGGAATCGTCGTCCTCCAGGTCGTCGAGGTACCGCTGCATGTCCTGCGGCACCGGTCCGTCGCGCACGATGACGCATTGTTCGGGCGGCAGCGTCTGTTCCACCGTGGCCGACGCCACCGCGCGCTGCAGGTGCGCCAAGGTCTCGCCTTGGTAGACGCTCATGAGCACGCAGAACGGTTGCACGGTTTCAGTCATGCCCACCAGTGTAACCGCCGGTTCTTGTGAGCGGATAGGTCCGGGGGATGATTCACAGGAGGTCTGTGTAGGCAAGTCCGTCAGCCGCGACGGCGGCGACGGCGCTGCATCCGCGCCACCACCTGCTTCGAGCCGCGGTCGGCGAGCTGGGAGACGGCCGCGCCCACGGCGGCGGAGACGGCGGCGAACGCGATGCTCATGAGCAGGCCCTGCGGGGCGTCGGCGTCGAGCCCCTTGCGCAGGTTGCGTCGCGCGGTGCCGCGGCGCCACGTGGTGTCGAGCAGCTTGCCCGCCACGAGTCCGGCGATGGACGGCAGTGCCCAGGTGAACAGCTTGTCGCCCAGGGTGTCCGGGTCGTTGAGACGTTGCTCGCGCAGGGCGTCGACCTTGCGGTCGATGCGGTGGAGGGCTTCGACGGCGGCGTCGGCTTCGGAGGGGGTGCTGGTGGAGCGGTGTTTCGCGGCGTTCATGCGTTCCAGTCTAGTCCGCGCCGGCCCGGGTCGTGCGGTTCCGCGCCCGTTCCGCCGGTCGTTGCGGGACCCCGGCCGGTCGCCTTGACACCCGTCCGGCCTTCCCGCGCGGGAGGAAACGGCAACAGGGTTGGAGCCGGATGCGGGGACGGGCTACAGTGGGTGTCATGAGTGAACATGTTGAAGGCGGCACTGTGGCCGTCGACGCCCGCGGCGGCTCCGGCTTCCTGGTGCTGCTGCGTCATGGACAGACCGCGTGGAGCGAATCGGGACAGCACACCGGGCGCACGAACGTGCCGCTGACTTCGGTGGGACGGGAGCAGGCCGCGGCGGCCGGGGAACGCTTGCGCGCCGCGTTCCCCGGAGGGTTCCGTGCCGACTGCGTCTTCTCCAGCCCGCTGAAGCGTGCGCAGCAGACGGCCGAACTGGCCGGGTTCGCGGAGCACGGCACGCTGGACGGCATCGCGGAGTGGGATTACGGCCGTGCGGAGGGTCGCACGCGCCAGCGCGTGCGCGAGATGAGCGGATTCGACTGGGACGTCTGGCGTGACGGCCCGCAGTCGCTGCCGGCATCGATGGACGCCGATTGGACCGAGCGTCTGCCGGAGGGCGGCGAGGTGCAGGTGCACGCCGGTACCGGCGAGACGGTGGAGGAGGCTGCCGCGCGCGCCCGCGGCGCCATCGCGCAGGTGACGCCGCTGCTGGAGGCCGGACATGACGTGCTGCTCGTCGCGCACGCGCACATCCTGCGCATCCTCACCTCGCAGTGGCTGGGCGTGGACCCGCGGTTCGCGCGCCTGCTGCGTCTGGACACGGCCCACTATTCGGTGCTGAGCCGCTACAAGGGCGACAACGTCATTGAACGCTGGAACTGCTAGCGTCGGTATCGTCGGCCGACGGTCCGGACGGCTGACGGCACCGCCGGCCGTCAGCCGTCCAGCCGCGTCGTGCTGGAGCGGACGATGAGCTGCGGCGGGATCTCGTGGAACGGCTGGTCCACGTCGCGTCCGTTGATGAGGTCCATCGTCATGCGTGCGGCGGTGTGCGCCATGTCCACCGGGTCCTGGCGGATGGTGGTCAGGCCGATGTCGTCCGTGTAGAAGCTGTCGTCGTAGCCGATGAGCGACACGTCGCCCGGTACGGACAGGCCGTTGCGTTCCAGCTGGAACATGAGCGGCAGCGCGATGCCGTCCTCCTGGCAGGCGATGGCGGTGGGCATGTCCGGCAGGCTCATGAGCTGCGTGACCACGTCGCCGATGCGGTAGTGTCCGGCGTCGTCCACCTTGCAGACGATGACCTGCGGTTCGATGCCCTCCTGTCGGCAGCGTTCGGTGAACGCGTCGAAACGGCCGCGCACGGAGAAGCTCAGGGACACGTCGCGGTCGGTGCGGATGTAGGCGATGCTGCGATGCCCCAGGTTGATGAGGTGGCGTGCGGCCAGCGTGGAGCCCTGCTCGTCGTTGATGGTGACGGCCGCGGCGAAGCCGTGCTGCGCGGCGTCGGCCGTGTTGATGCCGATGATCGGCACGCCCACGGTGGCGAGCTGCGCGGTCTCCTCGTTGTCGATGTCGAAGGAGACGACGATGACGGCGTCCGCGTTGCGGCGGACGGGCAGCATGTCGAAGAACTCCTTGCGCTCCTCGATGCTGGACACCTGGAAGACGGAGATGTCGTAGCCCTCCGCGTGGAAGACGTCATTGAGGCCTTCGATGACGGATGCGGTGAACCACAGGCGGATGTGGCCGCTCATAAGTACGGCCACGCGCAGCGCGCGTCCGGATTTGAGCGCGGCCGCGGAACGGGAGAGGGAGAAGTTGAGCCGGTCGGCCGCGGCGAGCACGCGTTCGCGCGTCTTCTCCGAGACCAGCGTGGGGCGGGTGAACGACCGCGACACGGTGGAGATGGAGACGCCCGCCGCCTTGGCCACGTCCTGGATGCTGCTGCTCATGGGACCCCCTGTTCGTGCCGGTGAATCGGGTGGGGAGCGCCGTCGAGCCATGCCGGCACCCCGTTATGCTAACGAATGCAGTACCAGTGTACACGCGTTGCCGTGTGCGGTCACATCGTTGGAATGACGGGGTTTGCAGGCGTCTCTCGGCGCGCTCCCGGCGGAGTTTCGGCGCGCGTTCAGCACGCGAGCCAGGCGGCGGCGTCGGCCGGCAGGCGGTCGTCGTCGGTGAGCGGGGCGGAGGTGAGCAGCAGCGCGGCGTCGTCCGGAAGCGGCACCGGCTCCGTGCCGAAATTGGTCACGCACACGAGCGTGCGGCCGTCGGCCGTCGGACGGGCGTAGGCGATGACCTCGTCGCCGGAACCCTCGTCGTCCAGCCACTCCACCGTCGACGTGTCGCCGGTGGCGGTGAGCAGCTTCGCGCGCAACGCCAACGCGCGACGGTACAGGTTGAGCATCGAGGAGCCGTCGGCGGCCTCGACGTCGGCCGCGAAATCCCTGAACCACAGGGGCTGCGGCAGGTGCGGCGCGGCCGCGGGCGTGCCGTCGGGGCGCGTGGCGGGGGAGAAACCGAACGACGTGGACGCGCCGTCCGCGAACGCGGGGTCCCAATCGGCCGGAACCGGGCCGTCGCCGGACCTGTCATCCGCGGTCCACGGCAGCGGCACGCGGCAGCCGTCGCGGCCCTTGTCGGTGAAGTTGCGGCGCGTGTTGAACGGCGTCGGATCCTCCAAGCGGTCCCACGGGATGTTCGCCACCTCGAACAGGCCCAGCTCCTCGCCCTGGTAGATGTACACGGATCCGGGCAGCGCGAGCTCCATGAGCGCGGCGGCGCGGGCGCGGCGCGTGCCGAGCGCACGGTCCTCGGTGTAGGAGGCGCCGTCGCGCAGCAGCCAGTCGTGCGCGAGCTGATGGTAGACCGGCCCCTTCACCTGCGGCAGGCCGTAGCGGGAGGGGCTGCGCGGCACGTCGTGGTTGTTCATCACCCACGTGGTGGTCGAACCCTGCGTCTCCGCGGCCGTCTCGAGCCCGTGGCGGATGGCGGAGCGGAACTCGCCGGCGTCCCAGTTCGCCTCGGCGAACTCGAAGTTGAACACCTGCCCCAGGCCGGCCGGGTCGGCGTACAGATGCTGGTGCTCGGGCACCACCCACGCCTCGCCCACGGCGAAGCGCGGCGGATCGTACTCGTCGAACACCTCGCGCCATTCGCGGTAGATGTCGTGCACCTCGCGGCGGTCCCACAGGGGGCTGGTGAAGTCGTGGTTGAGCACCTGCTGCACGGTGTCCGCGGGCATGTCCTCGAGCGGCGTGGAATCGAGGTCCTTGGCCAGGCCGTGCGCCACGTCGATGCGGAAGCCGTCGGCGCCGTGGTCGGACCAGAATCGCAGCGTGGTCTTGAACTCCTCGTGCACGTCCGGGTTCCTCCAGTTGAGGTCCGGCTGCTCCTTGGCGAAGATGTGCAGGTACCACTGGCCGTCCTCCACCCGCTGCCAGGCCGGGCCGCCGAACAGCGACTGCCAGTCGTTCGGCGGCAGTTCGCCGTTCGCCCCGCGCCCCTCGCGGAAGATGTAGCGGTCGCGCGCGGCCGAGCCGCGGCCGGCCTTGAGGGCCTCCTGGAACATCACGTGCTTGTCCGCCGTGTGGTTGGGTACGATGTCGACGATCACCTTGATGCCGGCCTCGTGCGCGGCGGCCGCCATCCGGTCGAAGTCGTCCATGGTGCCGAGACGCGGGTCGACGTTCCGGTAGTCGATGACGTCGTAGCCGCCGTCCGCCAGGTCGGAGGGGTAGAACGGGCTCAGCCAGACGGCGTCGACGCCGAGCGCCTTGAGGTAGCCCATCTTCTCGGTGACGCCGGCGATGTCGCCCAGGCCGTCGCCGTTCACGTCCTTGAAGCTGCGCGGATAGACCTGATAGACGACGGCCTGCTTCCACCAGTCGCTGCGTTCGTTGTTCGCGGTCATGCGCGTTCCGTCCTTTCCTGTGCGACGCCGCGCCGGCGCGTCTCCCGCGTCCGACGACGATTCGATGACAACGATAGCAGCGTCGTCGCGGTGCTGCCGGCGTTGTCCGATGCTCAGGCGGCGCGGGTCCCCATTGCGTCGTCGCTCGGATCGTGAACCGGAGGGCTGTGCGATTGCACATGACAAAGCCCGGAATCAGAGCGAAAGCCGATTCCGGGCGTGTGTGATGATGTGCGTTTCCGGTTCACGATTTCCACCCTGCGGAAATCGTGAACCGGGGTGGATCACTTGCCGCTCATCACCTCGGCCAGGGACAGCACGCGCGGGTCTTTGAACACCTCGTCGGTGTGCACCACGCGGCCTTCCGCATCCTGCAGCGGGATGCGCCAGTTCGGATACTGGTCCGACGTGCCCGGCTGGTTCACCGAGGCGTGCTGGCCGGTGCCGTCCACCAGCGCCGCCTGCCGCAGCAGCGACGGCGTCTCGGTGAGCATCGCGTGCATCGCCTCCACGATCTCCTGCTCGTAGGCGGGCATGTCCCGTTCGGCTGCGGCCGCATCCGCTGCCGGCAGCCATCCGCCTTCGACGAGCATGTCCAGCATGGCACGGCGTTCGGCGCGTGCCAGGGCCGCGAAGCCGGACACCGGCCCGTCCAGCAGGTGCAGTCGCTCGCGCAGCTTCACATGCTCGAACTCGAGATAGCCGGCCGTGGGCGGCAGGTCGTGCGTCGTCACCGAGGCCAGGGTCTGACGGCGGTAGTCGGTCGGCGGCTTGTACGGGTCGCCCGCGTTCGGCGAATCGTCCACGCGGGAGAACCAGGCCACGTCGGTGCCGAACACGCCGTGCGAGGACAGCACCTCGTGCACGTAGTCGGGCACGGTGCCCAGATCCTCGCCGACCACCACGCCGTTCGCGCGCGTCGCCTCGATGGCGAGCACCGCGAGCATCGCCTCATGGTCGTACGTCACGTACGCGCCGCCCTTCGCGCCCTTGCCGCGCGGGATCCACCACAGGCGGAACAGGCCGAGGATATGGTCGATGCGCACCGCGCCCGCATGCGCGAACATGGCGTGCACCATCTCCCGGTACACGCGGTACCCGGTCTCCTCGAGATAGCGCGGGTGGAACGGAGGCTGGCCCCAATCCTGCCCTTGCTGGTTGTAGAAGTCCGGCGGACAGCCCACGGTGACGCCGTCGGCCGCGAACCGCTCCGGATACCACCAGGCGTCCGCACCGAGGGAATGCACGCCCACGGCCATGTCCATCATGAGGCCCAGCGCCATGCCGGAAGCTTTGGCGGCGCGCTGCGCGGCGGTGAGCTGCTCGTCGGCGATCCACTGCAGCCACCGGTTGAACTCGAACAGGTCCCGGTGCTCCTCGACGAGCTTCCGCACCTCCGGCGAATCGCGGTTCGTGGTGTGGAACCACGAGGGCTCCTCCCACGGCGCGCCCCACACCTCGAACGCCACGCACCACGTGGCGAAGGCGTCCAGATCCGGGCCTGCCTGACGCTTGAACTCCTCGAACGCGGCCTCGCGCTCCGGGCTGCGCGGCGCCTCGAAGATGAGACGCAGGGCCTGGCGCTTCGCCCGCCACGCCTCGTTGAGATCCATTGGCTTCGCGTCGTCGTTGCGGTATGCGACGAGCGCGTGCAGCTCCTGCACGCGGGCCACGGCCCGGGCGTCCATGAGCTCCGTGTCTTGCCTTTCGCCCGCCGAGCCGGCGCCGGCACCGGTCGTGCCCGCCGTGCGGTCCGCCGCGGCCGCGTATTCGGGGATGTCCTGCGGACGGATGTACGTGGCGTTGAGGAAGCGGCGCGATTCCGGCAGATACGGCGAAGGCTCCAGCGGCGGGACGGGCGCGCAGGCGTGCACCGGGTTGATGAGCATGAAATCGGCGCCGGAGCGTTCGCCGGCGTCGGCGAGCAGACGCTTCAGATCGCCGTAGTCGCCCACACCCCAGGAGCCGCGCGACCGCACCGAGTACAGCTGCGTCATCCACCCCCAGCGCGGATGCTCCGCGATGGGCTTCGGCAGCGGAATGCGCTTGGGAGCCACGATGAGCGTGGCCGATTCGCCCGTGGCTTCGCCGTCCGCGGTGGCTGTGGCGGTCGCAGTGTTCACGTCGTCCACGTCTCCGGACAGGGTGACGCGCAGCGTGTGGTAGCCGATCGGCAGGTCCGCCGGCAGCGTGAGGAGCCAGTCGGCGCTGTTGAGGTCGGGCAGCAGGTCGGACTGCTCGTTGCGCAGCGTGGAGCCGTCCTCCAGCGTGAGGGTCACGGACGGCTCCGCGCCCTCCGGGCAGTGCAGGCGGATGACGGCGGGCGTGAGACGGCGTGCGGTCTCCGGCTTCGCGGCGGACGCGGCGGTGCCGGTCGCCCCGGTGTCCGCCGCGCCCTTCGGGGCCGGGCTCCCCTCCGCGACGGTGACGACGATGGTCTTCGAGGGCAGCACGCGGTGGGCGTCCCGTTCGTCGAGGGCGGCCTGCGAGCGGGCGATGGCCTCGGGGGAGGAGGCGTCGACGCCGAGCGCGGCGAGCACGTCGACCAGCACGTCGTCGGCGATCTCCACGTAGTCGCCGAGCTGGTCGATGTACGAGGTGGCCACGCCGCTCGCCTTGGCGAGGCGGATGAGCGGCCGCGCCAGTCGTTCGGCGCTTTCCGTGCGTGCGGATGGTTGATGGGATGTTGCGGTCATGAGTGCTCCTTGAGATGCATCGGTGCGGCTTCCACGCCGCCTCCCCGGTACGGTCGTCCGTGGCGTATCGGGCGGGATGATGGATTGGTGAAGTGACGTTGCCCTCGACCATAGCGCGGAATGACATCGTTTGCAATACGGTCGGGTGTTCGCGCGTGAGGCCGGCGTCGGCGCGGCGGGACCGTATGCGGCGTCGCGGGGAGCCGCATGCGACCGTATACACGCTATGAGGGGTACTTTGCCGCTGTTCCGGAATGCCATCTCGCGTATAAGGGGTGCCACGTTGGAGTATCACTCCCCGGAAACCGCATGGTCGCAACGGCATTAAGCCGATTCGGGCCCGTCGTACCGGGAGCGGATACCCCTCGTAAGCGAGGTGGAATTTCGGAACAACGGTAAAGCACCCCTTGTAACGCAGTCAGCTCAGCACCGCGAAGGATTGGGGTGGCAGCAGCAGCTCCCCGTCCTCGATGAGCGGCCCGCCGATGGATAGGGCGACGGCGCGGTCCTTGTCCGGCCCGTCCAGCGGCAGGCGCAGCGTGTCCCGGCCCGGGTTCATCGCGATGATGACCGATTCGGTGGAGGCGCCGCCGTCATTTCCGGAAGGATGCGCCGCCGTGCGGCGGTAGGCGAACAGACGCCCGTCACCGGAGAGCACCTCGAAGCCGGCGGACGAGGCCAATGCGGGCGTGGCGTGGCGGAACGCGAGCACCGCGCGCATCCACTGCCGCAGCGAATCCGGATCGGCCATCGCGGCGGCCGCCGTGACCGGGGCGTCCCCGTCACCGTCCGCAGGCTCCTGCACCGGCAGATACAGGCGGTCCGCCGGGGCCGTGGAGAAGCCGAGGTTCGGCAGCGAGGCGTCCCACTGCATCGGCGTGCGGCTGCCGGTGCGCACATAGCCGCCCTCCTTGGTGGGCAGCGGGCGGTACGACAGACCGATCTCATCGCCGTAGTAGACGAACGGGCAGCCCGGCATGGTCAGCAGCATGCCGTACGCCACCTTGAGTTCGCGTGCGGAGAGTCGCTGGGCCAGGCGCAGCGTGTCATGGTTGCAGGTGATGAGGTCGAACCGTCCGCCCGCGCGCTCGCAGTCCCTGAGCTGCGGGACGTACTGCTCAAGGAACGGGCGGATCGAGGCGCCGGAGTCTGCGTTGAAGTAGCTCGCGTCGCCCTCGTGCTTCAGCGGCGTATCGGTGTTGCGCAGCAGCATGTTGTAGCCGTTCGGATTGCCGTCCCAACGCCAGTCGAGGTAGAAGTCCATGTCGAAGCCGGCCTGCATGGATTCCGCCGGCCGGCCCCATTCGGACACGAACACGGCGTCCGGGAACTCCGGGCGGATCTTCGAGAACAGGTGTTGCCAGGTGCGGATCGTCGCCGGCTTGCCCCAGTCGTCATGCTTGACGAGGCTGTCGGCCATGTCCACGCGGAAGCCGTCTGCGCCGCGGGAGAGCCAGAAGCGCATCACGCCGAGCAGCGCCTCGCAGGTGGCGAGGGCGTCCGGGCCGAGCGCGGGCTTCTGCCACGGCTGCTTCGGGTGCGCGAAGCCGTAGTTCAGCGCCGGCTGGCACTTGAAGAAGTTGAGGATGTACGTGCCGTCGCGTTCGGTCTCGCCGCCGATGAATGGCAGGCCGTCGCCGCCGGAGATCCAGCAGTCGGTCCAGATGTAGCGTTCGGACACGTTCTCGGTTGTGCCGTCGACGCTCGTGACGACGCGCGCGGCCGCCTCGGGGTGCGCGGAGGCCCGGAACCAGGCGTGCTCCTCGCTGGTGTGTCCGGGCACGAGGTCGAGCAGCACGTGCATGCCGCGTTCGTGGGCGGCCTCGAACAGGGCGACGAGGTCGTCGTTGGTGCCGTAGCGTTCGGCCACCTTCGTGTAGTCGCGCACGTCATAGCCGGCGTCCTTGAACGGCGAGTCGTAGCACGGGTTGATCCACAGGGCGTTGCAGCCGAGGTCGCGGATGTAGTCGAGGTGGACGGTGATGCCGGGGAGGTCGCCGATGCCGTCGCCGTTCGTGTCGGCGAAGCTCTGCGGGTAGACCTCGTAGAAGCAGGCGTCGTCCAGCCATTGCGGGCGTCCGCCGCGCCGCGTTTGCAGACCAGGCTGCGTTGCGGTCTGCGATGCGGCGGCGGGGGAGGTGTTCCACGGGGTGTCGGCGGAGGGTTCGTGCTGGGCGTGTCGCGTGGGTTCGGTCATGGGAAACTCCTGTGTTCGTGCGGTTTTCGGCCGGTGCATGACGGCTGCGCCGGAGGCCTGCAACCATCATATGCCAACGTATGCAAAAACCGTGCTATAGTTGCAGTCAACGATGTTCCGCAGCGTTGCAAACGAAACATTTCAAAGCCATACCGAACCAATGTGAACGTATGCAACGAAGCTTTCAGCACAGGAACTGAAAACGTGGGCATCCGGAGATCGGAAACACCGAACTGAGAAAGGAACGGATCAACGATGATCAACTGGAAGAAGGCCATCGGCCTCGCCGCCGCAACCGCCATGCTGCTGCCGCTCGCCGCCTGCGGCTCCGACAACGACTCGAACGGAGGCTCCTCCGACGGCGGCGCCATCACCCTGAAGGTCTGGGCCCCGCAGGAGGACCAGGACGGCAAGAACTCCTGGCTGAGCCAGGTGGAGGCCGGCTTCGAGAAGGCCCACCCCGAATACCAGATCACGTGGAAGAACGACGTCGTCTCCGAGGGCGACGCCTCCAAGACCGTGCAGACCGACCCGTCCTCCGCTGCCGACGTCTACATGTTCGCCTCCGACCAGCTCGGCACCCTCATCGACTCCGGCGCCATCGGCCAGCTCGGCACCGACGCCGCCAAGCAGGTCAAGGAGCAGAACGGCGACCTCGAGGTCAGCTCCGTCACCGGCCCCGACGGCATCCTGTACGGCGTGCCCTACACCGGCAACACCTGGTTCATGTACTACGACAAGTCCGCGTTCTCCGAGGAGGACGTCAAGAGCCTCGACACGATGGTCTCCAAGGCCGCCGTCGCCTTCCCGCTCTCCAACTCCTGGTACATCGGCGGCTTCTATGACGGCCTGAGCCTGTTCGGCGAGAAGGGCAACAACGCGAAGGCCGGCATGGTCTTCCCGAAGGACTCCGCCGACATCACCACGTACCTCGCGAACCTCGTCGCCAACCCGAACTTCCATGACTCCGCCGACAACTCCGGCCTCTCCGAACTGCAGGCCGGCACCGTCAAGGCCTACTTCTCCGGCACTTGGGACGCCGCCACCATCCAGAAGGCCCTCGGCGGCAACTACGCCGCCACGCAGCTGCCGACCTTCACCGTCAACGGCCAGACCAAGCAGATGAAGTCCTTCGCCGCCACCAAGGCCGCCGCGTACAACCCGAACGCCTCCAACCCGAAGGCCGCCGCCCAGTTCGCCGCCTACCTCGGTTCCACCGAGGCGCAGAAGCTGCACTACGAGGCCCGCCAGATCCCGCCGACCGACAAGTCCCTGTCCGACCTGACCACCGACGACATCGCCGCCAAGGCCCAGGCCGACACCATGGCCAACACCGCCATCCTGCAGTCCGGTCTGTCCGGCATGAACGACTGGTGGACCCCGGCCGAGACCTTCGGCAAGGCCCTCGTCAACAAGGAAGTCACCGCCGACAACGCCCAGGCCAAGACCGACGACTGGGTCAAGCAGGTCGGCAAGTACGCCGAGTGAGCATGACGGCCGGGACTCCGGTCCCGGCCGTCCAGGCCGCCCCGGCCCCGCCGATCGCAGGACCGGCTGACCGACACCGGCACTGACTCCTTCTATCTCTTTACCTCTCCTCCTCCTTCGTGACAGGGCCCGGGCGACATGCTGTTGACGCAGACGGCGCCCGGGCCCTGTCGCGGTTCCTTCATGTTCCTTCCCATCCACTCGATTCGTTCGAAATTCGATTCATTCGAAATTCGATTCGTTCGAACCATCCATCCAATCCATTCACTGAGAGGCGGTAGGGTGCAATGACATCGGCAACCCTTTCCCCACGCGAGATGAAGCGCCGTCGCAAGCTGGGCGCGGACTACGTGGCCCCCTCGCCGTATTCGGTCCGCAACGCGCTGACCCGCGGCGACATCTTCACCAAACTGTCGGCGGTCGTGTTCGGCCTCGGCAACATCGTGCGCAAGCAGTTCGTCAAGGGCATCGCATTGCTGGCCCTCGAGATCGCGTTCATCGTCTTCATGGTCGTGGGCGGCGCGGAATACCTGGGCAAGCTCCCCGGCCTGGGCGACCAGAAGCAGGGCAAGAAGCTGGTCGACGGCTTCTGGGTGTACACCGCCGGCGACAACTCCGTGGTCATCCTGCTGTACGGCGTGTGCACGCTCGTCATCTGCGCGCTGTTCGTCTACTTGTGGACCATCTCCCTCAAGTGCGCGTACAAGGCCGAATGCCTGGCGCGCGAGCACGGCCAGGCCCCGAGCCTCTCCGACGACCTGCACACGTTGACCAACCAGAAGGCCAACCAGCTGCTCATGTTCCTGCCGACGCTCGGCATCCTCGTGTTCACCGTGCTGCCGCTCATCTTCATGATCTCGATGGCGTTCACCAGCTACGACCATAAGCACCTGACCCTGTTCGACTGGGTGGGCTTCCAGAACTTCGCCGAGGTGTTCTCCAACAGCGGCGGCACCGTCAACGCCGGACTGTTCATGTCCGTGCTCGCCTGGACCCTGGTGTGGGCGTTCTTCGCCACGTTCCTCAACTTCTTCTTCGGCATGTTCTTCGCGATGATCATCAACCGCAGGACCACCCGCTTCAAGGGTTTCTGGCGCGCCTGCTTCTCGATGTCCATCGCCGTGCCGCAGTTCGTGTCCCTGCTGGTCATGCGCACCATGCTGCAGCCCACCGGCGCCATCAACCGTCTGCTCATGGAATGGGGCTGGATCGACTCCGCGCTGCCGTTCTTCACGAACGCCACGTGGGCGCGCGTCACCGTCATCGTCATCAACCTGTGGGTCGGCATCCCGTACACCATCATGCAGATCACCGGCATCCTGCAGAACATCCCGGCCGACCTGTACGAGGCCGCGAAGATCGACGGCGCCAACTGGTGGCAGATCTTCGTGAAGATCACGATGCCGTACATCATCTTCGTGCTCACCCCGTACCTCATCACCACGTTCACCGGCAACGTGAACAACTTCAACGTCATCTACCTGCTCTCCGCGGGCAACCCGACGCCCGTCGGCTCGTCCGCAGGCAAGACGGACCTGCTCATCACCTGGTTGTACAAGCTCACGGTGGACAAGAACGACTACAACCTCGGTGCCGTCATCGGCATCATGACCTTCATCGTCCTCGCGGTGGTGTCGCTCGTCACCTACCGCAATTCCGGTTCCTACAAGAATGAGGAGGCATTCCGCTGATGAGTGACCACAGCGTTCAGAAGGCCGAATCGCACGGCCTCATGCACGACGCCAAGAAGCGCCGCATCCTCGGCGACGTCCTGTCGCACCTGTTCCTCGCCGTCATGGCGGTCATCTGGCTCATCCCGATCGTGTGGGTGTTCGCGGAGAGCTTCAACAAGAACACCGCGCCGTACACGAAGACGTTCTTCCCCACCGAGTTCTCGCTGGACAACTACGTGGCGCTGTTCACGGACAAGTCGGTGCTGAACTTCCCGAAGATGTTCATGAACACGTTCATCGTCGCGGTGTTCGTGTGCCTGATCTCCATGTTCTTCGTGCTTTCGGTGGCTTACTGCATGAGCCGCCTGCGCTTCCGCACGCGCCGCACGTTCATGAACGTGGTGCTCATCCTGGGCATGTTCCCGGGCATCATGGCCGTCTCCGCCATCTACTTCATTCTCAAGGCTGTGGGCCTCACCGGCGAGGGCATGACCACCATCGCCCTGATTCTGGTCTACTCGGCCGGCTCCGGAGCGGGCTTCTACGTGATGAAGGGCTACATGGACACCATCCCGACCTCGCTCGACGAGGCCGCCATGCTCGACGGCTGCACCCGTCTGCAGGTGTTCACCAAGATCATCATCCCGATCTGCAAGCCCATGATCGTCTACCAGGCCATCATCGGCTTCCTGACCCCGTGGCTCGACTTCGTCATGGCGAAGGTGATCTGCCGCACGCAGTCGAACTACACGGTGGCTCTGGGCCTGTGGCTCATGCTGGACAAGGAGTACATCCAGAACTGGTACGCCCGCTTCGCCGCCGCGGCCGTGGTGATCTCGATCCCGATCGCCATCCTGTTCATCGTGATGCAGCGCTTCTACCAGGAGTCCATGAGCGGTTCCGTCAAGGGCTGACGCGTTCAGCGGGAAGCCCGGTGGGCTTCCCGTAGCGTCAGCCTGAGTGAGGCGACAGCCGAACGAAGGCAGGATTGGGTCCGGCCGTAGGCCGGTCCGTTCTTGCAGGGCCGGAGGAGACGCGTTCAGCGGGAAGCCCGGTGGACTGTCCGTAGGCTCAGCCTGAGTGAGGCGACAGCCGAACGAAGGCAGGATTGAGCCTCGCGCGTAGCGCGAGTCCGTTCTTGCGGGACTGAGCCAGGTCCCTCACGCACATCATCGCGGCGCTCGCCGGCCTGTCCGGCGGGCGCCGCGTTCCATGAAAGGAGACTTCGATGGAGAAGCCCGAGCAGATTCTGGCCGTGGCCGACGGCACGCCCGCCGAGCCGGCCCTGCCGTGCCCCGACTATCCGGTGTACGCCGGTGACGACCTCGGCGCCGTGCCGGACGACGCGGGCACTACGTTCCGCGTGTGGGCGCCTTCGGCGAGCGGCGTCACGCTGCGTCTGTTCGCCGCCGGTTCCGCCGGCGAACGCCCCGACATGTCCGATGCCGCGTCCGACGATGCCCCGTCCGCCGACGCGTCCGAACCGTTCGCCGTGCGCGACCTCGCCCCCGGCGCGGACGGCACGTGGTCGGTGCGCTGCGACGGCGTGGGCCACGGCGTCTACTACGACTACGTCGTGCGTTTCCCCGACGGCACGGCGAACCGCACGGCCGACCCGTGGGCGCGTGCGGCCGGCGTGAACGGCCGCCGCAGCATGGTGGTGGACCTGCGTCGCACGGATCCGGACGGCTGGGACGTGGACGTGCGTCCGCACATCGCCAGCCGCGACCTCGTCATCTGGGAGACGCACATCGGCGACTTCAGCAACGATCCGCACAGCGGCGTGCCGGCGTGCCATCGCGGCACGTATCTCGCGTTCACGCACGACGGCACCAGCGTGGACGGTGAGGGCGATTTCCCCACGTGCGTGGCGTATCTCAAACGTTTCGGCGTGACCGCCGTGCAGCTGCTGCCGTTCTACGACTACGGTTCCGTGGACGAGTCGGTCACGCCGCCGGCCTGCGGCGGCGCGCGCGGCGACGCCTGTGGAACGTCGCGTGAAACATCCGACGGCGCACGTGAAACCGCCCGTGAAACACCCGCATGCGCATGTGGAACGTCCCGTGAAACACCCGACCGCCCGTTCAACTGGGGCTACGACCCGCTCAACTACAACGTGCCCGAAGGCTCGTACAGCACCGACCCGTTCCACGGCGAGGTGCGCATCAGGGAATGCAAGCGCATGATCCAGGCGCTGCACGCCGCCGGCATCAAGGTCATCATGGACGTGGTCTACAACCACATGTTCTCCACGGACAACTGGTTCGAGCGCATGATCCCCGGCTACTGCCTGCGCCGCCGTGCCGACGGCTCGTTCGCGGACGGCTCCGCCTGCACGAATGACGTGGCCACCGAGCATCCGATGATGCGCCGGTACATCGTGGACTCGGTGACATACTGGGCGCGCGAATACCATATCGACGGCTTCCGCTTCGACCTCATGGGCCTCATCGACGTGGACACGATGAACGCGGTCCGCACGTCCCTGGACCAGTTGCCCGGCGGCGCCACGATCCTCATGCACGGCGAACCGTGGTCGGCCCGCCGCACGGCCCTCGAACCGGGCGCCGGCGTGGTGCTGGCGGACAAGCGCGGCATGCCGTATCTGAGCCCGCGCATCGGCGCGTTCTGCGATTCCACGCGCGACGCGGTGCGCGGCCACGTGTTCTTCCAGAAGGAGCCCGGCTATCTCACCGGCGCGGCCGCCGATTTCGCGGGCGACATCCGCCATGCGTCGGACGCGTGGCGCGGCACGATGCACGAGGCCGCGTCCGTGGGACAGGTCATCCAGTACGTGTCCGCCCACGACGACCTCACCTTGTGGGACAAGCTGTGCGCCGCGATGCGCCGCTTCCCTACGGAGGCCGATTACGCGGCCGACGGCGTGGATGCCGGAGGCCGGTGCGCGGACCTCATGCGCGCGAACCGTCTGGCCGCCGGCATCGTGTTCACCGCCGCCGGCGTGCCGTTCCTGCTGTCCGGCGAGGAGTTCGCCCGCACCAAGCACGGCGACTCCGATTCCTACCGCAGCCCCGCCTCGCTCAACCGGCTCGACTGGCGCCGCGCGCGGCGCCTGAACGCGCTGGTGGCCCATTACGCGACGCTCATCCGGTTGCGTCGCGGCAATCCCGCGTATTTCGGCGGCGCGCGCACGATCGTGCCGCGCACCGACGAGACGGTGGTGTTCCGTGTGGGCGACGACTGTGTGGCCGTGAATCCGGTGGGGGAGACGCGCATGCAGTCCACGGTGGCGTTGGAGACGCCCGCCCCGTACGACGAGGTCTCGAGGATCGCGCCCGACGACTGGCGGTGCCTCTATTGCGCCGCCGACGGGTTCGCGTCCGGTCCGGCCGCGGCATACGATTGGACTGTTCCGTCCGATGCCGAGGGTGCGTCCGGCGATGCGGCCGTCCTGCCGCTGCCGTCCGTGGAGGATCGCGAGATGCCGTTGCCCCCGTACAGCATCACCGTGTGGAGGAGGCGCCGTCATGGTTGAGTACGTCCCGGAACGCCGTTATGACACGGTGTTCTTCGACTTGTATGGCACGTTGGTGGACATCCGCACCGACGAGGAGTCGCCGGCCGCGTGGGAGGCGCTGCGCGAGATGCTGGAGGACCATTCCGGCGTGACGTTCCGTGACGCGGCCGCGCTCAAGGCCCGGTTCGAGGCGCTGGCCTCGTTCGTGTGGGCGCGCGAGGTCGACCTGCGCGGCGGGAACGCCGAACCCGACCTGCTGCCCGTCTACGCGTCGTTCACGGCTGAAAGGACCGTCGTCGACCCCGACTTCAGGGACCCGCGGGCGGTTGCGATGGCCGACGTGGGCGACCTGACCAACATGGGGCCGATGGTGCTTCTCGCGGCCCTTCAGCTGGCCTGGACGTTCCGTCGCGCCAGCACCAGCCTGCTGTGCCTCTACCCGGGCGCCGCGGCCATGCTCGCGCGGCTGCGCGAGGCGGGCCTCACGGTGGTGCTCGTCAGCAACGCGCAATCGGGCTACACGCGGCCGGAACTGCGTGGGCTGGATTTGGAGCCGCTGTTCGACAACATCGTCATCTCCAGCGAGGTGGGCGTGCGCAAGCCGTCGCCGCGCATCTACCGCATCGCGCTGGATGGGGTCCTGGCCGACCCGGGCCGCACGGTGATGGTCGGCAACGACGAACGCGCCGACATCCTCGGCGCGAAGGGCGCAGGCATCGACGGTGTCTACCTGCGCACCGCGATCTCCCCGCAGAACGATCCGCAGGCCAGCGCGCACGCCGTCCTCTCCCTGGACGGCCCCGATTATGCTGGGCTCATGAAGTACCTGGGCGTCTGAACGCCCGGGTCATGCCGGCCGGACGGGCGATGCCGGAAGGCGCACGAACGCAACGGAGGAACGATGAACGACATCGAAATGGAACGGCAGCGCAAGCAGGCCGCGGGCGGCAGGCGCCGCAAGGGCCTGTCCGTGTTCCGGCTCAAGACGATCGCCGCGGTGTTCATGGCCTTGTCCGTCGCCTCCACCACGCTCGTGCCGCTGCTGGTCGGCCCGCCCACGGCGGACAACATGACCGGCCTGACCGTGGCCGTGGTGTGCGAGGTGGCCTCCTGGTGCGCGGTGCCGATCTACGCGTGGCTGCTGGTGAACGGCCTGAACCACACGCGAAGCGTCCCCCGCTATGCGCTGCGGCTGCTCGTCCTGGCCGTGGTGTGCGAGGCGCCGTATATGCGCCTCATGACCGGGCATTGGTTCGACATGCGCGCCCACAACCCGGTGTGGGGCCTGCTGGTCGCGCTCGTGGTGCTCGTGGCCGCCGACTGGATCGCGAAGCGGTACGCGGGCGCGCCGCGCGTGCTGCTCACCGTGGCGGTGGTCGCGGCCGGCGTGCTGTGGGATCTGCTGCTGCGCGTGGGCGTGAGCCAGCAGGTCATGTATACCGGCGTGCTCACCCTGGCGTTCGCGCTGGTGTTCCGTTATCTTGGCGCCCATGAGAACACGATGATGTTCACCGCCGGCCTGCTGGGCGCGGTGATGTGCATCACGCCGGGCGTGGGTGTGGCGTTCCTGCACTACCGCAACGACGAGCCCGGCTGGCGTCACGCGTGGACGCAATGGGTGTTCTACGCGCTCTACCCGATCATGCTGGTGGCCGGCTGCCTGATGCTGGGCTGACGGGCGGGCCGCCCGTCCCGCGGCTAGTCCTCCACCGGGGCGTCGGAGCCGCGCAGGATCAGCTGCGCCTCCACCACTTCGTGCGGCTTGAGCAGCGACTTGCCCTCGATGAGCTTCAGCGCCTTGACGGCGGCGGAACGGCCCATCGCATACGGGTCCTGACGCATGGTGGTGAGGTTGATGGTGTCCGCGTAGGGGCTGTCGTCGAAGCCGACGATCGAATAGTCGCGCGGCGTGCGGTGTCCGTAGCGGCCGAGCTTGATGACGAGCGGGATGGCCATCATGTCCATCTGGCAGCAGATCGCGTCCGGGAACTCGTCCAGCGCGAGCAGCGCGGAGAGCGCTGAGTCGGCGAACGCCGGGCCGCGCGGCACGGACAGCACGCGCCAGTCGAGGTCCATGTTGCCTTTCTCCTGCGCGTTCCGGCAGGCGCGGATGAAGCCGCGGGCGCGCGCGTCGATGGAGGAGTCGAGCAGGGCGGCCTCGGAGCACGGGTAGACGATGCGCTTGTGGCCCAGGTTGATGAGATGCTGGGTGGCGGTGAACATGCCCTTCTCGTCGTCGATGCTGATGGTCGCGTCGAAGCCGTCCGCGGAGGGCGTGTTGATGCCGATGATCGGCACGTGGATGCGCTTGAGCTGCTCCACCTCGTGCGGGTCGATGGCGAACGAGGCCACGAACACGGCGTCCACGTTGCGCCGGATGGGCAGGTCTCCGAAGAACTCGCGGCGGTTGGCCTCGGTGTCGATGTGCTGGAAGAGGGAGATGTCGTAGCCGGCGGGATGCATGACCGATTCGATGCCGGCGAACGTCTGCGTGTTGAACCAGCTGGTGATCTCCTCGTTCATGAGCATGGCCACGCGGTTGGTGCGCCCGGATTTGAGCGCGGTGGCGGAACGGGAGATGTTGAAGTCGAGGCGGTCGGCCATTTCGAGCACCTTGGCGCGGGTCTTCGCGGAGACGAGCTCCGGACGGGTGAAGGCGCGGGACACCGTGGAGATGGAGACGCCGGCTTCCTTCGCCACCTCGTGGATGTCTGACTTGGCCATGGTGCTCCTCCTTGCCGTGTGGTGCGTGCCGTCGCGTGGTCCGTCCGCCGGCGCGTGCGGTTGCGCCGTGCCGTTCCGGCCGTCTCGTCCGTGTCGCCCGTACCTGTGGGGCGATGATACTTCGGTGTGTCGTCGGATGACACGACCATCATACGCTGCAAACGTTCGCGAAACGTCGCGGGTCGGATTGCCAAGCATGTTACAGTGAGTACTGCACATTGTTGCAAACGTATGCACTCGATGGGGAGACCAATGGAGATACATCGGCCGCATCCGCGGCAGGCATACGTGTCACCGAACACCAGGGAAGGAAGGACCTCGCCGATGAGGGACAGGAAGCACACGGGGACGGGAGGATCCGTCCCCATCGTCCGAAGACTGGTCGCGGCAGGCGCGGCGGTGGCGACGCTCGCCGCCGCGCTGACGGCCACGCCGGCCGCGCTCGCGGCCGCGGACACGACGGGCGCGGCGCAGACCGTCGCGCAATCGCAGACCACCACGCAAACCGTCGCACAGACCGCCGCACGATCGGACGCCCACAGCGACGTCATCGCCATCGCGTTCCAGAACAACTGGAACTCCGTCGCCGCCGAATGCACGCAGACCTACGGGCCGGAAGGTGTGGGCTACGTGCAGGTCTCGCCACCCATGGAAAGCATCAAGGGCACCGCCTGGTGGACCTCCTACCAGCCGGTGAGCTACAAGCTCGACTCCAAACTCGGCACCGAAGCCGAATTCCAGAACATGATCAAGGTGTGCAACGCGGCCGGCGTCGAGATCATCGCCGACGCGGTCATCAACCACACCAGCGGCGCCGATCAGGGCACCGGCACCGGCGTGGCCGGCAGCACCTACGACGGCGATGGAAACTTCCCTGCGATCCCGTACACCAAGGAGAACTTCCACAGCTGCACCAAGAACATCGGCGACTACACCAACGCCGACGAAGTGCAGAACTGCCGCCTGACCAGCCTCCAGGACCTCGACACCAGCCAGGAGTACGTGCAGGACAAGCTCGCCGACTACATGAACCACCTGCTCGAACTCGGCGTGTACGGGTTCCGCGTGGACGCGGTCAAGCACATCGCCAACGCGGACGTGAAGGCCATCAAGGCCAAGCTCGCCGAGAAGTCCGGGCGTGACGTGGACGGCATCTTCTTCGAACAGGAGGTCATCGGCAACGCGAGCGAGGCCGCCGCCATCCAGCCCATCAACTACGTGGGCAACGGCAAGGTCTCCGAATTCAACTACAACGCGCACCTGTCCGCCGCGTTCGCCACCGACATCACCAGCGAGACCAAGGGCCTCGGCAAGATCGGCGGCGACGGGTGGCTCGACTCCAGCCAGGCCGCCGTCTGGGTGACCAACTGGGACACCGAACGCAACTCGTCCGCCCTCACCTACAGGAAGGGCTCGAAGTACCTGCTCGCCAACGCGTTCATGCTCGCGTACGACTACGGCCAGCCGCACATCTACTCCGGCTACTACTTCGACAACAACGACGACGGCGCGCCCGGCGCCACCGACACGTCCGTGCCGGACGTGACCTGCCCCACCGACGGCTCCATGGCCGCCGGCACCTGGCAGTGCACGCAGCGCTGGACCGCCGTCCGCGGCATGATCGGCTTCCACAACGCCGTCTCCGGCACCAAGGTGACCGACTGGAAGGCATACGACGCGAACGTGCTCGGCTTCGGCCGCGGCACGAAGGGCTACCTCGCCATCAACAACAGCGCGAAGGCGTCCAAGCAGACCTTCCGCACCTCGCTGCCCGCCGGCGAATACTGCAACGTGTACGCCGTCGGCGACTGCTCGCAGACCGTCACCGTGAGGGACGACGGCACGTTCGAGGCGACCCTCGCCGCGAACTCCGCCATCGCCATCCACGTGGGCGCCACCCCGTCCACCTGGACCGGCACCGCCAAGTCCGACCCCACCGACCCGGACCTGACCGTCAACGACGCGGCCGTCACCGCGGCCACCGACACCAGCCGCACCATCTACTACAAGCTGCCCGCAGGCTGGAAGCAGGCCTACCTGCACTACGGCATCGGCGAGAACTGGGCCGAACAGGGCCACGAACCCATGCAGGACGCCGGCGACGGCTGGGTGAAGCTCACCGTCGACCCGAAGGGCCAGTCGTTCGAATACGTGTTCACCGACGACAACGGCAACTGGGACAACCCGAACGGCGGCGGCAACTACACCGCCAAGGGCCACTGGACGGCCGTCGCCGACCATGAGGCCAGCGCCGGCGTGCCGGAAGACCTCAACACCTACCAGCCGAAGACCAAGGTCGTCGTCCACTACAAGGCGGCGGACGGCGACGCCGTCGCCGACCGCGGCGTGTATATGTGGGGCACCGACAAGGACGGCAAGACGCTCGACGGCGCCTGGCACGCGTTCACCGGCACCGACTCCTACGGCCAGGTGTTCGAAACCACTGTGGACGGCGCGTACGAGGCCGGCAAGATCGGCGTCATCGTCACCACCGAGAACTGGAACAAGGTCGGCGGCGACCGCATGATCGACGGCTCCAACGGCACCGCCGAGATCTGGGTGGACGGCTCCCAGCCGGACACCACTCTCACCGCCGCGCCCGACGGCTACCGGAAGACCGCCGACACCATCGACGTGACCATCCACTACCATCGCCTCTCCGACGACTACGCCACCGCCGACGGCCTGAAGGCGTGGGACATCTGGGGCTGGGCCGACGGCGTCAACGGCGCCGCATACCCGTTCTCCTCCCACGACGACTACGGCCTCATCGCCAAGTACACCCTCAAGGGCAGCGCCATGGGCACGCCGCAGTTCATCGTGCGCTACGGCGGCGACGGCTGGGAGGCCAAGGACCCGGACGCCGCCGACCGCACCATCCCGCAGTCCGCGATCACGGTGAACGCGGAAGGCACCGCCTCCGCGGAGATCTGGCTCGTGCAGGGCGACGCCACCGTCTACACCAACGGCACGCTGTACAACGCCGCCGGCACCATCGTGTCCGCGCAGATGAGCGACTTCACCACCATCACCGCCAAACTCAACAAGACCATCCCCGCCGAAGGCCTCGCCGACAAGGTAACCCTCGACGGCGCGGCCATCAAGGGCGTGAAGGCGGACGGCGCCACCGTCACCATCACCGTCGACGGCGAACTGGACGTCACCAAGCCGTACACGCTCGCCATCGAAGGCTTCGGCAAGCAGACCGTGACCCTCGGCGCGGTCGTGCGCTCCGACGCGTTCGACCGGAAGTACGCGTACGACGGCGACGACCTCGGCGCGACCTACACGGCCGGCAGGACCACGTTCAAGCTGTGGGCGCCGACCGCCACCGCGGTGACGCTGCGCATGTACAAGTCCACCGACCCCTCGTCCGACGTCGTCAACGTGCGCCAGTCGCTCGACAAGGCCGGCGACAAGGGCGTGTGGACGTTCGCCGTCGACGGCGACATGGCCGGCTACGCGTACGACTACGAACTCACGTTCGCCGACGGCACCGTCAACGTGTCCGCCGACCCGTACGCCACCGCCGCCGTGGCCAACGGCTCGCGCTCCGTCGTCCTCTCCGGCAAGGAGCAGGGCAGCGCCGGCAAGCGCATGAAGTCGTTCGGCGACCCCACCAACGCGATCGTCACCGAGGCGAACGTGCGCGACATGACCATCTCGCCCACCTCCGGCGTGAGCGAGCAGAACCGCGGCAAGTACCTCGGCTTCGTCGAGGAGGGCACCACGGTGAACGGCGCGAAGGGCGCGGCCGCCACCGGCGTCGACTACCTCAAGAGCCTCGGTGTGACGCACGTGCAGATCATGCCCGTCTACGACTACGGTTCCGTGGACGAGACCGGCGACCTGTCCTACAACGCCCAGGGCGCGCAGAACTGGGGCTACGACCCGGTCAACTACAACGTGCCCGAAGGCTCCTACTCCTCCGACCCGAGCGACCCCTCCGCCCGCGTCAAGGAGATGAAGCAGATGGTCAAGGGGCTGCATAAGAACGGCCTGTACGTGGTGATGGACGTGGTGTACAACCACGTGTACAACGCCTCCACGCACGCGTTCAACCAGACCGTGCCCGGCTACTACTTCCGCTACGACGCCAACGGCAACCTGCTGAGCAACTCCGGCTGCGGCAACGACGTGGCGTCCGAACGCGCCATGGCCCGCAAGTACATCGTCGACTCGGTCACGTACTGGGCGAAGGAGTACAACGTGGACGGCTTCCGCTTCGACCTCATGGGCCTGCTCGACCAGACCACGATGAAGGAGGTGCGCGCCGCGCTCGACAAGATCGACCCCGGCATCCTCGTCATCGGCGAAGGCTGGGACATGACCGACGCGCTCGGCGACCAGGAGACCACGCAGGCGCACGCCGCCAACGTGCCCGGCGTCGCGTTCTTCAACGACTCCATCCGCGACGCCATCAAGGGCAGCGTGTTCTCCGACGGCGACACCGGCTTCATCACCGGCAAGGGCGGCCAGGAGGGGCTCATCGCCTCCAACGTGCTCGGCTGCCCCAACGGCAAGTCCGGCATCGGCGGCGGCGCATGGTGCGGCAACGCCGACTACGCGAACGCCGGCCAGGTGGTGCAGTACGTGGAGATCCACGACAACCTCACCCTGTACGACAAGCTCGTCAAGAGCGCGCCGAACGACTCCGAGGAGACGCGCCTCGCCCGCGCCAAGCTCGCCGACTCGCTCATCCTCCTCTCCCAGGGCGTGACCGACATGCAGTTCGGTCAGGAGTTCCTGCGCACCAAGGGCGGCGACGGCAACAGCTACAACGCCGGCGACGCGGTGAACGCCATCGACTGGAACCGCGTGGTGGAACAGGCCGACTCCGTCGACTACGTGCGCGGGCTCATCGCCCTGCGCAAGGCCATCGGCGCGCTCCACCTGAGCGACTACGCCGACATCGCCAAGAACATGACGGTCATCGCCCAGTCCGACGGCGTCGTCGCCTACCGTCTCACCGACGGTAAGGACACGTACGTGGTGGCGTTCAACGCCAACGGCTCCGCCGCGCACGTGACCGGCGTGGACGCCGGCGAGTACACCGTGCTCGCCACGGACGGCAAGATCGCGGCTTCCGGCGTGGCCTCGGGCAAGGGCCTCGGCACGGTCACCGTGGGCGACGACGGTCTCGAGGCCGGCGCACTGTCCGCCACCGTCGTCAAGGCCGGCGTGGACGACGGTTCCGACGGCGGGTCCGACGGCGGGTCCGGCGACGGGTCCGGCGACGGGTCCGGCGACGGTGACAAGGGTGACGGCGACAACTCCGGCGACAAGGGCGATGGTTCCGGCGATGGTTCCGGTGACGGCTCCGACAAGGGCGACGCCGGCAAGCCATCCGATGGCAAGCCGTCCGCCGACGGCAAGGCCGACGGCAAGCCGGAAGGCCTGTCCAGGACCGGCGCGTCCGTGGCCGGCGCTGCGGCGGTCGTCACGATCGCGCTCGCCATCGGCGGCGTCACGCTCGTGCTGCGTCGTCGCGGCCTGCGCGACTGATGGTTGCGGGCCCGTCGGCCGACCGTTCCGATCGTGCGGCCGACGGGCCGTACGTCCACCCGTTCCGCCGGTCTCCGGCGCCGCCGAGGCGGCATCCGGGGCCGGCGGAACCCTGCTTTCAAAACCTGAGCGACATTCGCTCAGGTTTTTGTGTCGAAAGTGGGAATAAACCTTGCATGTCGGAAGTTGAGTGGTGTAGGCTCAAGTTCTGGAAGGTCCGGGAGACGGTCCCACCGGAACCCGGGCGAAGAACGTAAGAACGAACAACAACAAAGGAGCACACATTATGGCACGTGCAGTCGGTATCGATCTGGGAACCACGAATTCCTGCATCGCCACCCTTGAGGGCGGCGAACCCACCGTCATCGTCAATGCCGAAGGCGCCCGCACCACGCCGTCCGTGGTGGCGTTCAGCAAGTCCGGCGAGATCCTCGTCGGCGAGGTGGCCAAGCGTCAGGCCGTCACCAACGTCGACCGCACCATCTCCTCCGTCAAGCGTCACATGGGCACCGATTGGACCGTCGAGATCGACGGCAAGAAGTGGACCCCGCAGGAGATCTCCGCGCAGATCCTCATGAAGCTCAAGAGGGACGCCGAGGCCTACCTCGGCGAGCCCGTCACCGACGCCGTCATCACCTGCCCGGCGTACTTCAACGACGCCCAGCGTCAGGCCACCAAGGACGCCGGTAAGATCGCCGGCCTGAACGTCCTGCGCATCATCAACGAGCCGACCGCGGCCGCGTTGGCCTACGGCCTTGAGAAGGGCAAGGAGGACGAGCGCATCCTGGTCTTCGACCTCGGCGGCGGCACCTTCGATGTGTCCCTGCTGGAGATCGGCAAGGACGACGACGGCTTCTCCACCATCCAGGTGCAGGCCACCAACGGCGACAACCACCTTGGCGGCGACGATTGGGACCAGAAGATCATCGATTGGCTGGTCTCCGAAGTCAAGAACAAGTACGGCGTGGACCTCAGCAAGGACAAGATCGCCCTGCAGCGTCTGAAGGAAGCCGCGGAGCAGGCCAAGAAGGAGCTGTCCTCCTCGACCAGCACCTCCATCTCCATGCAGTACCTGGCCATGACGCCCGACGGCACCCCGGTGCACCTGGACGAGACCCTGACCCGTGCGCACTTCGAGGAAATGACCTCCGACCTGCTCGGCCGCTGCCGCACCCCGTTCAACAACGTGCTGCGCGACGCGAACATCTCCGTGGGCCAGATCGACCACGTGGTGCTCGTCGGCGGCTCCACCCGTATGCCGGCCGTCAAGGAGCTCGTCAAGGAGCTCACCGGCGGCAAGGAAGCGAACCAGTCCGTCAACCCGGATGAGGTCGTGGCCGTCGGCGCCGCCGTGCAGTCCGGCGTCATCAAGGGCGACCGCAAGGACGTCCTGCTCATCGACGTGACCCCGCTGTCCCTCGGCATCGAGACCAAGGGCGGCATCATGACCAAGCTCATCGACCGCAACACCGCCATCCCGACCAAGCGTTCCGAGGTGTTCTCCACCGCCGAGGACAACCAGCCGTCCGTGCTCATCCAGGTCTACCAGGGCGAGCGTGAGTTCGCCCGCGACAACAAGCCGCTGGGCACCTTCGAGCTGACCGGCATCGCGCCGGCCCCGCGTGGCGTCCCGCAGATCGAGGTCACCTTCGACATCGACGCCAACGGCATCGTGCACGTGTCCGCCAAGGACAAGGGCACCGGCAAGGAGCAGTCGATGACCATCACCGGCGGTTCCGGCCTGCCGAAGGACGAGATCGACCGCATGGTCAAGGAGGCCGAAGCCCACGAGGCCGAGGACAAGAAGCGCAAGGAGGAGGCCGAGACCCGCAACCAGGCCGAGGCGTTCGCCTACCAGACCGAGAAGCTCGTCAACGACAACAAGGACAAGCTCTCCGACGACGTTGCCAACGAGGTCACCGAGAAGGTCAACGCCCTCAAGGAAGCCCTCAAGGGCGACGACATCGAGAAGGTCAAGACCGCGCAGAGCGAGCTTATGACCTCCGCCCAGAAGATCGGCCAGGCCCTCTACGCCCAGCAGGGCGCCGAAGGCGCGGCCGGTGCCGCGGGCGCCGCGGGCGCCGCGTCCGGTTCCGCCTCCAACGGCGGTGACGACGACGTGGTGGACGCCGAAGTCGTGGACGACGACGACAAGGACAACAAGTAAGGTCCCGTCCGATGGCTGAGTTCAACAAGGACGACTACCTGAACGACCTGCCGGATCCGGACGACGCGAAGAACGCCGCGTCGTCGGCTCCGGCCGACACCCCCGCCGACGCGGCCGCCGCCCAGAGCGGCGCCGCCCCGGCGGACGATGCCGCCAAGACGGACGCGTCGCAGGCCGACGCATCGCAGACCGCAGGCAAGGCCGACGACGCCAAGGCCGACATCGCCTCCGCGGACGACGCGAAGGGCGGCAACAAGGCCGAAGGCGACACCCTGACCCCGCTGGGCCAGGCCAAGAAGGAGGCCGCCGAATACCTCGAGGCGCTGCAGCGCGAGCGCGCGGAGTTCATCAACTACCGCAACCGCGCCAAGAAGGAGCAGGAACGCTTCCGCCAGCACGGCATCATCGACGTGCTCACTGCGCTGCTGCCCGCGCTCGACGACATCGACCGCATCCGCGCCAACAGCGAGATGGACGACTCCTTCAAGGCCGTCGCCGCGAAGATCGACAAGGCGTTCGAGAAGTTCGGCGTCGAGAAGTTCGGCGAGGCCGGCGAGGAATTCGACCCGACCAAGCACGACGCCATCCTCCACAAGCCCGACGCCGCGGCCGAGAAGGACACCGTCGACACCGTGGTGGAGGCCGGCTACCGCATCGGCGACCGCGTGATCCGCGCCGCCCGCGTCGTCGTCGCCTCGCCGCAGCACTGATCCGACATCGATCGAATATCCGGCTCCCCTCCAACCAGGGGAGCCGATGCATACATGACAGACTCCGTACACACGAAATACGCAACACGAAAGGAGACATGAATGGCTGAGAACGAATGGCTGAGCAAAGACTTCTACAAAGTCCTTGGTGTCTCCAAGGACGCCACCGACGCCGACATCACCAAGGCGTACCGCAAGCTGGCGCGCAAATACCACCCGGACCTCAACAAGACCAAGGAGGCCGAGGAGAAGTTCAAGGACATCTCCGAAGCCTACGACGTGCTGAGCAACAAGGACCAGCGCCAGAAGTACGATGCGATCCGCCAGTTCGGCATGGGCGGGGCCCGCTTCGCCGGAGGATCCGGCCAGGGCGGCTTCGACGCCTCCGGATTCTCCGACATCTTCGGCTCCATGTTCGGCGCCGGTGCCGGTGCCGGCATGGGCGGCAACGGCTCGCGCATCCGCTTCTCCACGTCCGGCGGCGGCAACCCGAACCTCAACGACATCTTCTCGATGTTCGGCGGCGCGGCCGGCGCGGGCGCCCAGGGCGGCTCGCCCTACGGCAACGCGGGCGGCTACTCCTACGAGGAGCCGCCGCAGCCCCAGAAGGGCAAGGACCGCAACTCCAAGGTCAGCCTGAGCCTGCGCCAGGCCGCCAAGGGAGCCACCGTGTCCCTGTCCGTGGACGGCTCGAAGTTCAAGACCCACATCCCCGCGGGCATGCGCGACGGGCAGAAGATCCGCCTCGCCGGCAAGGGCCACGCGGGCCTCAACGGCGGCAAGCACGGCGACCTGTACCTGCAGGTCAGCGTGAAGCCGGACCCGGTGTTCACCATGCGCGGGCATGACCTCGTGATGGACCTGCCCGTCACTGTGGGCCAGGCCGTGACCGGCGCCAAGGTCGAGGCGAAGGACATCGACGGCGAACCCGTCACCTTCAAGGTGCCCGCCGGCTCGTCCAGCGGCACCGAAGTGAAAGTCGCCGGCAAGGGCGTGCAGTCCGGCAACACGCCGGGCGACCTCATCGGCCGCGTGATGATCCAGGTGCCCGCCAAGCCGGGCCTCGGCGTCAAGCACGCCGCCAAGGAGTTCGACAAGGCCGCAGGCGACTATCTCAACGCCTGAACCGTCGAACGCCGGTCCACACCGACATGCCCGGCCGGTCCATCCCGTGGTGCGGATGGGCCGGCCGCGGTCGTGCCGGTTCCCGCCCGCCCCGTGCAGGGGCTCGCGGCATGCGCCCGGCATGCCGCCGCATATACGTACGCATACACGTAGAACGCACCGCACGCTTCAAGGAGGTGAACGATGGCGAGAATCGCACGCCAGACGCGCCAGCTGTACGCGATGTGCGCGGCCGCGATCGTGCTCGGACGCGCCGACCTCGACGGCGCCGACGACGCCGGATTCGACCTCGAACTCGCCGTCTTCACCGTGGGACAGGCCGCCGAACTCGCCGGCATCCACCCGCAGACCTTGCGCCAATACGACCGCATCGGACTCGTCGTGCCGCAACGCACCGAAGGCGGCGCGCGGCGCTACAGCCTGCGCGACATCGACCGCCTCGTCCAGGCGCAACGGCTCAGCCAGGACGAAGGCATCGGCATCGCCGGCGTGGTCCGCATCCTCTCCCTGCAGGAGGAGAACCGGCAGCTGCGGCGCCAGGTCAGGCGATTGCAGTCGGCCGGCACGGAAAGCGTGTTCGCCGCCGGACGCGACGGCGACATCGTCGAAATGCAACGTTCCAACAGCGCACGCATGTGGCGTCGCGCCATTCGCACCCAGCTGCGGGAACTGCCGGGCGGCAGCCAGTCGTACGCCGCCGGACGCGGCGGACGCGACGGACGTGGCGGATACGACGGTCGCGACGGCGCGGGATACCGCGGCGACGACCCGGACGCCAAATCGCTCGTCCTGTGGCGGTGACGCCGCGGACGCGACGTGGCGGCCCACGTACGTGACGCACGACTCTGTACGGTCGTGACATCGCCGTGTCCGATTCCGCGATTCCCCACGTCGTGTCCGTCGTACCCGTTTGGTGAGATGATGGCGGAAGCCATGCGCGATCGGAGCGCATCGCAAGGCGGGAGACCGCATTGCGGGCGGTCGGATCGCCGACGCACACGCGCATCGCACGACGGACGGAGGAAACATGCAGGTCAAAGCCGTGTTCTGGGATCTCGACGGCACGCTCATCGATTCCGAACCCCTCTGGCATGACGGCGAAATCGAGATCGCCGCAGCCAACAACGGACACTGGACCGAGGAACTCGGCTGGGAATGCTCCGGCACCCCCGTGCCCGACGTCGCCCGCAAGATGATCGAACACGGATGCACGTTGGGCGTCGAAGCGATCGACAAGCAGCTCAAGCAGTACGTGTTCGACCACGAGAAGGCGCACATGCCGTGGATCCCCGGCGTGCTCGACACCCTGCGCTCCCTCAAGGAGGCCGGCGTGCCGTCCGTGCTCGTCAGCACCTCGCCGCGCCCGATTGTGGAGAACGTGCTCGACGCCGCCCCCGGCCTGTTCGCCGGATACGTGTGCGGCGACGACGACGCCAAGCACAAGCCCTCGCCCGAACCTTACCTGCTCGCCGCCTCCAAGCTCGGCATCGCGCCCGAGGACATGGCCGAATGCGTGGTGTTCGAGGACACGCTCGTGGGCCTCACCGCGGGCGCAGCGTCCGGCGCCACGCTCATCGCGCAGACCTGCACCATCCGCACCGACACGTCGCAGGGGCCGCAGTTCAAGTCCATCGACGGCTACGAAGGCGTCGACGCCGAGGCCGTCGACGGGTTCGTACGCGAACGGCTCGCAAGCGACGGCGAGTGAGGCTGGGCGGGCGGATCGTGGACGGATCGCGGGCGGGCGGTGACGCCGCGCGCACGCGCGCACGCGTGCGTGTGTGTCGTGTGTGTCGTGTGTGTCGTGTGTGGCGTGTGTGTGCGTGCGGTGTGTGTGCGGCGTGTGCGTGGTCGTCGGTCTTCGCGATTCCTTCGCTTCCCGGTGATTTTTCCTAGTGGTTTCTTATGGGGGCTGCTGGTATCGTGATGGACGGTCCGCATGCCGACGTCCGCCCGCCGTCCACCTGACCGGCGACCCGGCGGCCAGACGGCGATCGGCGGCCCCGCCCCACGGGCTCAGGCCCTGGCGGCATGAACCATCGCTGAACAGGAATCACACAGGAAAACATGGGTTTCGTACATTTCATCATCGAACTGCTCAAGGATCCGCGCGCGGCCATCGCCAGCTGGATCGCCATGGGCGTGGCCCCCACGCTCGGCTTCATCTTCCTCATCATCTTCATCGAGACGGGCGTGGTGTTCTTCCCGTTCCTTCCCGGTGACTCCCTGCTGTTCGCCGCCGGCGTGTTCGCCGCACCCGACGCGCAGACCGGCCAGGTGGCCCTGCCGCTGCACTTCCTGCTGCCCGTGGTGTGGTGCGCACCGATCATCGGCGACCAGTGCAACTACTTCATCGGCCACTTCTTCGGCCGTCGCATCATCGAATCCGGCAAGGTCAAGGCCATGACGCCGGAGCGCATCGCCAAGACTGAAGCGATGATCGAGAAGTGGGGCCCGCTCGCCGTGTTCCTCGGACGCTTCTTCCCGTTCATCCGCACGTTCATGCCGTTCATCTCCGGCATCTCCGGCATGCGCTGGAGGCGGTTCACGCCGTTCTCCGTGCTCGGCGGCTTCATCTGGTCGTCCCTGTTCACGCTGCTCGGCTACTTCTTCGGCAACATCCCCGCCGTGCAGCAGCACTTCGAGCTCGTCATCGTGCTCATCCTGCTGGTCTCGCTGATTCCGACCATCGTGGGCCTCGTCAAGGCCAAGTTCGGCAAGAAGAAGCCGGCCGAGGCCGAAGCCGCGGAGTGAGTGCGGGGCGAGTGTGGCGCGCGTGGCACGAGTGCTGGGGCGTCTCGTGGCGTTCAAGGCCCGACTCTTTGGAGTCGGGCCTTTGTCGTATCCGCGTATGTGTTCGTGCCGGGTTGTGCCGGGTCGCGCCGAGGCGGAGGGGCGGACCGGGCTGTCCCCGGTTGCGCCGGGCCGGTCACCGATTCGGATTTCTGTAGTTGGAGAATTCGGATTTTGGTAGTTGAGATTTTCGGATTATTGTAGTTGGAGAATTCGGATTTTGGTAGTTGAGATTTTCGGATTATTGCAGTCGTGAGATCCGGGCGTCGAGGAAGGGGCAGGAATCATGGTCATACCCGAGTCTGCGGGAAGTGGAACGCCGATAGGAGAGAAGACCGCGGGTCGGCCGGAGGGCATCAGGCCTGCCGGATACCGTCCCCGCATCGTCGATGAGCAGATCGAACGATACATGCGCATCTTCGGCGCGGTCGAAATCGCCGGTACCAAATGGTGCGGCAAGACCTGGTCCGCGCGTGCGCATGGTGCCAGCATCACCTACGTCGATCGCAACAACAATCTGGCCGTGGCCAAGGCCGACCCGTCGCTGATGCTGATTGGCGACCGCCCGCACGTCATCGATGAGTGGCAACTCGCGCCGGGCATCTGGGATGAGGTCCGTCATGGCGTCGACGACGAGCCCGGAGAGAAGGGGCGGTGGCTGCTCACCGGCTCATCCACGCCGCTCAAGCAGGAGATGCCGCAGCACAGCGGTGCGGGGCGAATCGGACGCATCCGAATGAATCCGATGACTTTGGCGGAATCGGGCATCTCCAACGGCGCGGTCAGCCTTGCGGCCTTGTTCGACCACCGTTTCGCGTCGGCGCGTTGCGAGACCGATACGCGTACGTTGCTGGATGCTGTGTGCCGTGGGGGATGGCCCGAAGCGGAGGCTATGCCCGTCGTCGACGCGCAGATCCTGATTCGCGAATATGTGCGGCTGACGTTGTCGGAGGGGGTTGCGAAGCAGGGAAGGAATCCGGATGTCGCGCGTCGGCTGCTGGACTCGCTCGCCCGCAACATCAGTCAGGCGGTCACGTTCAAGACATTGCGCAAGGATATGTATGGGGCGGAAGAAAACCTCGACGATTTCGTATCCGAACGCACGGTGTCGGAATACGTGGCGATGTTCGAGAACATGTTCGTCATCGACCCGGTGCGAGGATGGGTGCCTCCGGCGCGTGACCCCAAGCGGCTGCAGACCAAACCGCGCCGGTATTTCGCCGATCCGTCCATCGCGGCCGCCGTTCTCGGCGTCGGTCCCGCCGCGCTGCTCGATGACTGGCAGACGTTCGGTCTGCTCTTCGAAAACCTGTGCGTACGCGATCTGCTGGTCTACGCCCGCGCTCTGCCCGACATCGGCATGGAACCGGTGCGGTACTACCATGACGATTCCGGATTGGAATGCGACGTCATCATCGAACTGGCTGATGGGCGATGGGCGGGAGTCGAAATCAAAGCAAGTGAGGACAAGGTGCCTGCGGCCGCGGCGAATCTGAACCGCATGCGTGAGAAACTGCTGCGCAATCCCGGGGCCAGGACGCGCGAGCCGGAGTTCCTGGCTGTTCTCGTCGGCGTGGGGGAGTTCGCCTATCGTCGGGAGGACGGCATCTACGTGATACCCGTTGCCACATTGGGACGATGATGGCGGCCGTGCCGAAGCCGGCGAGATGGTGCTGGTGCTGGTGGTGCTGGTGCCGTCGTTATCGGTGATGACATCGTCCATGTGGGCAAATTCTCCGTGTGTCGAGTTGCGGGATTGCGAAAAACGACTATTATCAAACGAGTTGTCCTGCAGAGCAAGACAACAAACCAAGGGGCTGTAGCTCAGTTGGTAGAGCGCTTCGTTCGCATCGAAGAGGTCGTGGTTTCGATTACCATCAGCTCCACAAACCCTCCGGAATTCCACCTCCGGAGGGTTTTTCTTTTTCCGCTTGGCCGTCAGGGCGGCTGTCGGGTCCTCGCGGCTGCTGCTCAGCCAAGTCTGCGAACGGTCCGCTGGTACATCACAGCACAGTCCGTCATTGGGGTGTTGTGTACCGCGGACTCGTGGCCCCGGAGTGCGGATTGTGCTTGTTTCCGCGTTCCGGCCCATGACCTGTTGGCCCGGAGTGCGTGAGGGGTGTTGTGTTGCGTTCCGGTGTCACGATTCGTGGCCCCGGAGCACGGAATCGGGCTTCGTGTCAGTTCCGGACCAAGGCCTGTTGGTCCGGAGCGTGTGAGGGGCTGATTTCCTCGTTCCGGGTGCATCGGTCCGTGTGGTATGTGGACCCGGAGTGTGGATTGTGCTTGTTTCCTCATTCCGGCCCGGGAACCGGTGGTCCGGAGCGCGTCGGTGACCGGTTTCCTCGTTCCGGGTGCATCGGTCTGTGTGGTATGCGGCCCCGGAGTGTGGATTGTGCTTGTTCCCGCGTTCCGGACCAGGGCCCGTTGGCCCGGAGTGTGTGAGGGGTGCTGTTCCCCGTTTCGGTGCCACAAATCCCATGGTGTGAAGTCTGGATGGAATCTGGAACATGTCCGCGGGCACATGCTGGACGTCGCATCAACCCGTGTCCCATGACTGCATAGCATGGGGACGCGGAAGGCACGATTCGAATCGCCGCCCCCAGACGCTCCAGACGCCCCCTAGGCGCCCCCAGACGCTCCAGACGCGCCCAGCCGCGCCGAACAACTCCAAGGAAACCCCAAGGAAACCCGAGAACCCACCCATGCTGTTCCAATCCGGCGCGCTGCTGCTCGCCATCATCGGCCCGTACGCGCTCAAACATCTGCACATCTTCGGCGAACGCGACTACAAGGTGGCGCAGGGCCTTGTATTCAATCTCACGTTGCCGTGCGCGATCATCCTTTCGTTCGCCACGAACCAGCATGACATGCGCATGCTGTGGATCGTGTTGTTCGGCTTCTTCGCCTGTGCCATCCCGCTGTTCGTGGTCTACGCGGGCTCGCGCGGCGATGAGCGCAACTACCGTGCGTTCCAGATGCTCAACGCGTCCGGCTTGAATCTGGGCGCGTTCTGTCTGCCGGTGGTGCAGACGTTCATGGGTGCGTCCGCGGGCCTGCCGGTCATCATGTTGGATATCGGCAACGCCACGGTGGCGACGGCCGGTTCGCTCACCATCACGCGCACGCTGCTGCACATGGACGACAATTTCAAGAGCCTGCCGTTGAGTCTGCGTCTGCGCAATATTGCGCGTGATTTCCTTGGTTCTATCAGTTTCGACATCTACATGCTGATGCTCGTGTTCATGTTCCTGCATATCACCATTCCGCAGCCGATCGTCACGCTGATCACGCCGTTCGCCAATGCGAACGCGTTCTGTGCGATGGCGATGATCGGTCTGATGATGGAGGTTCCGGACAGCCGCAAGGACAGAGTGGAGCTCGCCAAAGTGATCGCCTGGCGTGCGTTGTTCGGTGTGCTGATTGCGCTCGCCGCGTGGTTCCTGCTGCCGTTCGACATGCGTATCCGCGAGATCATCGTCCTCGGCGCGTTCGCCCCGATCACGATCTTCTCCACGAAGTTCACGGATTCGCTGACCGGCAATGCGAAGCTCGCCGGCTTCTCCCTGACCGTCACCGCCGTCATCAGCCTCGTCGTGATGACCGTCCTGCACGCGCTGCTGCCCGGCGCGTAGCGACTAGTGTGGCGACTGGCGTGGTCGTCTATTCCAGCAGCCAGTCGATGATGTTGACTTGTCTGATGCCGGCGTGGTCGTCCGTTCCGATGTGGTCCATGGTGAGTAGTGTTTTGGGATGGTTGTCGTCGATGGACTGTAGTGGTTTGAGTTCTCTGGAGAGCGTGGATTCGTCCATGACGGTCAGTGAGACTTGGTAATAGCGGTCACCTTGCGGGTCCGGTGTGTAGAAGTCCACTTCGGTGGTGCCTATTTTGCCGATATGTACGGTTCTGAAACGGCGGAGCAGTTCCAGATAGATGACGTTCTCGATGCGGTGGCCGAGGTCACCGCCGGTCTTGCCGAGGAACCAGAATCGGAACCCGGGGTCTCCCAGATAGTATTTCTCAAGGGTTTTCAGATAGTTCTTGCCTTTGATGTCGTATCTGTCGGCCCGAAACAGCAGATAGTTTTCGCGTAGGGCCGCGATGTATTCGCCTACCGTTGTGGGGGAGATGCTGCGGTGGGTTTGTTTCATGGCGTCTGCGATGCCTTTCACGGAGGTGATGTTGCCGACGTTGTCCGCGAGGAATGAGGCGACTTCGTCGAATGCGATGGTGTCGATGCGGGGGTGGCGCTGTGCGATGTCCTTGACCAGGATGGTGTTGAACACGCCGCCCAGATAGTCGGCGATGTCCTGATCGTGGTCGAGCGTGGCCGCGTAGGGCAGTCCGCCGTACAGCAGGTATCGGTTGAAGGATTGTTCGGGGAGCTCCGTCTGGGGGCGGGTGCTGCGGTATTCCTTGAATGACAGGGGGAGCATGCGGAGTTCCACGTATCTGCCGGTGAGTCGTGTGGCCAGTTCGCTGGAGAGCAGGTCCGTGTTCGAGCCGGTGAGGTATAGGTCCACGTCGTCGCGTACGTAGAGGCCGTCGGCGGCACGTTCGAATTCTCGTACGTGTTGGATTTCGTCCAGGAACACGTAGTTCATGGCGCCTGGCGTCAGCCGGGAGACGATGTAGTCGTAGAGGGGTTTTGCCTCGGTGGGGTAGTCGTCGTCCATGCTTTCGAAGTTGATGGCGATGATGCGATTCGAGTCCACTCCTTTGGTGAGGAGTCGTTCTCGGAAGAGTTTGAGCACGGTGGATTTGCCGCAGCGGCGCAGTCCGGTGATGACTTTGATGACGTCTTTGTCTTGCCAGCGTTCCAGCCAGTCCATGTATGCCGGTCGTTCGATCATGATGTGGCTGTTCCTTCCCCTCTGGATGCCGTTTGCTGTTATCCTTGCAAAACCTATCAGTTTTCTGATAAGTATATAGGTTTTTATGAAGTTCTACCACTTTTTTGGTAGAACTTTTCGTTTTGCGGATTTGAATGCTGTGTTCTGGTAGAAATCGCTTTTTCGTGCGGGCATTGAGACGCCCATCGAGGCACACAACCGAGTCTGCTGGGCATGCTTGGCGTGGATGTCCGCTTCCAGACCATGCACGTGGGTGGGCAATTGTTGCGTGACGCCGTGCTGCGCTCGCTGAATGCCGCTGAGATCATCGGCGCGCGTGCATTGTTGGTGGAGCCGGCTACGGACAGGTCCGCCGCGTTCTACGAGCACTACGGGTTCCGTCATATCGCCGGATCCACGCGCATGTTCACGCCTTTGAACCTTCCCGTGTCGGCGCGGTAGGCGCGTGTGTGCCGCCGGTCGTTGTCCTGCCGTGTGAACGATGCGGGATTGCCCTACCCCCGTGCGAGAATCGGGGGAGTGTTTGGCGCGCGTGGACGTCCGGATGGGGATGTGCGGCGCATGGTCTTGTGCGGTCCGACGCATGGTTCGGTGCGCGGTGAAAGGAATGGTGTGATGGCGAAGAGGATGACGGGTGCGATCGCGTTCGCCGCGTCGGTGGCGTTGGCCGCGGGGGTGTGCGTGGCGCCGGCGTCCGCGTTGGAGGATATGGCGTTGGGCGGCGTGACGAATGCGACGACGGGTATGACGTCCGATGCGTCCGCTTCCGCTTCCGCGGGCTCCCATGCGTCCGGTTCCGGCTTGTCCGCGTTCGCGGCCCAGCCGGTCGCCGCGTCCGATGCAACCGCGGCCGACGCGATGCCGGATAATCCCGACGCCGCGCTTCCGGACAAGGTCGCGTCCGATATCGCGGACGACGACACCGTGGTGTCGGAGTCGCACGCGTTGACCGACGATGGCGAGTTGAAGGACATCGAGACCGGCGAGACGGTGACCGACCCGCAGTTGGTGGGTACGTCCGGCGAGCAGCCGGATCCGTTGGCGAAGACCGACGGCGCGTCGTTCATTCCGGTCGACGCCGCGGAGGTGAAGGACAAGGTCGCCGCGAACGGCGGCGACGTGGAGGGCGATGCGTCCGCGTCCGGCAAGTCAGGTTCCGATTCGTCTGCGTCCGGCGAGTCCGCCTCGTCCGACGGGTCCGCCGATACGTCACGTGAGTCCGACGGTGCGTCCGATTCGTCCGACAAGTACGACGCCGCCGCGTCCGTCGCGCCGACCCGCGCCTCCGACGCTGCCCGCGTGACGGCGGCCGCGCTGCAGAACAACGAGTACGGCGCGTACTGGGGTTCGTACAACGGCACGCCCGCGTTCTTCAGCAAGGGCGGCACCCTGTTCGTCCAGCAGGCGAAGGGCGTGGTGGACGTGTCCGAATGGCAGGGCGACATCGACTGGCAGAAGGCGAAGAACGCCGGCGTGGAGGGCGCGATCATCCGCATCGGCTACGGCTGGGGCAACGGGCTCGACAAGAAGGCGCAACGCAACATCAACGAGTGCAAGCGTCTCGGCATCCCGTTCGGCGTCTACCTGTACTCGTACGCGTACGACGCGTCCACGGGCGCCAAGGAGGGTGCGAACGTGGCGAGCCTGCTCAAGCAGGCGGGCGTGAACCCGGGTGACATGTCGTATCCCGTGTACTACGACCTGGAGGCGTGGTCGTGGACCGGACACGCGCACCCCACCAATCCGAGCGTGTACGAGGGCATCGTGAACGCGTGGTACACGCAGATGCGGAACGTCGGCTACACGAACCTGAGCGTCTACTCGTACACCAGCTACCTGGCCAACGAGCTCAACAGCTCCAGCATCCATGCGAAGACCCGCTGGGTGGCCCAGTACGGTGCCAGGATGCAGTACACGGCGTGGCCGTCCAACGACCGCGGCTGGCAGTACACCAGCTCCGGCACCATCAACGGCATCAGCGGCAAGGTCGACCTCAACGCGTTCGGATACAAGACGTACCAGGCCGCCACGGACGTGCGCACACTGGAATCGATCACCGTGCCGAACGGCACGTACTACATCAACTCCGCCAAGAGGAACTCGGCGGGCGTCGACATCGCGGGCGGCAACACCGCGAACGGCGTGAAGACGCAGCTGTACGATGCCAACAGGACCAAAGCGCAGCAGTTCACGTTCACGAAGCAGCCGGACGGCAGCTACGTCATCAAGAACGTCGGTTCCGGCAGGGTGCTCGACGTCTCGGGCGGCAACGCCGGCAACAACGCGACCGTCCAACAGTACGACGCGAACGGCAGCGCGGCCCAACGTTGGTTCATCCGCGACTCCGGTGCCGGCTGGTACCTGCAGTCCGCGCTCGGCAACTGGGTGCTCGACATCGCCGGCGGCAACACCGCGAACGGCACCACGGTGGCCTTGTACGAGCCGAACGGCTCCGACGCGCAGAAGTTCTCGCTCGCATCCGTCTCCGCTTCGACGCGCGTGCCCACGGGCACGTCCGTCCGGTTGCGTTCCGTGAAGAACACGACGTACGTCATCGACATGACCGGTGCTTCCACGGCGAACAACGCGAAGGCGCAGCTGTACGCGTGGAACGGTTCCGCCGCACAGATCTACCGGTTCAAGGAGATCGGCAACGGCGTGTACGAGATCGCGAACGCGAACTCCGGCAAGGCGTTGGAGACCGCGGGCGGCCGCACCGGCAGCTCGGTGGCCATCCAGCAGTACACGTCCAACGGCACGGCGGCGCAACGCTGGTCCGTGGTCGACGTCGACGGCAAGCTCACGTTCCTCAGCGCGAAGTCCGCGAAGGCCATCGACATTCCGGGCGGAACCGTCGCCTCCCAGGCGAAACTCCAGACGTACACGTACAACGGCACCGTCGCCCAGCAGTGGCTGCTGGACAGGCAGCAGACGCCGCGCGAGCGCCTCGACGCGGCCGCCGCCGCGAACAAGGGCGTCCTTGCGGATGGTACGTACAAAGTCGCGTCGGCCGCGAAGAACAGCATGGTGCTGGATGTTTCGGGCGGCAGCGCGGCGAACTACGCGAACGTGCAGTTGTACGCGGACAACGCCACGGATGCGCAGCGCTGGGTGGTCTCGCATGACGCGAAGGGCTATGTGACGTTGAAGAATGCGAAATCCGGCAAGGTGTTGGACGTTTCGGGCGGCAGCACGGCGAGCGGCGCGAACGTGCAGCAGTTCGCGTCGAACGGCACCTGGGCGCAGAAGTGGATCGCCGTCAAGAACAACGACGGCACGGTGACGCTGCGGTCCGCCGCGGTGGACGGCATCGTGCTGGACGTCGCCGGCGGTTCCACCGCGAACGGCGCCAACGTGCAGCAGTATGCCCCGAACGGCACGAAGGCGCAGCGGTGGACGTTCACCGCGGCCAAGACGCTGCGCGGCAGGTTGGACGAGTCGGCTGCGAAGAACCGGTCCGTGCTGGCGGATGGTGCGACCTACGTGTTCGCGGCGAAGGCGAGGACGAGCCGTGCACTGGATGTGTCCGGTGGTTCCACGGCGAACTATGCGAATGTGCAAATCTATGCCGCGAACGGTACGGCCGCGCAGAAGTGGCGCGTCTCGCATGATGCGAAGGGCTATGTGACGTTGAAGAACGTGAAGTCCGGCAAGGTGTTGGATGTTTCGGGCGGCAGCACGGCGAATGGCGCGAATATCCAGCAGTTCGCGTCGAACGGCACGTGGGCGCAGAAGTGGATCGCGGTGAGGAACGCGAACGGCAGCGTGACGTTGCGTTCTGCCGCCGCGGAGAACATGGTGGTCGATGTCGCGGGCGGTTCCACCGCGAGTGGTGCGAACGTGCAGCTGTACGCCGCGAACGGCACCGCCGCCCAGCAGTGGGTTGCTCAGCGGAAGTAGGCCGCGGTGCGGTAGGTGCTGTGAACGGCTGCTGATTTATCGGCGGGATTGGCGGGTGGCTTCTTTAGAAGCCGCCCGCTTTGTTCATGGACGTGAACAGGTCGATGCATTGCACACCGAACATGTTCGCGACTGTGGGAATCTTCAGGTGTTTCCACGGACGGTCGTTCATGTTTTGGGACTTCTCGAACGTGATGATGGTTGATTGGAACTGACTGGCCGCTCCAATCAACCATGGGTCCGCAATGCTGATGTTATCCCAGTCCCGAATCGCTTTGGGTTGGTAGCCGCTGGAAGGTAGGCCGATTGCTTGTATGACGTGGTGGAATCCGGTGACGATGCGGACATCGTTCTCCGTGGCAATGACGTATGGTGTGATGGAGTCCAGCCAGATATCCAATTGGTCGGAATCGCGCCCTCCGTATGTTTCGTCGCGCACCTTATCCAGCACTCCGACGGCTCCTTGCTCCACCAACGTCTTCAGTTGATTCCAGAAAGGCTGAGACAGCTTGAAATCCGGTGCGTAGTACGTGTTGTACGGCTTGATGAGACAGTTGGTGTCGATGAGATACTTTGGCGCGACGTCCGAGAACAGTGATGCCTGCGTAGATCCGTTGGTTGTACTCATAGCCCTGCCCTCTTCAGCAGTTCAGGGAAGGTCCGTCGGTTCGTGCCGGTAAGTCGGTATGCCTCGACGTAGGAGGTACGTCCTTCCGCGACGGAGGCCACGAGATGGTCCAACAGGCGATTATCGAATCGGCTGAGTTTGGTGTTGTAGTAATTGCCTCCAGGGGAAGACGTCGCGGTCTGTCGTGTAGCCCAGCGTTGTGCGGCATCGGTGATGCGTTCGTATTCCGTCTGGCTGATGGAACCGCTGTTGAGCGCACGGAGCGCGATGCTGGTCCAAGATGCGGGGAATATCTCGTGCATCTTTTCGATGCGCTGCTCAACGGGCACCCCGCTGTGAGTGACCCGATGCCATTCGGCTGTGAATTCCTTGGTTGGCATCAGTATTTCCGCGGCGACCGCATTGCAGGCCTGCTCAAGACCGCTGGTGGCACGAGGTGGTGTGCCGTCGTTGAACAGTTCATCCTGCCCCAGCCACAGGTGGGCGAATTCGTGTACCAGGGAGAACAGCCGTGCGGTCTCCGGTTCGTCCGCGCGATTGATGAATATCAGCGGCGCGTATTCGTCGACAAGAGCGAAGGCCCGGAACTCTTCGGGGTTGAGTTTTCTGTGGGTGTTGTTTCCCACCACTCCGTTCATCATGACGATGATTTGCGTCTGAGCCGCGCATTCACGAAGGAGCGTGAATGCTTCCTCCGCTTTGCGCGTTCCCAGCTGTGTGTACCAGGTCTTTTCGATTCCCAGTGTCTTGCGAATGGAATCGGCTATGCGAACCACACCAGACTTCACGGTCATGGACCCGATGAATGGCAACGGTTCGCCGCCGTTGTCGATTTGATCCTGTCTGGCCCAGTCCTGGATTCTGGACATGTCGGCGACCGTATCCACAAGGTCGCGGGACGGCGTCTTCAATGGTCCGTTGCCGATGGTGCGGTGCTCGAATATCGCCGGGGTGTCGTCTATGGGCTGCGTGAGGAAGAAGTAGCTGAAGGGGATGTGCAGTTTGCGGCTTACCTCGTTGATGTCCCTGATGTTCGGCTGACGTTCCCCGGATTTCCACTGCTGGACGATGCGTCTTTGCGGATCGTCGTGATGATCGGCGGGACTTATGCGCAGCACCCAGTCCAGCACTTCGGGGGCGAGGCTCACGTCCACGGTTGCAGTCATGCGAGCATCTCCTTTCCTGATGCGACGACAAGGGGTGAATTACTTCCGATTGTACGGGGTTTGGCTGGGAATGCGTCTGCGACGTCGCAAAGTCGCGGGCGCGGAAATAGCTGTCGGCCCGCGGCGTTGTAGGTTTCCGTCGATACGATGGAACGGTGCGGCCCGCCGATGGCGTGTGCGGGCGAGGGAATCGTGAAGTCGGAAGACGGGAGAGACGTCGTCATGCGTGGGAATCCGTGGAAGATGGGGGTGGGCGCGCTCGCCGCGCTCGCGATGATGGTGCCGGCGGCGCCGGCCATGGCCGACGGGGCGTCGGCGTCCGATGCGGCGCGTATGGCCGTGCGTGCGGCGTCCGTCGCGTCAGGTGCGGTGTCCGGTGCCGTGACGCCGGCGGCCGACAAGGTCGCGGACACGTCCGCCGACGGCGTGACGAAGGTCGCGAAGACGCACACGCCGAAGACGGCGGAGGAGGCGTTCACGCCGGAATCGGCCGCCGACGGCGGTTCCGACGGCGTCAAGCCGTATTCGTTGGACGAGGACGACGGCACGCAGCCGCAGCCTGGCGAGGCCGTGATGGCGCAGGCCGACGTGTCCGGTCTGGCCACGGTGGGCGTCACGTGGACGCAGCAGGACATGACCGACGCGGACGAGGCGCCCACGTACGAACTGCGGTATCTCACCGACGGCACGTGGAGCGACTGGGTGGAGCTGCCCAGCGTGGACGAGGATTCCGGCACGATAGGCGTGAGCCCGTCCTACTACGTGGGTGCGGCCACGAAGGCGGAGGCGAGGCTCACGCCGAAGAGCGGCCAGACCATCACCGAGGCGAAGCTCGTCGTCATCGACTCCGGCTATTCCGCGGCGGGCGACGCGGAAGGCGGCGCCTACGTCGAACGGGACGGTGGCGTCACGGACGGCGGCGACGCGAATAGCGGCGACGTGGACGCGTCGGATGCCACGACGGCCACTGCGTCGGCTGCGACAACGCGGACCGCGACGGCCGGCACGACGGCCACCACGAAGGCCACGGTGACGAACGCCGCGGCCGTCACCGCGACCGGCACGATCCACACGCGCGAGGAATGGTGGGTCAACGGCAACCCGGCGATGACGTGGAAGCCGGACCGCAGCGGCCATTGGAAGGGCGCGATCGTGCACCACACGGTGGACCGCAACAACTACACGCAGGCCGAGGTGCCGGCCATGATCAACGGCATCTACCTGTACCACAACGTGCACAACGGGTGGGGCGACATCGGCTACCAGCTCATCGTGGACCGGTTCGGCGGCATCTGGGAGGGCCGCGACGAAGGCGTGGCCAACCAGATCGTGCCCGCCAGCCAGGTGGTCGGAGCGCAATCCGTGGGCTTCAACTACGACACGTTCGGCGTCTCCATGCTCGGCAGCTACCATCTCAGCGTGGCGCCCACGGACGCGCAAGTCAACTCCGTGGCTGCGGCCATCGCATGGGAGTTCGACGCGCTCGGCATCACCGACCCGTACGGCACGTTCCAATACAAGGGCACGCAGGCGCGCATCACCGGCCACGGCGACCAGTCGCATTGGGCCGGCGGCAGCCTCAACCGCACCCAGTGCCCCGGCCAGCAGGTGTGGAACCGCATGGGGGAGATTCGGGACAAGGTGAGCGGATACCTGCAAAACGTTTCGAAGATGCCGAAGGTGAGTCTTGCGGACGGCGACTACTACATCAACGCGGTGGCGAAGGACTCCTCCGGCGTGGAGATCGCCGAAGGCGCCACGGATGACGGCGCCGTCACGCAGTTGAACAAGGCGACCGGCGGCGAGAACCAACGGTTCACGTTCACGAAGCAGCAGGACGGCAGCTACGAGATCAAGAACGTGGCCACAGGCAAGGTGCTGGATGTGGAGAACGGCGTAGGCGCCAGCCAGGCCACGGTCCGCCAGTGGACGGCGAACGGCAGCACGGCCCAGCATTGGTTCGTGCGCGACTCCGGCACCGGGTACTATCTGCAGTCCGCGTTGGGCGAGTATGTGCTCGACCTGTCCGGCGGGTCCACCGCCGACGGCACGAAGGTGTGGCTGTATGCGCCGAACAACAGTGCGGCGCAGAAGTTCGGCTTGGCGTCCGTGGATGCGGACGTGCCCGCCGGCAAGACCGTGCGCATCGTCTCCGCGGCCGACAAGACCAAGGTGGTGGATATTGCCGGCGGTTCCACTGCCGACAAGGCCGGCGTGCAGCTGTACGGCTGGAATGGTTCCGACGCGCAGCTGTACCGGTTCAAGGCCGTGGGCAACGGTGTGTATGAGATCGCCAATGCGAAGTCCGGCAAGGTGATCGAGGCCGCCGGTGGCGGCACCACGAACGGCACGCCGTTGCAGCAGTATGCGTCCAACGGTACGGCGGCACAGCATTGGATGGCACGTACGGCCGGCTCCGACGCCGTGCTCACGTTCTTCAATGTCAAGTCCGCGAAGGCCATGGATATCTCGGGCGGCAACACGGCCAGCGGCACGCGCCTGCAGGTGTACACCGGCAACGGCACGAAGGCGCAGCAGTGGACGTTGGATCAGCGTCAGACGTTGCGTGAACGTCTTGATTCGCTGGCTGCGACGAACAAGGATGTGGTTGCAGATGGTACGTACCGGGTGTCCTCGGCCGCGAAGAACAGCATGGTGCTGGATGTTTCGGGCGGGAGCACGGCGAACTATGCGAACGTGCAGTTGTACGGGTGGAACGGCACCGACGCGCAGATCTGGCGCGTTTCGCATGACGGAAAGGGCTATGTGACGCTCACGAACGCGAAGTCCGGCAAGGTGCTGGACGTTTCGGGAGGCAGCACAGCGGACTATGCGAACGTGCAGCAGTTCGCGGGCAATGGCACGTGGGCGCAGAAGTGGATCGCGGTCAAGAACGGTGACGGCACGGTGACCCTGCGGTCCGCTGCGGTCGAAGGTCCGGTGGTCGACGTGTCCGGCGGTTCCACGGCGAATGGTGCGAACGTGCAGATCTTCGCCTCGAACGGTACGAAGGCGCAGCGGTGGACGTTCACCGAGGCCAAGACGTTGCGGACCCGTCTCGATGAGTCGGCAGCGAAGAACAAGTCGGTGCTGACGGACGGTGGCACGGTCACGTTCGCGTCCAAGGCGAACACGTCCAAGGTGATGGATGTGAGCGGAGGCTCGCGCGATTCCGGTGCGAATGTGCAGATCTTCGCGTCGAACGGCACGGCCGCGCAGAAGTGGCGCGTCTCGCATGACAAAGCCGGCTATGTGACGCTCACGAACGTAGGATCCGGCAAGGTACTGGATGTTGCTGGCGGTTCCACGGCGAATGGTGCGAACATCCAGCAGTTCGCGTCGAACGGCACGTGGGCGCAGAAGTGGATTGCGGTCAAGAATGCGAACGGCAGCGTGACCCTGCGTTCGGCCGCCGCGGAGAACATGGTGGCGGATGTGGCCGGCGGTTCCACGTCTAATGGTGCGAACGTGCAGCTGTATGCCGCGAACGGCACCGCTGCTCAGCAGTGGGTGGTGAAGTAGCGCGGTAAAAGCCATGGACGTCGGCATGCGGTGGCGCGGTAAGAACCGGGGCGCCGGCTGACCGGCCATGCGAAGGGCCCTGACGGGTATCACATCCGTCAGGGCCCAACTATTGAATCCGCCGCTACTGGCGATGGCGCCCGCGGCGCTTGAGCAATGCTGTACCGATGGCGCCCATGATTAGGGCTGCAGCCAGGAGACCCGTCACCGCAACACCGGTTTTGGACAATCTGCCGGTTGCCGAGGAACCGGCCTTCCGGTTCGTGCCGTTGCCTGTGCCGCCGTTATCGGGTGTGGTCGGCTTGCCGGAGGCCGTCGTGCCGCCAGTCCCATTGCCGGTCCCACCGGTCCCGCCTTGACCGTCGCCACCGGTGTCTGTCTTCTTCGTGACGGTTACCGTGTACAGCGCCGACGATGTGGCGAATGCGGTGTCTCCGTTGTAGGTGACGGTCAACTTGTGCTCGCCTGCGGTCAGATCCGTCGGCAGGGTGATGGAGACGGTGCCGTCTTCGCCCAGCGTGCCGCTGGCAAGCGTCTGGCCGTTCTCGGTGAGAGTGACTGCTCCGGTGGGCTTCGCGCTCTGGCTGATGCCGATGACCTCGACCTTCACGGAAGTGTCGGAACCTTCCTCGACTGTGGACGGTCCGGAGACCATGGTTCGGCTGTCCGCCAGGTTTCGTCCGGCACATGGGTCCGGGTCGGCGCCCGGGTCCGGAGCGGATTCCGCGTCCTTGCCATTCGTATCCACCACGCCGTCATCCTCGCGGATGGTGAACGGGGCGAACGTGTTCTTCGTGATCGCGCCGGATACTACGGCGATGGTCGATGTGAACGATGTGGTCGGCTGGGTGGATTTCGCGGTATCCCCGGTCACCGGCACATCCACCACCACGCAGTCCTGTCCGGGTTGGAACGTGAACCCGGTGGCGGCGGGGGCTGCGTTCGGACCGTCCTTCACTTTCGAGATCACTTCGAATCGACCGGTCACCGGTTTCGTGGATTTGCGGTCCAAGGTGATACCGACCTTCACGGAACGGGAGCCGTTGCCTTCGTTCACGTACGTACTGCCGACGCTCACCTGCGGCAGGCTGGGTGCGGGCGTGGAGGAGCCGGCGGAGGGGTTCGCGAATGCCAGATCGGACAGGTACGCGGTACCCGTGTCCGTCAGGGAGGAGAAGCGTACGGCGGTCACGTTCGTCAGGTCCACGCCGGTGAATGCGCTTAATGGGATGGACGCCTGTCGCAGTATCGTCTTGCCGATGTAGTCGCCGCCGTCGCCGGGCAACGGGGAGAGCGCGTCGGAATAGTCGGCCGTGGAGACGGAGGCGGAAGCGCCTGCAGCGTCCGTCAGCATGATGGATAGGTCGGTCGCCGCGTTTTCGAACGCTCCGGGAGCGGCGCGGAAGTTCAACGACTGGTATCCGGATGCGTCACGGGAGGCGGAAGGCACGTCGACCGTCAACGAGGTATCCTTCGCGGTCCAATCGAACTTCATCACCGCGGTGCCGGGGGAGGATTTCGCGAACCGCATGGCTGCCCAATGCGGGATGCGTGAGGATGGCAGGTCCGCGCCGCAGCTTTTCGCGTCACTGCAGATCATGGCCGTGGCCGTATCGGATGTGGACGTGGTGGTGGTCGGGCTGGTGAACGGGTTGATGGACGCCTGTGCGTCGCTGGGCGTCTGAACGGTGGAGGAGACCTTCGCTGTGCCGTACACGGAGTTCGTCACATTGCTGCCGTCGAAGAACGGCAGATACTGCTGGTCTCCGCCCATGGTGAACAGGAACCAGGATTGCAGGATGCCGTTGCCCACGGCACGTTCCTGTTCGTCCGTGAGGCGCTCGCTGGTGGGCGAGTTCACGCCGCACACGGGGTTGGTCTGGTCTTCGTCCGCATAACCCCAGTCGTCGCTGGCCGCATGATCGTACTGGCCGGGCGTCCAGACGGTGTTGAAGAAGTTGTGGTTCGCGCCGCGTACCAGCACGGTGGAGCGCAGTACGCCGTCCTGGAACGAGGCGGATGTGTCGTCGATGAAATGCTGACCTTGCAGGTTGCTCACGTCGCCGTCGCAGTATGGCAGGGTGGTCATCAGGGAGACGCCGGGGAGAGTGAGGCGGCTGAAGTCGACGGGCGCCAGTGCGAATACGGATCTGATGGCGTACGGCTGGTCTAGGGTCTGGTTGAGTTGCGCGGCGCGCACCACGCCTTCTCCGCCACGGGAGTGACCCATGAGGCCGATATTGCTGAGGTCGAGACGGCCGGTTAGAGCGGTGCCGAGTCCGTCCACGCTGCCGGCGTTCGCGCGTTTGAGATAATCGAGATGGTCGAGGACGAGCCAGCCGCGTGCGGCGGCGCCGTAATCCGAGGCCAGCTGGTTATCGTTCGCGTTGATGGCGTTGGCGCTGATGGATACCACCGCATAGCCGCGGGACGCCAAGAGTTTGGCCGTGTACTCGTAACCTAGATAGCTGGGCACGTCCACTTGGCCGTCCACGCATGGGTATCGGTTGGGGTTCTGCACGCCTTCCTTGACGGTGGCGCAGGAGGTGTGACGGCCGTGGAGCAGGACGACGAGCGGACTGGGCGTGGTTTTGTTGGAGGGGTAGTAGGCGATGCCGCGGAATTCGCCTTTGATGCCGCCGATGTCCTTGAGGTCGATGGCCTGATCGCCCAGATCATAGGTTTGTTCGGCCACTTGGTATTGGCCGGGTTTGTCCAGGTCCGTGTCGACTACGGTTTTGGCGATGCCGTCCGGTTCCGCATCCGGTGTTGCGTTCGGCGCGCTTTTGCGCGCCTTGGCTTTACTTCTCGGTGTGATGCCGGTGTCGTCGAAGCCGATGGCGAACGTTTTGGCGGCGTCAGCTGTGGGGTTGTCGGTGATGAGGGTGACTGCGGAACCGTCCAGGGTTTCGTGTGCCGCGCCTAGGTCGGTGCCGTCCGCGTAGATGTGCGGTGCCGCGTCACGCATGGGCAGGTCACCGGTGATGGTGACGGAGACTTGGTAGCCGCCGGCGACTTTGGTGACTGTCCAGTTGTCGCCGGATGAGATGGTCTGGCCATTTGCCGATTGCGTTTCGGTGGGCGATTGGGGTGCTGCCGTTGCGGTCAATGGCGCGATGCCCAGCGAGATCGCCAATGTCAACGCTCCTGCGATGGCGACGAGCCGCTTTCCGTGTGATGTGATGAACAGTCCCATGCTTCTTCCTCTCTGTGAGACCGGTGGAGAGGAGATGGGAACGGTTGCGCGCATATGCCACGGCATGCAGGCATGCGCGATGGTCTATGCGCGGAAAAACGTCTGGTTGGTTCGGCGGTGCTGTTGCATCGGACTCTCTCCTCTTCACCGTTCATGGTGCGGGTAGGAGGTTTCCGGAAGCTTGCCGAACGATATCGGCTGGATTGCGTTGGCATTACGCGGTGAACCGGCTGCACGAAACAATGTCATCCGGTGGAAATGTTCAGCAGGTGGGTGACCATTGTAAATGAGAATACAGCCTGTGATGAATCACACTCCGTTGGGTTACCATATATCTGGTTGATTGACTGTGTATTGAGGTGAGATATGGACGTAAAGGTCGGAGAACAGCTAGTTTCCGATAGACGGACGATTACGGTGCTGATTCCTTGCTATAACGAGCAGGAATCGTTGCCGTTGCTGTTCGAACGTATGGATGCTCTGGTGGGTAATACCAGTGACATCGAATATACGGTGCTGTTCGTGGATGACGGTTCCAAGGATGAGACCCGTCCATTGATTAAGCGGTACGCGCGGGAACACGCGTATGTGGAGTACATCTTTCTGTCGCGTAACTTTGGCAAGGAGAAGGCCATGTATGCGGGCATCGAGAACGTACATACGGATGGCCTGGTGATCATCGACGCCGACCTGCAGGATCCGCCGGAGTTGATTCCTCAGATGGCTGAACTGTGGCGTCAAGGCTATGACGATGTGTACGCACGCAGACGTTCCCGTGAGGGGGAGAGCTGGTTGAAGAAGGCGACCAGCCGCTGGTATTACGATCTTCTGCAGAAGGTGTCCGGCGTGGCCATCCAGAAGGATACCGGTGATTTCCGTCTGTTGGACCGCAAGTGCATCGATGCGTTGAAGCGTCTCAACGAGTCCGAAAGGAACTCCAAGGCGTTGTTCAGCTGGATCGGGTTCAAGAAGATTGAGTTCCTGTACGACCGCGACAAGCGCGTGGCGGGTAAGACCAAGTGGAACTACATGAAGCTGTTCCATCTGGCCATGGACGGCATCACCAGCTTCACCACGATGCCGTTGAAGATTGCCACATGGGCGGGCAGTCTGGTGTCCTTCGCAGCCATTGTGTACGCCATCGTCATTCTGGTGCGAACACTGGCTTGGGGCGTGGACGTACCTGGTTATGCGTCCACCATGGTGGTGGTGCTGATTCTCGGTGGCATCCAGCTGCTAAGCCTCGGCATTATCGGCGAGTACCTCGGGCGTGTGTTCATGCAGACAAAGAATCGGCCTAATTATCTTGTACAGGAGCAGCACATTGTCAAGTGAACAGATGCCTGCAATTCGCTACGGGGGGGGGGCTTGAGGCTGCGCAGAAAAAGCGTGTGCTCGTGCTGCTCTTGTTGGTAGTGTGGGCTATCGCGAGTATCCCAATGTTCATGACTTACTTGCCCATTACGGACGGTCATGACATTTTATTCCATCTGTACCGTATCCAAGGCATCGCGGATGGACTAAGGAACGGACAATTTCCGGTTCGTATGCAGTATGTGCAACTTGATGGTTACGGGTATCCTGTGTCCATTATGTATGGGGATATATTTCTTTACCCCTCTGCGATCCTGCACATACTGGGGCTGTCCGTCAACACTGCTTACAAGCTATTTGTGTTAGTGCTGAATTTGCTGACGGTGGTGACCACATTCGTTCTTGTAAAGCGTGTCTTCAAGTCCGATTTCGTCGCATTCGTGGGCGCTGCCTTATGGACACTGGCTCCTTACCGTTTGGAGGATGTGTATCTCCGCGCTGCTGTGGGTGAATACACGGCGTTGTTCTTTTTCCCGATACTTCTGTATGGCTGGTATGCAATCGTGTATCCGGGACTCAGCAAGCATCCATGGATTTGGACTTCCATTGGCGCCTCCGGCATCGTCCTGTCTCATGTAATCAGCGTGGTGCTTGTAGCTGTTCCCATGGTGGTGCTTGTTGTAGTTGGTATCCGGGTCAATTGCACGAAAACCATGTGGAAACAGTTGGCTTTATCAGCAGTGTGCTCGGCGGGGCTTTGTCTTTGGTATGTAGTGCCATTTTGGGATTATTACCGTAGTGTCGATATGAAAGTCACGCAGATTGATGCTGCTGAGAAGGTCGGCAGCGCAGCAGCCAACGCAGTACAGCCGGCGCAGCTATTAATGTTCTTGGTGCCGATGCGTGGCGGCAGTGACGGTGATGTCAATCGAATTTCTCAAGATATGCCCTTTGCACTTGGCTGGTCGTTGTTGTGCGGCCTTGTTGTGTTCGCCGCACTGATAGCACTGAGGAAAGCCGTGTGTGGAAATCAGCAGAAGCGAATGCTTGATGTAGGTGGCATTATGGTTGCGGCGAGCATGGTCGCATTGTATTGCTCGATGACCGTGTTTTATTGGCGTATGAACCGCTTCGCCTTGTGGAATAAGCTGATTGCGGTGTTGTCGTCCATTCAATTTCCGTGGCGGTTCCTCGGTGTAGCGTCTGCTTTGCTGGTTGTGGTATCCTGCGCTGCCATCTATTGCTTACTCCTTAATAAGGATTTTGCGATATGGGGACGAAGGGCCGGGGCGCTGATGGTAATTATCGCCGCATGCGAAGCCGGCTTCGCTACAACCAGCTGGATGCAGAATTCCATTTCATCCAGTCCTTTCTCCGATACGGTAGATAATCATGCTGCTTCATATGGGGTGATGAGCGGCGAGTATCTTCCTGCCGGTTTTGACGTTGCTTATTTGGATAGACATTCGGCTGTTCCTACGAGCACGAAAGTGAGTATCGGACAGTACATACAGCGTGATGGAACCGTCGATTTGACGGTTTCCGCATCTTCGCGCGGCACGGTAACGTTGCCGTTACTGATGTATCCGTATTATCATGCCGTTACAAAGTCTGGTGATGAGTTGATGCTTACGGCGTCACGTAATGGAATGATGCAACTCCACGTGCCCAATGGATACAAAGGTACGGTGCATATCGCCTATACGGAGCCTCTCGTATGGAGATTATCTGAAGTTGTTTCAGCCTGTGCGGTCGGCGGCTTGCTTATGTATGGCGTATGGGCGCGGCGAGAATTCTGCGAATGGCATAGGCATAAGCCCCGTTCAGAGGTTGTTACCCGCTAGATTTGCGATACACGTTTCTTGCGGGGTGGCTGAATGATGAACAAAGGAGGCGGCTCTCACGTAGTGAGAGCCGCCTCCTCGCCATATGGGCGGTTGTCGACTTGCCGTCGCATGATATAGCGGAACCGAGAGATGGAGAACCATAACCATGATGTATAAACACGGTCTGTCCCATGCGATGAAGGGGCTTGCCGCGGGGCTGTCGGTCATCTCGATGCTGGCTGTCACCGTGTGCGTTCCCGCGTTGGCTGCGGAAGGCACGGCAACCCAGCCGCAGACGACGCAGATGGAGTCTTCTTCCACAGATCCTTCGACTTCCGCAAGTCCCACTCAGGAGGGGACAGAAGGCGCAGCTCCTTCTGATACGGGAGACTCAGCCTCCACATCGACGACCGAGGGAAACACGTCATCCCAGACGAATTCCGCCGCCGATGGCTCACTCAACGGCATGCAGCAATCCGCGCCCCGGCAGCAGACGGAACAGCCTCAGGCGCAAAGCGCTGATACCGCGACCAGCAAGCTGAATGCCTTGGCGGCTGCGAACAAGGATCTTGTCCCCTCTGGTGAATACACCATCTCCAGCGCGCTGAACACCGATCTGGTGCTGGACGTGGCCGGCGGCGACACCCGTTCCGGTTCCAACGTGCAGATCTACACGGACAACGCCACCGCCGCTCAGCGCTGGAAGGTCACCAACGACAACGGGTATCTGACCATCGTCAACGAGAAATCCGGCAAAGCGTTGGATGTGGCTTGGGGCAGCAACCAACCTGGAGCCAACGTGCAGCAGTACACGTCCAACAACTCGCAGGCGCAGCGGTGGATCGCCGTCCCCAATGGTGATTACGTCACGTTGCGTTCCGCGGTTGACCCTTCCAAGCAGCTCGTCTTGGATGTGACCGGTGGCAACGCCCGCTCCGCAGCCAACGTGCAGACGTTCACCGGCAACGGCACCAAGGCTCAGCAGTGGAAGTTCGAGACGCCGCGGCCGAGCATGGCGGACAGGCTTGATAGTCTCGCCGCTGCGAACAAGGACGTGGTGAGCGCCGGTGAATACACCGTCTCCTCGGGACTGCGCTCCACCTTGGTGCTGGACGTCTCCGGCGGCAGCAAGTCCAATGGTGCCAACGTGCAGAACTACGAGGATAACGCCACTGCGGCACAGCGTTGGAAGGTCGTCAAGGACTCCAAGGGTTACCTGATACTCATCAACAAGGCGTCCGGCAAGGCGTTGGACGTGGCCGGCGGCAGTGCTGCCAGCGGTACCAACGTGCAGCAATTCGCTTCCAACGGCAGTCGTGCGCAGAAATGGATCGCCATTCCCGTAGGTAACAAGGTCGTGCTGCAGTCCGCCATCGCGGTGCTGCATCCACCGGTGTTGGATGTGGCCGGCGGCAGCGCCAAGTCTGGTGCCAACGTGCAGGTGTATACGCGCAATGATTCCAACGCCCAGCAATGGACCTTCGAGGCGCCCCGTCCCGGTTTCGACAAGCGACTTGACCAGCTGGCAACTGACAACAAGGGCACGATTGCCCCGGGCACCTACAGCATCACGTCCGCGTTGAGCGCCAATCTCTCTCTGGATGTGGCCGGTGGCAGCACTGGCAACAGTGCCAACGTGCAGATCTACACGGACAACATCACTCCGGCGCAGCGTTGGAAAGTCACCCAAGACGCCACCGGCTACCTGACCATTACCAATGAGGGATCGGGCAAAGTCCTGGATGTGGATAACGGCAATAATAAACCGGGCACCAATGTGCAGCAGTTTGTGTCCAACGGTACCCGTGCGCAGAAGTGGGTCGCCATCCGTACTGGAGACAACGTCATCCTGCGGTCCGCACTCGTCAGCGGTAATACGGCAAGGGCTTTGGACGTGGCCGGTGGTACCGCCAAGTCTGGTGCCAACGTGCAGATTTTCACAGCGAACGGCACCGTCGCGCAGCAGTGGAAGTTCGTCGCGTTGCCCGAGGTCAAGGCGCCAATCCGCACTTACTGGAACAAGAACCTGTGGTTGGGCCGCCCCACGGCTACCGCCGTCACCACCGAAGGCGGATACAAGCAGACGTTCCAGAACGGCGTGGTGTACTACCGTTCCTCCTCGCAGTCCGTGTTCTCCGTGCGCGGTGAGATCCTGAACAAATACAACAGCCTCAACGCCGAACAGGGAGTCCTCGGCTTCCCCACCGGCGAAATGAAGACCGACAGCACCAAGCACGCGCAGACCCAGCAGTTCGAGCGCGGGCAGATTGCATGGTCCCGGAACAACGGTGCCTTCACTCTGCAGGGCGACATCGCGGCATTCTGGACCGAACACCAGTCCGGCCCTTACTGGGCGGGCTACCCCAAGTCCGATGCCACCACGCAAGAGGACGGCTCCGCCACTCAGACTTTCGAACAGGGCACGCTCATCAGCGACGTGAACCACACCGCCGTTCCCAGCATCTGGACCCGCTGGACCAACGAAAATGGAGCGGATGGCGCTCTTGGTAAAGCCGCGGACAATATCGTGGTGCAGCGTACCGATGGTAGTTACGTCAAGCAGTTCGCCAACGGCATCATCGCGGCCACGTCCAACACGGACGTCGACGCCACACGCGTGGTCAGCGGCGAAGTCTATACGTACTGGCTGAAGCATCAGACCCTCGGCGACCCCACCAGCGAGCTGACCGACGTCAGGTCCGGCTCTTGGCAGTCGTTCACTGGAGGCACCGTGTACGTCTCCGCAAAGTACGGCACGCACGCAGTGCGTAGTCCCATTCTGGAGAAGTATGTTTCACTTCAGTCCGAGCGGGGAACGCTTGGGTATCCGACCTCCGAACAGCGTTTGCTGAAGGGTGGGGTATCCCAGTCTTTCCAGCATGGTGAGATTCATTGGTCGTCTGCCACTGGGACGCACTTCACGCGTGGTGCGATTCAGGATTACTGGAAGACCAATGGCGGACAAACAGGCTGGTTGGGATATCCGACCACGGATGAGACGACCGGCCTGCGTGACGGTGGTGCTTCCCAGCGTTTCCAAGGCGGTACCGTGTTCAAGGCTCCTCAGACTAGTGCGCATGCCGTGAAAAAATCCATCCTCAAAAAGTATGCCGATATCGGTTATGAAAACAGCACCCTTGGGTATCCGACGTCCGAGGAAAACAACCTCGGCAGTGGCGTGTCGCAGGTTTTCCAGCATGGTGAGATTCATTGGTCGTCTGCCACTGGGGCGCACTTCACGCGTGGTGCGATTCAGGATTACTGGGCGGTTAACGGTTGGCAGGCAGGCTGGTTGGGATATCCGACCACGGATGAGACGACCGGCCTGCGTGACGGTGGTGCTTCCCAGCGCTTCCAAGGCGGTACCGTGTTCAAGGCTCCTCAGACTAGTGCGCACGGTGTGACTGCATCCATTCTGGCGGACTATGCATCCCGTGGTTTCGAGAACAGCTCGCTGGGGTACCCCACCTCCGAGGAGTACGACTATGGCAAGGGCCGCGCTCAGAACTTCCAGTACGGCAGGCTGGTGTGGAACGGCTGCGGCAAGCGTGGATGGCAGAACCCCGCCGGATTCTTCCAGGTGAGCTCCTGCGACGTCTCCGTGCCGCAGAACGGCAAGTTCGGCTACGCCTCGCCCTCCCGCATCGGCATGAGCGCCACGCGCGAGCAGGCCGTGGAAGCGATGATCAGCCGCGCCTACGACTACCTCGGAACACGGTACGTGTGGGACTACGCACTCCGTCCCGGCGAAGGCGTGGACTGCGCCGGACTGGTCATGCAGTCGCTGTACGCCACCGGCATGAACCTCGGCGACTATAACCCCTCCGCCCACTGGTACGACCCGTATCACAGCCATGACGCCAACAACATGGCCGGCGACGGCAGGTTCAAGTCCGTCGGACTGAACGACCGCAGACGCGGCGACCTGCTGTTTTGGCCCGGCCACGTGGCCATCTACCTCGGCAACGATCAGATCATCGAGGCATGGCCCGGACAGGTGCGCACCGCCAACATGTGGGTGCACGGCACGCCCACCGTGGTGAAGCGTCCGTTCGTCTGATCCTCGGACCGCGCGTAGTGTTGAGGCCGGGTCGGCATTCTCTGTCGGCCCGGCCTCAACACTACCTACCGTTCCATTCGTTCGTAATCCACCGCCCCAACCAATCAAGTCTTCCAACCACCGTCAATCAGGAAAGCCACGCATCATGTCTTCCGAATCGTCCAACACCACCGCATCGCACACCGTCCGCAACCGCATCATCGTGGCGGTCGTCGCAGTTATCGCGGTCGCAGTCATCGCAATCGGCATCGCCGCGTTCAAGAACCACTCGTCCGCACAACGGCATGCGACACCGCAATCGAACAACCAGCCGGCGGACGTATCCCCGCTGCCCAGCAAACTGCAGCGAGCCGTCAAGAAGTGTGACCCGCACACCGACTTCGACTCCTCCGACAACACGAAGGAATCCCTCATCGCCGACGGAGCCGGCAAATCCCTCACCCTGCTGTCCGGATCGCAATCGGACTTCACCACCTTCGACTGCGTGGCGAAACAGCTCGACATGCCTGCGGACGACATCACCGCCATGACCTCCAAACAGGACCAGCCGGACCAGCAGACCTTCACTTGGGACGGACTCACCGCCAGCTGGATCTACAACGCCAACAGCGGACTCAGCCTCACCATCACCGCGGCTGAGTGATTCGAACGATTGTGGTAGTGAAGGGGAAGAAAAGCGGATATTCCATACCGCCGCGCTGAGGTGGATATCGGATTAAATGTGTGAGGCGGACTATATGGGGAATATCCGCCTCATCTCGTTACCTTTCGACGTTCACTCGCGGTACCGCTTTCTCTATGACCTTTGTTGCTGCTGAGGAGATGATTTGGATACCTGCGCCGGCTAGCGGAAGCATCAATATATATGCTGGCATGATGTATTGAGATTGCGCTTCCCAGAATAGGTACAGGATAGCCACTCCTACAGGCGTGATAATGATAGGAATCAGCTGGGCCTTTATTGTTTTCCAGTTCCTAACAAGATATGCGAAACAACCTGCAAGAATCAAGAATTGTAGTCCATCTATGGCTGCGAGAATCAGCTTATGGAGCTTCCCGTAATATATAGAACGCAACACAGGACTGATTGAGCGTTCGGACATTATCGGGCGATCGGCGCCATGGCTGGACCAGTTGCTCGCCAAGAGAGATTCGTATAGAGGATCAGTCCATTCGGAAGTAAATTTACGGGAAAAGAAAGTCCAAGCGTATGCGGGATCATTTGCAAATTCTGATATCGACTGCTTTATTGACGAAATCGATTCTTCTTTGATGACATGCTGGTCGTAATCTTCGGGATTCCATTTCAGAGGATACCCATTATACCACCCGTAATTATTGGAAGATTCATCCGAGGGGCGTTGCGTACCCATGGCGAACCAGACGGTTTTGGGCTCTCCAATGTTCGGATTCAGATTGAGATAGTAGGCACTGGCCCCCACGGCGAGTCCAGGCAGCAAATAGCAGATGCATGCCAGTAGGAGACACAGAACATCCTTCAAACTATGCTCCTTGAGCGCATGGATTATCCATGCCGCTACCATTGCCGCCAGAACGTAAATCATGCTTGACTTGAATGTGAGGCCAAGAGCAACAAGGCCAAGGGCGATGATTGCCTGGAGTAACTTGCCTGTGTTGAAATACTTGACTTGGAATAAAACCGCTCCGGCGATGAAAGGCAAGCTTATCGTGTTGCCATAGGCAAAGGTCACGTAGAAAATCAAGGGGAGGAATGTAAAGCCGAGTAACAGAGTAGTGTTCGTGTAGGCGGCGTTACCGAACAAAGCGTCCGTTATTCTGCCGATCAGCACCAGTGTTGCGGCGACACAGATGACGTTAATGACTTCGAAAGCGAGATATGCGCCTTGTCCAAAAACAAATAGCAGGACTCTGTCGACAATGACCAGGGGAATCTGATAAGGGAACCGTTCCAAATATCCGCCGGGGCAAAGAATCCACGAAACCTCATCTCCTGGGCATTGCAGCTGCAAGTTGGGGTCACTTGTCGCTTCCGCTGCTTTCAGAACATACAAGGGATCCCACTCAGGCCATACGTTGGCCATTGCAATCCAAAATACGCCCACTAATGCGCTATAAAAAATAAGTGCAAGCGAGAGTTTCTTCGTGTTAATTCTTGCTAGAAGGCCTTTCTTGTCGAGATAAGCTACAACGAGTATTGCCAAGACCGAAACAATCGTTACCTTCCACCAGCCCTTAGTCGTAAACTCGACATTATAGGTGTAATTCGGCATAGTGGTTGTCACTATGAACGACAGAAGTCCCGTAATGGCAAAAAAAGCTATTGCTATCCAGACTGAAATCTGAGTGAGGACTTCTCCTATTGTCGCAAGTACGCGGGTAGCCTTTGTCGGTTGCGGTATATTCATTCGGTCATTCACCTATTAATGTCGTGTATAAAACATGTTTTACATACGTTGGGGCGCACACATATCGCAGTGCGCGCCCCCAATACGCCTTGTTCAGTGTGTTCTCTTGCCCAGTCGTGCCTTAGCCTGCGCTTGCGCAATCAGATTAGACGGCGAGAGTTTCTTCACCGTCTCGACAATCGTTTCGCCTGTCTTGAAACGCGTGGAGTTTCGAATATCGTTGATCTCCTTATCGAGCTCAAACAAAATATTCTCATCTCGCAGAACGCGTTCTTCGAGCCAGAGATTCAGGTTCGGACTAAACACGATTTTCTGGAAGTCGTTGAAAGCATCCGCGTCATAGAAATACAACGCGCCATGGTCTTTTACATCCAGAAGGTTCACAACCTTCTCTTGGTATGTGGACAGATACTTTTCGATATGCTCAGGCGTGTATCGACCATAGATGTCCTGCATGAATGCGGTCAATATCGCGTTAAGGTATCCGCGCTCAAACTTGTCGTACAGGCCCTGAGTGTGAAGTACCTCACCGAACTCAAGAACGGATGGCATGATGGGATCCGTTTCGCTGGAATACGGGATGTTCTTCACCAAGGCCAGCCAGAATGCCGATCCGACCTGCTGACGTTGCACATTACGAATCTTCCAATCCTTTTTCAGATCCAGGAAGGCGATCTTATCGGCATGCAGGAGTGTTTGGCCGGCAAACCCGTAAAGCGCATTGGTGACGTCGGAGCTACTCGCAGTGATATGGTTTTCCTTGAGGAAGGCCGTCCTGTACAAGCGCAGCCAGCTGAATGTCCTGTTCAGCGTGAACATCGCATCCGGAATATCCGAAGCCTGGAACGGGCCATAAATCGGGCCTCGAGTGGAGTCAGGGGACTCAACGGCGGAGGAAGGCAGAGCCAGATTCAGCGAGCGCATGCGATTCAGCAAATAGTCGGCGTGTGCGTTGCCATCATCCGGCAGTGCGACGTCCGCTTGTGCCTTCTTTGCGCCGGCGACGCTTGCATACAACATCTTCTCGCCGATGACGTAGTTCGATGGGACGAATATCGTGTACTCGCCATGAGCGTTCTCGATGGCTAGCCGAATCTGCTCGGCAAGCTTGAGATGCTCACCATTGCCTGTGCCCGCCGCACGGCTGGCGTTCAACTTGACAACGAATCGTCTATCCTTCTGTGCGAAATTGTCGGCGATGTTCATCGTGCTGTCCTGGGAGCCCTCATCGATTAGGATGAACTCACAGGACAGACGATTGAACTTCGCGTATGATTCCAGCGTCTCCACAATCCACGAGCGGGCATCCTTGGTAAGTAGCACGATGGACAAATCCGGATGTGCGTTGACCTCGTGATGCTTGGCCTCATACGATTCGCCCATGAAATCCATGTAGTAGTCAAGGAATTCCGGACGCAGATTGTCCATGAGGAACACCTCGTTGCGGTCCATGGATTCGAACACCTCACGGATGAGCTTGCGGACCTCGGGGTTCTTGTCGTCATAGCCGAACTCGCCAATGACGGATGTCACGTAATCGAACTCGCGGGAATAGAACGCGTGCAGGACTGGCCGTGAGATACGCTGTTCATCAAGGAACTCACGCATGTCGCGAAGACGGTCGAAGGGGAGACGGAAATCCTTCAGGAACGTGGATGCCCCCGGATTCGTTTGACGATAATAGTAATACTGACCAGGCATCCACACGATGCGGTCCGCCAGTACCATCGTCTCGGCGAAGAACGGGTTGTCGGTCCAACCTGCACCGGGAATCTGCTTGAACCGGATCTTGCGACCGGCCTTGTTGTCTCCGTTCAGAAAATCGCGGCGATATACCGCCGACCAGATGGACGGATGATGATAGAACGGCTCGGTGAATTCGTCGAGAGTGAAATCGATACGACGCTTCGGCATGAAGCGGGCGAGGTTCGGAGCTTCCAGAGCCTCTGTATACGGTTCCCGTGCATCGTAGTACAGCCAGTATGAGCCCTTGATAACATCGACCTTGCCTTTTTCGGAACGGTCTGCGCTCAAAAGGTTCTCATACATGTTCGGGTCGATGAAATCATCGGGTTCCACGACACAGACCCAGTCGCCTTGGGCCATGTCAAGACCACGGTTGCATGTGGTGCCATAGCCTTCATTCTGCTTGTCGATCACCTTGAAGCGGGCGTCCTCGGCGGCGAAACGCTTCATGATGTCGATGGAACCATCTTTGCTTCCATCGGAGAACAGCAGGCATTCCCAATCCTCGAACGTCTGCTTGCGGATGGACTCCAAGCATTGGTCAAGGAAGCTCTCGACGTTGTAGATAGGTACGATAATCGATAGTTTAGGCATACTGTGATGGTACCGCCCCGACTGGAACTGCACATATGTGATGTTCCAGTCGGGGCGGTACCTGATTCAGCTACGGCGCAGCAGGCGACGTGTAAGCACCTTGATGAGATGAGGTGGCAACATCAGCACCTTGCCAATGCGGAATGCGTGCGAGGACTCGATTTCCTGCAATCGATGCTGAAGGCGGGCTTCAGAATCCTGCAGGGTTTGGAGCGCTGCTCGTACATTCCCCAACTCTTCCGAAGTCTGGTCCAGCCTGGTGGTCAATCTGGCTCGTTCATCCTCAAGATAATTTGCCCAGGACCAGGTCCTGTAGAAGCGGTAAGCGCCCCTTTCCGCGCTGAGTACGGAGAGCGTATAAGCCGAGGAGAAGGGCTCAATCTGTCGTTTATGAACGGACTGCAGTAATACAGGCAGCACACAATCGATGGAATAGCGATTAATGAAGGATTCGCGATTATGCGTGTGATAGGCGAGAGCTTGCGGATAATGAGTGATGATGTCGTCGGCAATATACTCGGCTGAGTGCTGGCTACCCCCTCGACCGGAGAAATTATTCTCTGCGGCTAACGCGAAATTACCATCATCAAGGTAGCCAAATCCTCCGAAATGATCATAAACGTACACCGGAATCCCGGCGGTCAGACAATACTGTACGGTTTTCCCGATGGTAATCACCGCGTCGTAGCCGCTTAGTCTCTCTGGCGTGACTAATGTGGGGCGTCCCCCCCCCTCACCAAAATGAGCCACTTCGATTCCTCTGGACTCCAGAAGCGCGGCGGCATCGTGTATCTCCTGTGGTGCGTGATTGGAGACGATGAGAACGCGCTTAAGGGTTTGTTCGGGCATATCGTGATGCAGTTCGGAGAATGCCGTTGGTGCGGGATTCGGGAACAAGGCATGCGGAGGAATTACATCGAAGTAGGGAAGGATTTTGCGCTCGACTTCGGGCGCGATGGTGAGTACCAGTGAGGCCAGACGTTCTTCAAGCCCATAGATGTACGGGAACTCGTCCGCAATTTTGTCTAAGGCAGACATGTGGTTGAAGATAAAAGCGGGGAGGGTTTCCTGAACAGGATGCTTAAGTTCTTCTACTAGGGAGAGGGGAAGCACCTGGCTGTTCAACCAGATGATGTCATAGTCTGCCAAATGAAAATCATGATTCTCGTCGTCAATTACCTTCAGATGACGTTCCTCGAACAGACTGCGTACAGGTTCTGCATACTCACTGCAGAAAACAGTGACGTCCGCGCCTTGCTGTTGAAGATAGTCGGCGAGTTCTAGGGTCAGGACGGTGGATCCCATAAGACGTTGAATGAATACGTGCGTTATTAATATGCGTTTGCCCTTGATGATGTTGTCCATGAGAGCGTCCTTTCCTAAATGGGTGCCTTCATTCTAAGAGGTATGGGCGTCTGCATCCGGGTGATTTCGACATTGACGATTAGACTGAATCAAGGAAGCCTTCTCCGATTAACTCGAAACACTGATGGAGAAGGCTTTCATATTGTGGAGGTTCGTTGGGAGTAGCGTGTACAGTCGTCTCACCGGCTCGTGCCGATAGAAACCCCGTTGTTAGAATAGGTGACCGTGCAAGAACTCGTAAGCAAGCTGAAGGCCCGCTATGACTATGCGTGGGTCGTCCTCCAAGGACTGGTGAAGACTGATTTCCGGCTCCGCTATCAGGGGTCCTTCCTCGGCATCGCATGGTCCGTGCTCAAGCCGCTCATGATGTTCTGCGTCATGTACGTGGTGTTTGGCAAATTCCTGCGCATGTCTGATGGTACCCCCACATACCCGGTTGTGCTGCTGCTGGGCATCAGCTCGTGGCAGTTCGTCACCGAGTCCACGAACACTGGTCTTCGGTCGGTGGTTGACCGTGGCGATCTGCTGCGTAAGATTCATTTCCCGAACTACATTGTGGTGGTTTCCGCCACTGTGGGTGCCATGATTAGCTATGCCATCAACCTTTGCGTGGTGTTGCTGTTCGCGTTGGTTTCGCGCGTCGACTTCACATGGCGGGTGGTACTGGTCCCCATCAACATCATCCAGCTGTATGCGGTGACGCTTGGCTGGACCCTCATCATGGCCACCATGTACGTATACTTCCGAGACATCGCGCACATCTGGGAAGTGCTGCAGCAGCTGGTCTTCTATGGCATGCCGATTATCTACCCGCTCAGTTACGTCATCAACCGTGGCGGCATCTATGCGGAGCTGGCTCGTTTGGAGCTCATCAATCCCTTTGCCCAGACCATTCAGGATATCCGACATAATCTTGTTGCTCCGGATACCCAACCGACTGTGTGGAACACGTTGGATAATCCAGCATTGCAAGCTATTCCTGTGGTCCTGACCATCGCGTTGCTGTGGTTGGGTGTTTATCTGTTCCGCCGCAACAGCCGTAAATTTGCAGAGGTCATGTGATGTCGAACCAACTTTCCAATAACGTCATGGAGAATCCGGTCGTTCTCTCAGTGGAACACGTGTCCAAGGTGTTCAAGCTGCCTACGGAACAGGCCACTGGTCTGAAGCAGGCCTTCATCAACTGGACCAAGGGCATCAAGGGATATAAAAAGCAGCAGGTGCTGAAGGATGTCTCCTTCGAGGTGCATCAGGGCGAATTCTTCGGCATCGTTGGCCGCAACGGTGGTGGTAAGTCCACTCTGTTGAAAATCATTTCCCAGATTTATTGCCCAGAAACCGGCAGCGTGACGGTCAATGGCAAGCTCGTGCCGTTCATCGAACTCGGTGTGGGCTTCAACCCGGAGCTCACCGGCCGTGAGAACGTGTACCTGAACGGTGCGTTGCTCGGCTTCACCCATGAGGAAGTCGACGCCATGTACGACGACATCGTGGAATTCGCCGAGCTCGAAGAATTCATGGACCAGAAGCTCAAGAACTACTCTTCCGGCATGCAGGTGCGTCTCGCATTCTCCGTGGCCATCAAGGCACAAGGCGATATCCTCGTGCTCGATGAGGTGCTCGCCGTGGGCGACGAGGCGTTCCAACGTAAGTGCGACGATTTCTTTACCGAAATCCGCAAGGATCCCACGAAGACGGTTATTCTCGTGACCCACGATATGAATTCGGTCAAGAAGTATTGCACCCGCGCCATGATGATCAAAGACGGCGAGGTCGCCGCCATCGGCGACAAGGAGACCGTGACCAGCAAGTACACCCTTGAGAACCTGAACGCGGAGAAGAAAGAGCAGGAGCGGAACCGCAAAGAGCAGCTCGCCAAGCACCAGTACCCCTCGGGACTGAATGAACGCTGCCCGCTCCTCCGCACGTTCGCCGTGGAAGACAAGGTGTACAAGAGCACGGACACCTTCCGGTTCGGCGTCGAATACCAGTATGATGAACCTGGTGATTTCTATCTGGCAATCGCCATGCATGACATCCGTCGAGGCGGCATCACGTATGACACTGGTGCCAAGACAATCAAAATGACGGAGCATGGTCACCGGACCGTGTATTTCGAGCTGCCTCTCACACTGTTCAACAATGGCGAGTTCCGCTTGTTCACCTCGTTGAGGACGCCGAGCCCGGTGGACCCATACAACACAGACATGGTCGCGGTCGCTGTGGATGACAACGCATGCACGTTCGTCATCCGAGACAATCGCAATCGCGATTATGCGCTGCTCAGTGATCGGGCGTTGACCATCAAGCAAATTGACGAACCTGAAATCGCCACCAAGGAGTGATCGTCATGACGAACACTGTTGAAACCACTACGTGGGAATCCGTGGTCCGTGTCGTCTACCCTACGCAGGATGTGGATCAGGTATGGCCGCTGTATGCGCTCGACTGGACCCAGCCCATGCTCTCGGACGCCACTCTTGAATTCGGCATCGACATGCGCCAGCTCAACTTGGGCGGTATGAACCAGTCCCAGTTCCAGCGGCTCATCCGGCGAGGCCTTACCGGCAGCAAAAGCACCGGTGCTACAAAGGCCACGTTCCGATTTGTCAACCGTGACGAACTGCTCGTGCGCGCGGGCATGAAGACCTCCACATGCACGTTCTTCAACGCGTTCCCCGCAGGCCACTGGCGTCGCTGGACGCGCGTGGACGTCATGCGGTTCGTCGCCCGCGCCAAAGGACAGGGCAGCATCAGCCTCAACCGATCCGACGGCCGCGGACTCCTGTTCCCAGCCGGTTCCATCGTTGTAGACAGCCCGAACGACTGGCAGGACATCGCCATCGAAATCCCCATGACCGACCTCATGGACGGCGGCTTCTTCTGGTTCGACGCCGAAGCAGAATCCGGCATCGACCTGCACATCGCGGACGCCGCATGGCAGGCGCCCGCCGCCAAACGCGCGACGGCCGGCGATACCAAACTCTCCATCGCCATCACCACGTTCAACCGCGCGCCCTACTGCCTCAACCAGCTCAAGACCATCAGCAAGGCGACGGCGTTGCGCGAACGCCTCGACACCATCTACTGCACCGACCAAGGCACCGATCACGTAAGCGACCAAGCCGACTACCCGGCAGTCGCCGACGAACTCGGCAGCCAACTCACCTACATCCGCCAACGCAACCTCGGCGGCTCCGGCGGCTTCTCCCGCGGCATGTACGAAACCGTGAAACACGGCACCAGCGCCTACTGCCTCCTGCTCGACGATGACGCCATCAGCGAACCGGAAGCCATCCTGCGCGCTGTCCAATTCGCCGACTACGCCATCAAACCCGTGCTCGTCGGCGGCGGCATGCTCCACCTCGACAACCGCACCATGCTCTACACGCAAGGCGAACGGTTCGACTGGCAGCGCATGTGGATGAAGCCATCCCTCGAACTCGGCTACAACCACGACTTCGCCGCCGAACCCCTGCGTGACACGCCCGAACGGCATCAGCGCATCGACGGCGACTTCAACGGCTGGTGGATGTGCCTCATCCCCGTCGCCGCCATCAAGGCCGTCGGACTTTCCCTGCCCGTGTTCATCAAATTCGACGACATCGAATACGGCGTGCGCGCCAAGCGGGCCGGTTTTCCCACCGTCTGCCTACCCGGTGTGGCCGTATGGCATCAGGCATGGCACAGCAAGGATCCCGCCCGCACCTGGGAGGAGTACTTCTTCGTCCGCAACCGGTGGATCGCCGCGCTGCTCCTGCAGCCCGAACGCCCCTTCAACCGGATGATGCTCGAATTCATGTACGCGGACGCCGTCCTCGGCATGCGATTCATCTACTCCGGCATGGCGCTGCACCACCAGGCGCTCAAGGACATTCTGCGCGGGCCGCAATACATCGTGGACTCGTTCCCCACCAAGCTCGCCGAAGTGCGTGAACTGCGCGGCAAGTACGCGGATACCCAGACCAAGCCCAGCTTCGAGGACTTCCCCGAACCGGACCGCGAATACGTGTCCGCCCGCCGCCACCCCACGGGCACCAAGTACCGTCTCAAGAAGGCGCTGAAATACGTGACCGGCAGCATGCTCTCCTCCGAGAACGACGGCAATGCCGAGCGTCCGGACATGGCCATCCCCGCCCAGGACTCCTACTGGTGGACATGGGTGTCCGCAGGCCATCCGCGTTCCGTGCTCGTCACCTCGCCGGACGGCAACTCCGTGGCATGGCTCAAGCGCGACGACAAGCTTTTCCACAGGAACATGTGGGAAGGCTACCGCCTCGTCAAGCGCATCCTGCGCAACTGGAAGCGTCTCGCCGCCCAGTACAAGGCCGCCGATCTGACCTCCATGAACACGTGGGCGAAAATCTTCGGCGATAGCCCAGCGAAGGGCGAATGACGGACATCGGGGGCATCTACTGATTGCTGTCTCCGGCCGGGACTGTCTCTTGACCGGAAACAGCAATCAGACCCTTTTGAGTGATCTCCGTTCTAGATCGGTCAGTCCCGCCGGAACAGGTCCCTCGTGTAGACCTTGTCGCTGACATCGGCGAGGTCGGCGTTCCAACGGTTGGAGATGATCACGTCGGCGTCGCGCTTGAACGCGGCCAAATCGTGGGTGACGGGGCTGCCGAAGAAATCAGGCTTGTCGAGCGTCGGTTCGTAGACGAGCACGTCCACGCCCTTTGCCTTGATGCGCTTCATCACACCCTGGACGGCGGACTGGCGGAAATTATCCGAACCGGACTTCATCGTAAGCCGGTACACGCCCACCACCGGACGCTCCTTGCCGGCGGCACGGGCGGCGTCCACCAATTGCAGGACCTCATCGGCGACGAAATCCTTGCGCGTGGTGTTCGAGTCCACGATTGCCTCGATGAGGTTCTGCGGGACCGTATCATAGTTGGCGAGCAGCTGCTTCGTATCCTTCGGCAGACAGTAGCCGCCATAGCCGAAGCTCGGGTTGTTGTAGTCGTCGCGGATGCGCGGATCCAGGCACACGCCCTTGATGATCTCGCGCGTATCCAATCCGCGGCTCTCAGCATACGTGTCCAGCTCGTTGAAATAGGCCACGCGCAACGCCAGATACGTGTTCGCGAACAGTTTGATGGCCTCCGCCTCCGTGGGACCCACCACCAATTCCGGAATACCCTTGGAACCATCCGGGTTCGTGCGCTGGGCCTCCTCGGGAGCCGCGCCCTGCGCCAGCAGGCCGACGAACGTGTGCGCGGCCTTCACCGCCTCCGCATCATCCTGCGGAGCGCCCGCCACGATGCGGCTCGGATGCAGATTGTCATACAGCGCGTGACCCTCGCGCAGGAACTCCGGGGAGAACAGGATGCGCCGATCGCCGAGCTTCTCGCGGATCTGCGCGGTGTAGCCCACCGGAATCGTGGACTTGATGACAATCCACGCGGTCTCGTCATACTTGCGGATCGCGGCGATCGCCGCCTCCACACTGGACGTGTCGAAATAGTTCTTCCGCGGATCATAGTTCGTGGGCGTCGCCACCACCGCGAAATCAGCACCCGAATACGCCTGCTCGGCATCCAGCGTGGCCTGGAAATCCAACGGACGCTCACCGGACTTGTCCGCATCCAGGAACGCGGTGATCTCCCTGTCCACGATCGGGCTCCTGCCGGCATTCAGCAACTCCACCTTCTCCGGCACGATATCCAGCGCATGCACCTCGTTATGCTGCGCCAGCAGCAACGCCACCGACAACCCCACATAGCCCGTACCGGCAACCGCGATTCTCATATCTCACTGACTTCCCCTGCCGTGTTTCGTCCTGGCTTCAGAATAACCGGATATGGGGTTGCCTAGCCCTTAATTGGGTAATCGCAAGGTGACTAGTGTCTTGATTGCAAACGAACCATGACAACGGCTGGCAAAGCCACAGGAGTGCAGGGTCTATATGGGTGATTGAGGTGCTGTCAGATGGTCACCGACGGGGTGCTGGTAATCGGGTAGTAGTTGAGACGGTCCTCGGACTGCTTCTGCCAACGATCCGGGTCGGCGAGGAACTCCACCATGCCCTTCCACGCGGCGCCCAACGCCACCGTGTTGTTCGTCGACACGGATTTGAGCACCTTGATATCTGCCCACTGCGAGGACAGCACCCGCCGTTTCATCACCTGCTGCAACGGGGGCTCCAGATATTCGAACAGCTGCGCGTACAGGCCATCCAGCACGATGGTGGACACGTCGCAGATGTTCACGAACGCGGAAAGCGCGATTCCCAGACACTGGGCAGCGGTATCCACGGCCTTGCAGGCTTCCGGTTCCTTGCGGGACAACGCTGCGAACAGGTTGCCGGTAGAACCATTCACCGGCAGGCCGCATGCGGCCATGATGGCATGCTGCCCGGCGAACGATTCCAGACAGCCTGTGTTGCCGCAGGAGCATTGCCGGGTGCCCTCGGCCACGAACACGTGTCCTAGCTCGCCGGCCCAGCCGTGGGAGCCGGTATCGAACCCGGTACCGGTCACCAGGGCCGTGTCGATACCCACGCCACCGGAAACATAGAGATAATCCCCTAGTGTGCGCCCCTGTTTGTTGCGCAGATAGGTCTCTGCATAGGCGCCGGCATCGGCGGCGTTCATGAATGAGACTTGTGGCAACATATGGGAGGGGGAGGCGTTGCGCAGTTCTCCCAGCAGGTCGATGTTGCTCCAGCCGAGATTCGGACTGCTGAGCAGGTACGTGCGGTTGGCGTCAATCAGGCCGCGCAGCGCCACAGTGATGCCCACCACGGTGAGCTCGGCATCCACGGCACGCTGGTACATGTCGTCAATGATGCGACGAACCACGTTCAAGGTCTTCTGCGGTCTGACGGTGCTCAGCTGCTGGTAATGCTGCGCGAGCGTTTCCCCGGACAGGTCCACCACAGTCGCCTCAATGGAGCCGGTGGAGATGTCCACGCCGATGGAGGCGTATGTGTGCAGCGCCGGAGCCAGAGGGACGGCAGGGCGGCCCGCGCCGTTGCTCTCGCTGCCGAGCTCGTGGATGATGCCGCATTTGACGAGGTGCTCCACCAGACGCGTCATGGTGGAACGGTTGAGGCCGGTCATGCGTGCGAGATCAGCCCGCGAGGGATGGGTGGCTCCGGTCACGACGGCGTTGGCAATCATCGACAGATTGTGGTTACGCACGGTGACGCCACGTGCGGCGTCCAGTGCGCCATTCGTGCCTACGGCGACATTGCGGTCGGCGGTGTTGGGCTGTGTGGACATACATCCAGTATGCCGTATGTCCAGCGGCGTCTGGGCCGATTATTTCGTAGTCGGTGTGACAAAATGGAAGAAACGCCGATTTGTTGCCTGTATGGACAAACTAGAAGACGTGTTTTAGTATATTGCACAAGGCAACAAACCTAGTGGCGGAATCACTCCAACGAAGACGTTGAAGGGGGACATATGCAACAACTCGTAGCCGGCGTGGACTCATCGACGCAATCCTGCAAAGTGGTCATCCGTGACCTGCATACCGGTAAACTCGTGCGTTCAGGCGCAGCCCGGCATCGCCGCGGCACGGAGATCGACCCGCGAATCTGGCGCTCCGCATTCGACGAAGCCGTCAAGCAGGCCGGCGGTCTGGACGGCGTGGTCGCCCTCTCCGTGGCAGGACAGCAACACGGCATGGTCACGCTCGATGACCACGGCGACATCGTCCGCGACGCCATTCTATGGAACGACACACGCTCCGCGCCGGACGCTGCGAACCTCATCGCCGAACTTGGCTCAGGAGATTCCAACGAAGGCAAGAAACGCTGGGCCGACATGGTCGGCAGCGTGCCTGTCGCCTCGCTGACCGTCACCAAGATTCGGTGGATGGCCGAACATGAGCCCGCCAACCTGGCGCGTACCGCCGCCGTGGCTCTGCCTCACGACTGGCTGACTTGGGACCTCCTCGGCGGAGGCGACATCGAAACGCTTGCCACCGACCGTTCGGACGCCTCCGGCACCGGATACTTCTCCTCCGACGTCAACGAATACCGGCGAGATCTTCTGGAGCTCGCCGCCGGCAAGGAATTCGCCGGCAGAGTGGTGTTGCCTGCAGTGGCCGGCCCCTCCCAGCGTGTTGCCGAAGCCAATATCGACGGCCACACCATCGCCATAGGGCCTGGAGCCGGAGACAACGCCGGTGCGGCCCTCGGGTTGGGGCTCAAACCCGGGGAAATTGCCATGTCCATCGGCACCTCGGGCGTCGTTTCGCTCGTCTCGACCGTCGCCACCCACGATCCGCAAGGCTACGTCACCGGCTTTGCAGACGCCACCGGCAACTATCTGCCGCTGGTCTGCACACTTAACGCCTCCCGGGTCATCGACACGTTCCGCGCACTGCTCGACATGACCCATGAGGAATTCTCCCGGGCCGCGCTCTGCGCCCCGCCCGGAGCGGAAGGGCTCGTCGTGCTCCCATACTTCGAAGGAGAACGCACTCCGAACTATCCGGACGCCACCGGATCCATCCACGGCGTCACCTGTGAGAACCTCACCACATCGAACCTCGCCCGCGCCGCCATCGAAGGCATGCTGTGCGGAGTCGGCGTGGGCGTACGCGCCTTCCAGAAACTCGGCATCCCCGTCACCAAGATCAACCTCATCGGAGGCGGCGCCCAATCCGAAGCCGTACGCCGCATCGCGCCATCAGTGCTCGGTTTGCCGGTCAGCGTGCCCGAATACAGCGAATACGTGGCCGACGGCGCCGCGCGGCAAGCCGCATGGATGCTGAACGGAGGCGCGGAGCCACCAGCATGGACCTCCCGCATGTCCAGCGACTACATCTGCGACTACGCCCCATTCATCCTGGAACGCTTCCAGGAAGTCTCGTCACGCTTCATGCGCCAGCACGAAGCCCAGGCCGCAACCGGACGATTCTCCGGCGAAGCCCCACACCATAACTGAACAACGCAACCACAATCAAACGCACATCACATCAAAGGAGACAGAAGATGCGCAACACACTGAAGACCACCATGGCCGCCGGACTGGCGGTCGCGCTCCTCGCGCCGCTGACCGCATGCGGCGGAGGAGGCCTCGTCGGCGGCAACAACGCCTCGAACGGGGACACTGTCAAAATGGTGCTCGTCGCCAAGCAGGAAGGCATCCCGTGGTTCGACGACATGCGTACCGGCGTCGAGCAATTCGGCAAGGACAACGGCAGCAAGGTCGACGTCAAGCAGATCGCCCCGGACTCCGGCGACTCCGCCAAGCAGGTGCAGATGGTCTCCGACCTCATCTCACAAGACGTGGACGCCATCGTCGTCGTACCGAATGACCCGCAGGCGTTGAAGCCTGTCATCAAGCAGGCCAAGGCCAAAGGCATCGTCGTGGTGGCGCACGAAGCCAGCAACATCGCCGACGACGTGGACTACGACATCGAAGCCTTCCAGAACAAGGATTTCGGTGAATCCTTCTGCAAGCCGCTCGCCGAAGGCATGGGAGGTAAGGGCAAGCTCGCCGCCGTGGTGGGCTCAAAGACCATGGAGACCCATATGGCCTGGTACAACGCCTGCAAGAGCTACCTGAACAAGAACTACCCGGACATCTCGTTCGTCTCCGACGAACCCTACGAGGACAACAACGACGACGACACCGCGCGCAAGGTCGCCACGGAGATCCTCAACGCCCACCCGGACATCACCGGATTCTTCGGCACCTCCGTCTCCGCCGGCTCCAACATGGCCGCCGTGCTCAAGGAACGCAACAACAGGAACGTGTACGTCTCCTCGCTCGGCATCCCCTCCGTGGACATGCCGTATATCGACGAAGGTTGGGTGCAGTACGCGCAGACCTGGCGTCCCGCAGACGCCGGTTACGCCGCGCTCCAGCTCGCCTACAACAAGGTCAAGGGCACGGACGCCAAGACCGGTGACGACCTCAAGGCCGACGGCTACGGCGACGTGACCGTCGAAGGCCATCAGGTCTACGGCAACGCCCCGCTCGTGCTCAAGAAGGGCGACTACGCGGACGGCAAGTACCCGTTCTAATCGGCACGGTCGCATAATCAACCAACAATCAGGAAGCAAGGTGATGAACGTGCAACTGCGTGCGACGGACATTTCCAAAAGCTTCGGCGGCGTGCACGCGCTCAGGCACGTGAACGTGGACATCGCCGAAGGCGAGGTGCATTGCCTGGCCGGAGAAAACGGATCCGGCAAATCCACCATCGTGAAGATCCTCTCCGGCGTACTGCAGCCGGACGGCGGCACCATCACGGTGAACGGCCAGGACTATCCCAACCTCACCGCCAGGCAGGCGATCGGGTTCGGCATAGCGGTGATCCATCAGGACCTCTCGCTGTTCGGCACCATGAGCGTGCGGGACAACATCTGCCTGCCCGAGCACGTCCATCACCGGCGCTCCCTCATCAACCCGCGATACGCCGACCAACTGGCCCATCGTGCCCTCGACCGCATCGGCGCGAAGCTCGACCTCGACGAACGTGTGGAGAATCTGTCCATGGCAGGTAAGCAGCAGGTCGCCATCGCCCGCGCCCTGGCCTTGGACGCCAAGGTCATCTTCATGGACGAGCCGACCACCGCATTGACCTCCACCGAAGTGGACAGCCTTCTCGCCACCATCGAGGGGCTCAAGGCCTCCGGCGTCTCCGTCATCTTCATCTCCCACAAACTCGACGAAGTGTTCTCCGTGGCGGACCGCATCACCGTGTTCCGCTCCGGAGAGGTCATCGGCACCTACCGGGCGAGCGAACTGGACAGTCGTAAACTGTCCACGCTCATGACCGGCCGGGACGTGGAATTCGGCACTCCCGAAGACCACGTGGACCGAAACGCCGCACCGGTGCTTGAAATGACCCACGTCAAAGCCTCCCGGGTGACCGACGTGAGCCTCGCCGTGCAACCCGGCGAAGTGGTCGGCATGAGCGGACTGCTCGGCTCCGGACGTACCGAAACCGCGCTCACCCTCTTCGGGCTCAACCAGGTCACCGGCGGCACCATCGCCATCGAAGGCGAACCGGTCAGAATCGGCAACCCGCGCGACGCCATCGCCAACGGCATCGCCCTCGTACCCGAAGACCGCCACAACGAAGGCCTCTTCCTCGACCGCAACCTGATGCAGAACAGCGCCGCCAGCGTACTCGGCACAATCTCCAACCGGTTCGGCGTGGTCGACGCCAAAGCGGAACGGCGCATCGGCGAGGAGACGCTCGTCGACCTCCAAGTCAACACACGGGACCTGAGCCTCCTGGCCCAATCCCTATCCGGCGGCAACCAGCAGAAAGTGCTTCTCGGCAAATGGGTGGCCACCAAACCCAAGCTCCTCATCCTCGACTCGCCCACCGTCGGCGTGGACGTCGGATCGAAATCGCAGATCTACGACATCATCCGCAACCTCTCCGCACAAGGCATCGCCATCCTCGTCATCTCCGACGAGGAGGAAGAGCTCCTCGCCGTCTGCAACCGCATCGCCATCTTCGTACAAGGCGCGGTGACCACGGAACTGTCCGGTTCGCAGCTCAAACCCGGATTCTCCGCCATCTATCGCAACATCGACCGGAAAGGAGGAGCACGCTGATGCACGTCAAGAAGCTCAACTCCATGGAGATCACTCTGCTGGTCATCATCGCCGTGTACGCGGCGGTCGTCTCCCTCGTGAACCCCAACTTCCTCACCCTGGGAACGCTCGCCGACCTCACGCGCAACGGCACCGGCATGGCGATTCTCGCCGCAGGCGTCACCATGATCATGATCTCCGGCGGCATCGATGTCTCCTTCCCCGCAGTGGCCATCATGTCCGGATACACTTCTGTGGTCATCGCCGTGAACGCAGGCATCGACTCCATTCTCGTCATCCTGCTGCTCGCCGCGGTCATCGGCGCTCTATTGGGCGCCATCAACGCTCTGCTCATCCACTGGCTCGCCCTGCCTACGTTCATCGTCACGCTCGGCACATCCTCCGTGTTCTACGGACTCATGGCCACCGTGGTGGGCACCAAGCCCGTGACCATCAGCCAGATGCCGAAATCCTTGCTCGCCTTCGGCCGGTGGAACATCATCTCCTTCACCAGCAACGGTCAGCAGAGCGGCATCGCCGGATTCTTCCTCATCGCCGTACTCGTCTACGTGGTCATCTGGTTCATCATGAACCACACCACGCTGGGACACAGCATCTACGCCATCGGCAACTCCGAAGAATCCGCCCGCAGAGCCGGCCTCTCCCCGCTCAAAATCAAACTGTTCATCTACCCGCTGATGGGTGTGCTCGCCGCGCTGATGGCCATCATCTCGTTCGCGAACCTCAAATTCGTAGACCCCACCAGCATCATGGGCACCGAACTGACCGTCATTGCCGCAGTGGTCATCGGCGGCACGCGCATCACCGGCGGCTACGGCACCCTGTTCGGTACGTTCCTCGGCGTGGCCCTCGTGCAGTTGCTCAACAACACGCTCGTGTTCCTCGGCATCCAATCCTCCTGGAACAGCCTCTTCATCGGCGCGGTCATGGTCTGTGCCGTGGTCGCCATCTACTACGGCGAAAAACGCCGCAACCGCCGCAACATGTCCTTCCTGGTATGAGGTGATCAGCATGGCAAAGGAAACGCAACAAGCCAAGAAGCAGCAAACCAAGAGGAACCCGCTCGCCGCGTGGTGGCACGGCGTGGACCGCCCAAGCAAAGTGCTGTACGGCACCGTGCTCGTGGTCTGTCTGGTGTTCTACATCCTGCTCGGCAACACCCTGTACAACATAGGCACCCTGCAATCCATGGGATTCCAAATCGGCGAATTCATGTTCCTGGCGCTCGCCATGGGCATCGTGATGCTCACCGGCGGCATCGACCTCTCCGTGGTGGCCAACATGAACGTGTCCGCCATCATCATCGCGTGGATGCTTTCCGGCAGCGAAACCGGGCGCGCAGGATCACCGGGGACGTCCATCGCCCTGGCCGTTGCGCTCGGCATCCTCGCCACCGTGTTGTGCGGCGTAGTCAACGGATGTCTGGTCTCCCTGGCCGGTGTTAACCCCATCGTTGCCACGCTTGGCACGCAGCTGCTGTTCACCGGCGTGGCTTCCGCGGCCACCAACGGCTCATCCATCGGCGTCTATGTGGACGGCTACTCCACGCTCGGCATCGCCACCGTGGCCGGTATTCCCGTGGTGTTCCTGCTGGGACTCGTCTGCTACGCCATCGTCGGATGGGTGACCAGCCGCACGCGCTACGGCCGTGAACTCTACTTCTACGGATCCAACCCGGTGGCGTCACTGTTCTCCGGTCACCGCGTGAACCGCACGCTCATCCTCACCTACGCCGCGGCCGGCGTCTTCGTGGGACTGGCCGCCATGGTGATGGTGGCGCGCGTCAACTCCGCACGTGTGGGATTCGGTGAAACCTACCTGCTGCAGGCGCTGCTCGTGGTGGTGCTCGCCGGATTCGACCCCTTCGGCGGCCGCGGCCGCTTCGGCAACCTCCTCCTCGCCGTCGTCATGCTCCAAGTACTCCAGACAGGCTTCACCATCCTCAACTTCTCCCCGTTCGTCAAGAACCTCGCATGGGGTGCGGCGCTCATCATCGTCATGGTGCTCAGCCGGGGACTGGAACTCTGGAGCGCGGCACGCAAAGTGGGTCGGCCGACAGCGACGAAACCAGTCACAGCCAAACCGACGGCGACGGCGCAATGACCGGCGGGCGGTCGGCGCAACGTACGTCGCAACGGCCGACGTGGTGAACCGAATCGAACGGAAAGGAACGGAACAATGAGCGAAACAAACAAAACGACAGATACGGCATCAGCCGAAACGTCGCAGGAGACGCTGGGCGCCGCCAAAGTCGAACACATCCTCGACGAACTGCGCGAAACCTTCGAACGCGTGGACTATGCGGACCTTGAAACGGTCATTCCGCTACTGGAATCCGCCAACCGCATCGTCTGCGCAGGCGTGGGACGCGAAGGACTGACTTGCCGCGCGTTCTGCATGCGACTGATGCACCTGGGGTACGACAGCCACTGGGTCTGGGACGACACCGCGCCCGCGCTGCACGAAGGCGACGTGTTCTTCTTCACCTGCGGATCCGGCGAAATCGCCCACCTGCTCACCATCGCAGAACTCGCGAAACGGACCGGTGCGACCGTCATCTGCGTCACCGGCGTGCCGGACAGCGACGCGGCGAACCTCGCCGACGAGGTGATCTTCATCCCCGCATCCGTCTACAAGGGCAGCGGCGACCTGGTGCCCACCACGCAACCCATGGGAACGCTGTGGGAAACCGCCTCGTGGATTCTGCTCGACGCCATCATCTACGAACTGCACGAACGCAACGGCATCACCTATCCGGACATGGCGGCCCGCCATCGGAACTACGAGTGACGGACCGGGCGGTACGTGATGGTGTGCGACTGCGTCGTGGTGACGTGAGATGGCAAGGGGTTGGGTGGAAGCCCGTCAACGGGCTTCCACCCAACCCCTTGCCGTTGGTGGCTTGTTGGTGGCGTGAGTTGTGTTGTGTTATCCGTGCACGAGAACGGGTCGCTCTGCAATTTCCCCGGTGAGCCCAACGGCGTTACCTCGTCTCGTGCAATACGTGAGTATGAGGAAAGTTAAGGAAAGTTAGCATATGCAGTGTCAAGCACGGTTAAAGGTTGAGAATACAACGATACTGCGAGCTATGACGGTAATTGGCGACGACAAAATCGGCGAAATGGAAAGTTGAGGAAAGTCGCGGTCTTGACTGAGTCGGTGCCTGTCGCTGGCGTGTCGGACAGGGATGGCGACACGTCGAATCCCACTGACGAGAGCGCATGAAGACCTCGACGCCGGCGACAACCCTGTTGCCATCCACTCCACCAGCGCGATTCTGGAACACCGGTTCACCGTGTCCGTGGGAGACAAGGTCGCCGGGAACGTGGCATTGAGCTGGAAAGGCCATGTCGACGACGGCGAACAGGTGCGCCTGTCCTCGCATGTTTCGCCACATATGGAGCGATGGTCCTGAGCGCTACATTTCGATGTCGTCGTCGGGTATGGCGTTCGCCGGATCGTTGTCGGGGGAGAAATAGGGGCCTACAGCCCATAGGGGAACGTTGGTCAGCCAATCCTGCTCCCGGAACCCCCGCATGGAGGACCGGTATCCGTGAAGCCCCGTCTGCGCGCAGAGCAGTCGCAGGCTTTTGGCATGCACGTTCTCCTCGGCTTTGACCTCGAGCGGTGCCGGGCTGCCGTCGCGGCGGGTGATGAAGTCCACTTCGGCGCTGCCTTTGCCGGAGGTCCAATAGTATGGGGTGCGGCCTGCGGCCACAAGCTGCTGGCAGACGTACTGTTCCGTCAAAGCCCCCTTGTACTCCTCGAACGCCTTGTTGGACATCAATACGTCGCGTGCATCGACGTCCATGGCGGCGCCCAACAGGCCGACATCGTGCATGTACAGTTTGAACGCCGACAGATCCTCATAATCACGCAACGGCAGTTGCGGCTTGTCGACCCGGTAGACGCGATACGCCAGTCCGGAATCCACAATGAATTGGATGGCGGTCTCATATTGCGCCCTTCGGGCTCCGGGCGCGATATGACCGAAGATGAATTTGTGGTTCTCCCTTCCCAGATGCGCAGGAATGGACCGGAACGCCAGTCTGACACGTTCGGAGTCAAGATCCGACGCCTTGGCGGCATGCTTGGAGAAGTCATACTCGTAATCCGACAACAGGGACCGCTGCACCCGCCGTGCCGCCCGGTAGTCGTTGTTCCCCTCCAGAAAAGTGGCCACCGCCTCCGGCATGCCGCCCACATAGTAATAGCGGCGCAACGCGCGCTCCAATTGGGAGGAGAACGCCGCCGCTCTGGTGAAATCCAATGCCCTGACCATCCCGGACAATGCCTCGAGACCGCAAGCGTCGAGGAATTCGGTGAAAGTCAAGGGATACATGTCCAACATGTCGACCTTGCCCACGGGGAACGATGCGCCCGCATGGTAGGCGAGTCCCAGATACGATCCGGCTGCGGCCACATGCTGCTCGGGAAGCTCCTCGGCGAACGCCTTCATGAGCGTCAATGCCCGGGGATCCTCTTGGATTTCGTCGATGACGATCAGTGTGCGGCCGGGGACAATGTTCACCCCGGTCAGAATGCCGATGTTCTCAAGCACTTGATGCGCGTCGTATCCTGGCGCGAACACCGCCTTGGCGGCTTCGCTCATGAGGTTGACGTACGCGCAGGAATCATATGCCGTCTTCCCCAACTCGCGAAGCGCATAGGTCTTGCCGACCTGTCTGGCTCCGCACAATACCAACGGCTTGCGTCGTGCGGAATGGGTCCATGCTTCAAGCCGCATCATGATGTCTCTGCGCATGCGTTGTCACCTTCCGTTCCGGGTTGATGCATCATGTGCATGATATCCGAACATACCGCTACGATGCAATTTTCCTGACGAATATTCGGCGATTTCTGCAATTATTCCGACGAACAAATCGGCGTTTCGTGCAATTTTCCTGACGAACATTTGCTGATTCGTGCAATTTTCCTGACGAATGCGGCTCCCGGCCTTGCCCTCGAGGCCGGATCATTGCCATAACATTGACGTAGCAAGGACCATAACATTGACATAGCAAAAACCATAACATTGACACAGGGGTGTCACTGCACCTTGGGATGCGTGCTCGTCCGAGCACTTTCCGTGCGGTTTTCCTGACGAACGAAGCCCTGCCGGGCGATGGGCGTGGTGCTTTTGGACGTAGGTGCAGATTTATACTGTACTCGAAATGCATGCATATGCGATGTTGATTTTATAGTATACTATAAAACAATAAGAAATCCTGCTTGGATTTCTAGTGTACTGATAATGAATCGGCGGGAGAGACGAACGAATGAACTACTTCACGCGGCAACATCTCATGACGGTGCTGGAATCCCACCGGAACACGCCCGAAGTCAAAGTGCTGACAGGCGTACGCCGCTGCGGCAAAAGCACCCTGCTGGACCGTTACGCGCAATCGCTGATCGACGAAGGCGTTCCGAAAACCAACATATTCAGCCGAAGATTCGACTCCTTCGACATCCCCATCGGATACTCCGCACAAGACCTCCATCACGAACTGCAACAGGCCGTCGCACAAGCCGGGCCCGGCGCCTTCTACGTCTTCCTGGACGAAATCCAAGACGTGCCGGGGTGGGAACAGGTCGTACGCAGACTCCACACGAGACCGGACACCGACGTCTACATCACCGGATCCAACGCCTACCTGCTCTCCGGAGAACTCGCCACATACCTCGCAGGACGCTACGTCTCCATCGACGTATACCCGCTGTCGTTCGACGAATACGCCACCCACATGACGCAGACGCACCCCGAAAGAAGCGAGGACCGGCTCTTCGCCGACTACATGACCTACGGAGGCATGCCGGGCCTGTACGTCGCCGGCGAGCCGGACCGAACGAAAGCGGGCGAAATCCTGTCCGCCATCTACGAATCCGTCGTCATCAAAGACGTGGCAAGTCGATACGCCATACGTGACATCGCCGCACTGGGGAAACTCAGCCGATACCTGTTCGCGACCTCCGGCAACCTGCTCTCCGTCAACAACATCGTCAACACCCTCAGAAGCGCCGGGCAGACCATCGCGTACGCCACCGTCGAAAACCAAATCAACGCGCTGGAGCAGGCGTACATCATCAGCGGCTGCGAACAGGCGCGGCTACGCGGCAAACAGCTCCTGCACCCCCAGCGCAAGTACTATCCGGTAGACAACGGATTCCGCAACCTCACCAACGGATTCAACGGATCGGACCGCGGCGCGCAGCTCGAAGGCATCGTCTACACGGAACTGCGGCGGCGCGGATACGCCGTATCCATCGGCGCCGCGAACGACGGCGAAATCGACTTCGTCACCAAACGGGAAGCCGAAACGCACTACATCCAAGTCACCCTCAACATGACCGAGGAACACACGCGGCAGCGCGAACTCGCCCCGCTGCAACGCCTCACCGACGCGTTCCCACGCACCGTGCTCACCCTCGACCGGTTCAGCACCGGCGTCACCGCCGAAGGCATCCGCATCGCGAACGTCATCGACTGGCTCCGGTCGTGACCTGACGGAGCTCCCACGGGGCGCGGATTACGTCTTGTCGCGTGACGGAGCAGGATGTATCATAATCTTGTCGTATTAGACGACAAGATTTATATAAAACTTGCTATCTAGTAAGACAAGAATGGGTTTGCAGGTGTGTATTTCGTACGCGCCGTGGTTGTCGTGGGCGATGTCGTGACGGGAGGATGACCGTGAGTGAATTGGTCAAAGGAATCATCCGGGAATGGGAGGAGGTCGGCATCCCCGAAGTGTTCCGGCGTGATCTCGATCTCGGCGACGTCCCCGAACCGAAGCGGGGAAATCTTGTTCGTACCGTCGTGGGAGTGCGCCGATGCGGCAAAACCTATCGTCTGTTCCAGGAGATGCGGCGCATTCAGCGTGCCGGAGTGCCAGTTTCCCGGATGCTGTACTTCAACTTCGAGGACGAACGGTTGAAGCCGTTCACCCCGGAGCTGCTGCAGGACGTGCTGGACTCATACGGTGAACTGCACCCCCACGCGCGTGAGGACGGCATATACCTGTTCTTCGACGAGATTCAGGAAGTCCCCGATTGGGGCATGTTCCTGCGGCGCCTCGTGGACACGCTCAACGCGACGATCTACGTGACGGGATCATCGTCGAAGATGCTGTCACGTGAAGTCGCCACGGAGTTCCGCGGCCGTGCACTGCCGCGTGAACTCTTCCCTATGAGCTTCTCCGAATACGTGCGATTCCATGACAAGGACATGGCGGTGACGTCATCGCAACCGTTCACGTTCAACGAAACCGCCCGTCTGCGGCACCATTTTCACGGATATCTCGAGCGTGGAGGATTCATCGCCGTGCAGTCGCTCGGCATGCCGGATGCGATATCCCTGTTGCAGGAGTATGCGACAAGGACATTGTCCAGCGACGTCATCGACCGGTACGGTGTCCGGAACCCCGTCGCGGCATCGGCGTTCCTTGCGCAGGCACTCGCCTCTTCAGGACGCGAGCTGTCCATCAACAAGACGGCCAATCAACTTGCCGGTCGCGGGCTTCGCGTGTCCCGTGAGTCGCTCGCCTCGTTGCTCGGCTACTACGAAGAGGCGTACCTGCTGTTTCCGGTACGGGAATTTTCGCGGGCGTTGTCGGCGAACTCCAGATCCGCAGCGAAGGTCTATGCCGTGGACCCCGGCATGTTCGTGGCGTTCTCCAAATCCGCTGCTCAAGAACGGGGCCAACGTTTGGAGACGGCAGTGTTCCTTAAACTCAGGCGTGACATCCGATGGCATCGCGATGGTTCGGTTTCGCGTCTCCTGTTCCAGGAGAACGGCAGCCGGCATGAAATCGACTTCATCGTCGGCGATGCGCTGACCATGCAGGCTTCGAAACTCATTCAGGTCTGCTGGGCGTTGGATGACGGAGCAACGCGTCTTCGTGAAGTCCGGGCCCTTCAGGCTGCGATGCGTCGTTTCGGGCTCGACTCCGGCACCATCGTCACCGCGGATCAGCGAGAGGTCATCGACGTGCCGGAAGGGCGCATCGACGTCGTGTCGGCGTGGAGCTGGCTGCTGGACGAGTAGGACGTTCCGCCGTTCCATGGTCGTATGAGTCGCACGAACCGCACGAACCGCACAGGCGGCGTGTGCGGTTCCGTCGGACGGTATCGGGGCGCGGCGGTACCATGGAACGCAACCGTGCCCCCGCGCATCGGACGGACGCGCGAGACGACGGCGACGGCCGACATCGGCCGGCCGCCGCGGGCACCCATCGGAAGACCGCACAGAACAGACAAAGGCAGTAAGGACAAACCATGGCGGACAACACGCAGCAGAACCCGCAGTACCCGGACCTCGTGATCGTGGGCGCGGGCCTGTTCGGCCTCACCATCGCGCAGCAGGCGGTGGAGCACGCGGGCGCACGCGTGCACATCATCGACGTGCGCAACCACATCGGCGGCAACGCCTACTCCTACTTCGACAAGGAGACCGGCGCCGAAATCCACCAGTACGGCGCCCACCTGTTCCACACCTCCAACAAGCGCGTGTGGGACTACGTCAACCGCTTCACCGAATTCACCGGCTACGTGCACCGCGTGTACGCCACGCACGACGGCGTCGTCTACCCGCTGCCCATCAACCTCGGCACCATCAACCAGTTCTTCGGCAAGGCGTACACGCCCGCCCAGGCCAAGGCGCTCATCGAGGAGCAGGCCGGCGAACTCGCCGGCACCGACCCGCAGAACCTCAACGACAAGGGCATCCAGCTCATCGGCCGCCCGCTCTACGAGGCGTTCATCAAGAACTACACCGGCAAGCAGTGGCAGACCGACCCCTCCGAACTGCCCGCCGACATCATCAAGCGCCTGCCCGTGCGCTTCAACTACGACAACCGCTACTTCAAGGACACGTGGGAGGGCCTGCCCAAGGACGGCTACACCAAGTGGATGGAGCGCATGATCGACGACCCGCGCATCACCGTGGAACTCGGCGTCGACTTCTTCGACGAATCGCAGCCGTACAACAAGAAGGCGCTGCAGGCCGCCGGCGTGCCCGTCGTGTACACCGGCCCCATCGACCGCTACTTCGACTACGAGCTCGGCGACCTCAAGTGGCGCACCGTCGACTTCAAGGAGGTCCGCTACGACGAAGGCGACCACTTCGGCTGCCCCGTCATGAACTTCTCCGACGCCGACGTGCCCTACACCCGCGCCATCGAATTCAAGAACTTCAACCCGGAGCGTCGCGACCAGCAGAACCCGGACAAGACCGTCGTGTGGGAGGAGTACTCCCGTTTCGCCGAGCGCGGCGACGAACCGTACTACCCGATCAACACCGACGAGGACAAGGCCCTGTACGCGCGTTACGCCGAAAAGGCCGCGGCCGAACCGAAGACCGTGTTCGGCGGCCGCCTCGGCACGTACAAGTACTACGACATGCACAACGTCATCGACACGGCGCTGACCGCGTACGAGGAGCAGGTCGCCCCGCTGCTCGGCTGAGTAGTTCGGTTGGGTTCGGCTGGGTTCGGCTGATGGGGCGACCGGCCGATTCGGTTACGCCTGTTTGCTGACGTCCGGTCGGGTCTGCGTCCTGCTTTGCATGAGTGCCGGTGGGGAGACGTGCGGTGCTTCCGTGCGTCTCCCCACCGGCATTGTGCGTTGTGGGTTGCGCATCGTGCAATTGGACTTGTGTGGGGCATACCGATGGCGGAATGCCGGTGATTGCGGCACCTGATGAGATCCGGCTCAGGCGTCGGCCGGAGCGTATTCGTGGCGGAAAGGCGGATAAAGTGGCGGATGCCGATGTCATGAGGTTCATTCGTTTGGACAATCTATCCGAATCGGACGTGCGATTGCTGCGGGAGAATAACCGCATAGAAGCGTAGAAGGCCAATCCTTGCCGCCACTGGTCATCCGGAACGAAGCCCGGACGTATGGCGGCAGGGCATAAAACCGCCGCGGCCCATGACAACCCGGTGTCCGATAAGACACCCGGCTTATCACAAACCTGGTGTCCGATAAGGTTCCCGGCCTATCGCGGCCCGGTGTCCGATAAGACTTCCGGCTTATCACAACTTGGTGTCCGATAAGACATCCGGCCCATCACAACGTCGCCCGTCATGCTTCAGGCCGCACAGCCTCACCCAGCCGCACGTCCGACCCACGTCGCCGTCTCACCTGGTCATGCGCACGTCCACCTGTACCCGACGCGCAACATCGCACACACCGCACCGCCGATGCAATCGCGCCACACCGCCATCCGTCGGACGAGGCGGTGTCTCATCGGACACCAGGCTGTTATGGCCATGCGAGCACAAGCACACGCTCCTCCGAAGAACCTGACATAGCACAGCACAGCTCCGGCCGCGACGTACACGCGGCCGAACATATCACGCCGCATATCCACACGTCTCGTCGTGCAATCGCATCGTCGTGCAGCCACATAAGCCACGCCACATATTCGCCCGCACGCCCCACGCCCGCACAAACGAAACGGTGGCTCATCGGACACCGACCTGCCACGACCACGACAACACAACCACAGTTCCCACGTCAGACAACCCGTCCCGCCCGACGCCGCCGCGACGTCCAGGTTCAATGGTCGTCGCTCAGTGCCCGCTCAGTGGCCCTGCAGCCGGTACTTCTCTTCGGTGGCCTGCTTGTCCGGCAGCCACCAGGCTTCGTGCGTCTCGTACCAGCGGATCGTCTCGTCGAGGCCTTCGGCGAAATCCGTGAACCGCGGCCGCCAACCGAGCTCGCGTATGAGCTTCGAAGCGTCGATCGCGTAGCGTTTGTCGCCGCCCGGGCGGTCGGCCACATGGTCGAAATCATCCGCCGGACGCCCCATGCGCTGGAGGATCATGCGCAGCACGTCGATGTTGCTCATCTCGCCGTCCGCGCCCACCAGATACGTCTCACCGATACGCCCGCGCGTGAGGATCGCCCACACGGCCGAGCAATGGTCCTCCACGCTGATCCAGTCGCGCACCGCCAGCCCCTGCCCGTACAGCTTCGGACGGATGCCGGCCAGGATGTTCGTGATCTGCCGCGGTATGAACTTCTCCACATGCTGGTACGGGCCGTAGTTGTTGCTGCAGTTGCTGATCGTGGCCCTGAGCCCGTACGTGCGATGCCATGCGCGCACCAGATGGTCGCTCGCCGCCTTCGAGGCCGAATACGGGCTCGACGGCCGGTAGGGGCTCTCCTCCGTGAACCGGCGCGGCTCGTCCAGCGCGAGGTCACCATACACCTCGTCCGTGCTGATGTGATGGAACCTCAAGTCATGCCTGCGCGCCGCCTCCAACAGCACGTACGTGCCGTCCACGTTCGTGCGAAGGAACGGGGAGGCGTCCAGAATCGAATTGTCGTTGTGGGATTCGGCCGCGAAGTGCACGATCGCGTCGATGGGCGGCAGGGGAGCCGCCCCGCGGAACCATTCGCCGGAGACCACGCGCTCCACCAATGCGGCGTCGCATATGTCGCCATGCACGAACGTGAACCGGTCTTCGGGCAATCCCTCGAGACTCTCCCGCTTGCCCGCATACGTGAGCTTGTCCAACACCGTCACATGCACGTCCGGCTGTTCGCGCATCACCCAACGCACGAAATTCGCGCCGATGAACCCGGCCCCGCCCGTCACCAGCACATGCCGCGGGACGAACGCGGCTCCGTCCCTTTCTTCGCAATCGTTCATACGGCCTATCGTAACGGAGCGCATACACTGGAGGACATGAGCGCAAGCGGACGTGCATACGCCACCATGATCACGAACTTCGACTCCACCGAGCAGCGCGGCCTGTGGGAGCGCATCGCGGACGACCTCCGCGCCGGACGGTCCGTCCCCGGCTGGGACCGGCTCTGGTTCAAGAACCGGACCATACGTGTGGGTGAGCGTCTGCTCAACGACTACCCCGAATTCGCCACGAGGTTCGCCGGCATCATCCGCACCGCCTACCTGTACTGTCCGATGATCATGCTCACCGACGCCCAGCTCTTCGACGGCGTCTTCTTCCTCGCCTTGGGCCCGCGCACGGTCAACGGCATCGTCGGCACCTCGTACAAGGACGGTCCCGCCATCATCGTCTCCGGACGTTCCCCCACGCTCGAAGGCTGCCTGCTCGAATTCACCGTCAGGACCGTCGGCGACGTGCGCAGGTCGCGTCCCGACCTCGCGTGCGCCGGCGACGACGACCAGTACACGATACGGCCATTGGAATACAGCGCGTTGGGCGACGTCACCGTCACCGCGGAGGACGCGTTGGGACTCGACGCCGACGCGTACCGCACGTTCACCGAGGAACTGCGGCAGGCCGACGACGCGTCGTCGGCCCCGCATACGCACGACGGCGACGGGAAGGCGGGCGCCATCGCCCGCATGATGGCGCGTGTGCTGCGTGCGAAGACTGACGGCGCCGTCGCGACGTCGGACGGTCGGACCGACGCGACGGCGGGTACGCGCGGCACCGCAGGCGACGACGTCGCCGACCGGTGTCGCTTCCTCGGCGAACGATGGCGGGAGTGGATCGACGCCGAACGCGAAGGCCTTGCCCTCTACGAGAGCCAGAAGGACCCGGCCGTGCAGGCGCGCGTCCGCAGCGCCGGCTTCGACCACTACCTCAGACAGTACGGCAGCGCTTACGCGGCCGGCATCCTGGAGCATTGCGGCCTGCCGGCGTCGGCGGTCGAGACGTGCCGCAGCGAGGCGGAACGCATGAAACGGCTCGGGGAGACGACGGCGGAGAGCGGCGAGGCGGCGGAAACGCAGGAGATGCGGGAAGCCCGGGAGACGCGGGAGACGGCGGAGACGCGGAAAGTCCGGGAGACTCGGGAGACGCGGGAAGCCCGGGAAACGCTGGAACGCAGACGTTTCCGTGAACGGCTGCTCGCGGATCTGCCGAAGACGGACACGATGGACACGCGCGGCAAGCCGTTCCTCACCGTCCTCGCCGACGTGCTGGACACGCCGAAACGCTCGGACGCGTTCGCGCTCATCGCGCGGAGCGACCTGCCGGACGCGCCGCGGGACGGCTTCCGCTACGGGCAATGCTGCAAACGGCTCCTGCACGACTGGTACCAGCTCGTCTACCAGCAGACCATGGCCACGCACCTTGGCGCGCAGCTCATCGCCGTGGACATCGCATCCAACTCCGTGGAGCAGATCGTGGGCCGCTCCTCGCGCGGCGCCTCGCTCATGCTCGCCGGCGACATCACGCGCATCCTCGGCGGCATGCCGTACATCCGGTTTGCCACGTTCTGCTACGAGTCGCGCGGCACCATCGCGCGATGGCGCGACTGCACGCCGGACGACGACGCGGCGTCGGAACGCGATGGGGCGGACCGTCCGCGGGTGCGGCGCCGGCTGGAACGATGCGGACGATGGCTCCTCCACGACGTGCTCAGAATGGACCGCAACCAGCGCGCCACACACAACGTGGCGTACGCGGTGGAACAGGCAGGCGAGGAGAAAAGCCTCGTAGGCGACGCGAAGAGCCTGCTGTTCGGCGGCGGGGTGGCCGCCGCGCTCGCGTTCGTCTCCGCCATGGCGGACAACGTGTGGTTCGACAACCACACGCCCATCTGGATCCTGGTGGGTGTGGCATGGGTGGTGGGCATCGTGCCGAACATCATCGACGCCGTGCAGTGGCTGCGCGGCGTGTACTCCAGTGCGACGACCGTCGTGTACATGGGGTGAGCTGGTGGGGCGGCGTCGTGTGGTGCGGCGTCGGATAATGGAAGGCATGACTGACGAAGTGTGCGCATGCGGCGACGCGGCCGCGGACGGAATGACAGGTGCGGACGGTGCGGCGGACGTGCGGAATTCGCGGGATGCGCGGGACGATTTGGACGTGCGCGATCCGCAGCCGCCGTTGGAGATGCTCGGCGAGCGTGAGGTGTTCCGCGAGGCGCCGGGAGGCGCCGATTTCCGCGTCACGGCCGCGGCGGCGCGCGTGCGCGCCACCGGGCAGCTGCTCACGCTGCACATGGCGTCCGTCAAAGGCGGCCGGCCCGGCGCGGTCTGCGTCGCCGTGCTCGGCGACGCAGGTGACGTGGGGGAGCCGCGTTACCTGCTGGCCCGGCACTGGCGCGCCACCACCGGCGAGTGGGAATGGGAGTTCCCGCGCGGCATGGGCGAGCCCGGCGAGACGATGGAGGCGACCGCCGCGCGCGAATTCGCGGAGGAGACCGGCATCGTGGTGGACGAACGTAGGGTGACCGTCCTGCAGACCATGCACGCGGACACGGGCATGCTGCGCGACGTCATCGCCGTGGCCCGCATCGACGTGCGGGAGACGGACCTGCCGGAGCACGCCGTCGCGGGACAAACCGTCGGGGAACACAACGCGACGGGGCAAACCGTCGGGGAGCAAGACGCCGCAAGCCGTGACGGTGCGAATGGGACCGGCACGAACGGGACCGGCGCGAACCGCGTCGCAACCGACTGGGAGCTCGACAACCTGCGGTGGGTGACGGCCCGCGGGATGCGGACGCTCATCGCGCGGGGCGACATCGTCGACGGCATCACGCTGGCCGCATACGCGGTCGCGGCCGTCGCATCGGACGCGCCGACTGCGACGGCCTACTTCACGTCGAAGAACGACGTGTCGGCCAGATAGTTCTTGCCGGCCGTCATGTCGTACTGGATGAGACGGTACTCGCGCATCAGGCGCTTCGTCTTGGCGTCGAACTTGCGCGGCTTCACCACACCGCCGTTCGCATCCAGGTACGTGGTGGACGTGTCCGTCGAGAAGCCGCCCGCGCCGAGCACCAGACGCTCGAACGCCGGCTCCTGCATGCGCGCGGCGGCGAGGAACGCCAGATACGGCGACACCTTCGCGTTCATATGCTCGCTGGCCAATTCCATGAAGTAGTTCGGCGACGTGACGTTCGAGGATGTGGCGGCCGGATCGAGCTTCACGTTCGCGGAGGCGCTCGCCTGGTTCGACCAGATGAACCAGTCCGACTGGTGCAGCGCCAGATCGTTGTCCGGACTCTGCGAGGCGGTCTGGTAGATGCCCGGCAGATGGTCGCCGTAGAAGATGACGGTGACCGGCTTGTCCATGGCATTCAACTGGTTGAGGAAGTCGGCCGTGGACTGGTCGGTGATGCTCACACCCTTCGCATACGTGTTGATCTGGGAGCGTTCGTCGTCGCTGAGATTCTCGGAGACGTTCGCCCAGTCGAACTGGTTGTCGTTGTACCAGCCGCTGTACGGCATGTGGTTCTGCATGGTGACCAGCTGCACGAACTGCGGATGCGTCTCGGCGTTGATCTGGTCGATGACGTTCTGGTAGGAGGCGGCGTCGCTCACATACGGGGAGTTGTCCACGCGGTCCTGATGCGTGATGGCCGGCGTGCTGTCCAACGTATAGAACTTGTTGAAGCCGAAGCGCTTGTAGTTCCCGTCGCGCAGATACATGTTCTTGTAGTACGGGTGGAACGCCGTGGAACCGGTCTTGCCGTAGCGCTGGTTCCAGATCTGGTTGAACGAGTACGGGCTCTTCTGATGCGGCACCAGCTCCTGATACATGGACTGCATCGAATCGTCGAATAGCGCCAGGTCCAGGCCGGTGAGCGTCTGGTATTCGATGTTCGCCGTGCCGCCGCCGTAGCCGGGCGACAGCATGAGGCCGGACGTGGTGGCGTTCTTGATGCCGCGGATGTTCGGCATCGGATCCTCCAACATGGTGATGCCGGGCACGCGCGTGGGGTCGGAGAACGTCTCCGAAAGGATCATGATGACGGTGCTGTCGGTCAGCTCGTTCGCACGCGTCTTGTTCACGGCCTTGGCCTGTTTCGCGTACTTGGCGGCGATCGCCTCCATGGCGTCCTTGCTGTAGCCGTCCGGCTTGTCCATGATCTTCGGGCGGGACAGGCGCAGGAAGTTCACGGTGGGGCCGTTGACGTTCGCGTCCTCCGCCGCGTTGTACAGGCGCGGCGAATCGCCCATGCGCTGCGCCCACTCGTACGACCACGCGCCCGGCGAACCCAGATTGCCGGCGAACGAGAGCAGCAGCGCCACGCTTACGCCCAACGCCACGAAGCGTGTGAGATTGCCGATGATGGTCTTCACGTTCCGGAACGGACGCCACCAGTGGAACGGGATCACGCAGCGACGCCCGTCGAGGAACTGGATGATCAGGCAGGCCACGGTGAGCCAGACGAGCATGGTGATCGTGCCCTGCACGAGGGCTTCGGAGTCCTTCGGGATGAACGAGGAGATCTCGCCGCCGTTGCCGCTGGACAGGAAGCTCAGATCCGAGGGGATGATCGGCTCGTTGCGCAGCTGGAGCTTGATGCTGTTCGCCACCGCGAACGACGACGTGATGATCGCGAACACCGCCGTGGCCACCCAGAACCGGTTGAACAGGAACACCAGCACCAGATAGATCATGGCCAGCGCCGCGAAGTTGAGCAGCCACACGTACCGCTGCTCCATCCACATCTGCGCCACGAACCGCGTGAGCTGGCCACGCACGCTGTTCAGCAGCTTCGTGGTCTCATCCACCGAATTCGGGTCGTCATACGTGGGTTCGGAATACATGCCCCACTGGATGAACAGCACCGAAGCGGCGTCGACGAGCGCGAGCACCAGCGCGTACAGCGTGTACGGGCACTTCGGGCGCTTGCGCCACGTCGCGACGATCGCCTTGACGATGGGAGCCGTCACGGCCACGGCGCGAGCTCCGCCCCGCCACGCCTTGGATTGCGTGACCGGTGCCGCCAGCGCCGCGACGCGTGCGCGCAGACCCCCCCCTGAGGCGTCCGCCGTGTCCGGTTCGGTGCTCGTTTCTTCAGAATCGGACGTAGGGACGGGTTCTGGCTCGCTGGTTTCGTCCGATTCTATAGGTTCGGACGTTTGGTCGGTCTCGGATGCGTCCGTTTCGTCCGTTTCTATAGAATCTGGCGTGAGAGCGGGGTTTGGTTCGCTGTTTGCGTCCGTTTCTATAGAATCGAGCGCAGACAGGGGTTCCGTCGCGTCCATTTCGCCCGTTTCTATAGTTTCGGACGTTTGGTCGGTCTCGGATACGTCCGTTTCGTCCGATTCTGAAGAATCGGGCGTGAGAGCGGGGGCTGGTTCGCTGGTTTCGTCCGATTCTATAGGTTCGGACGTTTGGTCGGTCTCGGATGCGTCCGTGCTCTCGCCGGCGTCCGTGTTCTCCTTCATCGCCTCGCGCGTTTCGGCATCATTGCTCTCGAGGTTTTCCACGACCGTTCACCCATCCAACTGCATTAACAACGTACGCGTGCATTGTAATAACAGGTTCGGGACGAATTCACCTGAACTTCATCTGAAAAGCGCTCGGCATGCCGGAAGTAGGCTACGCCGTCGGGCGCCCATGACGGGAATCAGGCACGCCGGTAGTCGAGCGTCGCATCCACGTCGGCCATCGCACGCATGCGCCCGTACAACGCGGCGCGCATGGCGTCGGACGCGGGGAATCGCAGATCCTCCCACATCGCACGCCGGTACAGACGGCAGGACACGGACTCATCGAACCAGAGGGAGTCCCAGTCGCGGCCCAACATGCCGCCGGCGTACCGCACGCACTTGCGGAACACGTTCTCATACGCGTGCAGCGGATTCGGCGTGACGGTGACATGGTCCGGCTCGCGGGCGCCCGCGGCCGCGACCTCCGCCACCTCGTACAGGTCGGCGGCGTCGAACCGGTCGCGACGGCCCTTCGCCATGTCCGCGTCCGTGCGCGTCAGTGCGTGCAACAACAGCTCCACGGCGCGACGGTCCAGAATGTCCGTGCTGTCCACGAGCATCACGAACTCGCCGGTCGCCTCGTCCAGGCCGGCGTTCCACGCGGCGAACCGCGGCGAACCGGAGAACGACGACGGCAGGGACGGAATGACGGCATCCTTCGGGTCGGACAGGACGACTGCGACGGTTGGGTTGGTTGGTGCGGTCGGTGCGTCGGCGGACGGGCCGATGGGGGACGGGGCGTCGGGGGACGACGTGACGGGAGGAAGTGCGTCGGGGGAGGACGTAACGGAAGGAAGTGCGTCGGCGGACGTCGCGTCGGAAGCAGGCGCGATGACGGGCGAAACCGCGGGCACGTGCAGCACGGACACGCGGTCGTCGCGACGTACGTACTCGTCGAGGATCGCGGGCGTGGCATCGGAGGAACCGACGTCGACCAGCAGCACCTCAAGCCGGGCGTGACTCTGCCGCAACACCGAATCCACGGCGTAGCGCACCTCATCCTGCGCATTGGAGGCCGAAACGACCACCGACACCACAGGCAGGGTGTTCGGCGCGTCAGGCGGCGTGGTCAGCAGCATGCAACTCCCCGGTCGAAGACTCGACGCGGCCGTCGCGCTTCGCTTCGGACGTCGTCGGCGGTTGCGTCGCCGGGTCCACGGAGCGGACAGGCCGCGCCGTTACGGACGGGGACCAGTATGGCACACCAACGATGGAGGCTTCCGCGTTTTCACCGAGCGCACGCGGAATGTTCGTCGAATCTCCATCNTGCG
>NZ_JAHBBF010000013.1 GCF_019331725.1 Bifidobacterium saguinibicoloris
GATCATCTGCTTCTTGAAGAAACTGATATAGATGGCGTACACGATCGGGATGATGAACACGAACACGAACACCACCGCGAACGGCCACATGAACTTCCAACCACGCCAATCCGCCTTATGCCTATTCACCTGCGGCGTTGCGGAATGGCGGGAGGACACGGCTGCGACATCGGCTGAAGCCATATCGACCCTCTCCTTCGAAGGAATACATCCTTGTTTTATCCTGTCGGACCGTCCGACCGGTCACACTGAACAGTATAGCACTATTGTGACCGGTTACATGCACAAAACAGCACATTCTTCGAAATTTTTCTGCCACAACATCCGTCAAAACGCACACATCGGCGTCAAATCCCCGAATCAGCCGCACGCCGACGGCAACAACCGTCCGCCTCTCCGGCGTGCCGCACCCCAATCGCACCCCGCCGCGCCCAATCGCATGGCGATCACATACCCATCCGACGTCATCGACCGCCCATCGCCCGGCAAGCGAACACCGACCGCACAACCAACCGCACGCCGCACACACGCCGCACGCACACACACAACCGCACGCACACACACAACCGCACGCACGCGCGCCGCACGCACACACAACCAACCGTATATACGACGAAGGCCCGCCGAAGCGGGCCTCGTGAAAGTCGTACACCATCCGGAACAACCGGACAGCACAACCTGACGGAACAGAAACCGTCGACCGACCGGCACAGCCGGACGGGCCGGCCGGAACGGCGAGCGGAACGATCAGTCGTCGCCGAGCGTGATGTGGATGCCGCCGACCAAGGCGCTCACCACGTTGTAGATGGCCGCGATGATCACCGCAAGCAGGGTGAACAGCACCACGCCGACGATCGCCAGGATCGTCACCACGGACAGCACCGTGGGCAGGGAGAAGATGCTCGCCATGTCGAAGCCGCCGGCGTCGAGGCCGGTGGAGGAGACGATGTCCGTCATCTGGCCGAACACGCCGACCGCGTTGAGCAGCACCCAGACGAGGGCCGCGGCGACGATCTCGATGATCGCGCCGGCGATCGACATCATGAAGGCCACCTTCGCCACGCTCCACACGTTGAGGCGGGTGAGCGAAAGGTTCATACGACGGGCGCGCGGGGTGCCGCGGCGCTTCGCCGGACGCACCGGCACGCCGGAGCCGACCTTCTCGTCCGATTCATGCACGTGCGTGCGGGAATCGCCGGCCAGCGGCGCGTTGGACACGGAGCGGGCCACGCGCGGGGCGCGGCGTTCGCCGTTCTCCTCGGCGGCGGGCGCGGCGGACTCGACGGGTGCGACGGGCTCGGGGCGTTCCGGCAGGCTCACCTCGGGCGCGTTCTCCTCATGCTGCTCTTCGTTGTTCATCTTGCTCCTTCACGGTTCTTCCGCTGGTCTCTGTCCGCAATCTGTAGCCGAGACTAGCAATCTTCGCCGACGATTACTCACCGTCCGCAGGGTTGTTCACATTCTCCACGTCCGCGGCCACGTCCGCCGTCGTCGCGCCGTCCCGCCCGTCGGCCGGTTCGGCCGCCGTCTCGTCCTCGTCATCGTCCTTCTCCGCGTTGAGCGCGATGGAGATGATGACGTCGCCCTTGTCGGGCTTGGCGAGCGTGACGCCCTGAGTGTTGCGCCCGGTGCGCTTGACTTCGGCCACATCGGAGCGGATCACCTTGCCGGACTTCATGATGGCCATGACCTGGTCGTCCTCGGACACGACGAGCGCGCCCACCAGCGAACCGCGGCCTTCCGCGAGCTGCAGCGCCTTGACGCCGTAGCCGTTGCGTCCCTGGAGACGGTATTCGGAGATCGCCGTGCGCTTGGCGAAGCCCTCGTCGGTGACGACGAGCAGGTCCTTGTCGGTCTCGCTCGGCACCACGTCCATGGCGAGCAGCTCGTCGCCGTCGCGGAACTTCATGCCCTGCACGCCGGCGGTCTGGCGGCCCATCGGACGCAGCTGGGCGTCGTCGGCCTCGAACTTGAGGCTCATGCCCTGCCTGGAGACGAGGATGATGTCGTCCTCGGCGTTGCACAACGCGGCGCCGATGAGCTCGTCGGCGGTCTCGCCGTTCTCGTCGGCCATGAGACGCACGGCGATGAGACCGCCCTGACGCGGCGAATCGTATTCGGCCAGCGCGGTCTTCTTCACCTTGCCGGAGCGGGTGGCGAGCACCAGGTACTTGGCCACCTCGTAGTTCGGGATGGACAGCACGGCCTGGATGGTCTCGTCGGGGCCGAACTGCAGCAGGTTGGCCACGTGCTGGCCCTTGGAGTCGCGAGAGCCTTCGGGCAGCTCGTACGCCTTGAGGCGGTACACGCGGCCCTTGTTCGTGAAGAACAGCAGCCAGTTGTGCGTGGAGGTGAGGAAGAAGTGATCCACCACGTCGTCCTCGCGCAGCTTGGCGCCCTTGATGCCCTTGCCGCCGCGGTGCTGGGCGCGGTATTCGTCGGCCTTGGTGCGCTTGATGAAGCCGGAGTGCGTGACGGTGACCACCACGTTCTCTTCGGCGATGAGGTCCTCCACGTTCATCTCGCCGCTGAACGGCAGAATCTTCGTGCGGCGTTCGTCGCCGTACTTGGCGACGATCTCGTCGAGCTCGTCGCCGACGATCGCGCGCTGGCGTTCCGGCTTGGCGAGGATGTCGTTGTAGTCGGCGATCTTGCGCATGAGTTCCTCATGCTCGTCGAGGATCTTCTGGCGTTCCAGGGCGGCGAGCCTGCGCAGCTGCATGGACAGGATGGCGTCCGCCTGCGCCTGGTCGACGTCGAGCAGCTCCATCAGGCCGGTGCGTGCGGCGTCGGCGTCGGGGGAGCGGCGGATCAACGCCACGACCTCGTCGATCATGTCGAGGGCCTTGAGGTAGCCCTGCAGGATGTGGTCGCGTTCCTCGGCCTCGCGCTTGAGGTAGCGGGTGCGGCGTTCGATGACTTCGAGCTGGTGGGTCACCCAATGACGGATGAACGCGTCGAGGCTGAGCGTGCGCGGCACGCCGTCGACGAGCGCCAGCATGTTCGCGCCGAACGTCTGCTGCAGCTGGGAGTGCTTGTACAGGTTGTTGAGCACGACCTTCGGCACGGCGTCGCGCTTGAGCACGAGCACGAGGCGCTGTCCGGTGCGTCCGGAGGTCTCGTCGCGCATGTCGGCGATGCCCTGGATCTTGCCGTCGCGCACGCCTTCGCGGATGGAGGCGGCGAGACGGTCCGGGTTCACCTGGTACGGCAGTTCGGTGACCACGAGGCACATGCGCCCCTTGATCTCCTCCGTGTTGACCACGGCGCGCATGGTGATGAGGCCGCGGCCGGTGCGGTACGCCTGTTCGATGCCCTTGTGGCCGAGGATCGTGGCGCCCGTGGGGAAGTCCGGTCCCTTGATGATGCCGATGAGCGCGTCGAGCAGCTCCTCGCGGCTTGCGTCCGGATGGTCGAGCGCCCAGTGGACACCGTCCGCCAGCTCGCGCATGTTGTGCGGCGGGATGTTGGTGGCCATGCCGACGGCGATGCCTGCGGAGCCGTTGGCGAGCAGGTTCGGGAAGCGCGAGGGCAGGACGGTGGGTTCCTGCGTGCGGCCGTCGTAGTTGGGCACGAAGTCGACGGTGTCCTTGTCGATGTCGCGCACCATCTCCATGGCGAGCGGCATCATGCGGCACTCGGTGTAACGCATGGCGGCGGGCGGGTCATCGCCGGCGGAGCCGAAGTTGCCTTGGCCGTCCACGAGAGGGTAGCGCATCGACCACGGCTGGGCCATGCGCACGAGGGTGTCGTAGATGGCGGCGTCGCCGTGCGGGTGGTAGTTGCCCATCACGTCGGCGACGGGTCGGGCGCACTTGGAGTAGCCGCGGTCCGGACGGTAGCCGCCGTCGTACATCGCGTACACGATGCGGCGGTGGACGGGCTTCATGCCGTCGCGCACGTCCGGCAAGGCGCGTTCCACGATGACGGAGATCGCGTAGTCGAGGTACGACTGGCGCATCTCCTTCTGGATGTCGGTATGGGCCACGCGGTGCTCGTCGAGGACCAGCTGTTCGTTGGCCTGCGGGCTCGTGGGCTCCATCGAGCGTTCGGCGCGCTCGTCGTTCTGCTCCGGCAAGTCGTTGCCGCCGGTGCTCTGTTCGTCTGCCACTTGACTGTTTCCTTTGGTTGCTTACACAGGGTCGTCGCCGCGCGCCTGTACGGCGGCGGCGTGGGGTCCGGTTCGATGCCGGTCAGGCATCGATAAAGCGAACATCCTTCGCGTTGCGTTGGATGAAGAGGCGACGCGGTTCCACGTCGTCGCCCATGAGCATGGAGAAGGTCTCATCCGCTGCGGCGGCGTCCTCGATGTGGATCTGCTTGAGGATGCGGCGCTCCGGGTCCATGGTGGTCTCCCACAGCTCCTGGTAGGTCATCTCGCCCAGACCCTTGTAGCGCTGGATGCCTTCGCCCTTGGGCAGCTGGCGGCCGGCGGCCTTGCCTTCGGCGAGCTTCTCGTCGCGTTCGCGGTCGGTGTACACGTAGTCGTGGTCGCCGCGCGTCCACTTGAGGCGGTACAGCGGCGGCATGGCCACGTACACGTAGCCGGCGGTGATCATCGGGCGCATGTAGCGGAAGAAGAGAGTGAGGTTCAGCGTGGCGATGTGCGCGCCGTCCACATCGGCATCGGCCATGATGATGACCTTGTGGTAGCGCACCTTGCTCACGTCGAAGTCCTCGCCGTAGCCGCCGCCCACCGCGGTGATGAGCGATTCGATGGTGTCGGACTTCATCATGCGGTCGATGGAGGCACGCTCCGTGTTGAGGATCTTGCCTCGCAGCGGCAGGATGGCCTGCGTCTCCGGGTTGCGTCCCTGGATGGCGGAGCCGCCTGCGGAGTCGCCCTCGACGATGAACAGCTCGCATTCCTCCGGGTTCGAGGACTGGCAGTCCTTGAGCTTGTCCGGCATGCCGGCCGATTCGAAGATGGACTTGCGGCGCGTGTTCTCGCGGGCCTTCTTGGCGGCCATGCGGGCGCGGGACGCCTCGATGGCCTTGCTGATGATGTTCTTGGCCTCGCTCGGGTGGGCGTCGAGCCAGTCGCCGAGCTTGTCGGTCATGACGCGCTGCACGAAGGTCTTGGCTTCGGAGTTGCCGAGCTTGGTCTTCGTCTGGCCTTCGAACTGCGGGGTGGTGAGCTTGACGGACACCACGGCGGTGAGGCCTTCGCGCACGTCGTCGCCGGAGAGGTTCTCGTCCTTGTCCTTGAGGATGTTCTTCTCGCGCGCGTAGCGGTTGATGAGGCCGGTGAGCGCCGCGCGGAAGCCTTCCTCGTGGGTGCCGCCCTCGGTGGTGGAGATCGTGTTGGCGAACGTGTGGACGGCCTCGGAGTAGGCGGTGGTCCACTGCATGGCGATTTCGGCGGAGATGCCGAGCTTGAGGTCCTCGGCGTCGAAGTTGATGACCTCGTCCTCGACGGGCGTGGCCTTGCGGGACTTGACAAGGTAGTCCACGTAGTCCTTGATGCCGTTCGCGTACTGGTAGGTGACGGTCTGGTGGGTCTCCTCGAGCGGGTTGTCGCCGTCGCCCGCGACCTCGTCGCCGGCCTGGTCGGCCTGGCGCAGGTCGGTGAGCGTGATCTTGAGGCCCTTGTTGAGGAACGCCATCTGCTGGAAGCGGGAGCGCAGGGTCTCGAAGTCGTACACGGTGGTCTCGAAGATCGCCGGATCGGCCCAGAAGGTGACGGACGTGCCGGTCGATTCGCCTTCGGCCATCGGCTCGCCCTTGGCGAGACGCGCGGTGGGGTGCTGGTCGATGTAGGTCTGCGTCCAGTGGAATCCCTGGCGGCGCACTTCGACGTCCACGCGCGTGGAGAGCGCGTTGACCACGGAGATGCCCACGCCGTGCAGGCCGCCGGAGACCGCGTAGCCGCCGCCGCCGAACTTGCCGCCGGCGTGCAGCTTGGTCATGACCGTCTCGACGCCGGAGACGCCTTCGCCCGGCACGATGTCGACCGGGATGCCACGGCCGTCGTCGACGACGCGGATGCCGTTGTCCGGCAGGATGGACACTTCGATATGGCTGGCGTAGCCGGCCAGCGCCTCGTCGACGGAGTTGTCGACGATCTCGTAGACGAGATGGTGCAGGCCGCGCGGGCCCGTGGAACCGATGTACATGCCCGGGCGGATGCGCACCGCCTCGAGGCCTTCGAGCACTTTGAGGTCGGAGGCGTCGTAGTGCTCGGGGGTCATCGACTCGTCGAGCTCGCCTTCCTGCAATTCGGTGCTGTTGATGTGTTCGTCCGCGGCCTTGAGCTGTGCTTCCTTGCTCTCGGCTTTGTCCAACGAATCCGCCACAGGGCTCCCTCCTGCTTTCACTTCAACGCGAGGGGTTGTCTCGCGGGCCCATGCCCCAAAATCGCCCGCTAAGGGCCTTAGGAGCGTTTTGACCATACTGCCTGTGATTCTACTCGTTTTGGACGACGAACGCCATATAGGGCCCTTTTCCTTCTTCGTCGGGCGATTCCGACGCGGGTTCGGCGGGTGCCCACTCAGCGGCGGCGGGCCCAGCGGCGCGTGTACCCGGCCGAGGGGCCGGTGACACGGATCTCGCGGATGTCGAGCCCCTCGAGATTGCGGCGGATGGTGTCGGTGAGCTGGGGGATGAGGTAGGTGAGCTGAGTGGCCCATACCTGCGATTCCGTGCCGATGATGAGCGTCCCCTCGCGCAGGGACACCACGTGGGAGTGCTGGGCGATGACCGGCCCCACCACCTGGTCCCAATGGTTGTTGAGCTGCGCGAGTTTGAGATGGGGGATCCAGTCGCCGTTGCGGGCGAGCAGCGCCGCCACGCCGCCCAGCCGCGCCGGGTCGCGCCCGGGTTTGCCGAAGCTCTCCCATGCCGCCTCGGCCTTGGCGGCGCGCGCCTTGCGGGTGTCCTGCCGGGCCGCGTACCGTTCGAACACCTGCGCGGGCAGCTCACGCTGGTCGAGCTTCAGCGTCACGGCGACGGGCGGTCTCATGCGCCGCCCTCGGCCGCGTTCGGCATGTCCGTATCCATGCCGCGCCGCAGCGCGGCCACGTCGATGATGTGCGCCTCCCGGTTGCCGGGGATGTCGCCGGCCGCGGCGGCGGTGACGAGCACCTGGTCCTGGGCGGACGCGAAGCCGAGGATCTGCTCGCGGCGACGCTCGTCCAGCTGGGCGAAGACATCGTCGAGGATGACGATGGGCCTGACGCCGCGCTCCGCGGCGGTGGCCTCGTACAACGCCATCTTCAGCGCCAACGCCATCGTCCACATCTCGCCGTTGGAGGCGAAGTCGCGCGCGGGCATGCCGTCGAGCGTGAGCGCGAGGTCGTCGCGTTGGGGGCCGATGAGGTTCACGCCGCGCGACACCTCGCCGGCGTACAGACGCTGGAAGTGGGCGGCGATGGCGGGACGTGGATCGGCGTCCGCATCGCCCGCGTCCGTCACCTCGGCGAACGACGGCACGTAGGAGAGTGCGGCCTCGCCGCGTCCGGACGCCAACCGCCCGTAGATGCGGGCGAACGGCCCGGTGAGACGCTCCACGACTCCGGCGCGCACGCGCGTGAGCTCCACACCGGTCTCGATGAACTGTCCGGTCCACACCTCCAGGCCGCTGAGGGCGGCGTCGAACGAGCCTTCGCGGGCGCCGAGCTGCTTGAGCAGGGCGGCGCGCTGGCGGGCGATGCGTGTGAACTGCTGGAGGCGTTCGGCGTAGCGGGGCACGAGGAGCGCGCCGGCCTGGTCGAGGAAGTTGCGGCGTACGGCGGGTTCGCCGGCGACGAGCCGCTGGTCGTCGGGGGTGAACGCGACGGACGGCACGCGCCCGACGATGTCGCGCAGGTACTGCGAGGCGCCCGAGTTGACGCGGGCGCGGTTGGCGCCGCGTGCGGCGATGGTGGCCTCGTAGGTGGTGACGCGGGCGGGGGAGGAGCCGTCCTCCGCCGGCTCGGTCACGTTGGCGCGGATGACGGCCTTGGAGGCGCCGCGTTCGACGAGCGGCAGCGAGGAGGACGTGCGGTGGCTGGTGCCGGTGGACAGCACCTCCACCGCCTCGACGATGTTGGTCTTGCCGAGTCCGTTCTCGCCGTGGAGCACGTTCACGCCGGGCTCGAGGTCGACCACGACGCTTCCCCAGGAGCGGTAGTGGTCGAGTGCGAGACGCGAAACGTACACGGTGGATGCCTTTCGGATTTTTCTTTGGTCGAAATGAGTTTCGCTTACGTTTCGCAAGTGCGAAAACATTGCGAAACGTAAGCGAAAAGTCGTGCGAAAATCAGGCGCTCAGGCGCATCGGGACGAGCAGGTAGCGGTAGTCCATCGATTCGTCGGAATCGGACTCCTGCTGGCCGTTGAATTCGACCGGCTTGACGGCGGTCGTCATCTTCATGCGGACGAACGGTTCGGTGATCGCACTCAGACCCTCGATGAGGTAGGCGGGGTTGAACGCCACGGTGATGTCCTCGCCGTCCATGTCGATGTCCAGCACCTCGGTGGCCTGGGCCTCATCGGCCGCACCGGCGGAAAGCGTGAGCTCCTGGCCGGCGAACGCCATGCGGATCGGGGCGTTGCGCTCCGCCACCAGGGCCACTCGCTTGATCGCGCCGAGCAGCTGCTGGCGGTTGAGCACCGCCTGGATCGGATATTCGTCGGCGAACAGACGATCGACCGCCGGGAACTCACCATCGATGAGCTGCGAGGTGGAGACTCGTCCGGCGTTCTCAAATCCCAGCAACGACGGGCTTTCCACGTCGAAATCGAGGACGACGTTCTGGTGCTCGTCGAGCGAACGGGCGATGTCGCGAAGCAGCGAACCACGGACCAGCGTGGTGGTGTTCGTGTCCATGTCCATCGGGGTCCAGGTGAAGCTGGCGCGCGACAGACGGAAACGATCGGTCGAAGTCATGATCACCTTGTCGCCGTCGAACTGCATGCGCACGCCGGTCAGCACCGGGCGGTTCTCCTCGCGGGAGACGGCGACGCACGCCTGAGCCACGGCCTGCACGAACGTCGGCGCGTCGACCTGGCCGAGTTTCGGCGGAATTCCGGGCAAATCCGGGTATTCGGCATCAGGCATGAGCTGCAGCGTGAATGTCGACTTGCCGGAGGTGATGGTCATCGTGGAGCCGTCGGTGGCGAGGTAGGTCTTCTCCGCGGGCAGCGATTTGGTGATGTCGGCGAGCAGTTTGCCGAGCACGAGCACGGTTCCGGGCTCATCCACGCCGGCCTCGATGTGGTGGCGGGCGGAAATCTCGTAGTTGAACGCGGACAACTGCAGCGTTCCGTCGACCGCTTCGAGCTTGATGCCGGCGAGAATCGGGTTCGACGGACGGGCGTCGATGACGCGGGTGGTCCATGCCACGGCGTCGGCAAGTGCGGCGGATTCGATTTCGACCTTCATGGTTCCTGCTTTCGGTGGTTCGGTTTCGTTCACGCGATCGGTTCTCACACGGTTCGGCGTGCGGTTGTCCGGCTGGGTCTCATTCTAGCGACTCGGGCGGCTGCCGCCGTCCTCGCGCGGGGAAGGTGAGGGTACAGGTGATGGTGAGTGGAGAGAGAACGTAAGTAGTAGTCGTAATAAGGCTTGTGGATAGTGTGGAAAACGTCGCGCGCCCGTTCTGCCGACTGGCTTCAGGGTGGGGTGCCGATTGTGGATAACTGGTGCCAAGTAATGTGGATAACTGGCCGACTTATCCACAGGCTCATGCTCATCACGCGGTAATCCACAATGGGATGGGTCTCATCCACCGGTTTTCCACAACGGAACCCGGGGTAATCCACCGGTTATACACCGCGGTTACCCACATTTGTGGATAACGCTGTGGATAACTTTTCCGTAAAATCGTCGTCCGCTCGGAGTGTTGCGGGGGCTTCCGTCCGTCAGAATCGCTCCTGACGAACGATTTCGACGGTTTTCCCGAGCGGCTCCGAAAACCCCCGAAAACGTTCGCTGTGCGTGATTCTCCCGGATGGAGGCCTCCGGGCGGAGACGGTGGGAATGGCATGGAATGGTCATGCGGGCGGCGTCCGGACGTCCCGGAATGGACGATTGCCAGGGCCGCCGGACACGCGCCGGCCCGCAGGATCGCTCCTGACGAACGTTTCCGGCGGTTTTCGCCGTGCGGCGGGCAACATGCGAAAAACGCTCGCCCAGAACGATTCTGCTGGACGAGCGTGCTACTTGTCGATGTCGGCGTTGCCCTGTTTGAGGCGCACGGTGAGCTCCATCACGTAGTTGTAGACCTCCTGGCGCTCCTGCATCTCGTTGCTGATGCGGTCGCAGGCGTGCATCACCGTGGTATGGTCCTTGCCGCCGAACACCTTGCCGATGTCCACGAGGCTCAGACTCGTCATCTCGCGGGTGAGGTACATGGCCACCTGACGTGCGATGGCGATGCTCTTCATGCGCGAGCGGCCCACGATGTCGTCGAACGTGAGATGGAAGTACTTCGCCACCTGGCTGATGATGTCGGTGGGCTTCACCTCCACGTCGGTGGTGAAGAAATCCTGCAGCGTCTGCTCGGCCATCGCGCGCGTGACCGGCTGGTTGCTCAGGCTCGCCACCGCGGTCACGCGGGTGAGCGCGCCCTCCAGTTCGCGGATGTTCTCCGTGAACCGTTCGGCGATGAGATCGAGCACATCGTTGGGGATGTTGCTGTGGTTCATCGAGGCCATCATGCGCAGGATGGCGATGCGCGTCTCCAGGTCCGGCGGCTTCACATCCACCGTGAGACCCGAATCGAAGCGGGAGATGAGCCTCGCCTCGAAGCCCTTGAGGTTCTTCGGCGCCACGTCGGAGGCGATGACGATGCGCTTGTTCGCCTGGTGCAGCGCGTTGAACGTATGGAAGAACTGCTCCAGGGTGGCTTCCTTGCCGCCGAGGAACTGGATGTCGTCGATGAGCAGCACGTCGACCTCGCGGTAGCGGCGGTTGAATTCCGCGATCTGCCCCTGCGACTGGTTCGGGTTCTGCAGCGCCTCGATGAACTCGTTGGTGAACTCCTCGGAATTCACGTATCGGACCTTGAGGCTCGGATCCTTGACGAGTGCGTAGTTGCCGATCGCGTTGAGCAGATGCGTTTTGCCCAGACCGGAGCCGCCGTAGATACACAGCGGGTTGAAGTCGCGGCCGGAGCCCTCCGCCACGGCGAGGGCCACGGTTCGCGCGAAACGGTTGGAATCGCCGGGAACGAACGTGTCGAACGTGGCGTTCTTGTTGAGGTGGGTCTCCGGATCGCGGGCCACCTTGTTGCGGCTGATCGGATAGTCCGTGGTCTGCTGCGGCTGGTGCGCAGCGGTCGGGACCGTGGTCGGCACCTTGGGGACGGGGCCTCGGGAGCCGAACGGCTGTCTGGCCAGATCGGCGATGGAGGGCGTGCGCCCCACGACGTCCGCCGGGGTCGGCACCTTCGGCTTGGCCGGTTTCGCCGGCTGGGGCTGCGGCGCCGGTTCGGCATGCTGCTCGCGCGGCGTGATCTTGAAGGCGGGGAACATGTCCTGGCCGGTCACGAGTCGAAGGGCATCGAGCAGGGGTTTGCGCAGTTCGTTCTCCAACGCCTGACGGGTTCCGGCGTTCTCGACGCACAGCACGATCGTCGTGCCGAACATCGCCTCTGGGTACACACCCTCGAGCCACCCCTTGTCCCGGGGGGACAGGGAGGAGTTCTGCTTGAGCAGTCGCAGCGTGTCGGACCAGATACGGTTGGCCTGCGCTACGGGGTCGTTCGACTCTGCGGCCATACCGTTCCTTTCTCCGTCCGTGCGCGAATACAGTGCGCGTACTATTTTTACTCAAGACCGGGGAAGTTATCCACAGGCTTGCGTGTTGCAATCATTGGAATGTGAATAACACAAGTGTAATTTGTGGATAACTTCCATGCGCGCAGTGGCGTCATACCAACGTTCCGGCACGGTGAACGCAGTGCGTCCAAGGGGCCAATTGTGAATAAAATGCCCGCATGTTGACGTCTGGGGAGGGGTGAGGGTAGTTTGGTATAGCTTGACTCACGTGTGAGCCGCGCGTAAGCGTGGCCGAAAGACTTAGGAGCGATTATGAAGAGGACCTTCCAGCCCAACAACCGTCGTCGTCACATGAAGCACGGCTTCCGCGCGCGCATGCGCACCCGTTCCGGCCGCGCCATGATCAACCGTCGCCGCGCCAAGGGCCGCAAGACCCTGGCCGCCTGATTTCCGGTTTTCGACGGCTGAGATTCGTTTGGAACGGCTGAAAAGCCACGGTGATTTCGTCGCCGTGCTCAAGCGCCGTCACAAGATATCCCGCAATGACATCGTCGTGCACTATCTGGTGCGCGGCGATTCGGTCGTTCACGGGAATGTGACGCCGCAGGCACGGCGCGTGGGTCTTGCCGTATCCAAAGCGGTGGGTAACGCGGTTACCCGCAATACGGTGAAGCGTCGTTTCCGCGTGCTGGCCGCGCGGTATGAGGACCGACTTCCCGAGGGCATCGACATCGTGCTTCGCGCGAAGCCAAGCGCCGCATCCGCGTCGTTCCAGTCCTTGGACGAGCAAATGGCCTCCGGTTTCGCCAAAGTGTCCCGCAAGGTGACGCAGGAATCATGAGCGCGTTGGGGGATGGCATGCTGCGGGCGGTGCGCTGGTATCAGCGCACGTTCTCCGCACGGCGCGCCGTGCCCTGCTGCCGGTATTACCCCAGCTGTTCGAACTATGCGATTCAGGCCATCGAGCGTTTCGGTGCCGTCCGCGGGGGGACTTTGGCGGTGTTGCGGCTGCTGAGATGCCGACCGTGGAATCGTGGCGGCATCGATGATGTGCCGCAGCGCTTTTCCCTGTTCTATCGTTTTTCATGGTCGTCGTGCCATGAGGAGCCGCGATTGACGCCGTTGCCGGCCGATAAGTGAGGTAATCCCGAACGATGTTTAACCAAAACCAATTCATGCTGGACAGCGGATTCTGGGGATGGCTGTATAAGCTGCTGACCCCGGTGGAATGGCTCATGACGCAGATCATGAACCTGTTCCACGAGTTCCTCTCCCTGTTCATGCCGCGCGTCGGCGTCTCCTGGGTGCTGTCGATCATCTTCCTCGTGCTCGTCGTGCACGCGTGCATCTTCCCCATCTACTACAAGCAGATGAAGTCGATGCGCAAGATGCAGGCGTTGCAGCCGAAGATGCAGCACATCCAGAACAAGTACAAGGGCAAGACGGATCAGGCCAGCAAAGAGGCCATGAGCCGTGAGATGATGAAGCTCTACCAGGACAACGACGCGAATCCGGCTGGTTCGTGCCTGCCGTTGCTGGTGCAGGGCCCCGTGTTCATGTGCATGTTCTATGTACTCTCCGCCATCCCGTTCATCGCCCGTGGGAAGCGCGCCGCGCTCGGCGCCTTCGATGTGGCCACCGCGCAGGAGTTCGCCAAGTCCAAGGTGTTCGGCCTGGTGAGCGTGACCGACATGTTCGGCACCGCGGACACGGTCGGCAAGGTCGTCATCGTCTCCTTCGTGGTGCTCATGTGCGCCTGCATGTTCTACATGCAGTGGCTCAACATGAACCGGAACATGAACCCGGCCACCATGCAGGGGCAGGCCGCCACCATGCAGAAGACCATGCTGTGGATCATGCCGCTCATGTACATCTTCTCCGGTTTCACGATGCCGTTCGCCGTGCTCGTCTACTGGCTGACCAACAACGTGTGCAACCTGCTGCGTACGTTCTGGCAGCTGTACGCCTTCCCGACGCCGGGCTCGCCCGCCGCCGACGAGAAGAAGATCCGCGACCACAAGAACGAGAACGTCCGCCGCGCCAAGGCCGGACTGCCGTCCCTCGAGGAAGAGGAGCTCGCCAAGGCCAAGGACGAAGCGGACAAGAAGGCGACGCAGGGATTCCAGCGTCAGCAGCCGCAGCGCAAGCGCAGCAAAAAGAAGTGAGTAAGTTAGGCCCGATGTTTCACGTGGAACATCGGGCCGAACTATCCCGGCACACGGCGGGGGACCCAAGTGCCGCTGGTTTAGACTGTTACCATAGAACCCTCGAAACAAGGAGGAATCCATGACCCAGGAAGACGACAAGACCGTCGATCAGCTCAATGACGAAGCCGATATCGCGGCCGACTACCTCGAAGGTCTGCTGGACATCGCCGACTACGACGGCGACATCGAGATGGGCGTGAGGAATGGTCGTCCGATGGTGCAGATCGTCGCCGACGACGATACCGACATCAAGCATCTCATCGGACGCAACGGCGAAGTCGTCGACGCCCTGCAGCAGCTCACCCGACTGGCGGTCCAACAGAAGACCGGCGAACGTTCGCGCCTCATCGTCGACGTCGACGGCTTCCTCAAGCGCAAGCGTCAGCGTCTGCATGACATCGCCCTTGACGCGGTGGACGAGGTGAAGGAGACCGGCGAACCGGTGAACCTCAAGCCGATGAACTCCTTCGAGCGCAAGGTCGTCCATGACGTCGTGCGCGAGGAGGGGCTGCGTTCCCGCTCCCATGGCGAGGAACCGCATCGCTACGTCACCATCTATCTGCGGGCGAACGCCGAGACGGATGAGGGTGACGACGACATCGAGGAGTGACCGGGTTTTCATCGAGGCCCCTCACCTTCAGGCGAGGGGCCGTTCTGATGCCGCCGCGTGCGGCCTGACCAAAGCGGAGTGATATGACGGATCAACTTGAGGGCTCGCCGATTCTTGCCGAAGTGCTGGGGGACGCCCTGCCCGCATTGCAGGTGTTTCACGTGAAACTCGAACAGGAGGGAGAGCCGCGCGGACTCATCGGCCCGCGTGACGTCGACATCATCTGGGAGCGGCATATCCTCAATTCGGCGGCCATCGTGCCGTTCGTGCGTGAGGCGACGAAGGGTGTCCGATTCAAGACGGTCGCCGACGTCGGCAGTGGGGGAGGGTTCCCCGGTCTGGTCGCGGCCGCCTGCCTGCCCGATCATGAGTTCACACTGATCGAACCGATGGAACGTCGCGTCGCATGGCTGAAGGAATGCCGTGACGAGATGGGTCTGAAGAACGTGAGCGTGTTCCGCGCACGTTCCGAAGAGGTCATCGACGCGATGCGGCATGACCGTCAGCTGCACCCGTATGCGGTGGTGACCTGCCGTGCCGTCGCGCCGATGACGAAGCTGTCCGGATGGACCTTGCCGCTGTTGAAGCCGCATGGGCGACTGGTCGCCTTGAAAGGACGTTCGGCACAGGCGGAGATCGACAAGGCGGCCAAGGAGATCGCCAAGCGTCACGGCGCCAACCCGCGTGTCTGCGAAGCCCCGGTCGGCCCCGGCCTGGAGCCCACGCATATCGTGCTGGTGGACAAGCAATGACATGGGACGGTCTGAGCAGGTCGATGTGAACGCGGATTGATGTGGATAAGGGAGGCAGTTATCCACAATTTGTAGACTGCCGAAAAGTTATCCACAATTCAACGTTCACTCGGCCGAAACCTAAAATCGTTGGAAATATTGACCAAAGACGTTGTGGAAAACATCGTGTGGATAACCGGGAGTCGAGTTATCCACAGTTATCCACATTTTTGTGGATAACTTCGTGGCATGTGGATTCCTGTCCATGTGCATAGAGAAACTGGAGCGAGTTATGTTGCCAAGGAGGAGTCGTGGCTGAGCATCAGGAGCCTATGGAGTCCGCCGAACAGACGCTGAAGCGCATCTTCAGCGAGGGAAGTTCGTCGGTCGGAGCTGAAATCGCACAGGAGTCCAGCCGGTACGCCCGCCTGCAGCAGGCGACCTATCCAAAGCCGTCGCGTACGCGACTCATCGCGGTTGCCAACCAGAAGGGCGGCGTCGGCAAGACCACGTCCACGGTGAACATCGCCGCGGCTCTTGCGAACAGTGGATCGCAGGTTCTTGTCATCGACATGGATCCGCAGGGCAACGCCTCCACCGCACTCGGCGTGCGTCACGCCTCGGGGGAGCCCTCCGTGTACGACGTGCTCGAAGGCCGTCTGTCCTTGGCCGAGGTGAAGCATCAGTGCCCCGACTTCGAGACCCTGGATGTCGTGCCGGCCTCCATCGACTTGAGCGGCGCTGAACTCGAGGTGGCCGATCTGCCGAATCGCAACACCCTGCTCAAGGAGGCGCTCGACGCTTATCTCGATGCTTCCGAGGTCCACTACGACTACGTGTTCATCGACTGCCCGCCGAGCCTTGGCCTGTTGGTGATCAACGCGATGTGCGCGGTTCATGAGATGCTGATTCCGATTCAGGCGGAGTACTACGCACTCGAAGGTCTCGGCCAGCTCATCAACACGATCGGACTGGTACAGGACCACTTCAACCCGAGTCTCACCGTTTCCACGATGCTGGTCACCATGTTCGATCGTCGTACGCTGCTGAGCCGTGAGGTGTTCAACGAGGTCAAGCAGCATTATCCGTCCATCGTGCTGGACACCACCATCCCGCGCACGGTGAAGATCTCCGAGGCTCCGAGCTTCAGCAAGAGCGTCATCGCCTACGATCCGCATGGCATGGGCGCGATTTCATACGCTGAAGCCGCACTGGAAATCGCACGTCGTTCGCCGTCCGTTCTGGACGCCATCGCAGCACGCATGAAGGAGGCCTGATCGATATGGCATCGAAATCCCGTCTTGGCAAGGGCCTGGGCGCACTGTTCCCCGACCTGCCGGGGGAGGAGTCCGAGAAGAAGGAGCTGAAGGTTTCACGTGAAACACCGTCCGCGGTGAAGCCTGTCGTGAAGCCCATCGCCCCTGCGCCTGCATCGAAGACCGAAGCCAAGCCCGCGAAGAAGACCTCCTCCAAGAACCGTCGCGCCGCCATGCCGACGCTCGACGACATCGCGCATCCGAGCGACATGTTCTTCAGTGATACCGTCGGCATCACGCCGGCGCCGGCGAAGAAGGCGATTACGGCTGTCGAGCCGTCGTCATCCGCTGATGCCGGAGAGAAGGACGACAAGGTTTCACGTGAAACACCGTCCTCCGCAACGGATGCCAAGGGCGATAAGGATACGGACAAGGAGCCGGAGCTCAAGCCGGTCGTCGGCGGATACCTCGCCGAACTCAAGCTTGACGAAATCGGACCGAACGCACATCAGCCGCGTACCGTCTTCGACGAGGACGACCTCAACGAACTCGCCGCCTCCATCAAGGAAGTCGGCGTACTGCAGCCGATCGTCGTGCGCAAGCGTCCGCAGGCGCAGATCGATGAGGCGCGCAGGAAGCAGGAGGGGCATAAGCCCGCCAACCGCTTCGACGGCCATCTCGACAGCCCGTACGAGCTCATCATGGGCGAACGTCGTTGGCGTGCGTCCCAGCTTGCGGAACTCGACACCATCCCGGCGATCGTCAAGACGACGGCCGACGACGACATGCTGCGCGACGCCCTGCTTGAGAATCTGCATCGCGTGGCCCTCAACCCGCTCGAAGAGGCGGCCGCCTACCAGCAGATGATCGATGAGTTCGGCCTCACCCAGGCCCAGCTGTCCAAGTCGGTCTCGAAGTCCCGTCCGCAGATCGCAAACACCCTGCGTCTGCTCAACCTGCCTTCTTCCGTACAGAAGAAGGTCGCCGCGGGCATCCTAACCGCCGGCCATGCGCGCGCACTGCTCGGCCTGAACGACACGGCGAGCATGGACAAGCTTGCCAACCGGATCATCGCCGAGGGGCTGTCCGTGCGTAGCACCGAGGAAATCGTCTCCATGGCGAACCTGGAAAGCAAGGAACCCAAGAAGCCCAAGACGAACAAGAACAACCCGTGGGCCGGCTCACCCATTCAGACGAACCTAGAGAACCGTTTCGACACCAAGGTCAGCATCAAGGGCACGCCGAAGCATGGGCGCATCGAGATCGTGTTCTCCTCGCCGGAGGACATGGACCGCATTCTCGGCCTGCTCATGCCGGACAAGGGCGACGCCTCCTCGTCGTCCGATGGCAAGGGGCAGTGGGTCTGATTCGGCTCCATACGCCGTACGTTCCGACCGCCGTCCAGTGAGGGTGATGCGACATGATTCATGTCGCATCACCCTCACTGTCATATGTGGCGTCATATGCGACGTTCCACGTGACGTTCATGCCACCCGGCGTATGCGTAGCGCCGAAAGACGCCGGGACGGACCGACGCTTTGATAGGGTGGGGAACATGACTTTGCGTAACGTGGTGATCATCGGTTCCGGACCCGCCGGATATACGGCGGCGATCTATCTCTCCCGTGCGGGGCTTCAGCCGGTCATGGTGACCGGCGCGCTGACCCCGGGCGGGCAGCTCGTCAATACGACCGAGGTGGAGAATTATCCGGGGTTCCCGGACGGTATCCTCGGCCCTGACCTGATGGACGCGATGAAGGCGCAGGCCGCGAAGTTCGGTACTGAATTCGTGCAGGCCGACGTCGAATCCGTCGAAGCGATGCCTGCCGACGGAAATGACGTTCCCGCGGACAAGCCGACGTTCCGTCTCACGTTGGATACGGGGGAGGGGCTGGATGCCCGTGCGGTGATCGTCGCGACCGGATCCACCTACCGCAAGCTCGGCGTCCCCGGCGAGGAGAAGTACTCCGGTCACGGCGTCTCCTATTGCGCCACGTGCGACGGCTTCTTCTTCCGGGACAAGCCCATCGTCGTGGTCGGCGGCGGCGATTCCGCGTTCGAGGAGGCGCTGTACCTGACGCGCTTCGGTTCGTCGGTCACATTGATCCATCGCCGCGGTGAATTCCGCGCGTCGGCCATCATGGTGGAACGTGCGCGTGCGAACGAGAAACTCACGCTGCTCACCGATACGGTCGTCACCGCGATCCATGGCGGCGTTCCGGCCGCGACGCCGTCGGTGTCGGCCGCTTCGACCGTATCCACGCCGGCTCCGGGCGGACTGAACCTCAACCTCGGCGGACCCGCCGGCGGATTGTCGCTCGGTGGCGGTCTGTCGTTGCCGCTCGCCGTACCGACGGCAGGCGAGGTGACCGGCATCGACATCCGCAACACCGTGACCGGCGAGACCGGTACGCTCACCACGTCGGCCGTGTTCGTGGCGATCGGCCACACGCCCGCCACGGGATTCCTCGGCGGTCTGGTCGACAAGGACAGCGACGGCTATGTGCTCGTCGATGGTACCGGCACATGCACCTCGCATCCGGGCGTCTTCGCCGCCGGCGACTGTGTGGACCGCGTGTACCGTCAGGCCATCAGCGCCGCAGGCATGGGATGCCGCGCCGCGCTCGACGCACAGGCCTATCTGGCGTAGGCGCGGCCCGACGCGCACAGGACAGGTTCCAGGTCGGGCGCCGAAACATACGCAGAACCCCTGCCAGGGAGTCTTTCGCTCCTGGCAGGGGTTCCGTCGTACTGACGCGTACGTGCCGCCGCTTATACGCGGTCTACGGTCGACGTGAGCCGGTTCAGCGACGGTAATAGGCGGCGGTCACATCGACGAGCACGATGTCATCCGCGGCCGCGCCATGCGCATTCGTGGACGTCTTCTTCTGCGAACCGCTGTCGCCGAACGGCACGTCGTTGAGGTTCTGTTCGGGCCACTGGTTCGCATCGTCGCCCTTGTTGCCGGAGTTCGAATTGTTGTGGAACGTCACCAGCGCCACGGTCAGCGCGGCCGCGATGAGCACCACGGCCACCGTGATCACCGCCACGGTGATTCGCACATTGCCAAACAGGCGATGGTCGGACAGGTTGTCGTCCGGTTCCGAAGACTCCTCCACGGACTGTGCGGGACGGGGCACGAAACTCGGCGGCAGCTGACCCACCGGGGACATCACGTACGATTCCACGTTCCCGGTGCGGGAGGTGCGCTCCGCATCACCCGTCACGATCGTCGAATCATCCATCGCATGCGGCGGGAACGACGGCGCGGCACCGGACGCCCCCGGCGCAACGGCACCGGACGCATCATGCGAGCCGGACGCACCGGATGCGGACGCGCCTTCCGGACGGGGCGGCAGCTCGCTGCGGATCGCGGACATGTCCAACGCCATCGTCGGCTGGTTCTCCGACATGATGGGGATGCGCGTGGTCTCCTCACCCGGACCGAACGTGTTCGGCATCGGCGCAGGCGCGGGATATGTCTGGAACGAGAACTCGTGGAACAGGTCTGCCGAGGCATCGCCGGGAATGGTCGCATCGATGTCGCGGCCGATCGCCGCACGGGGGATGGCGACCGTGGGCTGCTGACGCTGGCTCCTGCGTTCCGGCAGCGGGATGTCTCCGGTGGACGTGTCGGAACCCAGCGGGCCGCCCGTCGCGCCGGCGGCCAGATGCCACAGCGAACGGGGGCCGTTCACGTCGATGACCGGATCGGCCGGCAGCGATTCGAACGCCTCGCGGTTCTGGCGGGCCACCACGCGGTCCGCGTGTTCGGCAGCCTCCGCCTCGGTGGGCGCGTGGTCGATGGTGAGGTTGCGCAGCTTCTCCCGGGTCACCACGTCGTCCGGCAGCGACACCGGCTTGAACTGTGGATCGGCCTCGACCAGCGCGGCCATGGCGATGGATCCGTTGCCGGACTCGCCGGGAACGGCCAGATCGTGACCGGAGAGCTTGCCCAGCGGCGTCCATTCGCCCAACAGCGCGGTGAGCTCGCCCAGCGTGAGCATCGGCTCGCTGGCGTTGCCGGCCTCATCGGGCAGCTCCAGACCGCGGGCCATGATGACCTTGAATTCGGGCGGCAGATCGTCGGGCATGGCGTGCAGGTCCACCTGATCGATGGACAGCGCCGGCGCGCGCATGACCAGCGCGGCCATCACGAACGCGAGCTGGCGGATGGCGAGCTGCTCCACGGGGAGCTGCTCCTCCTCCTTGGCTGCCTCGCCCGTCGCGGGACGGGTCATGTCGACGAGCAGCGAAGCCAACGGCGCGTCGGCCAATTCCACGCCGCTGGTGGAGATGCGGATGGTGTCCACGCTCAGACGCGGCTCCTGCAATCCGGAGGCGATGCCGGCGGCCTCGCCGATCACCGTGCGGATGGCTTCGAAGCTGAACGTGCCGCTCGCCTTGCCGAGCAGGTATTCGTGCAGGGACAGTCCCTGTTCGATCTGTGTGACGAGCACGGCCGTCTGGCCGGCCTTGCGGAACTGGAGCACCGGATTGACGCCGGCCTTGCGGCCCACTTCCGTGGCCATGGACGAGACGGATCCGATGACGGCGGGATCGGTGACGATGAACAGCTGGCACTCGCGCGCCAGCACACGGTCGGTGGCCTTCCACGCCTGCAGGTACGAAACGTCTCGAAGCAGGGTGACCAGTGTGTATCGGTTGAAAAGCGTGTCTCCCAGCTGAGGCTTCATAGTTCCTTCGACTCCGTGATGCGTGACGGCCGCGCCATGCATGACTTCCGATGGCGCTGTAGACATTCTAGCCATGGGCATGCCCGTGTCGAAAGCGGTTTCGTCGGGGCTTTGCCCTTGCTTCACAGTTGCGTGTCGTGGGGGTGCGACGACACCGTGCGGGGTGTGTGGGGTGCGGTTCCGGAGGCGTCCTGCGGCATCGGGATGTCCGCGTTTCCGGCGTCGTCACTGTGGACGGCTTCGGACGCCGACGACGCGGCCGACGACGCCGGCGCCGGCGCCGCCGCGGCCGCGTCGCGACGGCCCGTCACACGGCGCAGCACGGAGGAGGAGAGCGCGGTGAACTCCTCGCAGCGCACCGCCATGAGCATGACCGCGTAGACGACCGCCGTGACCGCGGTCACGATCGCGCAGAACAGGAACGCCTGCATCCAGTTGAGGTGCTCGTGACCGGGCTCCAGCGACGAGCCCAGCAGGGCCTCGATCGGCCTGGAGAGCAGCTTGGCGACCACTCCCGCCACCACGGCCGCGACGAGCGTCTTCAGGCCGGTGGAGGCGATGCGGCGGCCGTCCAGGCGTCCGTCGAACCGTTTGCGCAGCATGACCACGAGGAACGGGAAGCTCAGCAGGTAGCTCAGCGAGATGGCCAGTCCGATGCCCGCCGTCCAGTACTGCGGCGGCGCGAGCAGCATGATGCCCACTTCGATGACGATTTGGATGGTGTTCGTCATGAGCTGGAACAGGAACGGCGAACGGCCGTCCTCGAACGCGTAGAACGTGCGTTGGATGAGCAGGTACGCGCTGGTGGCGGGCAGGCCGATCGTCAGGGCCATCATCGGTCCCGCGATGAGCTGCGCCTCCGGCACGCTCACGCTGGGCAGCAGCGCGATGGTGATCTCGACCGGCATGACGAGGATCGCCATCGTGAAGAACATCATGAGGACGAGCACGTTGCGCAGGGCGCCGCTCAGGTCGGTGCGCGCCCCGTCCATGTCGCGGTCCGCCACCGCACGCGAGATCTTCGGGAAGATGGCGGTGGCCACCGAGGTGGCGATGAGCGAATACGGCAGGATGTACAGCGTGAACGCGTTCTGGTAGGAGCCGTTGCCGGCGATGCCGTACAGGTCCCCGCCGGCAAACGGCGCGCCGTTGGAGATGCGGGCGTTGACGATGTTCGTGATCTCCTGCATGCCCATGACGCCCATGCTCCATGCGGCCACCGGGCCCATGGCCTTGAGGCCGATGCCGGACACGCCCCACTGGGGACGGTACTTCAGACCGCTGCGCATCAGTGGAACGAACAGGATGAGCGCCTGGAAGGCCACGCCGATCGTCCAGGTGCCGGCGGTGAGGAAGATCTTGCCCTCGTCCCAGAACTGGAGCGGCTGGCGGCTGGCCGGGCCGAACAGGACGAGGAACACGGTGAAGCCGGCGCAGCTGATGACGTTCGCGCCCACCGAGCTCCACGCGTAGGCGGTGAACTTGTCCTGCGCGGCGAGGATCTGCCCGAGCACGGTGTACAGCCCGTAGAAGAAGATCTGCGGCATGCACCACAGCGTGAACGCGTTCACCAACGCGCGCTGCGCGGGGTCCCAGCTCGAGTTGAGGTACAGGAGGGTGAGCAGCGGCGTGGCGGCCATCATGAGCAGGGTCATGGCCAGCAGGATCACCACGGCCAGGGTGATGAGCTTGTTGAGCCGTTCCTGCGCGTCATGCGCCTTGAGCGTGCGCACGATCTGCGGCACGAGCACCGCGTTGAAGATGCCGCCGGAGATGACGGTGAACAGCACCTGCGGAATCATCGAACCGGTTTGATACGCGTTGGCGGCGATGCCGGTGGTGCCGAGGCACGCGGCCAGCAGGATGGTGCGCACCTGTCCGGTGATACGAGAGGCCATGGTCCCCGATGCCATGATCAGGGAATTGCGGCCGACGTTGGAACTCATTCGTCGGGATCCTTCTTGCGGTTGAACTGACGCCACAGGCCCAACGCGCCGAGCAGCACGGCGAACCCGATGATGACGAAGCCGGTCTTGTCGCTGATCTTGAGCACGCACGTGACGTCCGTGTGCTGGACGGAACCGAACGAGCGGCCCTCACGGTCCTCGAGGGACACGCTCGCCGAGGTGGAACCGGAGGTGGCCGCGCGCAGCGAGAACGTGACCTGCGCCTCGGAACGCGCCGGCACGGTGACGGTGACGCGGCGGGAAGTGACGATCTCCGGGGAATCGGTGATCGACGAGACCTGGATGGTCACCGGATACGGCGTGACGTTGCTGACCGTCACCGGCATCGAGGCGGTCTCGGAAAGCATCGTCACCGCCTCCGAAGGCGTGAGCGTCACGCCGGACATCACGTCCGACGACAGCTGTCGCGCGCCCTGCAGCACGCTCGTCGCATCCGTGCCCAACGCGGAGGAGCCGCCGTCGGCGGCCATCGCGTGCAACGCGAGCTGGTCGTGCGCGGCCAGCAGGTCGGCCGCCCAACGGGCGGAACCGGTGAGCCGGGCGGTGGCCTTCGCGTCCTGACGGGCCAGCGCCTGCGCGTTGGACGAGCCGCTGCCGGAACCGGACGACGATTCGTCCTTCGCCAAAATGGCGTCGCGGAAACGCACGATGTCGTTGCGGGCGGACACCAGCGCGGACAGCGCGTCATGGATTGAAGCGGCGTCCGTGTCGCTCAGGCCGGACGCGTCCGGCACGGCGGCCTTCGCCTCCTCGCCCGTCGTGTACGGGGTGGTCGAGGCCAGCGTGTCCAAGTCGGTCAGCTCGAGCCACGGCGACGATTCCACCGCGCCCATGAACGCGTCGATGGTGGAGGCCGCGGCGTCCGCGGAGAAGCAGACCAGCAGGTTGCGCGCCGTGTACGGCTGCTCCATCTGATAGAACGCGCTCTGCGCGACGAAGCGCGCCAGACGCCCCGCCTCCGTGGATTCCGCCAGCGCCTTGCGGCTGGTGGCCTCGCCCTTGGCCAGGTTGCCCAGCTCGCGCTGCTCCACCAGCACGGTGACGTCGCCGGCGTCCGTGGGCACGATGGTGGTGCCGGTGTGCACGGTGTCCGTGCCGGTCGATTCGAAGTCGTACGTGGACACCACCGTGGAATAGCCCTGCCGGCGCGCCTCGGTGAGCGCCTTCAACGTCCATTTGGCCTTGCCCTGCCATGCGATGGCCGTGGACTTGGCCTTCTGGTCGCCCAGGGCCGCACGGTACCAGGCGGTCGCCGTGTCGGCGTTCCACGAGTCCGTGGTGACGCCGGCGTTCGTGTAGCCGTCCGCGTCGTCCATCGCCGCGTAGGCGGTGATGTCGAAGCCGGCTGGCTGGCTGATGGCGGTGACCTTCGGCGGGATGGCCAGGGCGGACAGATACGTGGGGTCGGCCACGGTCTGCAGCCCAGGGTGCTTGGACAGGGTCTGCGAGAGCGTGGTGTCGAAACGCGTGTGGTCGCCGTCGAGGACGGCCGCGGACAGGTCGCGGCGTACGGTGCCGTTCGCGTCGTCCGACGACGACGAGTCCGCCGCGTCGGAACCGTCCGATGACGTCGTCGCCGTCGACGTCGTGCCGTTCGTGACCAGTGATTCCAGCGACTGCGTGTCCACCGTCCAGTGGCCGCTCGTCAGCGGCATCGCCATCGTGATCTGCATGGCCGGCGTGGACGCGTTGGCGAGGCCCTCCGCGGAACGCGTCAGGAACGTGTGGAGCTCCTCGACGGCGCCGTCGTGCGCGTACGAGACGAGCAGCGGCTTCGGCCCCCATACGGTGATGGCCTCGAGCGCGTCCGTGCCTGCGGAGGCGTCCACGTTCACCACCGTGCTGTCGCCGGGTGCCAGTTCGGGCACATCGACCTCGCCGAGCACGGAGCGCGTGGGGATGGCGGCGCCCGATTGCGCCCACTCCTGGATGTCCGTGCGCGAGGTGAACGAGTACTTCGGGTTGAGCGACAGCGTGAACGTGCCGGCCGACCAGGTGTCCTGCGAGGTGTTGGTCACGGTGGCCATGAGATGGTAGCCGGACGTGGCCGTCACCGGCGACGTCGTGCCGTTGAGGGCGATGACCTGCCGCGCGTCGGCGTCCTGCGTGCCGTCCGTACCGGATGCGTCGGACGTCGAGGCCGTGTCGGACGTTCCTGATGTTCCGGACGCATCGTCGGCGAACGCCGGAAGCGCCACGGCTCCCGCCAGAAACGCCACGGCGAGAAGAAGTCCGGACATGGCGCGCCACCACAGGTGCGCGCGCCGTGCTGGGGCGTATCGGTTCACTCGTCTGCCTGCCTGTTCAGTTTCCTGGCGTATAGCCACGCGATCTTGCGTTCATTAGGGTAGCTGAGCACGTCGTCCAGATCCTTGAAATCGACCCAGATGGCGTCCTCCGCCTCGTGGTCCGGATCGCCTTCCACGGTGAGGTCGCCACCTATCTTCCGGAGCGCGAAATGGTGGACGAGTTTGTGGACGCGTTGCGTGGTGCCGGTGAACCAGTAGTCGATGGTGGCGATGGAATCCACCACCTCGCCCAGGATGCCGGTCTCCTCGTGGACCTCGCGCACCGCCGTCTGCTGCGGCGTCTCGCCCTTTTCGATGTGGCCCTTCGGCAGGCACCATTCCAGATGCCCGCTGCGCGAGTGGCGGGCGATGATCGCCACGCGGCCGGTCTCGTCGAACACGAGGCCGCCGGCCGAGTATTCGCGCACCACCGGCAGTTCCTGCGCGTCCAGCGAGGCGAACGTGGTGGGGCCGTCCGAGGTGCGGCGGCGCGGCATCATGGCCGGCGTGGGGGAGCGGCGGGCCGCGCGTTGGGCGGGTCCCGCCATGATGGCCGGCGTGACGACCGAGGTGACGGAGGCGTCACGCCGGTCGATGCTGGTGATGTGGGCGTCGCCGTCGTCCGGCGGCAGCATGTCCGCGATGATGTCCGCGATACGAACGGAAAGGCCGTCGTCGGCCGGTGCGACGTCATCGGAGTCGTCGTCGGCGACGGTCCCGTCGACGGCTGCGGCACGTCCCCCGCCCGTCACATCCGGACGTGGCGACGAGACCGACGTGTACAGCAGCACGTCCTCTTCCAAGCCGTTTTGGGTACGGTTGGCCGCGGCATCGTCGGCATGCCTCAGCATGCGCGCTAGGTCCGCGGGCGTAATCATGCCTTCCACCTTACTCAAGTCTGTGTGCATGTCGAGTGACGGTATGCTGGTAGCGGCAAGAGGAAACGGTCCGAAAGGGTTGTCGTGAATTTCGAAGTATGGCCTGAAGCCATGGAACTGGGGCGCATGTTCGCCGCCGAAGGATACGAGCTGGCGTTGGTCGGCGGTCCGGTGCGCGATCTGCTGCTGCATCGCCGCAGCCACGACCTCGACTTCTGCACGTCGGCCCGCCCGGAACAGTTCGAGCCGATCCTGCGGCGCTTCGGCCACGACGGCTTCTGGGACATGGGACGCAAGTTCGGCACGCTCGGCGCGATGCGCCGGCGTCCCGACGGCACCGAAGTGAAGGTGGAGGTCACCACCTACCGTTCCGACACGTACGATCCCGACTCCCGCAAGCCGGAGGTCGCCTACGGCGACACGTTGGAAGGCGACCTGTCCCGTCGCGACTTCACCGTCAACGCGATGGCGCTGCGCGTGCCCGACCTCGAGTTCGTCGACCCGTTCGGCGGCGCCAACGACCTCGCGAAGGGCATCCTGCGCACGCCCGTGGACCCGCGGCAGTCGTTCGACGACGACCCGCTGCGCATGATGCGCGCCGTGCGGTTCGTGGCCCAGCTCGGCTTCCGCATCGCGCCCGAGACCGCCGAGGCGATCAGCGACATGACCGAACGCATCGGCATCGTCTCCGCGGAACGCGTGCGCGACGAACTCACCAAACTGCTCCTCAGCGACCGGCCGCGCGACGGCGTCGAAGCGCTCGTCGAATCCGGCCTGGCCGACATCGTCCTGCCCGAGATCCCCGCGCTGGAACTGCAGATCGACGAACACCACCGTCACAAGGACGTGTTCGAGCACACGATGATCGTGCTCGACCGCGCCGTCGCCCTCGAAACCGGCGACGACGGACCGGTGCCGCGGCCCGACCTGACGCTGCGCCTCGCCGCCATCATGCACGACGTCGGCAAGCCGAAGACCCGACGTTTCGAACCTGGCGGCAAGGTGAGCTTCCACCATCACGACGCCGTCGGCGCGAAACTCACGCGCAAGCGCCTCAAGGCGCTGCGCTTCGACCACCACATCGTCGAGGACGTGAGCGAACTGGTGAACCTGCACCTGCGCTTCCACGGCTACGTGGACGAGCCGTGGACCGACTCCGCCGTCCGTCGTTACGTCAAGGACGCCGGACACCTCTACGAACGGCTCAACCGCCTCACCCGCGCCGACGCCACCACGCAGAACCGCCGCAAGGCGCACATCTTCGCCACCGCGATGGACGAGATGGAGGCGCGCGTCAAGGAGCTCAAGGAGAAGGAGGACTTCGACGCGATCCGTCCCGACGTGGACGGCAACGAAATCATGGAGATCCTCGGACTGGCCCCCGGACCCGAGGTGGGCCGCGCGTACCGGCACATGCTCGAATACCGTTTGGACAACGGCCCGGTGGAGCACGACGTGGCCGTGGCCGAGCTGCGGCGCTGGGCGGGGGAGAATGGGCTGACGGACGAATCGGACGAATCGGACGCACAGCCTGCACCGGACACGCAGGACGCACCAGACGCACAGCCTGCACAGAACTGAGCCCACGCGGCGCCGACGATATGACGAAGCCCGGAACCTCAATGGTTCCGGGCTTCGTCATATCGTCATCGGATCCGCTCGGCGGCTGTGCGCGCGTGCGTACGGCCGCCGAACGCCGCGTCAGTTGACCTCGGTGTGCTTGACGGCCTTCGGCAGGCCGGCCTTCTGCATGGCCTCGGCGCTCTTGCAGCCCTCGAAGTCCTTGATGGTCGAACCGCGCTTCTTGAGCTGCGCGTCGGTCTTGAAATCGTTGAACGTGGCGCCGATCACCACATCCACCAGACGGTCCTGGCGGTCGTCCATCACCATGACCGCGTCCGTGAAGTAGGAGTTGAGCGTGTACGCCGGGTTGATGGCGTTCACGCCGTAGTAGATGGTGGTGCGCCGCACCTTCGTGGAGGTGAAGTTGTCGGCCAGGACCACGTTGAACTGACGGTCCGTGAGCGCCTCCTTCACCGCGCCGGCCAGACCCATCGAGCTGGTGCCGTTGAGCACGCGCACCGGCACGGTGGCGGGCTCGGCCCACGCCATGGCGCTGCCGTCCTCGTTCTTCGCGGCGCACGCCACGGCCACGCCGTAGTTGGGCTTCTCCTCCTTCTTGACCTGCTCGTCCACATCGATGATCCTGAAGTAGAACAGGAAGGACACGACAAGCGCCACCACGAGGATCGCCGCCGTGATGGAGAACACGATCTGCTGACGGCGTCGTACATACGCCTTGCGTGCCTCGCGCTCGTCATACTGTTCCGCCATGCGCTTTACCCTTTCGTTCGCTGTGCTGTCAATACCTTAGCGTGCAACCGTGACGCTGCCCGCGGAGTCCATGGAGGCGTAATGCGGCCGGATGAGCGGCTTCGCAGGCGCCTCGGCGGCGATGATGCGGTCCACCGCGCCGCTGCGCCGCCACGTCTCGGCCACCCGTTCCCGGACCTGCGTGGTGGGGACGAACGCCACCACCGAAGGGCCCGATCCGGAGACGAACGCGTGCCGCGCGCCCGCCCGCAGCGCCTCGTCCACGGCCGTGCCGCTGCGCGGATGCAGCTCCACCGCGGCCCGCTGCAGATGGTTGCGGTGGCCGTCCCCGGCGCCGACGCGGTCGAAGGCCGCATACACCTTCGGCGTGCTCAGCTGCGCCTGATAGGCACCGACGAGCACCTCTCCGCAGTAGCCTTCGGCCCGCAGCGCGCGGTCCATATCGGAGCCCTCCTCGATGGGCGTGATGATCTCGCCGTAGCCGGTGCCGCGCGCGTAGCCTCCCGCCACGCAGAACGGCATGTCCGCGCCGAGCGTGGCCGCCACCTTGCGCAGGCGCGCCACCGGCCAGTCGAGCCCCCACAGCACGTTGAGCGCGAGGATCGTGGCCGCGGCGTCGGCGGAGCCGCCCGCCAGACCGGCCCCCACGGGGATGCGCTTGTCGATGGACAGCGCCACGTCCGGCGTGCGTCCGGCCTCCTCGGCCATCGCGAACAGGGCGAGCACCGCGTGGTTGCGACGCATGTCGGCGGCGCCGGACGCCAGATCGCCCAGATGCCTGCCGGCGAGGTCCAGCGAGAACCCGGATCCGGCCGGTTTCGCGTCGGCGGTGACCGTGTCGGTCAGGCTCAGCGCGCAGTAGATGGTGTCGAGCTCGTGGCGGCCGCCCCATTGCTCGTGGGCGGGTCCCACCTCCAGCGTGAGGTTCGTCTTCGCCGGGCAGTCCACGCTGACGGACACGGGAAGGGCGTCGTGGTTCCGGCGTCCGTGCGACGCATCGGCCGTTCCAGCCGTTCCCGCCGTCCCGAGCGGCCCGTTCGCGGCGGCGAGGTCCGCAGGCGACGCGACGGCGGAGGTCATGCCGTCACCTCACCATCGCCGTCGTCGGCCGTGGCGCCCGCGGCGCCCGCGGCGGCGTCTGCGTCGTCGTCGGCCGCCTGCGCGAGGCACGCCTTGGCCAACGCGGTGAACTCGCCGATGGTGAGCGTCTCGCCGCGGCGGGTCGGGTCGATGCCGGCCGACTCGAACGCGCCGGCGGGCACCGTCTTCTTCAGCGCCGCGTGCAGCGTCTTGCGCCGCTGCCCGAACGCGGCGTCGATGAGACGGAACGTCTCGCGACGCAGCGCCACGTCGTCGGCGCCGTCGTCCGTGTGCGTGCGATGGAAGGCGACGAGTGCGGAATCGACGTTCGGCGCGGGCCAGAACACGTTGCGTCCGATGACGCCGGCGCGGCTCGATTCGCCGTACCAGGCGAGCTTGACGCTGGGGGTGCCGTAGATCTTGCTGCCGGGCGTGGCGACGAGACGGTCCGCCACCTCCTTCTGCACCATGACGAGGAACGATTCGAGGTTCGGGAAGCGTTCCAGCAGGGTGAGGATGATCGGCGTGGCCACGTTGTACGGCAGGTTCGCGACGAGCGTGAACGGCTCGCCGTCGGCGAAGTCCGTCAGGTTCTCCGGGGAGACGGTGAGGGCGTCGCGGTTCACTATGGCGAGGCGTCCGGACGCCTCCGGCATGAATTCGGCGACGGTCTGCGGCAGGCGTTCCGCCAGCGGCGGGTCGATCTCCACGGCCGTCATGCGCGCGCCGGTCTCCAGGATGGCCAGCGTGAGGGAGCCCAGTCCGGGCCCGACCTCGAGCACGTGCGTGTCGGCGTCGACGTGCGCCTCACGCACGATGCGGCGCACCGTGCCCGGGTCGATGACGAAGTTCTGTCCGAACTTCTTCGTGGGGCTGACGCCCGCCTCCGCGGCGATGCGGCGGATGTCGGCCGCGCCGAGCAGGTGTCCGGTTGCGGCGGTTGCGGCGGGGGAGTCCGGTTCCTCGGATGCGTGACGTGTCGATGTCGTGGTGTTCATATCACCTTCCGCGATTGCGATGGGTATGCGTTGGGGTCTGCGATGGGTGGTGGCGATGCCGGTTCGTGCGATGGCGCGCGGAACGCTCCGCCGATCAGTACCAGTTGTGGGCGAGCCACCAGGTCTTCGCCTTGGTGGGGGAGCCGTAGCGCTGCGCGATGTAGCTCAGGCCCCAGTCGATCTGGACGGCGCCGTCGTCCTTCCAGCCGGTGCCCATCTTGGAGCCGGGGAGGGCCTGCGGGATGCCGTAGGCGTCGGACCAGGGGTTGTCGGCGTACCACAGCCAGCCGGATTCCTTGTTCCACAGCCACACGAGCGTGTCCCACTCGGTGCCGGTCCATCCGCGCTGCGCGGCGGCCGCGGCCGCGTAGGTCTGCGCCTGCGCCACGGTGGGGTGCCACAGGCGGCCGCTGCCGGAGTTGGACGAGGATCCCGAGTTGCCGGAGTTGCCGGAATTGCCGGAATTGCCGGAGTTGGAGTTGCCCGAGTTGTTGGAATTGGAGGAGTTGCCGGAGTTGTTGGGCTTGTTCGAGCTGCCCGAATTCGAGTTGCCCGAGTTATTGGAGTTGTTGGAGTTGCCCGAGTTGCCGGAATTGTTCGAACCGGAGTTCGAGGAGTTGCCCGAGTTGTTCGATCCGGAGTCGTTCTTGGAATCGTCCTTGCCGGAGTCGTTCTTGTCCGTCTTGTCGTTCTTGGACGTGTCGGAGTCGTCGTTCTTCGAGTTGTTCTTGCCGGCGTCCGCCTGGCCGTTGCTGGTGTCCTGCGGGTCCTCGACCTTCTCCGGGCCGACGGCCACGATCCTGTCGAGCGCGATCTTCGTGGTGGTCTCGCTGACGAGCGTCTCGCTCTCCGCCACGCCGTCCACGTACGTCACGTCGTACACCTGCGTGATCTCGCCGTTCTGGCCCTCCTGCTGGATGACCGTCTGCCCCGGATCCAGGGAGGAGTCGATGACGGTCTGCGTGCCGTACGGCACCGTCTTGACGCGGGTCTCCTGGCCGTGGGTCACGCGCTGCACGCGCAGGATGGTCTTGCCGCCGTCCTCGGTGACGCTGACGCGGTCCTCCTTGCCCACGTTGATGCCTTTGGAATCGAGGATGGATGCGGCCGGCAGCTTGCCGTTCGGGGCTACGGAGGTCTTGCCGTCGGCGATCACCGTCACCGGGCCCTCCTTGTTGATGACCAGGCCGCCGGTGAGCTGGTTGTAGATGTTGTCGATGTTGACGGTGACCTGCTGCGCCTGCTTCTCGTTCGCCTTGAAGAAGCCGATGAGCTGGTCGGCGCTGTCCGCCACGGTCCAGAACGGGATCTCCTCGCCGTCCACGTTCACCGTGGTCTGATAGGCGCTGCGCACGCTCACCACCGCATGGTCCGTCAGCGTGCTGCCGGAGGAGGACTTCACCACGTCGTGCGTCTTCACGTCGACGCCCTGCTCCTCGAGCAGACGGTCCACGGTCATCGCGTAGGTCTCGACGGTGGTGGTCTTGCCGTTCACGTCCAGCGCCACCGCCTTGCGGGTGGAGAATCCGAAGCCCGCGGCCGAGGCGGCGACCACCGCCACCACGCACACGGCCACACGGATACGGCGCAACATCACGAATCGTTGCGGGGTCCATCGCCGTGCCATAGTCATACCTCTTTCCCGCCCGGAATTCGGCGCGTTGGCGCGACCGGGCATACCGGTGCCATCGTAGCGCAACAAGTGCAAAGAAAAAGAAAAAAGGGGGCGGGAGAGAAGGGGAAGTTCCCGCCCCTGTAACCGGGACAGGAGTTGGTTGGGGGACACTCCTGCCCTGTCTAGGGAACCAAAATCGGGGGAAGGCTCCTAGACGCTTACCCGTGTTAAGTCTGTATCGCGCCCCCGGCGCACAACTAGTATACGCCATCCCTGAACACGACGAGCCTCTTGTCGGGATCGAACCGACGACCTGCCGCTTACAAGGCGGCCGCTCTGGCCATCTGAGCTAAAGAGGCATGCGCGTGTTGCCCTTCGCGGCACACGCGCGGGAGACCAGCATACACCATGGGCCGCCCGAGCGGGCGGCCCATGACGACGTCACTTGCCGGTGGTGAGGGAGATCGGTTTGCCGCTGGCGCCGATGGACGGCAGCGTGCCCTCCTGGCCCACCTGGTCATCGGTGAGGCCCAGGGCCTCCACCAGGCCCTTGTCCGCCGTCAGCGAGGCGGTGGAGAGCTGGTTCATGTCCCAGAAGTGGCCGTTGATGGTGACCGTCGGCGTGGTCATCGAGCCCTTGAGCTGGCCGGAGACGTTCGCCAGCTCGGTGCGCTTCGGCGTGTACGTGTCGATGGCGTCCAGCCACTTGGTGTACTTGTCGGTCACGGCGGCATCGGCCACCTTCTGCGCCACGCCCGCGTTGACGGCCTGCTTCTTCATCTGGTCGTCGGAGGTCTTCTTGCCGGAGTTCTCGGCCGGCTGGAAGTCCTCGGCGTACATGTTCGTGATGAAGCCGAGGATGTGGCTGGCGTCCTTGTCCTGCTCGGTGATGGACAGCAGCATGTTGGCGGCGCGCGTCGAGTACTCGTCGGAGCTCCAGCGGTCGCCGAACGACATCGGATGCAGCTCCAGGTCGATCTGGCCGGCCTCGACCAGCTTGGTGATCGTCTCGCCCGCGGTGCGTTCGAAGTTGCCGCAGCCGGAGCACATGAAGTCCATGTAGACGGCCACGGTGGGGGCGTCGTCCACGGTCTTGCCCACGCCGTCCTTGGACAGGATGACGCCGCCCTTGTCGTCGGCGGTGCTCGGCTTGTCCTCCACCTTCTGCAGCGCGTCGTACGCCTCCTGGACGGTCATGTCGCTGCCGGCGGCCGAGGTGTGCGCCTTCCACAGCGCGATGCCGGCGACGAGCGCCAGGACGGCCACGATGGCCACGACGATCGCGCCGATGATGGTCTGCTGCCGGCGTTCCTTCGCCGCCTGCTCCGCCCTCGCCTTCGCGGCGGCCTCCTCGGCCGCGCGGCGCGCGGCGCGCGTCTTGCGTTTGTCCGTCTTGTTCGCGTTCGATGCCATCGGTGGTATGTCCTTTCCCCAATATCAAACCGAAGACCAGCCCCGGTCCACAGACGGCCGCGATGCGGGGTGTGGACGGGCATTGAGCGCCAGTCTAGCCCAGAGCCCCGCACAATACGGGGCTCCATCGTTGAATTCCGGGTGAACTACGCCACCGGCGGATTGCCGCGCGTCACGCCGGCACCGAGCCGCAACGTGGCCGTGTACGGCCAGAACGCGGCGACGAGCCATGCCGCGGCGGCCATGAACGCAAGTGCCGCGCCCGTGGCGGACAGCGGCCCCTCGACCGGCCAGGGCACCTGATATGGCCAGATGCCGCCCGGCGTGGGCGTGGGCGTGACCGGCAGCTGGAACACCAGGACGAGCGCGGTCATGCCGGCCACGTCGACGAGCAGGAACAGCAGCGTGCGCGCCACGGCCATGGCCAGCGCCTTGAGCAGATGCCAGGGCATCTGCACGGCGCGCATGGCCGCGTCCGAGCCCCTGCGTTCGCCGCCGCGGCGCTCCTCGCGGGTGAGCTGCGCGTCGGCGCTGCACCCGATGGTGAGCAGCACCCAGAAGATGACGGCGGCCGCCACGACGCCGGCGGTCGGCGTGATGACCGCCGCGACGGCCGGCACCACGGTGAACGCGAACAGCGGCGCCTTGCCTCGCTGGAGATAGCGTATGCGCGCCTCGACGGCCGGGTTGGGCGCCGTCGGTCCCATCTGCGGTCCCATCCGCGGCGGCTGCGGGAATCCCGAGACCGGCATCGGTGCGGACTGCATCGGCATGGGCCGCATCGGCGTGACCGGCATGGTGGCGGGCGCGCCGTTCCCGGTCGGAGGCATGACGGCGGTCGCCTGCGTCGCCGGCTCACGCAGGAACGCCGGCACCGTGCCCGTCACGGGCGCGACGCCCGGACGGGCGTCCGTCGCAGGGGTCTGCGGCGGCAACGCGGCGGTCGCGGAACCGACGCCTCCGTCCGATGCCGTCTCCTGCTGCGGGCGATACGGCACGTAGGCGGGCGGCATCTCCTCCGGTCCGTCCGTCTCCTCCGGCTCTTCGGCGGCCGCCGTCCCGTCGTCGTCCGACGTGCCCGCAAGCCGTCGCAACCGGCGACGCGATTCGTCCGTCGTCCGTCCGGAACCGTCCGGAATGTCCCAGCCATGCCGCATCGCGGGCATCACCCGGGTACGCGACGGCAGGACGGCCGGGACGTCGGGCACCCCATCGTCGGCGAGCATGGCCGTGGCGTCGTCGGCGTCGAGCGGATCGCTGGCCAACGCCACCGTGCACTGGTCCGGACGCAACGCGCGCGTCGCGTCCGTCACGGCGTCCCAGTCATCGCCGTCGCGCCATGCGGCGCGCGCCGACGCGGCGGGCGGCATGACGGCCGTGGCGGCGGTCGCCGGCATCATCCGCGTGCCGGGAAGCGCCGCCGTGCCGGACAGACCGGACGGGGCGTCGGACAGGACGGCCGTGGCGTCGCCGTCAAAAGGGCGCATCACCTCGGTGGCGTCGCCCGTCGTATGAGGCAGGGTGCTGTCGAGCGTGTCGTCGTCGAGCGCGGCGAACGGGATCAGCGCGTCCAACGCGATGGCGTGCAGCAGCTGATCGGGCGTGCACCGCTTCGCGGGATCGGGATTGAGGGCGCTGCGGAACGCGGTCAGCGTATGCACCGGCAGGCCGGCGAGATTCGCGTTGCCGGACGCCTCACGCTCCAGGACGGCCATCATCGGCTTTGTGCCGAACACCGGCTCGCCGGTGGCGGCGAACGCGAGCACCGAGGCGACCGACCACCAGTCGGTCGCCTCGCTCGATTCGGCGCCGTCGATGATCTCCGGGGCGATGAACCCCGGCGTGCCCATCACCAGGCCGGTGCGCGTCACGTGGCTTTCGCCTTCGCCCATCGCGATGCCGAAGTCGACGAGCACCGGGCCGGACGCGGACACCATCACGTTCGTCGGCTTGATGTCGCGGTGGATGATGCCCGCCGCGTGCACGGCGCGCACCGCGTCGATGAGCTTGCGGGCGAGCCGCTCCAGGTCGTCGCCCACGTACTTGCCGTTCGCGGCCACGTCGTCCTTGAGGTTCTTGCCTTCGATGAGTTCGGTGACGATGAACGCCACCGCGTCGTCGAGCTCCATGTCGACGATGCCGCACACGCCGGGATGGTCCACGCGCTTCAGCGCCATCGCCTCGCGGCGCAGGCGCTCGCGCGCGGTGACGTTCTCCTTGAGGTTCGGGTCCTGCGGTGTCCGCACGCCGGGGTCCGCGCCGTCGCCGGACGCCTCGTCGGACAGCGAATCGCGCAGGATCTTCATCGCATACACCTGTCCGCCGTCGTCGTGCACGCGCCACACCGAACCCATCGCGCCGGAACCCAGCCGGGAGATGAGGGTGTAGCCGCCCACCACCTCGCCCGGACGGAGGTTCAACGCGCTCAAATCACTCATGGCACCCATCCTATCCATGGCCCGGGTATGCCGGAGCATATGTGCCGGCCGTCGCCGGCCATGCGTGTTGCACGGTGCCGTCCGTGGCGCTTCCGGGCTCCGTAGGCGTCGTTTCCGTGCCAAGCCTGGTGCGGAACCGACGCTTAGGAGGTTTGCGCGGCGTTTCCGGCCACTCTGTGGCACGCCGGCGATGCTGATGACGTCATCAGCGGCGTATGTGTGCCGATCTTGGCACGGAAACGACGCTGGGGGCTCCGTAGGCGTCGTTTCCGTGCCAACGGGTGTATGGCCGCAGATGACGTTGGCTTTCCGCCGACGGCGTTGGCACGGACTCGACGGTGTTGGCGCGGATCCGACGGTGGTGGCACGGATCCGACGGTGGTGGGACGGTGACGGATGCGGGATGGGCGTGCCCATGGCCCGCGCCCGCGTTCGCCTCCTCTCTTCACGTCCCGTTCGCCCGACGGCGTTACGCTGGTGCGCATGGAACGTGAGTCGCAGCAGGAACCGTCCGCATCGTCCGCCGCGCCGGAGGTGACGCCGGCGGCGGCGCCCGTCGGCGAACCGCTGGTCAGCGTCGTCATCCCCGTATACAAGGTGGCGGCGTACCTCGACGCGTGCGTCGCGTCGGTCACGGCGCAGACGTACCGGAACCTCGAGATCCTGCTTGTCGACGACGGCTCGCCCGACGAATGCCCCGCGATGTGCGACGCGTGGGCCGCACGCGACCCGCGTGTGCGCGTCATCCACAAGGCCAACGGCGGCCTGTCCGACGCGCGCAACGCCGGCATCGCCCAGGCGACCGGCGCGTACATCTACTTCGCCGATTCCGACGACACCCTCGCCCCGAACCTCGTGGAGGACTGCCTCAAGGCGATGCACGAGTACGACGCCGACCTGGTGATGTTCCAGTTCGACACGATCTCCGATTCCGGCAGGCCGCTGCTCTCCGACTACCGGCACAACGACTTCTCGCACGTGCAGGTGCTCACGCCCGTCGAGGCCGTCAAAATGCAGGTCAAGGCCGAGATCGACGGCTACTTCTGGGCGTTCCTCGCGCCGGCGTCCACCTATCAGGGCAGCGGGTTCTCGTTCCCCGTGGGGCGCAAGATCGAGGATCTCTCGCGCATCTGCGAGGTGATCGGCGCCGCCACACGCGTGGTGCGCATCCCCGAGGCGCTGTACCACTACCGCATGCGCGAGGGGTCGATCACCGCCGGCCTGGACCCGCAGCTGATGCGCGACTGGATGAAGGCCGCCGACGACCGCGAGGCGTACGTCGTCGGCCGGTTCCCCGAACTTAAGGGGTTCATGAAGCTCCAGCAGCTCAACTTCTTCGCCAACCTCGACTACGAGACCATCCGCCAGTCGCTCATCGCCGGGCTCAAGATCGACCCGGAGGACGCGGACCTGATGCGTCGGCGCATCGAGGGCCTGCGCCGGGACGTGGAGCATGGCGACGGCGACGAGACGATCCCGGACACGCTGCGCGACCTGCTGGGGCTGCTGCGCCTCGCCATGTCCAAGGGCTCCGACGAGCGGGCCGCCGACGCCCACCCCGGTCTGGCGGACCTCTTCCACGACATGCGCGAGGATTGGCGCCAGATGCGCGTCCAGTGGGTCGGCGCCATGCAGGAGGCCATGCGCGAGAAGGGCTCCGAGCGTGTGGAAGTCCGTCGGGACAACGCGACGGAGTGACACGAAACGCCCAGCGAAAGCGCTTTCTTTGACGGGCGGCGACATTCGTGTATAGTGTTCCACAGATTCCGAGCAGTGATGTGCGGAATCCGATAAGTAAACGCCGAGGTTTGCGGGTTGTCGGAGATTGCAGCGATGCGGTCGAGGGCGACGAACGAATCAAAGCACAGTAAAGAAACACAAAGCAGTAATCCCTTTACAACGGATCGTGAGGCACGTACCTGCCTCTGAAAGGATGAACAAACCATGGCTGAAGTCATTTTCGACCACGTCACTCGTATCTACCCGGGCAACGACAAGCCCTCCGTGGATGATCTGAACCTTGATATCAAGGATGGCGAGTTCCTCGTCCTCGTCGGCCCCTCCGGCTGTGGTAAGTCCACCACGCTGCGCATGCTGGCCGGCCTCGAAGAGGTCAACAAGGGCCGCATCCTCATCGGTGATAAGGACGTCACCACCATGCAGCCGAAGGACCGCGACATCGCCATGGTGTTCCAGAACTACGCGCTGTACCCGCACATGACCGTGGCCGACAACATGGGCTTCGCCCTGAAGATCGCCGGCACCCCGAAGGAGGAGATCCGCAAGCGCGTCGAAGAGGCCGCCAAGATCCTCGACCTCACCGAGTACCTCGACCGCAAGCCGAAGGCCCTCTCCGGTGGCCAGCGTCAGCGTGTCGCCATGGGCCGCGCCATCGTGCGTAAGCCGAAGGTCTTCCTCATGGATGAGCCGCTGTCCAACCTCGACGCCAAGCTCCGTGTCCAGACCCGTACGCAGATCGCCGCCCTCCAGCGTCAGCTGGGCGTCACCACCCTGTACGTGACCCACGACCAGACCGAGGCTCTGACGATGGGCGACCGCATCGCCGTCATCAAGCTCGGCATCCTGCAGCAGGTCGGCGCCCCGACCGAGCTGTACGATCGCCCGGCCAACGTCTTCGTCGCCGGCTTCATCGGCTCCCCGTCCATGAACATCAACGTCCACCCGGTCGTCAACGGCAAGGCCCAGATCGGTGAGGACACCGTGGACCTGCCGGCCGAGGCCGTCAACAAGCTCACCCCGGAGGACGGCGGCAAGATCGTCGTCGGCTTCCGTCCGGAGGACGCCTCCCTGGCCCCGTCCGACGACCCCAACGCCTTCTCCCTGAAGGTCGTGAACGTCGAGGATCTCGGCTCCGACGGCTACATCTACGGCAACATCATCACCGATGGCTCCGCCGCCGAGGAAGCCCAGGTCATGTCCGACCAGAACAAGCTCACCACGGTCCGTGTGAACCCGCGTGCGCTGCCGAAGGTCGGCCAGACCGTCAAGATCAAGATCGACCCGGCCAAGATGCACCTGTTCGCTCCGTCGACCGAGCTGCGTCTGAACTGATAACACTTGGCCGGACGGTTGTTGGCCCGGTCAACCATTAAACGAGACGTCTCTCTTCCTCTCTAATCGTCTCGTTGGAGAAGCCCCGCTCTGTCGCGGGGCTTCTTTTGTATGCACGTCGTTTGTATACACGTCATGCGTGCGGCTCCGATGCGCATGCGTATGCGAAGACCCCCGTGACGTCGTTACGGGGGTCTTCGCTATGGTCGGTCCGGCCGGGGCCCTTCGTCAGCGGGACATGCGCGGCTGGACCGCGGCCGAGACCGGATCGTCAGTGCGCCCAGACGGCCGCGTCCGGATCGAAGTCCGGATTGTAGCCGTCGTCATCGTTGTCGTAGTAGGTGGACTCGTCGTCGATGACGCCGGAATCCGCCTCCTCGAGCAGCGTGTCGATGTCCTTCTTGTCGAGCATCTGCTTCGGCAGCACGTCCTGGATGTAGCTGGTCACGGCCTCGCTCATCGGCACGTCATGGCCGGCCTTCTCCGCGAGGAACCAGCGGTGGGTGAGCACCTCGTGGAAGAACTGCGCCGGCTCGATCTGCGAACGGTACTTCGCCGGAATCGAACGCACGGTCGGCTCGAACACCTCGCGCATCCAATCGGTCGCCACGATCTCCAGATCCTCGCCGTCACGCCACGTGGAGGCGCGGTAGGCGTCGAGGTCGTTGAGCAGGCGACGCGCCTGGTTCTCCTGCACGTCGAGGCCGGTGAGGCGCAGCAGCTTGCGGTTCGCGTAGCCGGCGTCGACCACGCGCGGACGGACCAGCACGCGCTTGCCGCCCTCCTCGGTCTTCATCTCCAGCTCGTCCACGTCGAAGCCGAGCTCGTTGAGCTTGTTGACGCGCTTCTCGATCTTCCACATCTCGTCCGGGCCGAACTTGTCGGTGTCGGTCAGGGCGCTCCACAGCGAGTGGTAGCGCTCCACCAGGCGGTTGCCCACCTCGATCTCGTCCACGTCGCCGGGCAGCAGCTTGCCGGAGCTCAGATCCATGAGTTCGCCGATGATGTTCGTGCGCGCCAGGTCGATATCGTACTTGCGCTGGCCGTTGGTGAGGTTGACCTGCAGGTCGCCGGTCTCGGCGTCCACGAGGAACGCGGAGAACGCGTCGGCGTCGCGCAGGAACAGCACGTTCGACAGGGACACGTCGCCCCAGTAGAAGCCGGCCAGGTGCAGGCGCACCAGCAGCACGGCCAGCGCGTCGATGAGACGTTCGGCGGTGTCGTTCTGCAGGTTGCGCGCGAACAGGGCGCGGTACGGCAGCGAGAACTTGAGGTGCTTGGTCACCAGGATCGCCTCGAGCGGCTCGCCCTCCTTGCTGTGGCGGCCCGTCACCACGGCGATCGGGCGGACGGCCGGCAGTTCGAGCTTCTGCAGGCGGCGCAGGATCTCGTACTCGCGCTCGGCCATCTGACGGGTGATCTCCTTCATCGCGTACACCTCGTCGCCCACGTGCACGAAGCGCACCACGTGGCGGGAGATGCCTCGCGGCAGGTTGGCGAGCAGCTCGTCCGGCCAGGTGGCCAGCGGCTTGTGCCACGGCAGCGTGAACATCTTCGGGTTCGAGCTGGCTGCGGTGATCTTCAACGCCTGCGGCTCCGCCGTGGCGGCCGATTCGTCCGCGGCCTGCACCGACGTGGCCTTCGCCGCGCGAGGGTCCAACTGTGAAAGATTCATTGCGGATTGCATTGCCGATCCTTACACTTCCGGTTTTTCGTTACTGCTGTGTTCTGTGATGTCCGATGCCTCAGCGCATCGCGGCCGGTCCGCGCGCCTCCATGTGCGCGGACCGGCCGTGCGGTGGGGTCAGGACCGCTGCTCCTGTGCCTTCGCTGCGGCGATGGCCTTGCGTCGGGCCTCGGCCACGGCGTACAGGCTGATGCCCGCCGCCACGGATGCGTTGAGTGATTCGACCTGGCTGGAGATCGGGATGCCGGCGACGGCGTCGCACGTCTCGCGCACGAGACGGCTCACGCCCTTGCCTTCCGATCCGAGCACGACCACCAGCGGGTCGGTCTCGAAGCCGGTCCCGCCGACAAGGCTGCTGCCGCCGCCGTCCAGCGCCACCGCGTAGTAGCCGCGTTCCTTGAGGCTTTCGATGGCCTTCGTGAGGTTCACCACGCGGCACACCGGCAGGTGCGCGGCCGCTCCGGCCGACACCTTCCACGCCGCCGCGTTCACCGAGGCGGAACGACGCTCCGGCAGGATGACGCCGTTCGCGCCGAACGCGGCCGCGGAACGGATCACCGCGCCGAGGTTCTGCGGGTCGGTGACGCCGTCCAACGCGATGAACAGCGGACGCGCGGCGAGACGCGCGGCTTCGGAGTTCGCGGCCTCCATGGCCTTCGACCTGCGGTCCGCACGATCCGCCAGCTCGGCGAGCGAGGCGTACTGGTACGGCTCCACCTTGAGGATCACACCCTGATGGTTGCCGGAGCGGGCGATGCGGTCCATCTCCAGGCGATCGGCCTCGAGCATGTGCACGTTGTGCGTGCCGGCGAGCTTCACGATCTCGCGCGTGCGGTCGTCATGCTCGATGCGGGAGAGCACGTACAGCGTGGAGCTGGGCACGCCCACGCGCAGCGCCTCGAGCACGGAGTTGCGGCCGAACACCAGATCAGTGGTGTCCGCCGAGGCGAACTTGTCGACGCGACGGCGGGCCGCCAGCCGCGGATCGGCCATCCTGCGGCGTTCCGCCGCCTTCTTCGCCGCGTACGCCTTGTGGTAGACGCGGTCCTCGGCCTTGGGCGTCGGTCCCCTGCCGCGGAGCGCGTTGCGATGCTTGCCACCCGACCCCTTGGTCGGTCCTTTCTTCGTAACCATAAGGGCCATTGTCTCACAAGGCCCAACCTAAGGGAACATACGGGGAACGCGGGGTGCGGGCCGGTCGCCCGGCGGTTGATTCGGCGACCGTCCGGCGGCTTATTCGACAACGCGGCCCGCCATGTTTCGCCGGTGGGAATCGACCATGTGGAATAATGGCAACCGTATGCATCGGCGGCAGTCGCGCCGGTGCCCATAACCGCGCAGTCCGTCGCGCACCGGAGAGACAACCGGCAGACGAGAGACGGGCTGACTACTCCGCGGCTATACCAAGGAGAACACCATGGTTGATCAGAAGGATCAATCCGCAGCGCTCGCAACGAACGAGAGCGCCATATCAGAGGAAACCCGCGCCCAGCAGGCGCTGCTCAACGACATCGACCCGAGCCTGACCGACGCGGCCGCGGTCGCCAAGGCGCTGGATGTGGACCCGGCCCGGGGCCTGAGTTCGGCCGAGGCCAAGCGGCGTCTGGAACGTTTCGGCCCCAACGAGCTGGCCAGCGCGCCGCCCGTGCCCAAGTGGAAGAAGTTCCTGGCCCAGTTCCAGGACCCGCTCGTCTACCTGCTGCTCGCCGCCACCGTCATCTCCGTGATCGCGTGGTTCATCGAGCGTGGCCACGCGGGCGCCGAGGGCGGTGAGCCGCTCCCGTTCGACGCCCTCGTCATCGTCCTCATCCTCATCGTCAACGCCGTGCTCGGCTACATCCAGGAGGCGAAGGCCGAGGCCGCCGTCGAGGCGCTCGCCCAGATGACCGCGCCCCAGACGTCCGTGCTGCGTGACGGCAAGGTCGTGCGCACCAACACCGCCGACGTCGTCCCCGGCGACATCATCGTGCTCGCGGAAGGCGACTCCGTCTCCGCCGACGGCCGACTCGTCTCCGCCGCAAGCCTGCGCATCGCGGAGGCGAGCCTCACCGGCGAATCCGTGCCCGTCGGCAAGAAGCCGGACACGCTGCCCGAAGCCAAGGCGCTGGGCGACCGCACCAACATGATCTTCAACGGCACGTCCGTCACGCAGGGCACCGGCCGCGCCATCGTCACCGGCACCGGCATGAACACGCAGGTCGGCAAGATCGCCGACCTCCTGTCCGCCACCGACGACGAGCAGACGCCGCTGCAGAAGGAGATGGACTACGTCTCCAAGATTCTCGGCATCGCCGTGTGCATCATCGCGGCCGTCGTGCTCGCCGCCCTGGCCCTGCTTGAGGGCTTCCACACCACGCAGGACGTCATCGACTCCCTGCTGCTCGCCGTCTCCCTCGCCGTGGCCGCCGTGCCCGAGGGCCTGGCCGCCATCCTCACCGTCGTGCTCGCGCTCGGCGTGCAGCGCATGGCCATGCACAACGCCATCGTCAAGAAGCTGCACTCCGTCGAGACGCTCGGTTCCGCGTCCGTCATCTGCTCCGACAAGACCGGCACGCTCACCCGCAACGAGATGACCGTCGAACGCGTCGTCACCCCGAGCGGCGAAGTGCAGATCACCGGCACCGGCTACGCGCCGGAAGGCAAGATGGTCGCCGCGGACGGCTCCCCGCTCGCTGACAGCCCGGCCCTCAAGGCCGAGGCGCTCGCGACGCTCGCCGTCGGCACGCTCGCGAACGACGGCGACCTGCGCGAGGAGCACGGCACGTGGGAGATCGTCGGCGACCCCACCGAGGTGTCCCTCATCGTCGCCGCCCGCAAAACCGGCGCGATGAAGGGCTACGAACAGTTCGCGCGCGTCGCCGAAGTGCCGTTCACGTCGGAGCGCAAGCGCATGTCGATCATCGCGAAGGACGCCACCGAAGGCGGCAAGCTCACCGTATTCGCCAAGGGCGCGCCGGACGTGCTGCTCGGCTACTGCTCGCGCATCGCCGTCGGCGGACAGGTGCGTCCGCTCACCGAAGGCGACCGGCAGACCATCCTCGCCACCGTCGAACGCCTCTCCTCCGAGGCGTACCGCACGCTGGGCGAGGCGTACCGTCCGCTCGGCACCGCCAACCTGTCCGAGGTGCCCGGCGTGCGCGCCAACGCCGCCGGCCAGGTGACCGACATCGCCGACCAGTCCGAGGCAATCGAGACCGACCTCATCTGGAACGGCATGGTCGGCATCATCGACCCGCCGCGCACCGAGGTCCGCGACTCCGTGGCCGAAGCGCACCGCGCCGGCATCCGCGCCGTCATGATCACCGGCGACCACCCGCTTACCGCGGCCCGCATCGCCTCCGACCTCGGCATCATCGAGAAGGGCGGCAAGGCCCTCACCGGCGACCAGCTCGACGAGCTCGCCGCCCGCGACGCCGCGACCGGCGACGGCAAGGGCACGAAGGCGTTCGACAAGGCCACCTCCGAGGTGTCCGTGTACGCGCGCGTGGCGCCGGAACACAAGCTGCGCATCGTCGAATCGCTGCAGCGCCAAGGCAACATCGTCGCGATGACCGGCGACGGCGTCAACGACGCCCCGGCCGTCAAGACCGCCGACATCGGCGTCGCGATGGGCATCACCGGCACCGAGGTCACCAAGCAGAGCGCGAAGATGATTCTCGCCGACGACAACTTCTCCACCATCGTGGCCGCCGTGCGCGAAGGCCGCGTGATCTTCGACAACATCCGCAAGTTCCTGCGCTACCTGCTCTCGAGCAACGTGGGCGAGGTGTTCACCGTGTTCTTCGGCGTGGTGCTCGCTGGCTTCCTCGGCATCACCCAGCCGGGCACGCAGGGCGTCACCGTGCCGCTGCTCGCCACCCAGCTGCTGTGGATCAACCTGCTCACCGACGCCGCCCCGGCGCTCGCGATGGGCGTCGACCCGCAGACCGAGGACGTGATGAACCGCGGCCCGCGCAAGGTCACCGACCGCGTCATCGACGCCTCGATGTGGGGCGACATCATCTACATCGGCGTCATCATGGCCGCCGTCACGCTGATCGGCATGGACATGCACCTGGCCGGAGGCCTGTTCACCGACCGTTCCGTCGACGCGCTCGGCCATGAGGCGCAGATGGTCGAGGCCCGCACGATGGGCTTCACCATCCTCGTGTTCGCGCAGCTGTTCAACGCGATCGCCTCCCGCTCCCACGCGCAGTCCGCATTCGTGGGCCTGTTCTCGAACAAGTGGCTGTGGGGTGCGATCGGCCTGTCCGTGGTGCTGCAGCTCGTCGTGATCTACGTGCCGTTCCTCAACGGCGCGTTCGGCACGACCCCGCTCTCGCCGATGGCATGGCTCGAATGCATCGGTCTGGCCGCGTTCGTGCTCGTCGCCTCCGAGCTGCGCAAGTGCGTGCTGCGGGCGATGGCGCGCAAGTGAGCGCCCGGTGGTAGGGCCATCGCATAAGGGGGAGGTCCCATACGGCGTGTGCCGTATGGGACCTCCCCCTTTTCGTATGCGCGTTCGTTGGCATGCACGCTAAGCGTGCGATCTATGCGTGCGATTGCGGTTCGCGTGGTCCGACGCGATGCGGCCTGCGCGGGTGGGCAGGTGCCCGCGCAGGCCGCCCACCCGCGTCAACGCCGGCTCACTGGCCGTCGCTGTAGGTGGTGCCGCCGCCGTTGTCCGCGGTGCCGTCCGAAGTGCCGTCGCCGGACTGGTCCTGGCTGTCCTGCTGTTGCTGCTCCTCCTGCTGGCGGCGCTGCTCCTCCTCCTGCTGGCGCTGCAGTTCGGCCTGCTTGTCCGCTTCCTGCTTGGCGGTGATGGAGTTGTTCACGTTGTCGATGGCGGTCTGCAGCTGCGTCTTGGCGTTGGTGATGTCGTCGTCGGACGACTTCGAGTTGTTCACCACGTTGTTCGCGTTGGTGATGGCGGTCTGCAGCGCGGTGCGCGTGCTGTCGTCCTGCACCTGGCCGTCGGAGGAGGTGAGCAGGTTCTGCGCGCTGGAGATCGTGCTGTTGAGGTCGTTCTTCAGCGAATCGGTGGTCTTGGTGGTCTTGCTCTTGGTCACCGCGCTTTCGGCCTGCTTGAGGGTGTCGAGCTGGTCGTCGGCCTGCTTCTTGGCGTCCTTGAACTTCTGCACGTTCGTCTTGAGGTCCGACTGGCTCATGTCGGCGCTGCAGCTGGCGTCCGTGGTGATGGAGCCCGCGTCGGTGATGGCCTGGTTGAGGGTGGTGAGCGTGTTCACGTCGCTCACCTGCGTGGACGTGGTGCCGTCGGCGGTCTGCTTGGCCTTCGCCGCCTCGTCCGTCAGCGCCTTGGACGACTTCTCGTACTTCGACTTCGCGCTGTTGCACACCGCGACCGTCAGGTCGCCGCTGTTGGAGCGGAACCAGAGGACGCCGCCCACGATGAGCGCGATGACGACGATGACCGCCGCCACGATGCCGGCGATCTGTCCCTTGGACAGCTTGCGCTTGCCGCCGTTCTTGCCGTTGCCTTCGGCGCCGTCGCGTCCGTCGTCGTCGCCGTTGTTGGCGGAGTCGTCGTCCTCGTAGAAGTCCTCCGGGGCGATGGACGGCGGCATGGAGACCGGCTTCGCCGCGTTCTCCGCCGCGATCCGGTCCATCATGCCCGGCTGGAACACCTGGGTGGCCGCCTCGCTGGCGGCGGGCTCCGCCGGTTCGACGGTTGTGGGCATGGCGGTGGTGGCACCTTCCAGCGGGCTGAAGACGACAGTCTCGCCCGGCTGGGGGCCGGCGGCCGGTGCGGCCTGGGGCTGCTGCGGCGTCTGCGCCGGCGTGAACGCCATGGTGGGCTGGTCGGCCGGGGTGAACGCCTGCGTGGGCTGTTCCGTGGCGGGCGTCGGCGTGATGGCCTGCGTGGGCTGCGCGGCCTGCCGTTGTGCGGCGTCGTTCACCGCCTGGACGAAGTCCGGCACGAACGCCTGGGTCTCCTGGCCGGGGTCGGTGGTCGGTTGCGGGACCGGCACGGCCTGCGTGGCCTGTTCCTGCCGTTCCTGCGGCGTGGGCAGCGGTACCGGCGGCAGCGACGGCGTGGGCAGGGAGGCCGGAGCGGGAGCGGTCGGAGCGGTCATCGACGCCGGCACGACGGGCGTCGACGGAGCAACGGGAGTGACCGGCGTGACGGGAGTGACCGGTGTGACGGGGGAGGAGACGAAAGGCGACTGCGCGGACACGGCGCCGGGCATGTCGAACGACACGTCGAACTGCGGGGTGAATGCCTGCGTCGCCTGCGGATCCGTGCCGGCGGTCGGCGCGACGGGCGTGGGCTGGACGGCCGGCGTCACCGGTGACTGCTGCGCGGCGGCACCGGCTCCCGCGGACTGCTGCCAATCGGGCGTGAACGCCTGCGTGGCCTGCGGGTCGTCCCGCCCGGTCTTGTCCTGCGGGTTCTTGTTCTGGAAATCGAAGTGGAACTCACCCATCGTGGGGTCGGTCATCATGTCTCCTCAATGCTTGGAATGCGTGGCGGCGGCCCGTGCGACGGCCGCTGCGGCGGAATGCCGGTGGCGGCGGTCAGTCGTCGATGTGAGCGCGGTAGAAATTCACGTACGAACGGCTGGGGGTGGGCCCGCGCTGGCCCTGATAATGCGATCCCACGCCGTTGGAGCCGTACGGATGCTCGGCGGGGGAGCTGAGCTGGAAGAAGCACATCTGGCCGATCTTCATGCCCGGCCACAGCTTCACCGGCAGCGTCGAGACGTTGCTCAGCTCCAACGTGATATGCCCCTCGAAGCCCGGATCGATGAACCCGGCGGTGGAGTGGGTGAGGATGCCGAGACGGCCCAGCGAGCTCTTGCCCTCCAGACGGGCGGCGATCGTCGGATCGAGCTTGACATACTCCCACGTGGAGCCGAGGGCGAATTCGCCGGGATGCAGGATCCACGGCTCGTCCGGCTGCACTTCGAACTGCTCGGTGAGCGCACCCTGGTTCTCCGCCGGATCCACATACGTGTACGCGTGGTTGTTGAACAGGCGGAAGAAACGATCGAGACGCACGTCGATGGATGCGGGCTGCACCATCTCGGGGGTCCACGGCTCAAGCGAGATATGACCTTCGGCCTGCGCGGCCAGAATGTCGCGGTCGGACAGCAGCATGAACTCACCTCAACGAATCGATGGACGGGATACACCTAACCAGCCAGTCTAACGCCCACCCGGAACTATGGGCCCATCAGCTTCCCGGGATTCACGGGCCTCCCCGCATGCGGCGGGCGTCCGGGCGCCCGAGACTTTCAGGAAATCCACAGGCAACGGTGGAGGGAAGCACAGGAACGTATGGTTATCTAGGACATGTCGGCAAGAGCGCCGGCCCGGAGCGCAAGTTCCCGACAACTGAACCTTTCTTCTTCTCTCTCCTTTCTCTGGCCCCGGCGGTGACCCCGCCGGGGTTTTCCGTTTCCGCCATCGTCGCCTCCTCTCCATCGGACATTCATCCCGCAGACCTATGGAGGAACCGCGCCCCCGGGCTAGACTGGACGCGGAAGGCGATGTGGCATACGAACGAAGGGGACGATAGATGGCGGACGATTTCGACCACCTGGAAGACGACTACGAACAGGCCGGACGCGTGCCCGCACGCGGACGGACACGTCCTGCAACCGCATCGCCCGGCATCCGGCCCCACGAAACCATCTACCGCGTGGGAGAGCGGGCCGACACCGGCAGTCGCGTATGCTCCGCACTCGCCCTGCTCACCGGCCTCGGCTCCATCGCGCTGGGAGGCGCCTCCGCGGCCCACGAACTCGCCCCCGCCTACCTCGACCCGAACGGCACCGTCCCCGGACGGTTCATCGCCATCGCCTGCGCCACCCTCATCGGCGTGACCCTCATCCTCGTCATCGCGGCCAAAGCCAGCCGACCGCGCAACACGAGTCGCCGCGGCACCGGGGCGACGGGACTCGTCGCCATGTTCCTCGCCGTGCTGCTGCTCGCACTCGGCGTGGTCGTCGGCATCCTCTTTCCGGCCGGACTGATCCGTCCCGCCATGCGCGACGAAGCGCCGGTCGGCAGCGAGGACGGCATGCGGTACAGCATCGAACGCGTCACCGGAACCTGCGAAGGCGGCTGGACCGACGTGGACGTGCACGCCTACCCGGGCGTGCAGGTCGTGGCCGTCTGCCCCACCACGCGCGTGGCCTACGCGCTGTTCGAATCGGACACCGCCGCCGGACTGTACCGCACGCCGCTCGAGACGAAGGTCGTCGAACTGCTCGACGAGCACGCCGACGATACGCAGGCGCAGGGTGACTGGAGCCTCCTCGCCGGCGGCAGGTGGGTGGCGTTCGGCGGCAAGGACGCGATGACCCTGCTGGAACAGGAGTGGGGCGGCAAACTCGACACCGTCGGAACAACCGACACCACAGGCACGCAACAAGGCCAACAGGAATAGAGTGGACGCCATGAGCATCGACCTGACCATCGCCCAATACTCGCGGGGCGGCGGGGCCACCCACCCCACGCACCCGTTGTTCCTCTGCCTGCACGGCTGGGGATCGAACGAGATGGAGATGTCCGACCTCATGCGCCAGATCGCGCCGTACAACGACTACGCCTCCCTGCGCGGGCCCATCCGGCTGTCCGGCGGCGACGCGTTCTCGCCCGGCGCCTACGCATGGTTCACCGAACGCGTGCCCATGGGCGAGGACCTCGACCGCGATGCCTACGAGATGGCCCGGTCCATCGACCGGTGGGTCGGCAACAACCTCGCCGACGAACGCCAGGTCGTGCCGCTCGGCTTCTCTCAAGGAGGCCTGCTCGCCACGCACCTGCTGCGCGTCAACCCGCGCCGGTACTGCGCCGCCGTCTCCCTATCCGGCTATCTCGCGCCGGGGGCCGTGCCCGGCACCGCACCGGCCGACGGCATCCTCGACAACTACAACATCCCCGTCTTCTACACGTACGGCAAGAACGACGACGTCGTGCCCAAGTACGAGCTGTTCGCCGCGCAGGCATGGCTGAACGAGCACACGTGGCTCACCACGAAGAGCTATCGCGCGCTCGACCACAACGTGAGCCTCGAGGAGCTCACCGACCTGCGGCAGTGGCTGCTCGACCACGACATCACGTCCGGCATCCTGTGACGGGGGTGACGGCGTCGCGTGCGGTATCGCGGGCGGCGTCGCGGGCGGCCGGCGGACAACAAGTGGAAACCGGACGGGCCGGGCGCATACGGCGCGTTTAGACTGAAGCCGTGAACGCAGCAATCGCAGCAATCGACGAGAAACACGACAACGGCCGGGACGAGAACCGGGAGAACCGGGAGAGCCGTGAGAACCGGGCGGACCGGGAGAGCCGGGACGGGACCCTTGACGAGAACCATCTAGACGAATCGCCGCGCGGCCTCATCATCATGGGCGTCGTCGGCGTGTTCGTCGGCATCCTGTCCGGCCTGTTCGGCATCGGTGGCGGCACCGTCATCGTGCCTGCGCTGGTCTGGCTCGGTCTCACCCAACGGCATGCGGCCGCGACCTCGATGATGGCCATCGTGCCCACCGCCGTCTCCGGCGTCATCTCCTACGCGATCGAAGGCGACGTCGACTGGATCGCCGCGGCGCTCGTGTTCGGCGGCATGTTCGCCGGTGGGCAGATCGGCTCGTGGCTGCTCTCCAAGCTGCCGGAAGTGGTGCTGCGATGGGTGTTCGTCGTGTTCCTCGCGTTCGTCATCGTCAACCAGGCCATGTCGAACCCGTCGCGCGATTCCGAGATCGCCATGCACGCCGGCACCGTGATCGGACTCATCGCGTTCGGCCTGGTCGCCGGCGTGCTGGCCGGACTGCTCGGCATCGGCGGCGGCGCGATCTGCGTGCCCGCGCTGTCCATCCTGTTCGGCGCGAGCGACCTCATCGCGCGCGGCACCTCGCTGCTCGCCATGTTCCCCAACTCCATCACCACGTCCGTGGCGAACGTGCGCCGGCATATGGTGCATGTCAAGGCGGCCGCCATCATCGGCGTCGTCGCCGCCGTCACCGCGCCGCTCGGCACCTGGCTCGCCGCCGCGGTCACCCCGCGCACCGGCGCGATCATGTTCACCGTGTACCTGTCCGTGCTGCTCGTGCGTTCCGTGTTCGTGGCGATGAAGGCCACGCGTCGCGCGCGGTGAGGCGCTCCGCGCAGGTGCACCGTACGTTCGCCGCGCGGGTGCGCCGCCCGGGTGCATGGTGCGGATGCATAGCGCGTCTCGCGTACGCCGTGTGCTTAACGATTTCCTAACCCGTTTCCTATACTCTGGACCATTGGCCGACGCCCGAGGAGAGCGGGCGACGAGAGGGACGAGGAAACCGGAAAGAGCGTCATGGCTGTTGTCGAACTCATATTGTGCATCATCGCGGCGGTCGTGCTGTCGTCGTTCCTCAGCCGGTTCATCCCCAAGGTGTCCACGCCGCTCGTGCAGATCGCGTTGGGCGCGATCATGGCGCAGCTGCCGTTCTTCCCCAACGTGAGCCTCAACCCTGAAGTGTTCATGGTGCTGTTCATCGCGCCGCTGCTGTACCTCGAAGCGCACGAGATTGACAAGTCCGCGCTGCTTAAGACGCTCAAGCTCAGTTTGTCCCTCGCTATCGGCCTCGCCATCGCCACGATGGCCGCCGTCGGGTTCGCGCTGCACGCGATATGGCCCGCGATGCCGCTGGCCGCCGCGCTCGCGTTGGGCGCGGCCCTCGGCCCCACCGACGCCGTGGCCGTCAGCTCGCTCGGCAAGGAGGCGTCGCTCACGCTGCGCCAACGCGGCGTGCTCAAAGGCGAATCGTTGTTCAACGACGCATCCGGCATCGTCGGCTTCCAGTTCGCCATCGCCGCCGCCGTCACCGGCGAATTCGCCGTGGGCGAGGCCACCGGCGACTTCATCGTCTCGTTCATCGGCGGATCCCTGTTCGGAGTGGTCGTGGGACTGGCCGCGAACTGGCTGTTCGAGACCATCCGCTCGCTCGGCTGGGAGACCACCACCACGCGCATCCTCATGGAACTGTTCCTGCCGTTCCTGCTGTACCTCGGCGCGGAGGAGGTGCACGTCTCCGGCATCCTGTCCGTCGTGGCCGCCGGCCTGCTGGTCCGCTTCGACCGCACCGGCATCGGCCCCAACGTGGCGCGCACCAACATCGTCGCCACCAGCGTGTGGGGCGTGCTCTCATTCACGCTCAACGGCGCCGTGTTCATCCTCCTCGGCATGCTGCTGCCCGGCGCCATGACCGCCAGCTGGTCCGATCCGTGGGTGAGCAACCAGCTGCTCATCGGCGTCATCCTGCTCGTCACCGGCGTGGTCATCGCGCTGCGGTTCATCTGGGTGACGGCCATGCTGCGCATCGCACGAGACGTGAACACCGGCAAACGACGCAAGATGACCGTCGAACGCCTCCGCTCCGCCGCCGTCATGACGTTCGGCGGCGCCAAAGGCACCATCACCTTGTCGCTGATGTTCACCATCCCCTACTATCTGGCCGCGGGAACGCCGTTCCCCATGCGCGACGAACTCATCTTCATCGCCTCCGGCGTCATCGTCATGACGCTGCTGCTCGCCAACTTCATGCTCCCGCTGCTCGCACCCAACCGTCACAAGGACGACGTGGGCGAACTCACCGAAATCACCATCGAAGTGCTGCGACGCACCATCGAGGAACTCACCGGACGCATCACGCCGGACAACCGACGTGCCGTGCTCATGGTCATCGACTCGTACACGAAACGCATCGGACGGCTCAAGCACCGCATCGGCGCACTCGACCCGCAGGGCTACGGACGCCTCCAGATCCGCGCGCTCAACTGGGAGAAGGAATTCGTGCACGACAGGCTCCTCGACGTCAAAGCGCACCCCAGCATGGACAAGGCCACGCAGGAACTCAACGTGGAGGCGTGCGAACGCATGCTCGACCAGATCATGAACACGCTGCGCCACACCACCGCCGGACCGGACTCCGGCAGGCTCGGATGGCAGATCAGCGGCCGCATGCGCGGATGGCGGCACCGCACCATGAACCTCGTGAAACGCACCGTCAACCGCATCCGCCGCACCACGCCGCTGGTGAGCGAGGACCAGATCTTCGCGCACACGCGCGTGCTGCAGGTCGAAGCCATCGAGCACGTGATCGCCATGCTCGAGGAGGAGATGACGTACGACAGGTACGACACCGAATTCTGCTCCGCCCTGATCCTCGACTACCGTCGCGCCGAAGCCTCGCTCAAGTCGCGGCCCAACGTGGCCGGCAGCGCCGTGGCCGCCAGCCAGGCCGAGGAGGTCAAGAAGCAAAGCTACGCCATCGAGCTCGGCGTGGTGCAGGACATGCTCGAGGCCGGCGACATCTCCCGCTCCCAGGCCAAGGAGCTGAGGCGCAACATCTACGTCATGCAGGTGGATGCCGATTCCGGCATCTGACGGCACGTCCGGGTCGGCTGTCGGTTCCGGTGTCTGCTTTCCGGGGTTTGCCGGTCGGCAGGCCCGAAAGCTGCGGAAGGCATCCCTGCGGAGTGATGTCCCTGCGGAAAGGCGTCGGGTTCCGGCTTCACGGACCCGGCCACCGGTACATTGGTCGGTATGCGATACGACGAGGAGATGGGTGAGGCGTTGGCGCTGGCCCGACGTGCGGCGGCCGCCGGCGACGTGCCGGTGGGTGCGCTCGTGGTCGACGATGCGACCGGCACCGTGATCGGCCGCGGCTACAACACGCGTGAGGCGGACGGCGATCCGCTCGCCCATGCGGAGATCGTCGCGATGCGCGAGGCCGCCGCCGCGCGTGGCGACTGGAATCTCGCCGATTGCACGCTCGTCGTCACGTTGGAGCCGTGTCCGATGTGTGCGGGCGCGTGCCTGCAGACGCGTATCGGGCGCATCGTGTTCGGCGCGTGGGATGCGAAGCTCGGCGCCTGCGGTTCGATTTGGGATATTCCGCGCGATCCGCACGTGGGGCATGTGCCGGAGGTGCATGGCGGCGTGCGCGAGGGGGAGTGCGCCGCGCTTCTCGCCGCCTTTTTCGCCGGTCGGCGGTGATATGAGTACGATTTGGTGGGGTGAGGGGGATGGCTATGAAGGTTCGTCGGACTCGATTATCAGTGGTGTGGCTGATTGCGGTCGTTCTCGTGATTGCGGTTATCCTGTTCGGTCTCGGAATGGTTGTCAGGAAGGAATTCACGGTCGATACGAGTTCAACGGTCATCGAGATATCGCAATCCCGGTTATTCTCCCGTGAGACGCTTCTGGATGGAGCGAAGCATATCGAGAATGATGCTTCGGATTTCCGCGGATGCAGTATAGACAGGATTGTGTATCACGAGCCGCATCCTATGGTGGCCGGCAGAGATGGAAGAGACAAACCCGGGACTCAGACGACATTCATGATGTATTACCATTGCGGGCACGAACAGAAGTCGATTCCTCAAAACGGTTCGTATGAGTACAGATTGATGTATCAGCCATCCGATTCAACGGATGGGACCGGATGGCTGACGGTCGATCATGGCAATGGATGATGCTGTCGGTGGTGTCGCCGACGGACTGTTCCTCGTTCTGGATGCGCTCTCCGTGAATCGGTTAGGCGGGGCTACGACTGGTCGTTTCGCTAGGAGGGGTGTTCGCGAATCGGTCCGGCGGTATGCTGCCGACTTGCTTCGCCGAGGGGCTCTTATCCGCGTGATCGTCATGCACAAGCGGGAAAACACACGAGATTCCTCTGAAGGACGGCCTGTTGCCCTACCATCGGAACCGATACAGACCCCGACGCGAATCGAATCCCCAGGAGGTCAGCAATGACGCGCATCGAACGATTCACCGGCGCCGCAGCCGACGGCACGCCAATCACCCTCATCTACGCCGAACAGGACGCCGCCGTACGCCCGGACGCCGCCGTCGCGTTCGCGCTCGCCTTCCCCGGCGACGACCTGCCGCGCTTTGTGCACTGGGGCAAGCCGGTCACCGCACCCGAGACCCTGCTCTCCCAAGTCGACGCCTTGAAGCCGCAACGCGTGTCCGGCGCGCTCGACGAGACCGCATGGCCGTCCATCCTGCCCACGCAGAGCGAATCGTGGATCGGACAGAAGCGCTTCGAGGTGCGCCGCGACGGCGTCGAACTGTTCCCGCGCTTCACCGTCATTGGCATCGCAACGGCGTTCGACGCGCGTCCCGCGCTCGACGTGACGCAGGCCGTCGACGCCCCCGAATCCACGCCGGCGGAAGCGCGCGTGAACGCGCCGGTCGTGACCGTCGACACCCCGGTCGTCACCGTCACCGCCGAAGACGCCGAACTGGGCGTGCGGATCGTCTGGACCGCGGAACTGCTGCACGGCGGCCTCGTCCGCCAGCGTGCCACCGTCACCGACACGACCGACGCGGCGGCCGACGCGCTCGAAATCGGCCGTGTCGAACTCGGTTTCCCGCTGCCGGCCATCGCCACCGAGATCCTCACCACCACCGGACATCATCTGCGTGAACGCAGCCCGCAGCGCCAGCCGCTCACCGTCGGCCGCTTCGAGAAGGTCGCGATGGCCGGGCGTCCCGACTTCGACGCAAGCCTTCTCCTCACCGCGGGCGTGCCCGGCTTCGGCTTCGAACACGGCGAGGCGTACGCCGTGCACGTCGGCTGGAGCGGCAACAGCGTGCTGTCCGCGGAACGCCAGCCGTACACGGACGGCGTGATCGGCGGCGGCGAGGTCCTGTTCGGCGGCGAGGTCATCCTCTCCTCCGGACCCGCGTACACGACGCCGTGGGTGTACGGTGCGACCGGCGACGGCCTCAACCAGGTCGCCGCGCGCTTCCACACGTACCTGCGCGACCGTCACCCCGAACTCGCGTCCAAGCCGCGCCCCGTCATCCTCAACACGTGGGAGGCCGTCTACTTCCAGCACGACTACGACACCCTCAAGGCGCTCGCCGACAAGGCCGTCGAGTCCGGCGTCGAACGCTTCGTGGTGGACGACGGATGGTTCGGCTCACGTCGCGACGACACGTCCGGTCTGGGCGACTGGCAGATCTCGCCCGAGGTGTGGCCCGAAGGCCCGAAGAGCCTCAAGGCGCTCGCCGACTACGTCCACGGCAAAGGCATGGAGTTCGGCCTGTGGTTCGAGCCGGAGATGGTCAACCCTGATTCCGACCTGTACCGCGCCCACCCGGATTGGGTGCTGAAGCCCACGCTGGACCGTCTGCCGATGCAGGGCCGCTCCCAGCAGGTGCTCGACCTGACCAACCCGGACGCGTACGCCTACCTGTACGAGGCCATGGACGCGCTCGTCGGCGAGCTTGGCATCGACTACATCAAATGGGACCACAACAAGCTCGTCACTGAGGCCGTTTCCCCGCGCACCGGCCGCCCCGCCGTGCACGCGCAGACCCTCGCCGTCTACCGCATCTTCCACGACCTGCGCGAGGCCCATCCGGGGCTTGAGATCGAAAGCTGCTCGTCGGGCGGTGGCCGCGTCGACCTCGGCATCCTCGAGTTCGCGAGCCGCATCTGGGTGTCCGACTGCGTCGATCCGGTCGAGCGCACCGACATCCAGCGCTACACGTCCCTGCTCGTGCCGCCGTGCATGATGGGCGAGCATGTGGGCGCGAGCCCCGCGCATTCCACGCAGCGCGCCACCAGCCAGGAGATGCGCATGGCCACCGCGTTCTTCGGGCACATGGGCATCGAATGGAATCTGCTCAAGGAGCCGGCGGAGGCCCTCGCCAAGTTGGGCGAGTGGACCGCCGAGTTCAAGAAGCACCGTGCATGGTTCGCCGTGGACTCGTGCGTCCATGCGGACACCCCCGACCCGGCCGTGCGTCTCGACGGCATGGTCAAGCCGGACGGTTCCGCCGCGTTCTACCGCTTCACGCAGCTGACCACCGGCCAGACCTATCCGGCCGCGCCGGTCCGCCTGCCCGGCCTCGACCCGGACGCCGTCTACCGCGTGCAGCCGCTGCACCTCGACCTTGACCTTGCGGCGCTCGGCCTCGGCAATGGTCAGTCGCCGCTCGGCTGGTGGACCGCCGACGGCGTGCTCATGACCGGCCGTGCGCTGGAGACCTACGGCCTGCGCCCGCCGAGCCTGCACCCGGCCCAGGCGGTCCTGTTCACCGCGGTCCGTCAGTAGGCCGTCGGTAGGACGTCGCCCCTACTCCCGCACCGGCGCGCTGGTCGCGCCGGGCTGGACCTCCACCGGCACGGTGGTGTGCGGCTCCTCGAGCGTCTTCCCTTCGATGAGGTCGAGCGCCTTGCGCGCCGCGATGCGTCCCATCTCGCGCGGGGGAGTGGGCACCATCGTGCTCAGGTCGATGGCATCGGCCACGTCGGAGCCGTCGAATCCGAACACGGACACGTCGTCCGGCACGCGCGCGCCGGCCTGCCGCAGTTCGTGGATCACCCGCAGCGCGTAGTGGTCCGACCACACGCAGATGGCGGTGGGGCGTTCCGGTTGCGTGAGCATCGTGGCGATGACCCGTTTGGCCGATTGCGGTTCGTGCGGGTCGATGTAGTGGATGCCGCAGTCGGTCAGTCCCAGCGAGACGATCTCGTCCTTGTATCCGCGGGCGCGCGCGTCGAAGCCCCATGCGGTGCCGTTGAGCGGGTCCACGCGTCCGATGTAGCAGAAGCGGCGATGCCCCATCGCGGCGAGGTAGCGTACGGCCATCGCCTCCGCCGCCTCGTCGTCGATGGCGATGGACGCCTGGCAGCAGCTGATGTACGGCGAGTTCACGGAGACGATGGGCATGTCCATGCCGGCCAGCGTGTCGGCCTCCTCCTGTGTGGCGGAGAAGCCGGTGACGATGAGGGCGTCCGCGTTGCGGTTGGCGGGCAGTCGGGTGAAGAATTCGGCGCGTTCGTCCACGCTGCCGGCGCGGTAGAGCATGAGGTCGTATTGCGCGCGGCTGAGCACGTCGTACAGACCTTCGTACAGTTCGCCCATGAACCAGCCGGCGATGGTTTCGCGGGCGAGCAGCGCCACGCGGTTGGTGCGTCCGCTGGCCAGGGCCGCCGCCGACCGTGACGCCGTATAGTTGAGTTCCTTGGCCGCTTTGAGCACCTTTTCGCGCGTCGCTTCCGCCACGTGGTCCTTGCCGCGCAGCGCGCGTGAGGCGGTGAATGTCGAGACTCCGGCCGCTAGGGCCACGTCGTTGATGGTCGCGCGTTTCATGGTGATCGCCGGGTGCGCGCCCCCGGCTGCGCGTCGCGCACCGCGGGCCGTCCGGGCCGTCCTTTCTGCGGCGTCGGGTGGTACTGCTGTGATGCCACACCATCATATTGCGTTTTCCAGTATGCGTGTGCAATCGATTGCTCCGATGCGGTCCGACGCCGTGCGGATGTGCGGTGTGTGCGTGTGCGCGTGCCGTGTTGACATGGCTTCGCGTGCGGGTTACGATGTTGCGTAATCGATATCGCAAATACGGCGTAAGCACATCTGAAGGAGCTGTGCGAACGCTATGGTACCGATTGCACAACAGGAGATACGAGGAGGTAATCCGATGAGGAGCATGATTCGCAAGGCCGGCGCGCTGCTGGCCGCGGTGGCCATCGCCGGCACGCTGACCGCGTGCGGCCCCGGTTCGGCGAACAACGCGAAGGAGGACACCAAGCCCACGGACGTGAGCACCGACCTGGGCGACAAGAAGTACGAGCTGACCCTGTGGGACGGCGCCGGCCTGAAGGCCGTGGACGAGGCTCTGATCGCCGGCTTCGAGGCGAAGTATCCGAACATCACCATCAAGGGTCAGTACGATCCGGACAACGTCTCCGGGCAGAACGGACCGCGCGTGATCTCCGCCTCCGATGCCCCGGACATCGCCCGCGTCACCGACATGAACACCGCCGTGCGCGGCAACCATCTCATCTCCCTGGAGGCGTACGTCAAGGCGTACGGCTGGGACGTGCCGGACTCCCAGACCGAGCTGTACCGCGTGGACTCCAACGGCAAGCTCGGCGACGGCGACCTGTACGCGCTGCCCAACTCCTACTCCGTGACCGGCATCTACTTCAACACCAAGCTCGCCAAGCAGCTCGGCATCGACGCGGCGCCGAAGTCGGTCGACGAGTTCGTCCAGGACATGCAGAAGGCGAAGGACGGCGGCGTCCTGCCCATGATGACCTACGCCAAGGATGGCGGCACCTCCTTCGTGTTCCAGGCGCTCATGGCCAACAACAGCTCCGCCAAGGACGTGCAGAACTGGATCCTGCAGAAGTCCGGCAGCTTCGACACCAAGGCCGCGCAGGACGCGGCGGCCACCCTGCAGGAGTGGAACAAGAAGGGCTACCTGCCCAAGGGCGTGAACGCGGTGGACGCCTCGACGGCGCTCAGCCGCTTCTGCTCGGGCGAGGGTCTGTTCTTCCCCAGCGGCAACTGGAACCTCGACACCATCGCCAAGTCGCTGGGCGAGGACGTGCAGTTCTTCGCGTTCCCCGGCGCCACGGCCGACGACGAGCCGAACGTCGCCGCGAACGCCGGCGCGTTCTACGGCATCCCCGTGAACTCCAAGAACCATGACGCCGCCGCCGCGTTCCTCAACTACACGCAGAGCGACGAGGCGCAGCAGATCATCGTGGACAACTCCGGCTACCTGCCCAAGGCCTCCACCGACGGCCTCAAGGCGAACAGCACGCTCCAGCAGAGCATGTTCGACTCCTACGCGGGCGTGCTCACCAGCGGCCACACCAGCGACTTCATCAACAACGCCACGGCCGGCATGCAGGCGAGCGGCCTGATCCCGAACTTCCAGCTGCTGCTCGACAACAGCATCACGCCGCAGGAGTTCACCAAGAACGTCCAGGCGCAGTACGAGAAGGAAGCCAAGCAGTAGAGCCAAGCAGTAGTAGGCCCCAGCTCATCTCAAGGACGCGGGCCGCGGGCCGCGGCGCCGGCGTCGCCTCCGGGCGGCGTCGGCGCCTTCCATGAAGGAGGAACGACATGACGATGACGACCCCGTACCAGGGGAACCTGACGGTGCTGCCGATGCTGTGCGACGAGGTCACCCGGTCCATCAACGCGGAGAACCCGCACGGCCTGCCGGGGGGCGCGTGCCATGAGGCCGGCCCGCTCGGCCCCTCGCGCAAGGGCCGCCCGTGCCTGACCGACGTGGCGCCCGGCGCCTCGGTCACCCTGGCCGACATCGAAGGCCCCGGATGCATCCGGCACATGTGGTTCACCGTCACCGACCGCACCGACGACGCGAACCGGTACGTGCTGCGCGACCTGGTGCTCGCCATCTACTGGGACGACGAGGACGAGCCGTCCGTGGAATGCCCGCTCGGCGACTTTTTCTGCTGCGGGTTCGGCCGCAGCTGCGACGTCACGTCCATGCCGATCACCGTGGCGCCGACCCGCGGCATGAACTGCTACTTCGCCATGCCGTTCCGCCGCCGCGCCCGCATCGTGGTCCGCAACGGGCACCCCAACCCCATCCCGGCCCTGTTCTACCAGATTGACTACGCGCTGGGCGAGGCGTATGCGGACCCGTCGCTCGCCTACTTCCACGCGCAGTGGCGGCGGCAGCCGGTCACCGAGACCGCCCACGACTACGTCATCCTCGACGGCGTCGAGGGGCGCGGACAGTACGTCGGCACGTATCTCGCCATCTCCACGCTGCAGCGCTACTGGTGGGGTGAAGGCGAGATCAAGTTCTACATCGACGGCGACGGCGAATACCCCACGGCGTGCAGCACCGGCACGGAGGACTACTTCGGCGGCGCGTGGAGCTTCGCCGGCGTCCGCGACGGCCGCGCCGTCGAACGCACGTTCTGCGCGCCGTACTTCGGCTACCCGTTCCACGCCACGCACGACGACGGCGTCTTCAACCCGTACCACGACGATTCCTGCCCGCCGATGCGCGGCCTGTACCGCTGGCACATCCCCGATCCGGTCCGGTTCCGCGAGGGCCTGCGGGTGACGCTGCAGCAGATCGGTTCGGGCTACGAGGGCGCGTTCGAACGTCAGGACGACGTGTCCAGCGTGGCCTACTGGTACCAGAGCGAGCCGCACGCGCCGTTCCCGCCGCTGCCGGAGGGGCGGGCCCGTCACCCCCGGTGACGGGAGTCGGGCGTAGGAAGGCCGTGAAGCCCGTGAGGTAGCATCGAGGCACATCCGCGCGCATCGTCGCACACATCGGCCGCACACATCGGCGGCGCGCATCGGCCGCACGCGCGGGCACGGCAAAGGAGGGGCCATGGGTGAACCCACGATCTACGAGGTCGCCAAGGAGGCGGGCGTCTCCGCGGCCACGGTCTCCCGCGCCATCAACGGGCGCGACCGCATCTCTGAGGCGACGCGTCGGAAGGTGTTCGAGGCGTGCGAGCGTCTGGGGTTCTCCGTGTCCAGGACGGCGTCGATGCTGCGCACGGGCAAGAGCAACCGCATCGCGCTGACCGTCGGCAATTCGCTCGCCGGGTGGTTCAGCTCGGAGCTTGCGGAGGGCGTGTACTCCACGTTGTCCGCACAGGGTTACGACCTGCTGTCGTACCGTCTCGCCGACGCGGCCCAGCGACGGGACTTCTTCGCGTCGATGCCGGTGAAGCGCAACGCCGACGCGTTCATCATCTCGTCGTTCGACGTGACGGACGACGAGCGGCAGGCGCTGGAGGGTCTGGGCATGCCGGTCGTCGGCGTCAACACCATCGGCCTGACGGCGGAACGGGACATGGTGTCGATCGGCGTGGACGACATCCAGGCCATGCGGCAGACGATCCACCAGCTGGCCGGACTGGGGCACCGCCACATCGCGTTCGTGCACAAGGCGCAGGAGCACGCCGGTTTCGTCTGGGAGGCCGACCAGCGCATCGAAGGATACCGGCTCGGCATGCGGGCCGAGGGTCTGGACGTCCCCGAAGGGTACGTCATCGCGGTGAAGGAGGGGCCTTCCGCCGGCGCGGACGCGTTGGGCGCGCTGTTGGCGCTCGACCCGCGTCCCACCGCCGTGTGCTGCATCAGCGACGAGAACGCGATTCCTCTGGTGCATGAGCTGCGTGCCTACGGCTTCGACGTGCCGGGCGACATGTCGGTCGTCGGGTTCGACGACTGGCCGCTTGCGCAGGCGCTCGGACTGTCGACGGTCCGGCACGATCCGCGCGCCTACGGCGCGATGGCCGCCGACATCGCCATCCGTCTGTCCCGTGGGGAGCAGGTGGATGGGCATCGGATCGTCGTGCCGACGCGGCTGATGCTGCGGGGGACCGTCGGCCCCGTGCGGCGTGCGTAGGAGGGTTGTGCGGACGGGGTGCCGGCCGCCGGTTGCATAAGCGCATATGCATAAGCGTTTATGTGGCATGTGCCACGATGGCGGTTCGATGGTTCCGTGAAGTCGGCGGGTTCGTCGCCGGCTTCCGTAAGTGCATGGTTTCGTAAGTGTTGTGCGATATCCGATGGCTGCCTTCGCCCGCGTGTCGCGTGTTGACGAACCGGTTCGATGCCTGCTATCTTCATACATAAGCGCTTAGCAAGCCTAGGTGCTGGAGAACAAGTCAAGGAAGACAAACCGAGCGGTCACACCGCCCGGGTGGAGGAAAGGAAGCCTCTTATGAGGATCGCGAAAGCCGCCAAGACGATCGTCGCCGGACTGCTGTCCGTGGCCTGCCTGGCATCCGTCGCCGCTTGCGGCCCGGGCTCGTCCAACAGCAAGGCCAATACCAGCAACGAACCGGTGAGCACCGATCTGGGCGATACCAAGTACGAGCTCAAGCTGTGGGACGGCGCCGGTCTGAAGACCTTCGACGACCAGCTCATCGCCGCCTTCCAGAAGAAGTACCCGAACGTGACCATCAAGGCCACCTACGATCCAGACAACACCTCCCAGCAGAACGGCCCGCGCATCATCTCCGCCGCAGACACCCCGGACATCGCCCGCATCACCGACATCAACTCCGCCGTGCGCGGCAACCACGTCGTCAACCTCGACGAATACTCCAAGGCCTACGGCTGGGATCTGCCGGATTCGCAGACCCAGGTCTACCGCGTCGACTCCAACGGCAAGATCGGCTCCGGCAGCCTGTACGCCGTGCCGGACGGCGTCTCCATGACCGGCCTGTACTGGAACAAGAAGGTCGCCAAGGAACTCGGCATCACCGAGGCCCCCGCCACCGTGGCCGAGCTCGAGGCCGACATGAAGAAGGCCAAGGACGCCGGCAAGCTCGCCATGATGATGCCCGCCAAGGAGGGCGGCACCTCCTACATCTACCAGGCGCTGCTCACCAATTACGAGGGCCGCGACACCGTCCAGGATTGGATCATCCAGAAGGACGGCGCCACCTTCAACACCGACGGCGCCGTGAAGGCCGCCCAGAAGATCCAGGAATGGCAGAAGGCCGGCTACTTCTCCAAGGACGCCCTCGCCCTCGACGGTTCCACCGCGCTGAGCCGCTTCAGCAACGGCGAGGCCCTGTTCTTCCCCTCCGGCAGCTGGTACTCCGCCTCCATCAACGACGCGCTCGGCGATGACGCCGGCTGGATCGCGTTCCCCGGCGAGAAGGCCGATTCCGGCTCCGCCGCCGCCAACGCCGTCACCGCCTTCGGCATCCCGGCCAACGCCAAGAACAAGAACGCCGCCGCCGCGTTCCTGAACTTCCTCCAGTCCGACGAGGCCCGCCAGATCGCCGTCGACAACGGCTACCCGCCGATCGGTGAAGGCGAGACCCCGAGCACCGACAACCAGCTGCTCGGCCAGGTCCTCACCGCCTACGAAGGCCTCGTGAAGACCGGCAACACCACCGACTACATCAACAACGCCACCGCCGGCATGCAGGCCAGCGCCATCATCCCCGGCTTCCAGTCGCTGATCGACGGCTCCATGACCCCGAAGGCGTTCGTCGAGTCCATCCAGGCCCAGTACGAGAAGGAAGTCAAGTAGCCTTCCGCCCGTAACCGGGCATCCCACCGAGACTTCGGGCGGAACGGACTTCCCCTTCGCCGTTCCGCCCGATCCCATTCCCACACACGTCAATCCAATACCGTCCGCAACAACCCAGCAAAGCATGGTGACAATCATGGATTCCCATACGTCAGCCAAGCCCGCCAAGGCGAACAAGCCGAAGCGCGGCATGTCCCTCGGCCTGGTCAGCCTGCTGTTCCTCGCGCCGGCGCTGCTGTTCTACATCGCCTTCGAACTGTGGCCCATCATTCAGACCATCTGGTACTCGTTCTACGAGTGGAACGGCATCGACGCCAGCACGTTCATCGGCATCGAGAACTACATCACCGTCTTCACCGACCCCGAGCTGTACGGTTCCATCCTGCACTCGTTCTACCTCATCATCTTCTTCTCGATCATCCCGATCGTGCTCGGCCTCATCATCGCCGTGCTCATCAAGGACATGAAGTCCAAGGTCGGCCGCTCCTTCTCCCAGGTGTGCCTGTTCCTGCCCCGCGTCATCCCCGGCGCCGCGGCCGGCGTGGCCTGGACGTGGATGCTCGCCGACAAGGGCACCGCCAACCAGCTGCTGCGCGCCATCGGCCTCGGCGACGTCGCCCACGTGTGGCTCGGCGACCAGTCCACCTCCCTCAACGCGGTGGGCGTCATCGGCTTCTGGCTCCAGCTCGGCTTCTGCGTGGTCCTGCTCCTCTCCGGCATCGGCGGCATCGACCAGTCCCTGTACGAGGCGGCCAGCCTCGACGGCGCCGGCTGGTGGCGTCAGCTCTTCCACATCACCCTGCCGGGCCTGCGCGGCCAGATCGGCGTGTGCCTGACCATGACCATCATCGCCGCGCTCGCCAGCTTCGACGTGGTCTACATGTCCACGCAGGGCGGCCCCGGCACCTCCACCATGGTGCCCGGCGTGCAGGTCTACCGCCTCGCGTTCACCCAGCAGAGCGTCGGCCTCGCGTCCGCGCTCGCCGTCACCCTGATGATCCTCGTGCTGCTCGTGGTCGGCCCGCTGCAGCGTCTGGTCAACGGAAAGGAACAGTGAGACAGCCATGCAGCAGTCCAAAACCGTGCGCATCACCGGCGGCGTGATGCTGGCCCTGACCATCATCTTCTGCGTCCTGCCGTTCCTCAGCATGCTCTCCGCGGCCCTCCAGCCGCAGGGCTCCATGCCGGAAGGCATCCAGTTCAGCGCGCACCCGCACTGGGAGAACTTCATCGACGCGTGGAACATGGCGAACATCACGCCGTTGCTGCTCAACAGCATCATCCTCGTGCTCGCCGTGGTCCCGTGCGTCGTGATCTTCTGCTCGCTCGGCGGCTACGCATTCGCCCAGCTGCGCGTGCCCTGCAAGGGCCTCATCTACGTGCTGTTCCTCGTGGGCCTGACCATTCCGTTCGAGACCCTGGTCACCCCGCTCTACTACGAGATCAGCGACATGGGCCTGCTCAACACGCGCCTCGCCCTCATCCTGCCGCTCATCGGCCTGAACATCCCGTTCGGCATCGTGTGGATGCGCTCCTGCTTCGAGCAGATGCCGCGCGACCTCATGGAGGCCGCCAGCATCGACGGCGCCGGCCACTTCCGCACCTTCTGGTCCATCCAGCTGCCGCTGGCCCTGCCGGCCATCTCCTCGCTCGGCATCCTCACCTTCCTGGCCACCTGGAACCAGTTCCTGCTGGCCGTGGTGTTGGAGAACGATCCGAACAAGCGCACCATGGCGGGCGCCCTGCAGTCCTTCGTGGGCCAGTACCAGACCGATGTGGTGCTGCTCAACGCGGGCGCACTGCTCATCATGGCGCCGACGATGATCCTGTTCATCTTCCTGCAGCGCTACTTCATCCGTGCCATGCTCGCCGGATCCGTCAAGGGCTGAGGCCACCAAGGAAGCCCGGTGGGCTTCCGGCTGGCCTCAGCCTGAGCGAGGCGACAGCCGAGCGAAGGCAGCATTGAGTCTCGCCGAAGGCGAGTCCGTAATTGCGGGCTGATAACAAAACGCCATCCATGACCGGGCGCGGTCCGTGCGGTACGCCGCGTGGGCCGCGCCCTTTCCATTCCAATGGGGGAAGCATCATCATGACCGACATGACTAAGACCGACACGTCCGATACGACCGTCGCGGCCGGCGCTCCCGACGCATTCGCCGCGGCCAAGTCCGGCGCCGCAGCCGGCGCCGACTGGTGGCGCGAGGCCGTCATCTACCAGATCTACCCGCGCTCGTTCCGCGACATGGACGGTGACGGCGACGGCGACCTCGCCGGCGTCATCGACCGTCTCGACTATCTCAAGGCCCTCGGCGTCGACGCCGTCTGGCTGTCGCCGTTCTACCCGTCGCCGCTGGCCGACGGCGGCTACGACGTGGCCGACTACCGCGCCGTCGACCCGCGTCTCGGCACGATGGCGCAGTTCGACGAACTCGTCGCACGCGCCCACGCGCTCGGCATCCGCGTCATCGTCGACATCGTGCCCAACCACACGTCCGACCAGCACCGCTGGTTCCAGGAGGCGCTGCGCGACGGCCCCGAATCGCCCGCCGCCGCCCGCTACGTGTTCCGCCGCGGCAAGGGCGAGCACGGCGAGCTGCCGCCCACCAACTGGCTGAGCAACTTCGGCGGCTCCGCATGGGAGCCGTGCGTCGACGGCTGGTACTACCTGCACCTGTTCGCCAAGGAGCAGCCGGACCTCAACTGGGACAACCCCGAGGTCCACGCCGAATTCCTCGACGTGCTGCGCTTCTGGTGCGACAAGGGCGTCGACGGCTTCCGCGTCGACGTCTCCCACGGCCTCGCCAAGGACCTGCGCGAGCCGCTGCGCGACCGTCCGGACCCGACCGTCATGTCGCCGCAGGCCGCCGACGGCTCCGACCCGCTGTGGGACCGCGACGCCGTGCACGGCATCTACCGTGAATGGCGCGAGCTGTTCGACCGGTACGATCCGCCGAAGTACGCAATCGGCGAATCCTGGTCGCCGTTCACGCCGCGCATCTTCCAGTACGCGCAGCCGGACGAGCTCGGCGCCGTCTTCGACTTCTCGATGTCCAAGGCCGCGTGGAACCGCGGCGAATACCGCGAGACCATCGACCGCACCCACCGGTTCGCGCTCGAGGCCGGCACGGCGCCCACCTGGGTGCTCGGCAACCACGACGTGCCGCGCATCGCCTCCCGTCTGGGCCTGCCGCCGCACGCGAACATCGAACAGTGGGTCACGTCGAACGGCACGAACCCGCCCATCGACCCGGCGCTCGCCGCCCGTCGCGCCCGCGCCGCCGCGCTCGTCGAACTCGGCCTGCCCGGCACCGCGTTCGTCTATCAGGGCGAGGAATTCGGCCTGCCGGAGGACTTCGACCTCACCGAGGATGAGATCCAGGATCCGAACTGGGAGCGTTCCGGCCACTACTTCAAGGGCCGCGACGGCTGCCGCGTGCCGCTGCCGTGGACCGCGGACGGCCCCGCGTTCGGTTTCAACGACACCGGCGCCGCCTGGCTGCCGCAGCCGGCGTGGTTCGCCCGGTACGCCGCCGACATGCAGGAGCACGACGACGCGTCGACGCTCACGATGTACCGCCGCGCGATCGCCCTGCGCCGCGATTGGGTGGTGGGTTCCGGTCCGTCGGCAGGCGATGCCGCCGCGTCGTCCGAGCCGTTCGCGTTCGACTGGCTCGACGAATCCGAGTATCCGGCGCCGCTGCTCGGCTGGCGTCTGCCCTCCGGCATGACCGTCGTCGCCAACTATGCGGACACCGACGCCGTGACCCTGCCGCAGGAGATGACCGTGCTCGTCTCCTCCGACGGTTCGGTCGCCCCCGGCGCGACCGTCGGCGCAGTCCCGCCGGCCACCACGCTCTGGTGCCGTTGACCGTCCGCCGGCGGCCCGCCCGCCGCCGCGTCTAGATTGGAGAGCATGAGCATGCACGCGTCCACGGCGTCGTCCGACGCCGCCACTTCCGCACCTGCCGTCGCGGTGCGCCGCGCCGTCGCGGTCGTCGACACCGGCCTCGCCGCGTACGGCGAGACGCCGTCCGCCCGTCGCGACCTGTCCTCCGACGTCGTCGCCGTGACCGACCTGCGTCGGCCCGACTCCGCCGTCGCGACGCTCCTCCGTCTCGACGTGGACGTCGCGCTTCCGCAGCCGGAGGGCCGCGCCGCCGCCTTCCAGGAGCAGGAGACGTTCGCCGCGACCGGCGGGCTCGACGTCACGCTGGACGTGCCCGCCCCCGCCGCTGGCGTCACGCCCCTGTGCCTGTACCAGCACAAGGAATGGTGGATGCGCCCCACGTGGGTGCGCACGCTCGCCGACGTGCCGCCGCGTACCCAGCTCGTCCTGTACCGCGACATGTCCGGCCGATGGGTCGCGTTGGTCGCCGTCGCCGGCGACGACGTGCGCGCCGATTTCGCCGGCGTCTCCGACGACGCCGCGTCGGCCGGCCGCGCCTCCCTGCGTCTGTCCGTCTCCTCCAACCGCGTCGGCCGCACGTCGATGCGCGACGTCGTGGCCTACGCCGCGACCGGCGACGACCCGTACGCCGTCATCGACGCATGCGTCCACGCCGCCGCACGCCGCCTCGGCGTCCGCACGCGCGACGAACGCCCGTTCCCCAAGGCGCTGGCCGGCATCGGCTGGTGCACGTGGGATTCGCTGGGACGCGACGTGAACGAATCGGCCATCATCGCGAAAATGGATGAATTCCGCGCCAAGGACGTGCCGATCTCCTGGGTGCTCATCGACGACGGCTGGTCGGACACGGACCGCGAACGCGAGACGCTGCGCGGCTTCGACGCGGACCGCGAACGGTTCCCGCACGGGCTCGCGCACACCGTCGCCCTGCTCAAACGCGACTACGGCGTCAACGCCGTCGGCGTCTGGCAGGCGTTCCAAGGCTACTGGGCCGGCCTCGAACCGGACGGCGAGGCCGCGGCCGCCCTGCGCGGCGCGTCATCGGACGGCGTGAACGGCACGGACGCCGCGCGCGGCAACGCGACGGACGCCACGGCGACCGTCCGCACCGCCAACGGCTGCCTCATCCCCGCCGCAAGCGAACCCGGCGCCACACGCTTCTGGGACACGTGGGACGCGGCGCTCGCCGCGGCCGGCGTCGACTTCGTCAAAGTCGACTCGCAAAGCTCCACCGCCGTGATGACCCGCGGCGCGGAAAGCCACGGCGAGGCCACCTGGGGACGCCACTGCGCACTCGACGCCGTGATCGGCCATCGCTTCGACGGCGCGCTCATCAACTGCATGGGCATGGCGCCGGAGGACTACTGGCATCGCCCCACCTCGCCGATCACCCGCAGCAGCGACGACTACCTGCCGCACAACCCCGAATCGCTCGCCGAGCACATCATCCAGAACGCCTACTGCTCGCTGCTCATGGGCGGGCTGTACCACTGCGATTGGGACATGTTCTGGACCGAACACCCGCACGCCCGCGTCCACGCCCTGCTGCGCGCGATGAGCGGCGGCCCCGTCTACTGTTCCGACGCGCTCGGCCGCACGGACGCGTCCGTGCTGCGCGCGCTGCTCGACCCGGCGACGGGGGAGCTGCGCCGTCCCGACGTGCCGGCCCGGCCCATCCCGTCGTCGCTGCTGTCCGATCCGACGACGTCGGACCACGCGTTGGGCGTCGAAGCGCGATACGGCGACGAACGGGTGGTCGCGTTCGTCGGCCTGCGACCCGGCGCGCCGCAGACCGGCGTCGTCGACGACCGCGACGGCGACGACGCCGGACAGGTGGCCTCCTGTGAGGTCGCGTACGGCGACATCCACGTCCGCCGCATGCCGTGGCGATCCGACGCCACGCCGTCCGGGTTGAACCGCGCATGACCGGATACCATCGGACGACAACAACACGCAACCGCGATACGTGACCGCAACCAAGCAACCGAACGCAACGCAAAGGAGCCGCACCGTGACCTCGTTCACCCGAGAACCCCTGCCCGACGCCATCCGCACCAACGGCGCCACACCGAACCCGTGGTGGGCGAACGCCGTCGTCTACCAGATCTACCCGCGCTCGTTCCAGGACACCAACGGCGACGGCTTCGGCGACCTCAAGGGCATCACGTCGCGTCTCGACTACCTCGCCGACCTCGGCGTCGACGTGCTGTGGCTCTCCCCGGTCTACAAGTCCCCGCAGGACGACAACGGCTACGACATCTCCGACTACCAGGACATCGACCCGCTGTTCGGCACGCTCGACGACATGGACGAGCTGCTCGCCGAAGCGCACAAGCGCGGCCTCAAGATCGTGATGGACCTCGTCGTCAACCACACCTCCGACGAGCACGCGTGGTTCGAAGCCTCGAAGGACAAGAACGACCCGCACGCCGACTGGTACTGGTGGCGTCCCGCACGCCCCGGCATGACGCCGGGGGAGCCCGGCGCCGAACCGAACCAGTGGGGCTCCTACTTCGGCGGCTCCGCATGGGAGTACTGCCCGGAACGCGGCGAATACTTCCTCCACCAGTTCTCGAAGAAGCAGCCCGACCTCAACTGGGAGAACCCGGCCGTGCGTCGCGCCGTGTACGACATGATGAACTGGTGGCTCGATCGCGGCGTCGACGGTTTCCGCATGGACGTCATCACGCTGATCTCCAAGCGGACCGACGCCGCCGGACGCCTGCCCGGCGAGGCCGGCTCCGAACTCGAGGACCTGCCGGTGGGGGAGGAGGGCTACTCCAACCCGAACCCGTTCTGCGCCGACGGCCCGCGCCAGGACGAATTCCTCGCCGAAATGCGCCGCGAGGTGTTCGATGGCCGCGACGGCTTCCTCACCGTGGGTGAGGCACCCGGCATCACCGCCGAACGCAACGAGCACATCACCGACCCCGCCAACGGCGAGCTCGACATGCTGTTCCTGTTCGAACACGTCGACTTCGACTGCGAAGGCGTCAAATGGAAGCCGCTGCCGCTCGACCTGCCGAAGCTCAAGTCGATCATGGCCGGATACCAGACCGCCGTCGCGAACGCCGGCTGGGCCAGCCTGTTCACCGGCAACCACGACCAGCCGCGCGTCGTCTCCCGCTGGGGCGACGACACCTCGGAACGCAACCGCATCCTCTCCGCCAAGGCGCTGGGCCTCGTGCTGCACATGCACCGCGGCACGCCCTACGTCTACCAGGGCGAGGAGCTCGGCATGACCAACGCGCACTTCACCTCGCTCGACCAGTACCGCGACCTCGAATCCCTCAACGCGTACCGACAGCGCGTCGAAGAGGCCAAGGTGCAGACCGCCGAATCGATGCTCGCCGGCATCGCCGCGCGCGGCCGCGACAACTCCCGCACCCCGATGCAGTGGGACGGCTCCCGTTACGCCGGCTTCACCGCGCCCGACGCCGCCACCGAACCGTGGATCGCCGTCAACCCGAACCATACCGACATCAACGCGGCCGGCGAGGTCGACGACCCCGACTCCGTGTACACGTTCTACAAGCGGCTCATCGCGCTGCGCCACGCCAACCCGGTGGTCGCCGCCGGCGACTGGCGTCTCATCGACGCCGCCGACCGTCACGTGTACGCGTTCACCCGCAGCCTGACGCGCGAGACCACGTCCCGCACGTCCCTGGTCTTCGACGACGTCGAATCGTTCCACACCGCTCCGGTGCGTCCGTCCTCCCCGCGGGGCGACGAAGGCACGCTGCTCGTCGTCGCCAACCTGTCCGGACACGTCGTGGACCTGCCGGCCGAATCGGCCGCCCTGCTCGACGCGGGCGTCACCGAACGGGACATCGCCATCTCCACGTACGGTGCCACCCACGCCGTCGTCTCCCTCGCCAACGGCGAGCTGGATCCCTGGGAGGCCGTCGTCGTCAAGTTGTGAGCCGACGGGGCGGACAGGAGACGGCCGACCGGGCGGCCGTCGTCGCCGAAATGCCGGGCGTGAGACCACGCCCGGCATTTCGGCGTCCTGACGCCTAAAATAATCCTTCATGGAACAGAAAGACGTCCTCAAAGCATTGCAGCGTGACCATGCGGCCGAACTGAAGAAAGCCGCCGAGCGGTTGAAGGGGACCGCCCGCCACACGGAGATCATCCCCTCGCCGGCCCTGTCCGAAATGACCGGCCACGAGATCCTCCTCAAGCCCGAGAACCTCCAGGTCACCGGATCGTTCAAGATCCGCGGTGCCTACAACAAGATCGCCTCCCTGTCCGAAGAGGAGCTCGCCCGCGGCATCGTCACCGCCTCCGCCGGCAACCACGCGCAGGGCGTCGCCTACGCGGCCCGCGAACGCGGCGCCAAGGCGACCATCTGCATGCCGACCATCACCCCGCCGCTCAAGGTCGACGCCACCAAGGCGTACGGCGCCGACGTGGTCCTCTACGGCGACGTCTTCGACGAATCCGCCGCCCACGCCGCCGAACTCAGCGAGAAGGAAGGCATGATCTACGTGCCGCCGTTCGACGACTACGAGGTCATCTGCGGCCAAGGCACCATCGCCCTCGAGATCCTCGAGGACGTGCCCAACGTCACCGACGTGGTCGTCCCGCTCGGCGGCGGCGGCCTCGGCGCCGGCGTCGCGCTCGCCATCAAGACGTTCAAGCCGGAGGTGCGCGTGATCGGCGCGATTCCAGAAGGCTCCCCGGCATGGAAGAACTCGCTGGCCGCCGGCCGCGTCGTACCCGCCGACCAGGTGCTCACCTCCGCCGAAGGCGTCGCCGTCAAGCATCCGGGCGACCTCACCTTCGCGCTGCTCAACGAGTTCCTCGACGACCTCGTCACCGTCACCGAACGTGACATCAACGAGATGATCCTGCTCATGCTCGAGAAGCACAAGCTCGTCGTCGAGGCCGCCGGCGCGGTCTCGCTCGCCGCGCTCGAGCACCTCAACCTGCGTTCGCGCAAGTTCGCGTCCGCCCCCGGACCGCACGTGGTCGTGCCGATCATGTCCGGCGGCAACATCGACACCGTGACGATGGGCGCGGTCATCCAGAAGGGCATGATCGCCCGTGGCCGCATCATGAACTTCGAAGTGGAGCTGCCGGACACCCCGGGCCAGCTCGTCAAGGTCGCGACGCTGCTCGCGCGCGAACGCGCCAACGTCATCGCGCTCGACCACGACCAGTTCAAGGCGTCCGGCCACTACACGAACGCGGTGTCCCTGGGCGTGACGGTCGAGACCAACGGCCCCGACCATATCGACCGCATCCTCGCGGCGCTCAAGGCCGAGGGCTTCCAGCCCAAGCGCATCTACTGACGCTACTGACGGGGTCGCGTCGGACGCGCGTGGCGTCCGCCGTCATACCCGTCGCATGCGTCGGCCAATCGACATGCGAACGGCTCCCCTCGCCGAGGGGAGCCGTTCGCATAAGTGGGGTCGTCGGTGGTGGTCGTCGGTGGCGGTCGGTGACGGTGGGCGTCGGCGACGGGTCGTCGGCGGTGGATTGGTGACCGGTCGACCGGACGTCAGCTGTTCTCGGCGATCGTCTCGTCGACGAGCTTCGGCAGCGCCACGGCGATGTCCTCGTGGATGAGGCGCGTGGCGAGACGGTCGTACTGCGTGCGGCCCATGTTCATGATGGTGATCGGCACGCCCGCCTGCGCGGCGACCGGCACGATGCTCGCCGCCGGGTACACCTCCAGCGTCGAGCCGATGACCCACAGTTCGTCGGCCTTGGTGGCGCGCTCGTACGACTTCTCCATCGCGCCGTCCGGCAGCGCCTCGCCGAAGTAGACGACGTCGGTCTTGATCATGCCGTTGCAGGGCATGTTCCCCTGGTACTTGAGCAGGCGGTGGCAGCGCGGGTCCGGCTCCTCGTCCAGCTTCGCCATGATGTCGGCCGTGTCGTACTTGGCGTGGCACTTCATGCAGTGCGACGTGCCGATCGTGCCGTGCAGGTTGACGATGAGGTCCGGGCTGTTGCCGGCCTTCTCATGCAATGCGTCGAAGTTCTGCGTGGCGAGCAGCGTGAGCATGCCCGCCTTCTCCAGCTTGACCAGCGCCTTGTGCGCGGCGCCCGGCTTCGCGTTCCAGACGGGCGATTCCTTCTGCCAGCGCCACGAGTATTCGCGCGCCTCCTTGTCGGTCATGAACGCGTCGATGTCGTACACGCTCATCTGGTCCGGGTGCTTGGTCCACACGCCGTCGGGGCCGCGGAAGTCGGGGATGCCGGCGGATGTGGAGATGCCTGCGCCGGTCAGGACTGCGATTTTCTTCGTCATACCTACAGGTATACGCGCCTTCCTTGGCGTCGACGTGACGGTGATAGGCCGGACGTGACGTTGGCCGGACGGACGTGACGGTCGCGACACGCCGATGGGGTGCCGTGGTGCCGGTTGTCCGGTTGAAAAGGGTGTACCGACGATGGAAGGAGCATGATGAGGGGACGACGCATCAACGCGGACAAGAACGAGATGGGCGACAGGAACAGCGAGGACGACAAGAACGGCAAGGGAGGCATCGACGAGCAGACCATCAAGGAGATGGCCGACGGACTCGAGGATGAGTTCCATGAGTATCTGGACCAAGGGGCCCGGGCCTTCTGCGACATGATCGAGATGACGCCGGACACCACGCCGGAGGATCTTCAGACGGCCATCGACGGATGGGACTTCAAGACGATGAAACTCACCGTGGTGCGTTTCCGGGATTTCAGCGAACCGGCGCTGTTCAAGGAGGGAGGCCACTCGGGCACCCGCGCGTTCCTCAGGGACACCACGCCGGAAGGCATCGTGTACCGGCTGCCTTTCGGACAGTGGTGGATTCCGGATCGTGCGAAGACCTTCGCCGAACTGGACGACGGTGTTCCGATGCTGTATGCCGGTTTCGCCGTGGATGGCGACACCATCCTCCCCAAGCTGCAGAGCGACGACAACTTCTTCATCTACGGCGGCTTCAACCATGAGGAGCTGGTGCAGGAGCAGGCTCTGACCGACGATCCAGGTCTGGCCTCCACGGAGGTGTACGGCATCTGGGACGAGGTCACCGGCTGGGTGATGCCGGTGACCGACAACTCGGTGGTCGTCTGGCGTGCGTACGGCGAGGGCCGTTCCAACTATCTCAACGTCTATTGGGGCGATACGTGGCGTCGCGACCATGAGCGCTACGCCATGTACTACCGCAACGATCCGAACGACGAGCCGGCCGTGCTGCGGGACATCGCCCGGTACGAGGCCGAGCTGAAACGCATCGTCACGCTCGGCCTGGATCCGAGGGGCGGCAAGGCCGGACGATGAGCCGGCATGCGGGTGATGGTTCGGCGCCCAGGCGCCGAACCGGACACGTTCGTCATCAGGAATACAAGGAATTCGATACCGGAAAAGAGGAATCATTGACCACGATGGACACGCGAGGCTCGCTTACGGGCGCGGTCAGGACGGAATCTCCCAAGCTGCAGATGGATGGCGGCGACTTCGACGGGTTGTACCGCGACGGTGACGGTGGCGAGGAGCACTTCTGCGAATGGGATGAGGGCATGTGCGATGAGGTGGCGTCCTACTACGTCATCTCCTTCTGTGACGACCCCGACTGCAAGGCGGATCACAAGCAGTACTACTGCATGCGGCACTACGCGCTCGAACTCGCCCGTAAGCTCGAGCATCTCCGGGAATGCCCGGGCTACGACGATGCGGACACCGCGGATGCGCGACGGCTCGTCACTCTTCGGCACATCGCGGACTGGGGTCATCTGACCGGCATCCGCTGACCGTGACGGCGTGTTGTGACCTGTTTTCGACACGCCGGTGGTTTGTTGTGTTTCCGGGGTTTGCGGGGTGTTGTGGTGGGGTGGGGTTGCGTTGGTTGGGGTTTGCGTGTAAGTTGTTCTTTCGCTGCCGCCGAGCGGTTCCGGCCGGGGTTCTTCCGGTTCGGGGTTGGTTTTGGTGTGTGTGGTGGTTT
>NZ_JAHBBF010000014.1 GCF_019331725.1 Bifidobacterium saguinibicoloris
GAATGGGGCGGAGATAGGGGGAACGGGCGGAACGGTGACGGGAGGCTACTGTTCCTGCAGGGTGAAGAACTGGTCGCCGATGCGTAGCGTGGCCGGTGCGTCCAGCTCCGCCGGCGTGCCCTTGACCACCTGGTGTTCCTCGCCGTCCTTGATGATGAACGTGCCGTTGAGCGAACCGTAGTCCTCGATCCACAGCTGGCCGTTCTGGTCGATGCTGATCGCCGCGTGGTTGCGCGACGTGGTGCGCGTGGGATCCTCGATCTTCACGGCCTTCGCGCCTTCCGGAATCTCCTCGGAGGGTTTGCGGCCGAGCAGCACGCTGCGGTCGATGAGGATGCTCTGTCCGGTCACGTCGTTGTGCAGCAGATACGTCTTCCGCGTCTGCTTGATGGTGAACGAGCTGGACAGCACCGTGCTGTCCCAGTCCTCATCATGGTCGTCGACGGGCGCATGTTCGGGGGTGTGTGGTGCGGCAGCCTGTTCCGAGGCGGCGGTCTGGCCGGAGACGAACGTTCCCGTGACGATGGGGCCGGTGCCGGTCAGCCCGGTGGAGGCCAGGCCGGGGCGGGCCTCGGTGGACGGTGCGTCCTGGACCGGCGCATGCGAGTCGTCGGCGACGGGCGTGGCGTGGACCGGGGCGTCACCGGACGCGGCCATGGGTTGCGCGGCCTGGGAAACGGCGCCCTGCACGGGATCGTCGGCGTACCAGCCGGGCTCGGGGGCGGGAGGGAAAGGAATCACAGTGTTCATCGTGACATGCTCCTCAATGAAGACCGATGCGCCGTCGTCCGGAACCATGGCCTGTCATGGCCGGAACGCCGGACGCGTCGAATCGGGTCTTCGGATCGAATGGTGACGTCCGTGCGTCACTTACGGGTGGCGAGGGCCGCGTTCACGGCCGGATCGTTGAGCTGGGCGAGCCACTGCACCAGTCCTTCGTACAGGTTGGGGTTCTGCGCCAGGGCCGGGTACAGTTCGGGGGCCTTCTGCGCAATCTCCGCCATCTGCATCTGGTCGGTGGTGGTGCGGGCCTGTTCGGCCGTGAACCCGTACGGGTTCTGCGCGGGCTGGACGTAGGAGGAGGCGGCGTACTGGCCGGTGGGCTGTTGGGGTTGGCCCTGCGGGGCGGCGCCGTACGGATCGGCGTACGCGTCGGCTGCGGGCTGGGCCTGCTGCGGCTGCGCATAGGCGGCGTACTGGTCGGCCGGCTGCTGCGCGGGCTGAACCGGCTGACCCTGCGGCGCGGCGCCATAGGGGTCGGCGTATCCGGTCTGCGCCGGCTGGGCCTGCTGTTCCGCGGCCGCCGCGGCACCCGCCGCGGGCTGATGTGCGCCGGCGGGGGAGTCCGATACGGTGTAGCCCATCTGCGCCACCGTCTCACGTGCGCGGTCGTCGCCGAATTCGGCCAGCCAGCGCAGCAGACCGGGGTATGCGCGCTGGTTCACCGCCACGTTCGCGCCGAACTCCGGGTTCTCATAGGCGATTTTCGCAAGTAGGATCGGATCCGCGTTCGGGTCCTGCACAGCCGCGACCGCGGCGTCGTAATCGACCATCATGGCCTCCTTGTTGTTATGGTTCGTAAGGTCTGCAACGTTTCGTCGGCGATTTCCCCGATATCCTCGTCATCGCCCAGTCTAGTCACCGCCCAGCCGTGTCGTTCCGGCTCGTTCATGGGCATATCGACCACCACCACGGTGACGTTGTCGCTGCCGCCCGCCTCGAGCGCGGCCTTCACCAACGCTTCGGCGGCCTGCCGCGGGTCGTTATGGGCGGCGGCGATCGACGCGATCGTCTCGTCCCCGGCCACTTCCGCGTGCAGTCCGTCCGAACATACGATGAAACGGCCGGTGGCGTCCGCCACGTACAGGTCCGGGGCGATGCCCTCCGGATCTCCGATGCACTGCGTGATGACGTTGCGGGGAATGAGCGCCTTCGCGACGTCAGGCAGCATCTCGCCGGAATCGATGGCCTCCTGACGTTGCGAATGGTCGCGGGTGATGCGCGTGAGCGTCGATGCGTCCCATGCCGAGCCGTCGGGCAGCGCGTCCATGTGGTAGGTGCGTGAATCGCCTACGTTCACCACGTAGGCGAGACTGTCGTATCCGTCGATGGGGGTGGACATCGTGTCGTCGAAATCGACGGGATGCCCGTCGGAAGGCGCGGTGGCGGCGGCCGTGCCGGTTCGTGGGCCGGCGTACGCGTCGTCGTTGTGCGCGAGTACCACTCCGGTGACGGTGGTGCCCGCCACGCCTCCGAGTTCCTCGCCGAGCGCCACCACGTCGGCCTGCGCGGCGGCGAGCGTGCGTTCGATGTCGCCGCGGCGCCGGTCGCGAAGGGCGGACAGGGCGCGCAGGTGACGTACCGCGAGCGCGCTGGCGCGCTCGCCGCCCATGCCGCCGCCCATGCCGTCGCAGACCATGAACACGCCCTGTTCGGCGATGCCGAGATCCTGGTTGCTGCGGCGTCGCAGGCCAACGTCGGTGGCCAGACCGGCCTCGAGCTGTCCGATGATCATGGGCGTTGCCTCCCTGCATTGGCCGCGTGCGTCCGTCCGCCGCCCTGATGCTTGGAGGTGCGGGATGCGGCGGAACCCTTTCCGGTATTCAATATATGACGTTTTGCCGGCTTCCGCCGTAATTCGCCGAATAATCCCCTGAGACTCAGCCTGGTGCGCCAGCGTCGCAGACGCGGCAGGGAGGCAAGCATGGCCTTGCGCATGGCGTCCACGTCACGCCAGTACGCGGCCGCCTGTCCGCTGGTGATGTCCTGACCGGAGAACGCGGCGTAGTCCGCGTCGTTCGAGAGCGTGCGGAACGATGCCGCATCCAGATGCAGCTGGTCCGCCATCGCGCGCGCCTGGTCGCGTCGTGTGCCGTGCGCGTCCACGCCGCTCTGCTTCGCCAATGCGGCGAGCGCTCCCCATCCGGCCACCACGCGGGTGCGTGCCGGGCCTCGTCCGCGCGCCCGCGCCAGCAGCACGGCCTTGGTGAGCAATATCGATGCGGCGGCGAGCAGCAGGATCCACAGGGGGCTGCCCCATATGGCGACGCGGGCGGCGATGCGTGCGAACCGGGCCCAGAACAGGTTCGTGCCCGTATCGTCCGCATCCTCGCCGGCCAGCGTGGAGTTGCCGTTCGCCTGTTGCTCGTCGCGCAGCGGATCGGACAGCGGTACCGGCGGCTGTCTCACCAGCGTCTGCGGGTTCGGCGGGGAGAGGTCCTGGTTCTCGTCCGGGACCTTCGTCTCCTTGGGAGTGGGATAGAACGCCACCCATCCGTATCCGTCGAGCTTGATCTCCACCCAGGCCTCGATGTCGTTGCCGGTGAACTTCGTCACCGTGTGCGTGCCCTGCTTCTCGGTGCGCGACTGGGTGATCTCGCCGTCCTTGTTCTTGGGGATGAAGCCCATCACCACGCGGCTCGGCAGGCCGAGCTCGCGGGCCATCAGCGCCATGGCGGAGGCGTACTGTTCGGAATCGCCCACCATTTCGGTGCCGGCGAGCAGCTTGTCGACGCGGTAGTTGCCGTGCCCCGGCAGCGAGGGGTAGTCGCCTTCGAGACCGTGCGAGAACCAGCCGGTCTCCTTGAGCTTCTGCGCAAGGGCCCGGGCCGCTTCGCCGCCTTTGGATTGGCCGCCCGCAATAGCGGAGGCCAGTTTGCTCACCGAGTCGGGGACGTCCTCGGCCTCCGGCTGGTCCACGGATGCGGCGTCCGCGGCGTCGATCTGCTTGTCCGTGGGCGTGTTCGGAATCACGCCGCGCTCCGTGTAGGTCAGGCCTTTGACGGTTCCCTTGGGGTAGATGGCGGAATCGGTGTCCGTGTTGTAGTAGAAGGACGATGCGTCCGTCTTCGATGTGAACGTCACCGACGTGGCGGCACCCGAGAGCGGCAGCCAGGTGTCGGCAAGCCCTTCGTCCACGGTGAACGTGGCGGTGAACCGTTCGCCCTGCTCGTCCTCAGCGATCGTCGTGCCCACTCTGCGGTAGTTCGACGAATCGGCCGCGGACCTCGAATCGGACAGGTTCCAGACGTTGCCGTCGAAGCGGTCCATCACGGCGAGTCTGACGGGGGTGCCGGCCGGAAGGTCCCGGGCGGTGAGCACGGTGTCATCCTTATGGTCCTTCACGTAGGAGCGCAATCCGGATAGAGGGCTCGTATAGTCGTACGGGTTGAGCGGCGGCTCGTAATGGTCGCGCAGCACCACGCGATGCTGGGGGACGGCGAGGCACGCGCCCACGGCGATCGCGCCGGCGAGGACAAGGATCACCAGCGAGCTCAGCCAGCGGCCGAGCTCAAGCAGCCTCCAACGGGCGGACAGCCAGACGACGAGCAGAATCGCGCTGGCCATGCCGGATATCGGACGCCACCAGCCGGAATCGGTTCCCAGCAGCGCCGCGGCCACGTTCGCGGCGAACACGGGGATGGCGCCCACCATGGCCCAGACGGCGTCACGCATGACGGCGAACAGCCCCGTGAGGAACGCGGTCCACAGGCCGAGCGTCCATGCCGCCATCAGGGAGCCGTCGGCGGTGCCGGTGGGAGGCTCGATCGAAATCAGGTATTTGAACGAGCCGAACGTGCTCTGCCAGCCTTGCGCGAGCGTCGACAGTGACGGCAGTACATGGCCTATCGTCGTGTCGTTCAACGCGACCACCGGGCCGACGACGAACTGCGCGAGCGTGAGGAATACGATCTGCCACCACAGGCGCATCGCCGGCCTGATTCCGGCCAAGGCGACCAGGCAGCCGACGATCGTGGCGGGTATCGCGATTGCGGCCCAACGGGCCCAATCCCCGTACACGTCGATGAGGTTGGAGACGGCGAGCAGCGTCAGCGCCGCCGTCACCGCCAGGTTGCCGATATGCCTGCCCCACGGCTCGCGGCCGACGTTCAGCGGCGTGGCGAAGCCGCCGCGTGTCATCCAGATCACCGAATGCGTGGAATCCGCCCAGGATCCGGTGGCTGTGGCGGTGTTCGTCCCCGTGCCATCGGGGATGGGCGTCCCGGTCGGTGCGGACATGTCCGGCATCGAGGTGGAGGACCGGTCGAACGGCATGGTCGGGAACGTCATGCGAGCACCCCCATGATCAGCGGAAGGTCGTCGAGCTCGCCCACCGTGGCCAGCGTGAAGTCCGGGAACCGGCGGATGGCGCGGGGAGCGCCCGAGCAGGTCTGCAGGATGAGGATCGACGCCGATTTCGGCAGCGCGAGCGCCAGACGTTTGATGCCGTCCACGTCGCGCAGCGACCCCACGGTGAGGAAGTAGAAGGAGGCGTCTGGGCTGTGCGTCAGGGTCCCTTCGGCCAGATTCGGGTTGTCGTCGCGGTCGGGCTCGATCATGCTGCACGAGTCGAGGAACGCCATGGCGTTGCGCGGCGAGGCATGGACGGTCCCCGCATGCGTGTCCAACGGACGGTCCTGCATGAGGCATCGCACGCCTATCGAGGCGTGGACGGACACGGCGAGCTCGAACTCCTCGGCCGAAGCGTATTCCTCGGGGTTCACGGCGATGGTCAGCGAGGTGTCGGTGCGTCGCGTGGCCTCATATTGGCGAATCATCAGCGTGCCGGTCTTCGCCGTGCTCAGCCAGTGCACGTTGCGTACGTCGTCCCCGGGCACGTATTCGCGCAGACCGTAGAAATCGAGGTCGTCGTCGACGATCTGCCCGCTCGGCTGTCCTTCGAGGTCGCGTGCCATGCCCGCGTCGAGCGTGTCCAGCTGCACGGTCAGGGGGTGGATGAACAGCGTGATCCGCTCCGCCAGACGCTTCTCGTGCCGTATCAGGCCGAAGGGGTCGCCCTTACGGATGCGAAGCGGGCCGATGGGCAGCACCGCACGCGACATGGTGCGGAACTGCACGTCCGTCCGCTTCGACTGTCCGGGGGCGAGCATGGGGATGGAGAACCGTTCGTGCAATTCGCCGATCGGCAGGTCGCCCCGCGCCGTGGCGGTGGGCGTGCGTCCGGGATTGTCGATGTTCACATGGACGGTGACCGTGTCCCCTACGGTCACGCGATGGCCGGATACGTCGATCGCGGCGTCGAACGACGTGTTGCCCAACGACATGACGATCGCCGCCAAGGTCATCGCCAGCGCGACCGCACCGTAGGCGAGCAGCTCGTGCCAGCCGGTGGGAATGAACGCAACGGCCGCCACGACTCCGGAGACGGCCACGGCCCACCCCAGCGGGGAGATGTAGGACGTGAGGAACCGGCGGATGTGATGCCGGATCCGTTTTGCCGCGCGTGCCGCCCTTCGACGGCGGGATGATGCGGTGGGCATGGGGTGCCTTTCGGTTGGGACGCTTGGGATGGTGTACGGGTATGTCGGACGGGCCGATGTCAGGCGCCGATGGTCGGCGCCGGGATCTCCTCGAGGATGCGTTCGATCACGGCCTCCGGGGTGGCGCCGGCGAACGTGGCCTCCGCCGTGAGGCTGATGCGGTGGGCGAGCACGGGGACGGCGAGGTCCTTCACGTCATCCGGGATGACGTATCCGCGTCCGTCGGACGCCGCCCAGATGCGGGCGCAGCGGGTCAGCGCCAGCGCGCCTCGCATCGAGGCTCCCACCAGGATGCGGTCGTTGTGGCGGGTCTCCTCCACCAGGCGCACGATGTATTCGGTGATGGCATCCGCCACATGGATCGATTCGGCCGTACGGCGCAGCTCGAGGATGTCGTCGCCGCCGAGCACGGGGGAGATGGTGGTGGCACGGTCCGTCACGTCGAGCTGCTTGAGGATGTCGACCGAGACGTCGTGTCCGGGGTAGCCGATGGACGTCTTGATGAGGAAGCGGTCCATCTGCGCCTCGGGAAGCTTGTAGGTGCCGAGCTGTTCGATCGGGTTCTGCGTGGCGATGACGATGAACGGCTGCGGGACGTCGTGCGTGACGCCGTCCACGGTGACCTTCTGCTCCTCCATGACCTCCAGAAGCGCGGACTGCGTCTTCGGCGAGGCTCGGTTGATCTCGTCCGCGAGCACGATGGACGCGAAGATCGGTCCCTCACGGAAGGTGAAATCACCGGTTTTCTGGTCGTAGAAGGTCACGCCCACCACGTCGGACGGCAGCAGGTCGGGGGTGAACTGGATGCGTTTGAAGCTGGTGTCGATGGAGTTCGCCAACGCGCGGGCGAGCTGCGTCTTGCCGGTGCCGGGGTTGTCCTCCAGCAGGATGTGGCCTCCCACCATCAGAGCGCACACCACCTGACGGATGGGCTTCTCCTTGCCGACGACCACCTTGGAGATGTTGTCGACGAGGAGGTCGAACGCGTTGCGGAAGAACTGCACGTCCTCGCCGGCATCGGGCATGAGAGCGGCGCCGGGGACGGGCGTCGCCGGCGCGACGGGCGTGGTGAGGGGAGCCGTCGTGGGGGTGGCCGGCGTTGCGGCCTCCGGGGCCGCGGGCATGATGTTCCCGGTGGGGGCGTTCACCGTGGTGCGGTCATCGGGCGTCACCGGCATGTCGGTGGAGGACATGGCGGCGGGGCGTCCGGTGGTCGTGTCGTACCGTTGGGGCAGGCCCGGGGCCGGTGTCGCCGCGGGTGCCGGGAACCGGGAGCCCTGCGGCGCGGAGGACACCGATGCGGAGACCGGGGAAGAGGCGGACGGTGCCGAAGGGGCTCCGGCGGGCGCGATGTGCCCCAGACGCGTGGCGTCCATATCGGCCATCGAGCCGAGCCGGGTGGCGTCCAGATCCTCCTCGGGCGTGTGGAGCGGCTGCTGCCGGGCGCCCGGCTTCGCGGGAATCGAGGGGTTGGGACGGTTGGGAAGGCTCGGCTTGGCGGGGATGTGGGCGTGCGTGGAATCGGACAGCGTCGTCGCGTCGTCGATCGGTTCGCCGGTGTGCTCGCTCATGGGGTTCTCCTTGATGGTGGTTCTCGTCTCCGGAGGGAAACGTCTCTCCGGAAGACTGGTGGTGTGTTCTGATGCGTGCTGGTATGGGGTTGTCGGCGTTGGCGGGCTCGCGGCTCGTGGTGATGCCGTGCGCGGACGCCGCCGTTCAGGTCAGCGTGGGATGGAGGATGCCAGCCCCCTTACCCATGGATGTTCGACGTAGAACGACTCCGGCAGGTTCCCGGACAGCGATTGGCTCTCCGCGGCGTCGGCGCGTATGCCGGAGACGGTGCCGGAGATGTCCGTCGAATAGGTTTCGCTTTCGATGGTCACCGTCAGCTTCCATGTGATGTCTCCGGCGTCGGCCTCGGCGGGGATGCCCGATGCGTCGATGGATGTGGACAGCTTGTTGAAGCCGGTGACGGGTTGTCCGTCCACGACGAGCGTGTACGAGGTGATGTCGTCGCGCCCGTAGTTGTCGATGCCGTTGGTGCCGAAGACGTCGATGCGGTTGTGGTTGTCCCGGTTCCAAGACAGCCGCAGCGCGTTCGGGTCTATGGTCGGCTTCTTCCGGTAGACGTACCCGTTGGGGGCCGTGGAGGACTCTCCGTCATGGCCGTTGAACGTCGGCGTGACGGTGGCGGTCGGACAGGTCTCCCAAGGGCCGATCGTCGTCTTCAGATCTTTCCTGTTCGCCTGGTCGTCGTCGTTCGAGTAGTCGCCGAACCGGACCTTAGCACCGTTCACCTTGCCGCTGGATCTCCAGGAGAGCGTGCATGTGCCGCCGCCGTCGTTGCCGATTGTGGTGGAGACGGTGCCGATGTTCGTCGAGACGTCGGTCTTCCCGGAGCCATTGACGGTGATGCCTTTGTCCGTGGTCATCGCGGCGTCCACCTGGAATGTGGAGAAGTATTCGTTGTCCTTGATGGCGAATGAGAACGACTTGTTGCCGCAGGGGACCTTCGAGGAGGACCCGCCATGCGTGACCGTGATCGACGCGCATGCGTTGCCGCGCATGTTGCCCGTCGCCACGGTGCCGGTGACGTTGTCGCCGTTCTGCGTGACCGTGACGGTCAGGTCGTCCGGTTTGCCGTACACGCCGGAGTCGAGCGATCCCGTGGCGGCCGCGCCGGCGCCCACGTCGTTGACCGCCTGGACGCTGGCGTTGAATCCGGTGCCGCCGTTGAGGACCTCGTCCGGCACGTCGAATGTCTTCGAGGTGGCCTTCACCCCGGTCTCCTGCTTGGACCAGCCGCCCGGGCCGGTCAGCGTGACGTTGTAGCTGGTGGGGGCGCTGAACGAGGATTTGTCCGAAGATCCTGGAGCCTCCCAGGTGATGGTGACCGCGTTTCTCGCGCCTTGGAGCGACACCTTGCCGGGGGCGTCCGGCACCTTGTCCGGCTTGCCCGTGGTGGTGTTGGAGTCCTTCGACCATCCGACCTCGTTGCGGGCGCGCACCTTGAACGTGTAGGTCTGGCCGTTCGCCAGCCCGGTGATCTTGCAGGTGGTGACGGCGCCGCACGATTTCGACCCGTTCGTGGGGCCGCCCCACGCCACCTCGTAGTCGGTGATCGGGCTGCCGTTGGCGGATCCCGGCGTCCAGGTGAGGTCCACCGCGGCGTCCTGCGGCTTGGCGTCGACGGGGGAGAGCAGCGGCGCGTCGGGCTTGTCGATCACCGAGACGGTGATGGTTCCCGTCACCTTGCGGTCCGCGGATTTCGTGCCGTCCTGAACGGTGACCAGCACCTTGTTGGAGCTGGCGCCGATGTCGGACGCGGCGGTGATGGCGATGCTGCCGGACGAGTTGCACTGCACGGTGAGCTTCGCCGTGTCGTCCGAGACGCATTGCACCGCGGTCAGCGGGGAGTCCGGGAACGGGTTGTACGCGTCCTGGAGTAGGTTCACCGTCTCCGTGGAACCGGCCTTGATCTTGACGGTCTTGTCCGAGATCCGGGCCAGGGGCTTGGTGGAGGCGATGACGCGCACGGTCACTCCCGCATGCACCGTGCCCTTGCCGTAGGCGATGTCGACGGGCACGCTGACGGTGGTGCCGGGCGTGGCGTCCTTGTCGGCCTTGACGCGCAGGCTACCGGAGCCGGAGACGGTGGCCTCCACCTTGCCGGAGGAGGATCCTCCCGAGTACGTGTACTGCTTCTCGTCGTCGTACAGGCCGTCGGGAGTGTGGGTGAGCGCCTTGAGGTCGATGGTCTTCGCGTCCTCGCCGGCCACCACGTCGATGGTGGACGAGGAGAAGGTCGGCGCCGGCACGTCGCGTCCTATCACCGTGATCGGCAGGGTGAGCACGGCCGAGTTGATGATCTTCGTCTTGTCGGAGCCCTTCTTGCCGTCCACGGCGGTGAACGTGATCGAGGCGGGACCGGAATAGTCCTTCGGTGCGGTGAACTTCAGCGTCTTGTCGTTCACGTAGAGGTCATCGTCCGCCGCCTTCGTGGCGCTCACCGAGTCGGCGCCGTCCACGTACGGCTCCTTGCCGGCGCCGACGCGCACATAGTCGGCGATGTTGATCTGGATGGTCTCGCGGGCGTTCACCTTGAGCGCGGGGGCCTTCGGACGCAGCGTCGGCGGGAACACGCCATATGCGGGCACCTGGATGAACGCGGTGGACGTGATGTGGTACTTCGTGTTGGTCACCGTGTACGGCACCGCCCGCGCCTCGTCGGTCAGGTCGACGGTGATGACGGTGGACTTCGCGCCGCCCTTGACCCGGGCGTGGTCGCGCGCGGACTCATGCACGCCGACCTGGAGCTCGTCGGCGGGACCGGACGGGTTCGCGATCCACTGGCTGACGTCCACGTCCACGCTGCGTTTGTCGATGGTGGCGGCCGAGGGCACGCGGTAGTCATAGGCCTGCGGCGGGTCGATGGGGGCGTTCGGGTCCACGTTCACGGTGAGCGTGCCGGTGTCCGAGAGTCCAGCCTTGTCCTTCACCGTGTAGACGATGTACGCCGTTCCGGCGGTGGAGGGCGTGGTGAACGCGATGGCGTTGGCCTCCACCTTGGCGCCGGAGATGCCTTGGGTCTCCAGTTTGCCGTCCACCTTCAGGTCGGTGTTGTCCCCCGAGATGTCGTTGAGCGTGACTGGGACCGTCGCCGCGGTGTCCGGGCGGAGCGTGACGGAGTCGTCGCGCGCGTACACGCCGGAGTCGGACGCCCCTTGGAACACGCCCACGCGGATCTGCGCCTGCGCGCGCTGACCGGTCCAATCCTCCACGGCGTAGGAGAATGTGTCGGTGCCGGAGGAGTCCGCATACGCCTCGTACACCATGTAGTTCGCGCCGACCTCCGTGATGCGGCCGAGCTGCGGCGCCTTGTTGCCCAATCCGAGCAGCTGGTCGTCGTCGCCGTCCACGTCGATGCCGGTGAGCGTGATGGGGATGCGGACCTTCTGTCCGGCCGCGACCTGGGCCTCGGTGTCATGCGGCGTGGGTGCCGCCTTGCCTTCGGCGTTGCGCTCGTGCACGGTGACGGTGATCGTACCCGATGCGGCGTTGCCCAGATTGTCCTTCACCGTATAGGTGATCGGATAGACGCCAGGCTCGTCCGACGCCTGATAGCGCACGGTCGTGCCGGAGACGAACGCAAGCCCCCGGAACGTGGCCTTGTCGGTCTGCAGATCGTTGGACAGGGTCACCGTCGTGCCGTCCGAATAGCTCACATGGTCGAGCACGTCCACCGAGACGATGCCGCCGGTACGCACCTGCGTGTTCACGTTCGACGCCTTCGGCGCGGCGTTGCCCGTGGCGAGCGCGGGCGGTTGCAGCACGATCGTGCCCGTCGACGTCCCGGCGGCGTTCGCCACCGTATAGGAGACCTCCACCGGTGTGGTGGGCACCTGACGTGCGGTCAGGTACACGCGCTTGTGGCTCACCAGTCCGGTCTTGATGCCGGAAGCTGGATCGGCGGTGACCGAGGTGACGGACAGCACGCCGCCCATGGGGTCGATGTCGTTGGACAACGGCTCCACGATGGCCGTGTTGTCGGCGCCGAGCAGCGCCACGTCGTTGGCCGCCACGGGCTTGGCGGATTCGCCGGCCGCCGGCTGGACCTCCACGCGGGCCAGACCCGTGGCGGGGATGGAACCCTGCGTCACCGTGTACGGCACATAGTAGGTGCCGGGCGTCGTGGCCCTGAACTGGATGGTCATGTCCGCGGCGTTCATCGTCACGCTGGCGCCGGAAGGCGCGTCCGCGCCGGACAGCTGGGCGGGCTGCGCGCCCGTGCCGTGCACGTACGGCTTGAGGTCGATGGTGGTGTCCGTGTCGGGAAGCGTGGACTTGACCACCGGGTCGATGTCCGCCGGCAGCGTGTTCGCGGGCTTGACGGAGAAGTAGACCGTCCCGGTGCCGGTGAGACGCCCGTCGGAGACGGTGACCTCCACGCCCACTCGTCCCGATGTGAGCGAGCCGGTGTTGAACACGAGCTGTCCGTCCGCACGCGTGGAGACCGTCACCTGGTCGGAATTGCTTGCCACGGCGGAGACGAGCGTGAGCGGGTCCCCGTCGGGGTCGGTGAAGCTTCCCATCGCGTTCGCCGTATAGGTGGCGCCCTGTTCCACGGACAGTTCCGGCGGTACGTCGCTCTGCACGGGCGCCTGGTTCGCGGTCCCGAGGATGTCGAGGCTCACGGTGGCCGTGGAGGTCTGGCCGTGACCGTCGGAGATGTCGTAGGAGAACGTCACCGTGCCTGGTTCGGCCTTGGTGGCGTCCAATTGGATGTAGCGGCCGTCATAGACGGGGGAGACCGTCACCGTGCCTCCGGACGGCGCGCTCACCTGGTCGATGCGCAGCACGGAGCAATCGGTCTGATGGTCGTTGCGCAGCACGTCCAGGATCTGCTCGGAACCCGCGCGTGCGCCGAACTCGTCATCCTCGGCCTTGATCTGGCCGGATTGGGCGGAGCACGTCTTGGCGAAATCCCGCTGGTTGTCGGCGGAGTCCTCGTTCCGCTCCTGCTGCTTGGTGCGTTCCGTCTGGATCCGGTTCCACTGGATCTTGATGACGTTCGTGGAGTCCCTGGGGTTCCAGACGTTGCCGTTGACCACGTCGTTGAGAACGACCTGCCGGTGGTTGGTGCGGAACACGAGTTCGGAGGTGGCGTTCACGGATTGGAGCGTCGAGAACGAGGCCTTGCCGTCATCCGCGGAGCAGACGCGCACGTAGTTGTTCGCCTTCTGGCTCCATGCGGCGTACACGCAGCCCCCCGATGAGACGGGGCGTGCCGGCTCCCCCTTGCCTCCGGACTCCAGCACGAGCGGCTCCGGCCCGGACTTCGTCAGGTCGATGAGGGTCAATCCGTTGGACCCCGCGGCGGCCACCCAGTCGGATTGGACGCCGTCCACGGACGGGGACTGCAGGGTGAGCCGTCCATTCACGTCCGTGGAGGTCTTGCCGCCGGAGAAGAGCACCTGCCTGCCGGAGGCGATGACGGGGACGTCGCCCACCACGGTGAACGAATCGGCGTTCATCCGTCCGCCATCGGTCAGCGATTCCGTGTCGGAGGCATTCCTGTCCTGCGGGGAGGCGAGTTTGAGCACCATGCCGTCCTTCGGCCGGTATCCCCACACGGCGCCGTCCGACGTCACCACGGCCCTGCCTCCGACGCCCAAGGCCATCTGCGGTTTCGCACTCGAGGGGGCGACCGATTCGACGTCATCGGACGAACCGGCCCAGACGTCGCCGGTCTTCGTGTCGATGAACGCCACCGTGCCGCCGTTCATCATCACGGACATGGACCCCTTGGTCTCGGTGCTGCCGGCCATCGCGATGGTGGAAGCCTTGATGGCGGAGGATTTCCCGCCCTCGTCCAGCACCGTGTCCGAACCGTTCTGGGCGACGTCGAAGCGTTGGGCCGACGAGGCCACGGCGGCGTCCGCCTCCCGCAGCTTCACGTTGAAGCGCGCCGCCTTGCGGTTCTTCAGCGAAGTGACCCACACCGTGCCGTCGTCCAGCTGCACATGCCGCTGCATGACGGAGCTGATGACGATCGCGCCGGCGATGCCGGCGAGAATCAGCAGCAGCGTGATGACGGGCGTCACCCATGCGCGACTGCCCGAGGGCGTCAGGCGGCGTAGCAGCGCGCCTATCCTGCGTCGCCTCTCATAAGCCTGTGACGACTTGGCCATGACCTTCTCCCGTCGTTTCCCGCCCGATGAACGTGTGGATATATCTGTAATGTAACGCGCCGCTACGGCACCCGCCCCATGTCACCCGGTTTTACGGAACATGCGGCGTGTCGCCCGGAATGCCGCGGCTCCGTGCGGTGCTCCGCCGGTCCGCTAATCGCCGGAGACGGGCTTCGCGGCGCACGCGGTGGCCGGGGCGTCCGACATCCGCCGGTCCGCCCTGACGATGGAGACCTGGATGCAGGTCTGGGCGGCGTCGGGATCGGCGTCGACGGTGACCTGGGTCTCCCTGACCATCCTGGCCTGTCCGTCGGTCCCTTCCCCCGACCCTTCGGCGGGCTGCCATGCGTAGGTGTCGCCGTCCTTCGGATCCGGGTTCGTCCAATGGAACGTCACCGTTCCGTCCGCGTCGTAGGCGCCGTACAGGTCGGACGGGGACGGGACCGGAGTCGTCTCCGTCGCATCGGGGCCGGCCGCCGCGGAGCCGTCGCCCTCGCCGGTGCCGGGGGTCCTCACCGTGGCCTGCGAACCGGTCGCATGGGAATCGGACCGTGGGATGATGACGAAGGCGAACGCCAGCGATACCGCGGCGATCGCCGCGACCACGCCGGCCGCGACGGCCAGTGGGCGGACCCAACGCCGTTCCGTCGGACGCGTCGTCCGCACGCCGGGCGCGACCGCCGCACGATGCGACGGATAAGGCGGCTGCCCTTCGGCGACCACCGGGGTCATATGGCCGAAATGGGCCTGCTGCACGCGTTGCATCTCGCGTGCGAACTGCAACGCCGAATAGTATCGGTCGTCGGGGTCCTTCGCCATGGCCTTGCGCAGCACGCGCTCCACGTCCGCGGGCACGTCCGGACGGTTCAGGGCGGGCAGCGGCTTGTCCAGAATCAGTTCCTTGAGCTCGTTGGGCGTCCGGGGATGGTAGCCGTACTCGAACGGGGACCGTCCCGTCAACGTGGCGTACAGGGTGGCCGCGAGCGAGTAGATGTCCGCCGCCTCCTGCCCCACATGCCCGGTGAGCACCTCCGGCGGCGCCCAGGGCAGGGAATAGCCGGTGAACCGCTTGTCGTAGATGCCCGACGCGATGCCGAAGTCCGCGAGCACCGGCAGCCCCTGCGCGTTGACGAGCACGTTGCTGGTCTTGATGTCGTGATGGATGACGCCGGCGCGATGCGCCGTGAACAAGGCCCCCGCCAGTTTGACGCCCAGATCGAGCATCTGGTCGCAGGTGAGGGGATGCGCCTGCGTGATCTCCTTGTACGTGCCGTTCGGCGCGTATTCGAACACGATGTATCCCTGGCCGGAGGACGTCACCCCCGCGCCGTAGATCGACATGATGTTCGGGTGACTCGACAGCCGGGCCATCGTATCGGCCTCCCGGGTGAACTGCGCGGCCGCCCGCGGATTGACCGAATCCTTCGAGACCTTCACCGCCACGATGCGGTTCGGGGTACGCTGCTGGTACAGGTACACGCTCGCCGTCGACCCCTCGCCGAGCGTCCGGATATACGTGTAGCCGGGAATCCGCGGTGGCGCTGCGTTGCTTGCTGGCATGTCCTCTTTCCTTCCGCTCCTGCGTCCATCCTACGGTTCACACGGGATGACGGAGCGACAGGGCATGCGGTCACGGACGTAGCCACCGTTCGGTACGCTGTCGTCGCGTGGCGGACAATCGGATCGGACGGCATGTGGGACGGAACGCGGAGCGCGCGCGGAAGGCGCGTCGCACCAGACGGGCCGTGGCGTCCACGCTCGCGGTGGTCATGCTCGCCTCGGCGGTGTCGCTGGGAATCGGAGCGGTCCGCGTGGCGGGGGAACTGAGAGACGCGGATTCCGCAGCGGCGTCCGGGACACGGAGCACGGGCATGGCGCGGTCCACAGGGGCGATGGCCCGGGCGGCCGTCCCCGAGCCTAACGCGAAGGCGCTCATGCAGCGTCGGATGGACGGCCTCGGCGAGGTCATTCGCGCGAGGACCGCGGGCTACCAAGGCTCCTGGCAGGTGTATGTGGAGGACCTGTCCACCGGCGCGTCGACGTCCGTGGACGTGCACGCCGGATATGCGGCGTCCGTCATCAAGCTGTATGTGATGCTCGCCGTGTTCCAACGGTTCGATGACGGTGCGCTCGCCGAGGACTCCACGGTGGACGGGCTGCTCACCCAGATGATCACCGTCAGCTCGAACGAGGCGACGAACGCGCTCATCGAACGTCTGGGGGACGGGGACATGGAGCGTGGCTTCGACGTGGTGAACGGCACCGCCGCGCGATACGGCTTCTCCTCCACGAAGATCACGCAGGCCATCGGTGTGGCGGACGGCGACCCGAACCGCAAGACCACGTCCGCGCAGGACGCCGGACGGTTCATGGCCGCGGTCTGGCGCGGCGGACTCGTGTCCAAGGAGGCGAGCCGGCGCATGCTCGACCTGCTCCTCGCGCAGACGCGGCGCGCGAAGATCCCGGGAGGACTGCCCAAAGGCGTGAGCTGTGCGAACAAGACCGGCGAGATCGCCGGCGTGGAGAACGACGCGGCCATCGTGTTCTCCACGGACGACACGTCCGGCGCCATCGACGGCACGCCGACGCAGGGCGACTATGCGATCGCGGTGATGACCTCGTCCGTCACGTCGTCCGACGCCGCCCAGGCGTCCATCCGAGATCTGTCCGCCATGGTGTGGGAGACGTTGCAATGATGGGCGTGTCGCGATAACGCCATGACATGCCGGTTTTTTCCGGTAGATATCTACCGGATGGTCGGCGGCGGTCCTACGCTGGAGGCTATGACTGGCAATGAGAAAGCATACGAGGCGCTGGACGCGCTCCTGAACGGCCCTGCGGGGGATTCCCCGGCCGCGCAGCAGGACGTGCTGCTCGTCTCCGGGGCTCCCGGCACCGGCAAGACGGAGTACGCGTTCGAGGCCCTTGTGCGTGGCCTGAAGACGTACGGCGACGACAAGGCGGTGATGACCGTGTCGAACAGGGTCATCGCGGACGGACTGGCCGACCGGGTGATCCGCCGGATCGGAGCCTCCTCGCAGGTGCGTCCGGTCACCACGCTTTCGGCGCTCGCATACCGCGTGCTCGCCGCGGTCGCGTTCGATGCCGGGGCTCCCGCCCCCAAGCTGCTCAACGGCGCCGAGCAGGACGCGCTCCTTCGCAAGGTGCTCGCGACCCATCTCATGCACGCACGAACCGGCGACCTGTGCCCCACCTGTCTGCTGCTGCGCTTCTATTTCGCCGACGATGGATGGACGGCGTCGGTGGCGACGGACGACGGGGACGGCGCGGCGTCCGCCGGGGAGGGGGACGCGGATACCGTCTCCATGCTCGAGCGCGGGATCTCCGCGGCGTTCGTCGGCCAGCTGCGTGACATGCTGGCGCGTATGGACGAGCTCGGCGTGGACCGCGAACGCGAATCCCTCGCCTTGGACGCCCTGCGGGAGACGATCGGCGCCGCGGACCGCGGACATGCCTGGCGGCGTGCGGAGCGTCTCGATGTCCAATGGCGGTTGACGTTCGCGCTGCGCCGGGAATACGAGCGGGCCATAGGCGACGACTATCGCGGCCAGTACCGTCTGGACGCCTCGCGGCTGCTGGTGGACGGTGCCGCCGCTCTGCGCGACGGCGCACGGTCCGCCACGTCGCCCGCGCTGCTGGTCGTCGACGATTTCCAGGACACCACGCTTGCGGGACTGCGCTTCCTAGAGGCCCTCCACCGCGCCGGGACGAGGCTGCTGCTCGTCGGCAACCCCGATGAAGCCGTGCAGACCTTCCGCGGCTCCTATCCCGAATACGTCTTCGGACGCGCCGTGGACGGGGTGTTGAAGGCGAAACGCGCCGTCCTGTCCGGTCCGTCGCCGGAACCGGGGGTCCCGAGCTACCGCGATCTCGTCGTTTCGCGGGTGGCGTTGTCCATCCCGTCCCCGGAGAACGAGATGACGGCGTTGCCCGATCGTCCCGGCAAGCCCGCGCGGTGGGAGGGAAGTCTGCCCATCACGCCGGTCGGAACGAAGCCGGACGACACGTCGCTGCGGGCGGCGCTCTACCGCAGCCCCCGTGAGGAGCTCGACGACGTGGTGTGGAGGATCAAGAGGACGCACCTCGACTTCGGCGAGGCGTGGAACACGATGGCGGTCATCGCCCACGACAACGCCACGGTGCGGATGTTCGGCGAACGGCTGCGACGGGATGGCGTGCCGGTGCGGTATTCGTCCGTCACCAGGCCGCTCAGGGATGAGCCGTTCGTGCAGGGACTGTTCTCCCTGATCGAGCTTGCGCGCCTGCGCCGTCAGGGGATCATGGGATGCCTGATGGCTCCGGAGGAGGCATCCCGCTACGTGAGGTCCCGCGTCGCCTCGTTGATGGCGTGCCCGCTGATCACCACCGGTGCGAAACCCGGGGAGGGTCGTCCCGCGCGGCTTGCGGCCGTCGAATCGGCGATGAATGCGTTGGTGTCGCTCGCCGACATCCTTCCGGACGACGCCCGGCATGGTTCCGGGGAACCCGCCGCCGAAGCGGATGACGAGATTCCAGGCGCCGCGGGTCTGAGCGGTCTGACCGGGGCGTGGCGTGAGATGGCACGGCGTTGGTACGATGCGCGCGAGGCGCGGTCGGACGCATCCGGCGAGACGGTCGACGACTCCCTGATCGGCGGCTCCGCGCCGCATGACGAGGCCATGGGGTTCTCGACGAACGCCCTCTACGTGATGCTCGCGTTCGACGACGCGCAGGCGCCCGCCTCGGACATCATGGACATGATCGCCCATGTCATGGGCAGGGACCCCCAGATTCGCGCATGGCGCAGGCTGTGGCATGCGGTCGGTGCGGTGGCTGCGGGTCTGGATGGGCTGGAGAGTCGTGAGCCGCAGTACGTCCTCTCGCTCGCATGGGATGCCATGGGCGTGGCTGGGGCGTGGCAGACCGCCGCATTGGCGAATACGTCCGAAGGGCGTGCCGCCAACGATCGCCTGGACGCGGCGATGCGTCTGTTCCAATACGCGGAAGGCGGCACCGCCGGCCATGACATCGTCGCATTCGCCGAGCAGGTACGGTCCATGCAGATCGAAGCCGATTCGCTGGCCCATGTGGGGCCGGTCGAACAGGCCGTCACGCTCTCCACGCCGGCCGGCGCCGTGGGACGGCATTGGACGCACGTGTGGATGCCCGCGTTGCAGCAGGGCGTATGGCCCAACCTCGCCGAGAGAGGGACGCTCTTCGGCGGGGACGACCTCGCCGACATCATGCTCCACGGGGAATATGCGGGCGGCGGCCTGGAGACGTCCCGCGGCATGGCCGACCCGCGGCTGACGGCCGTGCTGTCTTCGGAGAAGAAGGGGCTGCTCGTGGCGCTCACCCGGGCCATCGGCGCATCGGCCACGGTGACGGTCAGCGCCGTGCGCAACGACGACCTCACGCCTTCGGACTTCCTCTACGGGTATATGCCGGAACGGTTCGACCGCGGACAAGCTGACTACACCGGTGTGGGAAGCGCCGCGGGAGCCGCGTCCGACGCGGGATCCACGGGTGACGATGCGAAGGGCGACGAACGCGGACACGGGTATGACGGTCTGGACGCGGATCCGCGCGGTCTCGTCGCGGCCGCACGCATCACGCTTGCGCGCGACGCGTCCGATGTCGCCGGGGCCAAGGACGCGGCACGTGCGTTGGCGCTGCTCGCACGGCACGGCATCGAATCCGCCGAGCCAGAGAACTGGTCGTTCCCGACGCGGAACCCAAGTGATTGGGGCGACTGCGATGACGTCGCGTCGGCGACACAAGAAAGCACCCCTTACGGGCGGAATGACGGGCGGGAAGCCGTTCCGGTCTCGTCCGGACAAGCCCACCCCGTGGCGACCTTGTCGCCATCGGCGGTGGACCGGATCTGGGATTGTCCGGTGTGCTGGATGCTGGAGAACCGCTTCGCCGGGCCACGCCCCGGCAGTGTGGCCGCCGGCTTCGGCACGCTGATCCACGCCGTGGCGCAGCAGGGCAGCGAGGAAGGCCTCGATATGCCCGGCTTCATGGCCGGCTCGGGGCGCGAGGAACGGACCGAAGCGGTCCTGTCGCGGCTGCGCGCAATCTACGAAGGTCTCAGGCCCGACCCGGACGCCGTGGGGGATCCCGCGGACCGGTATGCCATGATTCGCAAGGACGCCGACGCCGAGACGGCGCTCGCCGCCATAGCCGGATACTTCGTCTCCTCCAACGAGCCCGACTATCTTGGGCGCAACGGCGACAACTTCGACATCGGCACCCTGGAACGGGCCGACTGCGAAGAGGAGTTCACGGCCCGGATCACCCTCGCGCGGTTGCTGCCCGCATACAACGGGCTGCCCGGCATGCATGCGGTCACCGCCCACGAACTGGGCGCGCTCATGGGAACGCTCATCGGCGGGTGGCCTGAAGGCATGAGCGATGACCTGACCGTCCGGCTGTCCGGCCGCATCGACCGCAAGGAGACGCGGACGGTGCGGGGCGGGACCCGGATACGTCTCATCGACTACAAGACCGGGCAGCCGCCCACCATCAGGCAGGCCGCCAACGACCTGCAGCTCGTGTGCTACCAACTCGGACTCGCCTTCCCCGAACAAGGGGACGTGCGGCTCGAGGACGTCACGCCCGTGGCGCAGAGCGCGCTGTTCCACGTGGCCTGCAACGACACCCCCGCGGAAAGCTACGCGCCGGAAGGCGCTTATCAGCCGGCGTTGTTCACCGGCGGCACGTTGAACGCCGAGGCGTTCATGAAACGCTTCCACTATCCGTCGGCGGACAAGCTGCTCGATATGCCGCATCCGCATCCGGAGCGCAGACCGGAGGGCCTGCACGACGTGTCGGATGAGGCATGGCGCGAATTCGCGTCCCTCGACGGCACACAGGCGCTCTGGGCATTGACCATGATCGCCCGCGTGTTCTACGCGGCCGCCGCCAGCCGGTCCGCGACCATCGTCGCGCATCCCACCGCACGGCACATCGGCCGATGCCGCATGAAGGACGTGTGCCCGGCATGCGCCGGCGCCGTGGACACCATCTTCGAAACGAGGCTCGCATGACCACGACATTCACCGACAGCCCGGAGCAGGCGGCCGTCATCGGCGCCCCGGTCCATGACGACGTGCTCGTCGTCGCCGGCGCCGGATCCGGCAAGACCTACACCATGACCCGGCGCATCATCGAACTCATCGGCCGGGGCACGGCCCCGGAACGCATTCTCGGTCTCACCTTCACCCGCAAGGCGGCCGGAGAGCTGCTCGACCGCGTCTCCACGGCCGTGCTCTCTTCGGGGAACGATGGAGAGGATAGGGCGGCGAATGCGGACAGGGCGTTCCTCAAGCCCACCATCGCGACGTACGACGCGTTCTTCCAGACCATCGTGCGCCAGTACGGCCTGCTCGTCGGCTTCGATCAGAACACGCAGCCGTTGAGCGAAGCCGGGGCGCTCCTGCTCGCCGGTGATGTCATCGGACGGCACGCCGATGAGCTGCGCGACGCCGACCTGGGCTCGTTCTCGGCACTGTCGAAGCAGGTGCTCGGACTGTCGAACGCCATCGGCAGCGCGATGATCGGCGACGGCGTCACCGACATGCGCCAGGCCATCGCGGCCGTACGGGCGTGGGACGACGCGTTCATCGCCCGGGTGCGCGACGCCATCGGAGACGAGACCGTCCCGGAGGAGCGTCCGAAACCGCCCAAGCCGAAACGGACGAAGAAGGATACGGACGCCACATGGCAGGCCAAGGTCGAGCGGCAGCGTCGGATGCAGCATGACCTGTGCCTGTTCACCTGCGCCGGACTCGCCGGCACAGCGGAGCGTCGCAACCTGCTGTTGAGGCTCGTCTCCGAATACGCCGACGAGAAGCGGCGGCGCAACATGGCCGAATTCAGCGACTTCACCATCGCCGCCTACCAGCTGGTCACACGGTTCCCCTCCATCGGCGAACGCTACCGCGAACGGTTCAGTCACGTGCTGCTCGACGAATACCAGGACACCTCCACCACGCAGGCCACGCTGATCGCCACACTGTTCCAGGGCGGCGGTACGGCGGTGAGCGCCGTGGGGGACCCGTTCCAATCCATCTACGCGTGGCGTGGCGCCAGCCCCGGCGCATTCCGCATGTTCCAACGGGACTTCCACATGCGGGCGGAGGAGCGGCCATATGCGCTGAGCGTCACCAGGCGCAACGCGAGACTCGTGCTCGAAGCGGCCAACGACCTCACCCTGCCGCTGCGGCAGGAGCCCAGGCGTCCCGGCAGCTCACTGATGCGCGAAGTCGACGTGCGGCCGCTCAGCACCCTCGACGACGCCCCCGAAGGCACCGTGGGCGCATTGGGATACGACACCCTCGGCCAGGAGATCGACGGCGTGGTCCGTTTCTGCGCCGCGGTCAGGAAGGAGACCGGACACGACGGCGAACCCAAGACCGCCGCGGTGCTGTTCCGATCCAAGAAGGCCATGCCCCTCTACCAGCAGGCGTTGGAGCAGGCCGGTCTCACCACAGCCGTCGTCGGCTACTCCGCCATGCTCGAACGCCCCGAGGTCAGGGATCTGCTCGCCCTGCTGCGCGTGGTCTCGGACCACACCGACACGAACAGCCTGATGCGTCTGCTCGCCACACCGCGGTTCGGACTCGACGCGCAGGCGCTCTCGACGCTCGCATCGCTCGCCGACGCCGACAACACCGAAAGCCGTTACCGTGCGCTCGCCGTCGCCGGCGTGGTCCCCGCCGATGCGCCGCGGTCCCAGTGGGCTTCGCTGGTGCGCGAACACCGGTCCGAAGTGGCCAACGCCGTGTTCCTGCCCGACCTGCTCATGAAGGACGACCTCGGGGACGAACTGGAACGCGAAGGACATCTGGACGGGTACGCCAGACATGCGGTCCTGCGCTGCTCGCGCATGCTGCGCCGTGTGGACGACATGGTCGGAGGGCCGCTGCAGGACGTGGTGCGGGCCGCGGCGGAAGCCCTCGATCTGGACATCGACACCGTGGTGGCCCAGGCACTCCATTCGGACGATGGAACCGTCAACCCCACCCTCGCGCGCATTCCCATCGGGGCCGTGACCGATCTGGTGGACGCCTACACCGCCGAGATCGCGGCCGACGCCACGCCCACGCTGCGTGGATTCATGGCATGGGTGGACGCGCTGGGCTCTATCGAGGACGAGGCGGCCGCATTGGGGGCCGACCGGAAGGCCGACGTGGAACTCATGACCGTCCATCAGTCCAAGGGCCTCGAGTGGGACGCCGTCGCCGTCGTGGGACTGGAGAAAGGCGTGTTCCCCAGCAGTCAGGGCGACAATCTCTCCGTGGAGGAGGACGATGCGCACCCCGGCGGCCTCGAGCATGGCATCTGGACGGCCCCCGAATATCGGGAGAGCGCTAGGACATGGCTCGACGACCCCACCGCCGTACCAGTGCCGATCCGCGTCGATGCCGGCATCCTCCCCAGATTCCCGCACGACGCCCCCGCCGATTCGGACCCCATCGCCTCGCTGGACGCGTTGGACGGTGTGGAGCGCATCGACGACGAGGTGTACGGCTCGCTGCGGAACGACGGAGACGGCGCGGAAGGTGCCGACCCGGACTCCCGGTATCTGACCCAGGAGGAGGAATACGGCAGGCGGCTGCACGCCGACGAACGGCGGCTCATGTACGTGGCGCTGACCAGAGCCAGGACGGACGTGCTGCTCACCTATGCGCGCACATCCTCGCCCCTGCGCGATCCCTCCTTGATTGAGGGGAAACCCAGGTCAGCGAAGCCGTCCAACTTCTGGCTTGAAGTGCACGACGCGCTGCATTCCCGCGCCGACGCGGTCACCATAGGAAAGGACGGCTCCGGTGCGGACGGCGCGGATGACATGGACGGTGCGGATGGCGCCGCGGTGCCGTCCGGGAACGCCCCGACGGACGCTTCGACGGATGCCTCGACGGACGTCCGCACGCTGGCCGGCCGCGGCGTCCCCCTACCGGCCGGTATGTTCGCCGGCGAGGCGGCGAAGGCCCGTGTACGTGTGCTGGTGACGGACGCGTGGAACGGGCCGTATGACATCGAACGGGATGCGGACGGCCTGCCATGGCCCGTCGGGCTGACGCCGGCGCTCGCCGAACGTCTGCGGCGGGCGGCCGAGACCGTACAGGCGGTCCGGGAGACCGCCGCCGATGCGGAAGGACCGGTGGGGCCCCTGCTCGAACGGGCGCGGATGCTGGTCGCGGACGATGACCTCATGAGCGGCTCGCTGTCCGGCGAGACCCTCGACGAAGCCGTCAGGACCAAGGCGCAGCGCATCCTCGCCGGATCGCGCCAAAGCGTCACCGGTCTGCAGGTGCGCGCCGGAACCTTGGGCGAGCGCGAGGAACGCCGGTATTGGAGGAGCATCGTACGGCCCATCCCGTCCGTCGCCTCGCCGTCCGCCTCGGCGGGAACCCGGTTCCACGCGTGGGCGCAACGGTTCATCGACGCGGCCATCCCCGGCAAGGACCTGCTCGGAACCGACGCCGTGCCCGGGGTGGATGCTGGAACGTTCCCCAATCCGACACGCCGGACGATGCTCGCCGGGCTCGGCGCTGACGAACCGGACGATGCCGTCGAACGGCGGCTGCTCTCCTGGGAGCGTCGCCTCGCCGCATCCCCATGGGCGCGGCGCATCCCCGCATGGGCCGAACGGCAGATCGTCGTCTCGCTGCCCCAACTGGACGGTATCATCGCCAACGGCAAGCTCGACGCCGTCTTCCACGGTGGCCTCGACCCGGAGGACGATTCGAAACGGTACACCGTCATCGACTGGAAGACCGGGCGTCGGCCGCGTACCGCCAAGGAACGTGCGGAGAGACTCGCGCAGCTCGACCTCTACCGTCTCCTGCTCGCCGCGGTGGAGGGCCTGCCGCTGGACAGCATCGACGCGGCTCTCTACTATGTGAGTGAGCCCGACGAGCGGAACCGAGAACTGCGCGCCGAGGCGAAAACAGAACAGGACATCATTGCCGAGTTGAGCTCCGGAGTTCCCGAGCAATCCGACGACGATTAGACCCATCCCGCGTCCGATGCGGCGCCATCCCCATGCGGGGCGGCGGCGCTGGACGGCGGGACAGCGGGTCCCGCGGTGGGAACGCGCCGCGAACGTCTCGTCGGAGGAACCCGCGACCCTCGTGCGTGCACGTGTGGGCGGGCGCACGTGCCGAACGACCACAACAAGGAGTACAGGCATCATGGCTGCGACGGACACCGCAACCAACGGCACCGCAATCACCTACCGTCCCATGGAGTGGGACGATCTCGACGTCATCGCCGACCAGTTCTACCTCACCTGGGGCGTCGACGAACCCGGAGACCCGGACATCGCGAGGATGACCTCGCGGCATTTCGTGCTCCACTATCTCGAACCGGCCACGCGCGCTGACATCGCGCAGGGGACGGACGGCACGTTCATGGGCGTCACCCTGTCGAGGGTGGCCGGCCGGCCGACGCTGTTCCCCGAAGTTCCGGCCGCGCTCGCGCGCGTCGACGGCGAACTCGCCGCCACGGAGGAAGGCGCGGCCGCGCTCGCACGCACCAACGCATGGCATCGGATGGAGGAGCGGCTGGAGGACCGGATCGGCGTCAACGACAGGGCCCCCGCGGAACTCGAGCTGTTCCTCGTCGCCGCCGCGGCGCGCGGACACGGCGTCGGCGGCACCCTCTGGCGCCGGATGCTTGCCTACTTCGCCTCCGAAGGCGTCGGACGCTACTATCTGCACACCGATTCCAGCTGCGACGTGGGCTTCTACGACCACAAGGGACTCGAGCGCACCGCCGAATGCTACGCCAAGGACCATCCGGACGAACCCGCCGGCAACGGCGAGGACATCTTCATCTACGAAGGCCCGGTCCCGCCGGAGAGTCCGGTCCCGTCGGAAGGCCCGGTCCCGCCGGAGAACCCGGTCCCGCAGGAGAACCCGGTCCGGACGGAAGGGACGGTGCGGGCATGACCGTGAGCCAGGGCACCTCCGCTTCCAAGGCCGCGGCCGGATCCCCCTACGCCCGGCTGTTCCGCATCCCCGGCGCCAAGGCGTTCTGCGTCTCCGGCGCCGTGGCCAGGCTCCCGATCTCCATGATGAGCCTGGGCATCGTGCTCGCCCTCAACCACCTGTACGACAACTGGACGATAGCGGGCACCATGAGCGCCACCTACGTGTTCGCCCTGTCCTGCGTCACGCCGTTCTACGCGCGGCTGTTCGACCGGTTCGGCCAGCGGCGCGTCGGCAGGACAGCGCTCGCCGTGCAGGTCGCGGCCATGCTCACGTTCGCGTTCGCCGCGCTGTTCCGTGTGCCGATCCCGCTGCTGTTCGCGCTCGCCATCGTGATGGGGTTGACGCAGTTCTCGTTCGGCGCGCTCGTGCGCACCCGATGGGCGTACGCGTTGCGCGGCGTCGCCGACGGCGAATCATTGCTCAACACCGCGTACGCGATGGAGGCGGCGATCGACGAGGTCGTGTTCATCCTCGGCCCCATCCTCGCCGCATGGCTCGCCACGTCCGTGCATCCCGTCAGCCAGCTGTTCGTCCCGACCGTCGCCTGTGGTGTGGGAGGCGCGGTCTTCTTCGCGCTCAAATCCACGCAGCCGCCCGCCATGGTCGAATCCGTAGAGGTCCGGCCGGCCGCGACGGAGCCCGGCGGCGCGAAGGATGGGAAGACTGCGGCCGGGGACGGGAACGCCGACCGGCTGAGCCTCGGGACGCTGCGCCGGCAGGGCGCGAAGCCGAGGAGCGTGCTGCTCTACGGCGGCGTGCTGCCCCTGCTCATCGTGTTCGTGGTGTTCAACATGAGCTTCACCGCGTTCGACGTGTCGATCACCGCATCCATCAAATCCATGGGGCTGGAACGGTTCCTCGGTCTCCAGCTCGCCATGTTCGCGGTCGGTTCGTGCGCCGGCGCCATGGTGTTCGGCTCACGCCGGCCCAAGGGCTCGCACTGGCGCCACATGGTGATGTTCCTGTGCCTGCTGACTGTCGGCTACATGGGATTCCGCCTCGTCATGGACAACCTCGTCCTGCTGGGCCTGGTGGAGGTGCTGTCCGGCCTCGTCGTCTCGCCGCTGTTCACCACCGGCAACCTCATCGTCAAGGACCTCGTGCCTCCGGAAAGTCTCACCGAGGGGCTGAGTTGGGTGACCACCGCCGGCACCGTCGGCACGTCGATCGGCTCGTCCGCGGCGGGCGTCGTGCTCGACGCGTCCGGACCGCACGTCGGCATGTTCCTGCCCGCCCTCTTCACCGCCTGCGCGGTTCCACTCGCCTTGCTCGGGTGGGCGTTGGCGCGCAGACGGTAGGGGAGCGGTCGGTCCCGTCGGTAGGGCCTACTCCTCGAACGGGTACTTCAATCCCCACGCGGCGCGGATCTCGTCCATCAGGGACATGATGCGCAGCGTGTCCGCGTGCGGCATCGCCGGGCATTCGGTATGCCCGTCCAGGATCGCGTTCGCGGCGGCCGCCACCTCGTACTCGTAACCGGTCAGCTGGCCGGGCACGCGGATGTGGCGCACGAGTTCGTGGTCGAGCCCGTACACGTCGATGCCCAGCGGGTTGTTGATGTTGTCGACGACCGCATAGCCCTTGTTGCCCTCGATCACGCCGGAACGGTCCGAGGCGACCGCGCGCGAGCTCGTCGCCACGGCCATGAGCCCGTCGTCGTACGTGAGGATGGTCGCGTTCGTTGCGTCGACGCCCGTGTCGTACGGTGTCATCGTCGTCTGCATGGACGTGATCGACCGTCCGTGGTCCGCGCCGACGGCCATGTCGATGAAGTTCAGCGCGTACACGCCCACGTCGAGCAGCGCGCCGCCGGCCAGCGCCGGGTTCGTGATGCGGTCGCGGCCGTGCGGCTCGTAACTCAGGTCCGCGCGCACCATGCGGATGTCGCCCAGTTCACCCGAGGAGATAAGGTCGTTGATGATCTGCCGGCTCGGCTGGTAGCGCGTCCAGATCGCCTCGGTGACGAGCAGGCCGTCGGTCTTCCCGGCCGCGGCGAACACGTCCCTGGCCTGCTTGACGTTCGCGGTGAACGCCTTCTCCACGAGCACGTTCTTGCCGTGGCTCAGGCATAGAATCGCCTGTTCGGCGTGGAAGTTGTGCGGGGTGGCGATATAGACGAGATCCACCAGCGGGTCCTCCACCAGCTCCTCATACGAGCCGTACGCCTTGTCGAACCCGTATTTGGCACGGAACGCCTCGGCGCGGTCGAAGTCGCGCGCCGCCACCGCGTACGGGTGGATCAGATGCGAGTACCGTGTGGAGGGTGAGGCCATCGCGACCAGCGTCTTCGCCATCGTGTTGGCGATCGACCCGGCGCCCAGAATCGCGACGTTCACCGTATCCTCGCCGGTCTGTTCGAGTTCGTATCGTGCGCCGTTCAGCCTGCCGTACGGTCTGTATTGCGCCTGCGGTTCCGTCGTCATCGTTCGTTCCTCCTTGAATGTCCGTGAAGGTCGTTCCACCGCCGATTCTACCGTCCGACGACGCTTGCGCGCCGTCCGTCAGGTACGCCTCCGGCATGCGGTCCGCTGTCGGGCCGTGCCGATACAACGGGCGGTATGACCAGTGGTGAAGCAACGCAGCCCGGAACGGCGGACGACGTCCGTTCCGCGACCGATCCGACCGATTCGAACGCGGCGACGTCGGCCGCCCCGACGCCCGTCATGTCGCGCCGCGCCCGCGAGGCGCAGCCCTTCCGCGCCATGGTGTTCGGCGCGAAGGCCGACGAGATGATTGCGGACGGCATCGACGTCGTCAAACTCTCCCTCGGCGAACCCGATTTCGGCGCCCCGCCGGCCGTGCGCGACGCCATGCGCGAGCAGTACGACGGGCGTGCGCTGCCCTACACGGCGGCCATGGGGCTGCCGGAACTGCGCCGTGCGATCGCCGACTTCTACCGTGAACGCCACGACCTCGACATCGACCCGAAGCGCATCGTCATCACCTCCGGCGGATCGGCGGCGCTCCTGCTCGCCACCGCGCTGACCGTCGACCCGGGCGACGAGGTCATCATCGCCGACCCCTCCTACCCGTGCAACCGGGAGCTCGTCAACAGCTTCGAAGGCAAGGTCGTCGACGTGCCCACCAGCGCCGCCACCCGCTTCCACCTGAATCGCGACCTCGTCGCCGCGCATTGGACGGACCGCACCAAGGCCGTGATGATCACGTCCCCGTCCAATCCGACCGGCACCACCATCGACTTCGACGTCTTGCGCGAGGTCACCGCCTACGCGCGCGACCACGGCGCCTGGCGCAACGTCGACGAGACCTACCTTGACCTCGCGGACCATGAGAACGGGGTCGCCGTCCGGTCGGTGCTCGCCTGCGACGACGGCGCCATCGTCTGCAACAGCTTCTCCAAGTTCTTCGGCATGACCGGATGGCGGCTCGGCTGGGCCATCGTCCCCGACGACCCGGCCGTGCTGGCGGCCGTGGACGACCTCGCCACCAACTACTATCTGTGCGCCCACACGCCCACCCAGCACGCGGCCCTCGCCTGCTTCACGCCCGAAAGCCTCGCCGTATGCGAACGACGCCGGCAGGAGCTGCTCGCGCGCCGTCGCATCGTCATCGACGGGCTCGCCCGCATCGGTCTCCCCGTCGAAGTGGAACCCAACGGCGCGTTCTACGCGTACTTCGACATCTCGTCCACAGGACTCGACGCGTGGACGTTCTGCGAACGTGCGCTCGACGAGGCGCATGTGGCGCTGACCCCGGGACGCGACTTCGGCGCAGCCACCGCCGACACGCACGTGCGTCTGAGCTATGCGGCATCGCGCGAGGCGCTCGCCGAGGGCCTGGACCGCCTGGGCACATGGCTGCCCACGCTGCGCGTCTGACGCGGCGCGTGGTGGCATCCGACACGACGGCAACGCGGCGAACGACGGCATCGCAACACACAACAAAGCACACAACACGAAGGACTGCAAGGAATCCAGCATGGTCAACCTGCGCTCGCACACCACCCGACTCGGCGTGCTCGACATCGGCTCGAACACCATCCACATGCTCATCGTCGACGCCGCGCCCGGCGCGCGTCCCGACCCGGAGGCCAGCACGAAGACCACCGTGCGCCTCATGAAATACCTCAAGGACGACGGATCCATCAGGAAGGCCGGCATCGAGGCGATCCTCGCCGCGGTGGACGACGGCATGAAGCTCGCCGAGGAATACCAGATCACGCAGCTGCTCGCCATGGCCACCAGCGCCATCCGCGAGGCCCCCAACGGCAACAAGGTGCTGCACAAGATCGAGGAGCATATCGGGCAGTCCGTCACCGTGCTGTCCGGCACCGACGAGGCCAGGCTCACGTTCCTCGCCGCGCGGCGCTGGTACGGCTGGGACGCGGGCCGTCTGCTCGTGCTCGACATCGGCGGCGGCTCGCTCGAGGTGGCGATGGGCTCCGACGAGGAACCGACCGTGGCCTTGTCCGTGCCGGCCGGCGCCGGCCGCGTCACCACCGAGTTCCTGCCCTCCGGCGTGGCCACGTCCGAGGAGCTGGACGACGTGCGCAAGGAAGTGCGACGCATCCTCGAACCGATGGTGGACGCGTTCCCGAAATCCAAGCATCCGAACCATGCGGTCGGCACGTCCAAGACGTTCCGTTCGCTCGCGCGTCTCGCCGGCGCCGTGCTGCGCCAGCCGGGACGCGAGGACACGATGGTCATGACGCGCGAGCAGCTGGAGGACTGGCTGCCCCGCCTCGCCGCCATCGCCCCCGAACAGCGTGTGGCGTTGCCGGGCATCACCCCGGAGCGCACCATGCAGATCGTGGGCGGCGGCGTGGTGGCCGATGAGATCATGAAGGCGCTCGACATCGAGGAGATCGAGATCTGCCCGTGGGCGTTGCGTGAAGGCGCCATCCTGCGTTGGCTCGACCAGTTCGGACGCACGCGCCTCGGTTTCTGAGAAAAGGGCGAGGCGTCGTCCCGCCGCTTCCCGTCCGCATATCCCCCCGAACGGGTGCCGGAACGGTATCATCGTGACCTAAGGCCCGCCGTCCGCCGCATACGAGGCGATGGACGGCGACCGGCCGAAAGCCATCGCGGCAGCGGTGCCGCGGGACGATGAAGAAAGGGAGCCCCGTCCATGTTCGATCTGTTCAATCTCAGCCCGTTGTGGCTCATCATCCCCGTGGTGGTGATAGCCGTCATCCTGCTGGCCGTGGGCTGCTACACGGTGGCGCCCACCGACCGCGTGCTCGTCATCACCGGCCCGGGCGGCCGTCGTTTCGTCATCGGACGCGCCGCGATCATCATCCCGTTCCTCTACCGTCGTGACTGGCTGTCCCTCGGCGTGGTCCAGTCGGAGCTCCACACGGACACGCCCATCCCCACGAAGGACGCCATCCTCATCGACGTGAGCGCCGTCGCGAACTTCCAGATAGGCGTCGAGAAATTCACCGGACATGACGGCGTCGAGCGTGACCCGCTGGAGATCGCCGCACGCAACTATCTCAACCAGGACAAGAAGCGTATGATGGCCGACGTCACGCAGGTCCTGCTCGGCAAGATGCGCGAGGCCATCGGCAAGACCGAACTGCGCACGCTCATGGAGAACCGCGACGAGTTCTCCGAGACCGTGGCGAGTGCGGCCCGGGCCGACATGGAGGCCCTGGGCCTTGAGCTCGTCACGTTCAACGTGCAGGACTTCGCCGACGGTCAGGGCGTCATCCGCGACATGGGCGCCGACATGGCCGCCCAGATCAGCCGGGACGCGCAGCTCGCGCGCATCGCCGCCGACCAGCAGGTGGCCGAACGCCAGAACCAGCTCGACCTGAAGCAGGCGGAGCTCAAGACCACCGCCGACAACGCCAAGGCGAAGGCGGACATGGTCTACGAGATCACCAAGGCGGAACGCACCAAGGAACTCAACGTCGCGCAGCAGGACGCCGAGATCGCCGCCGAGGAGCGCCGCATCGAACTGGCCGACCGTCAGGCCGCCGTCAAGGAGAAGGAGCTCAACGCCACGGTGCGCAAGCAGGCCGAGGCCGACCGCTACGCCGCCGAGCAGAAGGCCGACGCCCAGCTGTACACCACGCAGAAGAACGCCGAGGCCGACCTGTACCGTCAGCGTCAGGAGGCCGAGGCCGTCAAGGCGACCGCCGACGCCGAGGCGCAGGCCACACGCGTCAAGGGCGAGGCCGAAGGCGCCGCCCTCAAGGCCAAGGGCGAGGGCGAGGCCGCCGGCATCGAGGCGCAGGGCCACGCGTACAACGCGATGAACAACCAGCTCATCATCGCCCAGCAGTACATCCAGATCATGCCGGAGATCGCACGGGCCATCGCCGAGCCGCTCGCGAAGGTCGATTCGATCACGATGTACGGCGACGGCAACACCACCAGGCTCGTCGGCGACACCACCAACGCGCTGAGCCAGATCAGCGAGGGGCTGTCGAACAGCATCGGCCTCGACCTGAAGACTCTCGTCAACGGCGCGCTGGGCGGGCACATGGCCGGCAAGGCGATGGCGGATGGGCTGAAGTCCGGCGGCTCCGTCGACGCCGAGACACGACGCGAAGGGCGGCCTCCCCGTGCGGGGAGGCCGCCCCTCGCGTTTCCGCCGCGCTCCGGTCAGATGGCGTACAGGGCCGGCTTCTCGTTGAGCTCGACCTTGATGCGTCCGCCGTGATGCAGGCTTTCAAGCGCCGCGTCCGCCGCTACGTTCGCCACGTAGCCGTCCCACGCGGTGGCCTCGACGCCGCCCGGCTGGCGGTCGGCCTCGATGTTGGCGAAGAACCGGTCGAACTCCCGGTCGTACGCCTCGGTGAAGCGGTCGAACCACGCGGACGAGATCGCATGGCTGATCTGCCCGGCGCGACGCACCTCCGGGGTGGCGACGTCCGGCAGGGAGATGATGCCGGATTCACCCACCAGACGGCACTGGATGTCGTAGCCGTACTGGCAGTTGACGTTCGCCTCCGCGGTGGCCAGCGCGCCGCCCGCGAACTCGACGACCGCGAGCTGCGGTTCGCGCAGGGACTCGCCGTTCGGGTTGAGCGAGTTCATCCTCGCGAACTTCATCTCGATGGCGGTGAAGTCGTCGTCGAACATGTAGTGGAGCATGTCGAAGTTGTGGATCAGCGTGTCGTTGATGACGTTGTCGGTCCCGTAGTAGCTGGTGGACGCCTGCGCGTTGTAGTGGCGCATGCCGGCCATGAGAAGCGTGCCGATGCCGCCGTCCGCGGTGAATTTCTTCATCGCGTCGTAGCCGGGGTCGAAACGCCAGTTGAAGCCCACCTGCACGGTGCGGCGTCCCTTGGTCACCTCGGCCTGGACGACCTTCCAGCTGTCGGCGCCGTCGATGGTCATCGGCTTCTCGGTGAAGGTCGGTTTGCCGGCGTCGATGGCCTGCAGCAGCGGCTCGAGATGGACGTCGTTGCGGCTGGCGATGACGACCGCGTCGACGTTCGGGTCGGCGATGAGCGCTTCGGCCGAATCGTAGATCGTCGCGTCGAGCCGGTTGTCGTCGATGGCCTTGCGCGCGTTCTCGACGACGGTGTCGTACACGCCGACGACCTGCGCGCCGGCGCAGCGTTCGGTGATGCGCCTGACGTGGTCGCGTCCCATGGCGCCGCAGCCGATGAATCCGACATTGATCATGGTGATACTTCCTTTCGTATCGGCTTCCGTATCGGGAAAACCTCGTTGTTCCGTGTGTTTCGTGTGTCGTTTCGTGTGTTTCCGATGCGTGATGCGGCGTACGTTCCGTACGTGCCGCACGTCATGCCTTCGTGATGCCGATGAGCACGCCGCCGATGGCCACGAGCACCATGCCGGCGATGACGAACGCCATCTCCTTGCGCGTCTTCTTCTCCTTGAGGATGAACAGGCCGCCGAGCGTGGCGAAGATGACGTTCATCTGGCTCAGCGTCCAGCCGACCGCGAGACCGTTGATCTGGTTCGACAGCAGCATGGTGAGGTTGGCGGTGGCGAACAGCACGCCGGTCGACATGTTCGCCCAGCTCTTCGTACCGAACACGCCGATCTGCGGGTCGGTGGACTGTCCGCCGGTGGTGATGAACGCGATGACGATGGTCGCCGCGAGCATGAACGCCGCCTGCGGGAACAGCAGGTCGAGCGCGTCGACCGAGAAGAACTTGCCGGCCGCCGCGTACGCCACGTACAGCAGGGAGGAGATGAACGTGATGATGACGCCGAGCACGATGTTCGACGGGCCGTCGCCACGCTCCTTCTTCTCCTGGTAGGCGGTGAACGCGACACCCACGATGATGAGCACCAGCGCGGCGACGCCCAGCACGATCTGTTCGGTGGTGGTCCACTCATGGAAGAAGAACGCGCCGAGCAGCGTCGTCATCGTCAGCTGCATGCCGGTGGACAGCGGCATGGCGCGTGCGACGCCCAGATAGTCGAAGCTCCTGATCTGGAGGATCTGGGCGATCGCCCAGGGGATGCCGTTGATGGCCGCCGCGGCGATCAGTGTCCATGACCAGCTGACCGGATGGACGAGGAGCACGACCACGCCGAACACGAACGTGGTGAGCGTCATGCCCATCTGCTTGTTGGCGGTGGTTCCGCCGACCTTCTGCATGACGACGCCTTGGAATCCCCATCCGAGCGCGGGGACGAGGCCGAGAAGAATAGGCCACATGGTTCTTACCTCCGTTGGTAAATCCACTGGTGGATTGCGTGACAACCGCTAGCCTATTCATGTGAACGTGAACATGGCGTCGCCCGGCCGGGTGGTTCGCGCCAACATACCGGACAATCGCGCCAACCATGACGTTCGGCCCGCCGGGTGGGCGTGCTTCGGCGGCTAGCGGCGATGGCGGCTGCGATACTCGCTCGGCGTCATCCCGAACGCGAGCGTGAACCGTTTGCGCAACGAGTCCGCATCGTGCAGACCCACCCGTGAGGCGATGGTGTACATCGGCAGGTCGGTGAGCTCCAGCAGTTCCTTCGCCGCCTTGAGCCGTTGCTCGAGTATCCATCGCTTCGGCGGCATGCCCATCGCCTCGGCGAAGCGGCGTTGGAACGTGCGCGGCGACATGTGCGCGGTCTGGGCGAGCGCGGGGAGCGACCACTCGTGGCCGAGATGCTCGCGCACCCGCCGTGCGAGCAGTGTGATTTCGTCCTGACGATGCGAGGCCATCGTGCCGGCGGGCGTCGTCCGGCGCCGTGAGTTCACCGATCTCGGATAGTGCAGAGCGAGCATCGTCGCCTCGTCCGCCGCTGCCGCCTCGCCGGCGTGCTCGCTCAGGATGGCCAGGCACAGGTCGAGGCATACCGACCCGCCCGCGCCGGTCCAGATGCGGCGGCGTCCGTCATGCGTGAGCACGCGGTCCTTGGCCACGAGGGCCTTGGGAAACTGCGCCTGCAGGTCCTCGACGAACGGCAGGTGCGTGGTGCAGTCGACTCCGTCGAGCAGCCCCATCCATCCGAGTGCGAAGACGCCGGTGCACATCGCGGCGATCTCGCAGCCCCGGTCGCGTTCGGCGTTGAGCCAGTCGCGTGCCATGAGCGCGTCATGGGGGTTCCGGCAGAACAGGGCGGCCTTGTCGTCGCCCGTGCGACGGTCCGCGGCGATGGCGAACGGGTCGGCGAACCCGGGCAGGATGATGAGGTCGGGATGCGTGCCGGCGCATCCGTCGCCGTGCACGCCGTCGCATCGCGCGATGTAGTCGGCGAGCGGTTCGGTCGCGATGGACATGCCGTGGTCCAGCGCCATCGAGGTGGACGGCGAGACGAAGTCGAGGACGATGGTGTTCTGCGGCCGCGAGCTGTCGTCGAAGATCTGGATGGTGGCGTTGAGATCGAACGACCACACCGGATGCAGGAGGAGGACCGCGATTCGCATACCCGACATCGTACATCGCACGCGCCGGAATCCGATGACTGTTTGTTCGGCGTCGCGAGATACAGTGACGGGCAAGGACGGTGGAGTCGACGTATGAGGGAGGTCGGTGACCCATGGCTGATGAAGATGTCGGGCGCGTCCATGGACCGTCATCCGGGCCTGGCACGGACGGCGCGGTTCCGGTTCCTCCGGACGATGCCGCGCCCACCATCGAATTCCCCGTCGTACGTCGCCGCCGGCGCGGGACGGCACGCATGCTCATCGCGGTCGTCGTCCTCGCGCTCATCGCGGCGGGACTCGCCATCGTGGACCAGCGTCGGGCGTACGACGTCTGCACGACGGCCGAGAACGAATGGACCGAAGCCGCGGTGGCGGCCGTCGCCGCCGGCGCGGAACGGGAGGATCCGCCCGCGGTCTGCCCGTCGAACGCGTTCGGGGCGGACCTGAGACGCTACGCGTCCCAGCTGGACGATGACGCGCAGGATCTGCGCATCCGCGCCGCCGAACTGAAGGCCAAGCGGGATGCCGAACAGAAGGCCCAGCGCAAGGCCGCACAGGATGACGGGACTGACGGCGACGCGCGGTCGGACGACGGTTCCGTGTCGGACGACCTGCAATCCGCGAAAAACACGTTGAAGGACACGCTCTCCGAAGCGCGGAAGACGCTGGACCGGCTTGACGGGTTGAGCGGGTCCCGGACCGTCTCCGCGATGCTTCAAGGTGCCTACCGGACCGCGAAGAACCTGTTCGACTCATCCGGCGTGAAGGACTCACGCTATTACAAGGCCGCCGCCGTCACCCTCCAGGAGGCCGTCGACGCCGCCAACCAGTGGATCGACAGCCAGGCCGCCAAGGCGAAGTAAGCGAAACCCCTTGGAACCGTTGCGCTCCAAGGGGTGAGACGTGCCCCGGATCAGATTCGAACTGACGACACCCGCTTTAGGAGAGCGGTGCTCTATCCCCTGAGCTACCGAGGCGACAGCGGTCCATTGTACACGGACTTCGGCCGGCCCCACGCGGGAATGTCGGGATGATGTGAGTCGTCGTCGTTCGTGGACGCGCGTCCGTCACCGGCACGGTAAGGTGACAGACGGCATAAGGAGGGGCGATGACGAAACGAGATCGAACGAACGTATACCGTTCCCGTACGCAGGCGCGGAATGCCGCGCGCGACGAGCTGCTCGCGCGTGCGACGTCGGAGGATGGCGACGCGTCGAAGTCCCATCGGCCGACGTCCGGCCGTTCGAAGACGACGGGGCGTGCCTCCGCCGGTCCGGCCGGCGCCTCCGGCCGGAGCCGCGCGTCCGCCCGTCGGACCGGTTCCTCTCGGAAGCCCGCGTCGCGTCCGCGGTCCGGCGGCGGGGGAGTGCGCGTCGAGTCCGGTCCTGCGCGGGGGAGATTCCGCAGGCGCGTGCTGGGCGCTTTGGCCGTGGCGTCGTCCGCCGCGGCGATGGTCGCGGTGCTGGCGAGGTCGCTGCCCTCCGACTTGCAGGCGCTGCCGTATGTGCCGGTGCTGGTCTCGGCGACGCCATGGTTCATCGTCGTCGCCGCGTTCGCGCTCGTGGCGGCGTTGGCGTCCAGGAGGTTCGTCGCGGCGCTTGTCGCCATGGCGGCCCTCGCGGTGAACGTGTGGTGGCAGTACCCGTTCTTCGCTTCGCGCGACGTTCTGCCGGAGCGTGCCGCTACGGCCGTGGCGCAGGCCCACGCCGACACGTCCGACGCGTATGCGCGCGTGATGACGTTCAACGTGTACAAGGGGCGTGCGGACGCCGAGGCGGTCGTGGAGACCGTGCGCGACCAGCGTGTCGAGGTGCTGGCGCTGCAGGAGACCACCGACGGGTTCGTCGAGGCGTTGCGCAAAGCCGGCATCGAGGACTATCTGCCGTATTCCCAGATCTCCAGCTCCGACGGCGTGTACGGCAACGGGCTGTGGTCCGCCGCCCCGCTGGAGGACCCTTCGGACGACGACGTGGATTCCAGCGCCTCGTTCATGCCCGGCGGCACGGTGGAGTTCGCCGGAAGCAAGCGTATCCGGTTCGTCTCCGTGCACACCACCGCCCCGGTGCCCGGCTATTGGCGGCAATGGAAGCGATCGTTGGACGAGCTGGCGATGATGCGCTCGAACACGGACGACACGTTCGTGTTCATGGGCGACTTCAACGCCACGACTGATCATGCGCCGTTCCGCGGCTTTCTCGGGGAGCGGTTCCGTGACGCCGCGATGATGTCCGGCCACGGCTTCACGTTCACCTGGCCGGCGGACCGCGGCCTGCTGCCCCGGTTCGCGGGCATCGACCATGTGGTGGTGGACCGGGGCGTCGCCGCCGGGCGGATGCAGGTGGTGAGGATCGCCGGTTCGGATCATGCGGCGCTGCTCGCCACGCTGGCCTTTTCGTGACGGCGTCCATGACGGTGCCGGTGACGACACGCCGGCGGTCATGGGAGACGGAAGGGAACCGGTAGATATCTACCGGTCCTTGGAGGCGTCACTATAGTGGTGCGCATGAGTTACGAAATGAACGCCACGGCGGGCGTCGCCGGCGGCCTCGACCGGCCGAGGCCGATGGACCAGCTGCCCAGGCTGGCCGCCGAGACCACGGCGGAGAACCCATGGCCGGTGAGCGTGCTGAGCCAGAAGTTCCACAATGCGGTGGTGAAATGGCCGGCCGCGTGGATCTGCGGCCAGATCACGGAGATCAACACGCGGCGTCCGGGGTCCGCGTACCTTACGGTGCGCGACGATTTCGAGGACGTGGCCATCTCCGTCTCCGGATGGCGTACGTTCGCCGCCGCCGCCGCGCAGTTCCGGCAGGGCGACCGCGTGGTCGTCCACGGGCGTGCCGACATCTGGGTCAAGCAGACGCGTCTGAGCTTCATCGGCGACGACATCCGCAAGATCGGCGCCGGAGGGCTCAAGGAACAGATCGACGAGCTGCGCAAACGGCTCAAGGGCGAGGGGTTGTTCGACGCGGACCGGAAGGTGCCGCTGCCCGAATTCCCCAAGTGCATCGGCCTCATCTGCGCGCCCCAGGCGCGCGCCGAGGGCGACGTGGTCACCAACGTGAACCTCCGATGGCCCGCCGTGCGGTTCAAGATCGTGCACGCGCATGTGCAGGGCGCGCAATGCCCGCCGGATATCATCGCGGCGATCCGCAAGCTCGACGAGGATCCGGACGTGGACGTGATCATCGTGGCCCGTGGAGGCGGCGCGTTCGAGGATCTGGTCGGATTCTCGGACGAGGGCGTCGTGCGCGCCGCCGCGGCCTGCGTCACGCCGATCGTCTCCGCCGTGGGGCATGAGGACGATTGGACGCTCATCGACCTCGCCGTCGACCTGAGGGCCTCCACGCCCACCGACGCCGCCAAGAAAGTGGTGCCGGACGTGCGCGAGCAATGGCAGCTGGTGGACAACGCCCTGCAGCGCATGCGCATGCGCATCTCCTCGCGCGTGGACAACGAGATCCGTCTCGTCGAGGGCTATGCGAACCGCCCGAGCCTGACGAGGCCGTTGACCATGCTGGAGCCGCACCAGCGGTTCCTCGACGATGCGCGGAACCGTCTCGACATCGGCCTGCGGCGCATCGTGGACGACGCCTCGCTCACCATCGAGAAGGCGCATGCCTCGCTCACCGCGTTGAGCCCCCAATCCACGCTGAACCGCGGATACGCCGTCGTCCAGGACGAGCAGGGGCACGTGATGGACGACGCCTCGCTGGTCCGGACCGGTGAAGAACTCACCCTGACCCTGAGGAAGGGCGTCGTCACCGCGACCGCGGACTGACCCGCCCGCTCCCGCCCCGTCCGACGGTCCGTCTTCGGATGGGGCGATGACTGCCACGGCGGACAGCCATACGACGAACATCCACATATGAAGGAGCAATGACCATGACCGACAAGACCGTGACCGCAACCGCCGACGACAAGGCCCGGAAGGCGGCACCGGCGTCCACGCTGACCGACGAGGAGCGCGAGGCCATCGCGCGCATGCCGTACGAGGAGGCCCGTGACAAGCTCATCCAGGCGGTCCAGGCGCTGGAGGCCGGAGGTCTCAACCTCGACCAGTCGATGCGGCAGTGGGAGATCGGCGAGGCGTTGGCGCGGCGCGCGCAGAGCCTGCTCAACGACGTGCGCACCCGTCTGGACGCCGCGCAGAACGCGCAGGCCGCCACCGCGGACATCGCCGGCACGCAGTCCAACCTCGGCTGACCGCGACACGCTGGCCGATGATTGTTACGTTAATCACACAGTCGTAGTTTGCGGCGGAATTCCGCCGAAGAACACTAGTCCTAGTGTTCTGCCGGCGTGGCGGGACTAGATATGGTGCCGGGGTTGTCGTACAGTATCTGAGGCCCACGGAAATCCGGGTGCGGGAACGTCGCCGGAGGAGCCGTGGGAACGGAGTTTTTGCAGCAAGGCCCAAGGCCGGTGAGGAGAAGAGATGGAGACCGAAGTGCTCGAAACCGCAACAGCCACCAGGACGTCCAGCCAGGTCCAGGTGGAGAAGCGTGACGGCCGTATCGTCGACTTCGACCCGATCAACATCATCTCCGCCGTCAAGGCCGCCTTCGGCGACCTCGACAAGCAGGTCGGACCGGAGGAGGAGAAGCTCATCCGCTCGTTCGCCGACCAGGTCGAGGGCGAGATCAAGGAACGCTACGCCGGCCCGGCCAAGATCGAGGACATTCAGAACCTCGTTGAGCATGCGCTCATCGACGCGCACCTGTACGACGTGGCCCGCGCCTACACCACCTACCGTCTCGACAAGGACATCGAGCGCGCGAAGGCCACCGACGTGAACGAGGCGGTGTCCCGTTTCATCAACCAGGACCCCACGCTCATCCACGAGAACGCCAACAAGGATGCCAACGTCTACGCCACCCAGCGCGACCTGCTGGCCGGCGCCGTCTCCAAGGCGGCTGCGTTCAACATGCTGCCGCCCGCCGTGTCCAACGCCCATATGAAGGGCGACATCCACTTCCACGACGCCGACTACTCGCCGTTCACCGCGCAGTCCAACTGCTCCCTGCCGAACTTCTGGGACATGCTCGCCAACGGCTTCACGCTCGGCAACGCGCCGATGGCCTCCCCGAAGTCCATCGCCATCGCCGCCACCCAGATCACCCAGATCATGAAGGACGTGGCCTCCAGCCAGTACGGCGGCCAGACCGCCAACCGCGCCGACGAGCATCTCGCCCGCTACGCGAAGCTCGACTACGAGAAGTTCCTCGAAGAGGCCCGCGAGATGATCCCCGACGACATGCCGATCGAGTTCGCGCGTCGCCAGGTCGCCAACGCGAAGGCCAACGAGCCGTCCAAGCTCCACTTCGAGAAGGGCCGCGAGCCGTTGCCGATGGACACACCGTTCCATGAGGACGTCGACGAGCTCGAGCAGGAGCGTGAGATCCTCGCGAAGATCCGCACCCGCAAGGCCATCTACGACGCCATGCAGACCATGGAGTACCAGATCAACTCCAACCGCGTCTCCAACGGCCAGACCCCGTTCGTCACCGTCGGCTTTGGTCTCGGCACCGACTGGTTCTCCCGTGAGATCCAGCGTGCCATCCTGCTCAACCGCATCCGCGGCCTCGGCAAGGAGCACCACACCGCCATCTTCCCGAAGCTCGTGTTCACCGTGCGCCACGGTGTGAACGCCGACCCCGGTGACCCCAACTACGACCTCAAGCAGCTGGCCCTTGAATCCGCCACCAAGCGCATGTACCCGGACGTCGTGTTCTACGAGAACATCGTCAAGATCACCGGCTCCTTCAAGGCCCCCATGGGCTGCCGCTCCTTCCTGCAGGGCTGGATCAACCCCGCCACTGGCAAGGACGAGGAGGACGGCCGCATGAACCTCGGCGTCGTCTCCGTCAACGTGCCGCGCATCGCGCTGGAATCCCACGGCGACAAGGAACGCTTCTGGAAGCTGTTCAACGAGCGCATGGAAGTGGCCCATCAGGCCCTGCAGTTCCGCATCATGCGCTGCAAGCAGGCCACCCCGGTCAACGCGCCCACCCTGTTCCGCTTCGGCGCCTTCGGCCGCCTCGGGGCCAACGACAACGTCGACACGCTGTTCAAGAACGAGCGCGCCACCGTGTCCCTCGGCTACATCGGTCTCGCGGAGACCACCGCCGTGTTCTACGGCAAGAACTGGATCCGCGACCACGGCTGGGATCCGGAGGGCAAGGAGTTCGCGCTGTCCATCGTCAAGCGCATGAGCGAGCTGTGCAAGCAGTGGAGCAAGGCGGAGGGCTACCACTACTCCGTGTACTCCACGCCGGCCGAATCCCTCACCGACCGCTTCAACCGCATGGACCGCGAGAAGTTCGGCCGCGTCGAAGGCGTCACCGACCACGACTTCTACACCAACTCGTTCCACTACCCGGTGTGGCTCCAGCCCACCCCGATGGAGAAGCTCAACTACGAGAAGGACTTCCCGTACTACGCCTCCGGCGGCTTCATCAACTACTGCGAGTACCCGTGCCTGCAGGACAACCCGAAGGCGCTTGAAGCCGTGTGGGACTACGCCTACAACGTGGGCATTGGCTACCTCGGCACCAACACGCCGATTGACCATTGCTTCGTGTGCGGCTTCCAGGGCGACTTCGAACCCACTGACGAGGGCTTCAAGTGCCCCGAGTGCGGCAACTCCGATCCGGACAAGTGCAACGTCACCAAGCGCACCTGCGGCTACCTCGGCAACCCGGTCCAGCGCCCCATGGTGCACGGACGTCACGAGGAGATCTCCCACCGCGTCAAGCACATGAGCGGTGAGACCGGCCACGTCACGCTCGACGACGGCTCCACCCGCGAATGGTTCGAGGAAGCCAAGTAGTGATTCAGCATGTCATCCCGTCGGCTGGAGATACGGCGACGGAATGAAGACTGAGGGTGGCCGTGCATCGCACGGCCACCCTCAATCCGTTGTGACGACGGAAGGCCCCTCCGACGGGCCGAGACGCAAATGAGGTGTGACATGGGTGAGATGATTCGCCGCGATTTCGCGCCCGAGGAGACCGGACGCGGGCCGTCCGTCCCCTCCGGAGGGCTCGCCAACGACCCGCGTGCCGGGCAGTGGGATGGACGGCGCATGTCCAAGCGCATGATCGCCGACTACAAGACCTTCGTCGTCACCGACGGCGAAGGCGTGCGCAATTCGCTGTACGTCTCCGGCTGCCCGTTCCACTGCGTCGACTGCTTCAACTCGTCGATCTGGGACTTCAAGGCCGGTCACGAGTACACGCAGCGGCTCGAGGACAAGATCATCGAGGACCTCAAGGCCCCGTGGGTGCAGGGCATCACGTTCCTCGGCGGCGAACCGTTCCTCAACACGCCCGTGCTGTTGCCGCTCGCCGAGCGCATCCGCAGCGAGTTCGGGAAGACCAAGGACATCTGGTCGTGGACCGGTTATACGTGGGAGGAACTCATGCGCCCGGGGGAGACGCCGGACAAGCTCGAGCTGTTGAAGCTCATCGACATCCTCGTCGACGGTCGGTACCTGAAGACCCAGAAGGACTCGCTCCTGCAGTTCCGTGGCTCGAAGAACCAGCGCATCATCGACGTGCCGAAATCCCTCGAGGCCGGCAAGCCCATCATCTGGGCCAAGCTCCACGACCAGGAGCGCGACATCCCCGAGATCTATCTCAAGGACCGCGAAGCCGGCGAAGGCGCCCAGGCCTCCTGAACGGCGCGTCGCCGGACAGCTCTCCGATCAGCGCTTGGTCCAGTCGACGGTGGTGGCGCGGCGCGTGATGCCCGCCGGCGCTATCAGTTCGCAGCGTGCATCACGATTGCGGTTGCCTTCGAGACGGTCGAACAGCAGGGTCGCGGCGTGTTCCGAGAGTTGCTCCGGTGTGGTGGATACGTTGGTGACCTGCCATTCGAACGATGCCGCGGCGTAGTCCGAACAGTACGACACTACGGAGACGTCCTGACCCGGAAGCACACCATGCCGGCGTAATGTACGCAGCAGCCATTCGGTCGGCTGGGGCTGACGGACGATGATGCCAAGACGGTCATCGGCGTGCAGCAGCAGCTGGTCGGAGGTCTTCTCGATGCCGGGCCATCCTTCACCGAGTCGTTGCACGATGGAGAAGCCGAGCCCGCGTTCGTCCGCGCGCTGGTGCGCGGTGGTGTAGAACTCATCGACGAAGTTGTATTCATGCGGGTCGGTGCCCAGTTGTGTACCGACCATCGTCACATGACGATGTCCGGTATCGGCGAGTTCATCCACTGCCAGCAGGGCGGCCTTGCGGGCGTCGGCGTCCACGCAGTCCAGCCCGCGCGCGTTGTTCGCACGGCCCACGAGCGTGACGGGTTGGCTGAGTTCGGCGGCGATTGGAATGCGGGGGTCCTCGCGGCTGACGTCCATGAGGATGAAGCCGTCGCAGATCGATTTGCCGGCCATGCGTTTCAGGGCGGCCACGCCGTCGTGCGTGGTGGTGAGGATGACGTCGTAGTCGTGTGCGCGTGCGCTGCGCACGATCGCGTCGATGTACGGTGTGGTCTCATTGGCGTCGATCGTCTCGCTCATCTCCACGAACAGCGCGATGATGTTGGTGCGGTTCGTCTTCAATGTGCGTGCGCCGGCGTTCGGTTGGTAGTTGAGCTTGCGCATCGCCTCCTCGACTCGCCGTCGCGTCGCCTCGGACACGGTGTTCTTGCCATTGATGACGAACGATACCGTGCTTTGGGATACGCCCGCCAGGGCGGCGACGTCCTTACTGGTCGGCGGTCGGGTTCCGGCGTATCTGGTGGTCATGGGATCCTCTTGCACTGGATTTCATTTGGCGGGATTGCGGTGGTGGGTATGGCCGCCATTCGATATTAGCCTCTTGCGGTCGACTCCCATCGTCAGCCTTCGCGGGCGAAGCGGGGGATTCTGTCGATCGGGCACGGTGTGTCGATGATGGTCGGTCCTGTGATGGTCCGTCCGTCATCCGAACGCCACCGTCCCTTGGGGATCGATACCTGTCGGGAGACCGCATGACGTTGGGTGCAGGGGGCGACGATGGTGTCGTCTCCCAGCAGGAACTGGTCGGTGACGGTATCCATATCGGGGAAGTGGTAGGCCATCGGACGGATGATCGGCTCGCCGGTTCGCGCCGCATGATCCGCTAGGCGCAGGATCGTCGGTAGATACGATTCGCGGATGGCCAGCGCTTTGCGTACTGCGTCGAGATGCCGCTCGTCCAGTACGCGGGAAGGCGCCGTGGAGAACTGCATCATCGGGGAAAGCGCTGCGATTTGCGCGTACCGGACGAAGAACTCCTGATCCACGTCCGAATGTTTGGCTCTGTTGACCTCGCCGCCGCCGATCATGTCGGGGCAGACGAACGGCTGGCCGATCATGCCCTGCGCCAGCATCTCCGGGACCAGCGAGCCGATGCCGTGCTCATCCCAGGAGGCGGGCTTGTCCTGAAGCCTTTGCGCGAGCGGTTGCCCGCCCATCTTCCAGCAGGCACGGAATTCGTTGAACGGATAGTGCACGCCGATGGCCGCCCATTGTTCGCACATGTCGTTGGCCGTCATCGGGGTGAATGGCAGGTCGTCGTCGTGGAAGTCGTACAGGTCGGCGCCGTCGAACTTGAAGCCGTCCACGCCGAGCTCGCACAGCGCGTCGAGCCGGCCGCGGATCCACTGCCTCGCCTCGGGGTTGCTCAGGTCAAGCACGGCGCTCAGCCCGTTCCACCAGCGACGGATGGCCGTGCGGCCGTGGCGGTCGCGCAGCATGAGTCCGCGTGCCTCGAGCTCGCGGAACACCGCGGAATCGGGGCTGACGAACGGCACCAGCCAGACGATGACGTCGAATCCTTTGCCGTGCAACTGGCGGAGCATCTCCTGTGGATTCGGGAACGCGGCCGGATCGAACGTCCAGGTTCCGTAGTCGGGGCTCCACTTGTCGTCGATCATCAGCACGCCCGGGGGCATGTCGGCGGCCAGCATCGCGTCGGCGTAGGCGAGCACGGCCTGCTGGGTCGGGCGGTAGGGCATTTCGATCCATGTGTTGTACTGCGGCTTGGTGAACATCGCCTTGGCGGGAGTCGCGCCGGAAGGTGGGAAATACCGCTCGCTCGCCGCGAGGAAGGCGTCTCGCAACGTGCCGTCGCCGTCGCCATGCACGGTGACGGCATGATCGGCCTGCACGGTTAGGTGCTTGCCTTCAAAGGAGAACGCGAACGGCTTGTCGCACCATATATGGCGGCCGCAGGTGGAGACCAGCAATGGCGCGCTCTGGTTCGACGCTTCCGGCAGCTGTCCATCCACGTGTTTCCAGGCGGCGAGGTCGCAGGAGAACGGCTGTGCGCCGAATGGCATGAGTCGGCCGTCCGCCGCGCGGCCTCCCCACCAGAGTTCATTGGGAAGAAGGTCGATTGTTGTGTATTGAGCCGTGTTGTTCATGGTGATCTTTCCTATGCGCAGTAAACATCTGACGCGGCTGCAGTGTCGCGTGTATCTAATACGTATTATTACGATGAAGACATCGATTTACAAATTCCGGCGTGGCGTGTTTCTCTTCAGATGAACCGGAGAGTGGTTGCTGGGTGCGGCCTGCTCTAAATAGCTCTATTTAAGGCCTTTATGGAATTGGCGCCATTGCGACACGCCGCTTTGCCGCCGCGGTCCCTTGGTGGCATACTGAAGTCACGTATTCACTAATACGTATTAACAAATCAAGACGGTGCACAATGGAGGGGCATAGTGGCCCAAGGTTCGAGCCGAGCTTGATCACAACGTTCTTGGCGATGCCAAAGCGGGTGTCGCAGGAAGGAAGAAACACCATGAAGTTCTCCAAGACCGTCATCGCGGCTGTAGCGGCAGCGGCGATGATCGTTCCTTTGGCCGCATGCGGTAGTGGAACAGCTGATTCCGGCAAAACCACCATCACCTACTTCTCGTGGAACAACGAGAATCAGGTCAAGCCCATCATCGAGGCCTTCGAGAAAGCCAACCCCGATATTAAGGTCGATCTGAGCACCGCACAGGGCGAAGCCGCTGATTACGCGCAGACGCTGACCACACGTGCCGCAGGAAACCAGCTGCCCGATGTGTTCCACATGTCCATCGAGACGCGCAACGAAGTGCTGGACGCCGGATTGGCCAAGGACTTGACTAATGAGTCGTTCATGGATTCCATTCCGGACACCAATAAGGACCTCTATACCCGTGACGGCAAGGTGTACGGCATGAGCCCCACCGCATGGGTCGGCGTCATTGTATATAACAAAGACCTGCTCAAGCAGGTGGGATACGATTCCGTGCCTGAGACGATCGATGAATTCTGCGAGTTGGGCAAGAAACTGCAGGCCGCGGGAATCACGCCGTACATGGACGATCCGACCGTCGTTTCCGGCTCGTTCCAGCCGATGCTTGGTGGCTACTACGCCAAGCAGGGCATCGATACCAGCGAATGGCCGGAAATGGGCGAGGGTGGAAGCTTCGAAAAGCAGTGGACCCCGATTATCAAGGAATGGCAGAAGCTCATCGAATCCGGCACCATGCCCAAGGAGGTCGTGGGCGTGAACAACGACCAGATCAAGCAGCAATTCATGACCGGCCAGCTAGCCATGTTCCGTTCCGGCCCGTGGGACTTCCCTGATCTGAACTCCTCCGGCGTCGACTACGCCACCGCCCCGTTCCCTGCGGTGGAAGGCGGCGAACCGTACGTGGGCGGTGGGCCGGACTCCCCGTTCGCCATCTCCTCGAAGATCGATGGCGATAAGCTCAAGGCTGCCGAGAAGTTCCTCGCCTTCATGAATTCTAAAGAGGGACTCAAACTCGAGGAAAAGAACATCGGTCAGATTTCCGTCTCCTCCGAATACGCCGCCGACGTGGCTCCGCAGCTGCAGGACATCTACGACGAGTACGTGACCACCGGCAAGTACTACTGGACCAACTGGTCCCAGAACGGCAACGTGATGGCCACGGAAATGACCTCCCAGTGGCAGCTGCTCATCCAGGGCAGTACGGACGCCGCTTCGGTGGCCAAGCACATGGACGAGACATGGAAGGCCAACGCCAAGTAACGCGATTGGTGTGAATGCGCAATCAAAGCGAATGCGCAAATCAGCGGCGACCGGTTCTCTGGGTGCTGGGGTTCCGCACTCCAGTGCCAGCCGCCGCTCCGGTCGGGGCGAATCTCCTGAGGATTCTCCTCTCCTTTGCGCCTCGAAAGTCGCCCCGACACACTCCTTATGGAAAGGCAATAAAGACATGACGGCACAAACATGCAACCCCGCAATGATGCGGCAGTCCGACAGCAGCGGCGACGCCAAGGTCGGTGGACGCGATGACGCCCGCAAGACGCCGTGGTACAAGACCCGCGGATTCGTTGAATCGGCATCGTCCACCGGATTCCTGATTCCCGTCCTCGCGGTGTTCGTCGTGCTGACGCTGATCCCCTTGATCCAGACGGTGTATTACTCCTTTACCGACTACACCGGATTCAACCCCGATGTGAATTTCGTCGGCTTCGACAACTACCGCAAGGTATTCACCGATCCCTCCCTGCTGGTGGGCCTGGGATTCACCATCCTGTTCGCGCTTTCCACCACGCTGATCACCACGATTATCGCCATTCCTCTGGCGGTGCTGCTCAACACGAAGTTCTACGGCCGCTCGTTCGCCCGCTCGCTGTTCTTCTTCTTGGGCGTCCCCTCGCTGATCGTGCTGGGTATGGTGTGGAGCTTCATCCTCTCCCCGCTCAAGACGGGCGCGCTCAATTCCGTGCTGGTGTCGATGGGACTGGATTCCGTACCGTGGCTGGCCAATGAGACCCTGGCTCGTGGCTGTGTGATCTTCGTGGCCATCTGGGCTGCCGTGGGTTGGCATGCCACGCTGTATCTGGCGTATCTGCAGGCGATTCCCGCAGACCTTTACGAGCAGGCCGCCGTCGACGGTGCCAGCGGATTGCAGAAGTTCATCCACATCACGCTGCCGCAGCTCATTCCCGGAATCGTGGTCTCCACGTTCCTGCTCATCACCAATGGCCTGAAGGTGTATGACCTGCCCTTCGGCATGACCAAGGGCGGCCCCGGATATTCCACCAACACCATCACCCAGGCGATTATCGTCCATGGTATTTCGCAGTCGCAGTACGGTCTCGGTTCGGCGCTGGCGGTGCTGTTCACGCTGGCATGTCTGATCGTGGTTCTTGGGCAGACGGCTCTCACCAGCGCCATCTCTAGGAGGTTCGCGTAATATGAACAAGCTCAAGCCAAGCACCAGGGCGAAGATCGGCGTGTGGGTGCGCACGATTCTCATCAACGCCATGGCAATCATCATGGCGCTCCCGCTGTACTACATCATCGTCAACTCGTTCAAGACCTCCATCGACATGGCGAAGTCTCCGTTCGGATTGCCTGAGACATGGTCCATCCAGAACTACATCGACACTTTCGCCAACCTACCGATCGCCCGAAGCTTCCTGAATTCGCTGATCGTCACGGTCGTGGCGGTGTTCCTTCAGCTGTTCATCGGTTCCCTGGCCGCATACGGCATGATCCTGCGTAAAAGTTGGTTCACCGCCGGAGTCGGCGCCGTGCTGATGATAGCCTTCTGCATCCCGTTGCAGGCCACGCTGATCCCGCTGTATCGCATGGAAGCCAACGTCCATCTTGTCAACACATTATGGGGTCTGATCGCGCTGTACCTGGTCAACTCGATTTTCTGTTACTTCCTGATCGTCGGATACATGCGCAAGCTGCCGATGGAGGTGCTGGAAGCGGCGCGCATCGACGGCGCTGGTCCGTTCAGGATCTATTGCACGATCGTCCTTCCGATGATCACGCCGATTCTGGCGACCGTGGTCGTGTTCCAGACACTGTCCACGTGGAACGACTTCCTGCAGCCGAATGTGTTCTTGTCCTCCACGGACAATCGCACGATTATCCTGCAGGTGTTCAACTCCATGAGCCAGTTCACGACCAACTGGCCGGCGTTCATGGCCATCACGGTAATCGCGCTGGTTCCGGTGTTCGTCTTCTTCATCTTCTGCCAGAAGTGGATCGTCTCCGGACTGGTTGCCGGATCGGTGAAGGGGTGATTCGGGAGGTGGGATTGGCCCTTGCGGTTTTCCGGAACCATCCTGCGCATGATTGGTTCCATTTCTGAGCAGTGCCTTTCCGGTGTGTGCCGTCCGGCGGTGTCGACGGTGCTACCGGAAAGGCGGCTTTGCGTTCAAGGAGGTGAAGCTATGTCCCAGCAATCACTCATCATCAGCGGCGTCCCCTGGTTCGATGACCATGGCCGGAAGGCACGATGACCTGCAATTCGCAGACGCTGTACGTGCTGCCGGTGCACACCGGGCATGGCGAGATCGCGATGTACATGGGGGACCGCTGGTCGTTCCCACATCAGGCCTCCGCCGCCACCTATGTCTGGCAACAGTTGTCCGTGAATCAGGGTCGGCTGCGGTTGGCGGAATACTGGCCGGCATGGTCGCCGGTCTCGGGTAAGGAGGAACCGTTCGAGGGACGGCGCATCGACGTCGGGTTCCGATCGGACAGGGCCGGCGAATCGGTCACCATTCCGTTCCACGGCTCGCGGGTGGCGTTGACCGGACGTGCCGACCAGTGGGGGTCGTATGCGAGGGTCGGTATTCGCAGAGCCGGGATGGGCGGGGAGTCCGCGATGGTGGTGAATCCCATCTTCGTGAGCTGGTACGCCAAATCGCCGGATTCCGGTTACCGGTACGTCTCGCCGGAACTGCCCGAGGACGACTACATCGTATCCATCACCGTGACCGGCGAAATGCCGGGCTGGACCGACAAAACCGGCCAGCGCTTCGGCTCGGTCGGCTCCTTCGTCGCCGTCGATCATCTGCTGGTCATGTGATCCGAACACGAACCCCTATCCCGACAGGACATGCGGAAGCGTTGCGTTTACCGCTTCCCCTGTTAGATGAATCACTCTCGCGCCCCGCGTGACCCGCCTTCCTTGGGCAGGGCTTCGGACTACAGTATGGGTTTTGAGTGGCCGGGCCATACGCGATTTACTTGCGACTCGCAAGACGCGTCCCGGAAATCGGTTGAAGAGGTTTACATGGTGAACGAAGCGCATACCGTGGCGTCGAACCACGATACGAAGCCGTTGCGCGTGGGTTTGGACATCGGCTCCACCACCGTCAAGGCGGTGGTGCTCGACCAGTCCGACTCCCTGTCCGGGACCCTGTTTTCCGACTATCGCCGTCATCACGCCAATGTGCGCGCCACGGTCGCCGGGCTGCTCGTCGACATTCATAAGGAACTAGAGAACCGCGGCCGCGGCGACGAGCCGATCCGCCTCGCCATCACCGGGTCCGGCGGTCTCGCGCTCGCGGACAACCTGCACGTGCCGTTCGTCCAGGAGGTCATCGCCGAGACCGAGGCGATTGACAAGGAATACCCGCAGGCCGACGTCATCATCGAGCTCGGTGGCGAAGACGCCAAAATCACGTATCTGAAGCCCACGCCGGAACAGCGCATGAACGGCTCGTGCGCCGGTGGTACGGGCGCGTTCATCGACCAGATGGCCACCCTGCTCGACACCGACGCGGCCGGCCTCAACGAGATGGCGAAAAGCTACGAGAACCTGTACCCGATCGCCTCCCGCTGCGGCGTGTTCGCCAAGACCGACCTGCAGCCGCTCATCAACGACGGCGCCGCCAAGCCGGACCTCGCCGCCTCCATCTTCACCGCCGTCGCCACGCAGACCATCGCCGGCCTCGCTTCCGGACGTCCGATTCACGGCACCGTGATCTTCCTCGGCGGCCCGCTGTTCTTCATGAGCGAGCTTCGCGCCGCGTTCCAGCGCGCGCTTGACGGCAAGGTCGACGAGTTCATCGTGCCGACCGACGCCCACCTGTACGTCGCATACGGCGCGGCCCTGCAGGCGGAGATCGACTCCGACGACGAAGGCCACCACTTCGAGGCCCGCACCTGCGAGGACATCCTCAAACGTCTGGACGAGCTCAAGAACCTGCCCTCCAACACCCCGACCATGCCGCCGCTGTTCCCGACCGAGGCCGACCGCGAGGCGTTCGACAAGCGTCACCACCGTGAGCACGTGCACATCGGCACGCTCGAAGGCGCGCACGGCCCGCACTTCCTCGGCATCGACGCGGGATCGACCACCATCAAGGCCACGCTCGTCAACGACGACCGCGAGATCGTCTGGTCCTCCTACGCGAACAACGAGGGCAGCCCGCTGACCGCCGCCATCAACATCGTCAAGAAGATCCAGACCGAACTGCCCGAAGGCGCGTGGATCGCTCGTTCGTGCGCCACCGGCTACGGCGAGGGACTCATCACCACCGGTCTGCACCTCGACGAGGGCGTCGTCGAGACGATGGCCCACTATCGCGGCGCCGAAATGGTCAGCCCCGGCGTCACCGCCGTCATCGACATCGGCGGACAGGACATGAAATACCTCGCCATCACCGACGGCGTCATCGACTCGATCGCCGTCAACGAGGCCTGCTCGTCCGGCTGCGGTTCGTTCCTCCAGACCTTCGCGATGTCGATGGGACTCACCATCCAGGAGTTCACGCAGAAGGCGCTCGCCTCCACGCATCCGGTGGACCTCGGCTCCCGTTGCACCGTGTTCATGAACTCGTCGGTCAAGCAGGCCCAGAAGGAGGGAGCCTCCATCGAGGACATCGCCGCCGGCCTGTGCTATTCCGTCGTGCGCAACGCCCTGTACAAGGTCATCAAACTGCGCGACTCCGGCGAGCTCGGCGACACCGTCGTCGTGCAGGGCGGCACCTTCCTCAACGACGCCGTGCTGCGCGCGTTCGAACTCCTCACCGAACGCGAGGTGACGCGTCCGAACATCGCAGGCCTCATGGGCGCGTACGGCGCGGCCCTCACCGCACGCATGCACTACGAGGACGTCGCCGACGACGACCACGAGCACGTCGGTGTGGACGGAACGGCCGTCGACGCGGCCGCCGCCGAGGAATCCGCCGCAGGTGACACCCCCAACGCGGACGCGCACGAAGGCGAGGTCGTCATCGACGGCGTCCACCACACGGCCTCGTCCATCCTCACCGGCGAAGCCCTCGACCACATGTCGATGACCACCGAACGCGACGTGTGCAAGCTGTGCCAGAACCACTGCAAGCTCACCATCACCACGTTCTCCGACGGCTCCCGCTTCGTCACCGGCAACCGCTGCGAACGCGGCGGCGACGCGAAGAAGAAACGCTCCGACCGACCGAACCTGTACGACTACAAGTACAAGCGCTGCTTCGCGTACCGCCGTCTCACGGACAAGAAGGCCACTCGCGGCGAGATCGGCATCCCGAGGGCGTTGAACATGTACGAGAACTATCCGTTCTGGTTCACGCTCCTCACGTCCCTGGGCTTCAAGGTGATGATCTCCGGCCGCAGCTCCCATGAGCTGTTCGAGACCGGCATCGAATCGATCGCCTCCGAGAACATCTGCTATCCGGCCAAGCTCGTCCACGGCCACATCAAGTGGCTGCTCAACAAGGGCGTCAAAACGATCTTCTACCCGTGCGTGAGCTACGAGGACAACCTCGTGCCCAACACGGACAACCACTACAACTGCCCGGTCGTGGCGAACTATCCACTCGTTGTCGGCGCGAACATGCCCGAACTGCGCGACGAGGGCGTGCGCTACATGCACCCGTACTTCAACCTCGCCAACCACGAGCTCATGGTCGACCGCATCGTCGAGGAGTTCGCGTGGGCGAACGTGACGCGCGAGGAGGCGGAGACCGCCGTCAAGGCCGCCTACGCCGAGGACAAGGTCTTCAAGCACGACGTGCAGGAGGAAGGCCTCAAGGCCCTCGCCTACATGAAGGAACACGACTGCCGCGGCATCGTGCTCGCCGGCCGTCCCTACCACATCGATCCGGAGATCAACCACGGCATCCCCGAGACCATCTGCTCGCTCGGCATGGTCGTGCTCTCCGAGGATTCGATCTGCGAGCTGCAGCCGGGGGAGAAGCTCAACCTCACCGAATTCCTCTCGAAGGGCGAGGAGGATCCGAGGAAGAAGAACGCGAACGGCTTCCGCCACGTCGGCGACCGCAAGCTCACCGTCGCACGCATGCCGCTGCGCGTCACTAACCAGTGGGCCTACCATTCCCGCCTGTACGCGGCGGCCCACTTCGTCGCCTCCTATCCGGGGCTCGAACTCGTCCAGCTCAACTCGTTCGGCTGCGGCCTCGACGCGATCACCACCGACCAGGTCGCCGAGATCCTCGCCGACAAGGCCGACGTGTACACGCTGCTCAAGATCGACGAGGTCTCGAACCTCGGCGCCGCGAAGATCCGTCTGCGTTCGCTCAAGGCCGCCGTCGAGGAGCGCGAGGCCAACAAGGCCCGCGCCGCTAAGGCCGCGGCGGCAGCCGGCGCCGTCGACAAGCATGACCGTCCGCTTATCGACGACAAGACGATCGCCGCGAACTCCGCCGAAGTCGAACGGGAGCTCGAGACTCGACGCAAGGCGCAGGAACAGGCCGAAGCCGACCTCGCCGCCGCGAAGGCCGCGCTCGCCGAGGCACAGGCCGCCGTCGACGCGGCCGAAGCCAAGGTCAAGGCGGAATCGTCCGCCATCTCCGACACGTCCGACGTCCCGTCGAACGCGCCGAAGTCCACCGGCTTCCGCAAAACCGGTTCCAAGGCGCCGACCCCGGGCCGTCAGATTCTGCTCGACACCACGATGGCCGCCAACCCGAAGCTCACCGAACGGATGCGTGCGGCGTCCAAACGCGCCGCCGAACGCGACATCGAGGACGCGCGCCTCGGCGCGCTCGGCGACGGCACCACCGGCGACGTGACCGGCAAGGGCAAGGCGAAGGGCAAGTCCGGCCACAACAACGCCACCATGTCCCGCTACGCGAAACGCCGCAAGTTCGTCAAGGACATGAAGAAGGACTACACGATCGTCGCCCCGCAGATGAGCCCGATCCACCTGTCGCTGGTCGAGGCGGTCATCCGTTCCGGTGGCTACAAGTTCGACGTGTTGAAGCACGCCTCCCGCACGGACGTGGAGACCGGCCTCAAATACGTCAACAACGACGCCTGCTATCCGGCCATCATGGTCATCGGACAGCTCATCGACGCGATCCTCGAAGGCAAATACGATCCGGACCACGTCGCGCTCGCCATCACCCAGACCGGCGGCATGTGCCGCGCCACCAACTACTTCGGCCTCATCCGCAAGGCCCTGGTGGACGCCGGCTACCCGCAGATCCCGGTCATCGCGATCTCCACGCAGGGACTCGAGGACAACCCCGGCTTCAAGGCCACCGTGCCGATGCTTCACCGCGCCGTCAAGGCGCTGATCCTCGGCGACCTACTCATGAAGTGCCTCTACCGGGTGCGCCCATACGAGGTGGAGCAGGGGGCGGCGAACAAGCTGTACGAGCAGTGGGACGTCATCGTGCGCGAGACCATCGAGCACCACGGCTTCTCGAAGACCGCGGCGAAGACCCCGTGGCTCAGGAAGGGCTACCTGCCGTATCCGGTCCTCGCCAAGGAGATTGTCAAGAGCTTCGACGCCTTGCCGCTGAAGGACGTGCCCCGCAAGGTGCGTGTCGGCGTCGTCGGCGAGATCCTCGTCAAGTACCAGCCGGACGCGAACAACCACGTCGTCGACGTCATCGAATCGCAGGACTGCGAGGCCGTGGTGCCCGGCATCATGGAGTTCATGACCACCCGCCCGTACATCACCGACTGGAACGAGAAGAACCTCGGCATGGGCGGCAACCAGACCCTGTACGCGCTCATGCGCTGGGGCCTCGACCGCTACAACGCGCCGATCAAGGCCGCCATCGCGACCGCCCACGGCAAGTTCAAGCAGGACGATCCGATGCCCGAACTCGTCCAGAAGGCCGCCGAGGTCACGTCGATCGGCGTGCAGGCCGGCGAGGGCTGGCTGCTCACCGCCGAGATCCTCGAGCTCATCGAGCAGGGATGCCCGAACGTGGTGTGCGCGCAGCCGTTCGCCTGCCTGCCCAACCATGTGACCGGCCGCGGCATGTTCGGCAAGATCCGCCGTCTGCACCCGGAGGCCAACATCGTCTCCATCGACTACGATCCGGGCGCCTCCGAGGCCAACCAGCTGAACCGCATCAAGCTCATGATCGCCGCCGCGAAGAAGGCCCACAAGGCCAAGTTCGCCGACAAGGGCGAGCCGCAGGGCTTCGTGACCGCCGACTGACGTTCTGGGAAGGACCCGTCATGACAGCAGGGAACGGAGCCTCCGGCCATCCCAGTCGCCACGCATTCGTCGTCGCGTGCCTGATGTTCGCCGCCGTCATGGCCGTTCTGGTGTTCGCGTTGAAATTCGACGCCGGTCTGTCCGCCATCGCGGCCTTCGTCTGCGCCGTATACACCTTCTTCATGCAGCGGATGTCATACGCCGTCCTGAACGCCGATCTGGAGGACGATGCGGTGTTCGCCAGGCAGGTGCGCCGTGCACACCGCATGCCTTATGCGGGACTGGTGCTGTGCGTCGTGCTGTCCTTGCCGATCGGCATGGCTGTGGGCGCCTCGCATATCAGCTGGTCCGATCTGGACCAATTGCAGAGCGTCATGACCGTCGACCGGCAGATCGCCGCGTATGAGAGCCATTACGGCGAAGGGGCGTACGAAAGGGCCCGCCTCAAGAAGGGGATGGGCGAATCGGAGTTCGCGGACTACATGTTCGGCATCGACCGCTTCTACGCGCTCCGTGCGGTGACCAATCCGTTGGCGTTGGGCGGCGAGGCGTTCTGGGGCGCGTTGGCGTGCTCGCTGCTGCTCGTCGGCGCCTTGGAGGTCCCCGCGACGAACATCGGGCTGGATCCCATCATGGAGGACATCCGGACCCGTGGCGGGACGCCGGGGAAGCCGGAATCCGCTGGCGGAGACGGGAACGATGGCGGATCGGGCGACGGTGGCGGGAACGGCGGGAACGGTGGTGACGGCGGTCGGAAGCGCCACGGAAAGCACGAACGCCGGAACATCACCGGCGAGGACGATTCCGGACTGGATTTCACCGCGATGCCGGAAGACACCCACGCGATGGTGAGGAAAAGCCTGGGCACGCCCGGAGTGCACGTCACCGAGGGCATGAGGATGGAGACGACCGGTTCGCCGCGCGCCGATGCCATCGCCGCCATGCTGCAGGGGATCGCGCTGTGGCACGTCCGCAAGGGATTGGTGATGCTGCTCGTGTTCGGCGGCTGGGCCGTGCTCGCCATGGTCGGGGTGTTCTTCAATCTGGTGACCTGATCTCGGGATTGCCATCGGTTCCCGATCCTTCGTCCCGCGGAATCGGGAACCGGAAGAGACTCCGCGCACCCGCTATCGGAAAAAGATATAGCCGATTGACGGGCGTTCGGCGGGCCGTGTAGGCCGGCTCGCATACCATACCGGTTATGGTCACTCCCAGAATCAGCTATGCGCATTTGCTCGCCAAGCCGAACCCGAAGCATGTCGAAAGCCTCCTGAAGTTCTTCGAGGCCGGACGCTCCAAGCGCGGCACCGGCGGCTTCGGCGTCGAGATCGAGCACCTGCCCGTGCACAACGCCGACGACACCGCCGTGAGCTACTACGAGCCGAACGGCATCGAGACGTTCCTCAAGCGCATCGCGCCCTTCTATGATTCCGAGAAGGAATACTGGGAGAACGGGCATCTCGTGGGTCTCGCCCGCGAGGGCGTCGCCGTCTCTCTCGAACCGGGCGGCCAGATCGAGACGTCCATCGGCATCCTGCACAAGCCTGAGGATCTCAACCAGCTGTACGGCCAGTTCCGCCGCGAGGCCGACCCCATTCTCGAGGAACTCGGATTCCGCCTCGTCAACTACGGCTACCAGCCCAAGTCCAGCTACGCGGACGTGCCGGTCAACCCCAAGGACCGCTACGATGCGATGACCGACTACCTGGGCCGCGTCGGACAGTTCGGCCCGTGCATGATGCGCTGCTCCGCCTCCACGCAGGTGAGCATCGACTTCGTCGACGAGAAGGACGCGATCGACAAGATGCGCGTCGGCACCGCCATCGGGCCGATCCTCGCATGGTTCTTCCGCAACACCCCGTACTTCGAGGGGCGTGTCAACCCGTATCCGCTGCTGCGCCAGCGCATGTGGGACTACCTCGACTTCCAGCGCACGAACGTGATCCCGGGACTCTACGACCAGCGCTTCGGCTGGGAGGACTACGCCGTCGACGTGCTGTCCACGCCGCTCATGTTCGCCGACCTCACGCACACGCCCGAAGCGGTCGCCTCCGGCGTGAGCCGCAAGGAGCTGCATCGTGCGGCGTTCCGCGAGAACGCGGGCGACGTCTACCCGGACCGCGAGCTCAACAAGTACGAGATCAACCACATCATCTCCACGCACTTCAACGATGTGCGCCTCAAGAACTTCATCGAATTCCGCCATTGGGACTCGCTGCCGATCGAACGCGCCGAGCGCCTGACCGAGATCATCAACTCGCTGTACTACGTGCCGGCCAACCGCATCCGCCTCGAAAGCTACTTCGACGGGCTCACCGAGGAGGACGTGTTCGAGGCCAAGGCCAACATCCAGGCCCATGGCCGCGAATCCAACCCGTACGGCCAGCCGCTCGACTTCTGGCGCGAGTTCCTCGGCCTCGAGGGTCTGCTCGACGACATCCCCGGCGATCCGAAGCACCCCGAGGTGTTCCAGCGCTGATTCTTCTGGTTGCGATGGCCCCGCGACGTCTCCACTGAACGTCGCGGGGCCATCGTCATTCGCCGCGGAGCAGCCAGTCCTTGGCATTGACGACGGTGATGCCCTCGTCGCTGATGCCGGCCGAATACGGGTCGAGCGTGATGATCATCCGCGGGAACGCGTCGGTGAGCGCCAGAAGAGGGGCGAACTCGCGGGCGCGGGTGGTTTCGTCCAGCAGACTCGCGGTGACTTGGATGTACAGCTTCCGAGTGCCCGCCGATTCCACTCGGCTGGCTATGAAGTCGATCTCCGCCTTGTCACTGGTACCGATGCTGACCGAATATCCACGGCGGACCAGCTCCATATACACGGCGCATTCCAATCTCGCGCCGACATCGCGGGGGGAGAATCCGGTGACGAGCCCCCGGAATCCGTTGTCCACCGGATAGTACTTGCTGAGCGGACGCAGCACGGTCCTGCCCTGCATGCCCTCCTGTTCGGCACGATACAGCAGGAAGGCGCGGCTCAGCGCTTCGACCTGACTGGAGACGGTTCCCGTGCTGATGGGATGGCCGGCGCTGGTTAGGGTGTTGGCTACGTTGCGCGCGGAGAACAGTGAACCCGAAGTCGAGAACAGGAACCGGCTCAGTTTCTCCAACCCGTCCAGATCGCGTATGCCGTATCGTTGCGCCACATCCTTGAACAGGATGGAGCGGTAGATGTCGCGCAGTTCCGCGCCGATGGTTTCGGCGGTGCGCGTACGCAATGCGAACAGGCCGGGCATGCCGCCATACAACAGGTATTCGGCGAGCAGATCGTCGTCGGAGGCACCTCCCGTATCCGTCAGGGTGTGCGCGAAATCGAGGTATTCGCCGAACGACAACGGGAAAGCCGGAATCTCGATATACCGGCCGGTCAGGTAGGTGGCGAGATCGCTGGAGAGCAGGTTGGCATTGGATCCGGTGATGTAGACGTCGGTGCGTTCACGGGTGTGCAGACGTCGTACCACTTTCTCCCATCCGGGAACATCCTGGATCTCATCCAACATCACGGTGAACGGGTATGCCTCATCGGCTTCGGCGGCAGCCCGGATGAGCTCCTCGTGAAGGTCCGCGGCATCGTAGTCGAGGGGGATATCGAATGCGTCGAATCGCTTGTAGAACAGATTCCGATCTGGAACGCCGTCCGCGGCCAGCGTGTCGGCAAGCATGGCGAGGGCGGTCGATTTGCCGCAGCGTCTGACTCCGATGATGACCTTGACGTCGGGTGTGTCGCGGTGGGCGAGTATGCGCCTCAGCAGCTCCGGTCGTGGGAGATAGCGCATCGCGTCCTGTTCGTTTCGGCTGGTCATCACGGCCTCAATTCGATGAAATCGTCAAATATAATGCTCAATTGTAAATTATCAATCAAAGTTGTCCAATACATTTGACGATTTGGTCTCATGGTGGGATGGTTGTCGAGCTTCACTCGTCTTCGCCTCCGATGCCGGCGTCTTCGCCGTCGACCGCCGATTGCGCGCGTCCGACACGACGCGTGGGTGATAATGGGCGGTGGACCCGCCGACGCGTCCAAGGAAGGAAGACGACACGATGACCGTGACCACGAACGCCCCGACTGGCGCCCTGCCCTACGAGAACCCCGACCTGCCCGTCTCCGAACGCATCGCCGACCTGCTCGGCCGCATGACGCTCGAGGAGAAGGTCGGACAGATGATGCAGCTTGAAGCCCGAGGCGGCGACCTCGAGGACCTCATCGTGAACCATCACGTCGGCTCCATCCTGCACACCAGTCCGGAGGATCTGCCCCGCGCCGTCGCAATCGTCGACACCAGAACCCGCCTGCACATCCCGCTGGTCATCGGCGACGACTGCATCCACGGCTACTCGTTCTGGCCCGGCGCCACCATCTTCCCCTCCCAGCTCGGCATGGCCGCCAGCTGGAACGCGAAGGCCGTCGAGGCCGCCGCCCGCGCCACCGCCGAGGAGGTGTCCTGCACCGGCGTGCATTGGACGTTCTCCCCGGTGCTGTGCATCGCCCGCGACACCCGCTGGGGACGTGTGGACGAGACCTTCGGCGAGGACCCGACCCTCATCGGCGAACTCGCCTCCGCCATGGTCAAGGGGTATCAGGGCGGTGCCAAGGCCGGCGAACCGCTGCCGGAGGACTCGATCCTCGCCTGCTCCAAGCATTTCGCCGGATACTCCGAAACCCAAGGCGGACGCGATGCCTCCGAAGCCGACCTGAGCCACCGCAAGCTCGAATCCTGGTTCCTGCCGCCGTTCGAACGTGTCGCCAAGGAGGGCTGCGGCACGTTCATGCTCGGCTACGAGTCCATCGAAGGCGTGCCGGTCACGTTCAACCGGTGGCTGCTCACCGACAAGCTGCGCGGCGCATGGCAGTACCATGGCACGCTCATCACCGACTGGGACAACGTCGGCCGCTCCGTGTGGGAGCAGCACGTCAAGCTCGACTACATGCATGCCGCCGCCGACGCGGTCAAGGCCGGCAACGACCTCATCATGTCCACCCCGCAGTTCTATGAGGGCGCCATCGAGGCCGTGAGAACCGGGCTTCTCGACGAATCGCTCATCGACGCGGCCGTTTCGCGCATCCTCGCACTGAAATTCCGGCTCGGACTGTTCGAGAACCCGCGTCTGCCCGACGAGAAGCGCATCGAGGCGGTCATCGGTTCCGAAGCGCATCGCCGCATCAACCTCGAGCTCGCCCGCGAATCCGTCGTCCTGCTGCGCAACGACGGTCGCCTGCCGTTCGACGTCCATCCGACGTCGAACGACGACAGCGGAAAGGCGGCCGCGCGCAAACGCATCGCCGTCGTCGGCCCGCTCGCCGACGACGCCCAGAACCAGCTCGGCGACTGGGCCGGCGATTCCGGCCAGATCGACTGGATGCCCGGCGGCCAGCCGCGCAACATGATCGCCACCGTGCTCGACGGCTTCCGCGCGCTCGCCGGCGACGACTGCGAGGTCGCCTACGCCCGCGGCGCGAACGTCATCGACCTCGTACCCGACCCGGACGGCGACACCTACCCGGATGGCCAGCCCCGTCCGAAGATCGCCGTGGGCGCGCCCCTCGACCGGGCGCTGCTCGACGAGGCCGTCGACGTCGCACGCAAGTCCGACCTCATCGTCGCCGTCGTCGGCGACGTGGTGCAGCTGGTCGGTGAGACCTGCTCCACCGCCACGCTCGACCTGCTCGGCGGGCAGAATGCGCTGCTTGACGCGCTCGCCGCTGTCTCTCGTGAGACCGGCGCGCCGATGGTCACCGTGCTCATGAGCTCCAAGCCGCAGGTGCTTCCCTCGTCCATCGTGGGCGATTTCGGCGTGCTCGCCGGCCGCTGCAACGATCCCGCCGCCGGCGTCGGCTCCATCCTGTGGGCGCCGAGCCCGGGCATGGAGGGCGGCCGGGCCGTCGCCGAAATCATTCTCGGCGAAGTGAACCCGTCCGGCAGGCTGCCGATCACCTTCCCGCGCCACGCGGGGCAGCTGCCGGTCTACTACAACCAGATTCGTGGGCAGCATGGCAACCGCTACGCCGACCTCACGCAGGATCCCGCGTTCGCGTTCGGCGAGGGCGAGGGCTACACGACGTTCGCGTACGGCGAGCCGGTCGTCACCGGTGGTGCCTCGCACGCCGACGGCACGTTCGCGCAGGGCGACGTCGTGCACGCCGAGGTCACGCTGACCAACATGGGCGGACGCACCGGCACGGAGGTCGTGCAGGCGTACGTCGGCGACCTCGTCACCTCGGTCAGCTGGACCGACCGCGAACTCAAGGCGTTCCGCCGCGTCACGCTCGAGCCAGGCGAGACCGCGACCGTCACGTTCGACATCCCGGTCGCCGATTGCACCATCGTCGACGCCGACGCCCGCCGTGTCGTCGAACCCGGCGAATTCGAGCTCCTCATCGGCCACTCGTCACGTCGCGACGACCTCAAGCGCGTCACCTTCACCGTGGCGTAGGCGGGCGGATCGTCGGTGAGCCCAAGTCACGTCTTTGAGTTCCCAATGGATGCACAACACTCCTGGCGGGGTCCTGCTGTCTAAATGAAAGTGCAACACCCTTTAGGTTGGAGATTGTCTAGATAACCAGTGAAAGGGTGTTGCACCTTGGGGCAAGTGTATTCGCACCTGTCGGAAGAGGAACGGCACCCGAATTCACTTTGCAGGTGCAACATCCGTCTTTGGGCGGGGACGTCGTTCCTCGTTCTTGCTGGTTGATGCCATTGGGCTTCAATGCGGGAAAGGCTTGGAATGCGATTGCGTGCCAGAAATCGGTGGTACACAATGCCGCAGCGGCAGACCGGGCGGTTGCGTACCAGTGCTCTGTGGTACACGAGGTCCGAACCGTTCCCGATTCGCTTGCGTACCATTCGCGGATTCCACAGGAAGCCCGGAATTCCAACGTTCCTGAGAAAAACAGCGTGATATGTCCTCATAGCGCGATTGGTACATGACGTGGAAAGCACCGGGAGTCATGTCGTGTACCCCGGATTATTGGTATGCAGCGGTCTGCCGCCGCAATCATGCATTGCGTACCATTCATCCCGGCTCGTGAAGGGCACGACGTGAGAAACCGCATCGGATGCGCTGTCCGGTGTACCTGGCGTGGCGGAACCGTGTGGTCCGCTGCCGCCAACATGCGAAGAGTCGGGAGTCGCATGACATTTCCCCAACCCTCCGCCGCGACACGCGGATTGTTGCATGTGCAACTGTTGTATATGGGGCGTATTACGATGCTCTATCGCACATAAGGTTGCATATGCAACAAAACGGCGGGCGTCGGACGTCACGGACGGACGGGCCCGCGACCATACCAGTGAAGTGGGGGAGTCATGGACAGTCGCATCCTCAGCTTCGACCTGAGGGCGCTGGTCAAGGCCATCAACCGCCACCTCGGCGAGACGATGCCCGAATCGGCGCGCATCGCCACCGGCGGCAACGCCCGCATCATCATGTTCCTCGCGCGCAACCGTGACGAGGACATCTACCAGCACACCATCGAACGCAAGTTCTGCATCACGCGCTCGACCGCATCCCGCGTGCTTGCGCTGATGGAGAAGAAGGGCCTCATCGCCCGCGAATCGGTGGCGCACGACGCACGGCTCAAGAAGATCGTACTCACCGCCAAGGCCGACTCCATCGTCGCCTGTCTCACGGCGAACGGCGAACGGATGGAGCGCAAGCTGGTGGAGGGATTCACCGACGAGGAGCGCGCCGCGCTCATGGACTACGTCGCGCGTATGCGCGCGAACGTCGACGCCGCGCAGCGCGAGTTCGAGGAGCGGCGTGACGAAGGGGTCGACGTCGACGACGTCGACCTGACCGGCATCGACGTGCCGGACATGAAAGACCTGAACCACATGACCAAGAAGGAGGAGACCAAGTGAGCGACAACACGACCGCCGCCGCGGCACGCGACGCGGACGACCTGACCGCCACCGAGGCGGCCATCATGCAATCGCGCGAGGCGAACGAACCCGAACGGCCGAAGCATGTCATCCGCACGCTGGCCGGATCCATGCGCGAATACACGAAGGAAAGCTGGCTGGCCCCGCTGTTCGTGTTCATCGAGGCCATCCTGGAGATCGTCATCCCCACCGTCATGGCCTCCCTCATCGACCAGGGCATCACCGGCGGCAACATGAACGCCATCGTCAAGTTCGGCCTGATCCTGCTGCTCTGCTCGCTGGTGTCGCTCGCCTGCGGCTTCCTCGCCGGCAAGTACGCGGCCATCGCGGCCGCCGGCTTCGCGAAGAACCTGCGCCGCGACCAGTTCGAGAAGGTGCAGGCGTTCAGCTTCACCAACATCGATCGCTTCTCCACCGGCTCAATCATCACGCGCCTCACCACCGACGTGACGAACCTGCAGATGGCGTACGGCATGATGGTCCGCATGGGCGTGCGCGCCCCCATCATGGTCATCGTCGCGTGGATCTTCTCGTTCCGCATCTCGCCATCCATCTCGCTCGTGTTCCTCGCCTGCGTGCCGATCCTCGGCCTGGGCCTGTGCGGCCTCGCCGTGCTCGTCCATCCGGTGTTCGAACGCGTGTTCCACACGTACGACGCGCTCAACAACGTCGTCGACGAGAACCTGCAGGGCATCCGCGTGGTCAAGTCCTACGACCGCGAATCCTACGAGATCGGCAAGTTCGGCCGCATCTCCCGCCGCATCTTCAAGGACTTCACCAAGGCCGAGCGCATCATGAGCTTCAACAGCCCGATCATGATGTTCTGCATCTACGGCTCGATGATCATGATCTCCTGGATGGGTGCGCAGCAGATCGTCGCCTCCGGCAACAACGCGTCGCTCGGACTCACCACCGGCGACCTCACCGCGCTCGTCACCTACGCGATGCAGATCCTCATGGCCATGATGATGCTCTCCATGATCTTCGTCATGTTCATCATCTCCCAGGCCTCCGCCGAGCGCATCTGCCAGGTGCTGCAGGAGGAGAGCACCGTCACCGACCCGGAGCACCCGGTCATGGACGTCGCGGACGGCTCCATCGAATTCGACCACGTCACCTTCCGTTACTCCGCATCCTCCGAGAAGCCCGTGCTCGACGACATCGACCTGTCCATCCCGTCCGGTTCGACCGTCGGCATCGTCGGCGGCACCGGTTCCGCCAAGTCGAGCCTCGTCCAGCTCGTGCCGCGCCTCTACGACGTGAGCCAGGGCTCGCTCAAGGTGGGCGGCCGCGATGTGCGCGACTACGACCTCGTCACCCTGCGCGACCAGGTCGCCATGGTGCTCCAGAAGAACGTGCTGTTCTCCGGCACCATCACCGAGAACCTGCGCTGGGGCAACCCGGACGCCACCGACGAGGAGATCCGCCACGCATGCCGTCTCGCGCAGGCCGACGGCTTCATCCAGGAGTTCCCGGACAAATACGACACGTACATCGAACAGGGTGGCACCAACGTCTCCGGCGGACAGCGTCAGCGCCTGTGCATCGCGCGCGCCCTTCTCAAGAAGCCGAAGATCCTCATCCTCGACGACTCCACCTCGGCCGTCGACACGAAGACCGACAAGCTGATCCGCGAGGCGTTCCACCACGAGATCCCCGACACCACGAAGATCATCATCGCCCAGCGCGTCGCCTCCGTACAGGAATCCGACATGATCCTCGTCATGGACAACGGCCGCATCATGGCGAAGGGTACACACGACGAACTGCTCGAGACCTGCGACGAATACCGGTCCATCTACGAATCCCAGACCCGCAACACCGCCGCCGGACAGGCCGAACTCGAACGCGAGGCGAAAGCGCGCGCCGAGCACATGCAGCAGGCCGAACAGGAAGGAGAGAACCGATGAGCGACAAGCAGAACGTCCGGAACGACGGCGGCCGCCGTCCCGAGATGCGCAAGCCCGCACCCGGCACCACCAAGCGCATCTTCGGCTACATCATGCAGTACCGGTGGCGCGTCATCGCCATCGTCGCGTGCATCCTCGTCGGCGCCGCCGCGCAGGCCGGCTCCGCGCTCTTCCTCCAATCCCTCATCGACACGTACATCCTGCCGATGGTCGGCGCCGCCGACCCCGACTGGGGTCCGCTGATCCGCGCCATCACGCTCATGGGCTGCCTGTACGTGGCCGGCATCGTCGCCAGCTGGTTATGGCAGTGGCTCATCGTCACCGTCGAGCAGGGCGTGCTCAAGAAGATCCGTGACGACATGTTCGCCCACCAGCAGTGGCTGCCGATCCGCTACTTCGACACCAACGAGCACGGCGACATCATGAGCCACTACACGAACGACACGGACACGCTGCGCCAGGCCATCAGCCAGTCGTTCCCGCAGATGTTCGCCTCCGCGATCTCCGCGCTCGCCGCCATCGTCTCCATGTTGTGGCTGAGCGTGCCGATCACCGCGTTCGTCCTGGTGTTCACCGTCGGCCTCTACTTCATCGTCCGTGCGATCGTCGGGCGCGCCGGCCGCTACTTCGTCAAGCAGCAGCATTGGATCGGCGACGTCAACGCGTTCGTCGAGGAGGCCGTCAACGGCCAGAAGGTCATCAAGGTCTTCAACCACGAGCCCGCCACCCAGAAGACCTTCGACGAGAAGAACGAGGAGCTGTTCCAGGCCTCCGCCGAGGCGAACACGTGGGGCAACGTCACCATGCCCGTCGTCGGCAACATGGGCTACATCCTCTACATCCTGCTCGCCATCGTCGGCGGCGCCATGGCGCTCGCCGGGGTCGGTAACTTCGGTCTGGGCGGCTTCGGCACGCTCACCCTCGGCACCCTGATCTCCCTGCTCACCCTGTCCCGCTCGTTCATCAACCCGCTTGGCCAGGTGTCCATGCAGCTCAACATGGTGATGATGGCGCTCGCCGGCGCCTCCCGCATCTTCGCGCTGATGGACGAGCCGGTCGAATCCGACTCCGGCACCGTCACGCTCGTCAACGTCGAACTCGGTGAGGACGGCCGTACGATGCGCGAGGTCGACCACGAGACCGGCCACTGGGCGTGGAAGCGCGAGGAGGGCGACGACGGCACGCGTTCGCTCAAGGCCGCGGAGAAGCTGCACGGCACCGCCCGCGAGGTCGCCCTCAAGGCCAAGGAGCAGGCCGTCACCTCGCCCGACGGGCGTCTCACCCTGCTGCGTGGCGACGTACGCTTCACCAACGTGACGTTCGGCTACAACCCCGACAAGCCGGTCCTGCACGACATCACCTGGTTCGCCAAGCCCGGCCAGAAGATGGCGCTCGTCGGCGCGACCGGCGCCGGCAAGACCACCGTCACGAATCTCATCAACCGGTTCTACGACATCCAGGAAGGCCAGATCCTCTATGACGGCATCGATGTGAAGAACATCAGGAAGCCCGACCTGCGCCGTTCGCTCGGCATCGTGCTGCAGGACGTGAACCTGTTCACCGGCACCGTGATGGACAACATCCGCTACGGCCGGCTCGACGCCACCGACGAGGAATGCATCGAGGCGGCGAAGCTGGTGAACGCCGACGGCTTCATCCGCATGCTGCCGCAGGGCTACCAGACCGTCCTCGCCGGCGACGGCTCCGGCCTGTCCCAGGGCCAGCGCCAGCTCATCTCCATCGCGCGCGCCGCCGTCGCCGACTCCCCGGCGCTCATCCTCGACGAGGCCACCTCGTCGATCGACACGCGCACCGAAGAGGTCGTGCAGGCCGGCATGGACGCGCTGATGAAGGGCCGTACGGTGTTCGTCATCGCGCACCGCCTGTCCACCGTGCGCAACTCCGACGTGATCATGGTCCTCGACCACGGCCGCATCATCGAACGCGGCAACCATGACGAGCTCATCGCCCTGAAGGGCGAGTACTACCAGCTCTACACCGGCGCGGTGGAACTGGAGTAACGGCACGGCGTCGGCCGGTCCGTCCGGTCCGTCCGTCCTGGATGACCGGTGTCCATGTCCGATCGGGCTCCCGCCTTCCCCAGGGAAGGCGGGAGCCCTCGTCGTTCCGTGCGGTTCGGTACGTGCCGTCCCACGCGTCGCACGCCTCGGCCGTACAATCGCATATCAGGACATGCGCGACGCGACGGGCGCGCGTGATGGCGCGGCGGCGACGCCGGGGGAGTCTGGGCGATGGGACGGAACGGCGGGCGGGGACGTGCGGGACGGATCGACAAGGTCGGCGTCGGTCTCCTCGCCGGCGGGGCGCTCGGCCTGCTGCTGTGCGTCGCGCTCGTGGCGGTCATGCTGTGGATCATCGTCGCGACGGCGCGTGACTACCTGTTCCCCGCGACCCCCGGCTACGACATCGAACGCATCGACGTCACCGCGCATCTCAGGACGAACGGTGACCTCGTCGTCACCCAGACCGAACGGCTCGCCTTCCCCCGGACGACGGACGGCTTCGACATCCCACTGCCGCTTTCGACCGCCACCGCCGACCAGTTGAAGGAACGCGGCGTCGAAGACACCGGACTGACCGTCGACATGATCCGCGACGACACCCACGGCATCACCTACACGAGCGCGGACGATGGCGGCGGTTCCGGCGGTTCCGGCGGCTCCGGTGTCGCCTCCGCGCGCACGTTCTCCACCAGCGGGCTCTTCCGGACCGCTTCCGTGAACGGCGTGCAGCCGCGCGGCCGCTCCACGTGGACGGTCCGCTACACGCTCGACGACAACGCGCTCACCTGGTCCGACGCCGGCGAGCTCATCTGGCGGTACGGCCGGGCCTTCGACCATCAGCCGGTTCCGACGATGCATGTCGTCCTCGTCTTCGACGGCTCGCTCGACGGGGAGAAGGCGACGTCCGGCCGCAACCTTTCCGCGCAGGTCGCCGAGGACTACCGCGCGACGACGGCCATCTCTGCCGGACGCGGTGGTTCCGGCGGTGGTTCCGACAGTGGTTCCGATTCCGGCAAGGCGACGGTCACGATCGACACGTCCCTCGCGGGCGGCCGCACCGGCACGCTCCACGCGATGTTCCCGCGCGACTGGATCGCCGATTCGTCGATGCCCGAGCCGACCGGCGCGAACGGTGATTCCGGCGACGCCACGCGCATGGCCGCGGGCATCGCGCTCGACCGCAGGCTCGCCGACGACCTCGGCCGCACCCGCGTCAGGGAGACGGCCGTCGACCTCGCATGGCGGCTTCCGCTGGCGGTCTCCCTGGTTTTCCTCGTCATTGCGGCGGCCAAGCTGCTGCGACGGCGTCTTCTCGCGCCACGTCCCCTGTCCCGCGACAAGTACAGCGACGAACCGATCCTCGTCGACGAGCCATGGCTGCTGACCGGACTCGTCGGACACCCGGCGAAGTCATGCTTCTTCGCCGCCGCCCTGATGAAGGCCACCTTCGACGGCACGATCCGCATCATCGACCCCAGACATGGGTTCCCGGAACCGGACGGTGCCGGGCGTTCCGTTGCGCGACGGGCTTGGCGACTGCACTACGACGGCCCTGTCGACCATGATCCGAACGCTCCGCGCCTGCCCATGGCCGCCGTCAACGCGATCTGCGGATGCGACGGCATCGAGCGGCATCTCGAGAACGGCGTCTATCAGAACGTCGCCGAACCCTTCTATGTGCCCGCCCGGGTGCGCGGGTTCGACGCGAATCCGACGATGATGGACGCATGGGCGAAACGCGGCGAACGCCTGTGCGCCGGCATGACGAAGACCGCGGGACGTGCCAGCTCCGAGGCGTCCGGGACGACCGGATGGATCGTGTCCACCGGTGTGGCGGGCAGGTTCGTCGGCGTCGTCATGGGAATCGGGCTCGTCGCCGCGGCTTTGGCCGCACGGCTGCACACCGACGACTGGACGGGGTTCCGGATTACCTGCGTCGCCGCCGTTCTCGGCATGGTCTGCTGTATGTTCCTGCGCGCCTACACCGGTGACGGCGTCGACCTCGCCGCCCGTGCCCGTGCCATCGTGCACTGGTTCGAGCAGCGTCGGTGGGAGGAACACCGGGAGGAGCGTCGGGAGGAGCGTGCCGCCGGACGACGCGTGCGTGGAGGATGGCCGTTCGGGAGCGGGATGCGACGCCGTCGTTCGGACGACGGCGTCGATGCGGTGACGAACGCGACGCAGGCGCGCGGTCTGCTGCTTGACGCCGTCGCGCTCGATGTGGACGAGAAGGCGATTGCGTCGTTCGCCGGCCATCTGGTTTCGGCCGGCGTGCTCGCCGGCGACGATCAGGCCGTCTGGTGGTGCAGTCGGAACGGTCGTCACGCCATCCCCGCGAAGGTATGGGGTGCGGTCTACGCCAGCTGTTCCACCTGCGACAGCCATGCCGATACCTCCACCGATGTGTCGTAGCGGGCGTCCTTGTCGGCTTGCGTTTGTTCATGTGCTCGTCATGTTCGGTTGTGTGTGGGTGGTGTCGGCAGCGGTATCCTTGGAACGGGATACGACGTGTTGTGACCTGTTTTCGACACGCCGAGGGTTTGTTGTGTTTCCGGGGTTTGTGGGGTG
>NZ_JAHBBF010000015.1 GCF_019331725.1 Bifidobacterium saguinibicoloris
CGCCCGCGTCCCCGCCGGCCTTCCCACCCGCGACGCCTGCCGCATCCAACGCCTTGCGCAGCAGATCCGGCCGCATGCCGTCGCCGTCCGTCGGCACGCCCACCGCCGTGGCGCCGTGCGCGGCGACCATGTCGAGGATCACCGGATACGTGGGCGTTTCGACGACGACGGTGTCACCGGCACGCACGAACGCGTCCATCGCGGCGGCGAGGCCGTCGCCGGCGCCGGACACCATCGTCATCGCCTCCGGATCGTACGGCCAGTTGCGCCGCAGCGCGCGTTCGAGCATCGGCAGGATGGTGGGGCCGTCGTAGGAGTTGACGAACGCCTTGCGTTTGCCGAGTTTGCCGAGGAACGGGCGGATGTCCGGCAGGAGCGTGAGGTCGGGCGTGCCTTTCGACAGGTCGGTGACGGTACCGCCGCGTCCGTCGTCCCACGACGCGTCGTCGGGTTGCGCGGGAGCGTCGTCGGCGCCGTATCGGCGTTCACGCGACTGCGGCAGGATGAACGTGCCCGCGCGCCCGCGCGAGCGGAGCACGCCGGCGCGCGAGAGGGCGTGGTAGGCGCTGGAGACGGTGGCCGGGCTGACGTGCAGGTGGGCGGCCAGGTCGCGCACGGTGGGGAGGCGTTGGCCTTCGACGAGGATGTCCGACGCGGTGAGCGCGGTGATCGATTCGACGATGCGCTGCGGTGTGGCGGCGGTCTCGCGGGTGAGGATGAGCGCGGCGAGCTGCGTGACGTCCGCCGCGGTCGCCGGTCCGGCGACGCGTGCGTCCGGCGGTGTGGCCGTCGCCGGGCGGGATGGTGTGGGTTCCGGGCGTCGCGTCGATGCGGTCGCCGCCGATGCGGCAGGCGGCGTCGGGGTCCCGCCTGTGGCGGTGCGATCCGTAGGCGCGTCGCGTCCGTGTGCGTCGTCCATGCGTCCACCTCCCCCTGCGTCTCGCTTCCGTGCCTGTTGCGTCCGTGTTGCGGCCCACCGTATCCGACGCGTGCGCGCGAAGTACGTTTCGTCGTGTTTCCGATTGGTTTCCGGCAGGGGTCCGGCGGTCGACGGCGGAAATGTCAGCCCCGGAAGGGGAAATGTCCAACTCGAATAATGACATTCAACAACGCAGCCGGACCACCTGGCCCGACGGTCTCATCGAGGAAAGGAGCCATCATGGGACACGACGTATCGGAGGACAAGCAGATCTGGGACGACGCCTACGCGCTGGACCGCAAGCACGTCTTCCACTCCTGGCACGCGCAGCGAGACCTCGACCCGGTCGAGGTCGTCACCGGACACGGCTCATGGCTCAAGTTCGCAGACGGCCGCGAACTGCTCGACTTCACCAGCCAGCAGGTCAACGTGAACATCGGCTACCAGCATCCCAAGGTCATCGAAGGCATCAAGAAGCAGGCCGAACTGCTGTGCACCATCGGCCCCGACTACGCCAACCTGGCCCGCGGACGCGCCGCCTCTCTCGTGGCCCGCCGCGCACCCGAAGGCTTCAACAAGGTGTTCTTCACCAACGCCGGCGCCGACGCCAACGAGAACGCGATCCGCGCCGCCCGCCTGTTCACCGGGCGTGACAAGATCCTCTCCTCCTACCGTTGCTACCACGGCAACACCGGCGCCGCCATCAGCGCCACCGGCGACTGGCGCCGCAAGCCCAACGACTATTCGCGCGGACACATCCACTTCTTCACCCCCTACCTGTACCGTTCCGAATTCTCCGCCACCACGCAGGAGGAGGAATGCGAACGCGCCCTCACCCACCTGGAGCACGTCATCCAGTTCGAAGGACCGGACACCATCGCCGCCGTGCTCCTCGAATCCGTGCCCGGCACCGCCGGCATCATCATCCCGCCCAAGGACTACTTCAAGGGCGTGCGCGAGATCACCAAGAAGTACGGCATCCTCATGATCACCGACGAGGTCATGGCCGGCTTCGGCCGTACCGGCTTCTGGTTCGCGCTCGACGACTACGGCTACACGCCCGACATCATCTCCTTCGCCAAGGGCTGCAACTCCGGCTACGTGCCCGCAGGCGGCGTCATCCTCAGCGACCCCGTGGCCCACCACTTCGACGACGTGGTCTTCCCCGGAGGCCTCACCTACTCCGGCCACCCGCTCGCCATGGGCGCGATCGTCGCCACCCAGGAGGCCATGGAGGAGGAGCACATCGTCGACAACGCCTACAACGTCGGCAAGACCGTGCTCGGCCCGAAGCTCACCGCCCTCTACGACAAGCACCCGAAGATCGGCGAGGTCCGCGGCAAAGGCGTGTTCTGGGCCGTCGAACTCGTCGAGGACCGCACCACCAAGGAGCCTCTCGCCGACGCGACCATGAAGCAAATCGTCGCCGAAGGCAACAAGCGCGGCCTCGTCCTCGGCATCCACAACAACCGCATCCACGTCACCCCGCCCTGCGTCATCACCCCCGACGAAGCCTCCGACGGCGTCGACATCCTCGACGAGGCCCTCACCGCAGCCGGCTGCTGAACCGGACGTCGGACCCGTCGGACGAACACCGGACGGACGCGCACGCGGCCGGACGGAACGCAGGATAATCGGACACGAACACACCAAGGAGACAACATGACCAACGCAACGAAACGCGCCGTCGTCACCGGCGCATCCAGCGGCATCGGCGCCGCCACCGTACGCGCCCTCGCCGCCGACGGCTGGACCGTCGTCGCCCTCGCCCGGCGCGAGGCGAAACTCAAGGCGCTCGCCGAGGAACTTGGCGACGCCGTCAGCTACGTGACCTGCGACATCACCGACGAGGCCGAAACCCAGGCCGCCGTCGACCAGATCCTCGCCGGAGGCGGCGTCAAGGCGCTCGTCAACTGTGCGGGCGGCGCCATCGGCAAGGACCCGGTCGCCACCGCAAGCCTCGACGACTGGCGGAACATGTACGAACTCAACGTGATCGGCACGCTGCGCATCACGCAGAAGCTGCTCCCCGCGCTCAAACAGGCGCCCGGCGGCGGCACCGTGCTCGTCATCTCCTCCACGGCCGGCATCGAACCATACGAGGGCGGCGCCGGATACTGCGCCTCCAAATTCGCCGAACGCGTCATGGCGCGCGTGCTGCGTCTCGAACAGATCGGCGAACCCGTGCGCGTCATCGACATCTCCCCCGGCATGGTCGAGACCGAGGAATTCTCCCTCAAACGCTTCGGCGGCGATGCGGCCCGCGCCGCCAGCGTGTACGCCGGCGTGCCCAGCCCGCTCAAGGCGGAGGACATCGCCGAATGCGTGCGCTGGGCCCTCGGGCAGCCCGACACCGTGGACGTCGACTCGATCGTCGTGCGTCCGCGTGCGGAAGGCTCGTACACGAAGGTGTACCGCGAGCGGTGAGCGCGTGACGTGGTCATGGCTGGCGTGCGGTTGCGTCGCGACCGCACGCCAGCCGTAACAGGCCAGAGTGGTGACCGGCCATAACCGCATGCGATGACGCCGACGGCATGTTCCCTCGCTGTCGGCGTAATCGTAGTGATGCGGTACGGTATACCGGACGCGGGTGCATCGAAACGAGGTATGGGCGTCCGTCCGCACGGACGGATGTCGGATGCGCCACACAAGGGGGACGGGAGACGCGCGCACGACGTGCGCGCCCCGTCGCGGAAGAACACGGAACGTCGGGAGTGCCGGGCGCAACCGGGCATCGGACGCCACCGAACACTACCGAACACCGGACACCACCGAACACGGAAGAAGAGGGAACATCATGCGCATCAGGAAACGGATCACCGCCGCGATCGCCGCGACGCTCGGCATCGGACTGCTGCTCGCCGGCTGCGGGCAGGTGGGAGACACCGCGGCCGACACCGTCGAACAGGACGGCAAGGCGGCGGTCGTCACCGTCAACAACGTCGAACCCGCCAGCGGACTCATCCCCTCCGACACCAACGACATGGCCGGATGGAAGGTCGTCACCCAACTGTTCGAAGGCCTCGTTACCTTCAGCAGCACCGGCAAACTCATCTACGCCGACGCCGAATCCATCACCCCCAACGCCGACGCCTCCCAGTACACCATCACACTGCGCGACGGCCTCGAATTCTCCGACGGCGAGAAGATCACCGCCGAAACCTACGCGAAGTCATGGTCGTTCGCCGCGAACGCCGCCAACGGACAGATGGGCGCCGCCATCTTCTCCACCATCAAAGGCTACGACCAGCTGCAGGACGAGAACGGCGACAAGAACGCGCAGCTGAGCGGCCTCAAAGTCATCGACGACAAGACGCTTCAGGTCACGCTCGCCGCACCCGACTCCTCCTTCGACTACAAGGTGGGCGACGTGGCGTTCCTGCCCCTGCCCTCCAGCGCCTACAAGGACATCAAGGCGTTCGGCGAAAAGCCCGTGGGCAACGGCCCCTACCAGTTCGAATCCTGGACGCACGACGGCGAGATCAAACTCACGCCCAACCCCAAGTACACCGGCCCCCGCACGCCGAAGAACGGCGGCGTGACCTTCAAGCTGTACACCAACCTCGACTCCGCCTACGCCGACCTCACCGCCGGCAACCTCGACGTGCTCGACTCCATCCCGTCCAGCGCGCTCGCCACCTACAAGAGCGAACGGTCCATCCAGGCGTTCAGCAAGGCCGGCCCCGGCTTCAAGGCGTTCACCATCCCCTCCGGGCTCAAGCACTTCACCGGCGAGGAGGGCAGGCTGCGCCGCGCAGCCATCTCCTACGCGGTGAACCGCGACCGCATCGTCGACAAGGTGCTGCGCGGCACCGCCACCGCGGCAACCGACTTCACCGCGCCCTCCATCGCCGGATACTCCAAGACGCTGTCCGGTGCCGACGTGCTCTCCTACGACGCCGACAAGGCCAAGGAACTGTGGAAGAAGGCCGACGCCATCTCCCCGTGGGACGGCACGTTCCGCCTCGCCTACGCCTCCGATTCCGGCTCGAAGCAGTGGGTGGACGCCATCGTCAACTCCATCAAGAACGCGCTCGGCATCGACGCGCAGTCCTACCCGTTCCCCACGCAGAAGGACTTCTCCGGCGCCGTGCACGACCGCACCATCGACGCCGCGTTCACCCAAGGCCTCCAGTCCGACTACCCGCATCCGGAGGGATACCTCGTGCAGGCCTACGACTCCGCCTACGCGGACGGCAAGGGTCTGAACAACGGCGACTACAAGAGCTCCGAGTTCGACGGGCTCATCGACGAGGCCGCGAAGCAGACCACGCTCGACGGATCGGTCAAGTACTACCGTCAGGCTGAGGAGGTGCTGCTCAAGGACCTGCCCGTGATCCCGCTGTGGTACGGCAACGTGTCCGCCGGCGCGGGCAAGGGCGTGCTCAATGTGAGCTTCAACTACATGGGGCTGCCCGAGTATCAGAACCTCACCAAGTAGGGGTTGGTTGTTGGCGGTGCTGCCGGTAGTGGTGCCGGGCGGCCGATTGTCGCGGTGAGGACTGTGTTCCTGCGACTATCGGCCTCTGGCGTCATGTAGGAGGCTGATTTCTGCGGTGGTGGAGTTGCTTTCGCGGGAATCGGCCGCTGGGTATGTGTAAGGGGCCGATAGTCGCGGGGAGAGTGTTGCTCCCGCGGATTATCGGCCCCTTATGCGTTTATGTGCTCACACGCTCACGTATTCATGTTCATGCGTCGCGCGGCTGGCGTGTATCCGGAACGTGTCCGGCCGCCACATGCGGCTCACGCGAGGTGGGAGCGCATGAACCACTGGAACTTCTCGAGCTCCTGCACGTGGTCCTGGATGATGTTGGAGCTGACGAAGTCGAGCTCGTCCAGTTCGGCGACGGCCTTGCGGTCGTCGGCGATGAACGCGTCGTAGTACTCGATGAGCGCCTTGAGATACGCTTCGGTGCCTTCGCGGCCCTCAGCGTCGAACGGCTTCCACGTGCGGTTGCGGACGATCGCGTCGGCGCGGCCGTCCGGGGTGCCGCCCAGCGTGGCGATGCGCTCGGCGGTCTCGTCCGCCTGCGCGAGTACGACCTCGACCTGCGGGTCGAGCATCTCGTGCACGGCGATGAAGTTTGGACCGGTCACGTTCCAGTGCGCGTGCTTGAGGACGAGCGCCGCCTCCTGCTCCTGGCTGAGACGGTTCTGCAGGATGGCGATGGCCTTCTCCGAGGCGGCTTCGTCGAGCCCCGGGACGATGAATGCGAGGGTCATGATGGTGTTCCTTCCTTTCCTTGTGGGCTCCCTTGAGGAACTCCGGGCTCCTTCAGTCTACATGAATCCGGGGTTCCTGTGTGTGTAGACTTGGCATTGATAGGTTCCGGATGACGATGCCGTCGTTATGGATGCGGTTGAGGTGTGATGCGATAACGTGCGGCCGTCGCAATGATGGATATGGAGGAGCGTTATGCGGTTCTGTACGCGATGCGGTCGAAGAAGCAAGGACGGGGATAAATTCTGCGCGGGATGCGGTGCTCCTCTGATTCAGAATGCGGCCCAGAATGCGGCCCAGAATATGGCTCAGAATGTGGTTCCTCCTGCAGCGCCGGCACTTGGGTCCGTCGGACCCGAGGCAGGGCCGCTTGCACGGGCGGCGGGGGACGACGCAGATGCCACGGTCCTGTCATCCCTGGGGAACCGTCTTCCACCGGTGCCGATGCCTCCCCGTCCGGAATCCGGTGGTCCCGTTACCGCCGCAACGGCTACGTCATCGGGCGCACGTGACACGGTCATGACGGCGACGCCGTCGACGGACCGTACGACGGGCCGTACGACGGGCCATGCGGAGTCGAATCCGGCACCGCGGAACGATGCGGAACAGCCGAAAACGGAAGCCAGGGCAACGGAGCAGCCGAAGACGGGAACCGCGCACGGCGTGACGACGTTTGGTGACCTGGCCCGCGAACATGAGGGGCAGGAGAAGGACGATAAGAAAGGTGCCGTGCACGGCCAATTGTCGGCCGGATCCGTGGCGTGGAACGGAACCAACGGAACCGCGGCCGGATACGGTTCGCGGGGGAACGAATCGTACCGTCGCGGCGCGTCCATCGACACGGACACGTCCGCGGCGGACAGCGGAAGCTTCGGATGGGCGGTGCTCGGGTTCTTCGTCCCTCTGGTCGGATTCATCCTGTTCTTCGTGTGGAGGAACAGCCGCCCGTCCAACGCCCATCGATGCCGCAACGGCGCCATCGCCGGTATGGCGGCGAACATCATCCTCGGACTCGTCCTGCGCGCCGTGGAATATGCCGCCATGCAGAGCCTTGACGAACAGATCACGACATCGCAGTCGGCATCGGCGTCGTCCGGCTCGGACAGCGGGACGACTTCCTCCGACGGCTCTTCCTCTGCCGATTCCTCCGATACCTCCGATTCGGATTCCAGCGCTTCGAGTGACGGCTCGACCGGTTCCAGCGCCCCGGTGGCCAGCGACGCGTACAAGCCGCAGGACGGCAAGGAGTACTACTCCTACGACCGCATCCTGATCGACGACGGCTATCCCAACGGCATCAGCCCGAGCGACCCCACCACAATCGCCGCATTCGAGAAGATTCTGCGTGAGGACACCCTCCCGCTCTACGGCTTCGATCCGATCTCCGACCAGCCGGCCAAGGACGGCGGCGTCGACGTCGGCTGCGACGGCGTCAAGATCTCACCGTCCATCAACAACGGATACAGCTACACCATCAAGTTCAACTATGGTGATGGCACCATCACCTACACCAACTGGTATTATCCCGGGTCCTTCAGCACTCCGGTGGCCACCAAAACGTGGACGTTGGATGTGCTCAGGCCATGTGGTGCGACGTCCTCCGCGGTGAGCTCCATACCTGCCGGTGTGCCGGTCACCGAAACCTACTACAACCAGGACGGTTCGGTGGACAGAGTCGAGCAATACTAGGCATTGCCGGCGGTACCGCTGCAGACGGCAGCCGCAACCCCGTCCCATGACGAAGGCGGTTCCTACCTGGAGGTAGGAACCGCCTTCGTTCGTTCGATGGTTCGTTCGGTGGTTCGTCCGATGGCCCCCGACTCAGCGCTTCGCCTTGTCCTTGCCCTTGTCCGGCGTCTCCGCCGGCTCGTAGTGGTCGGGCGCGCCGGCCTTCTTCACCTGGATGGTGTCGATGCGTCGGCCGTCGACCTTCGTGACGATCATGTCGTAGCCGTCGTCGGAGTGGAGCACGTCCCCCTCCTCGCCCATCTTGCCGGTGTGGGCCAGGAAGTATCCGGCCACGGTCTCGTACGGTCCATCCTCCAGTTCGATGCCGGTCAGGTCCTCGAAGTCCTCCAACGTGGTGCCGCCCTCCACGGTGGCCACGCCGTTGACGAACGCGCTCTGACGGTTGCGTCGCGCGCCGCCCGGCTGGTCCGGCAGGTCGTATTCGTCGCGGATGTCGCCCACGAGCTCCTCGGTCATGTCCTCCAGGGTGACGATGCCGTCGGTGCCGCCGTATTCGTCGATGACGACAGCCAGGTGGATGCCGCGTTTGCGCAGCAGTTCGAGGCTCGGCAGCAGCTTCGACGTGCCCGGCAGGGAGATGCCCTCGCGCGTCACGTCGGACACGGTCCTCGCGTTCGGGTCGCGCACGTCGAGCAGGTCGCGCACGTGCACGAAGCCGAGTACGTCGTCGAAGTCCTTGCCGGTGACGGGGTAGCGGGAGTATGGCATCTCGCGCACGTAGGCGGCCGCGTCCGGGATGGTCATGGAACCGTCGAGGAACACGACGTCGGCGCGCGGGCGCATCACCTCCGCCACGATGGTCTCCGACGCGTCGAACACGTCGTCGAGGATGGTGCGTTCGTCCTTGCTCAGGTTGGTGTTCGTGTTGACGAGCACGCGCAGCTCGTCGTCGGACACCTCGGATTCGGTCTCGTTCGGGTCGAAGCCGAGCAGGCGCACGATGCCGTTCGTGTTCTTGCCGATGAGCCAGATGAGCGGACGGCAGACCTTGGCGAACACGTCGATGGCGGGCACCACCGCACGGGCGATCGCCTCGGTGCGCTGCATGGCGATGCGCTTCGGCACCATCTCCGAGATGACGATGGAGCAGTAGGAGATGATGAGCGTCAGGGTGATGGTGGTCAGCGGCGCGGCGATGTGCGCGGGCACGCCCCAACCCTCCACGACGGGCGTGATGTACGGGGAGATCGACGACTCGCCGAACGACGCGGACAGGAAGCCGCAGAGCGTCACACCGATTTGCACGGTGGACAGGAACGTGTTCGGGTCGCGGGCGATCTTCGCCACGCGGGCGCCGCGGGCATCCTCCTGTTCCATCTGGTCGATCTGCGATCCTCGCAGCGAGACCAACGCCAGCTCGGTGCCGGAGAACACGGAGCCGAGCAGCAGGAAGACGAAAATCAGCAGGATGTTCATACCAAGTGACATGCACCCCACTCTAAGGGAGCGGCACGTCAATGGGGTGCGGATGTGCTTCGGCCCGGCGCATCCTATGGAATCAGGCGTGGGGGTGCGTTTGACTGCCCGATTGCGTCCGTTTCTATAGGATTGGGCGTCTTCGACGGGCGCGAGACGTCCCTCCCTCTCCCTCCTGTAGGATGCGACGGCGGGCGACGATACGGAACCGCCCGCGGTCCGGCATGACATGCCGGGCCGCGGGCGGTATACGGGCGTGTGCGCACACACACGTCAGAAGCTCAAGACCTCCACCAGACCGGTGTCGAGCTGATAACGGGCGCCGACGAGCATGAGCCGGTCCTCGGCCAAGGCGTTCTGGATGACCTCGCTGCGGGACACCAGATCCTCGATGGTGTGCGCTACATGCACGCGTTCGATGTCGTCCTGCGCCTCCAGCTCGGCCTCGCGCGCCTGCCAGACGGACAGGCCCACCGAACGCATGAGAATCGAATCGGATTCGAGGATGCGCTCATCCAACGAGTCCATGAGATCGGCGGCCTCGAGCGAATCGTCGGCGTCGGCGGTGGCCGCGTGGAGCATCTCGTCCAGCTGGTCCATCGCCAGATGCACGGCGCCGCAGCCCTGATGACCGAGCACTACGAGCAGGCTCACATGCAGCACGTCCACCGCGTATTCCAGCGAGGCGAGTACGCCGTCGTCCACGACCTGGCCGGCGGTGCGCACGTCGAACAGGTCGCCCAGGCCCTGGTCGAACACGATCTCCGGAGGCACACGCGAATCCGCGCAGGCCAGCACGGCGGCGTCCGGGTTCTGCCGGTCGAGGAGCGATTCGCGCGTCTGCGCGTCCTGCCACGGGTGCTCCGGCTTGCCTTCCGCGAACCGCCGGTTGCCCGCCAGCATGCGGCTCCACGTGGCGTTCGCCGTGGACTCCTCTCCGTGAGCATCATATGATTCCTGCGATCCCGTGCCGAGCGTCACGTCGTCGGTCATGTGCCCTCCTTGCCTTCGCGAGATGGGAAATTCGCCGATTCCATGATACGGGCGATGCGTCGTCCGTGCGATGCCGTCGGCCTTCCGTTCCGCTCCGGGCTCAGCTCGGTTCGGTTCGATTCGGCTCGGTTCAACGCCGGTTCAGTTCGGTTCAGTTCGGCTCGGCTCAGCGCCGGATGCGCTTGGAGACGACGTTGCTGACGCAGACCCGCAGCATGAGCGTGAAGACCACGACCATGGCCGCCAGTACGACGATATCGGTGCGGAACTGTGCGGTCGTCTGCCTCCACAGGTCGTCCTTGTCGAAGGTCGGCACCTTGTCCAGGCCGTACAGCAGCTTGTTGAGCCCGATGTCCGAGGCGGCCGCCGAGAATCCCCATCGTCCGGGGAACACCATCGCGACCTGTTCGAGACCGTCCCTTCCGGTCACCGGGATCATGCCGCCGGAGAACACCAGCTGCGCCATGACGAGGATGACCAGCAGCGGCATCGTCTGCTCCCCGGACTTCACCAGGGCCGAGCCGATCTCGCCGAGCATGGCGGAGGCCCATGCGGTCAGCCAGACCGCCAGGAACAATTCCGGTACGCCGGAATCGGTGAGCACGCCGCTATCCGGCCCGGGTTTGCCGAGCATGACCGCGGTGATGAGCATCGCCGCCTGCAGCAGCGTCTGGCATCCCATGACGATGAGTTTCGACAGCGTGTACGACGTGGGCGAGAGCCCCACCGCACGCTCCCTGTCGTAGATCGCCCGTTCGGAGATGATGTCCCTCACGGACAGCGCGGATCCCATGAAGCACGCGCCGAGGATCACCAGCGACAGCAGTTGGCTGGGTTCGGTGGCGGCGTCCTTGAAATCGGGTTCGCCCAGACCGTGCGATCCGGGCACCACTAGGGACAGCAGGCCCAGCAGCAGCGGGAGCAGTAGGAGGAAGACGAGCAGCACCGGGTCGGCGGCGATGAGGTGAAGCTGCCTGGTCACCAACGTCAGCATCTGTCGGAACCGGAACGACCGCATGCGTTTGCCGTGTTCGTTGCGCCCGTTGGATCCGTTATGCGCGTCGGGTCCGCCGGACCTGCCGTTGCCGCCGTTTCCGTTATGGCCGCCGCGTGCGTCGCGTCCGTCAAAGGCGCTGCGCCCGTCGTGTCCGCCGCGTGGGGACGTCAGGCGTTTCGCCTGCTGCGTGAGCTGTTCCGTTTCGGTGATTGAGTACACGGTGTCCGGCGATTCGGTGACGTCGTTGAAGATGTCGGCCCAATCCTTGTTGCCGAACGCCTGCCGCATCTCGCCCGTGGTGCCGAAGAACGCGGGGCGGCCTCCGGGGGCGAGCATGAGGACGTTGTCGCAGAGCCGGTCGATGTACGACAGGGAGTGCGTCACGACGATGACCACGCGTCCCGCGTCGGCGAGCCGGCGCAGCATGGTCATGACCGTGAGGTCAAGGGCCGGATCGAGTCCCGAGGTGGGTTCGTCGAGGATGAGCAGCTCCGGTCCGGTGAGCAGCTCGATGGCGGTGGATACGCGTTTGCGTTGCCCGCCGGACAGCCGGTCTATGCGGTTGCGTCGCCGATCGGTGAGTTCCAGCTCCTGCAGGACGTTGTCGATGATTTCGGCGCGTTCGGCTTTGGTGGAGGCGGGAAGGCGCAGGCGTGCGGCGTATTCGAGCGCGGCGTCCACGGTGAGTTTGTGGTGCACGACGTCGTCCTGCGGGACGAAGCCGATGCGGCTGCGGAGCAGTTCGATGTTCCGGTGCACGTCGTAGCCGTCGAAGAGGACGTGCCCCTCCGAGGGCGTGCCGAGGCCGGCGACGATGGAGGTGAAGGTCGATTTGCCGGCGCCGGAGGGTCCGATGACCGCGGTGAGCGTGCCTTTGGCGAACACCGCGTTGACGCCGTCGAGCAGTCTGACGTTCTTGCCGACGACGAGACCGACGTTTTCGGCGATGACCGCCTCCGACGCCATGAACGGCGTGCGGTCGCAGAGGACGCCGTCATGGACGGTGAGGTCGGTGTTGCCGACGGTGACGGTATCGTCCTCCTCCAGCCATATCTTCGCCACCCGGCGGCCGTTCACGTAGGTGCCGTTGGCGGAATCGAGGTCGGTGAGCAGGATGCCGTTCGGCGTCGCCTCCAGGGAGCAGTGACGGCGTGAGACGAGTCGGTCGTTGATGTGGATGACGCTCGAAGGGTCGCGTCCCAGGACGCCCGTCCGGTCGACGTTCGGATCGAAGCGGCCGAACACGCGTTGCGCCGGCATCCGTGACTCCAGAAGCTGCGCCTGGGGGCTGCCCGCCATGACCGTCCCGTAGAGGTTGGCGTTCCGGGTGCGCGGCAGGGGAACCGGCCGTGCCTGAGGCAACGGCGCCGGTACCGGCTGGCGTCCGGTGCCTGCGATGGCGGAGGTGGGGGCGTTCGGCGTCATGTTGCGGATGGCGTGCCGTGCCGTCGGCGGCTTGGGGACGGTGTCCGCCGGCAGGGGGATCGGTTGTGCCGGCGGCAACTGCGTCGGTGCCGGCACCGGTGCCGACGCGACGGCCGACGTCGTCGGGTTCGGGGTCGGCTGCCGCAGAGGCGTGCAGGTGATGGCCACGTTGCGCGACAGCGAAATGGTGGTGGGCGATTCGATCAGGATTCTTGTGACATGCACGCCGTTGACGAACATGCCGTTGGCGCTGCCCAGATCCTCCAGCACCCAGCCTTCGTGCGTCAGGGTCGCCCGCGCGTGATGGTGCGAGATGTGAGGGTCGTCGATGACGATGTCGCAGTCCGGCGCGCGGCCGATGGTCGCGCCGTGCGCCGGCGTGACGGTGTATGCGGTGGCTCCGGCGTGGACGATGAGCATGGACGACGGCATGGTTCGACTACTCCCTGTCTCCTCTTTCGGACTCTGCTCTCTCGGCATATGAGCGTAGCGTGACCTCTGCAGAGACGGGTCGTGCCGCGTGTGCTGCCGCTGTGATGCGGTTCATATCCGCTGTGGGCGTGGCCACGGCGCCGCGCATGGGGCGAACGGATAGGATGGGCCATAGGGTCCGAACCCGTCGGGCCGTCATGAACGAGTCATGAATGACAGTAAGGAACGATGATGACGCTTCTGCAGCATGAGATCACCGATTTCAAGGTCCAGGCATTCCAGAACGGCGAATTCAAGGAAGTGACCAAGGAGGACGTGCTCGGCCACTGGTCCGTGTTCTTCTTCTACCCGGCCGACTTCACCTTCGTGTGCCCCACCGAGCTCGAGGACCTCGCCAACAAGTACGACGAGTTCAAGAAGATCGGCTGCGAGATCTACTCCGTGTCCTGCGACACCCACTTCGTGCACAAGGCGTGGCATGACGCCAGCGAGAAGATCGCGAAGATCCAGTACCCGATGCTCGCCGACCCCACCGCCCTGCTCGCCCGCGACCTCGACACCTACAACGAGGCCGACGGCATGGCCGAGCGCGGCGACTTCATCGTGAACCCGGAAGGCAAGGTCGTGGCCTACGAGGTCACCTCCTCCAACGTGGGCCGCAACGCCGACGAGCTGCTGCGCCGCGTCCAGGCCTCCCAGTTCGTGTACGAGCACGGCGATCAGGTCTGCCCGGCCAACTGGACCCCGGGCGAGGAGACCATCGAGCCGAGCCTCGACCTCGTCGGCCAGCTGTGATCAGTGCCTGTGATCCGGACGGTCCGCTGACCCACTGATCCAAGCGATTCAGACATGACGACGATGGGCTCCCTCGACCGAGGGAGCCCATCGTGTCGTAAGGAGCCTTCGTAAGGAGCTTTCATGACGCAACAATCCACCCAGAACGACCTGTACGACGTCGTCGTCATCGGCGGCGGCCCCGCCGGACTCACCGCCGGACTGTACCTCGCGCGCGCCCGCTATCGCGTGCTCGTCCTCGAAAAGGACGATTTCGGCGGACAGATCACCATCACCAACGAGGTCGTGAACTATCCGGGCGTCGGCCGCACCACCGGCCGCGCGCTCACCGCCACGATGCGCGAGCAGGCGAAGGACTTCGGCGCCGAATTCCTCTCCGCCGAAGCCACCGGACTCGACGTCGACGGCGACGTCAAGACCGTGCACACCACGCGCGGCGACCTGAAGACCTTCGGCATCCTCATCGCCACCGGCGCCTCGCCGCGCAAGCTCGGCTTCGAAGGCGAGGCCGAATACGCGGGCCGCGGCGTCGCCTACTGCGCCACCTGCGACGGCGAGTTCTTCACCGGCAAGGAGGTGCTCGTGGTCGGCGGCGGGTTCGCCGCGGCCGAGGAGAGCGTGTTCCTCACCAAGTACGCCTCCAAGGTCACCGTGCTCGTGCGCGAGGACGACTTCACCTGCGACGCGTCGGTCGCCGCCGAGGCGAAGCGCAACCCGAAGATCGACGTGCGCTACGGCGTCGAACTCAAGGGCGTCACCGCCGGTCAGGGCGGCCTGCGCGAGGCGACGATCCTGACGCGTGCGACCGGCGCGACCGAAACGTGGAAGCCGGCCGACGGCGGCACGTTCGGAGTGTTCGTCTTCGCCGGCTACGTGCCGGCCACGTCGCTCGTGAAGGGCGTCGTCGAACTCGACGACCACGGCTACGTCGTCACGCACGGCTACCTCGAGACGAGCGTGCCGGGCGTGTACGCGGCCGGCGACCTGCGCGTCAAGAACCTGCGTCAGGTCGTCACCGCGACGGCCGACGGCGCGATCGCGGCCGTCGAACTGGAACGGTACGCCAAGTCGATGAGCGAGAAGACGGGACTGGTGCCGCCTCGCCCGACCGCCTCCGCCTACGAACAGGAGGAGGCCGCCGCGGCGACGTCGGCCGCGTCGGGCGCCGGCGCCGCCGGCACGTCGCCCGCCCCCGCGCCCGTCAAGCGCAGCGCCGATGCCGCCGCCGCGAAGGCCGCGTCGCAGCGCAAGCCGGGCGAGCGGTTCTCCGCCGCCGTCAAGCAGCAGCTCGGCGTGGTGTTCGGGCGTATGACCCGCCCGGTCACGCTCGCCCTGGAACTCGACGGCACCCCGCTTTCCGCGGAATTGCAGGGATTCGTCGGTGAGATGGTCGCGCTGTCCGGTGGCAGGCTCAACTCGGTGGCCGTGGATGCGGCCGGTTTGGTCACGGCGATCGACGGCTCGTCCGCGCCGGCCGGTCTGGTCGTCGGCGAGCCGTTGGAGATCGTCGCTGCGGCGGGTGGTGCCGGCGACGGCGACGCCGCGCTGCCGACGTACGGCACGCTCGACGACACCGGTCGTGCCGAATTCGACCCCGCCGGTCTCATGCCGGTCGCGCGTCCGTGCGTGCGACTGTGCGTCGCCGGCGATGGCACGGATGGCGGCCGTCTGGTCTTCACCGGTCTCGCCTTCCATGGCGTGCCGTCCGGCCACGAGTTCAACTCGTTCGTGCTGGGCCTGTACAACGCGGCCGGCTCCGGCCAGCCGTTGGACGCCGACCTGCGTGAGCGCGCCGAGGCGATTTCGACGCCGACCGACGTGATGATCCTCGTGTCCCTCACCTGCACGATGTGCCCGGAGACCGTGCTCGCCTCCCAGCGCATCGCCTCGCTCAACCCGAACGTGCGCGCCGAGGCCTACGACGTCTCGCACTTCCCGGAACTGCGCGACCAGTACGGCGCGATGAGCGTGCCCTGCATCGTCATCAACCGCGGTGGTGCGGCCGGCGACGGCGGCGAGCAGAAGGTCGAGTTCGGCAAGAAGAACATCGCGCAGATGCTCGACCTGCTCGGGGCCTGAGCAGGGAACGAAGCGGTTCTCATTGAGGTGACCGTTCCGTTTCGCCGGAAAGCTTCCCGGCGAAACAGGACGGCCGCGTCGTACCGGGGTTGCTTCGCCGTCAAGTCTGATGTCAAGTCTGATGCCGAATCTGGTGCCAGGTACGCGAATGGGCGCGCAAGTGGGGGATGCGCCCTAAAACACGGGCGAAACGCGCGCCGATTTGTGGCTTTTGCAAGTATCGGCGCGGGTAAAACGGCCCGTTCCGACCCGTGCGTACACTAGTCAAGGATAGAAAGGGATGACTATGAGCGTTCTCGACCGTTTTGAGAAAAGCGTGGAAGGCGCAGTGAACGGAGTGTTCTCCAAGTTCGGCTCCAAGGAACTGCAGCCCGTCGACCTGTCCAGCGCCCTTGAGCGCGAGATCGACAACGAGGCCATGCCGGTGGGCCGCGACCGCACGGTCGCCCCGAACGAATACCGCTTCAAGCTGAGCACTCCGGACTTCGACCGCATCGAGCAGTGGGGCAGCGAGACGCTGGCCGACGAGCTGGCGGACAACCTCACGAACTACGCGCGCACCCAGCACTACGCGTTCGTGGGCCCGGTGGTCGTGATCTTCGAAGAGGACCTCGGCCTGACCAAGGGCAGCTTCAAGCTCACCTCCGCCTCCGTGCAGGGCAACGCGGTGCCCGTCACCACGCCCACGCAGAGCCAGGACAGCCCGCTGCTGGAGATCAACGGCAGCCAGTATCTGCTCACCAAGGAGAAGACCATCATCGGCCGCGGCTCCGGCTGCGACATCGTCATCGACGATCCGGGCATCTCCCGTAAGCATCTGGAAATCGACATCACCCCCAACGGCGTCATCGCCCGCGACCTGGGCTCCACGAACGGCACGTACGTGGAGGGCCATCAGGTCCCGGCCGCCACGCTGCTGGACGGCAACACCATCACCATCGGCCGTACGCGCATCCTTTACTGGGCCTCCTCCCAGGAGCAGGAGTAACGCGCGCGCCGCGTCGTAAGGTCGACCCAGCATGACCGAACTGACATTCGCGCTGCTCAAGTACGGGTTCCTGATTCTGCTGTGGGTGTTCGCATGGTTCGCCATCCGTTCCCTGCACAAGGACATCAGCTCCTTCAGCCCGCGCCCTTCACGCGCACGCCGCCGCAAGGACCGGCATGCCGCGCGCCGTTCCTCCGCCAAACCGGCCGTACCGGTGACGGAGGGCGCGCCCGTGCATGCGCCGGCCAGGGAGCGGCACCGTGCCCGCGGCAACGCCCGTCCGGCTTCCGCCGCGTCCGCCGCCGCGGGAGGCCCATCGCTGCTGGTCATCATCGACGGCCCGTTGGCCGGCTCGTCCGTGCCGCTCACCGGTGAGACCATCACGCTGGGACGCGCCGCTTCGAACACCGTGGTGCTGGATGACGAGTTCGTCTCCTCGCATCACGCACGCATCTATCAGGACCCGACGTCGGGCCAGTGGGCCATCGAGGACCTCGGCTCCACGAACGGCACCGTCGTCAACGGCCAGCGTCTGGCCGCGCCAACCGTACTTCCCGCCCGCATGCCCGTGCGCATCGGCGCCACGACCTTCGAGCTGAGGTGATGAACCGATGAGCTCCTCCGATGACCAGCCGACCACTCCGTTGCAGCAGTCGGCCCCCAGCGATTTCGACGATTTCAACGATTTCGCCGCCGACGACGACGGCGAGACCGTCCTTTCCTCCGGTGCCGGCCTCGCCGCGGCGAACGCCGCGGCCGCCGTGCGGGACCCGCAGGACGCGCAGGCCACGCAGGCCTTGTCACGCCGTCTGTTCCTGTACTCCACCACCGTGTCCGACGTGGGCACCCAGCGTGCGAACAATCAGGATTCGTCGTTCGCTGGCGAGCATTTCGTGGCGATCTGCGACGGCATGGGCGGTCATGCCGGCGGCGACACCGCCTCCACCATCGCCATCCGCTCCCTCGCGCATATCGAACGCGATGACGTGACCGACGACGTCGGCACGATCGCCTCGATGATGGTCACGTCCGTGATGGCCGCGGACGACGCGATCGTGGGCAAGGCCCGCCGGGAGTCCGGTCTGGGAGGCATGGGCACGACCGTCACCGCGGTGGCGCTCGTCTCCGATTGGTGGGTGCTCGCGCACATCGGCGACTCCCGCGCCTATCTGCTGCGCGACGGCGTGCTCAGCCGCGCCACGCAGGACCACAGCCTGGTGCAGCATCTCGTCGACATGGGCCGCATCACCCCATCGGAGGCGAAGACCCATCCGCAGAAGAACATGGTGATGCGTGTGATCGGCGACTTCGACATCGACCCCCACCCGGACGTGGCCATCCTCAAGGCCCACCCGGCGGACCGTTGGCTGCTGTGCTCCGACGGCCTGTGCGGCGTACTCGAGGATTCGACCATCGCCGAGGTGATGAGCCAGCTGTCCGATCCGGGCGAATGCGCCCAGCAGCTGGTCGGCATGGCCCTGCGCGCCGGCAGCACCGACAACGTCACCGCGGTGATCGCGGACGCCACGCTCGCGCTCGACGCGCACGCGTTCGAACTGCCTCATCAGACGCCGCTCGTCGGCGGCGCGGCCAGCGCCAGCCTCGAACCCATCGCGGACATCGTCAACGAGCCGGTGGCCACCGCCCCGGCGTTGCGCGACCTCAATTCGCCGGCCGTGCGCGCGGCGGCGCTCAGCCAGTCGCCCAAGGAGCAGCAGCGCGAGAAGCAGCGCGCCGAGGCGCCGCGCGTGGTCCAGCCCTCGCAGGTGCGCGAGGAGAACGGCGAACGCCACAATCCGGACACCGGCGAGATTCCGGTGGTGCAGAAGTCGGACGGCGTCGTCACCGCCGATCCGAACGATCCCGAAGTGGCGAAGGCCATCCATGAGGAGCGGGCTGAGGCGCAGAAGACCGCGCGCAGCCGTCGCCGCCACAAGCGCATCGGCGTCATCGTGACGATTCTGGCCATTCTGGCCGTGCTCGCGGGCGGCGTGTACGCCGCGTACCGGTACAGCCAGTCGAAGTACTACGTGGGCGAGGCCGAAGGCAAGGTGGCGATCTACCAAGGCGTGCCCACGAACCTGGCCGGGTTCAGTCTCTCGCATGAGGTGGAGCGCACCTCCATCTCCATCAACAAGCTGCCATCCACGTGGCGCGACGAACTGCAGCAGGGCATCGTGCGCGACAACCTCGCCGAGGCGCAGGCGCACGTCAAGCTCATCCGCGCGGAGCTCAAGTCGCTGGAGCAGGAGCAGCAGGATGCGAAGGACTCGTCCTCGGCGTCCAAGGACGCCGCTTCGTCCTCCGATTCCGGTTCGAACGGTTCCTCCTCCTCCTCCTCCGATTCCGGCGCCTCCGACGACGCCACCGGCTCCTCCGACACGTCCACGGAAGAAGGCGGGTCTCAGCAATGATCGCCCTCCGCCTTCGCCAGGTCGCGCTGCTCATCGTCTCGTTCCTGCTGTGCGGCATGGCCTTCTATCAGATGTTCCACCGCACCACCGGCACGGTGCCGCAGCAGTTCGTCGTCCTGTACGGCGTCTGGGCCGGCCTGTCCGTGGCGTTCTGGCTGCTCATCGTCTTCCGTCTGCCGTACGCCAGCCAGGTGGTGCAGCCCTGCGTGCTGCTCCTCACCGGCATCGGCATGGTGGAGATCGCGCGCATCGATCAGGAGAAGGGCACGGCCGTGGCGCAGCGCCAGCTCCTGTTCGTCTTCATCGCCATGGCGTTGTGCGCCCTGCTCGTCATCTTCCTCCGGGACTACCGCATCCTGCGGCGCTTCTCCTATGTGAGCATGGTGGTGGGCCTCGTGCTGCTCCTCTCCCCCATGCTGCCCGGCCTGGGCCAGGAGATCAACGGCGCGCGCATCTGGATCAGGATCCCCGGCATCGGGCAGATCCAGCCGGGCGAGTTCGCCAAGCTGTTCCTCGCGTTCTTCTTCGCCGCCTACCTGTTCGACCATCGCGACCAGCTGGCCGTGGGCGGCAGGAAGGTGCTTGGCCTGCAGCTGCCGCGCATCAAGGACCTCGGCCCGATCATCATCGTGTGGTTCGCCTCGATGGGCGTGCTCATCATGCAGCACGACCTCGGCACCTCGCTCATGTTCTTCGCGATGTTCGTCTCCATGCTGTACGTCGCTACCGGGCGTCTCAGCTGGATCGTCATCGGCTTCATCGCGTTCGCGTTCGGCGCGGTGGCCGCCTCGAGCATCTTCAGCCACGTGGGGGCGCGCGTCGAGGTGTGGCTGCACCCGTTCGACCCGACGCTCTACAACCGCACGGGCGGTTCCTACCAGATCGTGACCGGCCTGTTCGGCCTGGCCGCCGGCGGTCTCACCGGCACCGGTCTGGGTCAGGGGCATCCGGCGCTCACGCCGTTCGCCAACTCGGACTTCATCTACGCCTCCGTGGGCGAGGAGATGGGGCTCGTGGGCTGCATGGCCGTGCTCGCCCTGTACATCATCATCATCGCCTCCGGCTTCGTCACCGCCATGAAGATCAAGGACGGCTTCGGCAAGCTGCTCTCCTCCGGACTGGTGTTCACCATGGCGTTCCAGGTGTTCACCGTGGTGGGCGGCATCACGCTCGTCATCCCGCTGACCGGCCTGACCATGCCGTACATGGCCGCGGGCGGCTCGTCGCTCATCGCGAACTACCTGCTCGCCACGCTGCTCATCATCATCTCCGACGCGGCCAACAAGCCGGCTCCGGAAACCGATTCGGACACGTTCCAGTATGAGGCGCTGGCCGCTCTGCGCGACCACGAGCTCAAGGAACGCGAGGCGGAGCGCGCCGCCATGGACGCGGAGGACGCCGCACGCGTGGCCGGAGCCACCGCCACGCCGGTCAAGCCGATGCCGCCGATCGAAGGAGGCGCACTGTGAACAAGACCCTGCGCCAGCTGTTCACCGCCGTCATCGTCCTGTTCACGGTGCTCGGCCTGTCCACCACCATCATCACCGCGATCCGCGCCGCCGCGCTCAACTCGGACACGCGCAACACGCGCGCCCTGTACCACGAGTACGGCGCGCCGCGCGGCTCGATCCTCGCCGCCGACGGCACCGTGCTCGCCAAGTCCGAACCGGTGAACGACGCGTTCAAATACCAGCGCTCCTACCCGCAGGGCTCCCTGTACGCGCCCGTCACCGGCTACTTCTCCATCAGCCAGCGCGCCGACCGCGGCATCGAGGCGTCGCGCAACTCGCTGCTGTCGGGCGAATCGAACAGCCTGTTCTGGCAGCGCATCAAGTCCACGCTCACTGGCAGCGAGAACAAGGGCGCCACCATCGAGACGTCCATCGACACGAAGCTCCAGACGATCGCCTCCCAGGCGCTGAACAACCAGCAGGGTGCCGTCATCGCGATGGAGCCGTCGACCGGACGCATCCTCGCCATGGTCTCCAACCCCTCGTACGACCCGAACCAACTCACCTCGCACGACGGCGCGACCCTGAAGCAGAACTACGCGGCCCTCACGCAGGACCCCACCAACCCGATGCTCAACAACACCACCAGCCAGCTGTTCCCGCCCGGCTCCACGTTCAAGACCGTCGTGGCCGCCGCCGCGCTGGAGACCGGCGACTACCAGACCGACACGCAGGTGCCCGCCGGCGCCAGCTATACGCTGCCCGGCACCGTCACCGCGCTCACCAACGCCTCCTCCGCAGGCAACGGCTCGAACGGCTCGATGAGCCTCGAGGACGCCCTCGCCTACTCGTCGAACACCGCGTTCGCGCAGCTCGGCGTGGCCCTCGGCCAGGACAAGCTCGCCGACATGGCCACCAAGCTCGGCTTCGGCAGCTCGCTCGTCGTCGACGGCTCCGACACCACCGGCAGCCCGATGAAGGCCGTCGCCTCGAACTTCCCCACCTCGCTCACCGACGACAAGCTCGCCCTCGCCTCCATCGGACAGGGCGACGTCACCGAAACGCCGCTGCAGAACGTGATGATCGCCTCGGCCATCGCGAACGACGGCAAGCTCATGCAGCCCACCCTCGTGGACCGCGTGCGCGCCAGCGACCTGTCCGTCATCAGCGAGACGCACGCACGCACCATGAGCGAACCGTTCAGCGCGGACACCGCCAACAAGCTCACGCAGATGATGCAGACGGTCGTCACCAAGGACGCGCCGTCCCTCGCCATCGACGGCGTGAGCGTCGCCGCCAAGACCGGCACCGCGCAGATCGGTTCCGACAACAGCGCCAACGACGGCTGGGTGATCGGGTTCGCCCCCGCGGACAACCCGAAGATCGCCGTGGCCGTCGTCATCCACAACACCAACACGTACGGCGTGAACAGCGCCGGACCGGTGTTCCGCACCGTACTCCAGGAGGCCCTGCAGCAATGAGACTGATCGAAGGACAGCTGATCCATCGCCGATACCGCCTGGACTCCCGCATCGCGAAAGGCGGCATGGGCGAAGTATGGAAGGGCTGGGACATCCAGCTCGGCCGCCCCGTGGCCATCAAGGCGCTGCGCAGCGACCTGACCAACGCGGAGGCGAAGCTGCGCCGTCTGCGTGCCGAAGCGCACAACTCCGCCAACTTGGCGCACCCGAACATCGCCGCGCTGTTCGAATACTACGAGCATGACGGCATCGGCTTCCTCATCATGGAATACGTGCCCTCGAAATCCCTGGCGGACCTGTTCCACGAGCAGGGCGCCATGGACCCGCTGGAGCTTCTGCCCATCCTCATCCAGACCGCGCGCGGCCTGTTCGTGGCCCACAGCCACGGCGTCATCCACCGCGACGTCAAGCCCGCCAACATCATGGTGGCGGACAACGGCGACGTGAAGATCACCGATTTCGGTGTCTCCTACTCCACCAACCAGGAGCAGATCACGCAGGACGGCATGGTGGTGGGTACCGCGCAGTACATCTCCCCCGAGCAGGCGCAGGGCCAGCAGGCCACGCCGCAATCGGACATCTACTCGCTGGGCGTGGTGGCGTACGAGGGCCTGTGCGGGCACCGCCCGTTCACGGGCGCCACGCCCGTCGACATCGCGGCCGCGCACGTCAACGACCCCGTGCCGCCCCTGCCTGACGACGTGGACGTGCAGCTGCGCGAATTCGTCATGTCGATGCTGGCGAAGGACCCGCTGGACCGTCCGAAGGACGCGCTCGTCGTCTCCCGCACGCTGGCGCGCATCGAACGCCGCCTGCTGGACCAGCAGACCGAACTCAACGATTCCACCATGATGGTGGGGAGCCGCCTGCCGCGCAGGATCGCCAGCTCCCCGCACATCCCACTCGTATCAATGCCCGAGCATAGGTCCGCCGCGGGGAGCGCCGCGGGAACCGTCCCCGGTGCCGCCGCGACGGGCGCAACGAACGCGGCGAATTGGAAGGAGCAGCAATGAGCAACATGCCCGCTTCACTGGCCGACGGCCGCTACCAGCTCGGCCAGCTCATCGGCCGCGGAGGCATGGCCGAAGTGCACGTGGCGCTGGATACGCGCCTCGGCCGCACCGTGGCCATCAAGATCATGCGTTCCGACCTGGCCACCGACGAGATCTTCCTCAAGCGTTTCCGCCGCGAAGCGCATTCCGTGGCGCAGATGAACAACCCGAACATCGTGAGCATCTACGATTCCGGCGAGGAGCTCGTCACCACGGAGAACAGCCAGGTGGAGCGTCTGCCGTACCTGGTGATGGAGTACGTGAAGGGCCAGACCCTGCGCGACGTGATCCACGTGAACGGGGCGCTGAGCCAGCGCGACGCCGAACAGGTGATGCTCGGCGTGCTCAACGCGCTCGAATACTCGCACCGCATGGGCATCATCCACCGCGACATCAAGCCCGGCAACATCATGATCTCCGACCAGGGCATGGTCAAGGTCATGGACTTCGGCATCGCCCGCGCGCTCGACGATTCGGCCGCCACGATGACGCAGTCGCAGGGCGTGGTGGGCACCGCCCAGTACCTCTCCCCCGAGCAGGCGCGCGGCGAGACCGTGGACATGCGCTCCGACCTGTATTCGGCCGGCTGCGTGCTCTACGAGATGCTCACCGGACGTCCGCCGTTCACCGGCGACTCCGCCGTGGCCATCGCCTACCAGCATGTGTCCGAAGTGGCCACGCCGCCGAGCGCGGTGACGCCCGGCCTGCCGAAGATGTGGGACTCCATCTGCGCGAAGGCCATGGCCAAGGACCGCCAGAACCGGTACGCCACGGCCGCCGAGTTCAAGAACGACATCCTGACCTTCATGAACGGCGGCGTGCCCGTGGCGGCCGCGTTCAACCCGCTCACCGACCTGGCGAACATGAAGGCCCGCAAACAGGCCGAGCAGGACGCCGCCACGGTGGCGCTCAACCCCAACGAGCAGGGCCAGTCCACGCAGGCGTTCAACCCGGTGACCGGACAGTTCGAACAGGTGCGCCCCTCCACGTCGGCCGTGGTGCGCACGCGCGCCGAGCAGCGCGCGGCCGCCGCCAAGGCGAAGCGCAAGAAGCAGATCATCATCGGCTCCGTGATCGGCGGGCTCGTGCTCGTCGCCGTCCTCGTGGCCGTGTTCTTCATGCTGCGCGGCGGCGCCACGAACGCGGACATGGCCGAAGTGCCGACGATCACCTCCTCGATGACCAAGGCCATGGCCGAGCAGAAGATCGAGGCCGCCGGCTTCCAGTTCCAGGAGATGACCGACAAGGACTCCACCGAGCCCGAAGGCACGTTCACCGGCAAGCAGACGCCGAAGGGCGGTTCGAAGGCGAAAAAGGGCTCCACCGTGAAGGTATGGTTCTCCGCGGGCCCGCAGAGCGTGCAGGTGCCCGACGTGACGGACATGAGCCAGTCCGAGGCGCGCGCCGCACTGGAGAAGGCCGGCTTCAAGGTCGGCACGAGCGTGCAGACCGAGGACAGCGCGACCATCGCCCGCAACAACGTGACGCGCACCGACCCGGCGGCCGGAAGCCCCTCCACCAAGGGTTCGACGGTTCTGTTGTACGTCTCCTCCGGCATGACGAAGGTGCCGGACGGCCTGGTGGGCCAGCCGCAGGATTCCGCGGTGCAGACGCTCAAGAACCTCAAGTTCACGGTGACCGTCACCGAGGCGAACTCCGACACGGTGGCCTCCGGCACGGTGATCAGCGTGGACCCGGGTTCGGGCACGACCGTCGAGCAGCAGTCGTCGATCACGCTCGTGGTGTCCAAGGGCAAGGAGCAGGTGACCGTGCCGAACGTGGTGGGCCAGACGTACGCCACGGCGAAGATCCAGCTCGAGGCGCTGGGCCTGACGGTCTCCCAGACCGGCTCCACCGGTTCGTCCGACAAGGTGACCGCGCAGAACCCGGCCGAAGGCCAGGTGGACAAGGGCTCCACGGTGACGCTCACCACGCAGGCCTCCAGCACGGGCGAGGATACGGGCGACACGACCGGCAACGGCTCCTCCGGTACCGGAACCGGCACGACCACCGGTCACTGATCGGCTGTCGGCTGACGTCGGCTGTCGAAGGCCGATGCCGGATACGACAAGACCCCTGACGGAATCCCGTCAGGGGTCTTGCGTTACGTACGTCGCGTCGTATGCCGTGCGTCACGTCGCGTGCCGTACGTTGCGTATCGTACGACGCCTGCGTCGCCTTACTTGACGACCTTGGGCTGCAGGCCGGCGGACTTCGCCACGGCGTTCGTCTGGCCGCACACGGCCAGCCAATTGGCGAGCAGACGGTAGCCGTCCTCCGTCATCACGGATTCGGGGTGGAACTGGACCGCGTACATCGGCTTGCCTTTGACGCGGATGCCCTGCACGATGTGGTCGCCCTGCGTCCACGCGGTCACCTCGAGCGTGTCCGGCACGGAATCCGGTTCGACGGCGAGCGAATGGTAGCGGGTGGCGGTCATCGGGTTGGCGACGCCCGCGAAGATCTCGTCATCCACATGCTCCACGAGGCTCGTCTTGCCGTGCATGATGGTGGGCGCGTGGTCCACCGTGCAGCCGTACACCTCGGCAAGCGCCTGCAAGCCCAGGCACACGCCGAACATCGGCTTGTCCTGCGCGGCGCACAGGCGGATCATGTCCTCGCTGGCGCCGGAATCGGCCGGAGCACCCGGGCCGGGGCTGATGAGCACGCCGTCGTAGCCGTCGGTCACATGCGGGTCGTGCGGGTCGACGGCGTCGTTGCGGACCACGTCCACGGTGGCGCCGAGCGTCTTCAGATAGCCGACGATGGTGTAGACGAACGAATCGTAGTTGTCGATCACCAGAATGCGGGCGGAATCGGTCACGATGGTCTCCTTACGGGTGGTACTGAACCGCAAGTCTACTCAGCCTCCGTCACCCGACGGAGAAGTTGCTCATCTGCTGCAGGACGGGGATGTTGAGCGCCGCCCACGGGAACATCCATTCGAACAGTGCGGCGGCCGCGGCGAGCAGCAGCAGCGCGGTCAGCAGCAGACGCACGGGCAGGACGCCCGGCTGGATGCGCATCAGACCGCCGTAGATGCTCGCGTCCGGGCGACGGCGCACGCCCGCGCGGATCGCGGCGAGCAGCGGCCAGCGCCACGCCACGGCGGCGGCGATGAACAGCACGGCCCACACGGCCAGGGAGCCGAACACCACCGGCTGGAGGGAACCGAGACGCGCCGGCAGGGACATGTCCTTCGCGGCGGTGCTCGCGAACTTCACCTTGCCGGTCGAATCCGTGGTGGTGAGCTCCTTCGGCACGCCGTCGGACACCTTCGCCCAGTATTTGAGCTCGCCCCAGGCGATCCACCGGTGCGTGGCCGTCGTGTACTTCGGTTCGCACGTGGTGAGCGTGATCATGCGCTTGGTGGGCTGCTCGCCCGGATGTTCCGGGTTTGGGGCGACGACCTCCACGGCGTCCGGCGTGACGATCTTGAACTTCGTGTACTGGTACACGTACCAGTAATCCTGCGTGCGGATGACGATGTAGTCGCCCTCCTGCAGCTTGTCGATCTCGCCGAGCGGCTCGCCATAACCGGAACGATGGCCGGCGATGGCGAAGTTGCCGAGCTCCCCCGGCATCTGCGTGGTCTCGTAATGGCCCAGACCATGGCGGGCCAGCTGGGCGGCGTCGGTGCCCTCCACCACGTTGCGGGCCCAGTTCTGGCCGAACCGGGGCACGTACAGTTCCGCCACCAGGTCGCCATAGGAGGCGTTCTCTGGCTGGACGGGCGGATCGCCCTCCTGCGCCTTCGCGATCTTCGTATCGCCGGAGGAGGCCGGATCGGACCAGGAGACCTGCTGACGGGTCTCCGCCTGCGTGCGTTCCGCCTCCACGCCGGTCCACCACAGCTGCCACACGATATACAGCGCGCATACCACGGCCAACGTGATGAGGATCTCGGCGAAGACGCCGAGCGCCTGCCAGCCGAAGCCGCGACGGGACCGGGCGGACGCCGCGGGGCCTCCCGGCGCCATCGGCGCCGCGGAAGCGGCCGAAGTCACGGAAACCCTGCCGGACCGACGTCCGGCCGTATGACGTGCGCTGTGTCTCATTCCAATCGCCCTTCCTTATGCCGACTCATGCCGATCGACCCTGGCGCCGACGGTCCTTCACGACGGCCTGCGGGCCGCCGCGAAGGATTCCGACCCGCGGGACCCGCCTGCGGATTTCCACCCACCGACTGTACCGGCCGTACCCAACACCGCTCGTCCCATTGTCCCCCACGCCCTTGGGCACACGCCGCACACGGCGGGGCTTACGCTGTCGGCCTACTCGCCGGACGAACCGGAGGCGTCGGACGAACCGGACGAGGCGCCGTCGGACGACTCGTCCGAGCCGGGAAGCGGCGACGCGTACTTCAACGGCGACAGCAACGACGGCGTCTCCTCGAACGTGAGATCACGCTTGCGCTCCACCTTCCAACCCAGGCCGAACGCGCTCACATACTGCTGATAGATCTTGATGGCCGGCGAATCGTCGAGCGCCTCGATAAGACTGTCCTGATCGCCGATCGCGTAGATCGTGAACGGCGGCGAATACTTCTTGCCGTGCAGGGACACCACGTTGCCGGAGCAGATCACCGCGGAGTTGAACAGGATGCGCTGGTCCATGAACTTCATCGACGTGGCGCCGCCCGCCCACAACGCGTTGATCACCGATTCGAGATCCTGCTGGTGGATGACGTACTTGTCGATGTCCTCCGTGGATCCGGACGCGTCCACGGCCTGCTCCCACATGGGCGAATCGTCGAGTGTGACGGCCACGCCCGGTCCCTCCACCTGCGGGAGGGTGGCGCCGCTGCCGGCGTCGTCGTTCGATGTGGTGCCGTTGGCGCCGTTGCTGCCGTTGGTGGTGGCGGTGCCGTTGGTGGGGGTGCCGTTGGCGTCGTTCGACGAGGAGGCGAGTTGGGTGAGCGTGCTCACGTCGGAACTGAGCTTCTTCACCTGCTCCGACAGCTCGTTCACCTCCGCCACGCGTTGTTCCACCAGTTGCGCCGTGTCCGAGTTGACCGTGGCGGTGCGGTTCACGCGCAGGTTCGTGACGAACAGGTAGCCGGTCAGCGCGACGATGAGCACCGTGGCGACGCTCCCGACGAGAGAGCGCTTCACGCTGTGCCGTCCGCCGCCATGCTTGGCCATGCCGCCGCCTTTCCGGAAAAACCGCGATGCCTCCGCACCGCGGAGCCTCCGCTACCATCTTCATACCGACCATACCGTTCCCGGCATCGCCGCCGCAGACGCCGGTGCCGCCCACGTGCGTGAGCCGCGTGGAACTCCGCGGACAGGCCTACGCGCGGGTGCCTGCGCGGACTGGTCCACGCCGCGGAACTCCGCGCAACACTACACACGCGGAACTCCGCATGCAGGGCTCCGCACGCACCGGGACTCGTCTCGCCTCGTCTCACGTGGAGCCGGACTCCCTGCCGATTATCCACCACCATGGCGCACATCATCCGGATAGGGCGCCGAATGTCCGCATTGTGCCCACATTGTGCGCCATGTCGTGCGATTGTCTCGCCGGTTTCGCGACCAACCACTATGATGGCTCCTAGCCTATTGACTGTGAATGGAGACTACGCTGATGGCTGACGAAGAGCTGCACGAAAACGACTCGAAGGACCAGAAGGATTGGCAGGCGGAAACCGCCGCGACCGCGACGGATGCGAAGGACGACGCGAAGGGCACTGACGCCGAGGATGTCGCCGCCGATGACGCCACCGAGGAGACGTCCGAGGAGACGCCCGAGGACTACGGCGTGGATATGGACCAGGTCGAGGCCGTGCTCAACGCCACCGCCGACAAGAAGTCCATGAGCCCGCAGATGCGCCGCATGATGGCACGCCAGGAGGAGAACACCAAGCGCGTCGAGGAGACCATCAAGGGCACCAAGTCGAACCCGCGCTGGTTCGTGCCGCTGTTCTGCGCCCTGATGGTCATCGGCCTGGTGTGGGTGGTCTGCTACTACCTGACCGGCAACTACCCGATTCCGGGCATCGACGCGTGGAACCTGCTCATCGGCTTCGTCATCATCCTCATCGGCTTCCTGATGACCATGTGGTGGCGATGATGCCACGGCGATGCGCGATCTGATGGTGCATACGCCCTGAGGCTCTCAACCTGAAGGTGTATCCGCATGTGCGTTCGCATCCGCATCCAGCGATATGCCTCGAACCATCGCATCGATTGTTCGGTGAAGGCCGTCGGTCCTCCCTTCGGAGGCCGGCGGCCTTTCGCGTGCCGCGGCGCTGGTCCTCACGCTTGAAATGCCGCGGAAGGCCGTTGCGTACCACTGGCCTGAGGTACGCAACGGCTCAAGCACCGTAATCACACGTTCCGTACCACTAGCTCGTGGGCCGGAACGGGGAAGCAAGCCCAATCCGCGCTCCGGGGCCACCGTGCCCCATAGACTTATGGCCCCGGAACGAGCAACAGGGGCAATCATACGTTCCGGCCCATCGGCTCCTGGTCCGGAACGTAGGAACGGGCCCGATTCACTTTCCAGGGTCACGAATCGTGCCGCCGGAACGCAAAACCAGGTCTCTCACGTACTCCGGGCCACCGGCCCTTGGGCCGGAACGCGGGAACGGGCCTGATCCACGCTCCGGGGCCACCGTGATGGAGGACATACGGGCACCGTGATGGATTAGTGCCGCGGTGGATAAATGCCACGGTGGATAAGCACGTGGTGAATCAGCGGCACAGCGAATCAACATCACAGTGGATAACCGTCGTGGTGGATAAGTGCAAAGCTGAGTTATCCACAATCCACATCGTTGGAATTCCAACGTTTGTGGGAGGTTACCCACAGGTTATCCACCACTTATCCACTATCCACCACTGGTTATCCCCAAGTTATCCACCGGTTTGGCGGAGTTATCCACAATGCTGCGGTGAAAATCCACCGTGCATGCCGTTCTCCACAGTGGATAACCCATTGTGGATAACCGTTATGCACATTGTCCACAATCCACAATCGTTGGAATGACGCCGATTGTGGATAACTCGACGTCATAGGTAACGTAGTTGTCCACTTCCGACGACGGGTTATCCCCAAGTTATCCACACTGTTTTCCACAATTGTGGAAAACTACATGTGTGTAGTTCCTCGGCCATAGCACTAGATATGGGGACCTGGAGAAATCGGAGTACGGACAAGCAGAAGGGCCAAAAGCGGAAGAACCAGTCACGAAGTCAGCGGCTCAGGCGGCGGCGAAGCTCCGCACCGGCGGCGCCCGCCGTCGCATTGCTCAGATGCGACGCCTCTGCCCGGTCAAGGCACCATCAAGCCCAAGCCGCCGGCGTCCAAGCACTCACCACAACCTCATCGGAAGCGCACCGCCAACGGCAGACCCAAGTCCGCCCGAAGCATCACAAAGCCGCAGCGCAGGACAGTCGAATCAGAACTGCGTCACGCACAGCAGCATGACGACGACGAGCAACAGCGTCATCGCGCTGCCGAACACCGCCATACGCACGGTGAACGAACGGCGCCGCAACACGGGCAGACCTCCCACCAACAGCCAGGTGAGCACACCACCCACGATGAATCCGCCCACATGCGCCTGCCATGCGATACCGCCCACGACGAACGGCAGCAGAAAATTGACCGCCATCCACACCAGCATCGAACGGATGTCCTCGCCGATGCGGCGATACACCACCAGCACCGCGGCGAACAGGCCGAACAGCGCGCCGGACGCGCCATAGGCGGAGGTCAGCCAGTCGCCGGTCAGGCGTGCCCACACCATCATGCCGGCGGCGCCGCCGAGCCCGGAGATGAGATACAACGCGAGATACCGCCAATGGCCCATCAGCCGTTCCAATACCGGGCCCACGGACCACAGGGCGATCATGTTGAACAGGATGTGCATCAGATTCGGCGCATGCAGGAACATCGACGTCAGCCACGTCCACGGCGTGCGGAACGCCGTGATCGGCATGAACATGCCGTATCCCACGAACGCGGAGAACAGCGTGGGCGACAGCAGCCGCAGCAACATCTCGACGGCCCAGACCGCCGCGCACAGGGTGATGATCGTCCAGGTGACGACCGGACCGTTGTTCTTCCAGCTGTAGGCGATCTGACGTTTCGTGGGAATGCGCATGCCCTCCATGCTACCGTTCCCGCGCCCGCCCGTTCTGCCGAAGGAGGATGCGGCGAACGGTCGCATCACCGGGACCGCGGCATAGAGACGTCGCGGCGTTTCTGTGAGCGCTACCGTGAGTCGGTCTGAGGCGGCATGTTCTACCCAATCGCCACATATTCGGGCCTATGATGGGGTGAAGATCGGCCTGAACGAGCAGGCTGACGAGAATGGGAAAGGATCCGACATGGAGAACAAGTCTTCGAACGGTTGGAAGTTCTTCGCGCTGCTGTTCGGCGCACTGCTCGCCGGCCTGGTGGGCCTGTACATCTACAAGCAGCAGAACCCGGACTACGATCCGTGGGAGGAACCGTGGGAGAACAGCTCCTCTCCGGTGGATCTGGGTCTTGAGAAGTCCAAGGGCGAGGCCGACGAGCCGGCTGAGGACGCCGAGGCCGCTCCCGCCGAAGCCTGATCGCATCCGTATATCCGCCGGGCGTCGCGTCGAGCGATGACGTCACCCGTCCGGTGGAACGACGACGAACCGAATGTCCCCGCATCGGATTGGATGCGGGGACATTCGTTTTCGTGCTCGTTCGCGTCGCAGACTCGCGTGGCGCCCGATTCTATAGGAACGGACGTTTCACCTGAGGATTAGGCTCGCGCAACGCCCGGTTCTATAGGAACGGATGCTGCGCTCGTGAATCGGGCCCGTGTGGCGTCCGGTTCTATAGGAACGGATGCTGCGTCCGCGAATCGGGCCTGTGTGGCGTCCGGTTCTATAGGAACGGACGTTTCACCTGAGGATTAGGCTCGCGCAACGCCCGATTCTATAGGAACGGACGTAGCATGACGGGCTGGTGTGCACCGGTATGCGATGACGGGTGGGCGGCGCACGCAATAACCGGCTTTTGCAGCTCTTCCGATTTTGAGCCGCACCCCGATTGTTGGACTGGAGTAATCCAGATTTGATGATCGGAGGTGCGGTTGCATCATGCCGGAGCGATGTGGCCGATATGAATCACCGCGACGCGTCACGCGCGAGCCGGGAAATGGTACGCAACGCACGATTGCGGCAGCCGGTCCGTTGCGTACCGACAATCCGGGGTACGTGACGTGATTCCCGGGCCTTCCTCCGTCATGTACCAATCGCCTTATGAGGGCGTGCCGCGACGGTTTTCCTGAGAACGTTGCAATTTCGGGCTTTTTGCGACACCTGCGAATGGTATGCATGCGGATCGGCGACGGTTCGGATGTTGTGTACCACGGAACGTTGGTACACAAATGCGTATCCTGCCGCCCCGGCATTGCGTACCACAGGTTCCGGGTACGCAAGCGCGCACCCTGGTCGCCATGGCATCGTGTACCAGTGATTCCCGGAGTACAACCGCGCTCCCCGTCGTCATAGCTGAACCGCACCCCGATTGCTGGCCGGATCAATTCATGCCGATGCTTGGCGGTGCGGTTTCCCATGTCACGGAAACGTAGGGGCTCATACGACGTCGAGTAGATGAGAATCGTCGTCCGATTGATTCGCGATGATATCGACGCCAAGTCGATTGCTCACCGTCGCTGCATTGTGTACCACAGACTCTTGATGCTCAATCGCGCGTCCCTTCTCCGCGCACGCCCCGCTCCACCTCGCCCACCACGAACCGGTTCGACGCCCGCATGGCTCCTTTCCGCGACACGCGCGGCGGCATGTTCCATGCGAAAAACTTCCGTTTTGTTTGCGCAACCATCAACAACGGCCCCATTTCGCCACTCCCGATACACGGCTAGACCAACCAATTCTCAACATTTCGCAATGTGACCGGTTACGTCTCTCATCACAGACAATGGTTGCGTTGCCACTCCCTCGCGACGGTGATAGCGTGAGCCGCAACGGAACTAGTACACCGGTTTCGCACCACCGGGGCAGACGCCAGGGCAACCACAGGGACCGCACAGGAACCGTCACAGCGGACACCACAACGGCCCCCGCAGCGCCCGCGCACAACGCCGTGTCACAACGGCCCCCGGAGGCGCGTCACCGTCGATCACCACGGCATCGGCACCGTCGCCGCCCCTGATCGGCGAGGAAACCGACGCCACGGCGTCGGAGACATGTACCGGTTCCGCAAGGAGGATGCAACGCCGTGTCCAACCGCACGGCAGCGGGAAGGAGAATCCATGTCAACCATCACCACACGCATCGCGGCCGCGACGGCCGCGATCGCCATGCTCGCCGCCGGCGGCGCAAGCATGGCGTCCACCGCGATCGCCGGCGAACCGGCGACCGCCGCGAGCGGCAACACCACGGTCATCACCCCGAACCCCTGGTTCCAGAACGGCCCCTTCCAAGGCTGGGGCACCTCGCTCGCCTGGTTCGCCAACGCCACCGGCTCCTACGGCGAGGAGGGTTCCCTCACCCAATCGTCCGGCGACGCCACCACCGACGCGGAGGCGCTGGCCTACGGCAAGGCGCTGCGCGAACAGTTCTACCAGTCCATCTTCGGCAAGGACGGGCTCGATCTGAACATGGCCCGCTACAACATCGGCGGCGGCAACGCCTCCGACGTGGGCTACGGATACCCGTACATGCGTCAGGGCGCCGCGGTCCCCGGCTACTGGGCGGACGACATCGACGGCTCCAAGAACCTCTACGACGGCGTCACCACCAAGAAAAGCGACTACAAGAAGCTCGACGAGGCATTCGACGCCACCAAGGACAGCAGCTACGACTGGTCCAAGGGCAAGGCCCAGGAATGGTGGGTGCAGCGCGGCGCGGAGACCGGCGACATCACCAGCTGGGAGGCGTTCGCCAATTCCGCCCCGTACTTCATGACGTACAACGGCACCATCACCGGAACCGGCAACAAGAACCAGTCCGACCTGCAGGACGCCGAGAAATTCGGCCAGTACCTCGGCAAGGCCGTCAAGCATCTCGAGGACACCTACGGCATCAACATCGGCACCATCGAGCCGTTCAACGAATCCGAGAACAAATCCCGCGGCACGCCGGTCGCCTCGGCGGCAAAGACCGCGGCCGGTGCCTACGGCACCGACCACAAGGAGCTTCTGGAACGCTACGACGCCCTGTTCCCGAACATGGACAAGAACGTCACCACTTACGACCTGAGGACCAAGAAGCCGCAGGAGGGCATGTACGTGTCCAACGACCAGCAGCAGGCCACCATCCGCTCCCTCAGGCAGGCCATCGAAGCCAACGGGCTCAACGCCAACGGCACGACCACGATCTCCGGCACCGACGCCTCGAACGCCGGCTCGTTCGGCGGATCCTACGACGGCTGGGACCAGGACGTGCGCGACGCCGTCGGCCAGTACAACGTGCACGCCTACAGCCAGGGCGGCCAGTTCTACGTGCGCGACATCGCGCAGGCGGACGGCAAACCCCTGTCGATGAGCGAAGTGGACGGCGACTACACGTCCGAAAAGCAGTTCAACCCCTATGACTTCAGCAACGCGCTGGGCATGGCCGAGGAGATCAACAACGACGTGTACGCGCTGCAGTCGCAGGACTTCACGTTCTGGCAGGTCGTCGAGGACCTGTACAACATGCAGACCCCGACCACCGGCAGCAACCCCAACGGCGAGAACCTCAACTGGGGCACGGTCTTCATCGACTTCGACTGCACCGTGGCCGGCAAGGGCGCGGACGGCAAGGGCGCGCTGTTCTCCAAGCGTCGCGTCGACCAGAACGGCGGCAAGACCGACGGCCTGAAGCCCTGCACGGTGCTCGCCAACACCAAGTACAACGCCGTGCGCGCCTACACGCAGTTCATCCACAAGAACGACGTCATCCTCGCCAACAACGACATGCTCAACACGATGACCGCCCGTTCCGCCGATGACAAGACTCAGACCATCGTGCACCGCAACGCCGGCGACACGGACGAGACCGTCGTCATCGACCTGTCGAAGTACGGCGACGTCGCGGCCGACGCCGCAGGCAAACTGTACCTGACCACCACGCCGAAGCAGGACGCCGCGGACACCGCCACGCCCGCCGTGCTCAACAAGACCAGCAACCAACTGCGGAAGAACGGCGTGACCGTCGACCCGACGGCCAAGACCGCCACCTTCACCGTTCCGGCCGGATCCATCGCCTCCGTGCAGCTGACCGGCGTGGGCGGCGTCAGCAAGGACGCCGAGACCATCGCCGACGGCGGCACCTACCAGCTCGTCGGCCAACAGTCCGGCAAGGCGTTCACCGTCACCACCAACGACACCAACGTCACCACCACCACCAACACCACCACCGCACAGATCGACAACCTCGCCACCGATGCGTCCACCGCCGCCACCCAGCTGTGGACGTTCCACGAGCTGCCCGCCTCCGCGCAACGCCCCACCGTCCGCCGCTACGTCATCGAATCGGCCGACCACAGGATCCTGACCGCAGACAGGAACGGCACCGTCAGCCTCAAGGGCGGCACCGTCGACGCCGCGCGCGGCGACGCCTCCGCCATCTGGACGCTGAACACGGACGACAGCGTGCACGTCAGCCTCGTCAACTCGCTGTCGCGCGGCGCACTGGACGTGACCGGTCGCAAGACCGCCGCGGGCTCGCCCGTCGGCACCGCGGGATCCACCACCGCGAACACGTCGAACAGCGCGCGCAACATCGGCAAGCAGATCACCAGCCAGACCTGGCAGGTCCGCTCCGTCACGCCCACCGGCACCAAGGCCGTGCACGCGCAGACCGCCGTCGGCGTGACGCCGTCGCTGCCGGACGTCGTGACGCCGCAGTACCTGTGGGGCGACGGCTCCCCGGCCAAGGTCACGTGGGACACCGCGGCGCTGGCCGAACAGGTGAAGCGCATCGGCACCGTCACGGTGCACGGCACCGCCACCGACCTGTACGGCAACGCCATCAAGGTCACCGCCACCGTGTACGTGGGCGCGTTCACCGTCAGCGACGCGACGTCGATCACCGTCGCCGCCGGCACGACCGCGTCCGCGGTGAAGGACGCGGCGCCGGACACCGTCAAGGCGCACGTCGGCACCGGCTACGCGCTGGACACGCCCGTCACCTGGCAGTGGGGCGACGCGACCGACGCCACGTTCGCCAAGACCGGTTCGGTCACCGTCGCCGGCAAGGCGTCCGACGGCGCGGACGGCACGATCCCCGCGACGCTGACCGTGCTCGTCACCGAAGCGACCGTGGTGGACGGCTGGAACGTGGCCGGCGAAGGCACCGCCGCCGCCTCGTACGCGCAGGGCCGCACCCCGGTCACGAACCTGTTCGACGGGCGCAACGACACCGCGTGGGGCGATTGGGCCGCCAAGGGCACGAACAAGCCCTCGCCGTGGGTGAGTTGGACGTTCGCCGCGGCGAAACGGTTCAGCACCGTCGACATCGTCTCCTTCGGCGAGGCCACGCCGAAACGCTTCACCGTGCAGTACCTCGATGATTCCGGCGCGTGGGTCGATTCCGGCATCACCGCCGAGACCGGCGACCGCGTGAAGGCGGGCGACGTCACCGGCGCGGACATCAGCGCGCTTCCCGCGACGAAGGGCATCCGCCTCAACTTCACGTATGCGGACGGCGACGCCAATTACTACCTGAAGCTCGCGGAGGCGCACCTGTACGAGGCGAGCATCGTGCCGAAACCCGCCTCGGTGGGCACACTCGCCGATCTGCGCGTCGACGGCGTGCGCGTCGACGGGTTCGCGTCGGATCGTTTCGACTACGACCTGTCCGGCACGGTGGACGTCGACACGGACGCATATCCGCTCGTGCAGGCGTTCGCCACGGATGCGGCCGCGAAGGTCGACGTCACGCAGCCGAGCGCGGACAACGGCGGCAAGGCCGTCGTGACGGTCACGCCGGCGGACGGCGGCAAGGCCGTCGCGTACACGGCCGACTTCGGTCCGCTGTTCCGACTGGACGCGCTTAAGGTGCAGCCAGGCAAGACCGCGTATCAGGTGGGTGATTCGTTCGACCGTTCCGGTCTCAAGGTCACCGCGGTCTACTCCAATGGCAAGCGCACGTCCGAGAAGGCCATCGACGCCGACGATCCGGAGCTCGCCGTCACCGGGTTCGATTCGCACGCCGCCACGGCCAGGCAGGTCGTCACGGTCACGTATCGCGGGGTGTCCGCGTCCTACGCGATCGCGGTGACGTCCTCCGGCGCCGTGCAGCCGTCGATTCCGAGCAAGCCCGGCGACGATGCGGGTTCGGCCGGCGACGGTTCCGACGGTTCCGGTACGGCCGGCGATGGGACGCACGCCGCGGGCCATGCGACGGCACTGAGCCGCACCGGTTCGTCCGTGGCGGCGGTCCTCGTCGTCGTCGCGCTGCTGTGCGCCGCGGCCGTGGCCATGTCCGTCGCGCGACGCAGGACGGACCGTCGATGACGTTCCGGAACTGATGGCGGTGGCGGCCGATCGCCGCCATCGCCATACGGCAGAGCCCCCGCAATCCGAATGGATTGCGGGGGCTCTTGCATGGCCGGTCACGTGCGGTCCTCGCCGCGCGGATGGCGAAGGCGTACGAAGGGTACGTCGAGCCTGAGGAAAGGCGGTATACGCTCCGTCATTGACTGACGTGTGCGGCCTCTAGGCGCGGAGGGCGAAGGCGTACAACAGTACGTCGAACCCTCCGCAACGACGAGGACGCTCCGTCATTTCACTGACGTGTGCGGAGACCGCCGTCCGAAGGCGAAGGCGTACGAAGGGTACGTCGAGCCTGAGGAAAGGCGGTATACGCTCCGTCAGCTGACGTGTGCGGCCTCTAGGCGCGGAGGGCGAAGGCGTACAACAGTACGTCGAACCCTCCGCAACGACGAGGACGCTCCGTCAGTCGGCGAGCGGGCCGGTCTTCCAGATGCGCTCGAGGTAATCCTCGATGGAGCGGTCGGAGCTGAAGTAGCCGGAGTTGGCGACGTTGAGCAGGGCCTTGCGGTTCCACTCGAGCGGGTCGCGGTACAGCTTCTCGATCTCGGACTGGATGTCAGCGTAGGCGGTGAAGTCCGCGAGCGTCATGAACCAGTCCTTGGTCAGCCAGTCGGCGACGAGCGGCGCGTAGGCGTTGCGGTCGCCGTAGGAGAAGGTGCCGTTGGCGACCAGGTCGATGGCCTGCTTGAGGCGCGGGTCGGCCTCGTAGTACTTGGCCGGATCGTAGCCGTTGGCGTACTGGGCCTCGACCTCGTCGACGGTCATGCCGAAGAGGAAGAAGTTCTCGGCGCCGACCTTCTCGCGGATCTCGACGTTCGCGCCGTCGAGGGTGCCGACGGTGAGCGCGCCGTTAAGGGCGAACTTCATGTTGCCGGTGCCGGAGGCCTCCTTGCCGGCCTGGGAGATCTGCTCGTCGAGCTCGGTGGCCGGGATGAGGTTCTGGGCCATCTCGATGTTGTAGTTCGGGAGCATGTAGACGGCGAGCTTGCCCTTGACGTCCGGATCGTTGTTGACGACCTTGGAGACGTTGTTGATGAGCTCGATGGTCATCTTGGCCAGGTAGTAGCCCGGGGCGGCCTTCGCGCCGAAGAACACGGTGCGCGGCAGGATGTCGTCGGCGGAGACGGAGCCGTTCTTGATGGCGGCGTACTTGGAGATGACGGCGAGGATCTTCAGGCTCTGGCGCTTGTACTCGTGCAGGCGCTTGACCATCGTGTTGAACAGGGTGTTCTCGTCGATGTCGATGCCGTAGTGGTCCTTGGCGAAGCCGACGAAGGCGTGCTTGTTGGCCTGCTTGACGGCGGCGAACTTCTTGACGAACTCGTCGTCCTTGGCCAGCGGGACGAGGCCCTGCAGCAGCTCGAGGTCGGAGATCCACTTGTCGGTGCCGAGGCCCTCGGTGATGAGGTCGGACAGGCCCGGGTTGGCGAGCTTGACGAAGCGACGCGGGGTGACGCCGTTGGTCACGTTGGTGAACTTGTCCGGGTAGGCGTCGGAGAAGTCCTTGAGGGTGACGTCCTTGAGCAGCTGGGAGTGCAGCTCGGCCACGCCGTTGACGTGGGAGCCGCCGTAGGTGGCGAGGTACGCCATGCGGACGGAGTCGCCGGTGTAGATGCGCATCTTCTCGATGGTCTCGTCGGCGACGCCCTTGTCCTTGAGCTCGTCCTCGAACTGCTCGTTGATCTTCTCGATGATCTCGAGGTGACGCGGCAGCAGCTCGCCGATCAGGCTGGACGGCCAGACCTCGAGGGCCTCCGGCAGCAGCGTGTGGCAGGTGTAGTTGAAGGTCTTCTGGGTGATGGACCAGGCGGTGTCCCAGTCGTAGTCGTACTCATCGATGAGGATGCGCATGAGCTCGGGGATGCCGATGACCGGGTGGGTGTCGTTGAGCTGGAACGTGATCTTGTTCGGGAAGGTGGTCAGGTCCGGCTTGGCCTCGCCCGGGTAGAAGACGCGGATGGCGTCGTGCAGGGAGGCGGAGACGAAGAAGTACTGCTGCTCGAGACGCAGCTCCTTGCCGACCTTGGTGGAGTCCTCCGGGTAGAGGATCTTGGAGATGTTCTCGGCCTTGACCTGCGGCTTGACGGCGTCCATGTACTCGCTCTTGTTGAAGGCGAGCAGGTCGAACTCGTCGTAGGACTTGGCGGTCCACAGGCGCAGGGTGTTCACGCGCTGGGACTTGTAGCCCGGCACGAGGTAGTCGACCGGCACGGCGCGCACGGACCACGCCGGCTTCCAGACCTTCTTGCCGTTCTCCTCGACGACCTCGCCGCCGAAGGAGACCTTCTGGTCGCGGTTGTAGTCGATGTGGCCCCACGGCTCCTCGTTGGAGAGCCAGTAGTCCGGGGTTTCGACCTGCTTGCCGTTCTCGTCGAACTTCTGCTTGAAGATGCCGTACTTGTACTGGATGCCGTAGCCGAAGGCCGGCACGCCGAGGGAGGCGAGGGAGTCGATGAAGCAGGCGGCGAGACGGCCGAGGCCGCCGTTGCCGAGGCCCGGCTCGTATTCGGCGTCGACGATGTCCTTCGGCTGGAAGCCGAGGGCCTCGACGGCCGCGTCGAACTGCTCGGTCAGGCCCGCGTTGAGCAGGGCGTTCTCGAGCTGCTTGCCCATGAGGAATTCGGCGGACAGGTAGCCGACGGCCTTGGTGCTGCCGTTGACCATGTCGGACTGGGTCTTGAACCAGGAGTCCGCGAGGTGGTTGCGGACGGCCTTGGAGGCGGCGACGTAGACGTCGGCGGCGGTGGCCTGCTCGACGGTGACGCCCTGGGTGTACTTGAGTTGCTCACGAATCTCGTCGGCGAACTGCTCGGCCGTGACAGGAGACTTCGGTGCGGTGATCTCGGTCATGTTTCTTGCTTTTCCTTCCGGGATGGAACTTCCCTGACCATGATACGGCGCGCCGTTGGACGCACCCCAACCCATACATGAACAGTGAGTTACATTCCACACCGCTTCGTGCATACGTTGTCATCGGCCAATATCCGCCACTTTACTACGTAGGCGGCATCACGGCAAACCGATGGGCCGCCATCGTCCGCCGGCATGGCGCAACCGGTCACGGCGACATCGCATCGCACGTAGCACCCGTGGCACAATGACGGGTATGGCAGTGATTCTGGAGAAGGACCTGGCGCGCGGACGCCAGTCGTACGAACAATGGCGGGACGCGGCCTTGGAGGCATCGTCCGCACGCGACGTCGCGACGGCGCCGGAGACATCGGAGACCACGGGGACGCAGGCCGGGGCGCCACTCGACGCACGGCTGTCCATCGCGCCGAAACTGCCGCGGCCGGTCATGGCGATGGCCGTGCGCTACTCGCTGTTCCTGCTGGAACGCAAGGCCCCCGGGCCCGGCGTCGAAGTGCGCGTGGCGCCATGGGGCGCCATCAAGATCCTGGACGGACCGGAATCGGACCCGCACAACCTCACGCCGCCGGACGTCATCGAACTCGACCCGGACGTATGGCTGCGGCTGGCCGCCGGCATCACCACATGGGATGAGGAGAAGGAAGCCGGACGCATCAGCGCGGTGGGCGAACGCGACGACCTCGGGTGGCTGCTGCCGCTGTGACGGACGGCGGAACGCAAAACCCGGTGGCCGTGCATCGGCGACCACCGGGTCTGAAGTCTGCTACCTGAAGTCCGCGAAAACGTACCGGATGCATCGGGCGCACCGGGCGCGACGGACCGGCGCCCGCCCGCTCAGGCGTTCTTCGGCTTGAGCGCGCTCGGGATGGGGCGCGGCTTCGGCATCGGAATGGGCTTGTGCGGCGCGGCCGGCTTGGCGCTGGTCTTCGGGAACTCGCCGCTCGTGGCCTTCGCCGCGGCCTCGGCGGCCCACTTGGCGTACTCGTCCAAATCGTCCTGACCGGAGGCGGCGGCATCGTCCGCGGCGGGCGCGGCATCCGCCGTCGCGGAAACGTCCGCGGCAGTGTCCGCATACTGGTCTTCAAGATCGGCGAACGGATCGACGGAGCCCGTTCCCGGCTCCTGACCGCTCAATTCCTTGGCAAGCTCATCGTAATCGGTGTCGGTAGTCAGATATTTGAGCTTACGAGCTATCTTCTGCTGCTTGGCTTTCTGACGTCCGCGGCCCATGTGACCCCCTGAAATATTGCTTGCTATCGATTCATCATCACAGAAGAGTACCACTTGTTCCCCGCTCGTGGCTTGTCGGCTCGCGCTTTTACGATAAAAGCGATATTTTGCACGGTTTTGACACAACCCGCGCACCGGCGCAACGGTCCAACGCATCAACGCCCCGGCGACGGTCGGAAGACGTCGAAACCACGGAACCGGCACGCCGGCATCGCGCCCCATCGCACGAACCGCACGGACCGCACGACCCAAAGGACGAGACAAGCATGACGGACGAAACGCAGGAACCGCAGATCACCGCGGCCGGCAACGAAATGAGCGCAAGCTTCCTGGCCGCGAAGAAGCGCTCGGACGCGACGCTGGCCAAGCTCGAGGCGAATCCGGACAAGTTCACGATGCTCACCGGCGACCGCCCCACCGGACGCCTGCACCTCGGCCACTACTTCGGTTCCATCAAGGAACGCGTGGCCATGCAGAACAAGGGCGTCCACTCCAACATCATCATCGCGGACTACCAGGTCATCACCGACCGCGACACCACCGAGCACATCCAGGACAACGTCCTCAACCTCGTGCTCGACTACATGGCCGCCGGCATCGACCCGCAGAAGACCATGATCTACGCGCACTCCGCCGTGCCGGCCGAAAACCAGCTGCTGCTGCCGTTCCTCTCCCTCGTCACCGAGGCCGAACTGCACCGCAACCCCACCGTCAAGTCCGAGATGGAGGCCTCCGGCCACGCGCTCACCGGCCTGCTGCTCACCTACCCGGTGCATCAGGCGTGCGACATCCTCTTCTGCAAGGCGAACGTCGTGCCGATCGGCAAGGACAACCTGCCGCACATCGAGATCACGCGCACCATCGCCCGCCGCTTCAACGAGCGCTACGCCAAGAAGCACCCGGTGTTCCCGGAGCCGGCCGCCATCCTGTCCGACGCCCCGGAGATCCCGGGCCTCGACGGCCGCAAGATGAGCAAGTCCTACGGCAACTCCATCATGCTGGGCGCCACCGCCGCGGAGACCGCCAAGCTCATCAAGAAGAGTCCCACCGATTCCGAGCGCACCATCACCTTCGACCCGGTGAACCGCCCGCAGGTCTCCGCGCTGCTCACCACCGCGGGCCTCGTGACCGGCCGTGACCCGAAGGAGATCGCCGACGAGATCGGCGCCGCGGGCGCCGGCGCGCTCAAGGCGTACGTCATCGAATCCGTGAACAACTTCCTCGCCCCGCACCGCGAGCGTCGCGAGGAGCTCGCCAAGGACATGGACTACATCCGCGACGTGCTGCACGACGGCAACAAGCGCGCCAACGAAATCGCCAACGCCACCCTCGACGAGGTGCGCGAGGCCATGGGCATGAAGTACTGATTCATGATTCACTGATTTCCGCTATCTGCGGCACGAGGGGTATTTCTCCGCCACTGCGGATGTCTATCCTGCTTACGAGGGGTATCCGCCGCGGGTAAACCACTGCGAAAACGGCTTGGCTGCCTTGCGGCCAAGCCGTTTTCGCGTCCTTGTACCCCACTGGGGCACCCCTCGCAAGTGAGTTGGATGTCCGTAAGAGCGGAAAAGCACCCCTCGCAACGCAGATGAACGGAGCGGCCGCGGGTCCTTCCGACCCGCCGTTCACCAGCCTGCTTCCCCGGACCGTCGAATAGGCTCCGCGCCCAGACCCAGGATCGCAGGATGGTCGATCAAGCCCGCCACCGATGCCAAGACCTCGGCCCGGGCCGGCCGACGAATGGATCGGGCCCTCCGGCAGCTCACCGGCTAGTGGACCCGCTCGCCCGCAAGGAACGTCATCACCACATGCCGCGGCATGCCGCGCATCTCCTCGGGGGTCAGCTGCGCATAGGGGTCGGCGTCCAACAACACCAGGTCGGCCGGGTCGCCGGGCTCGGGCTGGACGCGGCCGGTCGCCGTGGACGAGGCCAACGCCACGTCGACCGGCAGGCATTGCTCCGGCTGGAACGGTTCGCGGGCCGAATCCTCGGTCTCGAACACCGCCGCGGAGATCGCCAGCCACGGGTCCAACGGCGCCACCGGGGCGTCGGAGCCCATACGCAGCGTGGTCCCCGCGTCATACAGGGAACGGAACGCGTATGGAATGCCGGCCGGATGCGCCCAGAAGCGGGAGATCACATCCCGGTCGTCCATCGCATGCTGCGGTTGGATGCTCGCCTCGAGGCCGAGCGCGGCGAGACGCGGGATGTCCCGCGGCTTGAGCAGCTGCGCATGCTCGATGGAGCCATGCGCGTGCGTGCGTTCCGCCGCGTCGAGCACGATGGTGTTCGCCTCATCGCCGATGGCATGGCAGGCGATGGCGAACCCGTGTCCGGTGGCGAGACGCATGTAGTCCTCGATCTGTTCGGGTGTGTAGCTCAGCACGCCGCAGGTCGGCGGCTCGATGCCGGAATACGGGGTGGAGCAATAGGCGGAACGGGTGTTGAGCGAACCGTCGGAGATGAGCTTCATCGCACCCACCATGCCCAATCCGCGGCTGCCGGGCAACGGTTTGCCGCTATGCCAGCCGTCCTCGATGGCCTTGGCCAGACGCTCGGGATAGACGCCGGCCGCGACGCGCAGACGGTTGATGCCCGCCTTGAACCGGGCGATCCACGTGTCGATGTTCTCCGCCATCTCGTAGTCGCGGATGCCGGTCACACCCTTGCCGGCCGCATCCGCCTCGGCCTCGCGCAGCAGACGGTCGGTTTCCTCCGCCGCGCCGGGCGCCTTGTCGAACTCCTTGTACGCCTCGAACCATTCCAATTCGCCCACCAGACCTGTCTTCGGGTCCGGATGGACGCCGAGCCGGCGGGCCGCCGCCGAATTCACCCATCCGCAGTGCATGTCTGCGCTGGACAGGGCCACGGGCTGCTCGCCGGCGGCCTCGTCGATGGCGACCAGCGTGGGCTGTTGGTCATCGGACCACAGGGAATGACGGAAGCGCATGCCCACCACGAACGCGTTCGGGTCGAGCGTGCCGGAGGCGCGGCGTTCATCGAGATGCGCGCGCAGCATGGTCATCGCCTCGGATGCGGAGCGGGCGTCGATGAGGTCGAGCCGGCCGAGCGTCTTCGACCACTGGGTGAAATGCGTGTGGCAGTCCATGAGGCCGGGGATGACCCATAGGTCGGAGGCGTCGATGGTCGTCGCGGCGGGGGCCACGGCGGCAACGGAAGCAACGGAACCGGAGCCAGCAGGGGCCGTAGCGCCGACGGAAGCCGCCGGCGCTACGGAGACGACGCGGCCATCGCGGATGCCGAGGTCCACACGTCCGGCATCGGCCTTGCCGGGCACGCGCGCGTTGAGGATGTTCAGGTCATTGCTCATATCGCTCATACCCGCCATACTGCCACCGTCAGAGCAGGCGGGGGCGTCCGTTCCCGCCGGACGAAACGCAGACGGGTGGCGTGGAAAACTCCGCATGGCATGCGGGTATCGGGGCGCACGCGGATCAGGCCAACTATCTCTTCGCTTTTGGACGTGCAGGAGGATGTGTGATTCCATCGGACCGGGCGACATGTCCGATAATCACACGGCACGTCACACGCGAGCCACGCGAACCGCATCAGGCCGGCCGATCGTCAGGGCACGCCGAGCCACGTCATACGCAGACGCACCATGTATCGGAGGCACGTCGAGCCACGCCAGGCATGCACGATGCGCGCAGGGAGAGAACAACACGGTGGACCGCCGGCTCACATCGCCCCATGTCGGGGCATACGCAAGTACATCACAATCAGGTCACGCATCAGCCCACGCCGAGCCACGCCACAGGCCGTCTCGGGCAACGTAGACACACTGTATATCGGGGCCATACGCGAACCGCATCAGGCCGGCCGGTCGTCGGGGCACGCCGAGCCATGCCCAGACATGTACGATGCGCGGGACATGCGCAAGAACCACGCACGGAGTATGCACAACCCCGGAAGTTATCCACAACCGTTCGGCACTTTATGCACAGTCATCCACAGGTGCCGACGGGACGATCCAATGCCGTCTATCCTGAGCCTCCACCGGATGCAAAGGCAACGGACACCGAGACGCAATGAAGCGAAAGGACGAGACATGGGCGGATCGATGGCATTGGCCGAACTCACCGAACTGAAATACCGTCGCATGGGGATATGTTCCGAACTCCAGCGCCGCACCGATTGGCGTCCCCCATACGCCTTGTCCACCGCTTTGGAGCTGATGGCGATCGAGATGCCACGACTGCCGAGGGCCCGGATGCGAAACGAACGTCGGGGAACCGCCGAACGTGTCATGGTGGCCGTCCCCCATGCGAATCGGAAGTATCGCGTCAACGGAATCGATGCGGTGGTCTGGCGGTTCCCGATGGACACCATCACAATCGACCGGCAGTTCGTCTGCACGTCCCCGGCGTGCACATGGGCGATGTTCGCCGCGTATGTGGAGCTGGAGGAACTCATCGTGCTGGCCGATTCCATGATGCGACGGGATGGGCGTCTGCGGCGGACCGCGAAGGAGGGGCTGGCCCTGTACCTCGACGACGCCGAACGGTACGTGCGGCAGGAACGGGAGGAAGGCCATGCATGCCGGATGTTCAAGGGGTTCGCCGATTGCCGTCGAGCCATGCCGATGATCCGTGAGGGCACGGATTCCTCCATGGAGACCCGTACGCGGCTGGCTCTGATGAGATACGGTCTGGACTGCCCGCAGGTGAATTATCCGGTGTCCGTCGGGCATGGGGGAAGGACGCTGTATCTGGATCTCGCGTATCCCGAGTTCAAGATCTGCATCGAATACGACGGAGCGTATCATGCGGGGCGATGGCTGGGCGATGTGAAGAGGCGCCAGGCGCTTGAGGACGCGGGCTGGAAATATGTTCAGGCGACATCGACGGATCTTGGCGCTCCTGCCGCCGAAGAGATTCTGGCCGGCAGGGTGGCGAATCGGATATACGAGGTCACGGGGGCGGTCGTGCCACTGATGAAGCGGAAAACCATCCGACAGGTATGCGATGCCAGAGGCGCACGCCGGCGGCCGCTGTACATGCGGCTCGGGTTCACGCCGCTGCTGAATCCCCGGACTGCGGGCTGATGCGCCGGGCCATCACGGCTTGCGGCGTGGTATGCGGAACGAGTCGCAGCATCTCAGGGTTCTCCCGGACTATCTGCGTTGTAAGGGGTACTTTTGCGTTTGTGCGGACATCCATCTCGCCTATGAGGGGTGGGCACCCTCGTCGTTAGGCCGCGGAAACGGCCTGGTCTCATTGCAATCAAGCCGTTTCCGCATGGATATACCCGTACGAAGAACCCCTCATAAGCAGGATAGGCATCCGCAAACCCGCGAATGCACCTCTTGTAACGGAGATGTCGCAAGACAGCCGCAAGGCATCCACGCGTTGGCCACGCGTTGGCCGCAAGATAGCCGCGAAATGGCCGCAGGCCAGCCGCAGGATAGCCACACACGGAGCCCTGAAAGGCGTGACGCGGCCCGGCCCCGCCTTCGGCACTCAGCCGTTCAGAACCGTGCCGCCTGACCAGACCGACCGCCGCCGACGGGTCACTTGCCTCGGACCTCGGCCTCCATGGTCTCCATCGGCTCGTCGACGAGCACCGTGCCGGAGGGCAGCGAGCCGGGCAGCGGGTCGTCCATGTAGTGGTCGAACTCGTAGAGCATCTGCTCGTTCGGCTTCTCGGTGAGCAGCGACACCACCACGATGAACGCCAGCGAGATGAGGAACGCGGGCAGCAGCTCGTAGATGGCGAACACGCCGCCCAGAGGCTTCATCACGTTATGCCAGATGAGCACGGCCGCGGTGCCGGAGAGCATGCCCGCCACGGCACCGGCCTTGTTGGCGCGGCGCCAGTACAACGCGCACAGCATGAGCGGGCCGAACGAGGCGCCCAGACCGGCCCACGCGTAGGAGACGACCTGGAAGATTGAGGAGTTCTGGTCGTAGGCGACGAGGCATCCGAACAGGAACATCACCACCAGCGTGAGGCGCGCGACGATCATGACCTGACGGTCGGTCGCCTTCTTGTGGAACAGACCACGGAAGATGTTCTCGCCCATCGCGGAGGCGCCGATGATCATGTACGAGGAGCTGGAGCTCATCGAGGCGGCGAAGATGCCGGAGACGACCACACCGCACACGAAGCTCGGCAGCAGCGTCTGCGCGAGTACGATGAAGATGGTCTCCGCGTCCGTGCCGGTAAGCAGGTGCGTGGGCATCATCGCACGGCCGACGAGACCGATGCACACGGCGCTGGCGAGCGAAAGCACGCACCAGGAGGTGGCGATGATACGCGACTTGCGTACCTCCTCGGCGTCGCGGATGGACAGGAAGCGCACGAGCACCTGCGGCATACCGAAGTAGCCGAGACCCCACGCAAGCATCGAGACGATCGTGATGATGCCGTAGTCGGTGGGCGCGCCGAACACGGCCTTGCCGGCCTCGACGATCTGCCTGCCGGTCTCCGGGTCGAGCGTCGGGGAGGCGACCTGCGTGCCGGAGATGAAGCCGGGGATCGCGCGCAGGAAGGCGACCGTCTCGCCGATGCCGCCGGCGGAGGCGACCGTGCCGACGAACACCACGGCGAGCGCGAAGAACATGAGCAGGCCCTGGATGAAATCGGTCATCACGACGGACAGGTAGCCGCCGACGATCGTGTACACGAACACGACGAGCGCGCCGAGGACCATCATCAGGTGGTAGTCGAAGCCGAACAGCGCGGCGAACAGCTTGCCGACGGTCACGAAGCAGCTGCCCACGTACACGCAGAAGAAGACGAGGATGATGACGGCCGCGATGGTGGAGATGACGCTCTTCGTATCGTGGAAGCGCTTGGCGAAGAAGTCGGGGATGGTGATGGCGTCGCCGGCCACCACGGAGTAGCGGCGCAGACGCCTGGCCACGATCTTCCAGTTGAGGTAGGTGCCGATGGCGAGGCCGAGGGCGGTCCACAACGGGTCGGCGGCGCCGGTGAAGTAGGCGAGGCCGGGCAGGCCCATGAGCAGCCAGCCGGACATGTCGGAGGCTTCGGCGGAGAGCGCGGTGAGCCACGGTCCCACGCCGCGCCCGCCGGCGAAGTACTCCTTGGAGGAGGAGTTGGACCGCTTGGAGTAGACGAATCCGATGGACAGCATGGCCGCGAAGTAGATGACCATGGCCAGAAGGATCCAGAAATCGTTCGCCACACTAACCGCCTTATCCGAGATGTCCATGGCGCCGTGCGGACGCGTGAGGTCCGCACGTGACGACCATGGGGTTGCTCTCTGGGAATTCCAGTACTGTCGCCGACCTTCCCCGAAAGTGCGGACAATCCCACGACGGCGTCTCGCATGCTGAGCGGGAGGCCGCGGAAAAGGCCATGAACAGGGTCATGAAAAAGGCCCTCTCGTCGGAGAGGGCCGGTTGCCGTCGGGAGGCTGGTTGCCGTCGGGAGGCCGGGCGGCTCGAACGAATCAGATGCAGATTAGATGCAGATCAGATGTCGTACCGCCACGACTTGTCGGTGATGACGCGCGCCATCGCCAGGCCGATCGGCAGGCAGATGATGACCATGAACGCGCGGAACGCCCAGTCGAGCGCGGTCAGGGTGTCGAACGAACCGAGGTGGAACATGGCCTGGTACATGTACAGGCCGGGCACCATGATCACGATCGACGGCACGGTGAGGCAGATGCGCGGATAGCCGAAGTGGGGCGCGAGCCAGCCCTTCCGCACGGACGAACGCCATGCGGTGGCGAGCAGGCCCGCGAGCAGCGCGCCGATGAACGCACCGGCCTCCGCGGGCACGCCGCGGTCGACGATCTCGAGACGCAGTGTATCGGTGATGGCGCCGATGGTCGCGGCGACGAGGCACATGCGCTGCGGCGAGTTGAACATGATGGAGAAGCCCCAGACCCCGAGGAACGCGAACACGAAGCGCAGCGCGCCGTTCACCCACACGTTGAGGCCGAGCGGCTCGAAGCCGGTGGGGTTGAGGTGCACGATCGAGGCGACCATCCACCCTGCGAGCGTGGCCATGAGCACGATGCAGAAGAAGTACGTGAGGCGTTGGATGCCGGAGGGGAAGTCGATCTTCGCCATGTCGAGGCCGCTGGTGATGAGCGGGAATCCGGGGATGACGAACAGCATCGCGCCGATGTACGCGGTGTCGTGCTGCAGGGCGATCGGGTCGAACAGGCCGATGAGGCGCAGCGTGCCGGTGCAGGCGAGCGCGGCGAGCGCGACGCACACGAACGTGACGAAGAACTGGTTGAGATGGTGCTTGAACAGACGGCGGCGCAGCCAGTGGCCGAGTCCGGCGCCGACGAACGCGCCGACCATGTCGTAGGGGCCGCCGCCGAGCAGGAACACGAAGGATGCGCAGGCGATGGCGGAGGCGAGTCCGGCGAAGGCGGGCGTGTACAGCGGTTTGCGGTGTTCGATCATGTCGAGCCGGTGGTGGGCCTGCCGCACGGTGATGCCCGTCGTCCGGCCGTCCGCCTTGCGTTCGCCGTCGAGGTGGTCGAAGTGTTCGGCGTATTCCTTGGGCGGCTTGCGATTGGCGAGTTTCGTCTTCGGCCGACGTGTCTTGCCCGCGGCCTCCGACTGTGAGGTTGCGCCGATGCCGACGCCGGTTTCGCCGGCGGTTCCGACCGGTTCCTCCCCGTGCTTCGCGGCCGCCTCGCGCTCCTGCGCCTGCTCGCGTTCGTCGGCGGCGCGTGCGGCGAGCGACTGGGTCATCGCGGCCTGCGACCAGTCGGTCTCGTGCACGTGCAGCTGGTGGGCGCGCGGGTCGCCCGGGTCGGTGGCGCGGCTCGCGGCCTCCAGCGCGTCGAGCACGGCGTCCTGGCCGGGCTCGACGCGGCCGTCCGCGGCGTCAGCGGCATCCGCGACGCCGATGCCTTCGACGCGCCCCTCCCTGCGCAGCTGCTTGGACAGGTCGGCGGACACCTGCGAGGCGTCCTTCGCGTCGAGGTGCTGCATGAGTCCCTGCGAGACCTCGGGCTGCACGTGGTACATGCTTTCCTCGCCGAGGTTGACGCTGAACCAGTCGGCGAAGTGTTCGAGCAGCCAGATGCGTTCGGTGTTGACGCCGGTGCTCGGCAGGTCGATGACCTCGGTGATGCGGTCCTTGCCGTCGGTGCATGCGGCTTCGATGTCGGTGAGGTTGACGTCGGCGCGCACGTGCACGCCGAGCGGGTAGGCGATGCGGTGCATCATCTCGCGCACGCGGAACGAGCCGGTGCCGGCGGACAGGTCGAGCAGTCCGACGCGTACGATGACGCTCGCCTTGGCGGCGATGCCCGCTTCGGCGATGGGCTTGTCCCAGTCGCGTTCGATGTCCTCCATGTCCAGCGGGATGGAGTGCGTGTGGTAGTGCGACACGGCGATGGCGCCGTGCTCCTTGTGGTCGTCCTGTCCGGCCTGCGCCGTGGTGCGATGTTCCGTCTGCTGCTGCATGTGATTCCCTGATCCGTTCGGATGCCGTGCGGGGGCGCGATGCGCGCATGCCCGCCCGTGTCTTGCGATTGCCGATGACTGCGAATGACGAGATTCCGAGGCCTCACGCTACCCCGCTCCCTTCCCCGCGCGACGCGCGCCCTTTCGGACGGTCCACGTTTCGGACACGCAACGGCCGCAATGCGGCCCTCCGACGCGTCGTCGGCGACGGCGCGAACCGCTCCGGACGCGACGGAACACGCCGGAATCGCACACCGAAAATGTCACGGTCCGCGTCCGGAAACCGGAATCCGTAACATTCGTTGCGATTGGGCGACGTTAGAATGCCGACTACAACCAAACGCCGTATACGGGCTGTGGGCTCGCAACGGACGGCCTCAACAACCGCGGAGGAGCCGTGGGCGACCGTCAGACCGAGCAACCTTAGGTACGGCAGAAGGAGGTCTGATGACAGATAACGATCAGCAGATCACGCCCGCCGACGCGACCATCGTGTCCACCGGCACCGGGACCAAAGGCCCCGAAGAGCGCCATCTCCCTGAATCGCTCGCCAACGACATGGATCTATGTCTGCGCATCCTGCGCGATGTCCTTGGCGAATTCGATCCCAAATTGCTCGCAACCTTCGATCAGGTGCGACAGTACGCGGTCGAGGCCAGCGCCGAACACTTCGAAGGCGTGATGGTCGACCCCGATCCCGATCACGACGGACTGAAGAAGGCCGTGGAGACCATCGACAAGATGAAGCTCCACGACGCCCAGCTGCTCGCCCGCGCATTCGCCACCTACTTCCACCTCGCCAACCTGTGCGAGGAGGACTACCGCGTCTCCGTGCTGCACGCGCGCGAGGCCAAGGTGACCGAGGACAGCGCCGTGGACCCGATCAACGAGCTCACCGTGGCCTACCACCAGCTCATCAACGAGATGGGTCCGGCCAAGGCCAAGGAGCTGCTCGACCGGCTCGAGTTCCACCCCGTGTTCACCGCGCACCCCACCGAGGCCCGCCGCAAGGCCGTGGAAGGCAAGATCCGCCGCATCTCCGAACTGCTCACCGCGCACAAGACGCTCGGCGGCTCGGACAAGAAGGAGAACAGCCGTCGCCTCTACAACGAGATCGACGCCCTGTTCCGCACCTCGCCGATCGCGCTGAAGAAGCCGACGCCGGTGGAAGAGGCGGACACCATCCTCGACATCTTCGACAACACGCTGTTCCACACCATCCCGCAGGTCTACCGCCGCTTCGACGACTGGGTCCTGGGCGACAAGGCCGGACTCGTCGAGCCCGTCTGCCCCGCGTTCTTCCACCCGGGCAGCTGGATCGGCTCCGACCGCGACGGCAACCCGAACGTCACCGCCAAGGTGAGCCGTCAGGTGGCCCGCAAGTTCTCCGACCACGTCCTCGCCGCCCTCGAGGAGGCCACGCGCACCGTGGGCCGCAACCTCACCATGGAGGCGGAGACCACGCCGCCGAGCGCCGAGCTCAAGGTGCTGTGGAGCCACCAGAAGGAGATGAGCGAGCGTCTCACCGACAAGGCCGCCCTGATCTCCACCAAGGAGCTGCACCGCGCCGTCATGCTGGTGATCGCCGATCGCCTGCACTACACCATCGAGCGCGACGCCGACCTCATGTACCACTCCTGCGACGACTTCATCGCCGACCTCAAGACGGTCCAGCGGTCGCTGTCCGACGCGGGCGCCAAGCGCTCCGCGTACGGTCCGCTGCAGGACCTCATCTGGCAGGCCGAGACCTTCGGCTTCCACATGGTCGAGATGGAGTTCCGCCAGCATTCCGTGGTGCATTCCCGCGCCCTCGCGGACATCCGCGAGCACGGCCTGCACGGCGAACGCGGCGACCTGCAGCCGATGACCCAGGAGGTGCTCGACACCTTCCGCGCCCTCGGCTCCATCCAGAAGCGCAACGGCCTGAAGGCCGCCCGCCGCTACATCATCTCGTTCACGAAGAGCGCCCAGAACATCAAGGACGTCTACGAGCTGAACCGCCTCGCCTTCGCCCATCCTGAGGACGTGCCGACCATCGACGTGATTCCGCTGTTCGAGCAGCTCGAGGATCTCCAGAACTCGGTGGACGTGCTCGAGGACATGATCAAGATCCCCGAAGTGCAGGCGCGTCTCAAGGCCACCGGCAACAAGCTCGAGGTCATGCTCGGCTACTCCGATTCCTCGAAGGACGCCGGCCCGACCTCCGCCACGCTGGCCCTGCACTCCGCGCAGGAGCGCATCGCCAAGTGGGCGAAGTCGCACGACATCGACCTGACCCTGTTCCATGGCCGCGGCGGCGCCGTCGGCCGTGGCGGTGGCCCCGCCAACCGCGCGGTGCTCGCCCAGCCGGTCGGCTCCGTCAAGTGCCGCTTCAAGCTCACCGAACAGGGCGAGGTCATCTTCGCCCGCTACGGCAACCCGGTGCTGGCCATCCGCCACGTCGAGTCCGTCGCGGCGGCGACCCTGCTCCAGTCCGCGCCGAGCGTCGAGAAGCGCAACACGGACATGACCGCCAAGTACGCGGAGATGGCGCACGAGCTCGACGAGGCGGCGCACAACCGCTTCCTCGACCTGCTGCACACGCCGGACTTCGCGCAGTGGTTCTCCACCGTGACGCCGCTCACCGAGATCGGTCTGCTGCCGATCGGCTCCCGTCCGGCCAAGCGTGGCCTGGGCGCGAAGTCGCTCGACGACCTGCGCACGATTCCGTGGATCTTCTCCTGGGCCCAGGCCCGCATCAACCTGGCCGCCTGGTACGGCCTCGGCACCGCATGCGAGCAGTTCGGCGATTTGGAGACCATGCGTCAGGCCTACGAGGAGTGGCCGCTGTTCTCCACGTTCATCGACAACATCGAGATGTCGCTCGCCAAGACCGACGAGCGCATCGCGAAGATGTACCTGGCGTTGGACGACCGCACCGATCTGCCGGAGAAGGTCATGCACGAGATGGAGCTCACCCGCAAGTGGGTGCTGGCCATCGTCGGCGACAAGTGGCCGCTCCAGCACCGTCACGTGCTCGGCCAGGCCATCCGCATCCGCTCCCCGTACGTGGACGCGCTGTCCGTCACCCAGGTGCTGGCGCTGCGTTCGCTGCGCAAGAAGGTGGACAAGGAGGAGCTCTCGAAGAGCCAACAGGCGGAGTTCATCTATCTCATCCTCTGCACCGTTTCGGGCGTCGCCGCCGGCCTGCAGAACACGGGCTGATCGCACCCCTTCATTTCCGGTTCCGGAACGCCCGTTTCGGGCGCTCCGGAACCACCTTCACGAGGGCCTTCGCGGGTTTTCCGCGGAGGCCCTCCGTCGTCTCACGCCCATGTCCGTCGTCTCATGCCCATATCCGTCGTTTCTTGTCCATCCTTGGCGTGCTGCCGACGCTACAGGACGTCCCAGCGTCGGCGCCGTGCCACGGCTGGCGTAGTTCCGACGCAAACCCGTCGTCAGCGTCGGCACCGTGCCACAGCTGGCGCAACTCCGACGCCGGATGGCCTGTAGGCGTCGCCTGAGTGCCGACTGTGGCACGCAGGCGACGCACATGGCACGAATCGGACGAATCGGACGAATCGGCGATGGAGAAGAGGGCCGTATGCCATCCCGCAGGATGCCATGAAACGCGCCATGCCGTCCACCGGCCTCCGCCTCGACGTCCAGGCCATCCCGGAAAAGCCATGTGAACAATCTCACGCACTGCACCGCCGCCTCCCCGCATGCCACGTTGCGATTCCCGGATATAGTGCTCTCTGTCGGCGTCGACAGGGGACATTGACGCCGGCGAAGCACACATCGGGGATGTTCGATTGTTTATCGGATATCCATGATGCGCGGCATACGCGTCCAAGGCCGCATGGCCGGGGTGCACGCCATCGCACAGGACCGTCGCATACGGAACGGCGCCCATCCATCCTCTGCCCATGCCGGCAGACCATCGTATCCAGCTACGAAAGGAACCCGGGCATGGCAAGACTCACCGCGAACCGCTGGAGCAGTGCGATCGCGCCCGCACTGCTCATCCACATCCCCATCGGCACCGTCTACTGCTGGAGCGTGTTCAAGCAGCTCATCGCCGACCAGATGCACGCCGATCCCGCCTCCGTGGAATGGGCGTTCTCGCTCGCCATCTTCTTCCTCGGCATGTCCGCCGCGTTCGCCGGACCGATGGTGGAGAAGGACATCCGCAAGTCAGCGTTCGTCTCCATGATCTGCTTCGTCGTCGGCTTCGCCGGCACCGGTGTGAGCATCACCCTGGGCTTCCTGCCGGGCGTGTTCATCTGCTACGGCGCGATCATGGGCGTGGGATTGGGCGTCGGCTATCTGACGCCAGTCAAGAACCTCATGCTCTGGTTCGCGGACAACAAGGGCCTTGCCACCGGCATCGCGGTGGCCGGGTTCGGCCTCGCCAAGGCGATCGGCAGTCCGCTCATGGAATGGCTGATCGGCACGGTCGGTCTCGTGAACATGTTCTACACGCTCGCCGCGGTCTACGCGGTGATGATGTTCGCCGGTTTCCTGCTCATCCGCCGACCGGCCGGATGGACCTACGATCCCGCCACCTCGCATGTCAGCCGCGCCTGGATCCTCAGGAAGCCCGCGTTCTGGGGCATCTGGATTGCCTTCTACCTCAACATCACCTGCGGTCTGGCGCTCATCAGCCAGGAGAAGGACATCCTGCACGACGTGCTGGCCGCGCTGCCGCGGTACGCCTCGCTGAGCCCGAGCGCGTTCGCCGTCGCCTCCGCGGGCGTCATCGGCCTGGTGCTCGCCGTCGATTCGGTGTTCAACACGGCCGGCCGCATGGGCTTCTCCACGCTTTCCGACCATCTCAAACACCGTGAGACCGTGTATCAGGTGATCTTCGTCATGTCGATTGCCGTCTGCCTGCTGCAGATCGCCCTGAACAGCATCGACAATGCGTTGCTCTGGGCCGTGCTCGCCATGCTGTTCCTCGTCAACGCGGGCTACGGCGGCGGCTTCTCCACGCTGCCGGTGCTGCTCGACCAGCATTTCGGCACGAAGACCGTGTCCACCACGCACGGGCTCACGCTGAGCGCATGGGCGTTCGCCGGACTGTCCGGCAACCAGCTGGCCTCGTTCGTGGTCACGCACGCGCCCGACCAGGCACACCGCTACGCCGCGCTCATCCCGGTGCTCACCATACTGTTCGCGGTGGCGCTGGTCAGCGTCACGCTGGTCAAGGCCGCCGGTAAGCGTGCCGCGGTGCGCGACGGAGTCCCGGCCACGGCACCCGCACCGGCGTCGGCCCGTCCGTCCCATCAGACCGTCGGCAAGGCGGCCTGAACAGCGGGCCGCATGACGGCATCGCCGTAACGGCGACCGCGCGATTCACGCGCGTGAACGGCTGTGTCCCGATCGTCGGACCGGAATCATCCGGATTCGACGGTCGGGGCGCGGCCCATGTTCCGCAAGCCGGACCGCCCGCCGAAGGCGACGGACGGAAGACCCGGCATCGGACCGTCCGGCGACGAATAGACAACACACGGCAACCGACGCCATCGCCGGCGCATCCCGCCTATCCTAGGCCTCACGACAACCGACGGAAGGGGAGACGCCATGATCAACGTTCTGTGCTTCGGCGATTCCAACACGAACGGCACGAATCCCGCGGGCGGACGCCACCCGTACGATGTGCGGTGGCCCGGCCGGCTGCAGCGGGCGCTCGGTGACGGATGGCACGTCATCGAAGAGGGGATGGGCGGACGCACCACCGTATTCGACAATCCGATCGAACCGCATCGCAGCGGCATCGAGGCGCTGCCCGTCGCACTCGTCACGCATCGTCCGCTCGACTACGTGATGATCGCGCTCGGCACCAACGACATGAAGGCGATGTTCCACGCCGACGAGCGGGTCATCGCGTCCGGGCTCGAGATGCTCGTGCGCGAAGTGGAGATCACCGACAACCGCGGTCAGTCGGCTCCGCGCATCGTCGTCGTGTCGCCGATTTATCTGCTGCCTGGCATCTCGACGAGCGGATTCGTCGGATTCGAGGAGGACGCGGTCGCCGTCTCGCACCGATTGGCCGGTGAATACCGCAAGGTCGCCGAACGGCACGGCTGCCTGTTCCTCGACGCCGCGCAGGTTGCCGAGGCGAGCGAACTCGACAAGCTGCACATGGACGCCGCCAACCACGCCAAGCTCGCGGACGCGATGGCCGAGTTGCTCGTCAGCGACCGGGCCGCCCGCTGACGGGCCGCCTCGCGGCATGACGGCTCCTGTCCAGTCAGCATCTCGATTGCGCGACGGCGTACATCCTCGGTATGCGCCGGCGCTCCTCTTAATCAGAGTGCCAACAATCCGCCGCGCGCCGGACCATTTCGCGGGGGAGGTCGTTTCGCGGGGGAGGTCGGTTCGTGTGGG
>NZ_JAHBBF010000016.1 GCF_019331725.1 Bifidobacterium saguinibicoloris
ATGGTCTGGTACAGGGACAAGCGCATCAAGACCGAATACGGCATGAGCATCATGGACAAACGCGTCGAGCTCGGGCTCGTCGCCTGAACACCTGCGATAACGTGCTGAACGACCATACAGACAACGAAGTCCAACAAAACGTCACCGCCCCCAAACCATCAGCCCACACTGCGGAAAAACACCGCTCAACCTGACGAACAAACATTGAAGCAATACACATACGCGGGGATGATCCCCGTCCACCATCGTCAACGGGTGCAAAACAATAGTGTTCCCCGCATACGCGGGGATGATCCCAGCGCGCAGATGCTGAACGCGGCGACGACCATGTGTTCCCCGCATACGCGGGGATGATCCCGGATGTATACGTTGTATCTGCCTCCGCTTTCCGTGTTCCCCGCATACGCGGGGATGATCCCTAGGGGGGCATCATGCTAATAAGTCTTGCAATCGTGTTCCCCGCATACGCGGGGATGATCCCCGGTACCCGGCCGCGAAATTCTACGCGAACGTGTGTTCCCCGCATACGCGGGGATGATCCCGGTTCGGGTGGATGGTGAGCGGTTTCAACGATGTGTTCCCCGCATACGCGGAGATGATCCCACGCTGCCGGCCCCCTTGGTGCGTCGTGTCTGGTGTTCCCCGCATACGCGGGGATGATCCCACCAGCGACGACTCATACAACCTCGACCACTTGTGTTCCCCGCATACGCGGGGATGATCCCCACACCGGCCGCGACTCGTACCGGGTCCGCTGGTGTTCCCCGCATACGCGGGGATGATTCCTGTCCGTACCAGGTGCCGGTGAAGTCCATGGCGGGGACTGTCCCGGAAAGTGTGTAACTGGCTTTGATCGCTGGTCGTGAGACCGGTGGGAAAGGGCCTGTGATGAGCATGCCGACTGAGACAATGGAAACCATGACAACGACGACGGCCGTCGGCAAGGAAGCCACGAATAAACCAAGGAAACGCAGGGCGCCGAAGACGTCCCCGGTCGAGCGCGAGCTCGCGCTGGAGATGATCCGTAAGGCCAAGGAGCAGGGCCTCGACCTGACCGGACCCGATGGGCTGCTCAGACAGTTCACCAGGACCGTGCTCGAGACCGCTCTGGACGAGGAGATGACCGAGCGCGTCGGCCGGGCCAGACACGAGAAAAGCGCGGAGGGTAGGGCGTCGAACACGCGCAACGGCACCACCTCGAAGACCGTCGTGGCCGACGCGGTCGGTCCCGTCACCATCGAGGTGCCGCGTGACCGGGACGGCTCGTTCGCGCCCGTCATCGTCAAAAAGCGCCAGCGGCGTCTGAACGACGTGGGCGAGGTGGTGCTCTCACTGTGCGTAAAGGGGCTCACCACAGGGGAGATCAGCGTCCACTTCAGCCAGATCTACGGCGCCTCGGTCTCCAAGGAGACGATTAGCCGGGTCACCGAGAAAGTCGTCTACCAGATGAGCGAGTGGTCGACGCGCCCCTGGACCGGGTGTACGCGGCCGTGTTCGTCGATGCTATCCATGTCAAGGTGCGTGACGGCCAGGTCGCCAACCGCGCGTTCTACGCGGCCATCGGCGTGGACCTGGATGGCGACCGGGACGTGCTGGGCATCTGGGGCTCGCCTGCTGCCGAGGGCGCCCGGCACTGGCTCACGGTGCTCACGGAACTGAAGAACCGTGGCGTCGAGGACGTGTTCTTCCTGATCTGCGACGGACTGAAGGGGCTGTCCGACGCGGTCGGCGTGGTCTGGCCCGCGCGGTCGTGCAGACCTGCATCATCCATCTGAAACACGTACCAGTATGTGTCCAAAGGCGACTGGAGCGCCATCGGCGACGACCTGAAGCCCGTCTGTACGGCCGTCAGCGAGACCGCCGCCGTTGCCGCGAGCGACGAGATGCTCGTCAGGTGAGCCGAGAAGTATCCCGCGATCCGGGGCCTGTGGATGGACGCGTGGGACAGGTTCGTGCCGCTCCTCGACTGCGACGTCGAAATCAGGCGGGTGATCTGCTCGACGAATGCGATCGAGAGCCTCAACGCCCGGTTCCGTCGTTCCATCAGGGCGCGCGGCCACTTCCCCCGATGAACGTGCCGCCCCGAAGTGCCTGTATCTGACCGTCAGGTCATTGGACCTGACAGGCAAGGGCCAGGTACGATGGACTGCACGGTGGAAACCCGCGCTCAACGCGTTCGCCATCGCCTTCGCCGACCGCTGGCCGGATGACAGAAACTGACAAATGAAAAACCGTCAGTTACACACTTAAAGAGACAGTCCCTTGTCTGACCGTTTCACGGCATTCCGGACCATCATCTGAAGGAGAAAACTATGGTGACGGCAACACGGACGACAGCCAATCGGCTGGTGCCGGGCAGGGTGTATTTCGTGGAAGTGGATGGTTCTGCTTATGAGCTCGATGAGGAACAGGTGCGTTTGTTCCGAGACGTCATTGCTCATGCTTCGTCGGATTGTCGGATGATGACCACTGCTGAGATGGCACGGTTGCTCCGTGTCTCTCCGAAGACCGTCGGCTGTATTCTGGATTCCGGGGTGATCCCGTTCAAGAGAGACAGCCGCACCGGGCAGCGGACGGTCATGGCCGACGACGTACTCAGGTTCAAGCGGGAGTCCGAGCGCCGGCGCAGGAGTGCATTGGAGAATATGCGGGATGCCGCGGAGGAGATCGGCATGTACGACACTCCCGACGAATATATTCCATTCCGAACGAGATGACTTTGAGGCAACGGATGGCCAATCCCATCGAGATGGAACGTGCGTGTCTTTCGTCGGTGTAGACGATTGCGGGGTATGGTGAATCCATGAACGCCGATGTTGTCTCCCCGTTGTTTGCTCCGAATGTTTTCTCCCGAGGAGAAGCGTACTTTCATGAAGGTCGGGTTCGGTCCGTGGGCGCAATCACTCACGGCCTGTTCCATGGGGAGGTCGAGGGTGGAAGTCTCTATGACGTATTGGTGCGTATCGATGATGCTTCCATGCGATGCATGGTCTCGTGCAGTTGTCCGTTTGCGGCGAAAGGCAAGCGTTGCAAGCACTCCGCAGCGGTGATGCTCGCCATCGGCGGCTCCGCGGATAATGACGATGCGTCGCTTGCGCCCCCGCAAGGTGGAGCGGATGTGGCGCTGGGAACATGGTTGGATGAACCGTGCTCTATACGTGTGGACGTCTACGATGAGATTCGTTCCCGTCTGGCCTCATGGTATGGCGCCCATGGTCCGCTGCTGGTATGGGATGAGGCAGTCGTCGGGGAATGCGCGGGAATGGCGGCTGTCACCACGTGTATGGGCGGACCGCGGTTTCCGGTCCTGTCCGGATCGCAGGCCGGGCGTATGACGGAGTCGTTCATCCAATCGTTTCTGGAATCGGACGGTGCGCGTCGTGATGTCGGCGATGCGTTCGAAGGTGCGGACGTCGTTCTGGACAATGCACTGGCGGCTGAGGATTACGGACAGGCGTTGTCCAACGTGTTTCTCGTGATGCGCATCGTGGGAAGTTCCCTGGAATATGTCGGAGGCGATGGGGGAGCCTTCGAAGAGGGAGGCCTTGAGAGGAGTCTGGAGCATTTGGCATGGAAGGTGAGATTGCTCGTGGAAAGAACGGTCGCCGATGAGCGTTCCGGAGTGGGGACGTTTGCGACCATGGCAGCCGGCATCATGGGTTTCCTCCGCGAGGAACCGGAGATATTGGGGGAGAAGCTTGGGGTCGCGCTGCTGTCTTTTTCAAGGAGACAAAGAACACGGCGGATCGCGGATGAGGCGTTGGATGGATGGGAACATGCCATGAACGATGCGGCCGTGTCCCGGCGCTCGTCGCGTTTGCACTCGTATATGTGCCGGCTCAGACATGACGATCTGTTGCTGGCAGGAGAGTATGCGAGGGCGGCGGAATTCGAGTCGGACCATATGGACGATGAGGCGATGGCGTGGCTTGCAGCGACGAGATTCCTACTGGAGGATTCTCTCGATCGAGCATGGGAGGTGGCGGCCCGATATCCGGCGACGAGTCGAGGCTCGCAGGTGGATTCATGCCCGATCGACTCATCGCCTTGCGGTTGGACGGAGCTGTCGGTGGCACTCGCCCGACGGCTTGGTAATTGGGACGCGCTGGAACGATTGAGGCACGCTGCGCTGAAAGGAGCGATGGCATGACGATGGACGATGACGAACTGTCCCTGTCTGATGGCGCACGCCTGTTGTGGGGCAAGACGGACCGGCTCGATGGCAGTCGTTGGCTGCCGTTGTATGTGCATATGGCCGATTCGATCGGTATGGCCGAGAGGCTCTGGGACCATTGGATTCCGGACGGTACCAAGGCCGTTCTCATTCGTGATGTCGCCGACGAATCATTGGCCTGTCGAGTGTATTTGCTTCTGGCAGGTGTTCATGACATTGGAAAGGCTACGCCGCTTTTCCAATCCAAACCGATTCGGTTCGACTTGTTGGGTGACGGCTTGCCTTCATCGTTGGCTTGGTTGCCGGAGCGAGCGGGATTACCGATTCGTGACTTTTCCGACCCGAACCATCCATCCCATCCGATTGCCGGACAGGCCATCCTCGAACGACATCTGACCACAGCATACGGGTGGTCGTCGGACGTCGCGAGATCGTACGGCAGCGTGGTCGGCGGTCATCATGGCACTCCGCCTGACAGTCATCAGCTGAAAGAGGCCCGATGTGGGGAACCAATCCGTATGGGATGGGACGATGCCGCGAAGGACCGGTGGGAACCAGTACAGCGTGAGCTGCTGGAATTCGTGATTCGACGCGTCGGTTTGTCTCCTGACGACATGGTCCGATTGGGAGAACGACGCTTGGAGGCGTCGTCCGAGGCATTGCTGACGGGGGCGGTGATTATGGCCGACTGGATGGCGAGCAATAGTGATGAAGGTATGTTTCCCCTGATTGCCGTTCCGGGCACACTGAGTGGTTTTAGCGAGGACCAGGATGATGACGTGCGTTCTTGGGAAGGTCTGCGTCGTCGTGCGGATCGGGCGTGGCGTACTCTGCGTCTGTGCGCGCCGTGGCATCCCATCACCAACGACTTGCACATGGATGATTCCGTGTTGGACGAATGGTTCCGGAGCCGGTTCTCCCTGCCGCAGGAGGCCTCTCCAAGACCGGTGCAGCGCGAGGCCGTGACGGTCGCCGCACGAGCCGACGACCCCGGACTGATGATTATCGAGGCGCCGATGGGCGAGGGGAAGACCGAGGCGGCGTTCGCTGCGGCGGAACTGCTCGCGCAACGATCCGGTTGCGGAGGCGTATGCATCGCACTGCCCACCATGGCGACCACCGACGCCATGTTCGGCAGAGCACACTCATGGATCGACGCCCTCCCGATGGAACCCGGGACGGATGGGAAGACCGTGTGGCTCGCGCACGGGAAGGCACAGCTCAATGAGGAATTCCGCGGCATCATCGTCGCTTCGCGGAATATGGCGTCAGCCTGGTCATCTATAGACATGGAGGCGCGGCATGGCGTTTCATCCCCCGAAACGGTCGTGTCCGAGTGGATGTGGGGACGCAAGAAAGGCGTACTCGCCAACTTCCTGGTCTGCACCGTCGACCAGGTGCTCATGGGTGCCCTGCAGATGAAGCACGTTGTGTTGAGACAACTGGCGCTTGCCAACAAGGTGGTCGTCATCGACGAATGCCACGCCTATGACGCGTACATGCAGGAGTATCTGAAGCGCATCCTCGAATGGTTGGGAGGGTTCCGTACGCCGGTCATTCTGTTGTCCGCCACGCTGCCGGAGCGGCAGCGCAAGGAGATGGCGGAGGCCTATCTGCGTGGGAGGGAGAGCGGAGAACGGGCGAACGCTCCTTCCCCGACACAGGATGGAGGAGTCAAACGTTCGGCCCGGTACAGGCGGCGTTCGCGTAGTCGATTTGGTGCCGTTGCTTCGAGAGCCAATGCGGTGGACGGTGGCTCGTCGGTTGTCGTGGCATCTGGTTCCGGTACGACCTGCGACGAGGCGTATCCGTTGATCACCTATTCATCCGGCGACCGGTTGCGGATGCGAGCCGTCGAACCGTCCGGCCGAACGCTGCGCGTGACGTGCCGGTTGATGTCGGATGATGATGACTCCCTGACGGTGCTGCTCGATGGATTGCTGCGGGATGGCGGCTGCATCGGAGTCATCTGTGATACGGTTCCTCGCGCGCAGCACGTGGAGGCGTTGCTGTCCGAACGATACGGTAATGATCGGATTCGTTTGACGCATGCCAGGTTCATGGACATGGACCGTATGGACAACGAGCGTGAGCTACGTGAATTGCTTGGGCCGCGAAGCACATTGGCGAACGGGCGACGTCCCGAAAGGCTGATCGTCGTCGGCACGCAGGTGCTTGAACAATCGTTGGACATCGATTTCGACGCGCTGATCACCGACATCGCTCCGGTCGACCTGCTCATGCAGCGGCTGGGACGTGTGCACCGCCACGTGCGAGGCGCCGGTCAACAGGATAGGCCCATACCGCTTCGTGCCGCATCCTGCCATATCCGCGGCATCGCCGAATGGGATGCGGGCATCCCTCGATTCGATGGCGGCGTACAGACCGTTTACGAGGAGGCCTCGTTATTGGAAACGTTAGGAGTGCTGGGATTGGATGTTCCAGGTGCATCGATGGAGGCATCCCTGCCCAAGGACATCGCGTCCACCGTGCGAATGGCGTACCGCGAGCATGCGGAAGAGACGATTCCCAAGACATGGCGTGAGTCGTATGCGAAGGCCGTCGCCTCGCGTACGGACAGACAGGAGAAGAAGCGCGAACGCGCGCGGCATTATCGCATCAAGTCGTTGCGGAGCATGATTGGTGAGGAGGAAACCCTTGTCGACTGGTTCAAAACCACGGCGATCGATGATACCGATGACGACAAAGGGCAGCGTGCGGTGCGCGACACGCAGGAGACGGTCGAGGTCATGCTGCTGCGCCGCCGCGACGATTCCATCCGTTTGCTGCCGTGGGTGGGGGATGCGCGCCATGGCATCGAACCCGGTGCAGAAGTGCCGACGAATTCGGTTCCGGACGATCGTTTGGCTCTGCTTATCTCCCAGTGCTCCGTGCGCCTGCCGATCGCAATGAGCGGATACGGAGGTAAAGGCATCGACGGGCTCATCAAGGAGTTGGAGCTCGGGTGCGTTGACGAAACGATGGTGTGGAGGGATTCGCCATGGCTCGCGGGGAAGCTCGCCGTTTTTCTCGAGGAAGAAGCGGATGGTGGCCTCAGAACTTTGCTGAATGGTTATGTTGTCCGGTATGACCGTCGTGCCGGGTTATATGTGGAACGTGAGACAGGTAGGTAGGTCGCTGCCGCCGGGGAGAATGGATGTGTCCCTCCGTTGAGGGATGACCCAGCGAATGGGCGAGATTATGTGTGGTTCCTCATCGATATGGGGTTTTTACATTATTACATTATCTCTCCCTTTCGCGTTGACATATATATGAGGATGGATTATTCTGAATCATGTCGCAACCAGCCCGAGGAGTCGTCATCGAAGACGGCGGGAAGGATTGGTGGAATACCATGACCGACGATTCTCATGTAAGAGGATTCAACCTTCTTGATGAACCTTGGATGCCGTGTGTGTTCGTGGACGGTAGCGTCAGGGAGCTTTCCATACGTGACGTTTTCCGTGATGCCCCACGTATCCGTTCGATTTCCGGGGATCTCCCGCAGCAGACCGTGCCGTTGGAACGTTTGCTGCTGGCGATTCTGTATTGCGCGTACTGTGATCCGGAAGCCGACCGAAGGCGGATGAGGGATTTATGGAGCGGATTGTGGGGGAACGGGACATTCGATATGGGTCCTCTCCAAGACTACTTCGGTGAGTTCCATGACCGGTTTTACCTTCTTGACCCGGAGCGTCCGTTCTATCAGGTTCCCGATTTGACGTACAACGGCAAAAAAGCGTATGACCCCATCAGCGAGATGATTGCGGACGTGCCGAAGCCGGACAAGTTCCTGTTCTCCATGCGGTCGCCCGACTCATTGGAGTCCATCGGCCTCGCCCAAGCGGCTCGTTGGCTCGTGTTCCTGCAGGCATATGACACCGCAGGCATCAAGACGCCGGTGGCTGGCAATACGCATGTCAATAAAGGGAAGGTGTACGCGCCCAAAGGCATGGCGGGCACCGGATGGATGGGCGTCCTGGGGCCGGTAATGGTCGAGGGCGACAACCTGTTCCACACGCTGATGCTGAACTGGTGCCTGTACGATACCAACAACAATATGGTGAAGATGTTCGGCAATGAGGATGATGTGGCTCCATGGGAGTTCGACGAGTCCTCAGGCCCCGATATCACGGTGCGCACATCCTTCACCGGTCCGGTGGATGCGTTGACGTTCCAGTCCCGGAGGCTGCGGCTGGTGCCGAATAAAGCCGGCAGCCGTATCGTCGGCATCGTGAACTGCTACGGTGACGTCATCGCGCCATACAACACAGACGAGTGCGAGAAGATGACGGCTTGGCGACTCAGTGTGCCGCAGCAGAAGAAACTCGGCCTGTCCTCCCCGCCGCTCATGCCGGTCACCCATGATGCGGGTAAGGCGCTTTGGCGTGGTCTGGCTTCTATGGTCGCGGTGGGTAAGGCGGATTTGCGTCCCGGCGTCGTCCGATGGGTCGAGGAGCTGCAACGCGAAGGCTGCCTGGATGAAGGTGTCCACTTGCTGTCGGTGTTCTCCATCCATGCTCAGGGCATGACCTATGGCACCCAGAGCAGCGTCTATGAGACCGGGATTGATGACGTACTGCAGTTGCCGTTGGCCTTCTCCCGCAAGGATTACGCGGCGATCGGCGCTGCCGTGCATGTCATCGGCAAGACACGTGAAGCCGTGGACGTCATGCTGGCGAACTACGTGCATAACTTGCGGTCGGCAGCCGGAGACCGTATGGCCGGAGGGCGTTCGCAAGCGGCTTCGGAGCGTGTCCGGGAAGATGCCTATGCGCGTCTCGACGGACTGTTCCGCGATCGGCTGGTCGGATTCACCCCGGACAAAGATTATGAAATCTACCGTGACGAATGGCTCGACGACGTGCACCGCATGCTGCTCGTCATCGGAAGCGATTACCTGTCCGACAGCAGCGTATCGGCGTTCGACGAGCATGACGCAGGCCGCATGGGCATGATGACCGCCGCTCGTGCGCGGCTGCTGTTCCTTGGTGGTCTGAACAAGACCTTGGGAAGACTGTCCGCAGATGCCGCCGTGGACAAGAAAGGAGCATGACGATGAGACGATACTTCTCCCGTGACATGGCGGGGAAACTGGGGTACTTCGTCAATCGCAGAATCTTCAAGCTTCAGAACGAGTACACCAAGCGGGATGGAGGGACGCCGGAATCCCGTGCCGCACTCGCCAGGCTACGCCGTGACCTCGATGGGGGGGCACCGGCATGGATGACGATTGGTTCGGATTTGTTCGAAGGCTGGGGACAATCGTTGCCTTCCGGAGAGGAGGACCCCGCCGCGCTCCGTGCAGCGAGGACCACGATGGAACTGTATGCGTGTCATCAGCAGTCCAGACGTCATGGAGTCGCACAGGACGCAGGGGGCGCAGACAAGACCCGCATGACCTTCGGCCGCGCATGTCGCCTCATCGACCCGGACATGGAACATGCGAAAGGCGTCCGGCGTCGTCTGGCCGCCGCCGAAGCGGCGCCGGATTTCAACGGCGTGGTGCGCAGCGTGCGTGCGCTGATCATGCTGATGCGGGCGCTCGGTGACGGGGCGATCACGCTTGATTACCGCTCCCTGGCCCAGGACCTCTATCAGATCCAATTCCCGGAAGCCCGCAGCGAGGTATTCCAGCGTTGGAGCATGGACTACTACTCCGGCACCGGTACGTCAACTACACGCCACGACGCTTGAATCGTCGATTAAAGCTCTCGAAAACCGAACGAAAACACTCGAAAGAAGGACATCATGTTCATCGACTTGTACGACCTGCAGAACGTGCCGCCGAGCAACATCAACCGCGACGACACTGGCAGTCCGAAGACCGCGCATTACGGCGGTACGCTGCGCTCACGTGTCTCGTCGCAGGCGTGGAAGCGCGCCATGCGTGAAATGTTCAAGGACCTGCTGGATTCCAGCCGGCTCGGCGTACGCACCAAGGGCGCGGTCTCGCTGATCCGCGACGCGATCGTCGCCAAGAGGCCCGATCTCGTCGATGACGCGGAGACGTTGGCGAAATGTGCGTTGGCTGCGACCGGCGTTGATGTCAAAGAATCGGATCGTGCGGGCAAGGACAAGGGCACCTTGGCCACGGGATATCTGATTTTCATCGCGTACCGTGAGATCGGGCAGCTGGCCGACGTGGCGATTGGATGGCATGATTCCGGAATCGACGTATCAGGCAAACCGTCCGCCACGATGAAGAAGGAGGTAGGCGGGGTGTTCCACGGCGTCCAAGCCGTCGACATCGCCCTGTTCGGTCGTATGCTCGCTGACGCCCCCGACCTCAACACCGACGCCTCGGCGCAAGTCGCCCACGCGATCTCCGTGGACACGATCACCCCCGAATACGATTACTTCACCGCCGTCGATGACTGCGCCTCGGACGACAATGCCGGCGCCGCCATGATCGACACCGTCGGATTTAACTCGTCCACGCTGTACCGGTACGCGACGTTGGACATCGACTCGCTGTACGAGCAGCTGCGGGACGTGACGGCCACCGTCGAAGGCTCCGCGGCGTTCGTCGAGGCGTTCATCCGCTCCATGCCGACCGGCAAGCAGAACGCTTTCGCCAACCGTACGTTGCCGGGAACCTGCGTGGTGACGCTGCGGGACACCCAGCCGATCAACGTCGTGGACGCATTTGAGGACCCTGTACGAGGCGAGGCCGGATCGTCGATCTCCCGTCAGGCCGCCGTACGACTCGGCCGCAAGCTCAAGCTCGTGCAGGACGCCTACGGCGAGCAGCCGGTGCAGTCGTGGAACATCACCACGGACGAACCGGTCGCCGAACTGGACGAGGTGAGTGTGCACGTGACATTCCCCGTACTGCGATCCGAACTGAAGGAAGCCCTGACGCAGGCGCTGTCCGGCCGGGAGTGACCATGAGCGTATTGCTGTTGCAACTCGCGGGGCCATTGCAGTCCTGGGGCGATTCATCACGGTTCGTGCGCAGGGAGACCCGCACCGAGCCGACGAAAAGCGGGGTAATCGGACTGCTGGCCTGCGCGCAGGGACGTGTCCGTGAGGACCCGATTGAGGATCTGCTGGGACTGTCGTTCGGCGTACGCGTCGAGCAACGCGGGCGGATCATAACGGATTTCCAGACGGAGAAATCCTTGACCCGGAAACGCAATACCCACGAATACGAGAAGACCATGCCGTTGACCTACCGGTACTATCTGGCCGATGCGCGGTTCCTGGTCGCACTGGGTGCGGAGCGATCCGCGCTCGAATCGCTCGACCAGGCGCTGCGGTCGCCCCGATGGCCGCTGTATCTGGGCCGGCGGTCCTGCCCGCCCGCGTTCCCAGTCACCTTGGGCATCCACGATGAGTATGACGATGTCCGTCAGGCGCTGGAACGGGAGCCGTGGCATGCCTCGGCATGGTACCGACGCCGGTACCCGGACCAGACGCTGGAAATCGTGTGCGACGCGTCCGAGGACGAACCGTCTGCGACGCAGGCCGACCTGCCGGTGACGTTCAGTCAGACGGATCGGCGATATGCGGGACGGGCGGTCCACCGCTACCGGATCGGCAATCCTGGAACCGAGGGAGGCGGTCGGGAGACGGCGAAACGAAATGCGCCCGGCATTCCGCCGACCTTTGACGCCACCGGTGCCGACGACCCCATGAATTTCGCATAGGAGCTCATCATCATGTTCATTTCACGTGTGCCATTGAACATGGCCAGAGAAGGTGCGAGACAGCTGATTGCATCGCCGTACCGCACCCATGCCGCGGTAGAGAGCGCATTCCCTCCCGATGCGGTCCGCGACGGCGAGGAAGGCCGCATCCTGTGGCGGTTGGACAACCTGACTCAGGACCACAGCATCTGGCTGTACGTGGTCAGCCCGGAAGCCCCCGATCTCACGCATATCGTCGAACAGGCCGGATGGCCGATGCATGTGCAGTGGGAGAGCAAGGACTACACGCCGCTGCTGTCGCGCATCGCGGTCGGACAGCACTGGCAGTTCCGGCTGCGTGCGAATCCGGTGCGCAGGGCCCGCGTCGACAAAGGCCGCAAACCCAAGGCGAACGGTGAAGACATCGTCGGCAAACTCCAAGGCCATGTCACCGTCAGCCAGCAGCGCGACTGGCTGGTTTCCCGTGCGGAGACGCATGGGTTCGCCCTTCTTTCCGACGACAACGGCGATCCTTCGGTGATTGTCAGGCAACGACATCGGGAACGTTTCACGCGCGAAAACCAGACGGTGACCCTGACCACCGTATTGTTCGACGGCAGACTCGTAGTAACCGACGCAGACCTGTTCCGTCATGCACTCTGTCACGGCGTCGGCCGGGCGAAGGGATTCGGATGCGGCCTACTGACTGTGGCCCCCATCCGGGAGCCGGAGACATGATCGGCAGACGACGGATTCCCGGCGCTCCTCCTCCCGAACTCGGCGAACTCGTCCGTGCCGAGGACCGTCTCTCATTCGCGTACTTCGAGCACTGCGTGATCAACCGGGCGGACAACGCCGTCACCGTCACCGACGAGACGGGGACGATGCATGTCCCCGCGGCGACGTTGAGCGTACTAATGCTGGGACCGGGGGCATCGGTCACCCATCAGGCGATGACGGTAATCGGGGAGAACGGTGCCACCGTGATTTGGGTGGGGGAACGCGGAGTACGCATGTATGCGTTCGGCAAGCCCCTGACCCACTCCTCCGCGTTATTGCAGCAGCAAGCGCGAATGGTGTCGAATACGCGATCGAGACTTGCAGTGGCGCGGAGAATGTACCAGATGCGCTTTCCCGACGAGGACGTCAGCCGACTGACCATGCAACAGCTACGTGGGCGCGAGGGGGCACGTATCCGCCGCATATACCGCGAATGCTCGGCGCGAACCGGTGTGGCATGGGACAAGCGGACGTACGATCATGACGATTTCGAAGCGGGAAGCGAGATCAACAAGGCCCTCTCCGCGGCGCATACCTGTCTGTATGGATTGGCCCATGCCGCAATCGTCGCGCTTGGATGTTCCCCCGGACTGGGATTCGTGCATGTCGGTCATGAAAGGTCATTCGTCTATGATGTAGCGGACCTGTACAAGGCGGAACTGTCCATTCCGGTCGCGTTCGAGACGGCCGAGACACAGCCGGACGACATCGGCTCCGCCACACGTCGGCGAATGAGGGATGCTGTCTACGATTTGTCGATTATGAAACGCATGGTGCGTGACATCCGAGATTTGCTCGTGGAAGGACTCACCTCCGATGACGAACTTGGAGAAGACCATGTGGGCTTGTGGGATGGTAAGGACGGCGAAGTGGCCGCCGGCGTCTCCTACGGGGTCGATGAGTTCACGGACGATGGCGAATGGTGATGCTGCGAGGAGACGGTCGCAATGGTCGTAATAGTGTTGACGGCGTGCCCTGCCGGACTGCGCGGTGATCTGACCCGATGGCTGTTGGAGATATCGGCGGGTGTGTTCGTCGGTCATGTGAGTGCGAAAGTACGTGACCGGTTGTGGTCGCGGATTGTCGACCTGATTCGTGACGGGCGTGCAATCATGGTGTATTCCGCGCGCAACGAACAGCACTTCGCCTTTCGGGTGCACCGTGCCGATTGGACTCCCGAGGATTGTGACGGACTGGAACTCATCAAACGTCCCAAGACTGGCGCGCGTTCCGATGCAAGCGCACGCAGAAACGGCTGGAGCAATGCCAGTAAATGGCGTGCGGCACGGAAATTCGGGTAGGGGTTGCCCCCATGTCTGGAGCGTGGGCGACAATGACAACGTAGTGTCGGTGGTTTGTGATTGGCGCGGGAGGAAGTGGCATGTCGCGGCTGATGACGGATCGCTCCCGCGCCGCGGCGTTGTCCATGCGGCTGTCCGACGCGTTCCTCATCATCGTCTTCGCGGTCCAATGTCTGGGACAGGCGTTGGGGTACAACAGCGGCGACGAAGCGTATGTCCTCATCACCGCATTGGGTTGCGTCCTGTTGGCAAACGCCATGATATGCCGGGCGTATGGTGTCCGTGACGTCGTTGTCGCGTTGCTGCTGGTCGGTGTGGCGCTGCTGAACATGATGCTGACCGGCGAGTTCACGGTGCTGCTTTCGGTGTTGCTGATTCTGGCGGCATGGGACATGGAGATTCGTCCGGTGCTGCTGTGCGCGTGCCTCGCCAAAGGTGCGGGGTTGGCCGTGCTGGCCCTGTTCGGCTGGGCCGGGGTGTTCGACGTCACCCGTACCACCCATTATTCCGCCGCCGCGGGTGGGTTCGTCACCCGTATCGGCATCAACGGCGGTTCGACGAACATCGTCCACCTGTGCTTCTTCATGGTGCTCGCCCTGAGCTGCGTGTTGTGGCGTCGGGCTTCCTCACTGCCGTCGCTGTCGCTGATGTTCATGGGCAATGCCGGGCTGTATCTTGTGTTCACGCGCAGCATCACCGGATTGGCCGTCACGTCGGGCATGCTGCTGCTTGCCGGCCTGTTGCGGTATTGGCCGTGGTTCGCGGCGGTCTTCGACCGGTGCGCGCATTTCGTCGTGCCGGCGTGCGTGCTCTTCTTTCTGGGCACCGGCTACCTGTATCGGGGGGCTTCGGGCTGGCTGGGCACGCTCGACCATCTGATGACCGGCCGCATCCGCAACGACCACTGGTGGTTGGCGAACTACGGCGTCAGCTTGTTCGGCCAGTCCAGTCCGGTGCGGGACGTGGCGTTCGACAACAGCGTCGTGTACATGGCGGTCCGTCAGGGTTTGGTCCTGAGCGTGCTCCTGTTCGGGGCCATCTGGCTGATGCTGCTGCGGTACGGCCGGCAGCGGCGTACGGACATGACGTTCCTGCTGTTCGTCGTGTTCGTGTATGCGATGAGCGAGAGCTTCCTGCCGAGCGCGGTGACGAATCCCGCGCTGTTCGCGCTGCTGCCCCTGATCCGGGGCTCCCACGGCGCCCAGGACGTGCAGAACGTGCAAGACGTGCAAGGTTGTTCCGATCCGGAGGAAAGGTGTCTGATATGACGGTGCTTACATTCCTGCATGCGTTGCGTCGCCATCTGGTCATGGCGATCGTAATCCCGCTCGTCGTGACCGTCGGCGCGGTGGGATTGTCGTTCGCGCAGACGCCGATGTACGCCGCCACCGCGAAGCTGTTCGCCATGTATCAGGGGTCGTCGGAGGGGACGTCCGACCTGACCAACGGTGCCAGCTACATCGCGAGCCAGATCGACAGCTATCCGGATCTGGTCAAGACCAATGCCGTGCTCAAGCCGGTCATCAACCGGTACGGTCTCGACGACACGGTCGCTTCCCTGGGCGAGCGCATCGACGTGCAGCGCCCCGAGGGGACGATGCTGCTGACGATCACCGTCACCGACGGGAATGCGCAACGGTCCGCCGAACTCGCCAACGCCGTCGCGCAGTCGCTGCAGCATCAGGTGTCCTCCGGTCTGTACGAGCATGGGGACCAGACCGACGCCGTGTCCCCGATCAACCTGAGCGTCGTGGACGAGGCGTTGCCGCCGTCGAAACCGTCCAAACCGAATCATGTCAAATACGGTGTGGTGGGCATGCTCGCGGGCGTCGTGCTTGCGGTCACGGCGGTCGTCCTGCGTTCGCTGCTCGACGTGCGCATCCACGACCGCAAGGACTTCGCCGCCCTTGTACCGGACATGCCGATCTTCGGCGAGCTCGCCAAGGGCCCGGGGTATGCGGGCGATGCCGCCGCGGTGATCGGCAGGCCCGGTGGCATGGAGGCCGACGAGATCCGCCGCATCCGCACGAACCTGCTGTTCTCCAAGCCGGCGTCGGCGGACAACAAGGGGAACGTGCTCGTCGTCACTTCCGTGCAGGCGGGGGAGGGGAAGACGACGTTCAGCGTCAACCTCGCCGCCGCCTGTGCGGAGGCCGGTCGCCGCGTGCTGCTCATCGATGCGGATCTGCGGCATCCGTCCGTCGCCGACCGTCTGGGTATCACGGGGTCGCTGGGCCTCGCGCACGTGCTCACCGCGCAGGCCTCGTTCGAGGACGCGGTGCAGCAGTATTGGAAAGCCAACTACAGCGTGCTGCCGGCCGGCCGCAGGACCGAGAACCCGAACATGCTCATCGACTCCGATGGTATGCGCAGCCTGCTCAAGCATGTCGCGTCCCTCTACGATGACGTGATCGTCGACACCTGCCCGCTCATGGTGGGCAATGACGCCGCATTGCTGGCGCGCGGGCAGGGGAATGTGATCATGCTCGTCGGGCTTGGCGTGGAGGACCGCAGGGAGCTGCCGGAAGCCCTCGAAGGGCTCGAGATGGCCGATGTCAAGCCGTTGGGCGCGGTGCTGAACTACGCCGAACGGCACGACCGTCAGGGACACTATTACGGCAACTACTATCACAACGCGGACAAGCGGAAGAAGACCGGCAGGAGAAGCGCCGGCAGGAAGAAGTAGGCCATGACCGCCGATGCGAAAGGGACCACGATCCCCAAGGTCATCCACTACTGCTGGTTCGGACATGGTCCGCTGCCCGAGGAGGCGGAGGCGTGCATCGCCAGCTGGCGGCGGTACTGCCCCGATTTCGAGATTCGTCGATGGGATGAATCGAACTTCGACGTGTCGCAGGTGCCGTACGTGCGTGAGGCGTACGAGGCCGGGCGGTGGGCGTTCGTGTCCGATTACGTGCGTCTGTGGGTCATCGAGCATGAGGGCGGCGTGTACCTGGACACGGATGTCGAGGTGGTGGCGCCGTTGGAACAGTTGTTGGCGGGTATGACGTGTGTGGTCTGCGAGGAACGTCCCGGGCGCGTCAACACGGGCGTGGGATTCGCCGCGACGCCCCATCATCCCGCGGTCAGGGCCATGCTGGAGGAATACCGGGACGCCCGATTCCTCACTGCAACGGGCGCGTATAACCTCACCGCATGCCCGGTCCGCAATACGCGCGGCATGCGGAAGGTCGGATACCGTGGGGCCGCAGGCGTCCTCGACGATGCGGACTGCATGGTGCTTCCGGCGGAGGTCATGTCGCCGATGGACCCGGAAACGGGGGAGCTTCACTTGACCGACAGGACCGTGTCCATCCACCATTTCGCGGCGTCGTGGAAAACGGACGAGGAAAAACGCGACTACGCGTCCAAGCAGGCGTTGCGAAGACGGTTCGGCAGGTTCGGTGTACTGCTGTACCATGCGTCCGTGTTCACGCGTGCCGTCCGACGCGACGGTGTGGGCGCGGCGTTGAATCGTGTCCGAGTCTGGTTTGCGGGACGGTCGCGGAAGTAGTGTTGTCGGGGTGCGACACTGTCCGATTGCGCGGACATCGTCGGCAGGGGACGGGAAGGAGACGGAAGATGCGTTTGGGCGCGGGCATGGTGGTGAGGAAACTGCTGCGGAAAGCGGCCATGGCGACCCATCTGAACGGTGCGATCTACCGGTGGATGATGCCGCGCATCTCGCGAATCCTGCCGATTCCGCCGTTGCATGAGAGCTCGAAGAAGCTGGAGACGCTGAGCGTGGATCCGCGGACTTCGGCCATTCGTGAGCAGCCCGCCATCCGTGACACGGAATCGGACCTCGACCTGCAGATCATCGTGCCCGCATACAACGCCGAAGCGACGTTGCGTGCATGCGTCGAATCGGTGCTGGACCAACGGACCAAGTACTCATATCGCATCGACATCGTCGACGACGGTTCCACGGATGCGACGGGAGACATCGCCAGCTCCCTCGAACTGGACCACCCAGGCCGTATACGTGTCATCACCCAGGAGAACAAGGGGTTCTCCGGTGCCCGGAACACCGGGCTTCGGCGTCTGGACGCGCGGTACATCACGTTCCTTGATTCCGATGACGAATTGGCTTCCGGCGCGATTGATGTCTTGCTTGACGCAGCAGCGCGATCCCATGCGGATATCGTGGAAGGGAATTGGGAGCGGCTTGGAGATACGGTTCGGAAGGACAGGGGGTTTTCGTCGGACGGATACCCGTGGGGTAAAGTCTATGGGGCCGATTTGTTCGCCGCGCTTCAGTTCCCCGAAGGCTATTGGTTCGAGGACACCATGATCGCGTTCATCGTCTGCACGTTGGCGGGAAGCGTGCACTGCATCCCGCGGACGGTGTACCGATACCGTGTCAATCCTCATTCCATCTCGCACACGTATTTCCGGTCAGTGAAAAGCCTCGATACCGTGTACGTCACCAACCAATGCCTGCGGGACTTACGGGCGTTGAATGCCGATTTCGATTCGGGACGGCTGCTTGACTTGTTCCTTATGCAGGTGGTGCGCAACTTCAACCGTACCATCGGGTTCGCCAGACCTGTTCGGACCGCGGTGTTCCAGTACGAAGTCGCTCTGCTGGAGGAGTACTTTCCCGATGCGGTTCTACAGGGCGTGGATGGGTATTATGCCGATTTGTTCCGAACCTTGCGCGACCATGATTTCGGGCGGTATCGCCTGTTCTGCTGGACGCATGACTGTTCATGGCCGGAACAGGCATGACAGGCAACCCTCCTGCGTCTATTCGTCGCCGACGATGCTGCCGCTGTTCAGGGATTGTTCCATCATCTGCCGGTAGTCGCGTGGGCTGGTGGCGTTCGCGGCGGCTCCCAGCTGTTCGTTCTTGAGCTGTTGTTCCGGTATGGTCTGTCCGTCGTCCTTCGGGCCGAGCCCTGCGTCGACGCGCTGCATCATGGTCCGCCATTCGTCGTATGCGACGCCGACGTAGCTGACGCCGTGGTCCGTGAACGCGTAGCTGGGCACAGACGCGCTGCCGATGACCGGCGACTTGCCGCGGAACCGGTTGGCCAATGCCGCGATGTCCGCGACCGACATGTCCGTGTTCACGCCCTGCGCCATGGTGCGGATGATGTTCAGGAGCTTGTCGGCCGGCATGTCGAGCGACTGGCGGATGTTGGCGGTGATGATCAGCCGCTGCGCCTGGGTGCGGCTGTAGTCGCCGCCGGAGACGTTGTAGCGTTCGCGTGCGAAGCCGAGCGCCTGCTCTCCGGTCAGGGTCTGCTCTCCGGCATTGAGGCTGACCCCGCTGTTGCCCGCCTGGAAAGATTCCGGTACATCGACGGTGACGCCGTCCAACAGGTCGATGACCTCGACGAGCTTGTCGAAGTCGACTTCGGCGTAATGCGTGATCGGTACGCCGGTGAAAGCGCGGACCTCCTTGATGATTTTGGCCGATCCGCCGATCGAGTATGCGGCGTTGAGTTTGGCCGTATGCCCGTCGAGGTCGATCATCATGTCGCGGGGGATGGAGATGAGGTCGATGCGTCCTTCGCCTTCCGGGTCGATCCGGGCGAGGACCATCGTGTCGCTGCGCCCGTTCTCCGTGTCGGTCCGGCGGTCGGTGCCGACCAGCAGGCTGTAGAACGGTTGCGACGCGTCGTCCGTGGTGTTGCCGGGCTGCGACAGGGCGGCGCGCGTTTCGTCAGACACGCTCATCGTGGTGTTCAGATACGTCATGAACCCGACGGCGAGGCTTACGGGAATGATGACGAGAATGGTCAGGAACGCCGCGACTACGAGTATGATGGTCCGTTTCCGTGAGCGTCGCCGTGCCGCCGCGTGTCTGGGCGTCGCGTCGTCGTCCTGTGGTTCGTCGTCGATGATGTCGTTGTCCATGATTCACCTCCCTCAGTATGCGCCCTTGCCGCCGATGACGGACCATGCCGTGCGCAGTAGGATCGACAGGTCTCCGAGGAGACTGTGGTTCTGTACGTACGCCACGTCCAGGTTGGCGCTGGTCTTGAAATCGAGGTCGCTGCGTCCGGAAACCTGCCATAGCCCAGTGAGTCCCGGTTTGACGAGCATGCGCAACGCGTACCAATCGTCGTAGGAGGCGAATTCGTCTGGCAGCGGCGGGCGGGGGCCTACGATGCTCATGTCGCCCTTGAGTACGTTCCATAGTTGCGGCAGCTCGTCGATGGACAGGCGCCGGATGATGCGGCCCGTCCGCGTCAGGCGTGGATCGTTTTTCAGCTTGAACAAGGCCGTATTGGTCTCATATGCGTTCTGCTGGAGCGTGGGTTTGAGCGTCTCGGCGTCCATGCGCATGCTGCGCAGTTTGAGCATATTGAATGGGCGGCCTTTGAGCCCGATGCGCTGCTGTCGGAAGAAGACCGGGCCGTGGTCCTCGTGACGGATGAAGAGGGCGGTCACGCCGATGATGAGGGCGGCTGGAATGAGGCAGATCGTGGCGATGACGATGTCGAACAGGCGTTTGGCCGCGCGGCGGGGCAGCTCGTACTGGGGGAGTCTGAGCCTCAGGTCTCCTCCCGGTTCCAGATTGTCCGCCATGGCGATGTGATGCGCGAACATGGCCGGGACGGACAGGCAGATGATGTCCACGCCGTTGGCTTCCAACCGGACGAGCAGACCCTGCACGTCCGGGTCGGTCGGTTGCAGGTCCGATGCCAGAATCGCGAGATCGTAGTCGGGCGTGTAGTCGGCGCGGCGGATGGCGTCGACCGCAACGATAGGCAGCGCCGTGACGGCTGCACGATCTTCGGAGGCGTCGACGCCGCCGTCGCCATCGCCCTTCGGCCGCATGATGCAGACGGCCGTCGGCGTGCATCCCTGTGCGATACCGGAGCCGGCATGTCCAATGGTGTTCTGGATCGAATCAGGCGTGCCGATGATCAGCGCATTGCGTGTGAAATGATGATGACGGGAACCGTGTGCGATGACCAGCCGCATGATGCCGTGTGCCGCCGCGCAGCCGGTCAGGGCGAGGACGGCGATCGTCAGATCCAGCAGCGGCGGGATTCCTGAGGGCAGCACGTGTCCGATCACCCACATCGCAATCAGACAACGGACACAGGTGACGGTCAGAGCACGCCGGGTCGAGGCCCGCCGGCCGATGGCATGCCGGCAATACAGATGGCTTCCCCATGCACAGGCTGCCCATGCCAGCCCCCACGTCAGCGGATGGATGATGACCGCATGCGGATTGGGAAGAGGATGCATGCCCGGGGCCAAGGCAGTTGCTGCCATAAGAACGCCGTATGCACAGCAGGCGGTCCATATCGCATCGGACGTGCTGGATACGGCGGCCGCCACAGTCCAATCCCGCTGTGGCTCGGCTGGCTGTGCCGGCATGACTCCTCCTGCTGCGACGGGCGCATTACGTACCCTGCATGTTCCTTCCTCACACAGAGGTGATGCGCGCCATCTCTCGTCTCAATCGATGATACTCGTTTCATAGCCATAAGGGGGAATCGATACCCACGTCAGTGTGTTGCCTGAGAGTCGCAAAGTCGGTACGACCGTTGTGAAAACGGTGTTTCTTTCCAGTGTTTTCGGACATTTGCGGCACATGATGGGCTGTGACTGCATCGGGGGGGGGGTAGCTGATACACTGCCCGATAGATGGGCATCCTACGTTGTTTCGTAGCGGTGACCGCCATGAGGAGGAGGTTCACGGTGGAACATCCGGAAACAAAAGTGTGTCTGGTCTGTTCGAGCGGAGGGCATCTCGCGCAGCTGTACAGGCTCAAGCCGTGGTGGGGCGGCAGACAACGCTTCTGGGTGACGTTCGACAAACCCGATGCGAACAGTCTTCTGGAAGGCGAACGCGTCTATCACTGCTTCTACCCGACCAACCGGAACATCCCGAATCTGCTGCGCAATACGTGGCTGGCATGGAAGGTGCTCCGGAAGGAACGGCCCAGACTGATTGTCTCCACCGGCGCGGCGGTCGCGGTGCCGTTCTTCTACGTGGGCAAACTGCTCGGCATGAGAACCGCGTTCATCGAGATCTTCGACCGTGTCGACAAGCCGACGCTGACCGGGCGGCTGGTCCGTCCCGTGGCCGACCGCATCTTCGTGCAATGGCCCGAGATGACGGACGTGTATCCGGGAAGCATCTATGCGGGGAGCGTGTTCTGACCATGATGTTCGTGACTGTTGGAACCCATGAGCAGCCGTTCGACAGACTGATTCGGGCCGTCGACGAATTGAAGGGGGCCGGAAGGATTGACGAGGACGTGTTCATCCAGACGGGGTATGCGACGTACAAGCCTGAGCATTGCCGGTGGGCTTCCTTCCTGGACAGCGAGGAGATGCGGCGCATGTTCCAGGAGTCCGACGTCTGCATCACGCACGGCGGGCCGTCCAGCTTCCTGCAGGCGCTGGATGCCGGCACGGTGCCGGTGGTGGTGCCGAGAAGGCAGGAACTCGGCGAACATGTCAACGACCATCAGGTCGAATTCGCCGAGATGGTCGAACGGCGGTTCGGCGACATCGTCGTCGTGAACGACGTCGCGAAACTGGCGGACGGCATCGGGCGAAGCCGGAGGATGACGGCGGAAGGCTCAGGCCATCTGCCCGCGGAGAACGCGAGGTTCTGCGAACGGTTCGCGCGGGAGATGGACGGGTTGCTCGCCGGTGCTGGAGTCTCTGATGAGTAGACCATTGCGCATTGCGGTATGCGGACGGTGCGACAGCAGGGGAGGCACGGAAGTCGCGATGAGTCGTGCCCTCAAGATCCTGGCAGACAGGGGATATGACGTCACCGTAATCGGACAGGATCGTGGGAAGATTCTACGGGACATCATTCCTGAAGGCGTCCATGTGGTTCGCTTTGGTGTGCGTGGACTATTGGCTCGTTTCATCGGAGGGTTCCCGATTCGTGCCCATTTGGGATGGAAGACGATTCATCTGAGAACGAAAAGGGCATCGGAAGTAATCCGGAGAACGCTGATTCGATTGTCCGGAGATGAAACGAATCCTGCATACGATTATGTCGTCAGGCGTCTCATAGGGATTCCCGAGACATCATTTGACGTCGTGCTGGATTTTCAAGGGTATGGGTGCATTGAGACCGCCGTGGCCGCGGTGATTCCCGCTCGGGTAAAAGGGACATGGGTGCATGATGCCGAATTCGGGTGGATGGTTGAAAGCCGTCCCTATATGAGCCGTTTCGACCGTATATTCTGTGTTTCTCGGTCCACGAAGCAGCTGATGGACACCCGGTATCCTGAATTCTCCGGCAAGACGCAGGTCCTGTACAATCCGGTCGACGTCGACGCCATCCGAGGGGAAGCCCGGGAGCCAATCGCGTCTCCCCGCGAGGTTGATGCGGACTTCGATGGTCTCGCCATCGTGACCCTCGCCCGGCTGTCCCCGGAAAAGAACGTGGTGCTCGCCGTCAGAGCCGCCGCCGAGCTGCGCAGGCTGGGTGTGCCGTTCCGATGGCTGGTGTTCGGCGACGGGAAGCAACGTAAGCGTCTCAATCGCATGATCGCCGAAGCACATCTTGAAGGATGCATGAGGCTACGAGGGGCGGTCGCCAACCCATATCCGTATATGGCGAATGCTGACTGCTACGTCCAGACCTCGCGCAGCGAAGGCTTCGGACTGGCGGTGCAGGAGGCGAGAATCCTCGGCACCCCGGTGGTGGCGGCCGACATTCCGGCGTTCCGCGAACAGATCAGGGACGGGGTGACTGGCCTGCTATGCGAATCGGATGCGCGGTCCATCGCGTTGGCGATCGCTCGGCTGCATGCGGATCCGGAATTGTTGTACGACATGCGGCGCGCATTGCGGGAGGAGGATTCCGAGCAGACGCGATGGCCCGATTCCTTCTACGATTTTCTTGAGGGAAAGGATGCCTGATGGCGGGAGAGGAACACCGTCGGGATTCATCGCCGATTCGGATTCTGCAATGGGGCATGTCACCGGTGTACGGTGGCACGGAGACGTTCATCATGAACCTCTACCGTCATATCGATAGGGAGAAAGTCCAATTCGATTTTCTCATCGATCATGCATCTCCTCCCCTTGCGGCTGAAGATGAGATTCTCTCTTTGGGAGGACACATTTATCGTGTGATGTACACAAGGTCGGAGCGGCCATTCGGCGTAGGGAAAACACTGCTGGGATTTTACCGGTCCTCCCCCGAAATCGCAGGAGTCCATATGCACGTCAATAATCCCTATGCGACACCGCTTGCAGTCGCGAAACAGGCCGACATCCCGTTGCGCATTCTTCACTCGCATAATGGCGATACGCTTGATTTTGTCTCCGAGCGCCCGCTGACGCAACGTCTGAAATCCGTCATACGAAATACGATTGCACATCATGACATCAATACTGCTGTCACCGACTTCTTCGCCTGCTCGGATGTGGCTGCGAAGTTCATGTTCCCCGGCAAACCTTATCGGTGGATCAGGAACGGCATCGACACGGAGCATTTCGCATTCGACGCGTCGATGCGGGAGAAGGTGCGCGCGGAGCTGGGCATAGGTACGGACACCACGGTAATCGGGTATTGCGGTCGCTTGGCGGAACAGAAGAATCTGCTCTTCCTCGTCGACGTATTCGCCGAATACCAGCAGAGGCATTCGGATTCCCTGCTGGTAGTCGTCGGCGACGGGGACCTGCATGATCAGATTGTCCAACGGGCGGCGGAGCGTGGTCTTGCCGATCGGGTTCGTCTGCTCGGCGACCACAAGGACGTAGCACCCTATTACCAGGCCATGGATGCGTTCGTGCTGCCCTCTCTGTACGAAGGATTCCCCATCGTGCTGCAGGAGGCGCAATGCTCGGGACTGCCCTGCCTCGCCTCCACGAACATGACGGCCACCGCGGACACCGTCGAGCTCGTCCGTTTCCGGGACTTGGACGACGGGGCCGAGGCATGGGCGGACGAATTGCGCGGCATGATTGTCTCGACGCCGCGGACCGACCATTCGGAGCAGCTGCGCGCGGCCGGATTCGACATGGCCGACGTTGCCCGGGAGATGGAACGGTTCTACCTCGAGCATGCGCGCGCACGATGATTGATATCATCGCCGTGTTCCGGTATTCCGTGCCGAGGGCTGCGGATGGTTGCATGAGGAAGGGCCGTCATGGATAACAAGAGAAGGCTTGCGGTCAACGCCGTCGCCACGATCATGGCCTTCGCCGTGCAGGTCGGCGTCAACTTCGTGCTGACCCCGTACATCATCCATACGCTCGGCATCACCGCCTACGGCTTCATCCCACTCGTCAACAGCATCGTCGGCTATTCGGGGATCTTCACGGCGGCCCTGAATTCCGTGGCCAGCCGTTTCATCAGTCTGGAATACAACCGCGGCGACTTCCATAAGGCCAACGTGTACTTCGCCTCCGTGCTGGTCGCCGATTCCATCTTGGCCGTGGCGTTGGCGGTCCCCGGGGCATTGTTCTCATGGTTTCCGCAGATGCTGATGGACGTGCCTGCGAATCTGATCCACGATGTGCAGCTGACGTTCCTGTTTTCGGTGCTGGCCACCGAACTCGGTCTGGTGCTGTCGGTGTTCGGATGCGTGTACTACGTGCGGAACTGTCTGGACAAAAGCGCCCTGCGCAACATCGAAGGCAACGCGATCCGCGCCGGGCTCCTGGTGGCGTTGTTCGTGTCGCTCGAACCGAAGATCTACTACGTGACGGCCACGATGCTGGTGGTCACCGTCTACAACTGCATCGCCAACCTGTACTACACGAGAAGACTGACGCCGGAGCTCGGACTGCGCAAGGCGCGGTTCAGCGGCAGGGCGGTACGGGAACTGGTCGCCGGCGGAGCATGGAACTCCGTCAATGAGCTCAGCTACGTGCTGTTGTGCGCGTTGGGCATCTATCTGGCGAACCTGCTGGTCGGTGCGCGGGTGACGGGCGAGTATTCGGTCGCCAAGACCATGCCGAACTTCATCCTGAACATCATCGTTCTGCTCGCCTCCATCTTCGCGCCGCAGGCGATGCAGTACTACGCCAAACAGCGGTACCGGGAAATGAACGCGTTCCTGCTGATGTCCATCAAGATGACCGGACTGCTCTACATGCTGCCCATCGGCTACCTGCTGGTGTTCGGCACGAACTTCTTCGAGATCTGGGTGCCGGGGCAGGACGCCGGGTTCCTGCAGGACATGGCCGCGCTGTCGCTGGTCGTGATGATGCCGTCCTGCACGTCCGTGCTGCTCAACAACGTGTTCATCATCACCAACCGGCTCAAGGTGCCCGCATTGGTGTTCCTGGCGAGCGGCATCCTCAACGTGGTGGTGGTGCTGGCGTTGGCGGCGACCACTTCATGGGGCATCTGGACGATCATCGTCGTGCAGGGCGTGATCGACGTCATCAAGAACGCCGTCATCATGCCTTGGTATGCCACGACATGCATCGACATCGGGCGTCGCGAGCTCGCCGTCGCCATCGGCAAGACCTATCTGTGCATGGTTCCCATGATTGCGGTGTGCGTGCTGTACAAGGCGCTGCTGCCCGTGGACAGTTGGGTCACGCTGGTCGTCTCCGCCGCCGTCTGCGCGACGGTGGCCGGAGCGGCGTGCCTGTTCATCGTCCTGAACCGGGAGGAACGACGGAACGCGTTTGCGTTGATCCGCGCGAAGATGGGGCGCGCCGTCTGACGGTGCAAGGTGGCGGATATCGTTCCCGAATGCGGAGTTCCTTGCATGATGCGGGCCGATGCTGGGGTAAAGTAGCACGCAGTGCCATTGGGCAGTCATCCCGGATACGGCCGGGACGGCATCGACAGAACGATGAAGGAGTGGTTCCAATGCCGAATCGAGCGGAACGTCGCGCCAAGGCGAAGGCGACGCGCAGGGGTATCCCCTCCCAGTACGATTCCACGCGCGGGCGTGGCCGTGCCGGCATGATCGACGAATACCAGCTGCAGGAGCGTTCCCGCAGGCTGCAGGAGGGTGAGTCCCTCGGGCCGTGGAAGCCGAGCGGCGGCAGCATCGCGGAGACCGACACCACACTGACCACGAACCCGAACTACAAGGATCCCAAGGCGTTCAAGGCGCCGCATTCGGTGCGCCAATGGTTCCGCGTGGGCAGCTGGACGCTCATCACGCTCGCCATCATCGCGTTCTTCGTGGTGATGTGGCTGCCGAGCGCGGCGCGCCCCATCTGGCTCATCGCCACCGTGTCCGCGGTGTTCATCGTGGGCGTGGTGAGCCTGTTCTTCACCGCCGGCGATTCGAAGCACAACCCCAACCTCGACTCCAACGGCACCGCCGTCTGACGGAATCGGAGATCGGCGGAAACGGAAAACCGGCGGAACCGGCGTCGCGTCGCCCACGTGACGCACCCCGCACGCAAATCACGGAAAACGCACGACGAAGGTTGTGCGTTTTTCCGTATGTCGTGCCGTAGAGTGGGTATTGCTTGAATTTCCGTCCGGAAAGAGAGGTAGGAAACCAATGAAGGTTGACATTCTGACCCGCGAATACCCGCCGCACGTCTACGGCGGCGCAGGCGTCCACGCCGAACAGCTGTCCAAGGTCCTCGCCGAACGCATCGACGTGACCGTGCGCGCGTTCGACGGTCCGCGTACCGAAGCCGACGTGCCCGCCATCCCGAACGCGGCGGAGGCGAAGGGCTCCCTCAAGGTCGTCGGCTACGACACTCCGGCCGAACTCAAGGACGCCAACGGCGCGTTGAAGACCTTCGGCGTCGACCTGCAGATCGCCAACGACGTGGACGCCGACATCATCCACGCGCACACCTGGTACGCCTGCCTCGCCGGCTACATGGCCAAGATGCTGCACGGCACCCCGCTGGTCATCACCGCGCACTCGCTCGAACCGTTCCGCCCGTGGAAGCGCGAACAGCTCGGCGGCGGCTACAACCTGAGCTCCTGGGCCGAGAAGGACGCCTACGAGCATGCGGACCGCGTCATCGCCGTGTCCGGTGGCATGCGCAACGACATTCTCACCGCCTACCCGAACCTCGACCCGGACAAGGTCGTCGTCGTGTACAACGGCATCACCATGTCCGAGTTCGCCACCCCGGCGGACGACGATCCGGGCTGGGGCGTCTTCGACCGCTACCACATCGACCGCAGCAAGCCCACCCTGCTGTTCGTCGGACGCATCACCCGCCAGAAGGGCCTGCCGTACCTGCTCAAGGCGCTGCACTTCGTCGACCCGGGCATCCAGATCGTCCTGTGCGCCGGCGCGCCCGACACCCCGGAGATCATGGAGGAGGTCAAGGGCGCCTTCGCCGAACTCGACAAGAAGCGCGGCAACATCATCTGGATCGAGGAGATGCTGCCGAAGAACGAGCTGTCCGCGCTCGAACACGGCTGCGACGCGTTCATCTGCCCGAGCATCTATGAGCCGCTCGGCATTGTCAACCTCGAGGCCATGGCCTGCGGACTGCCCGTCGTCGCCTCCGCCACCGGCGGTATCCCCGAGGTCGTCGTCGACGGCGAGACCGGCTTCCTCGTCCCGATCGACCAGCTGCACGACGGCACCGGCACGCCCACGAACCCGGACAAGTTCGTGCACGACATGGCCGACGCGATCAACAGGATCATGGCCGATCCGGAACTGCGCAAGAAGATGGGCCAGGCCGGCTACGAGCGCGCCCGCGACGTGTTCAGCTGGGAGTCCATCGCCGACGAGACCGTCAAGGTCTACCAGTCCGTGCTCGACGAGCAGGGCAAGTAACAGAACAAGTAGCAGGTGACGAACCGTCACCCATAACGACCAACGACCCATGACGCGTGCTTCCCGCACATGCGGGGAGCACGCGTTCGTCTGAAAGGAAACGACCATGGCCGACGACGTCGTGCTCCAGCTTGAGAACGTCGAATTCCGCCGCAACCGCCGCGTCATCATCACCGACGTGAACCTGACCATCCGCGCGGGGGAGCGTTGGGTGCTGTTCGGACCGAACGGCATCGGCAAATCCACCGCCGTCGGCATGCTCGCCACGCGCACCTTCCCCTCCGAAGGATGCGTGTTCATCCTGGGCCATCAGCTCGGCAAATACGACGTGTTCAAACTGCGCACGCGCATTGGCCTCGCCTCCGCCGACCTGGGCAGGCAGTTCCCCGAATTCGAGGATCCGCTCGACGCGGTCGTCACCGGCCTCTCCGCCGTGACCGGGCGTTGGCGCGACACGTACACGCCTGAGGAGTACGCGCGCGCCCGCGGCCTGCTGCACGACTTCCGTGTGGGCTACCTCGAAGGCAAGGAGATGTGGCGGCTTTCGGAGGGCGAACGTACGCGTGTGCTCATCGCCCGCGCGCTCATGGGCGATCCGGAGCTGCTCATCATGGACGAGCCGACCACCGGGCTCGACCTGGGCGGCCGCGAACAGGTGATGCGCACGTTGAGCCGCATCGGCGAGGAAAGCTCCGACCGCGCGGTGGTGCTCGTCACGCACCGTCTGGAGGAGATTCCCGCTGGATTTGACCACATCGCCATCATGGGCAGGAAGCCGATCCCCGCCGAGGACGCCACCGAGGAGGGCGTCGATTCGATGGGCAATCCCGGTGCCGGCACCATCGTCTACACCGGTCCGCTCGAGCAGGGGCTCACCGACGAGCGCCTCTCCAGCCTGTTCGGCATGCCCATCGAGGTGGAGCATTCCCACGGCCGCTGGGCCGCCTACGCGGTGTGATGTGTGTGCCGCGCGTGACGTGCGTGTGATGTGCGTGACGTGCGTGTGATGTGCGTGACGTGCGTGTGATGAAGAGCCGCCGTGCGCGATGCCGCGTTGATGCGTGTGATGTCATGCGTCACGTGTCGCGGTATGACCTGCATGGTGTGTGACGCGGTGTGGAATCATGCTGTCCAGTGCGGGTGCTTGACCGGATAGGCCGTCTCGATGCTGTTCACCCGTTGTCCGGCACATTTCTGTGCCGGACAACACGTCTCGGAGTGATTCTTGTGTTGTCCGGCATGATGCTCTGCCGGGTAACCCCCATATACGGCGATTCGGCGTTGTCCGGCACGGGTTGACGCCGGACAACGCGCTTCGAACGGTTCCCGGCGTTGTCCGGTACGCAAATCGCCCGTGCAACCGTGATTCTCCTGTGATTTCCAGAGCGGTTCGGGATGATTCCGGGAATGTCCGTGCCGGGTAACGTGAATCGAGGGATTCGCCGCGTTGTACGGCACCTTCGTGTGACCGATCAACTCCCATATGTACTGCCATCGGGTTATCCGGCACGCCATCTCGCGCCGGGCAACTCCTAATACCACCGGATGAAGGTTGTCCGGCGCAGAAGTGCGCCGGACAACCGTAATTCCGCTCGGTTTCCGGTTATCTGGTGAATTGTCCGCCGGACTACGTGGCCGAAGCACATGGCATCCGGCCACGGGCCGGCGGGAGTGCGGGTCTATTTGCTGTGCTTCTTTACGAGTTTGATGACAGTCGGCACTGCTATGCCGGCGAAAACGCCCAGACCGCTGATGACTTTGTTCCGTGTCTCATCCCTATTGCCCTTGCAGTTCTCGCAGTATTTCCCTTTGTTGTCCCGCGCGAGTGGCGCGTTGCACTCCTTGCAGTGTCGACGTTCCACGGGGGAGGATTCCGGCTGTCCCGTGTTCGAGACGTCGCCGTTGTCGGTGTCAGTCCCGGTCTTCCACTTCAGCATCATCACTGTGGCCTTTCTGCCGTATCGGCTTATCGATTGCTTCCACGCCGGCGGGCTTGCCCGTCAGTGCCTGCTGTGGTCTCTGCGGCTGTGCTATTCCCGTCAAGAGACGGTTCAGACGCCTCAGGTTCTCCTTGTTCTTGGTTTTCGCCTCAAGACTGAGATGCTCGTTGAGTCGTATCAACGTATCCTCGTCGTCGAGGGCGTTGTCGTGAATGAACGCTCCGAACTGTCGCAATACTTCATTGCTTGCTTCTGTCTGCCCGAGAGAGGCATACCCGCGGCCGGCTATCTGAATCGTATCCGTGATTCCCATGAGCGCGTTCAAGGCGTCGGCGGCTTTGACATCCTTTCCCCTGTGTCGCTTGTTGTACGCGATCGCGCGCATTTGTTCCTCGAAGTTCCGGGTCAGGATGCTACGTGCTTCATTCGCCTGCATGATGGCGTGCATCATCAGTTGGTCTCGCAGACGCCTGTCTGTGACCGTGCGCGCCTGCTGGAACATAGCCCATGCGGCATCCACCTTGGCCAGACGGTCATTCTGTTGTTCGATGTGGAGGTCATGGACCGCGGCTTTCACGTCCTTGACTTCCGAGAGCACCATCGATATGGCGGCTTGCGTCTGGAGATGCTGCATTGTCGGCAGCAGGTCGGGAATCTGTTCGGACAATTCCAGTCTGACTTGCTTTACAATCCGGCCTTTGCCGTCATATAGCGCCGCCAGAGTCTCCCCTTGCAGATCCTGTTGGAAATGCAGTTTGCCTTCATCGACGAGCTTCTGGAAGTGTTGCGGTATCTTCGCGACCATCCGTACATCGCCTTTGACGAATGTCTGCTGCAGGAACTGCACCATGCCCGGCATCAACATCTGCACGTGCTCCCAGCTGTTGAGTATGTGCAGCAATCGCCGCTTATCGTCGGCGACGATTTCCATCGTGTCGATTATTTCAACCGTGTCGGGGGACTCTTCGTCTTCTGCTTCTATGTGTATCACGTCGTAGTTGAGCGAGGCGGCGATTTCATGTGATGTCAGCCCTTTGATCGGCTGGTCCGCATTCTCTCCACAGAATCCGCAATACGGACAAGTTCGTGCTTGCTCGGATATGGCGGTTCCGCATTCGGGACACATCATCATGCTCATGCGATTACTATAGCGCCGAAGCCACATGTGGTTTTGTTGCGGGATGGCCGATTCTCAGGACCGTCCATGGATTGGCTTTCGTTGTATCGTCATGCGGTAGCCAAGACTTGATGATGGCGGTGCGCGGTTCATCTGGGATGACTCGCGCACCGCCTGTGAATGGGGAGGCGGGCTGCGTGTTTCGCGTCGCCTAGTACACGGAGTAGCCGCCGTCGACCTGCAGGTTGGTGCCGGTGACGTACGAGGAGGTGTCGCTGGCGAGGAAGAGCACGGCCGTGGCGATCTCCTCGTTGGTGCCGAACCGGTGCATCGGCACCGGTGAGACCATCATGTCGTGCGCTTCGGGCACGATGCGTCCCTCGAAGATGCCGGACCACACGTATCCGGGGGAGACCGTGTTGGAGCGGATGCCGTATGGCGCCAACGCGGCGGCGAGGTATCGCGCGTACTCGTGGATGCCTGCCTTGGACGCGCCGTACGCGGCGACCGGCGAGGGACCTCCGCCGATGAAGTTCGCGTTGTGTGCGGACAAGGACGACGTGAACACCAGGGAGCCGCCGTGCCCGTGTTCGCGCATGATGTGCTGCGCGATCTGCGCCGTCAGGTATGCGCCGGTCAGGTTGATGTCGATGGTCTTCTTCCACACTTCGTACGGTTCGTCCGCGTCGTCGCCGGGCACGTTCACGCCGGCGTTGAGGAACGCGACGTCCACCGTGCCGAGCGTTTCGACGAGCGACGTCTTCAATGCGTCGACCTGCTCCTTGTCCGACACGTCGCAGTAGAGCGGGACGACGTTCACGTCGTAGCGTTCGGACAGTTCGGCGGCGAGCGGTTCGAGCGTCTCCTTGGTGCGCGGCAGGTCGACGATCGCCACGTCGGCGCCTGCTTCGGCCCATGCGGCGGCCACGTTGCGGCCCAGGCCGCCGGCGCCGCCGGTGACGAAGCCTTTCTTGCCTTTCAGTGAGAACCGGTCCATGATGCGATGGTCCGGTTCCTTCCACTGGTCGAGCGGGTACTGGTCGAAGATCGTGGCGTCCGTCATGGAGCCCTCCATTCTGTTCGGTGAGGCGGCTTCGTCGCCGTCCTCGTCTCAGGGAGGCTATCATACGCGGCGTCCGTCCGCGCCGTGATTCGTGTGCGGCTGCGTCGCCGTTTTCCGATTGTGGTGCGGCCGCGTCTATTCTGGTGACCATGCCGATGTGGAATGCGTCGGCGACGGAAGGGAGCGAGGTGACGATGCCGCTTACGATGGCGCAGTGGTTCCTGTATTGGACGGCGTATTCGTTCATGGGATGGGCATGGGAGACGATGCTCAGCGTGGTGCTGCGCAGACGTTTCGAGGACCGCGGCATGCTCAACGGGCCAATCTGTCCGATATACGGGTTCGGCGCGTTGCTGGTATTGCTGCTCCTGCATGACGTGCGCAATCCGCTCGCCTTGTTCCTCGCCAGCGGCGTGGTCGCCTGTACGTTGGAGTACCTGTCGTCGTGGGTCATCGAGAAGCTCTACCACGTCCGGTTCTGGGATTATACGGGCAAGCCGTTCAACATCAACGGCCGCGTGTACCTCAATGGGTTCCTGGCGTTCGGGTTCGGCGCGGCGGCGGTGGTGCTCGTGGTCCAGCCGTGGATGACGGCCATCGTGGAATCGTGGCCGGAACTCGTGGTGTTGGTCGTCGCCGCGGTGTTGTGCGTCGCGACGGCGGCGGATTGGGCCATCACTCTGGCGGGGCTGCACAGTTTCGACTCGAGGCTCGCGCGCGTGGGCGAACAGATCAGGATGCGCAAGCTCGAACAGATCGAAGCCATCGACACGCATATCGACATGGCCGACGAGATGCTCACCCGTTCCCTCAACTGGCAGCAGCGCCGACTGGTGCGCATCTTCCCCGGATTGATCTCGCTGCGTAACCCGGACATCGTCAAGGGCGTCCGCGAACTGCTGGAACGGCAACGAGAGCACATGAGGAAAGGAACGAAGTGACGAAGACACCGAAGCAAGGGCAACGGCAGGCCGCCATGGACGAGCGGTGGGCCAGGGCGCTCGCCGCCAAAGGAGGCGGATCGAGGGGGCGTGGTCTCCGCGATGAGACCGCGGAGGCCGCGGCGGCACCTACCGGAGTCTCCGCGGCGCGCGCCTCGGGTGCGAACGGCGGCCATGCCATGCGGGTCAAGCCGTTCAAGGCTACCGGCCACAAGGGCGGCATCAGCCGTCAGGGGAGCTGACGCCAAAAAAGTTGAATCGAATCCGTGAATGCAAAAGACCTTGCCGCCTGAGTGTGTCTTTGATTGCCCAACGTGCCATTGCATCCGATTGAATTCGCCCGACTCCGATCGGGTGGTCTTCAAGTACGTGGAAAACCTATGACGAGTGGTGGTTCACGCGCCTGACTCGTCTACAGCTTGCGCAGGACGGTGACGACCCTGCCCATGATGGTGGCGTACGTGCCGTCGATGGGGGAGTAGGCGGGATTGTGCGGCATGAGCCACAGGTGGCCATGCTCCTTGCGGTACGTCTTCACCGTGGCCTCACCGTCCAGCAGCGCCGCCACGATGTCGCCGTTCTCGGCGTCCTCCTGCCGGCGCACCACCACGAAGTCACCGTCGCAGATGGCGGCGTCGATCATGGAATCGCCATGCACCTCGAGCATGAACAGCGTGCCGCCCGACCCGGTGAGCCGCTCGGGCAGACGCATGACGTCGTCCACATGCTGTTCGGCGGTGATCGGCGTGCCCGCGGCGATGCGTCCCACCAGCGGGACCTCGCGGGTCTCCAACGAAAGATCCTGGTTGGGGGTGGGGAAGCGGTAGATGCGCGCACCGCTCGGTCGGCTCGAGGAGGCGGCATCCGCGATGGGCGCGGCGGCGGTCTCGGCGGGGGAGGGGGACGGTTCCACCGACGCCGGCTGGGTGTCGTCAAGAATCTCGATGGCCCGCCCCTTGTTCGCATTCAGGCGGATGTATCCCTTTTCCTGCAGCACCTGGAGCTGGTGCTTGACGGAGGAAGGGCTTTTCAGGCCGGCGGCCGTGCCGATGTCCCTGAAAGAGGGGGAGAAGCCGCGTTCGGCCTGATAGGAGCGGATGGCCTCGAGAATCCGGCTCTGTCTGTCCGTGAGACGGCTGTGCTCCGGCGTCTTCGCGCCCTGGGGGTCAAACGGTATCGTGCTCACGGCGCACTCCTTTCCATGATGCGCCCAGCATACCGTGAACGCGCGGTGAAATCAAACATATGTTCGACACGGCGGGTTGCGCCGTTCGAACGGATGTGCAATACTTAGCACGGATGTTCGATAGAACACATGTTCGAAAGGATGTGGTGGTCATGGGTCATGTGACTGCTGTACGGACCGTCGGAAGGCTGGCTTCGAAGGTGATGCTGGCGCTGCTGTTCGGGTTCGCCATCTGGGTGGGCGTCGGCGCGCTGTTCCCCGCGCACGCCTCGTCCGCGCAGACACCCACCGAGGTGACCAGCTACACGGTCCAGCCGGGGCAGACGCTGTGGACGTACGCGGAGATGGCCACGCCCGAAGGCGGCGACGTGTCCGCTACGGTGGACGAGCTCATGGAGCTCAACGACCTGGACAGCGCTTCCGTGCAGGCCGGGCAGCGCATCGTGGTCCCGGTGCAGTCGGCGCAGTGAACGGCATGGTGTGCACCGGTGCCGTGCCGGCGCGGGACGCCGGCGAAACCCCGTCGGGTGGCGTCGACGCGCCGCCACACGGTATGGTGGGTGCCATGCATTGTCCTTATTGCCATCATGCCGAGACCAAGGTCATCGAGACAAGGGTCAGCGAAGACGGATACTCCATCCGGCGCAGGCGCATGTGCCTGCACTGCGGGAAGCGTTTCACCACATTGGAGACCACCACGTTGCTGGTGGAGAAACGGTCCGGAAGCCTGGAGCCCTTCAACCGTGACAAGGTGATCTCCGGCGTGCGCAAGGCCTGCCAGGGCAGACCGGTGCGTGAGGACCAACTCAAGAAGCTCGGCCAAAAGGTAGAGGAGGACCTGCGCTCCACCGGACAGGCGCAGGTGACCTCGGACGAGGTGGGCAAGGCCATCCTCAAGCCGTTGCGGGACCTGGACGAAGTGGCCTACCTCAGGTTCGCCAGCGTCTACCAGAACTTCGAGAACCTGTCCGATTTCCAACACGCCATCGACGAGCTCAAACAGCGCTGACGGTCCATGGCGGCCCCGGCGGCGCAGACGGAAATACGATGAGGCGCGTGCCTGCGGAAGCAGACACGCGCCTCAGTCATGTCATACGCCGACGCCGCTTGTCGACGATCGCGGCGACGGCACGGCTCGTCAGGAGATCACGCGCATGCGGATCGTCCCCTCGATGGAACGCAGCGCCTCGAGCGCGCTGCGGGAGGGCTTCTGCGAGACGTCGGTGACCACGTAGCCCAGTTCGCCTTCGGTGCCCAGGGACTGCGCGGCGATGTTGATGTTCTCCTCGCCCAGCACGCGGTTCACGCGGGCCAGCACGCCCGGCAGATTCGCATGCAGATGCGCGATGCGCGCCACGCCACGGTTCGCGCCGAGATTGATCTGCGGCAGGTTCACCGAAAGCGACGTGGAACCCTTCTCCCAGTAGTCCTCGAGACGCTGGGACACGAAATGCCCGATGTTCTTCTGCGCCTCCAGCGTGGAACCGCCGATATGCGGGGTGAGGATCATGTTGTCCTCGTCCGCCAGAGCCGTCTCGAACGGGTCGCCCGTCTTCTTCGGCTCCACCGGGAACACGTCCACCGCGGCGCCGGAGAGGTGACCGGAATCGAGATGCTGCTTCAGGGCGCCCAGATCGGCCACGAAGCCGCGCGAGGCGTTGATGAAGATCGCGTCCTGCTTCATGTGGGAGAACTGGTCCTCGCCGAAGAACCCGGTGTTCGCCTTGCGGCCGTCCACATGCAGCGTGACCGCGTCGGACTGCTCCAGCAGCTCGTTCAGCGTGTCGCAGCGGCGGGCGTTGCCCATGGCGAGCTTCTCCTCGAGATCGTAGAAGACCACGCGCATGCCCAGCGCCTCCGCCAGCACGCTCAGCTGGGAGCCGATGTTGCCATAGCCGATGATGCCCAGCGTCTTGCCGCGCACCTCATGGGAGCCCGTCGCCGTCTTGTCCCACACGCCGTGCTTGAGATGATGCGTGTGCGCGGGGATGCGGCGCATCAGGCAGATGATGTCGCAGATCACCAGCTCCACCACGGAGCGCGTGTTCGAATACGGGGCGTTGAACACCGCGATGCCCTGACGGCCGGCGAAGTCCAGGTCGACCTGGTTCGTGCCGATGCAGAAGCATCCCACGGCGGACAGGGTGGGGCGGGCCTCCATCACACGGCGGGTCACGCTCGTCTTGGACCGCACGCCCAGCAGGTCGACGCCCTCGAGCGCCTCGATGAGCTCGTCCTCGTTCAGCGCGCCCTTCGCCGTCTCGACCTCGAACCCGTGGTCGCGCAGCGACTTGGCCGCGTCGGGATGAATGTTCTCCAATAACAGTGCTTTAGGCATATGACCCACCTTAGAGTTCCAGATTCTTTTCGTCCACCGCGGTCCGCACGATGGCCAGACGCTGCGTGGGCCTAGTCATCGCCACATACAGGTCGGCCGCCGCCACCAGGCGGCTCGGCGCCTCCTGGTCGATGAGCCCCGGCTCCACCAGTACCACCGCGTCGTATTCCAGACCCTTCACCGTCTCCGTGTCGCACACGTCGATCTGACGGTCCCACGGGTCCTGCTCGGCGAGACGCGTCGCCTCGTCCTCGCCGAGCGTGCGCGCGATCCAGCCGCGCACCGAGGCGCGCAGCCCCTCGATGAGACGATGCGGCGCGATCACGGCCACGCGTCCCGTGCCGTCCTGCGCCACGAACTCCTTCGTCAGCGCGGCGGCCTCGCGGCCGACGGCGTCGGCCAGATCCTCCGCCGAAGGCACGGTGGTCCGGGACACCGAATCCGGGATGGTGCGCACCGCATGCACCGTGGAGATGTACAGCCCCTGCGCGGAGGCGAACCGGCCGGCGAGGTCGGACACCTCCTGCGGGTTGCGGTAGTCGATGGTCAGCTCGTTGAGGTCCCAGCGGCCATGGCCGAAGAGACGGTCCATCGTCCTGGCCCAGGAACGGGTGCCTCCCAGCGCGCTCGTCTGCGCCACGTCCCCCACGATGGTGAAGGAGCGGGACGGGCAGCGGCGCATGAGCATGCGCCAGTCCATGGCGGTGAGCTCCTGCGCCTCGTCGACCACGATATGGCCGTACACCCATTCGCGGTCGCTGCCCGCGCGCTGCGCGGTGGCCTCGACGTCGAACCCGTTCATCTGGTCCACGAGCATCTGCGAGGTGACCAGGCCGGTGCCGATGCCGTTCTGGGCGAGCGTGTCCTGCGCGAACCGCAGTTCCTCGGACTGCTTGGCCTCCTCGCGCCTGCGCCGCGCCGCGACCTTCGGGTCGTCGCCCAGCAGCTCCAGCGCCTCGTCGAGCAGCGGGACGTCGGAACGGGTGAGCGGGGCGCCGTGCGGGCGCGTCAGCGCGGCGATCTCCTGTTCGTCCAGCCACGGCGCGTAGCGGCGCAGCTTGGCGGGCTTGGAGAACATGTCGTCGAGCAGCCAGGCGCCGTTCATCGGCAGCCAGGCGAGGTTCAGCGCCACGCGCACCTGGTCGTTCATGCGCAGCAGGGAGACGGCGCGGTTGATCTCGTCCTGGTCGGGCGTGTAGTCCAGCTGCTCCGTGTAGCGGATGCGCATGGCCGAGATCATCGATTTGACGAACGTCTCACGGGCCTTGTTGTGCGGATTGCGGGTCCGACGCGCGTCCGCGATCGCCTGCTCGATGTCCGTGGCGAGCATCGGCACCGGGATGCCGCTGATCTGCACCGTGGGCAGCCGGTCGGGCACGCGTTCGCGTGCGGCCACCGCGTTGCGGATGGCGTTGGCCATGCGCCGGTCGCCCTTGAGCTGGGCGACGTACGGGGTGTCCACGGCCGTCGCGTTCACGCCCGGGATGAGGTCGGCGATGGTGCGGGACACCACGCCGGTCTCGCCGAGCGAGGGGAGCACCTGATCGATGTAGTGGAGGAACGTGGAGCTCGGGCCGACGACCAGCACGCCGGAGCGTTCCAGCGTGCGCCTGTGCGTGTACAGGAGGTAGGCGGCGCGGTGGAGCGCCACTGCGGTCTTGCCGGTGCCGGGGCCGCCCTGAACCACCACCGCGCGGTTCAGCGGGGAGCGGATGATATGGTCCTGCTCCGCCTGGATGGTGGCGACGATGTCGGTCATCTTGCCGGTGCGGCGGCTGCTCAGCGAGGCGAGCAGGGCTCCCTCGCCGGTGAGCGTGCCGGATTCCGAGGCCTCGCCCACCTGATCGGAATGCACGTCGAGCACCTCGTCCTCCACCGCGACGACGTCGCGGAAGCTGAGGGTGATGTGGCGACGCATCACGATGTCGCCGTGATGCGACGGCGTGGCCTCGTAGAAGGGACGTGCGGCCTTCGCACGCCAGTCCGTGAGCATGGACTCGTGGTTCGTGTCCGACAGGCCGATGCGTCCGATGTAGCGTCTTCCGCCCGTGTTGTCGTCGAGCCTGCCGAACACCAGACGGTCCTCCACCGCCCGCAGCTGGGTGAGGCGGTCCTCGTACATGGTGGCGAAGGAGTCCCGTTCGGTGCGTTGCGTGGGCGATCCATGCGAGCCGGCCGCGCGCACCGCGTCCAGACGTTGGCGGGCCTCGGCGCGCAACGCGTCCAGACGGTCGTAGGCGCGCGTGACGGCGCGCTGCTCCTCCTCAAGTTGCGAGGCGTAACTCGACATATTGTCCGTTTCCCCTTGTGTCTTCACGAAAAACTCAGGCATTCCAATGTACTCCCAGCCCCGAACGACGCTCCGCGTCGTCCCGCAGACCCGGTGAACACCTCGTGAACTCGCTTCAGACAGCCCGGCGGCCCCGTCCGGCATCCCTCCTCGTGGGGTTTCCGACGTGAAAAAGAGGAAAATGTGTGGTCCGGTGGGGGAAAATGGGGAGCTGTGGGGTAAAGTGGGGAAGCAGTGTGGTCGTGGTGTCCCCAAGGCGGCGTTAAGGAGGTGGGGCGGATGACCGGCCAAGTCAATGATTCCAACGGTTTCGCCCCCACCTGGCCCATGGGGGCCGGCGGCGACGGCTCCGCGGCGTACGGCAACGCCGGGGCCATGGGCGTGCCCGGCGGGGCCGCCATGGCGCAGGGACAGTACCCGATGGGCGTGCCGCAGGGGGCGAACCCCATGGCGGGCATGCAGCAGCCGATGCCGCAGCAGGCCATGGCGCTGCCGCCGCTGCTCCTCGGCACCTACACGCCGAAGATCGACGCCAAGGGACGCATGGCTCTGCCGGCCAAGATGCGCGGGCAGCTCGGCGACGGGCTCGTCATGGCGCGCGGCCAGGAACGGTGCGTGTACCTCCTGCCCGTCATGGAGTTCAGACGCATCGCCATGCAGATCCAGCGCACGTCCATGGGCAACAAGGCCGCCCGTGAATACCTGCGCGTCTTCCTCTCCGGAGCCGTGGACCAGGAACCGGACAAGCAGGGACGCGTGCTGGTGCCCCAGATGCTGCGCGACTACGCGAACCTCGGCAGCGACATCGTCGTGATCGGCGTGGGCACAAGGGCCGAGATCTGGAACCGTGAGGCCTGGGAGGCGTACCTGGCCGAGAAGGAACAGCATTACGCCGACATCGCGAACGACGTACTACCGGAGGTGGATTTCTGATGGACGCGAGCACAAGGGACCTGGGTGCGATTCACCAGCCGGTGCTGCTGGAGGAATGCGTGCGTCTGGTGACCGGAGGGCTCGACGGCCTGCGGTCACCGGTCATCGTCGACTGCACGCTCGGACTGGCCGGTCATGCCACCGCATTCCTCAAAGCCGCGCCGAACGCGCGCCTCGTCGGCATCGACCGCGACGCCGAGGCGCTCGGCCTCGCCACCGAACGCATGACCCGCGAAGGCCTCGCCGACCGGTTCATCCCCGTCCACGCCGCCTTCGACGAATTCACCGAAGCGCTCGACGCACACGGTCTGGGACGCGTCGACGCGGCGTTCATGGACCTCGGCCTGTCCAGCCTGCAGATCGACGAGACGGAACGCGGCTTCTCCTACTCGCACGACGCGCCGCTCGACATGCGCATGGACGTCGGACAGACGCTCACGGCGGAACGCATCCTCGCCGAATACGACGAACGCGACCTCACGCGGATCTTCCGCACCTACGGCGAGGAACGCTTCGCACGGCAGATCGCACGCGAGATCTGCCGCCGCCGGGCCGAACATCCGCTGCACACCTCGGCGCAGCTGTCCGAACTCGTCGACGAGACCGTCCCCAAGGCGCACCGGCCGGCCGGCAACCCCGCCAAACGCGTCTTCCAGGCGCTGCGCATCGAAGTGAACGGCGAACTCGACAAGCTCGCCGGCACCCTGCCCCAGATAGCGCTCCGCCTCAACGGCCACGGCCGCATCGTCGTCGAGTCGTACCACTCGCTGGAGGACAAGACCGTCAAGACGTTCATGGCACAGGGCCTCAAGGCAGACGTGCCCCCGGACATGCCCGTCATCCCGCCGGACGCGCGCCCGTTCTTCAAGGAGCTCACGCGCGGCGCGCTCAAAGCGGGGAAGGACGAGATCGCAACCAACCCACGATCGGCTTCCGTACGGCTGCGCGCCGTGGAGCTGACCAGACCACTGCCGAAGCGGTACGTCGAATCGTTCCGCGCCGCATCGGCACGCACATCGACCGCAGGAAGGAACTGACATGGCAGCAACGGCCCGCACGGTACGTTCGAACAACAGCTCGCCCTCACGCAGACCCGAACCCGCGGACAAGCCCGCCTCCAGGCCCGAGCTGCGCGTCGTCAACGGCGGACGGCAGGACGGCGCGACCCTCGCCGAGGGATTCGGGCGGATCATGGAATGGATCCGCAACCGCAGCGCCCCCACGGTGCACATCGTCATCGCGGTGGTGTTCCTCGCCTCCAGCCTGGTCGCCGCGCTCATGCTGCGCACCCAGATGGTGAGCAACGCCTTCGAGATCTCGTCGCTGGAATCCTCCATCGGCAAGCTCACCCAGGACGTGCAGGACGACCAGGCGAAACTCGACAAGCTCCAGGCCTCGCTGCCCCAGAAGGCGAGCGACATGGGCATGGTCCCGCAGTCCAGCTCCGTTTCCATCGACCTCGACGGGTACACCGAACCCGCGGAAGGCGGACAGCAATGATCGCCACCCTCAAACGAGCCCTCTCCAGGTTCGACTCCTTCACCAGGCGGTGCGTCGTCATCGGCGCCGTGCTCGCGCTCGTGGCCGCCTCATGCCTCGTGAAGCTCGCCTCCGTGCAGCTGCTCGAAGGCCGCGCCACCGCGCAGGCCGCCACCAACTCGCGCACGTCGAAGGTCACGATACGAGCCAACCGCGGGCGCATCCTCGACGCCAACGGCACCGTGCTCGCGCAAAGCGTGGAACGCTACGACATCATCGGCGTGCCGGACGCCGCCACCGCGTTCACCCCCGTGGCATGCGGGTCGCAGCAGGCCAAGTCGCTCGGATACTGCCATCAGATCGACGGCAAGCCCGTCGGCGCCACCGGCGCCGCGGCAGTCGCGCGCCTGCTCGCCCCGATCCTCGGACTCAACGCGCAGGAGCTCGGCGCCAGCCTCAACGGCACCGGCAAGTACCTCGTCATCAAGCGCGGCGTGACCCCGCAGGTCAAACGCCGGATCGACAAGCTCGGTCTCGCCGGCATCGTCTACGGCGAACTCAGCAGCGAACGCGTCTACGCGGAGAACACGCTCATCGGCGCGCTGCTCGGCGGCGTCAACGACAAGGGCGAGGGCGTGGCCGGTCTCGAACAGACCCTGAACGGCACGCTCAGCGGCACCGACGGCTACACCGTGTACCAGCGCGGCAACGGCGGCGAGGTCATCCCGGGCACCGTCACCGCGTCCAAGGACGCGGTCGACGGCAAGGACGTGACCCTCACCATCGACTCCGACGTGGACTGGTACGTCAAGAAGGTGCTCACCGAGGACGTCTCCTCCTTCCACGCCAAGTGGGGCATCGCCATCGTGGAGAACTGCCGCACCGGCGAGATCCTCGCGCTCGAGGACAGCGACGACATCCAGGCCGGATCCGACGCCGCGAAGCTCAACGCCTCCCGGGCCGTCACCCAGACGTTCGAGCCCGGCTCCATCGGCAAGATTCCGGCGCTGGCCGCCATCCTCCAGAACGGGGCGCACAAGATCACCGACAAATTCACCGTGCCCTACGAGTACGAGAAGGACGGACAGAAGTTCCACGACTCGCACTCCCACGGCGACGAGCATTGGACGCTCGCCGGCATCCTGAGCAACTCCTCGAACGTGGGCATGGTCATGGCCGCGCAGAACGTCAGCTCCCAGCAGCGCTACGACATGCTTACCAAGTTCGGCGTCGGACAGTCCACCGGGCTGGACCTGCCCGGCGAGACCAACGGCGTGCTCGGTACCCCCGAATCATGGGACGGACGCACCAAGGACACCGTGCTCTTCGGACAGGGCTACACGGTCAACGCCCTGCAGCTGAGCCGCATGGTCAGCGTCATCGCCAACAACGGCGTCAACCGCGGGCAGACGATCGTCAAGTCCGTGACCGACGCCGACGGACACGTCGCCGACATGACGAACGACAAGGCGGACCGCGTCATCGACGCGAACGTCGCCTCCGACATCGCCAACGCGATGGAGACCGTCGGCGAGGACTACAAGTCCACCGCCGGCGTGGACGGCTACCGTGTGGCCGCCAAGTCCGGCACCGCCGAAGTGGCGGGCGCGGACGGGCGCCTGACCTCGATCGTTGCCGGCTTCTCCGGATTCCTGCCCGCGGACGACCCCCAGTATGTGATCACCGTGGTGATGCAGGATCCGGACGGCACCTACGGCGGCATCACGTCGGGTAAGCTGTTCGGACAGATCGGTGAATTCCTTATGCAGAAGTACGAGGTGGCGAATTCCAAGCCGCGTACGGATGCTATTGCAGTGGATTGGTAAACGCACGACGAAAGGGTGACTATGAGCGCAGTGAACGAGTCCATCATGCAGCGCATGACGCTCGGGCACATCGTCGAACACTACGGATGGAGCCTGGTGCCGCCGTTCGCCACGGACGTCACGGTCACCTCGCTGGCGGACGACCCGTCCTCCGTGGTGCCGGGGGCCTTGTACTACTCGCGGGACGACGTCGACGTGGAGCAGCTGCGCCAGGTGCGGCGCAACGGGGCGTACGCCGCCATCGTGCCGCACAGCAGCCGCGCCCTGCTCCCGGATGAGCCGGATATGCCGCTGCTGTTCGCCGAACCCACGGACGCGCAGCTCGGAGGATTGGCGGCGCAGATGGCGGGCAACCCGGGCAACACGCTGATCGTTTTCGCCGTCAGCGCCGGCAACCCCCAGGAGAACGTCGCCGTGGTGCACAAGCTCGCGCGCCTCCTGCACATGATCGGCAACCCCGAAGGCGTCATCAGCGTGAACGGCTCGTACTCGCTGGACCGCAAACTCGACCTCGAATACCCGCTCGGCGTGCTCGACGTGCAGCGGACGCTCGCCATATGCGCCGAGGACGGCGCTGCGGCGGTCGTCGTCGCCCTCGACGACCTGACCGTCTCGCCGCATGCGCTCGAATCCGTGAACGTCGACGTGCTCGGCTCCTCCGCACCCGCGCCGGTGAACGCGGACAAGGCCATCATCGAACGGATGCAGGCGGAATACGGGTTCCTCGCGGACGAGCAGATGAAGGTGACCACCCGCACCGAGGAATCCGACACCCTGGCCCGGCTCACCCCGAGCAACGACGACGCGGGGGAGGAGCGGCGCCTGTCGCTGGCCATCGCCATGATGCTGGCGGCCGGAGTGCGGCGCAGCAGCATCCGGAGCACGCTGCGCGTCGTGGGCGACCTGGAATAGACCCGGAATAGCGGAGGCGGCCGGGACACGGCCGGGATGATGGACGTACGCCGCGGACACGCGGCGGCATGATACGGCGGGATCCGCCGAACGAACAACGAGGAGAGGATTGTGAAGCATACGATGATGCCGATGACCATCCAGGAGATCGCGCAGGCGGTGGAGGGACGGCTCGTCGGCCCCGCCGCGGGCGTGCCCGAAGGGCCGGTGGCGGTCCACACGGTCAGCGACTCCCGCCAGGTGGGCGAGGGCACGGTCTTCGTGGCCATCAAGGGAGAACGCGTCGACGGCCACGGCTTCGTGGGCCGCGTCGGCGAATCCGGAGCCGTCGCGGCGATCGTGGACCATGAGGTGGCCGGGGCGGACATCGCGCAGATCGTCGTGCCGGACACCGTGGATGCGCTCGGCGCGCTGGCGCGCCACAACATCCGCCGCCGTCGCGAGGTCGAGGCGGACGGCGGCAAGCCGTTCACGCTGATCGGCCTGACCGGCTCCGTCGGCAAGACCACCACCAAGGACCTGCTCAAGGCGCTGCTGTCCTCCATGGACGAGACCGTGGCGCCCGTGGGATCGTTCAACAACGAAATCGGCCTGCCCCTCACCGCGTTGACCGTGGGGGAGAACACCCGCTACTTCGTGGCCGAAATGGGCGCCAACCACGTGGGCGAAATCGCGAGGCTGACCACCATCGCCCCGCCGGACATCGCCATCGTGCTCAAGGTGGGCGTGGCCCATCTGGGCGAATTCGGGTCCGTGGAGCGCATCGCCCAGGCCAAGTCGGAGATTGTGCAGGGACTCGTCCCCGGTGGCGTCGCCGTGCTCAACGCGGACGACGCGCACGTGGCCGCCATGGCGGGCATCGCCCCGGGCAAGGTCCTGTACTTCGGCGTCGACGCAGCCAACGCGGACCGTGACGCGCTGCACGCGACCGACCTCACCGTCGACGGCCTCGACCGTCCGTCGTTCACGCTCGTCGCCGACGACGGCGACCGTGCGCCGGTGACGCTCGGCATCCCCGGCGCGCACAATGTGATGAACGCGCTGGCCGCCGCCAGCGTCGCCCGGCTGCTCGGCATGCCGCTCGCGGACATCGCCCGCGTCCTCGGCGAACAGCGCCGCATCAGCCCCCACCGCATGGCCGTGTCCTCCGTCGAACACGATGGCGCGACCTTCACGCTCATCGACGACTCGTTCAACGCGAACCCCGATTCGATGCGGGCCGGGCTCGACGGCCTCGCACGGTTCGGCACGCAGGACGGGCGCACCCCCCACAGGATCGCCGTGCTCGGCGCCATGCTGGAACTCGGCGGCGACGAGGAAGGCCTCCACCGCGGCATCGGAGCCTACGCGGCCGGTCTCGGCCTCGACCACATCATCGCCGTCGGCAGCGCCACGGACGCGCGTTTCGACGCGCTGGCCGAATCCATCGCCCACGGCGCCATCGAGGCGGCCGGCGGTGACCTGCCGGTAGACTGGGTCCACGACGCAGGCCAGGCGGACGAGCTCGTCAAGCGCATCGCCCGCGACCATGCGGACACCGTCGTGCTGCTCAAGGGCTCCCACGCCTCCGGCCTCAGTGCGCTGGCCGAACGCTGGACGCCGGACCGGGCCTGACCGCGGAAGACGCGGACGGACGCGGCGGACGGCCGACCATGGCCGCCCGTCATAGGAACAAGAGGGAAAAGGAACACGCCAAGTGATTGCGCTCATCATAGGAATGCTGGTGTCGTTGTTCGTCACGATCGTCGGCACGCCGATGCTCATCAGGCTGGTGCATAAGCTGCACTACGGCCAGTACATCCGCCAGGACGGCCCCAAGTCGCATCAGATCAAGCGCGGCACGCCCACGCTCGGCGGCGTGGTCATCAACCTGGCCATCCTGCTCGGCTGGTGCGCGTCCGCGCTCTACCGGTACCTGCGCATCGGCGACGTGCCCTCCTGGTCCGCCGTCCTCGTGCTGTTCGCCATGCTCTCCATGGGCGTGCTCGGCTTCATCGACGACTTCGCCAAGGTGCGTAAGAAGCAGAACGAGGGACTGACCGTGCGCGGCAAGTTCATCGGCCAATTCATCCTCGCCACCGTCTACGCGGTGCTCGCGCTCGTCATCCCCACCAAAAGCGGGTTCCCCAGCGCCCAGGCCGGCATGAGCTTCATCGAGACCCCGTTCCTCAGCTTCGAATTCGCGGGACGCCTCGTGGCCATCGTCCTGTTCGTCGTCTGGGTGAACTTCCTCATGGCCGCATGGACCAACGCGGTCAACCTCACCGACGGCCTCGACGGCCTCGCCGCGGGCTCCTCCATGATCGCGTTCACCGGCTATGGCGTCATCGCGTTCTGGGAAAGCTACCATCTCAAGGGCGCCGGCCACTCCGGCTACGCCTACGCGGTCTCCGACCCGCTCGACCTGACCATCATCGCGATCTGCGCCGCAGTGGCATGCTTCGGGTTCCTGTGGTACAACACCAACCCCGCCTCCATCTTCATGGGCGACACCGGCTCCCTGGCCCTGGGCGGCCTGTTCGCCGCGCTGTCCATCGCCACGCACACTGAGTTCCTCGCCGTCATCCTCGGCGGCCTGTACGTCATCGAGGCGATGAGCGACGTCATCCAGGTCGGCTACTTCAAGGCCACGCACAAGCGCGTGTTCAAGATGGCGCCCATCCACCACCACTTCGAACTGTGCGGATGGCAGGAATCCAAGGTCGTGGTGCGCTTCTGGATGATCGAGCTCATGTTCGTCCTCACCAGCCTCGTCGTGTTCTACGGCGACTGGGCCACACGCTCCGGTCTGCTGTTCAGCTGACGGGGAACCGCATACGGCCGTCCGCGACGCGGGCGGCCGTAACATTCATGCACATTCGGCTGGAATAATGCCGCTGGAACGATTAGGGGGTCATTATGGACATCAATGGCAAGACCGTGGTCATCGCAGGACTCGGCGTATCCGGCACGTCGCTGGCGGAAGTGCTCAGGGAGCTCGGCGCGCACGTGATCGGTGTGGACGAGCGCAAGCCCGACGCCGACCTCGATTCCTTCGACAAGGTGGATTGGGACGGCGTGGACTACGTCATGTCGTCCCCCGTGTTCAACCCGCGCACCCCGTTCATCCTGGAGGCGCAGCGCCGCGGCATCCCGGTGATGAGCGAAGTGGAGTTCGCCTGGCGGCTGCGCGTCGACTCGGCCCGCACCGGCAAGCCGGCCGCATGGATCGGCATCACCGGCACCAACGGCAAGACCTCCACCACGGAGATGACCTCCGAGATGCTCGGCGCATGCGGCTATGACGCCCCCACCGCAGGCAACATCGCCTCCGGCAACATGGCCATGTCGCTGTCCCGCTGCGCCACCAACCCCGCCCATGATGTGCTGTGCGTCGAACTGAGCTCGTTCCAGCTGCACTTCACCGACTCGCTGGAACTCGACTGCGCTGCCATCACCAACATCGCCGACGACCACCTCGACTGGCACGGCGGACGCGAGAACTATGCCGCGGACAAGGCCAAGGTGTACCACGGCGTCAAACGCGCGCTCGTCTACAACGCGGACGACGCCCTCGTGACCCGCAAGGCGATGGAGGCGGAGCCCGCCCCCGGCTGCCTGAAGGTCGGATTCACGCTCCACGAGCCGAAGGCCGGACAGATCGGCGTGGACGACGGATGGATCGTGGACCGGAGCGGCGTCGCCGGAGGCAGGGTCGGTGAGCCGATCCGCCTGGCGCGCGTCCTCGACTTCTCGCATCTGGCCGAGCCGGACGGCACCATCTACCCGCATCTGCTGGCGGACTCGCTCACTGCGCTCGCGCTGGTGCTCGGCTTCGGCGCCGACCGCGAGAAGGCCGTCGCGGCATTGAAGGCGTTCAAGCCCGGCGGACACCGCATCGCCACCGTCGCCACCCTGCCCGGTGAGGGACCGGCCGACGCCATCCGCTTCGTCGACGATTCGAAGGCCACCAACGCGCACGCCGCCAACGCCTCGCTCTCCAGCTTCGCCCCCGGTTCGGTCGTCTGGATCGCAGGAGGCCTCGCCAAGGGCAGCCGGTTCGAACACCTCGTGGCGGACCGCAAGGACATCATCAAGGCCGCGGTGATCATCGGCAAGGACCAGCGTCCCATGCTGGACGCCTTCGCCGCGTCCGCACCCGACATTCCGCTCACCGTCATCGACCCCGAACCGAACGACGACGTCATGGAACGTGCGGTGCAGGCCGCCGGCGAATTCGCGAAGCCCGGCGACGTGGTGCTCATGGCACCGGCATGCGCCTCCATGGACCAGTTTGTCTCCTACGCGGACCGCGGCGACCGCTTCGCCGCGGCGGCGAAGCGGTGGGTGCAGGCGCATGGCGGACGCTGACCGTCATCGACGCGCGGACCGGAACCGGTCCGATCGCCCGGAACGTCCCGGACGCGCATCCGCCCCGGACAGGCGTGATCCCGCCGCCGCGGTGACCGGCTGGCGCAGCCTGCTCAACCCTCTGTGGTGCTACCACGGATTCCGCATGGCCGTGCTCGGGTTGAGCGTGTTCGGCGTGATCATGGTGTTCTCCAGCTCCGCGGTATCCGCCGCCTCATCAGGCAAATCGCCGTTCATGGAGTCCATGAGCCAGCTGCTCTTCTGCCTGATAGGTCTTGTGGCCGGATTCGTCTGCGCGCTGGTGCCCGTGACGATCTACCGCAGGTGCGGCTTCTTCCTGGTCTGTGCGGCCATGTGCATCCAGATGCTCACCTTCACGTCCCTGGGCGTGGGCCAGTACGGCAACAACGGCTGGATCCGCCTGTTCGGCTTCACCGTCCAGCCCGCCGAATTCGTCAAATTCGCGCTATGCATCTGGCTGCCGTCCGCGCTGATCGCGGCTAGGGCGAACTACCGCAAGGCGAAGGACCTCAAGGGACAGCTCAAGGCGTATCTGGGCGTCGTCGGCGTCTATGGCCTATGCCTGCTGCTCATCCTCGGCGGCAAGGACCTCGGCACCGCCATGATCGTCGTGTTCATCGGTGCGGTGGCCTTCCTCATCGCCGGATTCCCGGGCGTGTGGATGGCCATTGGGGCCTTCGTGATGGGAGTGGCCGTGGTGGCGCTCATCGCCTCCAGCCCGAACCGTCGCGAACGCGTGCTCGCCGCATACACTACGTGCTCCGCCGCCGACGCGCAGAACATCTGCTACCAGTCCACGCACGCCAAATACGCCATCGCCTCCGGCGGCGTCTTCGGCGTCGGCCTCGGCAACTCGCGTGAGAAATGGAACTACCTGCCCGCAGCGCACAACGATTTCATCTTCGCCATCATCGGCGAGGAGACCGGGTTCATCGGGTGCGTGATGGTGATCGCCATCTTCGTGATCCTCGGATGGTGCCTCATCTTCAGCGCGCTGCAGCTCAAGGACCGCTACAGCGCCATGGTCCTCGTGTGCATCGCCGTCTGGATCGTGGGGCAGGCGCTCGTGAACATCGGCGTGGTGGTCGGACTGTTCCCCGTCTTCGGCGTGCCGATGCCGTTCGTGTCCGCCGGCGGCTCCTCGATGATCATGTGCCTGGCCATATCCGGCGTGGCATTGGGACTGCTGCGCCAGCAACCCGAGATCAAAGCCGACGTGTCACGCCTGTAGAACAGGCGAGGGGGCGACTATGCTCGTACACCATGAAGCATATCGTCCTCGCCGGCGGCGGCACCGCCGGACACGTCAACCCGTTGCTCTCCGTGGCCGATGCGATCGGCAGGGTCGATCCGGAAACCCAGGTGACGGTGGTCGGCACCGCGGTTGGGCTGGAGAAGGACCTCGTCCCGGCCGCCGGCTTCGAACTCGACACCATCGAGAAGGTGCCGTTCCCGCGCCGTCCCAACCTGTACATGCTCCGGTTCCCCGCGAAATGGGCGGCCGAGACCCGCAAGGTGAGGAGCATCCTCGAAGAGCGGAAGGCGGACGTCGTGGCGGGCTTCGGCGGCTACGCCTCCGCGCCCGTGTACGCCACCGCTCACAAGATGGGCATCCCCATCGTCATCCACGAGCAGAACGCGCGTGCGGGCATGGCGAACAAACTCGGCAGCCGATGGGCCGAATTCATCGGCACCGTCTACGACGGCACCGGCCTCAAGCCGGCGAAGGGCGGTTCCATCGAACGCGTGGGCCTGCCGCTGCGTCCCGCCATCGCCTCGCTCGTCGACGACCTCACCGCCGACCGGTCCGCGGCACGCCGCAAGGCGGCCGCCGAACTCGGCGTGGACGCGGACCGTCCGCTCGTGCTCGTCACCGGCGGCTCCCTCGGCGCCGCCAGCATCAACCGGGCCGTCGCCGCCGCATCGGGAGACATCCTCGCCACGGCGCAGGTCATCCACCTCACCGGCAAAGGCAAGGCCGACGAAGTCCGGGAACTCGTCGGCGTGAACGCGGGCGATGGACACGTCGCCGGACTCGGCGCCGACCATGCCGGCGAAGGGGACTACCACATCGCCGAATACCTCGAACGCATCGACCTGGCATTCGCCTGCGCCGACCTCATCATCTGCCGGTCCGGCGCCGGCACGGTGGCCGAACTCACCGCACTGGGCCTGCCCGCCGTCTACGTGCCGCTGCCCATCGGCAACGGCGAACAGCGGTTCAACGCCCAACCCGTCGTCGAGGCGGAAGGCGGCGTCATGGTGGCCGATCGCGACCTGACGCCAGTCTGGGTGCGCGAGGAGATCCCCGCGCTGCTCGACGACCATGAGCGGCTGGAGACCATGGGCGCCAACGCATGGAGGTACGGCATCCGCGACGCCGCCGACACCATGGCGCGCCGCATCCTCGACCTCGCCTGAACCCGCCGCATCCCACGCCGCCCACCCCGGACATCGCACGGACGTGCGACGACGGTCGTCACACATGACCGTCACCCGGCCGCATGCGGCGGCCGTGTCATGACATGCGGCATAATGAAAACCAGTCTGACCATCCCACAAGGAGAGCGTTCCGTGACCCAAGACAGCACCTCGTCCATCATCCTCGACCCCACCAAGGCCGCATTCGGCCCGGAGGAGACCACCGATTCGCTGGGCGTCACGCACTTCATCGGCATCGGCGGCGCAGGCATGAGCGTGCTCGCCGAAATGCTGCACCAGCGCGGAGTGAAGGTCGGCGGCTCCGACCGCGCCCACAGCGCCAAGACGGACCGTCTCGAAACGCTCGGCATCCCCGTGGCATACGGGCAGCGGGCCGAGAACGTGGCCGACGCGGACACGGTCGTCTACTCCAGCGCCATCAAGCCGGACAATCCGGAGATCGTGGCAGCGCACGCTCGCGGCGCCCGCATCGTACACCGCAGCGACATCCTCGCCCTGCTCATGCACGGCCGCCGGGCGGTCACCGTGGCGGGAGCGCACGGCAAGACCACCACGAGTTCCCTGCTCTCGCACATCCTCACCTCGGCCGGACTCGACCCGAGCTTCGCGATCGGCGGATCCATCCAAGGCGCCGACGGCAAGGCCATCGACGGCGGACACGTCGGCCAGGGCGACGCCCTCATCGCCGAAGCGGACGAATCGGACGGCAGCTTCGAGAAATACCGTCCCGAACTGACCATCATCACCAACTGCGAGGCGGACCACCTCGACCATTACGGGGACGAGGCGCACTACCGCGCCGCATTCGTCGAACACGCCGGACACGTCACCGGACACGTCATCGTCTGCGTGGACGAACCGAACGGCCTCGCCGTGCTCCGCGCGCTCGAACCGGATGTCGCCAAGAAGGCCATCGCCTACGGCACGCCGACCGAACAGGAACTGGGCGACCTCAACGGGGCCTCGTACGTGCGTATCGAATCGGAGCAGGAGACGGCCGGAACCGGCGTGGAACGGTTCATGCTCCACCTGCCGGACGCCGTCACCGGAAGCGGGGACCTCGAACTGCCGGTGAGCCTCGGCGTGCCCGGCCTGCACAACGCTCACAACGCCGCCGGCGCAATCAGCGCCGCGATCCTGCTGGGGGTCGAGCCCGTCACGGCGGCGCACGCCGCCGCCGGATTCCGCGGCGCGGTACGCCGGTTCCAGGTCAAGGGCGTCGTCAAGCAGGTCACCGTCGTCGACGACTACGCGCACCATCCCACCGAAATCGCCGCGCTGCTCGACGCGGCGCGCCGCCGCTACCCGGACAGCACCATCCGCGTGTTGTTCCAGCCGCACCTGTTCAGCCGCACCAAGTTCTTCGCCCGCGAATTCGCCCAGGCGCTGTCCAAGGCCGACGACGTGATCGTCACCGGCATCTTCCCCGCACGCGAGAAGCAGGCCGACTTCCCGGGCGTCGGCCCGCTCACCATCGTGCGTGAGGCGCAGGGCATGACCGGCGTGGAATTCCGCGCCGTCGACGACATGGAACTCGCCGCGCGCATGATGGCGATGCGCGCGCACCACGGCGACGTCGTGTTCACCGTGGGCGCCGGCGACATCACCGACATGGACGAGGTGATTCTCCACGCGCTCGAGGCGCACCGCGAAAGCTGCGATTGATGGCGGGACGGGTCGTCAGCTCCGGCGGGGCCGGAGCCGGGTCCGCAGACGGATCCTCCAAGCCGCGACGTGACGGCGGCGTGCCGGAGCGCAGGCCCCGCAGAACCGTATCCGGCACGCGCGGGCGTGACGGGAACGGCGGCAGGGGAGTAGCGGACTCCAAGACGCAGCCGGGCGCGTTCGTCGACGCCAGACGGCTGCGCAGCGAAGACCTCGTCGCCAAGACGCTCAAGGAGAACTCCGGGGCGCTGGGGCTCGTCACACGCCCCAAGATCGTGGATTTCACCGCACGAGCCCGTGAACGCAAACACGCCACCGTCCGTGTGATGGCGCTGCGCATCCTCGCCATAGTCCTCGCGGTCGCCGCCGTGACGGGATTGGGCTGGCTGCTGTTGCTGTCGCCGGTGCTTCGGCTCGATTCCTCGCAGGTCACGGTCCAGGGCGCCAACGAATGGGTGAGCGAAACCGACATCCGCTCCATCGTGGACGAGCAGGCCGGTAAATCGCTGCTGCTGGTCAACACGCAGCAGATGACGGACAGCATGGGGTCGATTCCCGGCGTCACCAGCGCCAAGGCCACGAAACAGTACCCGCACGGACTGGCCGTCACCATCAAGGCGCAGCGTCCCGCCGCGATGCTCAAGGAGACCGGTTCCGATTCGCTGACCGCCGTGGACTCCCAGGCGCGGGTCCTCAACTCCGTGGCCGGGGCCTCGGCCACCGGAATCCCGGTCATCGAAGTGTCCAGCGTGGAGAAGGGACTGAAGAATCGGGCCGTCAAGGAGACGTTGAAGGTGCTTGACTCCCTGCCCGAGTCGCTGCGAGGGAAGATCACCAAGGTCACGGCGGATACGCAGGATTCGGTCACCACCGAGCTTGAAGGCGGCAAGCACGTCATCGTCTGGGGGGACTCGTCCGACATGAAGCTCAAGAAGGCCGTGGTCGACAAGATTCTCTCCGACCCGAACGTGATCGGTGACAAGACCCAGGTGGACGTCTCCGCGCCGTTGCGGCCCGTGCTGCGGTGACGTGGTGATTCGGTGACGTGGTGATGAGGCGGTGGCCGATGAGGCCATGGCGCGCCGGGTTGCGATAAGTCGACTGGAGGCGTATCCTGAAAAGTCCGGTCGAAAGGCCGGGGTTTGATAATTCAACATGGGGATGATCGGTTTCGACGGTGACCTGTTCGTCGCAGGGAAGCGTGCCGAGAACGCCGGGTCCGCTCGTGGATGCCCCCGGCAAAAGAATAAGTGCTAAATCTAACCGCACTGAGTTCGCTCTCGCTGCCTGAGCTTCGCGCCAGGATTAACCAGTGAGCAGCCGCTCCGTTCACTCCTCCTCGTCTTCGGGAGGATGCTGAGCGTCGTTTAGAGGACTTGCTGATGAGGCTGAGCCACAGGGCCTCACCGGGACTTTGACTGCGGATATGCTCGCCAACGGTTGTCTGCGGCACAGTTGGGGGCAGAAAAACTGCCGCACGGCCAGCAGACTACGCACGTAGAAGACTGAGGGTACGGTCATCGGACCGGGGTTCGATTCCCCGCATCTCCACGGACATGAAACGCCGCTCCACACGGGGCGGCGTTTTTTCGTTGGAATACCAACGTTTCGAGGCGTCCTCCGCGTTCTCCGGCATGCTGTTCCGGACCATAACGGACCCCTTCGGAGGGTGGTATGTGTGGTAAATGGTGTGGTAGGAAAACCATGTCAAATCGAGGCCGGGACCCGCGCATGGCTCAGGAGGGCCAAGATCAGCATCGAAGCGGAATCAAGGCAGACCGAACGCGGGAACAAACGATTCGAACGACAACTGCACGAACCGACCGGCAAAGGATGAGAACTACCCGCGGACGGTGCCCCCGAACCTGGAATGCCCTGACAGGAGCGACTGACCCAACCCACGAAACAAAGTCCCGGCGCTCGCAGGCAGGCGCCGGGGACGGCCCTCATTCGTTGTCTTCGCCGGAATCCTGCAACAGGGCGCTCGCCGTTTCGCGCACGAGGGAATACCGTGCCGGCCTCACGCCCAGATGTGTGACCACGCCTGAGGTTTCAAGGCCATCGAGGGCCTGTGTGACGCGTTTACGCCCCATCCGGAGTCCCTCACCCAATTGCTTTCTGGTGACGATGTGAGGGTCGACGCCGAACAGCTCCTCCTGAATCAGTACGGCCACGATGTCGCCTTCTTCGTTCGTCCAGGCGTTCTTGGCCTGGATGTCGTTGAGACGGTCGAGGGCGCGTGCAAGCCTATGTCGTTTTTCGGACAGGTCGTCGATGATGTGTTTCTGCGCTTCGGCGACGAATTTCATCATCCGGTAGACGAACAGGCTGGCATCCAGTCGGTTCAACGGGTGCTGCGCGTCCTCGAACGCCCTGTAGTAGCGGTCCTTGCCGTCGGAGATGACCGGGCTGAGACTGATTGCGGTGGGAATGCTCAGATGCTGGCGCAGCTGCAGGGCGAACAGGAAACGTCCGGTCCTGCCGTTGCCGTCGTAGAACGGGTGGACGTACTCGAATGCGAAATGGCATAAGGCGGCACGAATCAGCGGTGGAACGTCCCTGTTGCGGGAAAGCGCGAGCCATTGGGTGAGCGCGACCTTGATTTCCGATTCCGGCGTGATGCCGGTATGGATGCGGCGTCCTGTGGCCCGGTCGTCGATGTAGACGGGGCCTTTACGGAACAGGTCGCCATCCGGTTCGTCCCCGGAGGCAAGCTCGCCGGCCATGACACGGTCGTAGATGTCCCTGATGTCCTCGAGTGTTCCGGGCATGGCGTAGCGCGCCGGGTCGTCGCTCCCAAGCGCGAGGAACAGTTTGGCGAACTCGCTGAACCGTTTGTGCGGGCCGTCGCCGACGGCGGCCTCCAACGCCTCGCTGATCTCCTTGCGTGTGGAGCGTACGCCCTCGATGCCGTTGGTGCTCTGCATCTCCGCACCGATGAGGTCGAACAGATAGGCGCGGCGCGCTGTGTCTGTTCAATAGAAAGTGGGCCGTGTGAGCGTGTGGAAAGTCTCCATGTGAGCGGCAGGATTTAGTCCACTTCGGCGTGTGGTGAGAAATGAACACCGGCCCGTCCTGCCCGGACTAGTTTCC
>NZ_JAHBBF010000017.1 GCF_019331725.1 Bifidobacterium saguinibicoloris
GGTACCGACGGAGTGGCGGGGTTGGGGACCGACGGTGCCGCGGGGGTGGGTACCGACGGGGCGGTACCGTATTGCCGCTGCTGGCCGTAGCCGGGCTGCGCGGCGGGAGCCGGAGCGGCACCCGGAATCGGTGGGATGGCGGCAGACTGCTGGCCGTTCGCGGCGAACGGCGCCTGGGCCGCGGCGACCGGCGTCTGCGCGGCGGCGCGCGCCTTGGCGGCCTGTGCCTTCGCGGCCTGCGCGACGGCCAGCGCGGATGCGGACGGCACGCCGGAAGACGGGTACTTCTTGAACCAGCGGCCGTTGCAGCTGGCCACGTAGTCGACGACCTCCTGCGGCGTGGTCTGGACGGTGCCGCCGGCGAACAGCTTCCACGCGCCCTGCATCGACATGATCATGGACGGGCCGAACGAGTTCGCCACGGCCTCGATCAGGTACGCCCACACGCCCATCACGAGGAAGTACCAGAGGGCGGGGCCGTAGGACGAGCTGATGGAGTCGATGGTGGTGTCGACCGTATAGGTGCAGAACAGGACGCCGCCGATGAGCCAGAACGTCATGATGGCGACGGGCATCTTCCAGCTGTGGCCCCATCCCTTGAACGCCGGATCGTACAGGTTGCGGGCGGAGGCGCGCAGCGCCACGTAGAAGAAGAGAATCAGCATGGCGATGAACATCACCCATGGAATCCACAGTTTGATTGATGCGGAAACGGAACTGAGCAGCGTGTCGGTGGGGGTGTCCCAGCTGAACAGTCCCAGAGTGTCGGTGCTTCCGCTCTCGGTGACGCCGCCGAATGTCGCGATGACGAACAACAGCTCGCCGAGCGTGGGGATGGTCAACGGGAACAGCAGGGCGAACTGGCCCTGATTGGATTTGAACGTGATGAACAGCGTCAGCACGATGCCGATGATGAGGATAAGAATCAACTGCAGCTCGACGAATTCCAGGAAGGAGCGGACGAATCCACGTGTACGGTGCTGCCAGCGCCATGCCGCGGTGAACACGTTCGTGGAATCGGGGGCGTACTGCGCGAGCATGTAGCCGAGGCCCGAGCCGATGAGCGTGAGCAGGAACGTCATCGCGAACGTGCGGAACGTCGCGCCGGAAAGATAGAGGTAGACGGTTCTGCCTTCACGAAGCGGGGCGGCGCCGATCGCTGCGATGATTGTCAACACGGTGGCCGCGAGCAGCGCGGCGATGAAGGGGCTGATGACACCGGCCCACTTGAACCGGATCGCGCCCTTGCGCGCCAGCATGTATGCACCGAAGGCGGCGGCGGCGATCAGGACGACACCTGTCAGACCCAGGGAACCGAACCCGTGCAGCCCCTCAAGTTGTGATTGGCTGATGGGGGAATCGACGGAGCCGTGCCGGGGAACGATACCGCCCGACAATCCCCAGGTGGTCGCCAGAATCAGCCAGTGAAGGAAATTGGGCTCCTTGAAATCAGTGGGCCACAGGTACTCCTTCAGGTCGGAGGACTGCATGAAGGCGATCGCCGGGAAGATGGAGATCACGATCGCGGCGAGCAGACCGAAACCGGCGGACGCGAGAATCGCCTGGATGTTGCGCGGGCTGACCATCTCCTTGACCAACGGATCGGCGGTGATCGGCTGGACGCCGACCGGAGCGGCGCCGGACGGCGTGCCGTTCATGCCGGGGGCTGGCATCGGCTGCGACGGGGCGGCGCCTGCGGACGGCGAGAACTGGCGGGCTGACGGCGTGGCCTGCGGCATCGGGACGCTGGGCATCGGAGCGGCGCCGTGCTGGCCGATGGCGGTCGTGTCGTAGAAGGGCTGCGCTGACTGGGCGGCGGCCGGCTGGGGCGCCGCGCTCGCGGCGGCGACCGCCTGGCCGCACGCGGGGCAGAACTTCGCCCCTTCGCGCATGCCCGCTCCACAATGAGGACAGAACATGAGAGTCCCTTCTTTCTGCTCGGCTTCTCTGGTCAATATCACCTTAATTCTAGTGATGTGCGTCGGGAATGGGGAAGATGCCCGCTCTGTGGGTGGTTCGAGGGGCGTCCGGGGAGCGTCCGAGGAAAGCTGAAAGACGCATGGTGGGCGCATGGTGGGCGCATGGTGGGCGCACGGTGGGCGCATGGTTGGTTGTGCACGGTTGGGTGTGCACGGTGGAATGCGTGACGGCCGTCCGGCACATGCCCGGTTCGCTGTCGAGCCGCGGCGTTATCTTGGTGAGGTTGTGTTTTCCGGCGATTCCGTCCGCAAGTCGGGCGTGAGGAACCGGGGAACGAACGCGTATACACACTCCTGCCGTGGAAAGTCCACGGCCGAATAGTCCGAAGGAGGTGGGTGATGTCTGCGCACAAGTACGAACTGATGTTCATCGCCGATCCTGAGCTGGATGAGCGCGGTCTGAAGAAGCTGACCGAGCAGTATCTGGAACTCGTCACCAAGGAAGGCGGCTCCGTCGATGAGCCCGATTTCTGGGGCCGTCGCAAGCTTGCCTACGAGATCGCCGGCAAGACCGAAGGCAACTACGTCGTGGTGACCTACACCGCCGAGCCCGCTACCAGCGCCGAGCTCGACCGTGTGCTCAACCTCAACGAATCCGTGATCCGTACGAAGATCCTTCGTAAGGACGCCAAGTAAGCGTTAGCCCAGCGTCACGCTGGAAATCGATACATCGATAAGAAGGTAACGTCATGGCAGGCGAAACCACGATCACCATCATCGGCAACCTCACCGCGGATCCCGAGCTGCGAACCATCGGTTCCGGCGCCACCGTGGCGAGCTTCACCATCGCGTCCACGCCGCGCAACTACGACCGCCAGTCCGGTCAGTGGCAGGACGGTCAGGCGCTGTTCATGCGCTGCAGCGCATGGCGCGATCTCGCCGATCACTGCGCGCAGAGCCTCTCCAAGGGCATGCGCGTGATCGCGACGGGTCGCCTGCAGCAGCGTTCCTATCAGGCTTCGGACGGCTCCAACCGCACCGTCGTCGAAATGCAGGTCGACGAAATCGGCCCGTCGCTGCGCTACGCCACCGCACAGGTGACCCGCCAGTCCTCCGGACAGGGCGGCTTCGCCGGTCGCAACCAAGGCGGCAACGGCGGCTACGGCAACAACGGCGGCGGATTCGGCAACGGCGGCAACGGCGGCTACTCCGGCGGCGCCAGCTACGCCGGCGGCAACAACTACTCCGGTGGCAACGGCTACCAGGGTGGCGGCTCCGGCTTCAACGCCCAGCCCGCCCAGAGCGCCCCGTCCGCGCCGGCCGCCCCGCAGGCGCCCGCGGCCGATCCGTGGGGAAGCGACGCCGGTTCCGGCAGCTTCTCGACCTTCGGCGGCTCCTCCGATTTCGGCGGCAACGCCGACGGCGAGCCGGAATTCTGATCCGTCCAACCGCTCGTCCCCGTCCCTCGCGACGTACGGCATGCCGTACGTCATGACCGTCGCGGCGACCGCGTGAACGCGGTCCGGACCGTCGGACGGACGATGAGCGTCGATCCAGCGCAACGCAAGCAATCAAGCATCACATCGTAAACAAGGAGAACATCATGTCCCGCAAGAGGCCGCAACCGCCGGTCAAGCCGTTCAAGAAGAAGCCGAACCCGCTGAAGGCGGCGAAGGTCACCGAGATCGATTACAAGGACGTCGCGCTGCTGCGCAAGTTCATCTCCGATCGCGGCAAGATCCGCTCCCGTCGTATCACCGGCGTCACCGTGCAGGAGCAGCGCGAGCTCGCGAAGGCGATCAAGAACGCCCGCGAGATGGCTCTGCTGCCGTACGCCACGTCCGGTCGCTGAGTTTTAGGAGGCTGAAGAAATGGCTGAATCCAAGGTTATTCTCACCAAGACCGTCCCGAACCTGGGTCACTCCGGCGACGTCGTCAGCGTCAAGGCCGGCTACGCCCGCAACTACCTGATCCCGCAGGGCCTCGCCTTCGCGTGGAACAAGGGTGCCGAAGCCCAGATCGTCGCCATGAAGCGCGCCCGTCTGGCCAAGGCCGTCGCCACCCGTGAGGACGCCGTCGCCGCCAAGGCCGCTATCGAGGGCTCCGCCGTCGAGATCGCCGCCAAGGTTTCCGAGTCCGGCAAGCTGTTCGGTGGCATCTCCAAGGAAGCCATCGCCATGGCCCTGCTCGACAAGGCCCCGGTCGACCCGAAGGCCATCACCGTCGAGTCCATCAAGACCACCGGCGAGTTCCCGGCCACGGTCCAGCTCCACCCGGAGATCGTCGCGAACTTCTTCGTGAAGGTCGTCGCCGAGTGACGTTGGCCATCTAGGCTGCACCAACTGCATGATTCCGGTGGCTTCCGCCGTCGGAACCCCATCAGACATGGGCTTTCTGATTGAAGCCATTGGAGTCTGAGCTTAAGCATCGGAGACCCCGCGCCCTGCGTGACATCGTCACGTGGAGGCGCGGGGTTTTCGTATTTCGTATTTCGTATAGCGCGGGGTTTGCGTATAGCGCGTGCGGGTGGTGTCTGCGTGCCACGGGCGTCGCTGGTGTACCACGGGCGTCGGAGGCATGCCATGGTTGGCGGGGATGCGACGCTGGGTGGCCCGTGTGCGTCGGGACCGTGCCACGGGCGTCGGCGGTGTGCCAAGGTTGGCAAGGAAACAACGCTGGGTTGCCCGTGTGCGTCGGGACCGTGCCATGGACGTCGGCGGTGTGTCAGAGTTGGCGGGGATGCGACGCTGAGTTGCCCGTGTGCGTCGGCGGTGTGCCACGGGCGTCGGCGGCGTGCCAGAGTTGGCGGGGATGCGACGCTGAGTTGCCCGTGTGCGTCGGGACCATGCCACGGGCGTCGCTGGTGTGCCGGGGTTGGCGGGGAAACAACGCCGGGTGGCTCGTGTGCGTCGGGACCATGCCACGGGCGTCGGAGGCATGCCACGGTTGGCGGGGATGCGACGCTGGACGGCCTCTGTGCGTCGGGACCGTGCCATGGGCGTCGGTGGTGTGCCAGGGTTGGCGGGGATGCGACGCTGGGTGGCCTCTGTGCGTCGCTGCCGTGCCACGGACGTCGGGAGTGCGGCGTGGTTGGCAAGGAACCGACGCGGAAGCCCGTCGTGGTTGTAATGATTATGTAAAGAGCTGTATTTGGCGCGGTCGGAGAAATAGCCAGGCGTCCGGCAGGCGATGAATCCACGCTTTCGGAAACGTTGGAATTCCGGGCGACACGCCGAGGGTTGCATTCAAAATGGATGTGAGTATATTTATCACTCGTTGCAAGGAACACTTCAACGCCTAACCAAGCCCCTGTAGCTCAGTTGGTTAGAGCAGCTGACTCTTAATCAGCGTGTCCAGGGTTCGAATCCCTGCGGGGGCACAGATAAACCGGAATCGAAAGATTCCGGTTTTTTTTGTTTTCGCCCCGGCGTCCTGCTCCTCGCCTGGCCCCTGTCCCACGCCCCATGCCCACGCCCCTCACCTGGTGCCGGTGCCTCGCCTAGCACCAGCACCCAGTACCCAGCACCCACGCTTCGCACCCGCGCCGCGTAGGGTCCGTGTCAGTTCAGCCCTCGGCGTATGCTTGTCTGGTTTGTTTGACTCCTGCCTTCCCGGCAGTCGCATCATCAATCCGGACGAGAAGAAAAGAAGAAGCAGTGGAATACTCCCTCTTTACCAAGCTGGCGGCCGAGTTCTTCGGCACCGCCATTCTGATGATCTTCGGCAACGGCTCCGTGGCCAACGTCGAACTCAAGAACACGAAGGGCCATCACGCCGGCTGGCTGAACATCGCCATGGGCTACGGCTTCGGCGTCATGTTCCCGGTGCTCATGTTCGGCAGCGTCTCCGGCGCCCACATCAACCCGGCCATGACCCTCGCTCAGGCCATCAACGGCATGTTCCCGTGGAACGAGGTGCTGCCGTACATCGTGGCCCAGCTGCTCGGCGCCGCCCTCGGCCAGTTCATCGTCTATCTGACCTACTGGCCGCATTACAAGGAGACCGAGGACGCGGAGGCCATCCTGGGCACGTTCTGCACCACCGACGCGCACAACGACAAGGTCAACTACTTCCTCAACGAGATGTTCGGCACGCTCGTGCTCGTGTTCGGCGCCCTGTGCTGCCTGTCCCTGGATTGGGGCAAGCAGGATTACGCCGCCGCATCCATCGTGGTGGGCTTCATCGTGTGGGGCCTCGTGACCTCCATGGGCGGCCCGACCGGCCCTGGCCTGAACCCGGCCCGCGACCTGATGCCGCGTCTGCTGCACGCCATCCTGCCGATTCCGTCCAAGGGCTCCTCCCGCTGGAACGAGGCCTGGATTCCGGTCGTCGCCCCGATCGTGGGCGCCATCATCGGTGCGTGGATGTTCGTCTTCTTCTTCGCCAGCTGACGTCGGTCGACACGGCCCGACCGTCGCCGCCCCGAGGGTTTCGACGGTCCGGCCGTGATCGTGCGTCGCAACCGGCGTCGCAACCGTTTGCCGTGGACGGCCCGCGTGGTTCCTCGAACCGCGCGGGCCGTCCACGTTTCTATACTGGAATCCGATTGGCGAGTCCTCCGCGCGGTGCCGGCGTGCGTCCGGCATGAACGGGGATGCCGGGAGGTGCGTATGACGGGACGGCATGATCGGCATGATCGTGGTACGTGGGGTGCCGTACGTAACGTCGTGCGCGCGCTGTGGAATGCCATGTCGGGAGTCGTCGCGACGGTCCGACGGGCGATGTCGCCGCAGACGTCGCCGTCGAAGCGCGATTACGCGATCCGTCGTGTCGTCGTCATCGCCATCGCGGCCGTGATTGCGATTGCGGTGACGTTGGCGGCGTGCGCCGCGTTCGGCGTGTTCGGCCGGGGGAGCGGTTCGGGCGACGTCGGAGACGGACGGTCGACGACAACGGCGAACGGCGCGGGCGTGTCGGACGGCAAGGGGGCGAAGAACTCCGGCGGTAAGGGGACGTCGTCGAAGAACGGGAAAACGGACTCCGAGGGTGATGGGAAGGACACGAAGAGCGAAAAGAATGCCGTCGACACGGACAATGACGCCGCCGCACTCGACAAACAGGCGTTGGCGGTGACCGACGCGCAACGCGCCGCCCTGCTCGACAAGGCGCGTCAGGTGGCCGCGGCGAGCGGGAAGACGCGCCGTGAGATCACATACTGCGTCGCGTCGAAGGGGAACGTGGGCGAAGTGACGGCGTTCGCCACGCAGGCGTTCGAGGCGCTGAACAGCGAACACGGCTGGGCGCGCGCGGGCGTCACGTTCGTGCAGGCGGGCGAGGGGCAGGCGGGCTCCTGCTCGTTCACGCTGATCCTGTCCGAAGCGCAGTATCTGCCGTCGTACAGTTCGGGTTGTTCCACGGAGTACAGCTGCCGTGTGGGCGACGATGTCATCATCAACTGGGATCGGTGGCGTGGGGCCACGCCGTCATGGACCGGGGCGGGCGGCACGCTGCGCCGGTATCGCGCCATGGCGGTCAACCATGAGGTGGGGCATCGGCTGGGGCATTTCGACAATGAGACGCCGTGCGGCGGCAGCGGCCAGCCGGCGCCGCTCATGCAGCAGCAGTCGAAGGGGATGAACGGCTGCACGCCGAACGAGTGGCCGTTGGATTCGGAGTTGTGGACCCGGTAGGTGGATCGGGCTTGATTGTGCATTCCGGCCCGTGGGGTTGTGGTCCGGAATGGGAACGCCTGCCTGATTGTTGTTCCGGTGGCGCTGGTTGTGGGCCCGGAAGGTGCGAGGGGCGTGTTTTCGTGTTCCGGCCCGCGGGCGGTTGGTCCGGAGCGTGTGGATGGTGCTGTCTGGTGCTCCGGGGGCATGGTTTGTGGCGTCGGAAGGTTTTCGTGAGGTGATTCAGGTGTTCCGGACCACTGGGGGTTGGTCCGGAATGGGAATGCCTGCATGATTGTTGTTCCGGTGGCGTCATTGGTGGACCGGGAAGGGACGATGGGCGTGTTTTCGTGTTCCGGCCCGCGGGCGGTTGGTCCGGAATGTGTGGATGGTGTTGTTTGGCGCTCCGGTGGCATGGTTTGTGGCGTCGGAAGGTTTTCGTGAGGTGATTCAGGTGTTCCGGACCACTGGGGGTTGGTCCGGAATGGTGGAGAGGCGTGTTCTGTCGTTCCGGGGACATGGGCAAGGGCGGGGCGAGGATTCGCCCCGAAGAGATTGCGAGGATGGGGACTGCTCGCCGGCTGATTGCTGGCCGGGTGATTCGATGAGGATGCGATGAGGAAGCGTTTGCGGGATGCGATGAGGATGCGATGGGGAAGCGTTTGCGGGATGCGCTTGCGGGATGCGATGGGGGATGCGCTTGCAGGATGCGATGGGAAGCGTTTGCAGGATGCGCTGAGGATGTGATGAGGAAGCGCCTGCGGGATGAGAGAAGAGATGGATGAGGGGATTACGAGAATAGGCCGTTGGTTGTTCCGTCCGACACTTGAGGACGGAACAACCAACGGCCTATCCAGAGGCCTGTTCTCGGCAAATTGTTCTCAGCAAATTGTTCTCAGCAAACAGGCGGCAGGGTGCATGGTGCGTGTGCGGAACCTGCCATTGATGGAGCGGCTACTGCTCGAGGAAGATCTGCGGGGCCTTGGCGAAGTTGTTGGCGCAGTGCTCGCCGCAGAAGTAGTAGGTCTTGCCTTCGTATTCGCGCGTGATGGCGTCCGCGTTCACGGCGACGGTCATGCCGCACACCGGATCGGTGGCGGTCTCGCCGTCCGTGGGGGCGGCGTGGTGCATGTGCATGTGGTGCATTTCCATGGTGTTCTCCTTCTTGGTTGGGTTCATTGCTGACTGTGGTTCGTGGGAAGTGCTTGGGTCGGCTTCGGCTCCGGTGCGAAGCGTGGTGCGTTCGTCGATGATGACGTGGGGTTCGGGGAACGCGTCGGCTGCGCCGGTCGAAGAACCGTCGGGCCCGTCCGCGCGGCCGGCTGCGTCGTGCCGGATGGTGTCCGCCGCGGAGGATGCGCGTGCGGTTCCGTCGCCCGCTCCGCCGCGCAGCGCGACATGGTTGAGCCGGTTCGCGTTGAGGACGAGGCAGACGGAGCTCAACGCCATGGCGAGGCCCGCGATCATGGGGCTGAGCAGCCATCCGGTGAACGGGTAGAGCACGCCGGCCGCCACCGGGATGCCGATGATGTTATAGCCGAACGCCCAGCCGAGGTTCTGCCGGATGTTGCGCATCGTGGCCTGCGAGAGTTCGATGGTCCTGACGACGCCGCGCAGGTCGCCGCTCATGAGGGTCACGTCGGCGGACTGCATGGCCACGTCGGTGCCGGTGCCGATGGCGAAGCCGAGGTCGGCCTGGACGAGGGCGGGGGCGTCGTTGATGCCGTCGCCCACCATGGCGATGAGGTTCCGCGGATGGCGGGTGCGACGCGACGTCTCCGCATCGGTGTGGTCCTTGTGGCCGTCGGTCCGACCCGTTGCGGGAGCGGTGGCGTCGACGCCACCGGCGGTGGCCTGCGCATCGTCCGCTGCCGCATCGCCGGACTGTATGGCGCGGTCGCGTTCCGCCTGAAGCCGTTCGATCCAGTAGGCTTTACCGTCCGGCCGTACCTGCGCGATGACTGTGTCGATGCCGACCTCGCGGGCGATGTGCGCGGCGACGTCCGCCTTGTCTCCGGACAGCATCACCGTACGGATGCCGGCGGCGCGCAGCGCGGCGACCGCCTCCTTGGAGCCGGGCTTGACGGGGTCGCGCTCGTAGCTGGGCTTGGACCAGTCGACGGAATCGTCGTCGGCCACGCCGCGCGTGATCGTGCCGGTTTTGTCGAAGACGACGGTGCCGATCTCGCGCGCGCGTTCCAGCGCTTTCGCGCTGGTGACGAGGATGCCGTTCGTCGCGCCCACGCCGGTGGCGGCCGTCACCGAAAGCGGCGTGGCGAGGCCCAACGCGCACGGGCAGGCGATGATGAGCACGCTGACGGCCGTGACCAACGCGTGCGCCAGCGCCGGTTGCGGGCCGACGGCGATCCAGACGGCGAACGTCCACACGGCGATGATGAACACAGCAGGTACGAACACGCGGGCGATGCGGTCCGCGAGCCGCTGCACGGGGGCCTTCGTGGCCTGCGCACGTGCGACCATCGCCACGATCTGCGAGAGGACGGTGTCGCCGCCCACCTGCGTGACGCGCATGAGCAGGTTGCTGCGGCGCACGATGGTGGCGCCCGTCAGCGTCGCGTCCGGTGAGATCGCGTCGCTCTTGGACGGCATCGTCTCCGAAGACGCGGTGTCCGACGCCGCCTTGGCCACTGGCTGCGATTCGCCGGTGATCATCGACTCGTCGACTTCGGCCTCGCCCGCGATGGCGACGCCGTCCGTGGGGATGCGTTCGCCGGCCTTGACGACGACAAGGTCGCCGACGTGCACGTCGTCGATGTCGACGTCCTTCCACAGGGCGGGGTCGAGCCAATCGGTCCCTCCCGGAGCGTCAGGGGAGGTGAGGACGTGCGCGGTGCGCGGACGCAGTCTGATGAGGCTCTGCACCGCTTTGCCGGTGCCTTCGCGCGCCTTCGTCTCCAGCAGGCGTCCGACCAGCACGAGCGTGATGACCACGCCCACCGATTCGAAGTACGGCTCCCGCGAGCCTTCCGGCAGCAGCCACGGCGCCACGCACACCAGCAGACTGTACAGGTATGCGGCGCTCGTACCGAGGGAGACCAGCGAGTTCATGTCCGGTGCGCGATGCTTCAGCGCGGGGAAGCCCACCTGATGGATGGGGGCGCCGCAGTAGAACATGACCGGCGTGATGAGCACGGCCTGCAGCCATGGGTTGATGAGCCGGTCCGGCACGAGCATGTGGTCGATCATGTGCAGCATCATCCCGGCGAACACCGGCAGCGTGAGCACGGTGCCGAGAACGACGAGTTTGGTGAGATGCGTGATTTCGGCGCGACGTTCCGCGGCCTCGCGCGCCTGCGCGTCGGCGAAGTCGGTGCCTGCGGTCATACCGGGCGAGGAAGCGCCGTCGGGGATGCCGGCGACGCCCGTCGCTCCGGAATCGAAGGCGCGGCCGGACGGGCCGGTGGCGGCCGATGCGTTGCCGTCCGCGTTGCCGTCGCCCTCCACGCGCAGCAGGCCGTGGACCATGTTCATGCCGCAGGCGAACGGGTAATCGCCCGCCGCAAGGGCGGGCAGGCGCACCTCGGTGGCGGCATTGCCGGGCAGCATGGCGTCGATGCCCAGATCGCCGAACACGACGTGCGAGGTGCACTCGCCGGTCTCCTTACGGTCGAACTCGAGCACGATCGGCACGCCGGCGCGCATCGTCACCATGTCCGGTGAATAGCCGCCCTTCACCGTGATGACGGCACGCTGTTCGCTTCCCTGCATCTCGCCGGCAACGCCTTTGCGCTCGCCGAAGAAGAACCGCAGGATGAGCCATGTGGCTGCGGCCGCGCACACCAGCGCCGCGACGATGGCGAATATGTTGAGTTCCATGCGTGCTCCTTGCCTGCTTCCCGTTCCTTGGGGCCGTTTCCGGGCGGCCGATGGCTGTTCCGGTCGCGTCGGTCCCTCCGGTTAATCGTCCAGATCCGTCATCCAAGCCCATCTTAGCCCCGATGACAGTGTATACCCTATACCCCTATGGGGTATAATGGGCGGTGTTTTCCAAGGGATGAATCCGGCGACCCGTCGGGAGCCGAGGAAGGAGCGCCCCATGCATGGATACGGTGACGACAAGGCGAAGGTGCTGGCGAGGCTGCGCCGCATCGAGGGACAGGTGCGCGCCGTCGAGCAGATGGTCCAGGACGACAAATACTGCATCGACGTGCTCACGCAGATCTCCGCCGCGAACTCGGCGCTGAAATCCGTGGCGCTGTTGCTGCTGGACGATCATCTGGGGCACTGCGTGCGGGAGGCGTCCATGCAGGGCGGCGACGTCGCCGACGACAAGCTCGCCGAGGCGTCCGCGGCCATCGCGCGGCTGGTGCGCTCCTGAAGACGGTGGTGTGCGCCGCGGTGTGGGCGCCGGTCGTGTGGTGTCCATGGGCCCATAGTGCGGCGTGTCGGGAAAAACCGGTACATATTTACCGGTCCGGCGTGTCCGTGTTTTACTTGGGGCCATGACTGGAAACGCATTGGTATGGATGGCGGCGGCGATCGTGCTGCTCGCAGGCGCCGTGGTCGGCGCCGCATTCGGATTCGCCTTGGGCAAGGCGAAAGGACGGGAGGGCGCGCGCGATGCCCGCCTCGCCGAGTTGGAGGACATGCGGTCGCGCGAAGCGGATGCCCGTCAGGAGATCGCGCGGCTCAACGCCGCGTACGCCGAGGTCCGTGCGCAGCATGAGGGCGTGGGCCAGCAGCTCGCCTACGTCAAATCCCAGCTCGCGCAGGCCCAGCAGGCCGAGCAGGTGCGCATCCAGCGTGAGCGGGAGCGTGCCGCAGCCGAGGCCGAGGAGCGTCGGCGCGCCGAGCTGGAGGCGGCCGAACAGCGTCGTCAGGCGGAGGCCAAGGTCGCGGAGGAACGCCGTCAGGTGGAGGCGGAGGCGGCCGAACGCAGGCGCGTCGAACAGGAGCAGCGTCTCAAGGAGCAGAGCCGGGTCATCGCCGCGCTCGCGCCCGTGCAGAAGAACCTCGACGCGCTGCAGGCCAAGGTCACGCAGATCGAGGAGGGGCGCAAGCGCGAGATGGGTGCGTTGGGCGAGCAGCTCAAGGGACTGAACGAACAGCAGTCTCGCCTCGACAGGGAGACGAGCGCGCTGTCCGCCGCGCTGAGCAACAACAAGGTGCGTGGCGCGTGGGGCGAGGCGCAGCTCAGGAACATCGTGGAGTCCGCCGGTCTGCTGGAGCATGTCGACTTCGACACGCAGGTGGTGGTCACGGGTGCGGACGGCCGGGACCAGCGTCCGGACATGGTGGTGCACCTGCCCGGCGGTAAGACCATTCCCATCGATGCGAAGGTGCCGTACTCCGACTACCAGCGCGCATGCGCCATCCCCGATTCCGCCGGTCCGGAGGCGCTCGCCCGTCGCGGTGAACTGCTCAAGGCGCACGCCAAGGCATTGCGCGAGCATGTGCGCGTGCTCGGCGACAAGGCGTACTGGGAGGCGTTCGGCACCGCTCCGGACTTCGTGGTGGCGTTCATCCCCAACGAGGCGCTGCTGCAGGCCGCATTGGAGACCGACCCCACGCTCATGGACGACGCGTTCGCCCGGAAGGTGGCGCTCACCTCGCCGGTCACCCTGTGGGCGGTATTGAAATCCGTGGCGTACGCGTGGCAGCAGCAGAGCCTTACCGACGACGCCAAGACGTTGTTCGACCTCTCTCGCGACCTCTACACGCGGTTCGCCACCTTGGGCGAGCACGCCACCAAGCTCGGCACGCAAATTACGCGTACCGTGGCCGCATACAACGCGTTCGCCTCCAGTCTGGAACGCCGCGTGCTGCCCACCGCGCGCAAGCTGCAGAAAGTGGACCCCACGAAGATCATCGGCGAAGTGCCGCTGCTCGACCCGGACAAGACCAACATCAACGAGCTCACCGCGCCCGAAGTCGCCGGACAGGACGCGCCCGAAGGACCAGGTGCGTCCGGGAGCCAGGACCCGGACGGCAGGAGGTGATGCCGTTGGCTCAGGTGACGAGGGCGGGCCGTACTCTGGAGCACATGAGTGAATCCGGATTCCGCCCCACAGGCCCCGCCGAACTGCGCGGGAACGCACATGACGGCGCCCAAGGCAAGACGCCCGGCACGGGAGCCCGCACGCTCGAGGACGGCTCCCTCGACTTCGCCTCGCTCGAGCCGCGCGAACAGCTGCGCACCCTGCTGGCCACCACGGTGGTGGGACGCCCGTTCTCCGAACTCTACGGCGTCACCCTCGACCATCGCAGCGCCTCGGTGATGGGGCACGTGCTGCTCGACACCCTCGAGGACGCCGGCTATTCCGTGGACGACTTCGACGCCGTCGGCGCGCTCACCGCCGCCTCCGTGCCGCTCGTCAGCGCCGCCATCCAGGCGGCCGCATCCCGCGGCGAAAACCTCGACGGCTTCGTCATGGACTTCGTGTTCCCCTCCGTCAAGGGTCCCTCCATCAAAGGCAAGCGCGTGATCCTGCTCGACGCCTGGCTGTCCGAGAAATCCTACGTGCAGACCAGCTCCCTGGTCACGCTGCGCAACGGCAACGAGCTCAGCCTCGACTTCTCCATCGTCGAACACGAAGGCGCGTCCGTGGTGGCCGTGGCCTCCCTGGTGGGCGGCGTCGGCCAAGGCGCGGACGAACACGAGATCACCGTCATCAGCCCCGTCGACGGCGCGCGCCACGAAATCCCGTTCATCCAGGTCTTCCACGAAGACGAACTCAAGGCGTAACCGAGTGCACCCACGCAACCCCATCGACATCGAAGCGGAACGCTCCGGCGAACCCGTCTTCCGTGAAGTCGGCGTCGGACCATGGAATGAAGCACACGCGGGCGAACCGCGGCCCGACGACCCCACGTCGCCGCTGTACCCCAATCGGTTCCGCTACGACCCCACCCTCCTCGACGAAGGCGACCGGCGCAACGTGCTCGACCGCTACCGCTACTGGACCGTCAACGCCATCAAAGCCGACCTCGACGCCCACGGACGCCACGACTTCGAAGTCGCCATCGAAAACTGGACGCACGACTTCAACATCGGATCCATGGTGCGCACCGCCAACGCATTCCAGGCGAAGCGCGTCCACATCGTCGGACCGCACAAATGGAACCGCAACGGCGCGCTGATGACCGAACTGTACCAGCACATGGAGCACCATCCGTCGATCGCCGAACTGGTCGAATGCTGGCGCAACCGCATCGCCGGCGAAATCGCCGCCGAACGCGCGCGGGCGGCGGCCGCGGCGTTCCACGCGCACGAAGTCGCACGAGGGGCGTACGCCCCGACGTCCCACGACGCCGGTTCCACCGCATTCCGGAACGTTTCCACGCCGACGAACGCCGGACATCCCGAATGCGATCCATCCGCCCCGACATACGTCGAATCCGGCCATGCCGACGACGGCTCGGCCGGCTCGGCCGGCGAACCGGCCCGCAGCCAAGCCGCATACCTCGCCGAACTCGACGCGGCCGACGCCCGCATCCGCGAACTCGAAAACGCACGCGTCATCGCCATGGATATCATCCCCGGCGCGGTCCCCATGGAGACCTACGCGTTCCCCAAACGCTGTCTGCTCCTCTTCGGCGCCGAAGGCCCCGGGCTCACCCGCACCGCGCTCGACCTCGCCGACGACGTGGTCTACATCTCCCAATTCGGCTCCGTCCGCTCCATCAACGCCGGCGCCGCCGCCGCAGTGGCCATGCACAGCTGGATCGCCCAGCACGCCGTCATCCGGTAGCCGACGCACGACGACGGCGTGCGCACGATGCGTCGGTGCGTGCGGCGTGTACGGTACGTGCGGCGTGCACGATACGCACGACGACGGAATCGCCGCATGCCATCGTGGGCATGCCGAGGGTCAATATCGGGGGGTAGGCTGAAAGGCAGTGCGGGCGACCACGCCCGCGAAACGCGGGGACGGGAGGAACCCCCGCGCTCGGAAAGACGAAGGAGTTCCATGAGCATCACCACACGCACCCTGCGTCGCGGCATCGCCGTCATCGCGGCCGTCGCCACGCTCGGCATCGGAGCGCCCGCCGCATACGCGGCCGGCGCCGACACCATCACCACCTACGGCGACACGCCCGCCGCGACCGCACTGCAGGCCGCACCCCGCGTCCGCCAGCGTCTCGCCGCGACGAGCGCCGCCGCCCAGGCCGACGCGACCGACTGGCAGACCACCATCAACGACACGTCTGAAGGCGGCACCGTCACCCTCACCGGCGACGTGACCGGCAGCCTCGTCGTCAGCAAGAAGATCACTATCACCGCCGCGGAAGGCGCCACCTTCACCGGCAGCCTGCGCATCAACGCCTCCGGTGTCACCGTCCAGGGCGTGCACTTCAAGCTCGACCCGGCCACCAACACGAACGCGCAGAACCTGATCGTCAGCAACAAGGCCGCAGGCGTGACCATCACCGGCAACACGTTCGAGATTGCTGCCGGCAACCCGGCCACCGGCGCCTCCCAGAACGCGGACTGGCAGCCGAGCTCGGTGTGGCTGGAGAACGGCGCCAACGGCACCGTCATCAGCGGCAACACGTTCCAGCTCGGCCAGGTCGTCAACAACTCCGCCGTCGGCGTGAACATCATCGGCAACGGCAAGCTTCCGATCAGCGGCACGAAGATCGAGAACAACAACGTCACCAGCGGCCCGATCTCCGGCAACGGCACGTCCGGATCGATGATGTTCGTCGTCGGCAACGGCAACACGCAGGCAGGCTCGTACGGCATCACCGACACGACCTTCACCGGCAACACCGTCAAGAACGGCACGGGACTTTCCGCCGACAAATCCAGGACGTATGGCATCGCCGTCACCGCGACCCAGAACACCGTCATCAGCGACAACACCATCGAAGGCTACGCGGCCGTCTCCTACAGCACGTGGCCGAGCCAGGGTCCGAACGACGGCCTGACCATCACCGGCAACACGCTCGACTCCTACGTGGGCGTCCTGCTCGGCGGCTACGTCACCGAAGGCGGCGCGACCATCGAGGACAACACGTTCGGCACGGACACGAAGATTCCCTACAACGGCGCCAACGTCTATGTCGTCGACCAGAACGGCAAGAACTACGCGACCATCGCCGCCGCGATCGCCGCAGGCGCCACCAAGGTCACCCTGCTGCAGAACGTGTCCGAGGACGTGGTGATCCCGGCGGGTGCGAACGTCACCATCGACCTCAACGGCCGCACGCTCGCCAACAAGGCCGGCCACACCATCACCAACAACGGCACGCTCACCGTCACCGACTCCAGTGCCAAGAAGACCGGCGTCGTCGACAACGTGACGCATCAGAAGACGCCCCTCTGGAACGAGGAAGGCGCCACGGCCACGATCGACGGAGGCACGTTCAAGCGTTCCGCAGAGACCGGCACCAAGGACAACACCTACTACACGCTCGTGAACCACGGCGAGATGACCATCAACGAGGGTGCCAAGGTCCAGCTGCTCAAGGCCGACGGCACCAACGCCAGCTACTCCTCCCTCATCGACAACGGCTGGTTCTCCGGCAAGCCGGCGAATGGCAAGAACGCCACGCTCACCATCAACGGCGGCACTTTCGAAGGCGGCAACTACATCAAGAACGACTCGTACGGCGAACTCACCATCAACGGCGGCACCTTCAAGGGCACCTCCGCGGCCGTGTTCAATTGGAACGTGACCACCATCAACGGCGGCGAGTTCTCGGCGACCACCGGCAAGCAGGTCATCTGGAACGGCGGCGGCAGCGTCGATGCCGACACCGACGGTGCGAACCTCGGCAAGCTCACCATCACCGGCGGCACCTTCACCGCGGCCGATGGCCAGACGACGGTCGGCCAGTACGCGGGCCGCCTGACCGAAGGCGAGAAGAACAACGTCGAGGTCCTGATCTCCGGCGGCACCTTCAAGGGCGCGCTCGCCGACGACCTCGTCAACGTCCAGATCTCCGGCGGCACCTACACCGTCAAGCCCGCCGAGGACTACCTCGCCGAGGGTTACGAGATCAAGAACAACGCGGACGGCACCTACGGCGTGCAGAAGGAAGGCTCCGAGCCGTCCGAGCCCGGAAAGCCCTCGACCAAGCCGGAGACGAAGCCCTCCACCAAGCCGGCCGCCAAGCCAGGCGCGCTGTCCAAGACCGGTTCCAACGTCATGACGATCGCCTCGGTCGTTGTGGTGCTGCTTGTCATCGGCGGCGGCATCGTCCTCATCGACCGCAAGCGTCGCTGACGGTTCGGCTGGCTCGGGTCGCTTGGGCGGCTCGGCTGGCTCGGGCGGTTCGGGTTGACCCTGGCGGTTCGGTTGACTCGGGCCGTTCGACTGGCTTGGATTATCCGAACGACCGGCCATGACTGTGCGGGCCGCATCCCAACGTAGCCACGGGATGCGGCCCGCACTCGTATATTTCGGAGCGTTTTTGCCGTATGCGAGCGTGGTGGGGGACTACGCGACGCGGTTGGGTCGGGCGCTGTCAGGTTGTTTCGCTGAGAGGGGTGGTTGCGACGCGGTTCGGTGGGGTTCAGCTGTGTTGTTTCGCTGAGAAGGTGGTTCGTGAAGCAGTTCGGTCGCGCGATGACAGGTTGCTTCGCTAGGCAGGTGTCCGCGAAGCGAATCAGCCGGCCGGTCGGGCGACACGTGGATTGACGGTTCGGCGAGGCGCGTCAATCCACGGTAGTCTGGAGACAACTCGCTCGGCATCCAAGGAAGGGGCGCGATGATCGAGATACAGGGGCTCACCAAAGCATTCGGCAAGTCGCGCGGCGGCCCGCGCAAAGCCATCGACCATGTCACCTTCACCGCCGAAGACGGCAAGGTCACCGGATTCCTTGGGCCCAACGGAGCCGGCAAATCCACCACCATGCGCGCCGCGCTCGGCCTCATCCGGCCCGACGAAGGACGCGCGCTCATCGACGGACGACCCATCGGGCGCATCGCGGCGCCGCTGCGGGCCGTCGGAGCCGTACTCGACGCGAAATCCGCCCATCCCGGGCGATCCGCCTACGCGCACCTGCGGGCGCTCGCCCTCACCAACGGCATCGGACGCAGGCGCGTCGACGAAATCATCGACATGACCGGACTCGCCGCAGTGAAGCAACGACCCGCCGGCCAATTCTCGCTCGGCATGAGCCAACGCCTGTCCATCGCGGCTGCCCTCCTCGGCGACCCGCACAACCTCGTCCTCGACGAACCCATCAACGGTCTCGACCCAGAAGGCGTCAAATGGGTGCGCGAACTGTGCCGGTACTACGCCTCGCAGGGACGGGCCGTGCTGCTCAGCTCCCATCTCATGAGCGAAGTGGCGCTCACCGCCGACAACCTCGTCATCATCGGCCAGGGGCGCATACTCGAAACCACCACCGTGAACGCGTTCGTCGCCGAACATTCGCGGCATTCGATTCGCGTCGTCACGCCGGATCCGGCCCGGCTGCACGCCATCTTCGCGCACGCGGCGGGCGTTTCCGTGACGCCCGCGGCGCGCGCCGCCGGCGACCCGGCGGAAGGACAGGCGTTCCGCATCGTCGGCGCCGACCTCAAGGCCACGGCCGACGTGTTCGCTCGCGCCGGCCTCGTCACCTACCAGTTCCTCGAGGAGCATGCCTCGCTCGAGGAGGCGTACATGGCGTTGACGCACGCCGCAGTCGAATACGCGTCGACGGTGCCGGGTGGTGCAGTTGCGTCGGGCGGGGCGACGGCGGTGTCGACGTCGGGTGGAGCGACTGCCGCGACGGTGACGACGGTACCGGCCGGGCGGAACGTCGCCGGGTCAGGCGGGTCGCAAGGTTTCCCGCAAAACCGGTCGCAGGAGGTGACGCGATGAGTAGGGGAGCGCACGCATCAAAGGGACGCGGTCGGTCGGGCGGCCGCAAACGGCTCGGTGGCCCACGATCCAGCCGCGTCCCACGACTCAACGCGTGGGGCGTGTTCCGAAGCGAGCTGGTCAAGGCGCTGAGCATCCGATCCACCATCGTGTTGCTGGTCCTCAACCTCGTGCTGCTGCCGGCCGGAGCCGCACTGTCCGCATGGTCGATGACGATCATCGCCGGCATGGACCCGAGCAGCGGCAAGGCGCTCGCGCATCCGGCGGAGCTGCCTGCGAGCCTCATGTGGTCGTCGGTGGGCGGGTTCACCGTCACGTGCATGATCGTCACCGGCATCCTCGGCGTCATGACCGTCACCGGCGAATACACGACGCGCACCGTGCAGATGTCGTTCGTGGCCGATCCGCATCGCGTGCTGTTCATGAACGCGAAGGCCGTTGTGGTCGCGGCGCTGTCGTTCCTGTCTGCGATGGCGGGATTGCTGCTGTCGTGGGGTGCGGCGTACGCGCTGTTCGCCACGTCTGCCGGCGGGATGGGTGCGTTGGGTGATTCCGAGCGGCTGCTGCCGTGGGTCACCGTGGTCGGCGGTGCGTGCGTGTTGGCGGTCACGGCCGTCATGGCGCTGGGGCTGGGCGGGTTGTGCCGCTCCACGGTGGGTGGCGTGTTCGCGCTCATCGGCATCGTCATGATTGCGCCTTCGGTGCTGTCGCTGGTTTCGCTCGCCGGCGACCGATTCGCGTGGATCGGATCCGTCGCGGCGTGTCTGCCCAGTCAGGCCGCGACGACGTTCCTGACCGGCGGGGTCGATGTCACCGAGGCGACGCTTACGTTGATGGGTGGTGGCGCGGGTGGTGGTGCTGGTGCGGCTGGTGCGGGTGCGGCTGCCGGGGATGCGGGCGTTGCGGCGGCCGGCTCCGGTTCGGGTGCCGGCTCCGGTTCGGGTTCGGCTGCGGCCGATGCCGTTGCCTCGGCGGCGGCTTCGGGAGGTTTCGACCCGACGTGGTGGCAGGCCGGTCTCATCCTGCTCGCCTGGGCGGTGGTCCTGTATGCGATCGGTGTTGTTGTGGTGCGTCGTGCCGACGTGAAGTAACGACGCGATGCCAGTTGTGCGGCGTCGGACAAGGCGGGTTGTCCGGCATCGGACAAGGCGGGTTGTCTGGCGAGACGGTGGTTGTGTTGCCGTGGTCGTGGCAGTCTGGTGTCCGATGGGACACCGCTTCGTTTGCGTGGGTGCGCGGTGATGCGGACGGGTATGCGGTTGACCTGTGCGGCCGTGGGTACGTCGTGGCCGAGGCCGTGCTGTGATGTGTCGGGTTCTTCGGAGGGATGTGTGGTTGTGCCCGCGTGGTCGTGGCAGGCTGGTGTCCGATGAGCCACCGTCTTGTATGCCACCGTCTTGTATGCCACCGTCTTGCCTGTCACCGCTTCGTCTGTCACCGCTTCGTCTGTCACTGCTTCGTCTGACGGATGACGGGGCGATGTGATGGTACTGGTGGTGCGGCATGTGCAGTGTGCATCGGGCATGGTTGGATGTGCGTATGGCTGGTGAGGTGGCGTGGTCTGCAGCATGACGGGTGGCTTTGTGATGGGCCGGGTGTCTTATCGGACACCGGGTTGTCATGGGTCGTGACGGTGTTACGTCCTGTCTCCGTGCGTCCAGGTTTCTTCGGATTGCCGGTGACGCCGGTGATGACCGGTCTGATTCTCTGCCGAGCCCTTCTATAGGAGGTATAGGGGGGTGTTTGCGGTCAATTCGGCGTGCGTTGTCCGGCGGTATGCCGTTGACGGTCGCCGATTCCCGTGGCGCCGTTCGCAGCCGTTTCACGTGTCGTTCGTCGGTCATGTCGGTGGTTTTGGATGATGTGATGATGGTGACGGTGCCGTCGTGGAGCCGCCATCGGTGTTCGAAGCCGTGTGCGGTGGCCGCGGTGAGTCCGCCGAACCGCCAATCGCGATGTCGGATGTGCAGCGTCCGTGCGATGTGCAGGGTCTGTTCCGGCGGGTTGAGCGCCTGCCAGTAGGTCGCGTCGGCGTACATGTTGGGGTGCACACGCTCCAGTTCGAGTGCGTGCACCCGACGTGCGAGGGCCTGTCGTTGGGCGGAGGTCGTTCCGTACGCGCAGCGGTGTTCGTTTCGTGCGGCTTCCATGAGCGCGGTTACTTCGTTGTGTGGTCTCATGGTTCGACGCTAATGGTTGTTGCGCTTGGGTGACAACCCCGATGGGGGTATGTGGTCGGAGCCCTCCGCGATGGGCGTGTCGTGGAGGGCTCCGGTCCGTTGTTCGTTGGAACGATGTGGTTTTCCGATACAGTTCGACGTTGATCCGCCTATGTGGATAACTCGGTTCGTGTGTTCGATTGAGTTCCGTATCGCAGGTATTCGGCGATGATGCAGGCCGTCCGGCGTCGAAGACGTGTTCGAAGCGATATGCCCCCGAACCCCCATAGATAATGTTTCATGCCCTCGTAAAAGCAGATGTGGAATAGTCTACGCAGGCGGCTGCTGTGATTTTGCAAGTAGAGTGCATCCCCCATAGACAGTGCCCTGATGCCCCCATATCCCCTTTGTGTTGGTTGGGGGCATTCGGACATGACCAACACTAGGCGACGTGTCGGAAAATACCAATCTGTAGACGTTATATACTCGTTGCTGACGGCTCTGAAGAGCGCCATAGGACATTATTTGCAGGTCATCGGGTTGTCGTTGAAATCACCATCGCCAAGATAGGTGTCGAAGCTGCATGATTTGCCGCTCGTTGCATCCTTCCAGAATTGGTGTTTGCCGGCTGGATTGTCGGTTGTGTAAGCACCGCCGTTGGAGCCGGAGGTGCCACTGCTGGAGCTTCCGCCGCTCTTGCGGTATGTGCCACCGTTGCTACTGTTGTTCTTGCGGTAGGTGCCGCTCGAACCCGTGCTACCAGTGGACGCTTGTGCCTGGGCGGCGGCTTCGGCGGCCTGTCGGTCGGCTTCGTCCTTCGCGTTCTTGGAGTCGTTCACCGCTTTCATGGCCTGATCGAGCTTGGTTTTCGCATCCGTGTAGGGTTGCGCGCTCTTCGGGTTCTTCGTGCCCATGGTCTTGGTGGCCTCGTCAATCACGGTCTTGAGCTGGGCGCGCGTATCGTCGTCGGCGACCTTGCCTTCGGTGTCCTTCCAGGTCTTGGTCGCGTCGTCGATACCGGTCTTCAGCAGGGTCTTCGCGTCCTCGATGTCCTTGGCGAGCTTGGACGCGGTCACCTTGCCGCTGAGGGTCTTGAGGGTCTTGGCGTGGGCGCGGTACCAGTCGGCCTGACCATTGAGCGTGTCCGCCGCGGTTTGGAGGCCCTTGGTGTCGTCCATGGTGCAGCCCTCATACGTGGGTGCTTGGGCTTTCAGCTCCTTGGCGAGTCCGCTTACGGTCTTCGCGTCCTGCACTTGGGTCTTGGTGATCGCGGCGGCCTTGGCGGCTTCGCCGTTGAGGATCGTGTTGTACTGGTTCGCGGTCTCGCGCACGGTGTCGGCGGCTTGGAAGCATGCGGTCTTGGCGGTCTCGTACTGGTTGGTGGTGTACGCGTGCCATCCGGTGGCGCCGCCGGCGATGAGGAGGATCGCGGCGCCGGCTGCGATCGTGGGCGTGAGCCATTTCGGCTTGTGGCTGGTTTCGGTCATGACGTGCTCCAGAGTGCTGCCATATATCAATGCTGATTGCTGTTGGGACGAGGTCATTATCTGCGGGGGGGGTGACGTTCCTAGGCAATGCGATGCGTGTCGGTTGGGCGCTGCCGGGTTATTTCGCTGGGAGGCCGGTTTGTGAAGCAGGTTGGCGGTTGGCTGACTGGTTGTTTCGCGGAGACCGGTGTTCGTGAAGTAGGCTGGCTGACGTCTGACGAGTTGCTTCGCGGAGAGGCCGGTTCGTGAAGTAGGTTGTCCGATGAGTGACTGATTGTTTCGCGGGGCGGCTGGTTGGCGAAGCAGGTTGGTGGTTGCCTGACGGGTTGCTTCGCTATGGCTGGTGTGCGGAGGTGGTTGGCTGCACCGTCCGCCCATCCCGTCCGGCCGCGGAACCGGTAGCCCGCGTGTCACAAACCGCTCGTATAGTTAGGCGCATGCCTACATTCACACGCGAAGAAATCGTGCATTTGGGCGATCTGGCCCGAATCGCGCTCACCGATGAGGAGATCACCCGTCTGCAGGGCGAGCTGAACGTCATCGCCGACTCCATCAACAAGGTCCAGGAGGTCGCCTCCGACGACGTCCCGCCGACCGCGAACCCGGTCCCGCTCGAGGCCTACCTGCGCCCGGACGTCCCCGAGACCCCGCTCACGCAGGCTGAAGCGCTCGCCGGCGGTCCGAAGACCGAGGCGGGCATGTTCGTGGCCCCGCGAATCCTGGGAAGCGAGGAGTGAAGCACATCATGACGCAAGCAACCAACGAACTGGTCAAGCTGTCCGCCGCCGAGATGGCCGCCGCCGTCAAGGCCGGCGAGGTCTCCAGCCGCGAGCTGGTCGACGCCCACCTCGAGGTCATCGAGGCCGCCGAGCCGAGCATCAAGGCCTTCCTGAAGGTCTCCGGCGACGTGGCCCGCGAGCAGGCCGACGCCTTCGACGCCAAGTCCGCGGAAGAGAAGGAATCCCTCCCGGAGCTGGCCGGCGTCCCGATCGCCATCAAGGACATGATCGTTACCAAGGGCATCGAGACCACCGCCGCCTCCAAGATCCTCGAGGGCTGGGTGCCGCCGTACGACGCTACCGTCATCGAGAAGCTCAAGGCCGCCGGCATGCCGATCCTCGGCAAGACCAACCTGGACGAGTTCGCACAGGGCTCCTCCACCGAGCACTCCGCCTACCAGACCACCCACAACCCGTGGGACACCGAGCGCGTCCCCGGCGGCTCCGGCGGCGGTTCCGCCTCCGCGGTGGCCGCGTTCGAGGCCCCGCTGGCCCTCGGCACCGATACCGGCGGCTCCATCCGCCAGCCGGGCGCCCTGACCGGCACCGTCGGCGTGAAGCCGACCTACGGCGGCGTCTCCCGTTTCGGCGCGATCGCGATGGCGTCCTCGCTCGACCAGATCGGCCCGGTCTCCCGCACCGTGCTCGATTCCGCCCTGCTGCAGGAGGTCATCGGCGGCCATGACCGTCGCGACTCCACCTCCATCCCGGAGGGCCCGCGTCCGATGGTCGCCGCCGCGCGCGAAGGCGCGAAGCGCGACCTGAAGGGCCTGAAGGTCGGCCTGGTGAAGGAGCTCGGCGGCGAGGGCTTCCAGCCCGGCGTCGAGGCCCGTTTCAACGAGGCCGTGAAGAAGCTCGAGGACATGGGCGCCGAGGTCGTGGAGGTCTCCTGCCCGCACTTCGAGTACGCCTTGGGCGCGTACTACATCATCATGCCGTCCGAGGTCAGCTCCAACTTGGCCCGCTACGACGGCATGCGCTACGGCCTGCGCGTGATGCCGCCGGCCGGCGTGCCGCAGACCGCCGCCAACATGATGGCCTACACCCGTGAGGCCGGCTTCGGCGACGAGGTCAAGCGCCGCATCATCCTCGGCACCTACGCCCTGTCCGCCGGCTACTACGACGCCTGGTACGGCTCCGCGCAGAAGGTCCGCACGCTCATCATCCAGGACTTCCACAACGCCTTCGAGAAGGCCGATGTCCTGGTCTCCCCGACCTCCCCGTCCACCGCGTTCAAGTTCGGCGAGAAGATGGACGATCCGCTGGCCATGTACATGAACGACATCGCGACGATCCCGGCGAACCTCGCCGGCGTCCCGGCCATGTCGATCCCGGCCGGCCTGTCCGACGACGGCCTGCCCGTGGGCTTCCAGTTCATCGCCCCGCAGCAGCGCGACGAGGTCATGTACAAGCCCGCCGCCGCGCTCGAGGCCGCCCTCGAGGAGGATTGGAACGGCCCGGTCTGGAAGGACCTCAAGGCCCCGTGGCTTGACGGTCTCGCCAAGTGACGAAGTGACATCGGAAGGAAAGATAGCAACATCATGGCTGAAAAACTGATGAAGTACGCCGATGCCACGAAGAAGTACGATGTGGTGTTCGGCCTGGAGACGCACGTCGAGCTGTGCACGAAGACCAAGCTGTTCTGCCCGGCCGAGGTGAGCTTCGGCGGCGAGCCGAACACCCAGCTGACCCCGGTGAGCCTCGGCCTGCCGGGCAGCCTCCCGGTGGTGAACAAGACGGCCGTCGACTATGCGATCAAGCTGGGCCTGGCCCTGCACTGCGAGATCGCCGAGTGGAGCCAGTTCGCCCGCAAGAACTACTTCTACCCGGACATGCCGCGCGACTACCAGATCTCCCAGTACGACAAGCCGACCAACGGCAACGGCTACCTGGACGTGGAGCTGGAGGACGGCACCGTGTTCCGCGTGCCGATCGAGCGTGCGCACATCGAGGACGACGCCGGCAAGAACACCCACGTGGGCGGCGCCGACGGCCGCATCGAGGGTGCCGACCACTCCCTCGTGGACTACAACCGCGCGGGCGTGCCGCTCATCGAGATCGTGACCAAGCCGATCGAGGGCGCGGGCGACCGCGCTCCGGAGATCGCGGGCGCGTACATGCGCGCCATCCGCGACATCGTGCGCGCGCTGGGCATCTCCCACGCCCGCATGGAGCAGGGCAACATGCGCGCCGACGTGAACGTCTCGCTGCGCCCGTCCGCGGACGCCCCGTACGGCACGCGTTCCGAGACCAAGAACGTGAACTCGTTCCGCGGCATCGAGAAGACCATCCAGTACGAGATCCGCCGTCAGGCCGCGCGCCTCGACGAGGGCAAGGAAATCCTGCAGGAGACCCGCCACTGGGATGAGGCCTCGCAGACCACGGCCGGCGGCCGTCTCAAGTCCGATGCGGACGACTACCGCTACTTCCCGGATCCGGATCTCGTGATGCTGCACATCACCAAGGAGCACATCGCGGAGATCGAGTCCCAGATGCCGGAGATGCCGCGCGAGCGCCGCAACCGTCTCAAGTCCGAGTGGGGTCTGACCGACCTGCAGCTGCGCGACATCCTCAACGCCGACGCCCTCGACCTCATCGAGGACACGGTGAAGGCCGGCGCTTCCGCCGCGGGCGCGCGCAAGTGGTGGCTGGGCGAGCTGTCCCGCGAGGCGAACGCGAAGGGCGTCTCGCTCGAGGAGCTGCCCGTCACCCCGGCCGATGTGGCCGCCGTGGAGAAGCTCATCGCCGACGGCAAGCTCAACGACAAGCTCGCGAAGCAGACCATCGCCGGCGTGCTCGCCGGTGAGGGCACTCCGGCCGAGGTCGTCAAGAAGCACGGCTACAAGATCGTCGAGGATTCGGGCGCCATCGAGGCGGCCGTCGACGCGGCGTTCGAGGCGAACCCGGATGTCGTCGAGAAGCTCAAGAGCGGCAACATGAAGCCGATGGGCGTGATCATCGGCGCCGTGATGAAGGCGACGCGCGGCCAGGCCGACGCGAAGGCCGTCACGAAGATCGTGCGCGCGAAGCTCCAGTAGCGTCCGTCCGGTCGTGTCCGGTTCGTCCGATTCGACCGGTCCGGCCGATGCGTTCGATAAGGGCGGGTTCCGCCGCATCCCCTTGCGGGGTGTGCTGGGACCCGCCCTTTCGCGTGCGCCCGTCCGGCGATGCGCCCGCACCGTGACGATGGTCACAGGCAAGCGCAGTCTCTTTTCAGCGTTCATACAGTCGAGTAGGATATTTTCGGCAATGATCGGTTTCCGACGAGGCGATGCCGGTCAGGCGATTCGGTTACGAATGCGAGGGATGGACAAGGATTATGAGTGAGCACACGGAAGCATCGGTGTCGGAGCAGCGGCGTGATCTGCCGTCGCGCATCGTGATTCCGCCGATTCGCGGCGAAATGGTGCATCTGCGTCCCGCCACCATGGAGGATCTGCCCAAGCTCGACGAACTCGAGGCCTATCATGGCGCCAACCGCATCACCGGCAAGGACGAGAACGCGGAACGTGCGGTGGTGCACGCGTGGGTGCGTCGCTCCGTGGCGTGGACGCAGGGTCAGGCGCCCAGCGAGTCGGGTGTGGGCGATCCGGAATCCCGCCGCACCATGGCGTGGGCGGTGCTCACCGACGCCGACCACGACGCCGACCATGTGACGGACGCCGCGTCCACCGGCAACGTCATCGGCATGATCTTCCTCATCGACATCGACGGATGGTCGCGTTCCGCGCGCATCCAGGTCATCCTCGGCAAGGACTACCGCGGCCGCGGCTATTCGCGTGACGCGATGCCCCGCGTCATGACCTACGGTTTCGCGCCCGAGCCGGCCGGTCTCGGCATGCACCGCATCTGGGTGGCCGTGCCCGAGCAGAACTCGCGTTCCGTGTCCGTGTACCAGTCGCTCGGCTTCGTGCCGTCCGGCACGTCGCGCGACGCCCTGTGGGATCCGACGACCGGCAAGTATCAGGACCTCATCGTGATGGACACGCTGTTCGACGAGTACGATCCGATCCGTTCGCTCGACGCGTTCGGCATGCACGTGTTCGAGGACAATCCGGGCATTCAGGAGGCGTTGAGCGCACGCGAGCACTCCATCGCCATCCAACAGCGGCAACGCGAGCAGGAGGATGCCGCTGGCGAGGGTGCGACCGACGCCACGGCGTCGGACGCCGACGCGCGCGACGGCGCGACGGCCACGCGCGACCGCGTCGAACGTCATCCGGAGCCGACGCGCGAGAACGCGCACCGCATGACCCCGGACGAGGCGCGTGAACGGCTGGGCCTGCCGCCCAAGAACGTGTCCGGCACGTCGGGTGGCACGCACGCCACGCGCGAATCGGCCGACGAGGAGAGCAACTGGCCGTACGGGCAGAGCGAGCGCAAGACCTCGAAGGACGCGTGGTGGCGTACGCTCGGCCGCGGCCGCAAACGCGAGTAGACCGTCGCGTCGTCGGACCGCCGGACGACGTCCGATGCGCCGGCGCGCCGGCGAAATGTAGGGGCCATCGGTAAGGTGGTTTCCGGAACGAAGAGACCCGCGCGATGGCAGGGCGTCGGCATGGGCGCGCCGCGGCGGGCCGAAGGGCATGAACGAAGGACGGATATGAGCGCCGAAGACCTCGACAACTACGAAACCGACGCGGAACTCGCGCTGTACAAGGAGTACCGCGACGTCATCAAGCTGTTCACCTACGTGGTGGAGACCGAACGCCGCTTCTACCTGGCCAACAAGGTCGACTTCAACGTGCGGTCCGCCGGCCAGGACGTGTACTTCGACGTGCAGCTCACCGACGCGTGGGTGTGGGACGTGTACCGTCCCAGCCGTTTCGTCAAGAACGTGCGCATCGTGACGTTCAAGGACGTCAACGTGGAGGAAGTGCAGAAGAGCGACATCGACATCCCCGACGACATCCACTGACGTCGGCTGCGGCGCGCGTCGTTGACGCGCGGCCGACGCTCCGGCGTTGATATGCGGCCGTCCGTCGCTGTGGGTCCGATTCCGGGATCCGCGACGGCGGGCGGCCGTTTGTTCGTCGACGACGTTCGATCGGCGTGCGGCGGCCCCGCGATGACGCGCGACGTCGTGCGTCCGGTGTTCGATGGCGTGCGGCGGCCCTGCGATGGGGATGATTCTGTGTGCATCCGCACACGTGCGGCGTGCGGTTCCGGGCGCTCCGGTAGGATATGCGTGATTTGTTATAAGGAGATGAATGTGACCGACAAGCAATCCGTGGTGATCATCGGCGGCGGCCCCGCGGGCCTGACCGCGGCATGGGAGCTCATCAAGGACGGCGGCGCCGAGAAGTACGACGTCACCGTGCTCGAGGAGACCCGCGAATTCGGCGGCATTTCCCGCACCGTGAAGCATAACGGCAACCGCATGGACATCGGTGGCCACCGGTTCTTCTCGAAGGACGAGCGCATCATGGACTGGTGGAAGGAGACCCTGCCGTTGCAGGGCGCACCCTCCTATGATGACAAGAAGCTCGGCCGCGAGCACGACATGGAGCCGGGCGGCCCCGACCCGGAGACCGAGGACAAGGTGATGCTCAAGCGCCACCGCGTCTCCCGCATCTACTGGAACCGCCACTTCTTCGACTACCCGATCTCCCTGAGCGCCAACACGCTCAAGGCCATGGGCTTCAAGCTCACCATGGTGGCCGGCTTCTCCTACCTGAAGTCGATGATCCACAAGCTGCCCGAGGACAACCTCGAGAACTTCTACATCAACCGCTTCGGCCGCAAGCTCTACTCCATGTTCTTCGAAGGCTACACGGAGAAGCTGTGGGGCCGTCACCCCTCCCAGATCTCCGCCGACTGGGGCTCCCAGCGCGTCAAGGGCCTGTCCATCATGGGCGTGCTCAAGAACGCGTTCCAGAAGCTCCTGCCGAAGAAGCGCTCCAACGCCGAGGTCGAGACCTCCCTCATCGAGGAGTTCTGGTACCCGAAGTACGGTCCGGGCCAGCTGTGGGAGACCGTCGAGCAGAACTGCGTCGAGGCCGGCGTCAACGTCGTCACCGACGCGAAGGTCGTGGAGGTGCGTCAGAAGGACGGCCGCATCGCCTCCGTCGTGACCGTCGACTCCGAAGGCAACCGCAACGAGATCACCGCCGACCAGTTCATCTCCTCCATGCCCGTCAAGGACCTCGTCAACGCCCTCGACGCCGGCACCGAGGAGACCCAGGGCAAGCACGAGCCCAAGGATATGGTGGACGTGGCCAACGGCCTGCCCTACCGCGACTTCGTCACCGTGGGCCTGCTCGTCAAGCACCTGCGCCTCAAGAACACCACCGACATCCCCACGCTCGGCAACCCGCCGATTGTCCCCGACTGCTGGATCTACGTGCAGGACCCGGGCTACAAGGTGGGCCGCCTCCAGATCTTCAACAACTGGAGCCCGTACCTCGTCAAGGACGTCGACGACACCGTGTGGATCGGCCTCGAATACTTCTGCGAGGAAGGCGACTCGTTCTGGAACATGACCGACGAGGAGGCCACCAAGTTCGCGATCTCCGAGCTCACCCGCATGCGCGTCATCAACGGCCCGGCGGACGTGCTCGACTCCCATCGCGAACGCGTCAAGAAGGCGTACCCCGCCTACTTCGACACCTACGACCACATGGACGAGCTCGTCGAATACCTCGACGGCTTCGGCAACCTCTACTGCGTGGGCCGCAACGGCCAGCACCGCTACAACAACATGGACCACTCCATGGCCACCGCCATCGAGGCCGTCGGCAACATCAAGTCCGGCAAGACCTCGAAGAAGAACGTGTGGTCTGTCAACACCGATAAGTCCTACCACGAGCAGAAATGAAATAACGGAGCGTCCTCGTCGTTGCTCCTCGGTCGACGTACCTCTTTGTACGTCTTCCCTCGGTGCGCCTAGAGGCCGCACACGTTATTTCCTTTCTGCAGCAGTAGATGACGGAGCGTTTTCGCTACGGACAGGCTCCTTCCCCGGACGGGGAAGGAGCCTTTTTCGTACGCGTTCCGCATGCGTTCGACGCGTGCGACGTTGGTTTGCGTTGGTCCGATTGGCGTTGTAGAGTGAATCCAGTTCGCGGGCATGGCATTGCGGCGGACATTCACAGACGACTTGAGGTCGTAATCACATTTCAGGCGGAAGCCCGCGGGCATGCGTGGGCACATGCTGTGGAAAGGTATGAAACGTGGCAACTAGCCAGAATCTTGAGGAAATGAAGCTGCCTCAGCTCAAGGAGCTTGCCAAGCAGATGGGCCTGCGTGGCACGTCCACCATGCGCAAGCCCGAGTTGCTCGCCACCTTGCAGGCCGCCCGCAACGGCGGGGAGCCGCCGGCCGGCGTCACCGTGCGCGTGCCGAAGAAGACCGCGAAGGCCGCCGAGGAGCCGAAGGAGACGACCCCCACCCTCGAGCAGGCCGCGGCCCAGGAACAGACCCAGGGCGAGACCGCTCCGGAAGCCCCGGCCGCCGAGGCCGCGAAGCCCGTTGAGCAGACCGAACAGCCCGCCGAGCAGGACGAGCCGCGCGGCAAGCATCGTCGCACCCGTCGTACGGCCGAAGGCGCCACGGACGCCGACGCCGCCGTCGCAGGCCTGGAGGACCACCGCGAGGAAGGCGCCCGCAAGGGCCGCCGTGCCGAGCGTCGCGTCGTCGAACCGGCGCCCATCGACACCGCCAACCTGCTGGACGCGCTCGACCTCGACCGCAAGCCGTCCGACGAGGCCAGTGCGCCGAAGACCGGCCGCCGCCACGTCATCGACGAGAACGGCGACGAGATCATCGTCGCCAACGTGCGTCGCCGTCGCCGCTCCTCCGACGAGCAGGAGCAGAACCACGAGACCGAGGTCGTGCGCGACCTCGACGACATCCTCGCCACCCTGCCCACCCAGCGCAACGACGCCCACGGCGAGAACGCCGAGCCGCGTCGCGGCCGCGTCGACCGCACGGAACGCGGCAACGACCGCTTCAACGCCGACCGCGCCGAGCGCAACGACCGCAACGTCGGTCGCGACGCCGAACGCGGCAACGACCGCGACGAGCGCATGGACCGTCGCGGACGCCGCCTGCGCGGCCGCAACCGCAACGACTTCGACGACCGTCGCGGCAACCGCGACGAGCGCGCCGAGCGCCTCGTCAACGACCGTCTCGACCGCACGGAACGCGGCGAGCGCGCCGAGCGCAACGCGGGCCGCGACGAACAGAACGACCTCGTGCCCGTCGCCGGCATCGTCGACGTGCTCGACTCCTACGCGTTCGTGCGCACTTCCGGCTACTTGCCCGGACCGAACGACGTGTACGTCTCCATGGGCCAGGTCAAGAAGTACGGCCTGCGGAAGGGCGACGCCGTGCACGGCGCCATCCGCGCCCCGCGCGAAGGCGACCGCCGCAACCAGCGTCAGAAGTTCGTGCCGTTGCAGTCCATCGACTCCATCAACGGCATGACCGTCGAACAGGCGGCGAACCGCCCGCAGTTCAGCAAGCTCACGCCGCTCTACCCGCAGGAGCGCCTCAAGCAGGAGACCACGCCCAACAAGCTCACCGGCCGCATCATGGACATCGTCTCCCCGATCGGCAAGGGCCAGCGCGGCCTCATCGTCTCCCCGCCGAAGGCCGGCAAGACCATCACGCTGCAGAACATCGCCAACTCCATCACCACGAACAACCCGGAAGTCCATCTGATGGTCGTGCTCGTGGACGAGCGTCCGGAAGAGGTCACGGACATGGAGCGCACGGTGCAGGGCGAGGTCATCTCCTCCACCTTCGACCGTCCCGCCTCCGACCACACCACCGTGGCGGAGCTCGCCATCGAACGCGCGAAGCGTCTCGTCGAGCTCGGCCAGGACGTGGTGGTGCTGCTCGACTCGATGACCCGACTGGCCCGCGCCTACAACATCGCCGCGCCCGCCTCCGGCCGCATCCTGTCCGGCGGCGTGGACGCGCAGGCCCTGTACCCGCCGAAGAAGTTCTTCGGCGCGGCCCGCAACATCGAGAACGGCGGCTCGCTCACCATCATCTCGTCCGCGCTGGTGGAGACCGGCTCCAAGATGGATGAGGTGATCTTCGAGGAGTTCAAGGGCACCGGCAACATGGAGCTGCGCCTCTCCCGCGAACTCGCCGACAAGCGCCTGTTCCCCGCCATCGACATCAACGCGTCCGGCACCCGCCGCGAGGAGCTCATCACCGCGCCGCAGGAGCTGACGATCGTCTACCGTCTGCGCAGGCTGCTCGGCGGCATGGAGCCCGAGCAGGCGTACCAGACGCTCGTGCCGCGCCTCAAGAAGACCGCCACGAACCGCGACTTCCTCGCCGCCATCGTGCAGCAGTCCGGCGGCGGCGCCGTCAACGGCAACTGATCGGTTTGCGGTTTGCGGTTTGCGGGCCGATTGCGGCGTCCGCGACCGCGGGGCGTCCGCAGTCGTGAGTGAATAGGGCCTCCTTCCGGAGACATCGATGTGATGCGATGTCTCCGGAAGGAGGCCTTTGTCGTATTGCGGGACGGGTTGCGGGAATATCGGGTGCCACACCCCTTGAATATAAGGGAATGCCCACTACGTAGGGGTGTTGTACCCACACAATCCCATATGGCGAGTAATGTTCCATTGTGGATGTGCCCCCTTCGATGTCGGGGGGAGTGCAGGATTCTCATCATAAGGAGTAGAGGGTTTTCATGACGATAAAGCAGTTGTTCGCAGGCGTCGCCGCGGCGGCGACCCTGCTGGGTGGTCTCGCGTTGGGCGCGGCCACCGCGAATGCGGCGGAGGCGTCGGCCGATGCGTTGGCTGCGTCCGATGGCGTGATCACGTTGTCCGGCGAGGGCGTCAACGCGCGTTCGTTCAAGGCGGTGCGTGTCGGTTCGTACGTGTCCGCTTCGCTTTCCGACAAGCAGGCGAATCTGGTCGATTCGGTCGAGGTCGGGACCGATGCGTCCGCGAAGGACGTGCTGGAGATCGCGTTGAACGAGGTCGACAAGGACGCGTACGCGGCGAGCGTGTATGGCAAGGCCGGCAACCCGGCCGGCTACGTGGCCGCGAACATGAATGACTCGAATGCCGAGCCGTGGGATGGCACGCTGCGCAAGTTCGTGACCAGGCTCGCCGCGGATGGTGCGTTCAAGACGCTCGTGGAACAGTCCACGCTGACGGCGACGGGCAAGGACGGCACGGCGGAGTTCACCGGTCTGCCTGAGGGTCTGTACGTGGTGGTGGATGCCACCGAGGGTCAGTCCGGTGACGCGAACTACGGCCCGTCGATTCCGATGGTCGTGGCGACCGCGGTCGCCGGCCGGAGCTTGCTCGGTTTGAAGGGCCAGAAGCTGGGCGAGGTGGATGTGAAGAACCAGCCGAACCAGGCGCCGACGAAGACCGTCACGGGTGACACCAAGGGCACAGTGAATGTGGGCGATCAGCTCACGTACACGGTGAAGGGTGAGATCCCGAGCACCGTGGGCCATGACAAATTCAGCTACCAGTTCAAGGACTACCCGGGCAAGGGCCTGACCGTCGAGGACATCTCCACCAACGTGAAGGTGTACGTGGCTGGCAAGGACGGCACGTACCCGGCCGACCCGCTGTCCGCCGACGAGGTGGAGACCGGTTCCTGGAACGACGTGGACCGCGTCGTGGGCTCCGACGACGGGTCCAGGTACTTCACCGTGACCGTCAGTGACGTGTCCGCGTACTCCAACCGCAAGATCAAGATGGTGTACACGGCCACGGTCAACCAGGACGCGGTGGACACGGTGTCCAACAAGGCGACCGTGAGCCCGAACGGTCAGGGCGAGTCGAAGCCCGGCGAGAAGACGTTGAAGACGTACGGGTTCACGTTCACCAAGACCGATGCGGACGGCAACAACCTCAAGGGCGCCGAGTTCACCATCACGAACGAAGCCGGGAAGTACGTCTCGCAGCAGGAGCGTGGCGGCCTGTCCGATGACGCGGAGTATTGGAACGCCGACTCGACCAACGGCGTGTTCACGGTCACGGGCCTGAAGGCCGGTACGTACACCGTCGAGGAGACCAAGACCCCTGAAGGCTTCATGACCGCGGTCAAGGCGAAGTTCACCGTCACCATCGACAAGGACGGCAACGTCTCCTATCAGGAGAATGGGATGTTCGGTCTGGTGTCCGGCGACGTGTCCGCCATCAAGGTCAAGAACGTGAAGAACGTGACCGAGCTGCCGAAGACCGGCGCCGCGGGCATCGCCCTGTTCGTCGTGCTCGCCGGCCTGCTCGCCGGCGCGGCGGCCACCGTGTTCGCCAAGAGCCGCAGCACCAAGCGCGCGCTGGAGATCTGACCGGTACGTCGCACCTGCACACACCACCAACCCGGCGCGGAGCGGTATCCGGACCGCCGGGCGTGTGACCGCGCGGGTGACGGGACCGTCCCGCCGCCCGCGCACCTCGGCCGGCGTCCCCTCATCGAAGGGCGACGCCGGCCGTCGCAGCATCCTCCACGGCCGCGCCACGGGCGCGGCCGCATCGCATGTCAACCCACCAAGGAGACGTCCAATGACGACGCATCACAGGGGAGACCGCTTCTCACCGGAGGAAGTAGCCTATCTCAACACCCTCGCCGCCGTGCACTTCGCCGACGAGGAACGCATCCGCTACACCGACGAGTTCAAAATCGAAAGCCTCAGAAGCTACTTCAACGGTGAATCGCCCGTCCAGATCTTCCGCAAAGCCGGACTTGACTCCGCGCTCATCGGTAACAAGCGCGTCGAACGCTGCTTCGCACGCTGGAAGGCGAACGAACGGCTCGTCCAGGAAGCCAGGCATCCCGGAAGCACCCCGCCCCACCATGCCAAGCAGAAAAGCGACGTCCCGCACGACGAGGAACGACATACGGTGTCGCTGTTCGACATCTTCGACAAGACCTCCGATATCGGCATCGACCCGGAGCGGCTGATCCTCTCCTCCGACAAACGCATCGACCTGCGCGACCTCATCATCTACCAGCAGGCGATGCACATCAGCGACCTGCAGAATTCCGTGGACCGCATGCAGGAGGAGCTCGAAGACCTGCGCAATCTGAAGAAACAGCTGGGCCTGTGATCCTTCCATGAGCGACGGCAAGCCGGGGAAATGTCCAAGAACATTTCCCCGGCTTTTCGCCATTCATGGGGCGGTTACACGAACACAACGCGGCGGAATCACCCGCCGCGTACCGTCGACCTCAAGATTCGGGCGGAACAACAGCGCGGATCGCAACATCACTGCCGGACGCCGGCATACGGCATGGCATCCGGAACATAAGAGAGGAAAGTGATGACGATGAGGAAGACAAACGCAAGCAAGGCGATGGCCATCACCGCGATCGTGGCGGCCGCATCCATGGCGCTCGCCGGATGCGGATCGGCGGGCGACGGCTCGAACTCCGGCTCCGGCAAGCAGGACACGTTCGTGGCCGCCGGCATGTTCCCAGAGACCGGCTCCATGGCGTACATCGGACCATCCAACGTGGCCGCCCTGAAGCAGGCCGCCGACGACATCAACGCGGCCGGCGGCGTGCTCGGCAAGGACATCACCACCACCACGGCCGACACCTCCGACGCGGACCACGCCGACCAGAACACCGCGGCCGCGCAGAGCGTGCTCTCCAAGAAGCCGTCCGTGGTGGTGGGTCCGCCGTCCAGCTCCGTGGTGAAGAACACGTACAAGCAGGTCACCGAATCCGGCGTGCCGATGATCTCCGAAGGCGCCACATCCACCTCGCTCAGCGGCATCAGCGACAAGTTCTTCCGCACCATCGCCCCGGACACCGTCCAAGGCGCCGTGCTCGGCCAGGTCATCGCCCAGGAGGGCGTGAAGAACCTCGCCATCGCCGTGTTCAACGACGAGTACGGCACCCACCTGCGCGACGTCGTCGTCAAGACCGTCGAAGCGGCCGGCGTGAACGTCGTCTACGGCGAGAAGGACACCTTCGATCCGACCGAAACGAACTTCTCATCCATCGCCACCGCCGTCAAGGCCTCCAACCCGGACGCCACGCTCGTCATCGCGTTCGACCAGACCACCGCGCTCGTCAAGGCGCTGAAGACCGCCGGCGTCGACACCCACAAGCTGTTCATGTCCGACGGCAACACCGTGGACCACTCCGCCGACTTCGACGCCGGCCTGCTCGAAGGCACCATCGGCACCATCCCGGGCGCTCACCCCACCGACGACTACCAGGCGAAGCTCAAGAAGATCGACCCCAAGGTCACCGACTTCACCTACGCCAACGAGACCTATGACGCGGTGGTGCTCGCCGCGCTCGCGGCCCAGAAGGGCGGCAGCGCCGACGGTGAGACCGTCGCCAAGAACCTGCCCGCCGTGTCCGGCAAGAACGGCGGCACCAAGTGCAAGTCGTACAAGGAATGCCTGACGGCGCTCAAGGCCGGCAAGGACATCCAGTACCAGGGTCTGGCGGGCATCGGCGCGTTCAACGACGCGAACGACCCCTCCACCGCCGCCATCGGCATCTACAAGTTCGATGCGGACAACAAGCCGGTGTTCGATCACTCCCAGGAGGGCTCCGTGCCCAAGGCGTGATGCATCGGAACCCGCGGAATCCGCGATCTGCATACGAAGGAGCCTTCGCCGGTGGCGGAGGCTCCTTTAATAGGTTCTTTTGGGCTTCAATTGGTAACCATGCCGGTCGACGAGACGGCGGCCGAATGCGGAATCGGCTTGATTCCGGGAATCCTCATTCGGCCTGCTCCGACGTTGCCCGCGATGGTTGCCAACTGAAGCATGTGATGACCAACTGAATGGGCCGGCCGGTCCGGTGCCGTGCCCTCACCGCGCCAGCGCGGTGAGGGCGTCGATCTCGGCGAAGTAGCGGTCCGGTTCGAGCCCGTCCACCGTGGCCACATTGGTCATATGCACGCCGTCGAGCCCGCCGTGCGCCACGATGACGTCCAATGTGCGACGATGCCATGCGGAATCGAGGTACGGTTCGATGCGCGGCTGGCCCATGGCGCGCATGGCGCAGGCCAGCGCGTGCGCGCCCCAGTTCGACGTGCCGGAGACGATGAGCTCGTCCGTGGCCACACGGCAGGCGATGTCCTCGCCGTGATCCACGACGCCCGCGATGGCGTATTCGGCCACGCGGCCCATGCCGATCTCGTTGCCGCCGTCGCCCACGCCGATGGTGTGCAGGTCCAGCTGCTTGAGCCGGCTCAGCGGTGCCGTCCATTCGCTGATGTCGATGCCGCGCATGTTGTGTGGGTTGCCGTCCGCACCGGGGCCCACGCGTTCGATGTAGATGAGCGTGTCGATGTCGTTCGCGCGGGCCAGATCGATGACGCCGTTCATCCAGCCGTCGAAGCGTTCATGCACCGGGGCGACGAGCACGTGGTCGTCCGGCAGCAGCCCCTTGGCGCTGGGCTGGATGACCGGCGCGCAGCATTCGTCCGTGACGAGCCAGGCGTCGCCGCCGATGGCGCGCAGAGCCATGCACACCTCCAGCGCGCCGAGCGGGCCGTCGGTCTCGGCGGCCGGATGTTCGGCCTTCGGGATGAAGAACCCGGTGACGACAAGCGCGCGGCCGGGTCGGCCGGTGACGAGTTGCCGTGCGGCCCGGAACAGGTCGCCGCGCGAGTAGGTCATCAGCGTCTCCGAACCGCGGCCCACATCCCGTGAGGCCAGACGCGCGATGCGCGCGATGCGTGGGTAGAAGCGCCAGCTTGCCAGATTGGCGAGCGATGAGGTATTGGCGTCCATGAGTGGCTCCCTTCTGTGAAACATGACGTGGAACATGCGTGAGGCATATGTGAAACGTCATGTGAAACAACTTCGTATGGTGTGGAACATTCCGTGAAACAGCGGGCGGGGCGTGGGGTGTGGGGCGTTCCGTGGAACACCGCGTGAAACGGCCGGCGGTGGTGTGGAACACCGCGTGAAACAGGGGTGGAGCGACTAGGGCTCGACCACGCCCAACACGTCGTCGAACCGCACCGCATCGCCCGGAGCCGCCGACCGCCGGACCGTACCGGCGATCGGTGCCGTCACCTCCGTCTCCATCTTCATCGCCTCGACCACCACCACCGGATCGCCGGCCGCGACGGCCGCGCCGTCGTCCACCAGCCAACGCACCACGGTGCCGGTGATCGTCGAGGCGATCGCGCCGGCCGGACGTGCCGCTTCGTCGGCCGCGCCCGCGCCTGCACCGCCGGCGGAATCACCCGCCGCCCCCGGCAGGCCCGTCGATGCACCCAACGTGCCGTTTGCGGCGGACGCTAACACGGCGCCCAACGTGCCCGGCAGTCCCAGGCGCATCCTTCGGCCGTCCAATTCGATCCATGCCTGCACCGGCTCGGGCACCCCGGCGCGCGCGCCGGGCGCGCCCGAAGCGAGCGATGCCGCATCGGTGCGCGGCAGCAGCACCTCCTCGATCCACCGCGTGTACACGCGGAACGAATCCGGGCCGTCCGGCGCGGCGAAATCCGGGTCGGACAGCACCGTCTCGTCGAACGCCTTCACCGTGGGCACGCCGCGCACCTCCAACTCGGCTAGAGCGCGGGCGGCGCGGCGCAGGCACGCCTCACGCGTCGGCGCCCACACCACCAGCTTCGCCAGCATCGAATCGAACCGGTCGGACACAATCGACCCCGCCTCGACGCCCGTATCGAAGCGGACGCCCGGACCGGACGGCGCGCGCAGCGACTCCACCACGCCCGGGAACGGCACGAACCCGCGCGACGGATCCTCCGCGTTGATGCGGAATTCGACGGCGTGGCCGCGCGGCGGCACCGCCCGCGCCACCACATCGGCGGCGGACGCGCCCTCCGCCACCGCGAACTGAGCCTCCACCAGATCCACGCCCGTCGTCATCTCCGTGACCGGATGCTCCACCTGGATGCGCGTGTTCACCTCCATGAACGACATCGTGCCGTCCGGATCCACCAGGAACTCCACCGTGCCCGCGCCGGCGTAGCGGGCGCGCTCGCAGATCGCGACCGCCGCCCGTTCGAGCCGCTCACGCGTCTCCGGCGCGAGGAACGGCGCCGGCGCCTCCTCGATGAGCTTCTGGTTGCGGCGCTGCAGCGAGCAGTCGCGCGTGCCCACCGCCACCACATGCCCGGACAGGTCGCCCAGCACCTGCACCTCCACGTGGCGCGGTCGCGCTAGGAACCGTTCGATGAAGCAGTCGCCGTTGCCGAACGCCACCTCGGCCTCATGCGTGGCCGAAAGGAACGCCTCGCGCACGTCCTTGAGCTCGTGCACCACTTTCAGGCCGCGCCCGCCGCCGCCGTACACCGCCTTGATGGCCAATGGCAGGCCGTGCTCGCGGGCGAAGTCGACCACCTCCTGTGGATCGCGCACGGGAGCGGTGGTGCCGGGCGCCATCGGCGCGCCCACCTCGGCGGCGATGCGCCGCGCCTCCACCTTGCTGCCGAGCAGCCGGATGGTCTCCGGGCTCGGGCCGATCCACGCGAGCCCCGCGTCGATGACCGCCTGGGCGAACTCCGCGTTCTCCGAAAGGAACCCGTAGCCGGGATGCACGGCGTCCGCGTGCGCCTTGCGCGCCGCCCCGACGATCGCGTCGATGTTCAGGTACGTGTCCTTCGCATCGGCGCCGCCCAGCGCGTACGCCTCGTCGGCGAGATGCACGAACAGGGCGTCCGCATCCGGATCGGCGTACACGGCGATGGCCGTGCGGCCCGTGTCATGGCAGGCGTGGATGATGCGCGCCGCGATCTCGCCGCGGTTGGCGACGAGGATGCGGTGCAGGCGACGGTTCGGGTGACGGGTGGGTTGCGGGGTGTTCGATTGTTCCGATGGTGTGGTGGGCTGCGGCTGTGGCATCATGACGTCCTTTCGTGCGTGGTGGCGGAGGCTCTGGAAACGGCGGGGGTTGCGTTTGCGGTTGCGTTTGCGGAGACGGCGGCGGTTGCGGCGGAATCGGTCGCGGTTGCGGCGGAATCGCCGGCCGCATCGGCGGCGACGCCGTCGGCGTCGTGTCGCGCGACGGTGAAATGGACGCGCGCGCCGGGCGGCAGTTGGCCTGCCGTGACGAGGGCCTCGCGCGTGAGCACCGCGATGACCGGATACCCGCCGGTGACCGGCTGGTCGCGCAGGAAGATGAGCGGCAGTCCGTTGCCCGGCACCTCGATGCTGCCGGGAACCGTCGCCTCGCTTTTGAGTTCGGCGTGCGGGTCGCGGCGTGCGATGAGCGGGGACGTCGAGCGCGGCTCCGACTCCGGCCCGCGCGGCGCGTGTGTCGCCCCTGACGCTGCGTGCGACGCCGCGGGGAAGGTGCGCGAGGCGGCAGGCGCGTCCGTCGCGGCGAGGCGCAGTCCCACACGGTTCGACTGCGCGGTGACCGTCCACGTGACGCCGAGGAACGCGGCGACGCCGGCTTCGGTGAACCAGTCGTCGCGCGGACCGAGCGTCACCGCGAGTTCGGTGACCTCGCCCGGCTTCGGCAGGTCGTCCGGCCACGGCCGGGGGAGACCGACGCCGGCGCCCGGTCGTGCGGCCGGACGCACGGGCAGCAGGTCGCTGCGCTTCAGCGGCGCGGGACCGATGCCGCTCATCGTGTCCGTCGATGCCGAGCCGAGGATCGTGGCGACGTCGAAGCCGCCACGCACCGCCAGATAGTCGCGTAAGCCGGCGGCGGGGGCGCCGACGGCGAGCGTCTCGCCTTCGCGCAGCAGCACCGCTTCCTGCCGGGTCACGGCGAACGTGCGGGCGGGAACGGCCGTGCGGATGCGGGCGGTGGACGCGTGCGATGCGTCGGCGTCGGGTGACGTGCCGGCGTCGGGGACGGCCGGTGCGTCGGGCGCGTCGGACGCGGTGATGGTGACGGATGCAGGCGCGCCGGCCACCGCGACCACGACGTCGCCGTGCGCGGTGAACGAGACGCCACCGGCCGTCAGCTCGAGAGCGGGCGTGCCCGCGGGATTGCCGACCAGCTCGTTCGCCAGACGGAAGGCGCGCGGGTCGGCCGCACCGGAGCCGGTGACGCCCATCTGCGGCGCGTGACGGCCGTCGTCCTCGAACACACTCAGCACGCCCGGGTTCACGACCTCCAAGAACGGAGTGCCCGGTTCGGCGGGCGCCGGAGATGTGGGGGCCGGTGCGGAAGACACGGCATCGGACGCCGGGGATGCCGCGACGTGAGCGGCGGATGAGAGCTGGCCGACGGTGCCGGTGACCGGCTCGCGGGTCACGCCGTCGGCGCTCCGCACGTCGCCCTCGTCGGCGTGGGCGCTCGCCGTGGCGCGGACCGGTGTGAACCGGACGGTGTCGCCCGGCGCAAGCAATGCAGGCGGGTCGGCCGCCGTATCCCACAGCGGCGTGGACGTGACGCCGATGAGCTGCCACCCGCCCGAACTGGACCGCGGATACACGCCGGAGAACGTGCCGGCCAACCCCACCGACCCGGCGGGAACGGCCAAACGGGGCGATTTCCGTCGGGGCACGTCGAACAGCGGGTCGCCGCCGGTGAGATAGTCGAAGCCCGGCGCGAAGCCGCCGAACGCCACCGTCCACGGATGCCCCGCATGCCGTGCGACCACCTGCTCGGCGGAGACGCCGAGCAGCGAGGCCACGTCGTCGAGGTCCTCGCCCTCGTAGACCACCGGAATCTCCACGGTGCGGGACCGTGCGGTCCGCACGCCGCGGGTGTCCAAGCGGCGTATCGTTTCGCACAAGCGTGTGCGGAAATCGTACGAGCGCGAGTCCGATGTGTACAAGCGATGCCTGGACTCGTACAAGCGGTCGTACTCCACATACACCGTGCGTGCCGCCGGCAGCAGCTGCGTGACGCAACGCAGCACGGCGGCGTCGGCGGCCGCGGCGCCGGATTCCTCGGTTCCGCAGGCGCCGTCATGGCTCGCCGCACTCGTTCGGGTGTCCTCGGAGCCTAGCGAGACGTCCACTGCCGAGCCCGGGCCGCCCGCATCCTCCGGCAGCCGCCCGCGTTCGCGCGCCCTGGCGCACGCGGCATCGAGCGCCGTGTACAGGCGCAGCGCCTCCGCCAATCCAGCGCATTCGACGATCATCGCCGATTCGCCGCAGGGGAGGAAACGCATACGCATCCCGCCGCCTCCGACGGACGTGGCCGCTTTTCCGGATGCTCCCGCTTTTCCGGATGCTCGCGCCGTCCCGGCCATCGCCCCTTTCGTCGCCGACGTCATCGTGCGCCTCCGTCGCTCACACGCCGACGAACGGGCGGACCGCGACGCCCTCGGCGGTAAGACGCCCGCGCACCGCCTTCGCCAGGGCCACGGCCGCCGGCGAATCGCCGTGAACGCACACCGAATCGGCGTGGATCGGCACTGTCGTGCCGTCGACGGCCTCCACCGTTCCCTCGAGCACCATGCGGGCCACACGCGCGGCCACTGCATCCGGATCGGCGATCACCGCGCCGGGCAAGCGGCGCGAGACCAACGTGCCCTCCGGCGTGTACGCCCTGTCCGCGAACGCCTCATGGAACACGCGCAGACCGGCGGCCTCGGCCAGACGGCCCACCGCCGAACCCGGCAGCGTCAGCACGCCGAGCGAGGCGTCGATGGCCGCGATGGCGTCCACCACGGCCTTGGCTTGTGTCTCGTCGGCCACGATGCGGTTGTACAGCGCGCCATGCGGCTTCACATAGCCCACCCTCGTGCCGGCCGCGCGGGCCATGCCCTCCAGCGCGGCCAGCTGATACATCACGTCGGCGGTGAGCTCAGCGGGCGCGACGTCCACGTAGCGGCGCCCGAAGCCCGCCAGATCGCGGTAGGCGACATGCGCGCCCACCGCCACGCCGTTCGCCGCCGCGTTCGTCAGCGTGCGGCGCATCACGGACGGGTCGCCGGCATGGAATCCGCACGCGATGTTCGCGCTGGAAACCACGTCGAGCAGCGCGGCGTCGTCGCCGAGCGTCCAACGACCGAAGCTTTCGCCCATGTCGCTGTTGAGATCGATGGAGATGGTCATGAGTCAGTCCTTTGCCCTTGTGCGGTGCCTCTGTACGGTGTGCGCTTGTGTGGTGTCCGTCGCGTGCGTTCACACCATGTAGTCGAGGTCGCGCTTCGAGGTGATGAGCATGTGCCCGGGCGCGTGCGTGATGGCGAACGGCGGCTTTGACGCCATCACCGCTGCCTGCGGGGTCACGCCGCACGCCCAGAACACGGGGACGTCGCCCGGCTCGAGGATCGGCGCATCGCCGTAATCCGGATGTGCCAGGTCCGTCACGCCGATCGCGGCCGGATCGCCCACACACACGGGCGCGCCGTGCACGGACGGGTAGTAGCCGGAAATGCGCACCGCGTCGGACACCTGCGTGGCCGGAATGCCGCGCATCGAGACGACCATGGTCGAATGGAACGCGCCCGCCGGACGGCACGCGACGGACGTGTCGTACATCGGCACGTTGCGTCCGGCGGTGATGTGCCGCACCGGCACGCCCGCCTCCATGAGCGGGAACTCGAACGTGAAGCTGCATCCGATGACGAACGTGACCAGATCGTCACGCCAGTATCCGGTGATGTCCGGCGTTTCCGCCACGAGCTCGCCGCGCTCCCACACGCGGTAGAGCGGCACGTCGGTGCGGATGTCCGCGCCCGGGCAGGTGGCCGGCTCGGTCACGCCGGGCTCCATCACCTCGAGCAGCGGGCAGGGCTTGGGGTTGCGCTGCGCGAACAGGAGGAAGTCGAACGCGAGATCCTTCGGCAGGATCATGAGGTTCGCCTGCGCGTAGCCCTTCGCGATGCCGCAGGTGGGCCGCACGAGCCCCTCGCGGAACGCGAGCCGCGCCTCCTCGGGCGAGGAGGCGTCCGTGAGCGCGGACGCCGCGGCCTCCCGCCGTACGTCGGCGTCGCCCAGCGCGGCGTCGTCCGCCGTGTCTGCCGTGCCCGCCGAGTCCGCCTCCCGCAGTGATGGCGATGCTTCGATTCCTGTCATATCGTCCCCCTTCGTGTTCCGGCATGTTCCGACGCATACGGCATGTTCCGGCCGTGCCGTACGGCACGTGCGCCGAGCAGCGGCACGTCCCCGCCGCATCACCTGCACGATACGGCCGCGTCCGTTACGGGACGGGCACGGTTTGTGACGGTTTCATTTCGGCCGTGCAACGGTGCGCCGCCCCGGCGAAACATACGCCGGATAGGTTGGGCGCGGACAGTACAGGACCGGGAAACCGGTCGTTTGACGTCGGGCGCGAACGCCGGACGGGAAGGGGAATTCCGATGAGCTCCATCGTGTTGGGAATGGGCAACGGCAAGGCGATGTTCGGCGACGAGAAGGTGAGCGACGCCGATCTCATCACGCTGGTGGATCCGGCCGGACTCAACATCAACGCCTTCGACCTGAGCGTGCTGCGCGGCGACGGCATCTTCGAGGCCACCACCGTATGGAAGGGATACCCGGTCTCCCTGGAGAACCACCTTCGCCGCCTGGCCCAATCCGCCGCCATGGTGGACCTGCCCAAGCCGAACTTCGCGGCGCTCACGCGCGGCGTGGAACGCGTCATCGAAGCATACGACGACCCGGAACCCGGCCCGCTGCTGCGCATCATCGTCTCCCGCGGCCTCGACCCGGACACCGGCGTGGGCAAGGCCTCCGACCGCACGCCCACCGTCTTCATCTTCCTCGACGCGAAAGGCACCCTGCACGAGGTCGATCCGATCAGCATGGCCTCGATGACGCGCGGCTACCCCTCCGACATCACCGAACGTGCGCCCTGGCTGCTCAACGGCGCGAAGACGCTCAGCTACGCGTTCAACTGCGCCGTGCACCGCGAATGCGCGCGCCGCGGCGTGGGCGACGCCGTCCTCTACACGGAGGACGGATACACGATGGAATGTCCGAACTCCTCCATCGTGGCCCGGTACGGCGATACGTTCGTCACGCCCGACCCGTCCATCGGCATCCTCAACGGCACCTCCCAGCGCGAACTGTTCGCCTGGGCCCGTCAGGAGGGCAAGAGCATCGAATACCGCAAGCTGCCCATCGCGGAGCTGCGCGAGGCCGACCGTCTGTACATGACGCACGGCGGCTGGATCATCCCCGTCAACGAGATCGACGGCCGCGCCCTCGACTACAGCGCCGACGAGATCGCCGCCGTCAACGACGCGATCCACACCGGCCGCACCCACGACGACGCCCTCACCATCGGCCCGGACTACCGCTACTGAACGTACCGAATGCGCTGGTGCTGGTGCCCCGCGTATGGACCGTGCAACGTGGAGTAAGGTGGCACGTATGACAGAAACGACGAGCACGACCCCCTCCGAAGACGGCGGCGACTGGCTGAGCGCCACCGTCACCCGCAACCCCGGCGAGAACGCCACCGTCATCGACTCCGAACAGGCGGCCAAGGACCCCGAGACCGCCCTCACCGTGGCGAAGATCAAGTCGCTGCGCCAGTCCATCGACAACGTGGACACGGCCATCGTCTCCCTGCTCGCCGAACGGTTCAAATACACGTCCCAGGTGGGCGTGCTCAAGGCGCGCGCCGGTTTCGCGCCCGCCGACTACAAGCGCGAGGACTACCAGATCGAACGCCTGCATCGCATCGCCGTGGCCGCGGGCCTCGACCCGGACATCGCCGAGATGTACCGCGAATTCGTCGTCACCGAAGCGAAGAAGCGCCACCAGCGCATCGCCGACGCGGGCGGCGATCCGGGCGTGCTGGACGTGTTCGCCTGACATGCGGTCCCCCCATTCCCATGGCCGTCACGGCGGTCATGCGCATGGGCGCGCCTTGGCGTGCGCATGCGCGCTCGTCGTGGCGTCGTCGCTCGCCCTGGGCGGCGCGGCCGGCACGGAGGCGGTGCGGACGCACGTCGACGCTCCCGCCGTCGCCGGGCATGACGTGTTCACCGTGACCGACGGGTCCGGCACGCCCGGTGACCTGTATTTCGCCGCGTCCGGATCGGTCGATTCATCCGATTCGTCCGGTTCGTCCGATGGGTCCGGCTCCTCCGTCGCGTCCGCCGTGACGCGCGTGCCGGCCGGCGAACGGACGCTGCCGATCGGCGTGCGCGTCGACTATTCGTTGGACGGGCCGAACGTGAGCCGTGAGACAGTGACCGGCGCGAACGGCCTCGTCGGCGTGCACGTCACGCTCGACGCGGACGCCGCGGCGACGCTGGAACGGCTCGTCGACGATACGGACGCCGACGACGTGACCCCCGCGGCGCAGTCGCAGCGCATGCTCGTCGTCTTCACCATCCCCACCAGCGTGACCGACGACGTGCAGGTCGGCGACGACGCCGTCGCCCTCACGCAAGGCTCGAACATCATGGTCGCCGCCGTGCTGCGTGTGGGGGAGCGGCTCGACTGCTACATGACCGCCAAGAAGTTCACGATGGGACAGATGACCGTCGTCTCCGCGGCCGACGCGTCCGCGCTCGCCGCCACCGCACAGGCCCTGGGGCAGGGGTCGGTCGCGGTGAAGGACCTCGACGGGTCCGCCGCCGGCGGCGGCTCGAACGACGCCAACCAGCGGCTCATCGATCAGCTCACCTCCCTGCGTGACTTGGAGCGAGGGCTCGCCCAAAGCGCCATCGCCGAACAGCAGGCCGCCTACGACAAGGCGTTCCACGCCTACATGGCCGCGTACGTCGGCTCGTACACGAACCACTTGTCCGGTTCCATCGGCTCGTCCACGCAGCTGACCGCGCTCATGGGCACGGCCGGCGAGCTGAGCGGCGACACCCCGCTCGCCGCCGCCGTGCTCGACGAGGCGAACGCCACCGACGCGCTCGCCTCCGCCCACCAGCACGCGGGCGCCGCCGACGCCATCGAACAGGTGATCCGCATCGTGCGCGCGCAGGGCGTGGACGGGCTCGCGGACACGCTCACCCGCCGCGCCGGCGAAGAGGAGACCGAGGGCGCGAAGGCGTACTCCGCCGGGCAGAGCCAGCTTTCCCAGGCGATGATCCCGTATTCGATGGCGTACACGGACGTGTACACGAAGCATTTGAGCGCGTTGACCGGCGGTGCGTCCGCTGGCGCCTCCGCCTATCGGGATCAGGCGATCGCAGCCACGGACAAGGAGTTCGCGACGAGCGCCGATCTGGCGGACGACACCGCGAAGGTGAACGCCGCGATGGACGCGCTGGCCGCCGCGCGCGAACATACGGGCGCCGCGAGCGCGTATCGGCAGATTGTGCTGCGGTTCGCGGGGGAGCTGTCCGGTGCGGGAGAGCTGTCCGGCGTGGGGGAGCTGTCCGGCGTGGGTGGGGCTTCCGTCGCGTCCGGCACCGCGTCCGATTCTATAGGAACGGGCGTTGCGGGGTCCGGTGGGGCTTCTGGTTCGTCCGATTCTATAGGAACGGGCGTTGCGGGGTCCGGTGGGGCTTCTGGCTCGTCCGATTCTATAGGATTGAGCGCGGCTGCGGACGATTCGCTGGCTGCCCGGGCGGAACGCGCGCGGTTGAAGCGCGTGGCGGCGGCCGAGCGCAAGGCGGCCAAGGCGTCGGACGGCGACGTGACCACCACCGTCATCGACGAGAACGCCGGCACGACGTCGAGCGGCGACGTGATGAAGTTCGCCGGCGGCATTCCCGGCGTCGGCTCGTCGGGTGGCTCGTCGAAGAACGCGTCGAAGGGCAAGTCGGGCGGCACGTCGCAATCGGACGGCTCGGACGGCGCGGAAGGCAAGACGTCGTCCGCGACGGCGAACCGTCCCTCGCCGTATCTCGGCATGGCCGGCCTGAGCTCCGGTCCGCTGCTCTCCATCGACACCACCGGACTCATCAACGACACCGCGACGCTCGGCGACGCCGGTGCGCTCGTCGCGCAGGCGCTGGGTGAACGGGACGTGCAGGCGCTTCTGCCGAAGGACGGCGCCGCGCAGGTGGACGCGAGGTTCCTCATCGTCGAACCGGGACTGTAGCCGACCGCTGGTAGCGTTCACATTTACGCAGCACAGTAAAACCGTTGTAAATATTGGGGTAATCGTTTACTGAAAATCGCGTTTCATGGTGTGTCGCACGGGAATCGCGTCGTATCGTTGAATGCAACGAAACGTGCGGCCGCGGCAGTGAAGACGGACGCACCGACCTCTCGGAACCATCCAACCCCAGGCCCGGCGTCTCCCGGACGGAACCGCCGACGGCATGGACGGCATGCAGGAAAGGCAGTCAGCGATGACGGAATCGCAATCGCATAACGGCACGACGGTCACGGACACCATCGGCGACATCACCAAGGCGGCGGAGCAGGAGGTCTCGCGCGGATTCTCCACGCGATGGCCGCTGAACAGCACGTTCATCTTCACGTTCGGCGCGCTCGGCGGCATGCTGTTCGGCTTCGACACGGGCATCATCTCCGGCGCCTCGCCGCTCATCGAATCCGACTTCGGCCTGAGCGTCTCCCAGACCGGCTTCATCACCTCGTCCGTGCTCATCGGCTCATGCGTGGGCGCGCTGTCGATCGGCGCGCTGTCCGACCGGTTCGGACGCAAGAAGCTGCTCATCGTCTCCGCGATCCTCTTCCTGCTCGGCTCCGGCCTGTGCGCCACCTCGACCGGCTTCCTGATGATGGTCGCCGCGCGCATCATCCTCGGCCTCGCCGTCGGCGCCGCGTCCGCCCTGACCCCGGCCTACCTCGCCGAACTTGCGCCGAAGGAACGCCGCGGATCGCTCTCCACGCTCTTCCAGCTGATGATCACGTTCGGCATCCTGCTCGCCTACGCCTCCAACCTCGGCTTCCTGCACCACAACCTGCTGGGCGTGCGCGACTGGCGCTGGATGCTCGGCTCGGCGCTCGTGCCCGCCGCGCTGCTGCTCATCGGCGGCATTATGCTGCCGGAATCGCCGCGCTACCTCGTCAACAAGGGCGACATCCGCAACGCGTTCAAAGTCCTGACCCTCATTCGCAAGGACGTCGACCAGGCGCAGGTTCAGCTCGAACTCGACGAGATCAAGGAAGTCGCCGCGCAGGACACCAAGGGCGGCGTGCGCGAGCTGTTCCGCATCGCGCGCCCGGCGCTGCTTGCCGCCGTCGGCATCATGCTCTTCCAGCAGCTCGTCGGCATCAACTCGGTGATCTACTTCCTGCCGCAGGTGTTCATCAAGGGCTTCGGATTCCCCGAAGGCGACGCGATCTGGGTGTCCGTCGGCATCGGTGTGGTCAACTTCGTCTCCACGATCATCGCCACGCTCATCATGGACAAGTTCCCGCGCAAGAAGCTGCTCATCTTCGGCTCCGTGGTGATGACCGTCTCCCTCGCCATCCTCGCCGTGATGAACTTCGTGGGCGACGTCGCCGCGCTCGCCGTGCCGACGATGATCCTCATCGCGTTCTACATTCTCGGCTTCGCCATCTCCTGGGGCCCGATCGCGTGGGTGCTCATCGGCGAGATCTTCCCGCTGTCCGTGCGCGGCATCGGCTCCTCGTTCGGCTCCGCCGCGAACTGGCTGGGCAACTTCATCGTCTCCCAGTTCTTCCTCATGCTGCTCGACGCGTTCGGCAACAATGTGGGCGGTCCGTTCGCGATCTTCGGCGTGTTCGCGCTGCTGTCGATCCCGTTCGTGATGCGCTTCGTGCCCGAGACCAAGGGCAAGTCCCTCGAGGAGATCGAGGAGGAGATGACCCGCCGCTGAGTGGCGGTGGTTGGTGCCGGTTGGCCGTTGCGGCCGATTGTCGCGGTGTGAGACGGTGCGTCGCGGGTTTCGGCCGCTGGGATTGCGTTGGCGGCCGATTGTCGCGGTGGCGGGGTGTTATCGCGGGTTTCGGCCGCTGGGATTGCGTCAGCGGCTGATTGCCGCGGTGGAAGGTAGTTCGCCGCGATTATCGGCCGCCGAATCGCCTCGAATATACGATGGAGGGCTCTGAACCCCTAGCGCATAAGGATTCAGAGCCCTCCATCGTGTTTCTAAGCAGCCGGCGGCAAACCCCCAAGCCGCCCGCTACTTGTCCGCTACTTACGGACTACTTGCGAGGCTTCTTCACCGGCTGAGCCGTCAAGCGGACAGTCCGGTGGACCGTCCACAGGCGAAGTGAGTGGCTGGCCGCGAAGGCCGCCTGTTAAGAAGCCTACTTACGAGGCTTCTTAACAGGCGGCTCGCCCAGCTCGCTGTCCTGGACGATGATTTCGGCGGCGGCTTCGGTCTCGGCCTTGGCTTCCTTGGCGGCCTCGCGGGCGGCTTCCACCGTCTCCTTGGCGGCGCGGACGGCGGCAGCCGCGGCGGCGAAGTGGATCTTGCCCACCACGCGGCCGGCCTCGGCGATGTCGTCCAGCGCACCGGCCAGCGATTCGCGCACGTCGTCGGCCACGCCCAGCGTGACGGACAGAATCGGCGTCTTCATCGAGACCTTCGCCTTGGACTTGATGCCGCGCAGCGCGGCCAGCGCCTCGCCGGCGTGGGTGAGCAGCTCCGGGGCGACCTTGAACGCGGCGGCCTCGTACACGTCCGGGGTTGGCCAAGCGGCGCGATGCACCGAACCGGAGCCGGCGTGCATCCAGCTCCACACCTCTTCGGTGGCGTACGGCAGGTACGGCGCGAGCAGGCGGGTGAACGCGTCAAGGCCGAGGCCCAGCGCGGTGCGCGCGGAACGAACCGCGGCCTCGCTCGGCACGTGGCCGGTGGCGTCGGCAGTGCCGTACGCGCGGTTCTTCACCAGTTCGATGTAGTCGTCGCAGAACTGCCAGAAGTAGTTCTCGATGGCCTCGAGCGCCTTGGAGTGCTCGTAGTGGTCGAGCGCGGCGGTGGCCTCGCGCACGACGAGCGCCATCTTGGCCATGGCGGCGCGGTCGAGCGGCTCGGTCACGTCGGCCGGGTTCCACGTCACCTCGGCGGCTTCGCTCACGTGGTGGTTCTCGTCCTCGCGGCCGATCGCCAGCGCGAACTTGGTGGCGTTGAGCAGCTTGATGGCGAGACGGCGGCCGATCTTCATCTGGCCTTCGTCGTAGGTGGCGTCGAGGCCGAGTCGCGCGGCCGCGGCCCAGTAGCGCACCGCGTCGGCGCCGAACTGCTTGATCGGCTTGTCCGGCACGACGACGTTGCCCTTGGACTTCGACATCTTCTTGTGGTCCGGATCGAGGATCCAGCCGGAGAGCGTGGTGTGCTTCCACGGCAGGCACTTGTTCTCGAGGTGCGCGCGGTCCACGGAGCTGAACAGCCAGGTACGGATGATGTCCTGGCCCTGCGGGCGCAGGTCCATCGGGAACGTGGCCTTGAACAGGGCCTTGGACGCCTCGTCCGGCTCCTCCCAGTGGGTCACGATCTGCGGGGTGAGCGAGGAGGTCGCCCACGTGTCCATGATGTCCTTCTCGGCGGTGAAGCCGCCGGGCACGTCGCGCTGATCCTCGGTGTAGCCGGCCGGCACGTCGCTGGTCGGGTCGATCGGCAGGATGTCCTCGCTTGGCGTGATCGGGTGGTCGTAGTCCACCGAGCCGTCTTCGAGCACCGGGTACCACAGCGGGAACGGCACGCCGAAGAAGCGCTGGCGGGAGATGAGCCAGTCGCCGTTGAGGCCGTGCACCCAGTTCTCGTAGCGCACGCGCATGAAGTCGGGGTGGAAGTTCAGCTCGCGGCCGCGCTCGATGAGTTCGGCGTTGAGCTTCTGGTCGGTGCCGCCGTTCTTGAGGTACCACTGGCGGGAGGTGACGATTTCGAGCGGCTTGTCGCCCTTCTCGTAGAAGTTCGTCATACGCTTCGTCGGGGTGGGCTCGCCGTCCAGGTCGCCGGATTCGCGCAGGTGGTCGACGATGATCTTGCGGGCGGAGAACGTGGTCTTGCCTTCGGTCTCCTCGAAGATGGCCTTGCCGCCTTCGTCGGTGATCCAGTCCGGCACGTTCATGATGATGCGGCCGTTGCGCTGGATGATCGGTCGGGTCGGCAGGTTGAGGTCGCGCCACCATTCGACGTCGGTCACGTCGCCGAAGGTGCAGCACATGGCGATGCCGGCGCCCTTGTCCATCTCGGCCGCCGGGTGGGCCAGGATCGGCACCTTCACCTTGAACAGCGGGGAGTAGACGGTCTGGCCGAAGTACTTCCTGTAGCGTTCGTCGTCCGGGTGCGCGATGAGTGCGCCGCAGGCGGCCAGAAGCTCCGGACGGGTGGTCTCGATGTAGATCGGGGTGCCGTCCTCGAAGCGGAACGCGACCTTGTGGTAGAAGCCCGGGTATTCGCGGGATTCGAGCTCGGCCTGGGCCACGGCGGTCTGGAACGTCACGTCCCACAGGCCCGGCGCGTCCTTCTGGTAGGCCTCGCCGCGCGCGAGATTGCGCAGGAACGCCTTCTGGGCCACGCGGCGCGGGTGCTCGCCGATGGTGTGGTAGGTCTGCGACCAGTCGATGGACAGGCCCAGTTCGCGCCACAGCGCCTCGAACAGCTTCTCATCCTCGGCGGTGAGCTTCTCGCACAGTTCGATGAAGTTCTGGCGGGAGCAGGGGACCTGGTCCTTCGCGTCGACCTTCTTGCCTTCGGTGCCTTCGAACGGCGGCTTGAAGTCCGGATCGTACTTGAGGGAGGTGTCGACGCGCACGCCGTAGTAGTTCTGCACGCGGCGTTCGGTGGGCAGACCGTTGTCGTCCCAGCCCATCGGGTAGAACACGTCGAAGCCCTGCATGCGCTTGAAGCGGGCGATGACGTCGGTGTGCGTGTAGGAGAACACGTGACCGACGTGCAGGTGGCCGGAGACGGTGGGCGGCGGGGTGTCGATGGAGTACACGGCCTTGCGGTCGCGGGTGTCGTTGAACTTGTACGTGCCCTGTTCGTCCCAGACGGCGCGCCACTTGTCTTCGAGACCGTCGACGCCCACGCGGTCGGGCAGCGCGGTCAGGTTCGCGGTGATGGATTTGGCTTCAGTCATACACGCGAGTTTATGCACGAATGGTGACAATGCGCGGCGTTCCGCCCCTCACGCACGATACGGCGGGCGCGTGGGGCTGTCGGAGCCGAGGCGTCCGCGATCGGACGCCGCAATCGGACGGTCGTGCATCGGACGAAAGCGCGACGGCCGCTGCAATCGGACGAAAGCGCGCGACGTCACCGCTTGACGACGTCGGCGAGCGGCAGCAGGTCGTCCGTCATCGACGTGGGGTAGCCGGACGTCTTCGTGGACGCGGCGACTGCCGTGCGCTTCGCGTACAGCCAGTCGCTGCCGGCGTCCTCGCTCACCGTGCGCGCGAACGTCTTGAGACCCGCCTCGTAGTCCTTGGCGTTGGTGGCCTTGACGGCCGTCTGGTACTGCTGCTGCGCGTCGCCGTTCGTGTAGTGGGAGGTGGTGTTCGCGTCGGCGAAGTCCGCGGTGCCGTCCGTGCCGTCCAACGTGGCGAGCATGAGGTTGAACGTGCGGGCGTCCACGCGCTGCTTGATCTGGTCGGCGTCCAACGTCTCCACGTTCACCTTGAGTCCGGCGGACGTGAGCTGGTCGGCGATGCCCTGCGCGAGCGGCTGCATCTCGGCCGTGGTGATGAACTGGAACGTGCCGAGGTAGCGGGAGGAGAAGTAGGTGAGCATCTGCTGCGCCTTCGTCTTGTCGTACGCGTTCACGGACGTGAGGTCCTCGTAGCCGGGTTCGAGCGGTCCGATGGGTCCGCCGAGCAGTTGCGCCACGTCGGCGCGGCCCTGCGTGAGCGCCTGCTTGTCGATGAGCATGGTGACGGCCTGGCGCACGCGCGGGATGGACAGGATCGATTCGGTGTCGTTGTTGTACAGGAGCACCATCTTGCGGGTGCTGGTCCCGTCCTTGACCGTGAACGAGGGGTCGTCCTTGAGTTTGTCCGCGTTGGCCGGGTCGCTGGGGATGGCCACGTCGATGCCGCCGTATTCGGCGGCCTTGACGAGCGCGCCGTCGTCGGCGAAGTATTTGAGCTTGACGACGTTGGTCTTCGCGTCGCCGTCCTTGCGCGCCTGGAACGTGAGGACGCCGTCCTGGAATCCGGCCACGGTGAACGGTCCGGAGCCCACCGCCTCCTTGGCGTAGTTGATCTTCGCCTCGCTGTCGTACACGATGCCGAGATGTCCGGCGAGGGTGCGCGGCAGGGTGGCGTCCGGCTCCTTCAGGGCGATCTTCACGGTGGTGGGGTTCGGGTTGGTCACCGATTCGAGCGCGGCGAGTTTGGTGTCCGCGTCCGGCCAGTTGCCTTGGACGGCCTGCTGGAGCGACCAGACCACGTCGGACGAGTCGAGCGTGTGTCCGTTGGAGAACGTCCGTCCGTTGTTCAGGGTGAGGGTGAGGGTCTTGCCGTCCTGTGACGTTTTCCACGATGAGGCGACGCCGGCGGTGAGTTGGTTCTTCGCGTCGCGTGAGATGAGCGTCTCGTACACGTTGCCGACGAGCGCGCGGGTGGCGGCGCCGTCCGTCGACGTGCGGACGTCCAGCGATTCCGGTGCCCCGACGAGCCCGACGGTGACGGCCGAGTCCGATTTCACCGTGCCTTCGCCCGGCAGGGCGATGACGTGCCGTTGCATGAGCGACCATCCGGTCCAGACGAGCGCGCCCAACGCCGCCGCCACCACGATGAAGATCAGCCAACTGACCAGGCCCTGCCTGCTATCCCTATGCATGCCCTCCAGTCTACCGAGGGCGGGTGGGGAGG
>NZ_JAHBBF010000018.1 GCF_019331725.1 Bifidobacterium saguinibicoloris
CCCCGAACCGGAAGAACCCCGGCCGGAACCGCTCGGCGGCAGCGAAAGAACAACTTACACGCAAACCCCAACCAACGCAACCCCACCCCACCACAACACCCCACAAACCCCGGAAACACAACAAACCCTCGGCGTGTCGAAAACACCAAAAACACGACAACAAACCCACCCAACAACAGCCGTCGAACCCCAACACGGCAATCGGCCGGCGGCATCCACTGCCACCGGCCGATCCCATCAACCGCACGTCACCGCGCACCGCGACGCCTGAGCACCAGCGTCACGCCCGCGCCGGCACCGGCCAACAGCAGGGCCGCCCACGCGATGGCAGCCGTGTCGGCACCCGTCGAGGCCAGACCGTTCTTGGTGGGCTTCCTACCGGAAGCGGAAGCACCGCCCTTCCCAGCGCCGCCCTTCCCAGCGCCGACACCACCGCCCTGACCGCCCTGACCCGGCTCGGAACCACCCGGCTGCCCCGGCTGCGACGGCTGCGGCTTGGCGCCCACGTGCAGCGTGATCGTCTTGGTTTCCCCGTTGACGGTGAGCTTCACCGTGACGTCGCCCGCCTTGACGGCGGTGAGCCGGCCGGTCCGTGCATCCACGACGACCGCGGTGGAACCGTTCGCCTGGTCCACGGCCTTGCCGATGCCGTCGTCAACGGTCACGCCCTTACCGGACCACACGTAGCTGACCGGCCATTGCACCGGCACCGTGCGCGTGCCGTTCTCCTGCGTGAACGTGGCGGACAGGTCGACGGACGACCCCTCCTGCAGCGAGATCCCCTCGGCGACCGGCTTGCCATCGGAGCCGAGCACCGTGAGCGAACCGGCATCGATCTGCGGTCTCGTCTCCGCGCGCATCCAGCCGAGACGGGCCAACGGCGACGCCGTGGCGACGGAACCCACCTCGCCGGAGGACGGGTTGACGCCGAGCATCGTCCAGCCGATGAAGCCGCCGTTGTCCGGCGTGCTCGCCGGGCCCTTGCCGCTGTTGCCGTTGGTGATCTGGCTGACGCCATTGAACGCGGTGGCGTTGAATCCGCCCACGTGACCGTTGACGATGGCGATCGACTTGCCGCTGTCCGCGCGGAAGTCGGACAGCTCCTTGGCGAACCGGGCGGCTTCGGTGCGGTCGCCCAGCTGGCTGTTCTTGGACGGCAGGTAGTCGTCGATCGGCATGTGCGTGAACACGAGCACGCCGGTGACGGCGGCGTCCTTCTTCGCCGCGGCGAGCTGCTCCTCGAGCATCTTCAGCTGGTCGACGCCCTGGCCGTGCAACGTGCCGGAGGACGAGTCGAGCGTGATGACCTTGGTGACCTTGCCGGAGCCTTTGGCCTTGACGTCGGTGTGGCTGCTGGCGGTGCCGATCACCTTCTCGAAGGTGGCGATGCTCCGGTCGCCCATCTGCTCGTGGTTGCCGGGCACGTACAGGTACGGCAGGTCCTTGGGGACCTCCTCGTCGAGGATCTGCTTGGCGAACGCGAGGTCCGCCTCGCTGCCTTCGTCGACGAAGTCGCCGTCGATGACCATGAGGTCCGGTTTCGCGGCGGCGATCTGACGGATCGTCTCACGGGCGTGCGCCACATTGGCGCCGTCCGGGTCGCGGGCCACGAACTGTGCGTCGCTCATGACCGCCACCTTGAGCGGGCGGGAAGCGACGTCGGACGTGCCGGTGGCGATGACCGGATCATGCACCGGCGTGTTCGCGGGCTCCTGCGCGTCCGGGGCGACGACCTCCTCGAGGTCGGAGAGGGTGATGTCGCCGTGGTAGGAGGCAGTGGAGCGGATCTCCATGATGCGGATGCGCTGGAGGGTCAGCGGGTAGGCGGTGCCGGCGGGCACGGGGAACGAGACCTGCTTCCAGCCGGTCCAGTCGATGTTCGGGCCGTTGAGGTTCGTGGTGACGCCGTCGCCGGTGACCACCTGGATGCGCGGCCAGGCGCCGGAGCCGTCGCCCTTGATCCACAGGGTCAGCATCTGCGGCTGGCCGTCGAGCACCTTGTCCGCGGGCAGGACCGCGTAGTAGCCGCGGGTGGCGGTGCTTTGCGTGAAGTCGTATTGCAGGCGCAGGCCCTTGAGCCCGGTGGCGTGGCCGTCGGCCGGCTCGAGCGAGCCGGTGGCGCGCGCCTGGTCGGCCTTCCATTGGGCGGCGTCGGCGAAGTCGAGCACGGGCACGCTCTTCAGGCCCACGGTGACGGCCTGCTGCACGGTGACGTCGGCGCCGTCCGCGCCGGCTTTGGCGATGGTGTAGGTGAGGGTGGCCGCGCCGGAGTCGACCAGCGGGGTGAGCAGGAACGTGCCGTCCGATTGCGGTTCGGCCTTGACGACGCCGTCGCCGCCGGAGACGGTGATGTCGCGCGGTTCGACGAGCGCGTCGTAGCCGTCGGCGTCGTAGCCGGTGATGGTGGTGGAGGCGGTGTCGGTCTTCTGCTGCAGCGACACGGTGGAGTCGGACGCGACGGCGTGGTCGAGCCGGCCGAGCACGGTCACGTCGCTGCTGGCGGTGGCGCCCTGCGTGGTGAACGTGACGGTGCCGGCGCCGTGCCTGGCGCCGCGCACGACGGCCGTCGAACCGGCGGCGGCGGACGGCTGTTCGAGCGCGACGTCGCCGCGTGCGGCGAACGTGCCGTCGGAGGCGAGACGTGCGCCGTTGGACGCAACGCCGGAGCCGGCGAACGTGCGGGTCAGGCCTGCGAACACGCGCGTCCCGGCCTTCGCGGCGGCGGGCTTGACCTGCGCGTCGGCGAGCGTGGTGGCGCTGGCGGAGCTGCGGAACACGAGCGCGTTGGCAACGGAGCGTTCGTTGCCGTCGGAGGGGCGGTTCACGATCCGCGGTGCGGTGGTGCCGGCCTTGCGGGCGATCATCGTGGCGGAGCCGCCGCCGTCGAGGTTGACGGCGTTCCAGGCGCCGAACGCCTGCAGCTGCCGTGCCATCTCGTACAGGGTCATGCCGGCGCTGTCCGCCTGGTTGCCGTCCACTTCGAGCAGGTACAGGCGGGTGCCGTCCTTGCTGATGCCGGCGGCCATGCGCGCGTGCTTGTAGTCGTTGTCCTGCTGCACGGTGATGGCGCCCGCGTTCATGAGTTCGGCGCCGCCGCCCGCGGCGACCTTGACGTTCTTGTCGAGTCCGACGGTGACCTGCACGGGTTCGGCCGGCGTGAGCGCGGCGACGGCGTCGCCCTGCGTTCCGGTGCCGACGAGGATCGCCTCGCCGTCGGCGAGCGCGGTGTCCGCGGCGAGGTCGTCGATGGCGCCGACGCGTTCGACCTTGCCGTCCTTGATCCATGCGGCGTGCACGTTGGCGGCGTTGGCTGCGGTGAACACGTTCTTCAGCGGCCACGTGCCCCAGGCGCGCGTGTAGTAGGCGAGGCCGTCGGCCTCAAGGGACGGCGAGTTGACGCTGGCGATCGGCTGCGGCTTGCCTTGCGCGCCGTCGGCGCCGAACGTGACGGTGGAGGCGCCGGTGAGCTGTTGGATGGCGGCTTTGCCGTTCGCGTCGACGGTCACGGCGTTCTGCGCGCCGGGTGAGATGGAGCGGATGCCGGAGGCGGCGGACGCATTCGTGTTGACGGGCGCGTTGGAGGCGTTCATGTCGAAGAAGTCGGAGTTGACGGCGGCCACGACCTTCGGGTCGTTCGCGATCTGTTGGGAGACGGGTGCGACGCCGGCGACCGAGCCGGTGTCGACGAGGTCCATGGACAGCGTGGGTTCGGTGGTGTCCGCCACCAGCACGTTGCCGGTCACCCAGCGGTTCGCGTCGCCGTTGAACGTGCTGAAGGAGGTGACGTCGAGTCCGGGGGCGACCTGCGCGGTGTCGCGCGTTTTGAGGACGCTGTTTCCCGTGCTGAAGTCAAGTGCAGAGCCGTTGGCCGCAGGGGTTTCCGGCGTGGCGGCGGCCGTCGCGGCGGTTGCGGCGCCGGCGGGTGCGACGGCAAGGATGCCGGCCGCGGCCAGTGCGGCGAGGCATGCCGTCAGGCGTGCGACGACGCCGCTGCGGTGCGGTGCCGGTTGTGGCGCGGTGCGCGTGTCTTGTGTGTCTTGTGCGATGCGTGCGGCCTGTTCGGTTCGCCCGGTCTGTTCGGTTCGTTCGGTTCGACTGGCTGGTGTGCGTGAACGCATGTGCGGTCCCTTCTCCGTGTTCCTCATGCAGGTCCCACACGTTCCGGCCGCATGTGTTCCGCCGTTCCGATCCGGGACGGAGGGACACGCGCGAAGGCGCGTCGGATGCACGATGCCGTCTTCAGGGTGCCGGCCGAAACCGAACGGCGGATGACGAACCGCCCATCGCCAGTTGAACTCCGGATGACCGTTGCGCAACCGGATGCACGCGCATCCTCCCGTTCCATGGCGGTTCCGGCGGGCGCACCGGGTACTCTTGGGAACCATGGAACTTCACGTTTTGAATCATCCGCTCGTCGAGCACAAGCTGACCGTGCTCCGCGACAAGAAGACCCCGTCCTCCACCTTCCGCGAGCTCGTCTCCGAACTCGTCATGCTCGAGGCGTACGAGGCCACGCGCGACCTGTCCGTCGTGGCCACGCCGATCGAGACCCCGGTGGCCCCGATGACCGGCAAGAAGCTGGCCGAGCCGCGCCCGATCATCGTGCCCGTGCTGCGCGCCGGCCTCGGCATGCTCGACGGCATGACCCGCCTGCTGCCCACCGCCGAAGTCGGATTCCTCGGCATGAAGCGCGACGAGGAGCACCCCACCCAGCAGATCACGTACGCGAACCGTCTCCCGGACGACCTGTCCGGACGCCAGTGCTTCCTCATCGACCCGATGCTCGCCACCGGCGGCACGCTCGTCGCCGCCACCCACTACCTGGCCGAACGCGGCGCCAAGGACGTCACGGCGATCAACATCATCGCCGCGCCGGAAGGCATCAAGTACGTCGAGGAGCACATCGATCCGTCCATCGACTTCAAGGTCGTGGTGTGCGCCGTCGACGAGAAGCTCAACGACAAGTGCTACATCGTGCCGGGTCTGGGCGACGCCGGCGACCGCCTGTACGGCGTCATCGACTGACGCCGTAGGCGAGGCATACGGGACGTCGGACGACGTCCCGAACCCATCGGAAAACGTACGCCAAGACGCGCTTGGCGTACGTTTTTCATATCGGCTTCCCTATCGGACGGACCATCGGACACCATCAAGGACGGACGGAACCACATGCAGATCGACATCATCGCGCCCGGACGCGTGAAGGAACGCTACCTGCGCGACGCCATCGACGAATACTCGAAACGCCTCTCACGCTACTGCCGGCTCAACATCATCGAAGTGGCCGACGAGAAGACGCCCGAACACGCCTCCGAAGGCGTCGAACGCCAGATCAAGGCGAAGGAGGGCGAACGCATCGCCAAACATCTCAAGGACAACGCGTTCGTCATCGCCCTCGCCATCGACGGCAGACAACTGTCCAGCGAGGAACTGGCCGCGAAGATGGCGGACTGGACGCTGCACGGCGTAAGCCACATCCAACTGGTCATCGGCGGATCCATCGGACTGGACGACGCGATCCTGCGCCGCGCCGATTTCAAGTTGAGCTTCTCGAAGATGACGTTCCCTCACCAGCTCATGCGCGTCATCCTGCTCGAACAGGTCTACCGGGCGTACAAGATCAACGCCGGCGAACCGTACCACAAGTAGGACGGACGGCATGACGGGACGATTCGCGCCGACCCCTTCCGGGCGCATGCACATCGGCAACATGACGGCGATGCTGGCCGCGTGGCTGGACTCCAGGGCGCACGGCGGACGCATGCTGCTGCGCATCGAGGACATCGACACCCCGCGCGTGCTGCCCGACGCCGACCGGTGGATCATGGACGACCTCGCCTGGCTCGGACTCGACTGGGACGGCGAGCCGGTCTACCAGTCGCGGCGACTCGACCTGTACGAACAGGCGCTGCGGCTGTTGGAACCGCAGACCGTCGACGGCGACCCGCTCGTCTACCCGTGCTTCTGCTCGCGCGCGGACATCCGCGCCGCGTCCGCCCCGCAGGAGGGCGACGGCTTCCAGATCTACCCCGGCACCTGCCGCCGGCTCATGCGCGACCATCCTGACGAGGTCGCCGCGCGTCTGGCGCGCGGCGACCGTCATTCGCTGCGCATCGCGATGCCGTGCGGCGGCGCGGCCTGCGTCGGAACCGGTGCGGATGGCGGGACCGACGGTGCCGTCACGGTCGACGACCGCGTATACGGGCCGCAGACGTTCGACCTCGCGCACGACATCGGCGATTCGGTGATCCGACGGTCCGACGGCCTGTTCGGCTACCAGTTCGTCGTCACCGTGGACGATCTCGCGATGGGCGTCGACTCCGTGGTGCGCGGACGGGACCTGCTGCGTTCCGCCGCACTGCAGTCGTTCATCCGCGGACGGCTCATCGCGGGAGGATTCCCCGCGGCAGCGTCGTCTGCCGGGAGCCTGTCCGATTCCGACTGCATCGCGTCGCCCGCCCATCCCGTGTACACGCATATCCCGCTCATCGACAACGCTGCCGGACGTCGCCTCGCCAAACGCGAACGGTCGCTGGACATGGGTGCGCTGCGCCGATGCGGCGTCACCGCCGAACAGGTGACGGGCGTATGCGCGTGGCTGCTGCGGCTCGTCGACCGGCCCGAACCATGCACGGCGCACGACCTGCTCGACACGTTCCGCGCGGATGGATGGGAGCCGCTGCGGGCGGATCACACGGACCGTCGGCTCGACCCGGACGATCCGCACATGCCCGCGTGGTTGGCCGGTGCATTGCGAAACGAGCCGGCATCGGCGTGACCGTCTGCTTCGCGGAAACCCCTCTCCGCGAAGCAAGTCGGTACGGGTCAACCCAACCGCTTCGCCAGACGCCATCCCGGCGAAACAAGTCGGAACAACCCAACCCGGCCACTTCGCATGCAGGCCCCGAACCCTGCCGGCACGCACGCGCGGTGTAGGCTGGAGGCATCATCGGCAACACTTGGCTTATGGGAGGGATTGCCATGTCGAAAGCTTTGAGGAACGCCATCATCGGCGGCGCGGCGCTGGCCGGCGCGGCCGCATGGGCCATGGCCCCGCGCTCGTTCAACGACAAACGCCGCAACTTCGTGCCGGTCATCCCGGACGTCTGGTACGCGCACCGCGGCCTGCACGACGCCGGTTCCGGCCTGGTGGGCGTGGCCGATATCCCGGACTACACGGGCGACAACCCGCTGAGCGCCGCCGCGGACACCACCGAGGCGTCCATCGCGGAGAACGCGGACTACGTGGCGCTGGCGCGACGCATGGCCATGAAGGCCGGATACGGCACGCCGGACGAGACCGGCCCCATCGCGCCGGAGAACTCGCTGGCCGCGTTCGCCGCCGCCTGCGAAGCCGGATATGGCATCGAACTGGACCTGCAGCTCACGCTCGACGGCCAGGTCGTCGTCGTGCACGACGCGGACCTCCTGCGCGTGGCCGGCGACCCGCGGCTCGTCAGGGACCTCACCTACGACGAGCTCACGCGCATCCCCCTGTTCCCCGCCGCCCGCGCCGACGGCCACGGCTCCAAGCCGGGCGACCTCAAAGCGCATCCGCTGCCGGGCGCGGACGAGAAGCCGCCGCTCGTGGTGACGCCGTCGAGCGCGCCTGAAGGCTACTACCAGCATGTGCCGCTGTTCTCCGACGTGCTCAAGGTGGTGGCCGGCCGCGCGCCGCTCATCGTGGAGTACAAGTTCAGCGACAACAGCGCGTGGGGCGCCCGCGAGGAGGAGCTCATGGAGAAGGGCCATGCGCTGCTCGACGCCTACAGCGGCCCGTACGTCATCGAATCGTTCCATCCGGGCGCGGTGAACTGGTACAAGACGCATCATCCAGAGGTGTGCCGCGGCCAGTTGAGCTGGCCCGCGCCGTTCAAGGCCGGCAATCCACTGGAATGGGCGGCCGGTCTGTTGGCGTTCGACTGGTTGTCCCGTCCTGATTTCGTGGCGTACGACTGGACCGGCGGCGCGTCGCCGCAGGTGCGTCTGGCGCGTGCGATGGGTGCGACGACGGTGTCGTGGACGGTGCGTTCCAGCGCCGAGCTGGCGGACTGCGATCAGTGGTTCGACCATCACATCTTCGAGGCGTTCGTTCCGGCGGAGCACGGAGCGTCTTCCGCGTTGTAGACGGCTCGACGTACCACACGTACGCCCATCGCCGTCTACGCCTTGAACCCGCACACGTGCCCGCCTGCACTTCGTTCCGGCGGAGCACTGAAGCCGAATAACGCAAATGGCCGGCTCCCCGTTTGAGGGAGCCGGCCATTGCTATTCAGTCACGCGTCACTTGGACGGCTTGTCGTCCTCGACGCTCACGTGCACGTCCGGATCGTCCTCGGCCGCGCCGGAACCGTGGCCGAGCGGGTCCTCGGGCATCGCGGTGAGCTCGAGGTGCTCGCCGCCGGTCTGGTCGACGAGCACGGTGTCGCCGTCGTGGACCTTGCCGGCGAGCAGCATGCGGGCCAGCTGGTCGCCCACCTCGGTCTGGACGAGGCGGCGCAGCGGACGCGCGCCGTAGGCCGGATCGTAGCCCATGTTGGCGAGCCATTCACGGGCCGCGGTGGTCACGTCGAGCGTGATGCGGCGGTCGGTGAGGCGCTGCGCCACGCTGTGGACCTGGATGTCGACGATGCCGCCGAGCTCCTCGCGCGTGAGCGGGTGGAACATCACGATGTCGTCGAGACGGTTCAGGAACTCCGGCTTGAAGTTCATGTGGACGGCGTCCATCACGGCCTTCTTCTTCGCGTCGGCGTCGAGCTCCTCGTTGACGAGGAACTGGGAGCCGAGGTTGGAGGTCATGATGAGGATCGTGTTCTTGAAGTCCACGGTCCTGCCCTGACCGTCGGTCAGACGACCGTCGTCGAGCACCTGCAGCAGCACGTCGAAGATCTCCGGGTTGGCCTTCTCGACCTCGTCGAACAGCACGACGGAGTACGGGCGACGGCGCACGGCCTCGGTGAGCTGGCCGCCCTGCTCGTAGCCGACGTAGCCGGGGGCCGCGCCGATCAGACGCGAAACCGAAGCCTTCTCCATGTACTCGGACATGTCGATGCGGACCATGGCCTTCTCGTCGTCGAACAGGAAGTCGGCGAGCGCCTTGGCGAGCTCGGTCTTGCCCACGCCGGTGGGGCCGAGGAACAGGAACGAGCCGGTCGGACGGTTCGGGTCGCTGATGCCGGCGCGCGAGCGGCGAACGGCGTCGGACACGGCTTGGATGGCTTCCTTCTGGCCGATGACGCGCTTGCCGAGGTAGTCCTCCATGTGGAGGAGCTTCTCGTTCTCGCCCTGCATCAGGCGGCCGACGGGGATGCCGGTCCATTCGGACACGATGCCGGCGACGGAATCCGCTTCGACGTGGTCCGGAACCATCGGTTCGGGCTTGTTCGCGCCGTCCTCCCCGCCTTCGCGGGATTCGGCGTCGGCCTTCTCGGCGGCGGCGAGCTCCTTCTGGATGGCCGGAATCTCGCCGTACAGGATGCGCGAAGCCTCCGCGAGGTTGCCTTCACGGGTGAACTTGTCCGCCTGCACACGCAGGTCGTCGAGCTTGGCGCGCAGGTCGCCGACCTTGTTGTGGCCGGCCTTCTCCGCGTCCCAGCGGGCCTTCAAGCCGGAGAGCTTCTCGCGGGCGTCGGCCATTTCGGCCTGCAGCTTCTCGAGACGCTCCTTGGAGGCCGGATCCTCGGCCTTCTTGAGCTGCATCTCCTCCATCTCGTAGCGGGTCACCTTGCGCTGGAGCTCGTCGATCTCCTCCGGGGAGGAGTCGAGTTCCATCCTCAGGTGCGCGGCGGCCTCATCGACCAGGTCGATGGCCTTGTCGGGCAGCTGGCGTCCGGAGATGTACCGGTTGGACAGGGTGGCGGCCGCGACGAGCGCGTCGTCGCCGATCGTCACCTTGTGGTGCGCCTCGTAACGCTGCTTGAGGCCGCGCAGGATGGCGATGGTGTCCTCCACGCTCGGTTCGCCGACGAACACCTGCTGGAAGCGGCGTTCGAGCGCCGGGTCCTTTTCGATGTTCTCACGGTACTCGTCGAGCGTGGTGGCGCCGATGAGGCGCAGTTCGCCGCGGGCGAGCATCGGCTTCAACATGTTGCCGGCGTCCATCGAGCCTTCGGCCGCGCCGGCGCCGACGATGGTGTGGATCTCGTCGATGAACGTGATGATCTGGCCGTTCGCGCTCTTGATCTCGTTGAGGACGCTCTTCAGGCGTTCCTCGAATTCGCCACGGTACTTCGAGCCGGCCACCATGGAGCCCAGGTCGAGCGAGATGAGCTTCTTGCCCTGCAGCGTGGTGGGCACGTCGCCGGCGACAATGCGCTGGGCGAGGCCTTCGACGACGGCGGTCTTGCCGACGCCCGGCTCGCCGATGAGCACCGGGTTGTTCTTCGTACGACGCGACAGGATCTGGATGACGCGGCGGATCTCCTGGTCGCGTCCGATGACCGGGTCGAGCTTGCCTTCCTTCGCGGCGGCGCTGAGGTCGGTGGAGTACTTCTCCAGCGCCTTGTAGCTGCCTTCCGCGTCCGGGCTGGTCACCTTGGCGCCGCCGCGCACGGACGGCACGGCCTTGCGCAGGGCGTCCGGCGTGACGCCGTACTTCTTCAGGATGTCGGCCGACTGGTTCGGCGCGCTTGCGGCGATGCCGATGAGCAGGTGTTCAGTGGAGACGTATTCGTCCCCCATCGCCTGCATCTCCTTTTCGGCCTGTGCGAGCGCGGCGCTCAGCTGACGGCTGGCCTGCGGCTGCGCTGTGGTGGAACCGCTTGCGCTGGGCAGTGCGACGAGCGCGTTGCGCACGGCCGCGCCGATGGTCTGTGGGTCGCCGCCGGCGGCCTGGATGAGGCCGCGTACGACGCCCTGCTCCTGGCGCAGCAGCGCGTCCATCAGATGCAGGGTGTCGACCTGCGCGTTGCCTGCGGCGGCGGCGCTCTGGACGGCGTCGCCGATGGCTTCCTGAGCCATGGTCGTGAACTTCTGTTCCATAAGTCTGTCCTCCAAGTCTCTTGGGCCCGTCGGATTGCGGTCCGGAGTGCTCCGGATCGCCGGCCGCCGGGCGTCCATGTCATGTTCTGACATGTCCAACCGACCTGGAGGACATTCTATTCCCAAAACTTGAGCGCTCGTGGCTCAAGTTTGTGATTCGGGCGATACGGATACCCGCAAACGGCTCGGAGGCCGCAGGCTATTGCCGGTTCCCGCCACCCAGCGCCTGCGCGGCCCGCTGCTCGTATGCCGCCTCGCGCTTCATGGCCCGTTCGCTCGGCGTGAGCGGGAACCAGTCGAACCGTTCGCGGACGGACAGGTGGATGGCGTGGCGACGGTAGAAGTCGCAGATGCCTGGGAACCATATGCCGATGGTCACGCCGAGAATCGCCACGACCGTACCCCATACGAACGTGCCGAAGTCGGCCGGCGTATTCGTCGCCCGGACCATCATGCCGATGATCGGGAACAGGTACGGCATCGACGTCACGCTCCAGACGATCAGCGTCAGGAGGAACAGGAACAGCAGGTTCAGCAGCGACAGCAGGAACGCCAGCGGACCGGGGGCGGGGCTCCTCACGTATCCGCCGCCATACTGGTTTCCCCAGCGGCGTCCCGGATCCTCGGTGGCGTTGCTGGCGGCCATGACCACACCGGACAGCGCGCCGCCCAGCAGAATCTTCGCCTTGTTCCTGAATATCCAACCGAACACCAAACGAATCAGCCACGTCCACAACCGTCCGGGCAGGTTGACGAACACAGCGAACCGGCCGAGCAACGAGGGACGCAACGAGCCGCCCTGCGCGCTTTTGCCGGTGAGCAGGGCGAGGACGAACGCGAGCACGGCGAACGGCACCCAGAGCATCACCATGAACAGCGCCATTCCCAGCGGATCGGTGAACAGCGGCGTCAGATCGTCCAGCACAGCCGGCCTGGGGTTGCCGGTCACCGCCAGCGGCAGACCCGCGGCCCACATCATGTACGCGTGGATGGGACCCCAGATGGGCGAGGAATCCTCCGGAATCACCGCATCCAATCCCAACACCGCGATGAGCAGGAACGCGATCAACGTGAACACGGAATTGACCATGCATACCAGCGTGTAGACCACGCCGCCCTGCATCCTCGCCAACATGGACTCGAATCCGGTCATCGCCGGCGGTGCGGGCTGCGGCCACACGAACGACGGCCCCGGCGCCCCTGCAGGTTTCGTGATATTCGGCATGGCACCACTCATGACGCCCTCCTTCTCTTCTCTCGCGCGGAGTCTTTCACTGTGGCTCTGCTGCACTCATCCTACGGCAGCGGCATGGCGAACGGACCACCACCGCGGTCATTGCGATTGCCGGCCGTCGCCTCCATTGTTTCCGCTGTTCCCGTTGCCTTTGGCGGACACCACCTTGCCGGCCACGAAGAGGACGACGGCGAGGACCAGCATCCACAGCTTCGCACCGCCGAACAGCAACAGGACCACCCACAGCACCGCCAGCACGATGCCGAGCACCGTCAGCACCCGCCCCGGGCCGCTCTGTTTCGCCGGAGCGGCGTTCTGCGAAGTCGGAGCGGCCTGGCCCGACTGCGACGTCTGGCCGGGTGCCCAGGGCTGCCCAGGCTGCCAGTTCGAAGCCGGCGTGGCCGCCCCACCCGCGGGCGCGGCGGGCCGCGGCGGCATCGGCACGGATTGCTTCGCACTCGGATTCGCCGTCGACCCTCCGTGCGTGGACGAACCGCCGGAGGCGCCACCACCCTTCTTCCCGTAACGGTCCAGAACCGCCTGCTGCTTGTCTTCCAACGGATAGCCGTTGGCTTGGGCACGGGCGTACATGGCGGCGGCGACGTGCATGTTGGGTTCGCCATGATCCATGGTCCCCTGCGCGTTCAAATCGCCGAGCATCACGGCCGCGGTTCCATGACCATGTTTGCTGGCGAGCGAAAGCCAGTGGGAGGCCGAATACAGGCCCGTCTTGATGTCCAAGGACTGGAGTCGCCGGGCCTGGTCCCTGGTGAACGCCATCCCCATGGCGTGAAGGCATCCCATGCCGAGCGCGTATTCCGCACGCGCCACGCCCTGTTCCGCAGGCCCCTGCAGCATGTACATGGCGGTCAGGAACTGCTCGGGGTCGTCACTTTCGGCCATCTTCTCGGCCATTCGGATGTCCTTCAGGTACGGGGTCGGATCAGTGCCGTACGACTTGGCCTCACCGGCTCCTCCCACGGTCGTCATAGGGCCGACCGCCTTGACATTGAGCTCGGCCTGCATCGCCTTCTCGGACCACTGACGGGTTTCGGACGGAGACAGCGTGTGGTACATCCTCGGATCGCCCAGATCCTCCATGGCGTCCAGGAACCCGTTCTCCGCGGACTTCCGGCACCAGAAGAGGGCCAGATCGTAGTTCTTCGGCACGCCGTCGCCGTCATGGAAGGCCCGGCTCATCTGCCATTGGGCGTACTTGTTGCCGTTCTGTGCGCGGCGCTGGATCATGTTCATGTCATGGGGCCATTCGGCGGAACTGAGCATCATTCACCTTTCCTTTATCGTTCTCTGTTGTTCTCTCATCGTTGATGCGAAGCGATGTGAAACATCGACCGAATCCGCAACGTCCCGGCCAACGTCACACCCGGCCGCCGCAGTTGGGGCATGCCGTCTGATGGTCGGCGGGCACCAGCCACGTCCTGCCGCAGGAGCCGCACGTACGGTTGACGTACAGCAGTTCCTTGCGGATGTAGTCCAGGGTCTGCGTGGTGGCCGCGTCCGCCTCGCCTTTGAGCAGGTGGGTCATGTAACGGTCCGATTCGATGTACACGAACTTGCCGCGGCGGATCACGCGCCGGATGAAATCGGCGAGGACCGTGATCATCGGCACCACGAGCAGTATGGCCATCGCCACGGTGAACACCCATTTGACACCGGTGATCATATACCGCCCGTAGTCGGTATACACGTCGTCACCCACGATCGGCTGCAGGGCGCCCACCAGGGCGTCGCCCCACACGGCCTTGCGGAACACGACGACGGTCACGGCGGCCAGCGCCACGTACAGCACCGACAGCACGCCGTACGCGCGCAGGTACTTGCGGTCGCGTTGGCGCGCGGTCAGCTGCACGTCGTCCTCGGGACGACCCTTGCGGATGGTCGGCGCCGGCCCGGCAGCAGGCTGCGGCCGCCGCACGGGCCCATTGGCGAAGGCGCTCATCGCACATCTCCTTCCCTTGGCGGAACGCACCGCGGCACGTCGGACTCGCCGATGACATGCCCGCACGTCGCACACGTGTACGGACGGTTGAGCGGTCCGCTCCCCACGGCGCCGCATGTCGGACAGACGATCGTCACGCGGCCGCCGGCGGCGACCGCGGACGCCGCCGCGGCCCGCGCGGAATCGACCTGCGCGGTGGCGCCGTAACGGTCGGCGACGATGTCGGACACCGTCAGCGGACGGCCGCAACGCGGACACGCCGGCGGCCGATCGGCGCGTCCTTGGACGGTCGCGGCGCACCGGCGGCAGCGGAACGTCACGTCGGCGGCATCGCCCCAGATGGCACGGCCGTCCACGGCATGCACCTGACGCAACGTGCCCAGGTCGCGTTCGGTCACGCCGACGCCGTCCCGCAGCAGCTCGTCATCGTGTGCGACGCCGCGTCCGACGATGCCGGTGGCGGTGGCCGTCGCCTGCGCGGCGAACGAGATCGGATTGCCGCAGGCGGCGCACAGGATGGCGTGCCCCATCGGCAGGAGGCATTCGCTGCCGCAGGACGGGCAGACGACCGCCTTGTCCATGTCCGAGGCGTTGACTCCGGCCGCGCGATGCATGTCCGTGGAGTACCGCGTCTCCTCGGCGATGCGACGGTCCACGCGCCGATCGAGTTCCCGGCGGGTGGCCTGCATGGCGGCCGCGTCACGCCACTCCTCGAACACGCAACGCAGGATCAGCACGATGCCGGCGCCCATGCCGACCAGACCTTTGACGGTGTTCACGGTCCCGCCGTCCGTGAACGTGCCGTACCCCCACGACAGCAGGAATATGGCGCCGCAGGGCAGCAGGAAGTACCAGATCTTGAAGCGTGCGCCGGCGATGGCCGACGACCGCTTTACCAGCTTGACGATGAGGATGACGGCCACGACCGGCATGACGATGGTGGCCAGCAACAGCAGCACGATGGTGACGACCATCGATGATCCGGATACGGTCATGACGCCTCCCCGTTACGTGATGGACGCGACGGATATGGCGGGTACGGCGGAGCCGGCATGCCGGCGGGAGCGGACGGCGCCGGCCACACGGGCGCGCCGGTCGGAGCCGGCATGCCGTCTGCGGGCGCGCCGGCGGGGACCGAAGCCCCGGGTACCCCGGACGCGGCGCCCATGGTGCGGTCCAGCGTCTCGCGCGTGCGGGCCATCGTCGGCTCATACCCCATGTTCGCGGCAATCTTGGCGGAGGTCAGCGTATAGGTGCGATGGCTATAGGTGTCGCGGATGTCCTGCGACATGGTCATCGTGGAGGCCATGCCGAGCAGCGAGGTGACCGTCAGCAGCACGTAGACCGGCAGCACGCCGTCGAAGAACGCGGACATGCCGCGGAACACCGCCACCGTCTGCGGATCGAACTGTTCGGCGACCCCCGGCTGGTTCACGAAGAACGTCATGCCCTGCAACGTGAGCACCCCGAACGACGCGAGCACCAGCCATGCCGCCACCACGATCCATACGCCCGTGGCCAGGCGCACGAACAACCGCTTGGCGAACAACGCCTTCATCAGAAGCCGCCCTGCTTGGGCGTGAACCGGTTGGCGGAATCCTGCGCGTAGTATGCGTTGGCCGCGTCATTGCGCCGTTCCGTGTAGGAGACGGCCAACGCGATGCCGCTGACGGCCAACAGCGCAAGCAGCTCGACGATCAGCGTGACGCGCCACCAGCCCGTGTTGGAGAAGAACGTGAGCACGATCTGCAGCACGTAATTCGCGCCGAGCGCCACGAACGCCGGCAGACGCGTGGTGTAATCGGTGGCGGGCCGGACCAGCGCGGGGATGAGGAACGCCAGGCCGCTCAGGGTGAGCATGACGAACGCCAGCCAGAACGACAGCACGTTGGCATGCGGGATGACGAGCATGATGACGTCGACGACGACCGTGGCCAGCACGGCGAAGATGATGGGTTGCTTGTTGTTCATGGATGGTTCCTTTTCCTGCTTTTGTGCTCTTGTGCTCTCGGATGGCATGGAACGGGCGGCCGATGCCTACATGCGCGCGAGAATCTCCTGCTGCTTGGCGGCGAATTGGTCGTCGCTGATCAGACCCAGGTCGTGAGCCTTCTTCAACGTGGACAATGCCTCGATGGGGTCCGACACCGGTTGCGCGGGTTGCGCATGCCGTTCGGCTTGCGTGGGCCGGGCCGACTGAGCCGGTTGCACCGGTCGGGCGACGGAGGCGGCCTGCGCCGCGGCCGCGGCCGTCGCGGCCTGGACGTCCGAAGCCGCGGCGTCGGGGGTCAACGGCTGATGCGCCGGCGGCTGACGCCGGCTCGCGTCCGCCGACCCCACGCCGGACGCGCCGGCACCGGCACCGGATGCGGCCGTCGTGCCGGATGCGGCCGCAGGGGTGAAGTCCGTCACTCCCAACGAGGAGATTGCGGAGTTCAGCCCCTTGACGAGGGAACCGCCCACGCCAAGGCCCACGCCCAGCCCGATGCCGCCGTTCATCAGATCGGAACCGGAGCCGGTGTTGCCGGCCGCAGTCTGGAGCACATCCAGCGTGTGCTCCTGCTGGAAGGTGTATCCACGCTGGTTCTGGTCGTAGGCCTTGGCGTCGGTGTGGGCCATGCGACCCATCGCATCGAGACGCTCCCGCATGAGCTTCGTCTGGGCGTCCATGACACCCGTGTACTGACGCGCCTCCGCCTCGCTGACCTGGTCCTCGAACGCCTGGGCGCGCTTGGCGTACTGCAGGTAGGCGCGGCTCGACTTGTCGATGACGATCGCGTTGAGCATGAAGTCGAAGACCCTGACGCCGTACTGCTGTTCCATACGGGTGAACGGTTCCTGGAGGCGATGCCGCATCTCGTCGGCGATCTCGGACTTCCTGGCGTCGATCATGTTGATCTGGATACCGGAGCCGATGAGCACCTTGCCCAGCTCGTCGCCGATGATCTCGTTGATCTTCTGCCGCAGCACCGCCACCACATCGTCCACGGAGGTGACTTCACGGTCCGAGACGAACTGGTGGAAGAACGCATCGATGTGCGCGGCATTGGCCTGCTCGGTCTGCGGTCCCGAATACACGTCCGGATCGAAGTAGGACAGGGCGATCGAATATTCGCCGTTGGCCCCCGCGGGCAGGGTCAGGCCGCCGCTGCGCGGCCCCACGTTGCCCACCACCGGAATGTTGATCGGCGAAGGGGTGCCCCACTTCACATTGGTCTTGTCGGTGAGATTGATGAAGTACACGCGCGCGTCGTTCGGGTTGACCCCGCCGGTGAACATCTTGGTCACGCCCGTCAGCAACGGCGCGCTGTTGCCTTCGATGACGTGCGCACCCTCGCGGAACGTCTGCGCTATCCGGCCGTTCTTGACGAATACGGCGATCTGATGGGGCATCACCGTGAGCTTGGTGCCGGCCTTGAGCTCGGTGCCCGGATGCCTCCACGCGAAGATGTCCTTGGTATCGCCGCCGCCGTAGCGGACCACATCGATGAAATTGAATGGCATACGGTACCTTCTCCCTCATATCAAGCCCTCGATGGCTGAAAACCAGCATCCCCCCCCCGGTAGACACAACGGCATGGCGGACCAGCACCCCATCCGGCACCGGCACCGTCACCGGCATCATCGCATCTTTCGGTCGCGGACCGACGGCATGCGAAAGGGCGCCCTCTCCGTTCGGAGAGGGCGCCCTTGATGCGGGAAAGCCGGCGCGTCACACCCGCATACCGTCGAACAGGGTGTTCGCCTCCATCATGTCCCTGTGCTCGGCGTCGAACTTCTCGCGGCTCATGGACTTGTATCGCCATGGACTTTCCAACTGGACATCCTTGTACCGCGAATCGCCCTTGAACCGTACGCTGATCGTGAATTCATACGGCTTCCGCAGCCGATACCAACGGCCGTTCACCTCGCTGTGGTACGCGTACACCTGCATGAAATCCGCCCAGGTGTATTGGCCCGTGACAGGCGACACGCCCGTCATGCTGGTCGTCCTTCCATATACGGTGCCACGCCAATCCAAGGCCTGTGAGGTCTGTCGCCCCGTGAGCTCGTCGGTATGGGTCCGTCGAATCAGTTGCCCCAAGGGATGGCCGTCATTCGGCACGCACACGTCGTAGGCGGTGAGCCAACCTCCTCTGGGGAACACGTCGTCGATGCCGTCGACGCCCTGCGCCTGCGCGCCCTGCCCCGATTGGTGCGTGGCCTGCTTCGCCTGGGCACGGAGCCGCCGCTGCCGCTCACGCTCCTGCTCGCGTCCCGCGCGTTCCCTCTCGCGCTCCGCCTGCCGCCGTTGCCGCTTCGCGGCCCGCTGCTCCTCGATGGCCTTCTCCTTCTCGGGATGCTTCTTCAGGTCGAAGAACTCCCACACCATCAGTATCACGAACCCCACCGCCGCCACCGCGGCGACGATCAGCACCCAATGCACCACCGTGCCCAACACATCCAGCATCGTCGGCTCCTCTCAACCGTTGCCATCCAGTGTCCGCCAGTCTTCCGACATCGCCGGCCGACGGACGCGGACAGGCCGGACTCCCCGTCACCCGCTTCGCGCCCCAAGAGTTCAAGCCCAATCTCCGCCATCACCGCGTTATGCGATTTTATCAGCCTCCAAATAATCAGGCCGAGTGGGGCTGACCCACCTGCTGCCGTTGACATACTCCGAGCTTCAGGCCGCGAACCTCCAGCCGGCGAATGTGGACGAATGGCTCCTACACGGCGGATACCCACGACTGTATTCGCACGACATCGCCCCGGGGCTGTTCTTCGACACCTACATCAGCACCTATGTGGAACGCGACGTCCGGGAAGAGCTTGGAGTACGGAAACTCGCCGAATTCCGCCGATTCCTCGCCCTGAGCGCCTACCGCATGGGCGAGGTCACCGCCGACAGCTCCCTCGCGGGCGACGCGCGCATCAGCGTCAATACCGCCGGCGACTGGATGTCCATTCTGGAAGCGAGCTTCATCACTTTCCGGTTGCAGCCCTATTACCGCAATTTCGGCAAGCGCCTCATCAAGACGCCGAAGCTCTACTTCTACGATACGGGTCTCGCCGCCCACCTGCTGGGACTGGACGACATCGACGACATCCGCGCGAACATCACATTCCGCGGCCACCTGTTCGAGAACATGGTCGTCGCGGAGGTCCTCAAGGAACACCACGCCCGGGGCAAAACGCCGCACGTGTACTACTGGCGCGATTCCAACCGCAAGGTGGCCGATCTCATCATCGAAAAGGGCGGGCGCATACGGTATCTGGTCGAAATCAAGGCATCGTCCACATACGCCCCCCACGCGTTCGCCACATTGGACTCGCTGGCGGAAATCATGGGATGCGACGCCAGCCAGAAAATCCTCGTCTATGGAGGCGATGATTCGTTCATGACGCGGCACGGCAGGGTCATCGACGTGAGCCGCCTGCACGAACTCGTCGAATAGGCGAGTAACTAACGTAAATCGTCGCTTACACATTGAAAATAAAGGAAAACACAGATTTTACAAAACAGTTCCGCCCCGCATCTCGCCCCGCATCTCATGGTTTATCACGGTTTCTAATAACACTCAAACGCCCAGATTTTCCAATCGAGCCTTTCTTATTGGCTACGTCGATAATGGTCCGTTATATCAACGGGGTCACCGCATGTCACGTCATTAAGGAAAACCAATGTGGTCAGTACATACGAATCAAAAAAAGAATCTTACTCATCGCTATCACGTATGCCATTCTGGTTCTCGTCCACCGGAATGTATCCGGAGCTATTAGAGGGATCGGGGTTATTCTCCGCTCCAAATGGAAGATAATTCACATCTCCGTCCTTCATTGTTTTATAGACGGAACTACAGGGAGCGACTGCCCCAGTATCACCGACAAAACAGTTGTAATCCTTATATTTGTCATATCCGACAGCATCATCCGGCGTTCCATGATCAATAGCAGAAGAGCTTTCAGAAGATGAATCACCATTCGACGATTCTGGTTGTTCATCGGATTCTTGGGAAGAACTTGAATCAAAACGATTCTGTCCAATCATGCAGTATGTATAAGCCGGCTGGCCATCCATCGATGGAAGGCAACTAGCAATCACCTTATGAGTCAGCTCAACCGAATGGGCCAGTCTAAGCGTATAAGGAACGACGAGGCTACCATCACCACCTATAGCAAGATTCTCCAAAGCAGACTGCAAATCACCTGAGTATCCAATGGCCTTGCTCATACAGCTGAATACGGGCCCCATACCATTATCATCATTCCCAAAGCCGGTTAAAAGAGCATTATCATAGCCCCCTGAGGAACTCCACGCTATCATAACGATATGTCCATCTGAGCTATCGTTCAAATAATTCTGTGCAGCTTTTCCTTCCTCCGCTGGTTGCATATATTTCGCACATTGATCGGTAATTTTGCCGAGTTCGGGAGTATTGTATTTCCACCCGTCATAATCAAGGGCTTCACCATTCCACACCCTCAAATTGATTGGTTTTCCGTCCTCACCGAACCAACGCGTCTTGTTGTAATGAGCAACGGCTATTGCACTTATGACGACAAGAATCAAGACAAAAAGAACCGCAATCAAACGTTTTCGGGGTTTGATGGCAGACCACACAACTCCAGCATTCTTATTGCCTCTGCTTGGCATTGCCTCATCAGGACCCTTTAATGTTTTCGTTGGTTCTGGTACGGAATTCGGTTCAGAATCTTGAATCTTCCATATCGGAGTACCACATTTAACGCAGTACTGAGCATCAGGCAACAACTTCGCGCCACATTTATGACAGAACATGATTGATCACTTCCGATAGAACACCGATTGGTCGGATATAGTCGTTTCTCTCTGCTGCCCGATGACAAGATAGTCACGGGAAGAATCAGGAGGATTACCCGAATCGATGGGATAGTAGAAATATTCCTGCTGGAAATACTGCATATTCACTCCCGGCATCACGAAATAGACGTTTTCCTGAGAACCTTGATCACAGCCCATTGACCCTTGACAACCAGCGAACATAGGGAACGGCTCGGGACTCGACGGCATGGTCTGCTTGGTTTGATACTGGAAACCGAGTTCGACTTGGGACTGACCGTTCGGCAATGGATTGGAAGAGGAATCCCCGGCAGTAAAACTCAATGTTCCCGGAGTTCCCTCATAGGTATTCGGGTCGTAGAAATCGTTCTTTGCGATATGGACGCATACGCCATCCGCCCGGCAATAGTCCCCCGCGATTTTCGACCAGTCGTTGTCATCCACGGTCGTCTTCCACAAATCAGCGAAATCGGTATCCACTGCCGATGAATCGCTACTCTCGGCATTCTGATTGCTACTGGATGTCGAGGAATCTGACTGGGTCGTCTGATTGGAATCGTGGATGTTGGTTACCCAATCAGGAAGATTATCAGCGTCATAGACAATGATATCGACGGCGAATTGTTGCCCACCATCAACGGAGTATGCGACTACCCCAAAAACAACATCGCCATATCCGGAAACCGAATACCGGTAATACGGGACCTGCTTCTTAAAATCCTCTACCTTCTGCACTCCTGCTTCATCAAGACTTCCGTTGAAGCTGAGAACACTTTCGTTATAGCCTACGGTTCCAAGCGCTTTACTCACCATTGGCGAAAGATAAGAAAACGGATTTGCTCCAATCGTTTTCCCGAAATACCAAAGGACACCGCTCTCGTACTGCAGGTTCCCGACCGACGAACCAATGTAGACATAAGGCACAAATTCAGTGCTGGCATTCCTGCCTCCCAGCTGAACAGACTCATTGCCTATGGTTTTGTCACTGAGCTGTTTGAAAAGATATCTCAGTGTCGCAGAAGGGTTGTCTTCGGAGTCACTATCGCAACTTTCATCATAAGGAGCTCCTGATACCACAAAGCACTCGGAATTAGAGCCGCTCCCTTCTGACGCCTCGTGGCTCTTACCGGGTTGCGTAGTCGACCGAAAGTTCAACACCGCGCCAACAACCGCAGCGACTATGATCAACGCAACTACGATTATCACGATGATGCGCTTACGATTCCACTTCTGTTTCTGCTGAGTCGCTCGCCGTTCCTGAGCTGCTTCAGATTCCCGAATGACCTGATCGTCAGAACGCTTCCACCAATGCGGCTCATCGTCATCGGCATCCTGACCTGATTCATCCGTGACATCACGTTCGTTTTGCTTGCTTTCCTCATCGAGCGCGATATCGAATTCCTCCGCACCGTCTTCTGCGACAGACGACTGTGATTCATCCATAGGCTCAGAATCATCAGGTGCAGACTCGTCGGCCTCACCGCTCTCCACTACTGCCGTCGCTTTCCCGCACTTGGTGCAGAACAAGGCTCCTTCCGGCAACAATGCCCCGCAGAAGCGGCAGTACTTATCCTCCATATCGGCACCTTCACCTTTCTGAGCTCAATAATGCCATATACAGGAGGCCATATACAAAACGGCTCACTCGTATCTTTCGGGATATGCCACGTAACACGCCTTCGGGTTCTTGGAACCAGTATGTCCGAGAACTCGGGCTGAACATGCAGAGACTTCGCATTTCCCGTGGCCTGTCTCAGGAACATGTGGCATATGAGGCCGGTTTGAGCCGATACACCTATCAGAAGTTCGAGAAAGGCGAATCCATGCCGGGGACGCCGGCAAATCCCAGCCTGAAGAACATCATGGCGATCGCCCAAGTGCTGGGCGTCACGCTCGACGAACTGTTGCCCAGTCCATGGCCTGACCTGCACGCCAAGTAAGGCTGTTGTGCTATCTGCCGTCAAGTAGACATGCTTACCTCTAGCAGTCATCATTCAGAACGTCAGCACTCCAAGAGTTTCCAGATGATGCCCCCTCACTCCTCTTCTCCCTTACCGTTTCCGAGACCTGACTCCCTCAAGAAAAGAACAGCTAGCGTTCCCCGCAACAATTCCGGAAACGTTGGAATTACAGCGGGGTGGTCGGCATGCCTTCTGCCTAAACCCGAAAAAACTACGTGACTACCTCAACACCCAATTGAACACATACACGGGGCGTCCGCAATCCGACACGAAGTCGGATCACGGACGCCCCTGCACCGAATGAAATCGAATGAATCAGACGTACCGGTGGCTCACGCACGCACGATGACGTTGCGCAGATCGCCCACGCCCTCGACGTGGACGATGGCCTCGTCACCCGGATCGAGGTGACCGGAGGCGTTCGGCGTACCGGTCATGATGACGTCGCCGGGCAGCAGCGTCGAGAACGAGCTGATCGCGGCGATCTGCTCGGGGATGCCGTGGATGAGGTTCGCGGTGGTGCCGGACGCCATCTCGACGTCCTCTCCGTTGAGCGTGAACGAGATGTGCGCGTCACGCCAGTTCACGTCGTCGCGCGTGACGATCCACGGGCCGAGCGGGCAGGACGTGTCGAAGCCCTTGGCGCGCGTCCACGTCGGGTCGAGGCCCTGCAGGTCGCGCAGCGTCACGTCGTTGACGCAGGTGAAGCCGAGCACGTAGTCCATCGCCTTCTCGACGGGCACGTTCTTCGCGACGCGCCCCATCACCACGGCGAGCTCCGGCTCGAAGTTCATGTCCTTCGAGCACGGCGGGTACACGATCGGGTCGTCCGGGCCGATCACGGACGTGGACGGCTTGGTGAAGATGACCATGTCCTCCGGCGCGTGCTTGATCTCGCTGTGGCCGGCCTCGTGCATGAACTGCGCGTGCGCCTCGTAGTTCTTGGCGAGTCCGTACACCTTGGAGGGCAGGACCGGCGCGAGCAGGCGGATGCCGTCCTGGTCGAGCGCGTAGCGCTTGCCGGTGGGGGCGACCTGTCCTCCGAGCAGCGGATGGCCGTCGAGTTCGACGAGGTAGTCCTTGCCGTCCGTCTCGTCCGTCTGGACGAAGGCGTAGCGCGGGGTGTCGTTCAGTGAAAAACGTGCGATTCTCATGGTGTTCAGTCTAGCCTTCCGTATCTGTTTCCCGGCGTCGTTCCCTGTCAGCGTTCCCTGTCGGTGTTCCCGTCCGACGCCGCGTCAGCGCTGCGGGAGCGCCACGTAGGCGTCGGCGATGACGCGGCCGAGCGCGTCGCCGCGTGCGTTCGCCGCGTTGGCGGCCGTCACGAACGACGTGGTGTCGGTGGTGTCGCCGTAGTCGTATTCGTAGCCGTAGTCGGAATCGTCGTAGTCGCTGTAGTCGTCGTAGTCGTAGGAGTCGTACGAGCTGGCGGCGCCGATGCCGGCGACGATCATGATGATGACGAACAGCAGGCCCAGTATCATCTGCGCGGCGCTGATGATCACGCCGGCGAGCGCGAGGCCGTGGCCCTTCTCGCCGGTCTCCTTCGTCTGCTTCATGCCGATGATGCTCAGGATGAGGCCGATCAGCGCGAAGAAGAACGAGCAGATGAAGCCGGCGATGGCCATGCCGTTCCACTTGGGCTCCTGATAGTACTGCGGCTGGCCGTAGTACGGGCCCTGCACCATGCCGGGGGCGCCGGGCGCAGGCTGTCCGTACGCGCCGGGGGCGCCGGGCGCGCCGGCTCCGTAGGCCCCCGCGGGCTGTCCGTACGCCGGCTGGCCGTACTGCGGTTGGCCGTAGGCGTCACCAGGCTGGCCGTACGGCGCCTGTCCCGCACCCTGCCCGTACGGCTGCTGGCCATACAGCTGGCCGTATGCGTTCGGGTCGTTGGGATTGTTCGGATAGTTGTACGGATTGGTCATAGCGCCCTCCTCGCCGTGCGACGTCCCGCATCGCGCGCGTTCCTCGCCGCGCGCCGGTTCCACTGCTTCACGTCTGCCATGCGGCGCCTGCGATGGGGCCGGACCGCCGCCGTTCGCCTCCCAGCATACTCCCGCCGTGTCAACGTCCGCCGGTTCCGCCTGCGACCCGATACGGGAACCGGCTCCGGCCGCCGGCTCCGACCGCAAACGTCGATTCCGACCCTCAGTTCCGCACGCGGAAGCTGCTCTCGCCGCGTTCCACGCGGACGAGCTCCGCGTCGACATCGTCCACGTGTCCCCATTTCGGGCCGACTTTGAGCCGTGAGACGAACGCGGCCACGGCCGCGCGCGTCCCCTGCGCCTCGGCCTCCACGTCGCCGCTCCACAGGTTGCGCACCCAGCCGGTCACGTCGGTCTCGATGGCCGATTGGTAGGCGAAGTACCGGTATCCGACGCCCTGCACCAGTCCGTGCACCGTCAGATGCACGCGGACGACGTCGCCTAGCGCGTCGCCGCGCCCGCAGCGTCCATCGCCGCACCCACCGTCACGGCCACCGCCATGCGCACCGCCGCCCATCAGATGAACGCCCTGGGTCCGAAGATGGCGGTGCCGACGCGCACGATGGTGGAACCCTCGGCGATGGCGAGCGCCATGTCGTTCGTCATGCCCATGGACAGTTCCCTGCAGCCGGCGGTGCCGTCCGCACCGGAGGCGAGGATCTGGTCACGCGTGCGGCGCAGGTGCGCGAAGCCTTCGCGGATCGTGCGCTCGTCGTCCACGTGCGCGCCGATGGTCATGAGGCCTTCGAGCCGCAGCCCGCCCATCGCGCCGATGCGTTTCGCGAGGTCGATGGCGTGGCTCGGCGGGCATCCGCTCTTCGATTCCTCGCCGGATTCGTTGACCTCGAGGAGCACGCCGACGGTGATGTTCCGCATGACGGCGCGGCGGGAGATGCGTTCCGCGAGTTCGATGGAGTCGACCGATTCGATGGTGCCGACGACGGGCAGCACCTTGCCGATCTTGTTCGCCTGCAGCTGTCCGATGAGGTGGAACGGGATGTGCCGTGAGGCGTCCGCCCCCGCGGTTCCGTTCGATCCTGCAACCGCGGCTGCTCCGCCGGCCGCCCCGGCCCCCGCGGTTCCGTCCTCGATGGCGCCGAGCGTGTAGCCGCGCTCCTCGAGGCGTTTCGCCAGTCCCAGCGCCTTGGCCTGGACCTCCTGCGGACGGTTCTCGCCGATCATGCGCACGCCGGCGTCGATGGCGGTGAGGATCTCGCCCACGTCGCGCGTCTTGGTGGCGGCGAGGAGCTTCACGGAGCCGACCTCGCGGCCGGCGGCCTCCTCGGCGGAGGCGATCTCGTCGAGCGTGCGGCGCACGCCGTCCGCGATCTGCCGTGCGCGTTCCGGTTCGATGGTCTCGTTCGCCAGGTCCTTGTGGTCCATGTACGCCATATGCCGCTGCTCCCCTCTGGTCATGTGGCCGCTTGTATGCTGCCCTCCATGGTAATCGTTCCGCCGGCATACGGCCGCCGGCCGGACCGGTAATGCACCCATACCTCCTGTTTCGCGGATTTCGTTACTTGCATCATGACATTTCATCGTTTTCGCACGGCCGCGGGGTGACGCTACAATGGGACGGACGCCGGGCGCCCGGAAGGAGGCCGCCCGCAACCCCGGACCACGGGCCCGCATCGCCCGGAACCGGAAGACACGCACGAGCACCATGCAGAAGGGACGCACACCGATGACCGCCGAAGCCTACGAGGGCACCGCACCGCGCAAAAGCACCCTGGCCGACGTGGCCGCGGCCGCGGGCGTATCGCTGGCCACCGCGTCCAAGGCCATCAACCACCAGCCGCGCGTGAGCGAGACCACGCGCGCCAAGGTGCTCGCCGCCGCCCGCAAGGTCGGCTACATCACCGAGACCGCGCCGGCGGCCGTACCGCCGGCCGAACGCTCCGACTCCATCGGCGTCATCACCTCCGACCTCATCGGGCGCTGGAGCATCCCGATCCTCATCGGCGCCGAGGACGAACTCGGCGGCACCTCCAACACCGTGCTGCTCAACAACGCGCGCGGCGACGCGCAGCTGGAACGCAACGGCCTCGACTTCTTCGTCTCGCGCAACGTGGACGGCGTGCTCATCGCCGGACAGGAGACCAACCCGCGCCCCTCGCTCAGAAACAACACGAACGTGCCGCTCGTCTACGCGCTCGCCCCGAGCGAGGACCCGAACGAATGCTCCGTCACCTACGACAACGTGCAGGCCGGACGGCTCGCCGTCGAACACCTCATCTCCTGCGGCAAAAGCAGGATCGCCATCATCGGCGGCAGCGAGACATTCGACGCGGCCACCGACCGCCTCAAAGGCGCCATGGCCGCGCTGCACGACGCCGGCCTCGAACCGGTCGGCCCCGTGCGCTTCAACGAATGGTCGGAAAGCTGGGGCCGCGCGGCCACGCGCCTGCTCATCGACCAGCACGTCGACTTCGACGGCGTGGTCTGCCAGAACGACCAGATCGCCCGCGGATGCCTCACCGTGCTGCGGCAGGAGGGACTCGAGGTGCCGCGCGACGTGGCCGTCATCGGGCACGACGACTGGCAGGTCCTCACCCTCGACTCCATGCCGCCGCTCACCTCGATCGTGAACCCCATGGAGGAGATCGGGCACATCGCCGCACGTAAGCTGCTCGACGCCATCAACGGACATCCGCACCACGGCGTCGAATACGTGCCGTGCCGTCTGGTGCAACGCGAGTCCACGCTGCCGCTGCGGTAGCGGGCGTCGCGGCCGCACGCGTACGGCCGTACGCGTACGGCCGCCGCACGACCACCGGATCGGACGTAACGGACGCAATAGACACAGCCGACGAAACCGACGTATCGGACGCAACGGTCACAACCGATACAACGGACGCGAAAAGGCCCCGGACCAAGCCGAATGACTTGGTTCCGGGGCCTTCCCTATGCCGCTACGAGGCCGCTACAGGCCTACGCGCCTCAGGCCTTGCGGCGGCGGGCCAGGACGAACGCGCCGGCGGCGAACAGGGCCGCGGCGGCCACGGCCAGCGCGGTCACGGCCGCACCGGTCTTGGACAGCACGCCCTTGCCGTCGTTCTTGTTCTGGTCGGTCACGCCGGGCTGCTGGGAGCCGGGCTTCTCCTCGGCCTTGGTGTTCCAGTAGGCGGCGTCGAGCGCATCCTGCGCGGCGTCGACGTCCTTCTGGGAGGCCTTGGCGTCGGCGAGCACCTTGCGGGCGGCTTCAAGCTGCTGCTGCAGCTTGGCCCACGCCTCGTCGGTGTACTTCGACTTGTCGGCCTTGGCCGCCTGGTCGATGGATGCCTGGAGGTCGTTGCGGTTCACCGTCTCACCGGACGGCTTCTCGTCAAGGGCCTTGACGGCCTTGTCGAGTGCCGCGGAGGCGTCCTTGACGGCGGTCTGGGTGACCTCGCCCGCCTCGTCGCCCTTGAGCACGCCCTGCGCGGCCTCGATGGCCTTCTTCAGGGCCTCGACGGTCTTGTCGGTGTACTTGCCGGAATCGACCTTGGCCTGGGCGTCGTCGATGGCGTCCTGCAGCGTGGACTTCTCCACGTCGGTGGCGAGCGCGACGAGCGCCTTCTGGCCGTCCTCGAGCTTGGTCACCTGGGCGGCGACCTCTTCGGCGGTGGCGTCGGCCTTGTCGTACACGGCCTGGGCGGCGTCGATGACCTTCTGGAACTCGGCCTTGGAGGCGGCGGTGAAGTTGCCCTTCACCTGCTCCTTGGCGGCGGCGAGCGCGGACGCGAGGGCGGTCTTGTCGACCCGCTCGGGTTCGGGCTCGGTCTTGTCGGCGGCGTGCACGCCCCACTCGGCCACGGCGGTGCCGAAGGTGCCGGTGCCGGTGTGCGGGGTGAGCACGAGGCGCAGCGACTTGGTGGTCACGGGCTCGAAGGTCACGGTGCTCCAGCCGTCGTTCTCGGTGGCCAGGGCCGCCGGCGAGTTGCGCACGGTGGTGTAGTCGCCGTCCTTGGTGGGGGTGACGTCCTTCCACGTGCCGTCCTTGGTGGGGGTGACGTCCTTCCACGTGCCGTCCTCGGCGAGGTACTGGATCTTCCAGGCGTCCGGGGTCTCGAGGCCGCCCTTCGCGTCGTCGGTGGCGGCGAAGTTGGCCCAGTACTGGACGCGGCTGGAGTCGACGGTCACGGCCTGGCCCCAGTCGTACTGGGCGTACATGCCGTCCTTCGCCTGTCCCCAGGTGCCCCAGACCTTGGCGTTGACGTCCTGGTCGTCCTCGGTGGGCCAAGAGTCGTCCACCACGACGCCGTCGTTGAGCTTGCCTTCGGCCTTGGACCAGCTGGCTTCGGCGGAGGCGGTGGTCTTGGTGGCCTTGCCTTCGATCCATCCGGTCAACGGTTCGGGTTCGGGCTCGGGCGTGGTGGAGCCGTTCGGGTCGGCCACCACGTGGACGGTGAGCTTGGCCGCAGAGGAGGAGGAGCCGTCGTCGACGGTGCCGGACACCTCGTAGTCGCCGACCTTGGTGAGGTCGATGGCCTTGACGTCCGCGTCCTTCCACGTGACCTTGCGGTCGTCGTTGTAGCCGTTCGGGAACTTCACCGGGACGGTGGCGGGCAGGCTGACGGACTTGGAGCCCTGGTAGACGGTCTGCTCGACCGGCTGGGCGGCGCCCGTGGTCTGCGCGTTGGCGTCGAAGCGGGCCGCGATGTGCGCGACGGTGCCGCTCAGAGCGCCGGCGACGGTGCCCTTGACGTCGAAGGTGGCGTCGACGGCGAGCTGGTCGTCGGTCACCTTGCCCCACGTGACGGCGAGGTCACGACGGGAGCCGTCGGTGTAGGTGGCGCTCACGGTCTTCGGCAGGTTGAGGTCGGAGGCCTTGCTGCCCTTCTGGACCATGCGGTTGACCTCGTCCACGCTCACCGGCTCGATGGCGTACGCCTCGAACTCGGAGGCTCCGACGATCGCGCCCTTCGGGAAGACAATGCGCAGCTTGTCCGTCTCGACGGTCTCGGCGAACTTCACCTCGTTGCCTTCGTTCTGGTTGACGGTGTAGGACTGGCCGTCGGCCAGCTTGACGTCCTGCCAGTCGCCGTTCCCGTCCACGTACTGGAGCTTCCAGCTGGTGGCCATCGGCACGCCGCCGCCGTCGGTCCAGAAGAAGACCTTGGCCTTCTTGAGCGGGACCTTGCCGGCCCACTTGAGCTGCAGCCACGGCTCGACGCCGGTGTTGTCGCCCCAGTTGTTCCAGGTCTCGTTCGGCGTGTTGGTGTAGACCACCTGGCCGTCGACGACCTTCTTGGCGTTGTCCTTCGGCTGGTAGCCGTTGGTGTAGCTGGCGCTGGCGGAGGACTGCGGGGCCACGTTCACGGTGCCGTCGGACGGGATGCCGTGGACGGTGATCTCCTTGGAGGATTCCTTCTCGCCGTCGGACGCGGTGAGCTTGAGCACGTAGTCGCCTTCCTTGTTGAAGGTGACGGTGGTGCTGGCGGCGGTGGCGTCGGCGAACTTGGCGGTGCCGCCCTCGGGGCCGGAGACGAGCTCCCACTTGGTGGTGATGTCGCCGTCAGCGGGCAAGCCGTCGTCCTTCACGGTGCCGACGACCTTCGCGCCGGAGGAGGTGGAGGAGTCGACGTAGGCGTCGACCTCGGGCGCCTGGTTCTCGGAGGAGCCAGTGGCCTTGATGCCGGTGTTATACGCCTCGATCTCCTTGAGGCCCACGGCCATGCCGGCCTGCGGGGTGAAGGTGGCGCGGATTGCCTTGGTGGTCACCGCGTCGAACTGGACGCGGTTATAGTTGGCGCCCGCGTAGTTCGGGGTGCGCACCTGGTTGGCCAGCGGCTTCCAGGTGCCGTCGTCGGCGAGGTATTCCAGCTTGTAGTTGGCCGGCTCCGCATAGCCGGAGATCGTCTGGCTGGACGAGCTCTGGTAGTAGTAGAGGCGGATGTCGTCGATGGTCTTCGCGCCGCCCTTAAAGGTGACGGTGATGCTGTCCTTCGCGTTGGACGAGCCCTTGGTGCCCCAGAACGATTCCATGACGGTACGGCCGTCCACGGCGTTCTTGGCGGGGTAGCTGGTGGTGTCCTTGGCGTAGGTGGCGTCCACGTCGGCGTCCTTGGCCACGTTCTCCTGGCTCTTGGAGGCGGAGTCGACGTTGGTGCCCGCCTTGGCGAGCAGGTCGGTCACGCGGTCGGTGGAGGAGAAGGTCACCTGGTTGGCTTCCTTGACCTCGGAGGTGGTGTTGCCGGTGATCGTCGCGCCGGACTTGGCCACGTCCTCCACGGCGCCGGTGGACGGGTCGTAGATGAGGTGTGTGAGCTTGTCCGAGGTGAAGGCGAGCTTGCCGCCCACGTACAGGCTGTAGCCGGCGGGGCCGCCGTAGTGGCTGCCGTCCTTGTCCCACACGATGGACACGTCCTGGCCGTGGTAGCTGAGGTTGTTGACGGTGAAGTAGTTCCAGCCGGGGATCTCAATCGGGTTGAGCTCGATCTTGCTGTCCTCGCGCGGGACCATGCCGGCCACGTCCTCGACCATCGTCCAGTTGGTGGTGCCGAGCTGGGTGTGGTGGATCCAGGAGCGGTAGGTGATCTTGCCGCCGTTCTGGGCCGCATCGAGGTTCTTGTCCTGGTTGTTGACCTTGCCATCGCCGTTGAGGTCGCCGACGCTGTTGTTGTCCTCGTTCCAGAACTCGTTCTGGTCCGGGTAGTTGTTGTCGCCGCCCTGGTAGTGCGCGAACGCCACCCAGTACAGCAGCTTCTTGAACTGCTCGTTGGTGATGTACCCGTTGGTGTTCGCGTCATAGTTGCGGATGCCGGCCGAGTAGACCTGCAGCAGCGGCTGCGCGTTGATGATGGAGAAGTTGTTCGAGCCCGGGAAGTTCAGGGCCGCCTTGTCCGCCTGGTTGGCGGTGAAGAACGGGAAGATCGGGAACTCGTCGGAGTCGGCGAACAGGCGCAGGGCCTTGTTGTAGTTCTCGTCGCCGGTGGGCATGAGGCCCTCGGAGTACGGGTAGTAGTTGTTGATCTCCTTGTACTTGGCGAAGGCGTTGTCCGAAAGCCACTTGTGCTTGAGGAGGTTGTCGGACTTGTCCCACAGGTTGTTCAGCACGTCGGACTTGATGCCGTCCGCGATCTTCTGCATCTTCTCGGCGTTGGCGGTGTCGCCGGCGGCCTTGTAGGCCTGGGCGGCGGCGTTGGCGTTCGCCCACATGTTGGCGGAGCCGTCGGCGCGGTCCATGCGCTGGCCGGAGCGGCCGGGTTCGGAGAAGGAGACGGCGTCGGCGTCGTTGCCGGTCATGGACCACCAGGACCAGTCGATGAGGCTGTTGCCGTTGTTGTTCTGGTTGTCGTTGTTGTCCGGCTCGCTCTTGGAGTTGAGCAGGCCCTGCACGTCCTCGGCGCCTTGGTCGGCGAGCTTCTCGGCCACGGTGGACGGGCCGCCGTGCACCTTGTAGGAGTCCCAGCCGGCGCGCGTGATGTACTGCGTGTAGGAGTGGTTCCAGTTGGCGGGGTCGCCCGGGTTGTCGTGGTAGTAGTAGTAGCCGCTCTTGCCCTTCTTGGCGGTGTCGCCGGCGGAGAGCCAGGTGCCGTAGGAGTATTCGGGGTTGCGGAACCACTTGGTGTCCATCATGAACATGCCGGAGGTGAGCACGATCTGGTTGTTGTAGCCGAGCACGCCTTCGATGGAGGTCGGGTACTGGAACGTGTTGCCGGGCATGTTGGCGTCGAGCATGTTGAAGCGGCTCAGCCACCAGCGGTAGACGACGGTCTTGTCGATGTTGTCCTCGGGGGTGTCCACGTAGGGGGCGTTGTCCACCCACCACTGGTTGTACGTGGTGACGGAGTCCTTGTAGGAGGCGGCCGGGTCCTTGAGGTCGCCGGTATAGCGGGCCTCGTATTCGGTGGTGGAGTCCGGCAGCTCGTTGGCGATGAGGCCGAGCTGCAGCTTAGTGGTGACGGCCTTGTTCGCCTCGAGTTTGACGGTGCTGACGAGCTTGCCGCCCTTGACGGCGAAGCCGTTGCCGGAGAAGCGCGGGTAGATGGTGGTCAGGTTGTTCTTGACGTTGACGCGGCCCGTGAGCTCGGTGGCGCCGTCCGCGCCGGTGGTGGCGAACGGGGACGCCGCGGTGAGCGTGACATCGCCGCCCTTGGTGCCGGTGAGCGTGAGGTTAGCAACCATCACGTTGTTGTTGGTGATGTACTTGACCTCGGTAATGCTGAGCGTCTTGTCCTTGTTGGTGAAGACGGTCCTGAAGTAGCTCGGCGTCTGCTTGCGCTGGGAGCTGTCCTCGGTGAGGGTCTCGCCGTTCACGGTGACGGTGAAGCCGTTGCGGCTGGTCTGGTCCCAGTAGGCGGTGTCGCCCACGAAGCCGAGCTGGCCCGGCTTGTGGCTGTACATGTAGGCGGCGCGGCCACGGGTGAACAGGTAGTTGTTGCCGTCGGAGCCTTCGTACGTGTAGTCGCCCTTCGCGTTGGAGCTCTTGCCGGTGGGCTGGGCTCCGGTGCGGGCGAGGATCTTGTCGATCCAGAAGTCGTGGTCGGTGTCGGTGCCGGCGCCGTTGGCCTGGTCCTTCTTGAAGGTCTCGGCCAGGTAGCTGGTGGCGGGGTTGTAGGCGGTGGTGTTCTCCGCAGTCTTCATCGGGTCCTTGGATCCGGTGAAGGTGGGGTACGCCACGTCGGCGTTCGGGTGGGCGATGCTGCCGGCGTCCGCCGCCTGCGCGCTGACGGCGCCGCCTGTGGCGAGCGTCGCCGCCGCGGCCAGCGCGCCGATGGACGCGAGCCACCGCTGCTTCGTTTTCTTGTGCATGTGCACGTGGACCTCTCCGTCCACTGCCGGCCTACGCGCATTTGTTACGCCCGGTTCCGGTTCCTCGTGTGGACTTGTCAGGTGACGTACGGGCTTCTTCACCCCGATGTCACATTGCTTCGTTGTTATGCGGAACAAGTACGCGCCATCAGTCTGTAGATTGGAGCCACCGATGCCAACGTGTCCCTTATCTTAATGGCGCGAATACGTTTTCTCAAGCTTTCACAAGGTTTGACAAGGGTTGCGGCAAGAACAAAGCTATGTAATTTCAAGCTTTCGCACATAGTTTTCGCATGCGTGAGCGTTCACACCGCGCGTGTCGCGTCATCGCGGACCGCACGGAACCGAACGTTTCCGTACGCAATCGCACGTCATCGGATGTTCGATTGCGCACAGGGACGCACGTACGAAGACGCACGCACGAAGACGAAGGACGCCGCAGGCGCCGCCCCGAGGTCGAGGGCGACGCCTGCGGCGTCCGGAAGTCCGAGGGGAGGCGAGGCGCCGGGCCGAGGAGGACCCGGCGCCTCATCCGATCGGACGGGGAGGACGGTGCGGGCCGTCGGACCGACGGCCCGTCCGTCCGTCAGTCGCGGCGACGGCGACGGGCGATCACCGTGCCGGCTCCGGCCAGCAGGGCGATGACGGCCACGGCCGCCACTCCCCCGACCGTCGCGCCGGTGCGGCTCAGCTTGCCGCCGTTGCCGGCGGCACCGTTGCCCTGGCCGTTCAGGCCGCCCTGGGCGCCGGGCTGCTGGCTGTCCGGCAGCGGGACCAGCGCCTTGATGGCGTCGTCGACGGCGGCGGCCGCCTGGTCGAGCTCCTTCTGGTCCACGCTCTGGCCGGCCTTCACGGCGTCACGCAGGGCCTTCGCGCGGCTCAGCGCGGTGCCGAGCGCCTTGGCGGAGTCAGGCGTGAACTTGCCGAGGTCCACGGCCTCGCCCCTGGCGATGGCGTCGTTGAGCTTGTCCAGCTTGGTGTCGGTGCCGGGCTGGTCCGGGTTCTCCGGGCCGGGCTCGCCCTTCTCCTCCACGGTGACGTCCACGGAGGCGGAGACCTTGCTTCCGTCGTTCGCGGTGGCGGTGATCGTGGCGGTTCCGGCGGCCTTGGCGGTGATGACGCCGTTCTCGTCGACGGACACCACGTCGGGCTTGCCGGAGGTCCAGGTCACCGTCTTGTCGGCCGCGTCGTCGGGCTTGGCGACGGCGGTGAGCGTGGCGGTGTCGCCGACCTTGAGCGTGCCTTCCGGCGCGCCCTGGATGGCGAGTTCGGTCACCTTCACCGGCTGCCTCTTCAGCGCGGCGATGGCGTCGTTCAGGGCCTTCGCGGCGGCGTCCACGGCGGCCTGGTCGACTGTCTTGTCGCCGGCGGCGACCTTGGACTGCACGTCCTTGGCGGCCTTGAGCGCGGTCTGGAGCTCATCCCAGCCGGAGACGTAGTCCTCGGCCTTGAGCGACTCGGCCGTGGTGACGGCCTTGTCGAGCTCGGTGGTGACGAGCGTCTCGGGCGCGGCGTAGGCGGCGATCTCGCTCACGCCGATGGCGGCGTACTTGGTGCCGTCGGTGTTGGCGTTGACCGTCACACGCAGCTTGGCGGTGGTGACCGGCTTGAAGGACACGGTGCTGGCCTTGTCCTTGTTCACCGTGTACTGCTCGCCATCCTCGAGGGTCACGTCCTTCCAGTCGTTCGCCTCGGCGTCGAAGTACTGGACGGACCAGCCCTTCGGCAGCGGCACGTTGGCGGACGTGTCGTCGGCGGTGTTGTCGTACCAGAAGTAGGTGGAGACCTTGTCCAGGCTCACCGGGTTCTCCCAGTCGTACTCGAGGGACTGCGTGGCCGGGTTGGCGGCCTGCCAGGTGCCCCAGACCTTCGGGTTGTCCGTGTCCGTGCTGCCGGTCGGGGTGAAGACCACCTCGCCGTCGTTGACGGCTTCGGCCTTGTTCCAGCTGGTCACGTAGGACGGGACCACCTTGGCGTCCTTGGCGACGTTGCGCGGCGCGTCGGCCAGCTTGTCGCCGAGGCCCTTGATGGCGTCGTCGATGGCCTTGACGGCCTTGTCGACGTCGGCCTGGGCGGCGTTGGCGTTGGCGAGCACGCGCTGGCCGTCGGCGAGCGCCTGGTCGAGCGCGTCGAGCTTGTCGGAGGCGTAGGCCGAGTGGTCGGTCTTGGCGGCCTTGTCGACCGCCTCGGTCAGCTTGCTCTTGTTCACGCCCTCCTTGAGGCCGTCGCGGGCGGCGGTCAGCTTGGCGAGCGCGTCGTCGACTTGGCTCTGGGTGGCGTTGGCGTCGTCGTTCACCGTCTTGGCGGCGGCGAGCGCGTCGGCGTAGGCCTTCCAGGAATCCGCGGTGTACTTGGATTCGTCCAGCTTCTCGCCTTCCACTTCGGCGATCTTGGCGGCCAGCTTGGTCTTGTTGGCCGGGGTGGGCTGCGGGGTGTCGCCGCCCTTGCCTTCGATGACGTGGACGGTGAGCTTGGCCGCGGGCTTGTCGTTGGCGTTGATGTCGCTGGTGGCGGTGCCGTTGACGACGTAGTCGCCGACCTTGTTGAGGTCGATGGCCTTGACGTCGTCCGCGTTCCATTCGACCGGCAGCATGTGGTTGTCGCCGGAGTTGGACACGCCGATCACCTGCGTGGGCAGGGTGATGGACTTGGCGCCCACGTACACGGTCTGCTCGGCGTCGACGGTGGCGTTCATCGTCACGCCCGGCGAGGAGCGGACCCAGATGCGGGCTTCGGCGGGCAGCGAGGAGCCCTTGACGGTGCCGGCGATGGTGAAGTCGCCGTCCTGCGCGAGCTTGGAGGCGTCGATCTTGTCCCAGGTGACGGGCAGCGACTGGCGGGTGCCGTCACCGTAGTAGACGCTCACCTCACCGGGCAGCTTCGGCTGTTCGCCGGTCTTGACGGAGACCTCGACGGGGTCCACGCCCAGCGGGTCCTCGGCGTAGGCCTCGAACTCGGAGACGGCGATGCCGTAGTAGCTGCCGCTGGCGTTGAAGACGGCGCGCAGCTTGCTGGTGACGATGGTGGAGGCGAACTCCACGTTGTTCATCTGGTCGCCCTTGGCCGGGTAGCCGGTGCCGGCCTTGAGCGGCACGTCCACCCACTCGCCCTTGTCGTTCTGGTACTGCAGCTTCCAGCTCTTCGGCACCATGGTGCCGCCGCCGTCGTACCAGAACGCGACCGCGGCCTTGGTGAGGCGCTGCGGGGTGTCCCAGTCGTACTGCAGCCATTCGCTGGCCTGGTTGTCCTGACGCCAGGTGCCCCAGGCGTTCGTGGAGTAGCCTTCGTTCTGGTTGTACACGATCTTGCCGTCGTTGACGGTCTTGATGTTGTACCAGCTGGTGGCGGTGTAGCTGGCGGACGGCGTGCCGTTCGGCGCGACGTTCACGGTGCCGTCGGAGACGGTGGCGTTGACGGTGAGGTCGAACGAGCTGGTCTTGTCGCCGTCGGAGGCGGTCAGACGCAGCACGTAGGCGCCTTCCTTGGAGAACTTGGCGGTGGTGGTCACCGACTTGGCGTTCTCGAAGGTCGCTTCGCCGCCTTCCGGCGCGGAGACGACGCTCCATTCGGTGGAGAGCGTGCCGTTCGGCAGGCCGTCGTCCTTCACGGTGCCGCTGATCTCGACGCGGCCCACGCGGGTGTCCTTGATGAAGGCGTCGACGCTCGGCGCGGTGTTGCCGGCCGCTTCGGCCTTCTCACCGGTGTTGTAGGCCTCGAACTCCTTGAGGGCCACGGCGTAGCCGGGCTGCGGGGTCACGGTGACGCGCAGCTTGGAGGTGGTCACGGGCGAGAACTGGACTCGGTTGAGATTGCCGGCGGGGATGGCCGGGGTGCGGGTCTGGTCGGGCACCGCCTTCCACGTGCCGTCCTTGTCGAGGTATTCGACGGTGTACATCTGCGGTTCGGCGAGACCGGCGTCCGTGGCGGACGTGGTGGTCTTGTAGAAGAAGAGGCGCACGTCGTCGACGGTCTGCTCCTTGCCGAGGTCCACGGTGAGCGTGTCGGTCTTGTTGGGCGAGCCCTTCGTGGACCAGTACTTGACGTTCGTGGTGGTGCCGTCGACGGCGTTCTTGGCCGCGCCGTTGTTCTTGTCCGCCTCGTAGGTGGCTTCGACGTCGGCGCCCTTGGCCAGGTTCTCCGTGCTCTTGTCGTCGTTCGCTGCGTCGACGCCGGCCTTGGCGAGCACCTGAGTGACGCGGTCGGTGGACTTGTAGACCACGCCCTTGGCGTCGGGCAGGTCGGCGGTGGCGGTGTTGGTCACCTTGGCGCCGGACTTGTCCTGCACGTCCACCTTGCCGGTGGTCGGGTCATAGACCACGTGGGCGAGCTTGTCGGAGGTGAAGACGAGCTTGTTGTCCACGTAGGCGCTGTAGCCCTTGGGCGCGTCGGTGTAGTGTCCGTCGTTGTTCCAGACCACCGTGAGGTTCTTGCCGTGGTAGCTGAGGTTGTTCACGATGAAGTGGTTCCATCCGGGGATGGCGATCGGGTACAGCTCGAGCTTGTTGTCCGTGCGGGTGCGCACGCCGGCCACGTCCTCGACCATCGTCCAGTTCGTGGTGCCGAGCTGGGTGTGGTGGATCCAGGAGCGGTACTGGACCTTGCCGCCGTTCTCGGTGGAGGCGTTGTTCCAGAACTCGTTCTGGTCGATGAGCTGGTTGTCGCCGCCCTGGTAGTGGGCGAAGGCGTTCCAGTAGAGCAGCTGCTTGAACTGTTCGGGGGTGACGTAGCCCTTGTCGGCCGCGTGGTACTTGCGGATCGCCTCGGAGTAGATGCGGAAGTACAGCGTGGAGTTGATGACGGAGAAGTTGTTCGTCGGCTTCTTGCCGAGTTCGCGCACGAGCTTGTCGTCCGCCTGGTTGGCGGTGGCGAACGGGAAGACCGGGTGCTGGTCGGCGTCGGCGAGCAGGCGCAGGGCGCTCTCGTAGTCGTCGTTGTAGTCCGAGTCGCCCTCGGCCGGCATGAGGTCGGTGAAGTACGGCGTGAAGTTGTTAATCTCCTTGTACTTCGCCTGCTGGTCCTTCTTGGCGCCGTTGGCGAACTGGTGGCGGATCAGCTTGTCCTTGGAGTCCCAGAGGTTGTCGATGACGCCGTTCTTGACCTTGGCGGCGTATTCGTCCATCTCCTTGGCCTTGGCCTCGTTCTCGGCGCCGCCCACCTCGCGGTAGGCCTCCGCCGCGGCCTTGGCGCCCGCGTACACGGTGGCGCTTTCGGCGCGGTCCAGACGTGCGCCGCTGACCTCGTCGAAGGAGACGGCGTCGGCGTCGTTGCCCGTCCAGGCGTTCCAGTTGGTGTCGAGCAGACCGTCGCCGTCGGAGTCGAGCGCGGCGAGCTGGCCCTTGGTGTCGCCGTACGCGTAGTCGGCGAACTTCTGGGCGATGTCCGCGTCGCCGCCGTGGATCTGGTACGACTTCCACGCGGCTTCGCTGATCCATTGCGTGTGGCTGGCGCCCCAGTTCTGCGGGTCGGCCTGGTTGTCGCGGTACTGGCCGTTGCTGCGGGCGTTCTCACCCATGTTGAGCCACGGGCCGTAGGAGTATTCGGGGTTGCGCATCCACTTGAGGTCATCGATGAACATGCCGACGGTCAGGTCGATGGCGTTGTTGTAGCCGAGCACGCCCTCGATGGAGGTCGGGAAGGCCATCGGGCCGCCGGGGATGTCCGCGTCGAGGTAGTTGAAGCGGGAGAGCCACCAGCGGTAGAACAGCGTCTTGTCGATGTTGTGCTCGGGCGTCTCCATGTAGGGGATGTTGTCCACCCACCACTGGTTGTATTCGGTGACGTGCGCGGTGTAGCTCGCGGCCGGGTCCTTGCGGTCGCCGGTGCGGGTGGCCTCGTATTCGGTGCGGGAGGCGGGGATCTCGTCGGTGACGAGGCCCAGCTGCACCTTGGTGCGCACGGGGTCCTTCGCGCCGGCGGTCACGTGCACGGTGCTCACGAGCTTGCCGTCCTGAGGCGTGAAGCCGTTGCCGGAGAAGCGCGGGTACACGGTGGTCAGGTTGTTCTTCGCGGCGAAGCGGCCGGTGAGCTCGTCGCCCTCGGCGGTGGTGGCGAGGGGCGCGTTGGCGGTGAGGGTCACGTCCTGCGTCTTCGTGCCGGTCAGCTGGAGTTCGGTGACGAGCACGTTGTTGTTGGTGATGTACTTGACGACGGTGACGGTGAGGGACTTGTCCGCGTTGGTGTAGACGCTGGTCCAGTAGCTCGGGGTCTGCTTGCGCTGCGCGCCGTCCTCGGTGAGGGCGACCTGCTGGCCGTCCACGGTGGCGGTGATGTCGTAGCCCTCCTGGTCGGTCACATCCCAGTAGGCGAGGTTGCCGCCGAAGCCGATGACGGACGGATCGTACGTGTACATGAAAGCGGCGCGGCCGCGGGTGAACAGGTAGCCGTTGCCGTCGGGGTTATTGTACGAGTACTTGTTCCCGTTGGCGTCCTCGCCTTGGGCGACCCAGTTCTCCGGGCCGTAGGGGCCTTGGAAGCCGGGGGCGCCGGAGACCTGCTGCGGGTCGGTGCCGGTGCGGGTGAGCATGCGGTCGATCCAGAAGTCGTGCTTGGTGTCGGTGCCGGCGCCGTTGGCCTTGTCCTTGTCGAAGATCTGCTGCAGGTAGCTGTTCGCCGGGCTGATGGTGTTCGTGGCGAGGCCGTCGACCGCCGGAATCGGATCCTTGGCGCCCTTGAACGTCGGGAACCCGAGCGAGGTGTTCGGCCGGCTGACGCCGTCCGCCGCGTAGGCGGATGTGGTGAATGGCATGACCATCCCCACGCTGAGCACGCCCGCGAGCAGTATCGTCGCCGATCTGCGCGCCACGTGGTGTGAACTGTGCGTAACCATAGGTGCTATGGCCCTTCCTTCCCTTGACGGGCGTGCGTCATCGCGCGGCAGGTCCCGGTTCCCGGCGCCCGCGTCCCCGCCCGTCACGGCCGATTCGTGCCCGCAGTGGCGCGCATCCTCCGTATCAGGCGAAAGCCGATGCCGAAACTTCCTCCCCGGTCCTCTTGCGCATCCCGGCATCCCTGCCAAGGCGCACGTGTCCGTCAGTGTGTACCCTTTTGCGTGGAACAAGTCCCCCACCCGGTTCTATGACGTCATTGGAGCGAACCGGCCAAGATGGCTTCAGGATAACAATGCGAATGCGCTTTCTCAAGTTTTCTTCAGCAATCACAAGTAATCACACCAGCAATAACTCAAATAACTCGCCGCTTTCGCAGACTATTTTCACATTCGGAAGTGGTACCGCCGCGCGTGTCACCGCCCAAAACCAACAGTGAAACGAACATGAACACACGGAATGCGACATCTTCGTCGCATCGCGGCCCAAATGCTGATCGTTGTTGACCATTCGTCCGATTCTATAGAAACGGATGCCCCACCCGATAATCAACCCCCCGCCACGCCCAATCCTATAGAAACGGACAATCCACCCAACAATCAAACCCGCGCCACGCCCGATTCTATAGAAACGGACGCCTCAGGCGGCAAACGGACAGCACACACGCCCAATCCTATAGAAACGGACACTTCAGGCGGCAGACGGACGGCACACACGCCCGATTCTATAGAAACGGACGTCCTAGCCGCGGATTTGACCCGCGCCGCGCCCCATCCCGAATGGAACCCGCGTTGCTTCGCCTACCCGCCTCCACCCGATGCACCGTTGCGCGCATGAAAAAACCTCCCGCATGGGTTTGCAACCCCATGCGGGAGGCCTCGTTCCCCGGGCGGTTCACGGCTCCAATCGCTCGCCGTCCGGCCCGCGGCTCCGGGAGACGTCGGCGTCGACACCCCGGCCTTCCAAAACCGCAAGAATAGTTGCCGTTCCGCCGGCGGACACCCCCGAGCGGAGGTATCGGCCGGCCGCGGAAGCCGTTCCGCCCGCACGGACGGGACGGCACGGACGCGTTATCGGCGCTGGAAGACGCGCATCTGGCCCAGCTCGCGGTTCGCCCACGAGTAGTACGGCACCAGCGTGAGCGTCGTCGCCTTGCCCTTGCGCGGCTCGTCGGCCGGAAGGTACAGCGGGGCGTCGTCGTCATCGGCCTCCTCGCGCACCGCCGGCAGCGCGATCGTGTCCACGCCGCCCAGCAAATCCGGCTTGAACGCCACGTCAGCGGACACGCCGGTCACGCCGTCGGCCAGACGGTACGACCACAGATCGCCCTCGTTGTCGGCCTGCTCGGCGCAGTACACCAACGGGCCGCGCATCACGGCCACCTGGCCGGCGTCGGAGCGCACGTGCGAGTTGGCGCGCACGAACTTGACGGACATGTCCAGGTCGAGCGTGAGGGCGAACGCATCGCCCGGCGCGACGTCGAAGTACACGAAGCCGTCCTGGACGGAGGCGGCGACGGGCTCGCCGTCCCGCTTCAGCGCGAACGCGGACGCGGACCATGCGGGGATGCGCACGCCGAACCGCACCGGGGCGGCGGCGTCCGCCGGCAGCGACACATGGAAGGGCACGTGGCCGTCCCACGGGAAGTTCGACTCCTGCGTCACGGCGAGACCGTTGTCGAACGCGGCCTCGTTGGCGATGAACTGATGGCTGAGCACCGTGGCGCCGCCGTCGCGCACCGTGTAGATGTAGCGGTCCACGGAGGCGATGAGACGGGCGATGTTCGCCGGGCAGCAGGCGCAGCCGAACCAGTCGACGCGGTGCGAGAGCACGTGGTGGCGGTCCGGATTGGCCAGGCCGTCGGGCGTGGTCTCCAGGGCGTTGACGTAGTAGTACTGCTTGCCGTCGAGGCTGATGCCGGCGATCGAGCCGTTGAACAGCTCCTTCTCCAGCACGTCCGCATACTCGCCCTTCGGCTCGGCGAGCAGCATCTGCTGCGCGAACATGCTCATCGACACGGACGCGCACGTCTCGCCGTACATCGTGTCGTTCGGCAGGTCGTAGTCGTAGGTGAACGATTCGCCCACGTGCGTCGATCCGATGGCACCGGTCACGTACATGCGCTTGGTGACGATGCTGCGCCAGAAGCGCTTCGCCGTCTCCATGAGGTCCTCGTCGCCGGTCAGGCGGGCGACGTGGGCGATGCCGGTGCACAGGTAGCCGACGCGCACCGCGTGGCCGTTGGCGTGCTGCTGCTTGCGCACCGGTTCGGCGGCCTGGAAGTACTCGGGCTTGTAGAAGCCGAGATCCGGGAAGATGTTGTCCCCGTGCATGGCCTCGCGCTGCTTGTCATAGAACTTCGGGTCCTGGCCGCGCACGTCGATGAGGTACTGGGCGAGCGTCAGGTAGCGCTGCTCGTGCGTGACGTCGTACAGCTTGGCGAGGGCCAGTTCGATCTCCGGGTGGCCGTCGGCGCCGTGGATCTTACCGTCCTCGGGGCCGAAGTTGGCGTCCAGGCAGTCGGCCATCTTCCTGGCCACGTCGAGGGCCTGCTCGTTGCCGGTGACCTCGTGGTAGGCGACGGCCGCCTCGATGTAGTGGCCCATCACGTACATCTCGTGGCTCTGCTGGATGAGCGAGAAGCGCGGACGCTCCGCCCAGATGCCGGACTTGATCTGATAGGGGGTGTCCAGGTAGCCGTCGGGCTGCTGGGCGCGGGCGATGAGGTCCACCGTCCTGTCGCACAGGGCCTTGAGCTCCGGGTCCGGATGGTAGGCCAGCGCGTACGCGGCCTCCTCCAGCCACTTGTAGACGTCCGAGTCCTGGAACACCATGCCATGGAACTCGTCGTCGAGTTCGCCCGCGGCCACCTTGAGGTTCGCCACCGCGTGGCTCTTGTTGTCGGAAAGCTGGTTGCCGGCGGGGTCGTCCGGAACGACGGTGTCGATCTCGTCGTTCATCACGCCCCACTGGTACGGGATTACCGACTCGACGATCTGGTCGCGGCGCTGCTTCCAGAACGGGGAGGTAATCGTTACCTTCATGATTGACCTTTCACGATGAACGGCTGTGGCGCGGCGTATCACGCGCCACAGCCGTGGTGATGGATTGAATTGGCCGGTGAGCCCACCGGGCTCCCCTGAAGGGCATCAGCCCTTCACCGCTCCAGCCATGAAGCCCTTGACGTAGTACTTCTGGAGGGCGAGGAACAGGATGGCGCAGGGGATGAGCAGCACCACGACGCCGGCTTCGGTGGCGCCGTAGTCGATGACGCCCATCGTCTGCTGGCGCATGTTCACCATGGCGAGCGGCAGGGTGCTCTTCGCGGAGGAGCTCAAGTACAGCGGGATCATGAAGTTGTTCCACGCCTCGAGGAAGGCCAGCAGGCCGACGGTGACCATGGACGGCTTGACGACCGGCACCAGGATCTTGAACAGGGCCTGGAAGGAGTTGCAGCCGTCGACCATAGCGGCCTCCTCCATGTCCTTCGGGATGGCGTCGAACGCGTTGCGCATGATGAACGTCGACATAGGCAACTGGAACAGCGTGATGACGAGGCCGACGCCGAGTAGGGTGTCGTTGAGGCCGATGTCCTTGAACCAGACCATGAGCGGGATCAGCAGGGAGGCGTACGGGACCATGAGGATGGACAGGGTCACCATGAAGCCGAGGTTGCGGCCCGGGTAGTCGAAGCGGGAGAAGGAGTAGCCGGCGAGCGTGCAGACGACCACGGAGAAGACCACGGCCACGGCGCTGACGACGATGGAGTTGAACAGGTACTTGGGCAGGCCCTCCTGGTAGCCGAACAGGGTCAGGTAGTTGGCCACGCCCCAGCCCTTGGACTGGGCGGAACCGGCCTGGGGGCTGAAGGAGCTGACCACGACCCAGATCAGCGGGGAGATGAAGATGAGGGCCAGCAGGCCTTCGAGGACGCGGGCGATGACGCGCTTCCACAGCGGGGTAGACATGATGTGTTACCTCCCCTTTCTCACTTGGTGTTGTCGCGCATGCCGCGCATCTGGATGGAGTTGATGATGACGAGGGCGACGAGCACGATCAGCGACAGCGCCGCGGCCATGCCGAGGTCCTTCTTGGAGTCGAACGCGAAGTTGTAGATGAGCTGGACCACGGTCATCGTGGAGTTGTTCGGGCCGCCCTTGGTGAGGATGAAGAACTGGTCGAAGGCGAGGATGGAGCCGGTGACGCAGTAAACGAGGCACATCACGATGGTGGGCTTCATGAGCGGCAGGGTGATGGAGCGGAAGATGCGCCAGGTGCCGGCGCCGTCCATGCGGGCCGCCTCGTAGAGGTCGCCCGGGATGGCCTGCAGGCCGATCATCATGAGCAGCATGTAGTAGCCGGAGAAACGCCAGACGATGACGACGATCGTGGCCCACAGCGCGGACTGTCCGGTGGCGAGCACGGAGCCGCCGTCCTGCATGAGGCCCAGGGCGCTCAGGATCTTGGTGAGCGGGCCGACCTGCGGGGAGTACAGCGCGTAGAACAGCAGGGACGCGGAGGCGAGACCGGTTGCGGAGGGGAGCAGGAAGCAGGTGCGCAGCACGTTGTTCCACTTGGTGCTCTCCTGCACGATGAGCGCCATGCCCAGACCCAGCGCCAGCAGGAAGATGGTGACAATCACCGTGTATTCGAGCGTGAACCAGATGGAGGGCCAGAACAGCTTGTTGTTGACGACCTCGACGAAGTTGTCCGGGAAGTTGAAGCCGCGGTTGCCGCCCAGCAGGGACCAACGCGAGCAGGCCATGATGACCAGCAGCACGATAGGCACGAAGAAGAGGACGACGATCATGGCCCAGTCCGGCAGCGCGTACAGGATGCCGCGCTTGAATGCCTGCGCCTTGGCCGTGGACTTGTGCTCGGGCACAGCCGCGGACTTGGAAACACTTGACATGCTTCTCTCCTTTGGGATGTGTGATCGAATGATCGAAAAAATGGGATGACGGGATTGGGGATTGAAAGACAACCTTGGATGCAATCCGTTATCGGGGCCGGTTCCTGGAGGAGAAAGGAAGGAGAAATATCAACAGGAAGACGGAATCGGCCCCGGCAACAGAACACATGCATGGATGCGGTGAGGTGTTCTGAAGCCGTCTCCGGCCCGGTCCTGGGAGACGGACCGGAGGCGGGTGTTCAGTTATCTATGCGACGTGGTCCGAGGACCCGCCGGATGGCGATCAGTTGCCGGCGAGGACGTCGGTGACGGCCTGGTTGTCGGCCTTGAGGTTGCTCTTGCCCCAGACGGCGTTCTGGACGAGCAGCTGCCACGGGGAGCCGGCGGCGTTGAAGCCCTCGTTGAAGGCGGCGGACTTCGGGGTCTGGCCGTTGCCGTCGATGATCGTGGAGTTGATGGTCTGGATGCGCGGATCGGCGTCCTTGTAGGCGGTCTTCAGGGTCTCGATGTTGGAGGCGGTGTAGCCGTTGTCGGCGAAGACTTCCTTCTGGGTGTCGGACTGCATCAGCCAGTAGAGGAAGTTCCAGGCCTGCGCGACGTGCTTGGAGTCCTTGGAGATGCCCATGGCGTCGCCACCGAGGAACGTGGAGGTCTTGCCTTCCTTGGTGCCCGGGATCGGGGTCACGCCGACCTCGAAGCCGCCGTTCTTCTCAGCGTCGAAGATGTCGTTGAGGGAGGTGTTCGGGTAGGGCATGACGCCGATCTTGCCGTTCGCGAACGGGGCGGTCCAGGTGGCACCGGTCTCTTCCTTGGAGCCCGCGCCGAGGCCGTTCTTGGTGTTGGCCAGCTCCTTGTAGGCGTCCAGGACGGCCTTCATGGAGGAGTTGTTCAGGGTGGCGGCGGTGCCGTCCTCGTTCATGACGGACTCGCCGTCGGCCCACACGGACGGGAAGAGGTCGAACACCAGGGCGCCGCCGGACTGGCCGGCGAGGTAGGAGCCCGCCACGCCGTCCTTGTCGAGGGCGGCCACGGCCTTGGCCTGGGTGAGGAAGTCATCGATGGACTTCGGGCCCTGCTCCGGGTCCAGTCCGGCCTCCTTGTAGAGGTTCTTGTTCCAGACCATCACGGAGACGTCGGTGATGAACGGCAGGGTGTGCTTGGCGCCGTCCACGGTGCCGGCCTCGATGTGGCCCTGCTGCAGGTCCTTGAGGTTGTCCAGGCCGTCAATCTGCTTGGTGATGTCCGCGAAGATGCCTTCGGAGGCCCAGTAAGGAATACGCACGACGTCGCCGGCGAGGATGTCGGGCAGGGAGTCGGTCTGCGTGGCGCCGCCGACCTTGCCTTCCATATCGTCGTTCGGGATGATCTCCAGCTTCACCTGGTTCTTGTGGCTCTTGTTGTAGGCCTCGACGACGCCCTTGGCCTGGCGCTCCAGCGGGGAACGGGTCCACATGGTGATGGTGGTGCCGTCATCGGTGCCCTTGGCCGGGATGTCCGAGGTGTCGGCAGCACCGTTGCTGCTGCCACCACCACAGGCGGCCAGCGGGATAAGCATCGCGGCGGCGGCGATGCCGGCAAGCGTGCGAGTGACCTTGTTGAAAGACATAATCACTTCTTTCTCTAGTTTGTTTCCGCTCATCTCTGAGAGGCGGTGGCGGACCTTCCGCCTCCTGGCCTTTCGCGGCATCCCGCTCGGTCCTCCTTCGACTGAACGAAACTCTGCGAAAGCCTTTTCACAATATAGCGCACCTCATCGGAAAACGCAAAACCGCTTTCGCACTTTCGCGAAAACGCCCCCGACACGCCGTGAAATGTGCGTTTTAGACCTCCGTCGAACCGGTTTGACACCACAAATACTGGCGTAAAACGAGACGTGTCGCCTCTTTTTGGCTACTTCACAGGAAAACCGAACACTTTCGCACTTTCTCATGTCGAAACGAACGCAATCTACCAAACACCTCACGCAACATGCCAAAATGCGAAAACTTTCGCATCGTGGCCTATAATAGGGGAAGCTTCGTCGCACAAGCGGTTCCATCGACGTCGTTGGCGCCACGGCGTCAAAGCGCCAATCGCATACGTGCGCGACGCACGCCACCCACCGGCGCGCATCGCCTACAACCTAAGGACAGGACATGGCCGAAGACAGAAGACAGGCCGCACGACTGGAAGACGTGGCCGCCGCCGCGGGCGTATCGCTCGCCACCGCGTCGAAGGCGCTCCACAACAAGCCCCGCATCAGCGAGGAGACACGCAAACGCGTGCTCGCCGCGGCCCAACAGCTCAACTACTCCCCCAACAAACTCGCCCAATCGCTCGCCCGCGGCACCTCCGGACTCATCGGACTCATCACATCCGACCTGCAGGGACGCTTCTCCACCCCGATCCTCATCGGCGCGGAAAACGAACTGCGCGCCCAATCCACCTCCATCCTCCTCGCCAACGCGCGCGGCGACGCACAGCTCGAACGCGCGCACATCGAAAAACTCCTCTCCCTCAAAGTGGACGGCATCATCCTCGTCCAACGCGGCACCAACTCACGCCCCTCCGTAGGCGACGACTGGGGCGTGCCCATCGTCTACGCCTACGGCCCCTCCACAAACCACGACGACTGCTCCGTCACCTGCGACAACGTCGAAGCCGGACGCATCGCCGTCAACCACCTCATCTCCTGCGGCCGCAAACGCATCGCCATCATCGCCGGCGACGAAACCTACCAGGCCGCCACCGACCGCTACAAAGGCGCCATGGAAGCCCTCGCCGAACTCGGCATGGAACCCGCCGGACCCGTACGCTTCGGCCCATGGAACGAAGACTGGGGACGCGCAGCCACACGCCTCCTGCTCGACCAGGGCGTGCAGCTCGACGCCATCATCTGCCAGAGCGACCAGCTCGCGCGCGGCTGCATCGACGCGCTCAAACAGCGCGGGCTGAGCATCCCGGACGATGTCGCCGTCATCGGCCACGACAACTGGGACATCCTCACCACCTACTCGCGCCCCGCCCTCACCTCCATCGACAACGAGACCGAGACCATCGGACGCGTGGCCGCGCGCTGCCTCATGGACGCCATCAACGGCAAACCGCACCACGGCACCACCTACGTGCACTGCCGGCTCGTCCAACGCGAATCGACGCTGCCGCTGGACTGAGCGGGTCAGGCGGGCCGGGCGGCGTCAAGGTGGCGGGTCAGGCGGGCCGGACGGGTCAGGCGAGTCAGGCGGGTCAGGCGGACTGACGTCACGCGCGGAACCCGAACGTGCGCGAACCGTATCCGGTGCCGGATGGCACCGTCACCACGGCCTGCGCGGCGTCGGCATCCCAACGCACGGGCCAGTCGGCGAAACCTTCGCCGGCGGGCAGCAGAGTCGCGGCCACGACGTCGCGGCCATGGAGCCACGGCGCCACGGCAGGGCAATCCGCACCTCACGGCCTTCGCCGCGTTCGCCGCCTACGTCGCCTCGACGCCGTCCATGCGCACGGCGCACATCACCACGAAATCGTCGTCACCGTTGTCGAAGGTCAGGGCGATGCGCCCGGTATTCCAAGTGAAATATCGAGACATCGCCGTCGTGCCCTTTTCTCTTACGACGCCGCCGTGCATCGCTTTGCGTCTCTGCACCGATTGGGGCGATCGGGTTGATCGGGCACAGACTAATCGGGCCCGGTCAGACCTCTCCCCAGCGTATGGAACATCCGACGCCCACGCATGGATTAGGTCTCGACATGTCGGCGATGCTCTCATCGCCGTAACCATATCCACTGCAGCCACCGCATCCGTGGCGGCCGATAATCGCGGCGGAACACCAGCCACCGCGACAAACGGCCTCCAAGAAGACACCAACGGCCGAAAATCACAGGAACCACAGCTCCACCGCGACTATCGGACGCACAGCACCAACCAGCGGCCGAAAATCGCAAAAACCAAAGCCTCACCGCGGGTATCGGCCTCCAAGAAGACGCCAGCGGCCGATTACCGCGACGGAACACCAGCCACCGCGACTATCGGACGCACAGCACCAACCAGCGGCCGATTGCCGCGACAACAAACCAGCCACCGCGACTATCGGACGCGGCCGAAAACCGAGTTATCCACAATCAGCCCAGGCGAGGGGGCTCTATCCACATTGCCCGGTTCACGTTGACATGGAGGTCTCGGCCTCCTTACCGTCGAATCATGAGAACACACCACGGAGTCACGGCACTGTTGCAGAACGCGGAGCACGCGCGACGATGCGCCATCGGCGAAGGCGACGCCATGCAAAAGGCGCTGCGGCGACGCTTCGCCGCCAAGGAACTGGTACGGCCATATCCCAACTGCTACGCGGACGCAGCCTACTGGGCGAACCTCAACGCGGAGGAACGCTCACTGCACATCATCCGGGCGTTGGCGACGAAGCACAAGACCTGGGTCTTCGCAGGAATCAGCGCCGCATGCCTGCACGGATACCAACACTCCTATACGCTTCACGACGGGTCAGTGACGATCGCCAGCAACGGAGGGCACAGCCCACGCGACCACGAGTCGCTGCGCCGCATACCCATGACCGACATCCCGAAGTGGCGAACCAGCCAAGGCATACTCATGACGTCGCCGGCACGCACGCTCATCGACTGCGCCGCATACCCATTCGTCCAAGCCCTGCCCATCTACGACTCCGCATTGCGCACCGGGAAGGTCACCGCCAAGGATGTCCGTTCCGCGATGGCCAAGATCCGCCGACGCGATGATGACGCCGTAGCCACGCTGCTACGCCACGCCGACCCGCGCAGCGAGAACGGCGGGGAATCGATGCTCCGTGCGCACATCCTGACCCTCGGCTACGCCGCACCGGAACTGCAGGCGGAATTCACGAATCCGGACAATCCGGCTGCCCCCTACCGGGTGGATTGCTGCTGGCGGCTCGCCGACGGCCAGATACTCGTCATGGAATACGACGGCATGGCCAAATACGCGGATACCAGCAATCCGAATCGCGCCAGTCTTCAGGCGAAGATGGACTACGCGCGCCGTCGGGACCAACATCTCCGGGAGCAAGGTGTCAGCGGCATCGTGCACGTGTTCTACGAGGACATCATGCAGCCGCAGCGATTGGAGCACAAGCTGATGGGGCTCGGAGTACCCCAGCCGACAGGCGGGAACGGCATTCCGCCGAAGGCATGATGGGTTACGGATGATGGGGCGATGGATGACGGGGAGACGAACGACATGTGATGGACCCCTTCCACGGCGAAGCACTGCATCATTGATTCATGCCGGAGGCCGGGAATCGCGGCAACACGATGGCGCCGCGGAAATCGGACGCACAGCACCCGTCCGAGGCCGATTGCCGCAGAAACCACAGCTCCACCGCGACTATCGGACGCCCAACAACTCTCAGAGGCCGAAAATCGCAAAAACCAAAGCCACACCGCGGGTATCGGCCTCCAAGAAGACACCAGCGGCCGATAATCGCGGCGAGACCTCGGCCATCGCGACAAACGGACCCTCAGCACCAGCCAGAGGCCGATTACCGCAGAAACCACAGCTCCACCGCGACTATCGGACGCCCAACAACTCTCAGAGGCCGAAAATCGCAAAAACCAAAGCCACACCGCGGGTATCGGCCTCCAAGAAGACACCAGCGGCCGATAATCGCG
>NZ_JAHBBF010000019.1 GCF_019331725.1 Bifidobacterium saguinibicoloris
CGCGCGCGCAGAACCCCACCGGAGCCAGCCTGAGCCGGAAGCGCGTGGACGAACTCGCCGACGAACTCATCGCGTGGAGGCGGGACGCGGCGAACGGCGATGGGGCGACGGATGGCGGCGGTGAAACGGGCAGCGGGACGACGGATGGCGGCGGGGCGGCGTCGGACGGCATGCCGGTCATCGTGGAGGACGACCACAGCGGTGACGTGGCCAACGCGTACGCGGTGTCGCTGGCCCTCCGGCTGCCGGAGCACGTCATCCACATCCGCAGCTTCTCGAAATCGCACGGACCGGACCTGCGGCTCGCGGCCGTCTCAGGCACACGGCGGGCCATCGACGCGATCATCGCGCAACGACGGCTCGGCCCCGGATGGGTGAGCCGCTTCCTGCAGGAGATCCTCGTGGAGATGCTCGCCGACAAGCAGACGTTCCGCACCGTCATGAACGCGCGACACATCTACGCCACCCGCCAGAAGACCATGCACGCGCTGCTCCTGCGCTTCGGACAGGACGTGCCCGTGGGCGACGGGCTCAACCTCTGGCTGCCTGTGCGCAGCGAGGCCGCCGCCATGCGACTGCTCGCGCGGCATCATATCCGCGTGGCCGCCGGAGGGCCGTTTCGCCCGGGGCTATGGGTGGACGAGAACGGGACCATGCAGGACATGCGGGACATGCGGACGGGTGCCACGGGCGCCACGGGCGGCTTCGCGACGAGAACCGGGCCGGACGGAACGGCGGAATCGGACGGAACGGCGGAATCGGACGGAACGGCGGAATCGGACGGAACGGCGGAATCGGACGGAACGGCGGGACGTGACGCCGCGCGACGGCCGCAACCCGGCGTGCGCGTCACCATCGCATCGCCCGCGGCCGTCAACGAGCGCGTGGCGCGGCTGCTCGCGCAGGCCGCGGAAGCGGAGAAGCCGGGCGAAGCCTGACGGGACATCCGAAACCGGACAATCGGATGAAACCTGACAGGGCGACGGCTACAGCACCATGCGACGGTTAAGGTCGCGGCGCAACACGCGCCAACCGGGCAGATAGGCGTCCATGCGGCGCTGGAACCCCGGGCCATGGCCATGCTCCCACAGGTGCGTCATCTCATGGACGAGCACATACTCCAGGAACCGCGGCTCCATGAGCCCCAGCTGGAGGTTCAGACGGATGCGGCCCGTCTTGGGCGTGCAGGACCCCCATCGGCTGGTCATGCGGCGCAAGGTGACGTGCGTGGGACGTCGGCCGATGATCGGCCCCCACTTGGCGAGCAGGGCGGGCAGCGCCGCCTCGATGGCCGCGGCCGCCTCGCGACGACGGGCGTCGGTCCAAAACGGCTGGGTAGGGGAGTCGGCGGCGGGCTCGACGTCCGGCGCGACGGCCCGTCCGTCAAGCCGGTCCAGCATGACGTGGCGCGCATCCTCCATGCGTCGGCGCTGCATCACGATCCATTCACGGCGGTCACGCACGAAGGCGGTGATGGTACGCAACGGCATCCGCAACGGCGCGGACACCTCGACGCGCCCCTCCGGAGGCTTGACGCGCAGATACATGTTCCTGATGCGCTTGCGCTCGACATGCACTTCAAGCCCGTCGACGTCGAGCACGCGTTCCTCAACGGTCGCATGCGCGGCAACGCGGATGGGACCGCTGGCGACAACGCTCCTCGACATCGCATCTCCTTCCGCCGGACGTTCTCCGGTAACCGTAGGGCATGCCGCAGAACGCGACACGCCGAAGACGGTTTTCTGTTGACAGCACGAGGAATGCATGTAGTATATCCACTTGTGCGCTTTTGAAGTGCACGGACGGGCCCGTAGCTCAGGTGGTTAGAGCGCATCCCTGATAAGGATGAGGTCGGAGGTTCAAGTCCTCCCGGGCCCACAGGAAAAACCAGCGGCCATGTTTGAGCCGCTCTTTTTTTCTATCCAGAGCCGAACGATGTCACCCCTGAATGTTCGGGGCATTGGCGCAGCTGGTAGCGCATCTGCTTTGCAAGCAGAGGGTCACCGGTTCGAACCCGGTATGCTCCACGAATGACACGGTTCGGATGACTGGATGAAACCCTTGGAATCAAGCCGATTCCGAGGGTTTTTCGTTATCACGCCCAGTGCCCTTCGAGGGGTCGGGTCGGCCCTGGACGCATCGTGCATGCGCCGCCGAAGGCGGGTCCGGTGCGCGCCAAACGCGCGCATATCGCACGCATATCGCACGACGGGACGAATCCGGGGCCACAGAACCATCAGGCGCGACCCAGCAAACCGGCATCAGCACGCCCAACACAACTCACCGGCACGAACCATCGCACCCGGAACGGCAATCCGAGGCATCTACGCGTTCCGGACCACAGCACAGTGGGCCGGAACGCGAAAACAGGCCTTTCACACGCTCCGGGGCCACGAATCGTGCCACCGGAAGACCAATCACACGGATTCCCCCACTCCGGACCACAACCCCACGGGCCGGAACGCACAATCGCACTGTTCCTGCGCTCCGGGGCCACAGAACCATCAGGCGCGACCCAACAAACCGGCATCAGCACACCCCACACAACCCACCGGCACGAACCAACGACCACACCCCAACGACCCACCTGTGTTGACATCGTGTCAACAGCGGGTCTAGAATAAGCCGCGAGAGAAATTGACACCACGTCAACAACGCGGCGTCACCCCACGCGATCGGCGGCCCGACGACGGGCGGCCGACACCACGCGACGGACCACCGCGGGCCGCCGCAACCTGCACCGCACGGCAGCCCACACCACGCGATGACCCGCACCACGCAACGGACCATCGCGGAGCCGCCACGCCGAAGCCGACGCACATACGTGCGCCCGCACGCAACCGCACGAGCCGCGGTCGCATGCAGCGGACACGGCGACAACGCAACGGCGGCGGGCTGACGGACACGGCCGGACCGATCGCACGGAACCAGAAAGGAACCGGAAACCATGCTGTTTCAGGTCTACGGCGACAACGCCGTCTACCAGTGGATCGGATGGATCCTCGTCTTCTGCTGCCTCATCGGCGCCAACGAACTGGCCCGCCGCACCAAGACCGGAGGCATCATCGCCTTCCTCGTCGTGCCGGCGGTGCTGACCGTCTACTTCGTGACCATCTACACGGCCGCAGCCATGGGCGCGCAGTGGGCGCTGAGCAACCCCACGTACGTCCACATGACCAGCTGGTTCCACTACGCGAAGCTCTACGCGGCCACCGCCGGCTGCATCGGCTTCATGGCGCTCAAATACAAGTGGGGCTCGATCGGCAAATCCGAATGGTTCAAGTGCTTCCCGTTTGTGATCGTCGCCATCAATATCCTCATCGCCGTGGTCTCCGACTTCGAATCCGCGTTCCGCGCCTGGGGCACCACCTGGGTCTCCACCGAAGGCGTGACCCTCATGGGCGGCTGGCACAACGTGTTCAACGGCGTGGCCGGCCTCATCAACATCGCCTGCATGACCGGCTGGTTCGGCATCTACGTGTCCAAGAAGAAGGACGACATGCTCTGGCCGGACATGACCTGGGTGTTCATCGTCGCCTACGACCTGTGGAACTTCTGCTACACGTACAACTGCCTGCCCACCCACTCCTGGTACTGCGGCCTGGCGCTGCTGCTCGCCCCCACCGTGGCCAACGCCCTGTGGAACAAGGGCGGCTGGATCCAGAACCGCGCCAACACGCTGGCCATCTGGTGCATGTTCGCGCAGGTGTTCCCGATGTTCCAGGACTACTCGGTGTTCTCCACGCAGTCGGTGAACAACCCGAACGTGAACCTGGCGGTCTCGCTGGTGGCGCTCGTCGCGAACGTGCTCGCGCTCAGCTACATCCTCGTACGCGCGAAGCGCCAAGGCGTCAACCCGTGGACCCGCGAGGTGTTCAAGGGCACCAGGGATTATGAGCAGGCTATCGCCCGCGCAGCATGACCCACGTGCGGCGCGACCCCGCACGACCCGCCATAACCAGGGAATCCCCCGTCCGGACGCATGCCCGAACGGGGGATTCCCGTATCCATGAGGCGGCCCATAAGGCGGCCAACCGGACCAACCAACTCAACCGGACCGGCCGGACCGGCCGACTCAACCAGACCACTCAGACCGACCGTCTCCTCAGCCCGAACAGCCTCAAGCCAACCAGCCGCCTCAACCATCCTGGAACTCAGAACAGCGAGGACGAGGACGACGCATCGTTCTCGCGCTTGGCGTCCTTCATGAAGTCGGTCACATCCTCGTCGTCCACGGACACCTTGCCCTTGTCGGTGAGCTTGAGGTCCGCGGTGATGTGCGCCCGATCCTGGGTGAGGTCCAGGCTCAGCTCGTTGAGGGTCCGTCCTTCGCCGTAGTCGAGCGTGACCTCGATCTGCGGCGCCTCGCTGCGCTTGACGTCCAGCATCTGGTCGATGGCGTCGTCCAGCGACTTGCTCGCCTCTCCGGTGGTGGAGTGGTTGCTTTCCTTGATCACGCGGATCATGTAGTCGCGCATGCCGGGGTAGTCGTCCTCGTGGTCCTGCCAGTAGGCGGCGAGCCGGTGCACGAACTCGGCGATGTCGAACTCATAGGTGAGCTTCGTGGATCCGGTGGAGGTGCGCTCGGATTTCTTCGTGGGGAAGATCGCCTCGTCCACGTCCTTCTTCTCCAGTTCCTCGCCGAAGAACTTCATCGAGAACTTGGCGATGTCCTTCGCCTCGTCGTCGGTGGGTTGGGTGCGTTTCATCTGGTCGAGGTAGTCGTCGAGCGATTCGTCGCCGTTCGCCTTGGCCGACTGCTCGAGGAACGTCTTCTGCGCGCCGGCGATGTCCCATTTGCCGTTCTTGACGAGCGCGTCCTTGGTGTCGAGGACCACCTGCGACCATTCGCGTCCGAGGCTGCTGCGCAGTCCGCTGCGGAGCTTCTCGCCGCTCATGTAGTAGTAGAAGTCCTGGTCCATGTCCCCATACCAGTCGAGGCCGGACATGTATTCGTTCTTCTCGTAGAGGCCGACGTTTCCGTGCTGCCATGCGCCGCGCACGGTCATGTAGTCCGGCATCTTGGCTTCCACGTACAGCATCGATTCGTCGGTGGTCTTGCCGAGCGAGTACGCGCCGGAGAACGTGGCCTTGCTGCCGGATTCGCCCGAGTCGATGGCGAGTTCGTAGCGTGTGCTCTGCAGGTCTTCGATCGACGCGAGCGCGTCGTAGGTGACGACGAGCGGGTTGTTGGGGCGGAATCCGAGCATCATCTTCACGGCGGTGAGGTTCGGGATGATGAACGCAAGCGCCACGACGAGGATGACGGCCACGACGCCGCCGATGATGCCGGCGATGGCGCCGCCGCCCAGTCCGCGTTTGCGCGGCGCGGGCGCCGGGATGGGGGCCGCACCGGGTGCGCCGGGGACCGGAACGCCCGGCACGCCCGCGCCCGGTACGCCCGGCGCGCCGGGCATGGGTACGCCGCCCGGTCCGGGAACACCCGGCCCCGGCACACCCGGTACACCCGGTACACCGTTTCCGGGCACGCCCTGCACGGGAGCCCCCGGCATGGCGGGCGATTCCGGCAGCGGCACGCCGCCGCCCGGCACGCTTTCGACGGCGGGAACGCCGTATGCGCCGGCTGCGATGTTGCCGTCCGATGCCGGTACGCCCGGCTGGCCCGTCCACCCCTGCTGGACCGGTTGGGCCTGCTGGACCGGCTGCCCCGGCAGCGGCGGCATGGTCTGGGTGGCCGCGGCTCCCGATACGGCGCCCGGCAGAGGCGGCATGGTCTGCGTCGCCGCGTTCGACATGGCCGCGCCGGGCAGCGGAGGCAACGCCTGCGTCTCGGCCGCGGCCGGCTGCGGCATGACGGGGATGGCCTGCGTGGGCTGCCGGTCGGCCGGCGTGGCGGCTTGCGTGGGGATCGATGCCGTCTGGCCGTAGGATCCGTAGGGCTGCGCCGACGGTGCGGACGCGTCCTGTCCCCGGTATCCCGCGGATGGTTCCGCGCCGGCCGCGGGAGCTCCGCAGGAGCCGCAGAACGTTGCACCGTCGGCGATTGGCTGTCCGCAATGTGCGCAGTATTTCATGTCGCACCCACCCTTCTTCATCGTGGTTTGGAGAACCCGCCCAAGCCTGCGCCGGTTCGACGATGACCCTTGCGAAAGCCCCGAAAACCTCTTCCTCGATACGGCCATTGTACCGCCGGAGCACCTGCCCGCTCCGGACCGGCACGCACGTCCCCTCCCGCAATCGCCCGTGGACAGACCTCTTGCCGTGACGCGGGACGCACGCCTACAATCGGAATCGTCTATCAATGATCCAACCCAAAGGGGAGTAATCCATGCTCACGGACGAGTACGTCAAGCGCGTCTACGCGCAGGTCGAGAAGCGCGACGGCGACCAGCCGGAATTCCTGCAGGCCGTGCAGGAGGTCTTCGAAAGCCTTCAGCCGGTGGTCGAGAAGCACCCGGAATACGAGAAGGCGGGCGTGCTGGAGCGCCTTGTGGAGCCGGAGCGCGTGGTCAAGTTCCGCGTCGCCTGGACCGACGACGAAGGCAAGGTGCAGGTGAACCGCGGCTACCGCGTGCAGTTCAACTCCGCCATCGGACCGTACAAGGGCGGTCTGCGTTTCCACCCCACCGTCAATGAGGGCGTCATCAAGTTCCTCGGCTTCGAGCAGATCCTCAAGAACAGCCTGACCACGCTGCCGATGGGCGGCGGCAAGGGCGGCTCCGACTTCGACCCGAAGGGCAAGTCCGACGCCGAGGTCATGCGCTTCTGCCAGGCGTTCATGACCGAACTGTGCCGTCACATCGGCCAGTTCACCGACGTTCCCGCCGGCGACATCAACGTGGGCGCGCGTGAGATCGGCTACCTGTTCGGCCAGTACAAGCGCATCCGCGACGAATACTCCGGCGTGCTCACCGGCAAGGGCCTGGAGTTCGGCGGCTCGCTCGCCCGCACCGAGGCCACCGGCTACGGCGTCTGCTACTACACGCAGGAGGCGCTGCGCGTGCTGCGCGGTGATTCGTTCGAAGGCAAGACCGTCGTGATCTCCGGCTCCGGCAACGTGGCCATCTACGCCACCGAGAAGGCCGAGCAGCTGGGCGCGAAGGTCGTCACCGTGTCCGATTCCAACGGCTACGTCTACGATCCGGAAGGCATCAAGGTCGACGTGGTCAAGCAGATCAAGGAGGTCGAGCGCGGCCGCATCAAGGAGTACGCGGAACGCGTGCCGGGCGCCGAATACCACGAAGGCTGCTCCGGCGTGTGGACCGTGCCGTGCGACATCGCGCTGCCGTGCGCCACGCAGAACGAGATCGACGGCGCTTCGGCCGAGGCGCTCGTCGCCGGCGGCTGCAAGGTCGTGTGCGAAGGCGCGAACATGCCGTCCACACCGGAAGCCATCGCCGTGTACCAGAAGAACGGCCTGCTGTACGGCCCGGCCAAGGCCGCGAACGCGGGCGGCGTGGCCGTCTCCGGCCTCGAGATGAGCCAGAACAGCTACCGTCTCTCCTGGACGTTCGAGGAGGTCGACGCGAAGCTCAAGTCCATCATGGAGTCCATCGTGGCGGAGTCGCTGAAGGCGGCGAAGGAGTACGGCCACGAAGGCGATCTGATGCTCGGCGCGAACGCCGCCGGCTTCGTCAAGGTCGCCAACGCGATGGTCGCCCAGGGCGTGCTGTGACCCGCATGGGGCGTGCGTAGGCCGCACGGTCGCGTACGCACCCGGCAATGACGAACCGGAGGGCCGGTGTCGGAAGCAGGTACCCGCTGCCGACACCGGCCCTCCCGTATCCATGCCGACACGACACGCGCGTCGACGGAACGGTCATCATCCACGTCTCTCGGCAATGACATGTCGGTGTCCCATCGGACACCACCGGTCTCCCCACCTGCCGAACACCACACCTCTCGGGCTTCATCGGATGCCACCGTGCGACGCCCTGCCGACGGCACCGCCGCACGACAATCAGGACGGCGCCTGCCGCAACGACCGCACGGCACCACGCATCGCACACTCCGGCGCCGCCACACACAGCGCACACCATAGCGCCGTCGCGCCACACGCACGTCGCACACCGCACGCACGTCGCACACCGCACGCACGTCGCACGCACCCCATCGCACGTTTTCCGCGCACCCCGGCCAGCCCGACGCGCGACGCGCGTACACTGCGTGACGTGTCGCAGTTCGATCCCGCATTGAGCAGCCGTCCGACGCCAGCATGGCTCGGACGGCTGTTGCTGCTTGCCACCGCGGCCGGATGGGGTGGCGGCTACACGTTCTCGTCGATCGTGACAGGTCACGTCACCGTGCAGTGGATGATGGCGATCCGCCTATTGTTCGGCACGGCGGTCATCGGTCTGCTGGCGTTCCGGCGCATCTGCCGCATGCCGTTCGCGCGCATCGCGATTCCCGGCCTGCTGCTCGCCGTCTCCTATTGGGCGGCGTTCCTCGTGCAGATGACCGGCCTGACGATGACCGCTCCGGGGCGCAACGCGTTCCTCACGGCCACATACTGCGTGCTGGTGCCGTTCCTGGTGTGGATGCTGACGAAACGCCGGCCGGCGAAGCGGAATCTGGTGGCCGCGGCCGTCTGCCTGGTGGGTGTCGGGTTCGTCTCGATGGCGGAGGCGGGTGCCGGCGGTGGGGTCGGCGGCGGGGTCGGCGGCGCCGGTGGCATCGGCGCACTCGGAGGGCTGATCGACCCGGGCGACCTGGTCTCGTTGGCGGGAGGCGCGCTGTTCGGCCTGAACATCACGCTGACCGGCATGCTGGCGAAGCAGTACGATGCGATGACGCTCACGTTCTATGAGTTCGGTTTCGCGTGCGTGCTGTTCGCCGCGGGCGGCCTGCTGTTCGACCCGCTGCCTACACGCGGCTGGTTCACGCCGGAGGTCATCGGCTCGTTCGTGTATCTGGTGCTGGTATCCACGCTGATGGCGCAGATCTTCCAGAACATCGCGTTCGCCTGCGTGCCTTCGAGCCAGGGTTCGCTGATTCTGTGTCTGGAGAGCGTGTTCGGCGTGCTGTTCTCGGTGCTGCTGACCGGCGAGCGCGTCACCGTGCCGACCGCCGTCGGGTTCGTGCTGATCTTCTGTGCGATTCTATTGTCCGAAGTGCGATTGTCCACGTTGCGTTCGCTGATGCATCGGCGATAGCTGCCGATAGTGACCGATAACGAAACAGGCTGGACACGGGCTGACGAACCGCGTCGCCGCCTTCCGGGCAGATACGCGAACAGGGCCGCCACCCCTCCCGAAGGAAGGGCGACGGCCCTGTCAGTCGGCCATCAGTCGGCTACCGCCGAGCGGCCAGCCGGCCCAACCGGATCAGGCGTCACGGCGACGACGCAGCACCGTCAGCGCGGCACCCGCACCGAGCAGCGCCACCGCGGCCAACACGGCCACCGTCACCGAGGCACCGGTCTTCGACAGACCCGCACCCGGCTCCTTCGCACCGTTCGAACCGTTCGCGCCATTACCAGAGCCGTTACCGGAACCGCCCTGACCGGAGTTGCCACCCTGGCCCTGGCCGCCCTGACCGCTGTTACCGCCTTCACCGGCGGCCTTTGCCTTGACCTTCACGGTGAAGGCGACGGGCTTGAGGCCCTCGGCCGCATCCTTGCCGGTGTAGGTCACGGTGACCTTGACCGCGTCGGACGCCTTCGAGGAGTCGAAGCCGGTGAGCACGTAGTCCTCGCCGAGCTTGAGCTCGCGGGTCTTGCCGTCGGACAGCGTGGCGGTCACCTTGAGGCCGTCCGCGGAGAACGCGTCTCCCACGGTGTACTCGGTCTTGGTGGGGCCGGAAGTCACGGCGATGGACTTGACCGTCACCGTGGCGGGCGGCGTGACCGGCTTGGCGTTGACGGTCACCTCGTAGGAGGCGGTCTTGGTGGCGTCGTCCTTGAGGGCGACGGTCACGGTGACCTTCTTGCCGCCGAGGGCTTCGGCGAACGGCTTGGTCAGATCGACCGCCTTGCCGTCGGGGTCCACCGCGGACACGGTGTAGCCGTCGGAACCGACTCCGACCGGGTCGCCGGAGGACATGACCTTGGCGACCTTGAGGCCGTCCGCGGAGAAGGTGTCGCCGACGGTGTACTCGGTGTCCGCGCCGGTGGCGTCCACGGTGATGCCGGTCACCGTGGGCTCGGGCTCGGGCTCGCCCTTCGCCGTCACCGCGGTGCCGTCGAAGATGACGGTGTAGTCGCCCTTGGCGTTGTTGGAGGTGGCGAACACGCCGACGTCAAGACGTTCGGCGGCGTCATCTCCCAGGGTCACCTTGCCGAGGCTCTTCCACTCGTCGGATCCGGCGAGGCGGGTGAAGCCTTCGAGTTCGGTGGCGCTGTTACGCACGAGCTTGAGGGAGACCGGCGTGTCGACGGAGCTGGCGGCTTCGGCGACGGTGTCGGACTGCTTGTCGATGAACCCGTTGTTGTTGGAGTCCGTCTGGAAGTAGGCTCCGTTCGGGCTGGCGGCGAGCAGCGCGTAGCCGTGGGCCTTGCCCTGGCCGGCGGCGCTCAGGTCGTTGCGCACGATGATGCCGGCGCGCGGATCGGTGTTGTTGCCGGCCTGCGAGGAGGTGATGGTCGTCTCGATGGAGTCGCCCACGCCGAGCTTCGCGGACTGGTAGATGGCGGAGAGGTTGTCCTTGTTCGTCCAGGCGCCGTTGTTGGAGGCGTCGGTGACGAGGAACGAGCCTTCGGTCTCACCCTGGCAGAAGGTGCCGGCGTTGCCCCAGCTCGTGGTCTTCCACGGGTCGGAGACGGCCTTGCAGCCTTCCGTGGTGGTGGTGAAGCGCACCGTGTAGACGCGCGTCTTCGTCGGGTCCGTCTTGGAGGTGACGGTGATGATGGCGCGTGCGGTGTTCACGTCGGTCGTCACGGTCACGTCGTCCGGGTTGGCTGCGACGGCGTCGACGGTCGGGACCTTGCCCCAGGCGCCGATGTTCACGCCGTACGTGGTGGTGCCGCCGTCGAAGTTGGCCACGGCCTTGCCGTCGATGGTGATGGACGCGAGGTTGAGCGGGTTGTCGGCCGTCTCGTCCCAGTAGTTCAGACCCCAGCCGTCGCCGTACGCGGACGCGTCCTGCGTGGCGGGGTTCTGCATGGTGAGCGCGCCGGTGGTGGAGTTCACCGAGATCGGCAGCCACACGTAGGTGGAGCTGGCCTTGCCGGAGTTCCAGCGGTCGCCGATGTAGATGAACTTGTTCTCGGCCACCTTGAACACGGAGGCGGTCTGCGAGCCGAACGTGGAGCCGCGGGTGTCGCCCACGCTCAGCAGGCCGTCGGCGCCTTCGGGCAGGGCGCCGAACGCGGTGTTCTCGTACTGGTCGTCGGCCTGAACGCCGCGGATCCACGTGCCGAACACGGTGTCCGACGTGTAGTAGGTCTGCTTGTTCGGGGCCCAGCCGGTGGCGCCGGAGGCGACGATGTAGTACTTGCCGTTGTTCTTGAACATGGCGGGCGCTTCGAGCATGCCGCGGTCCTTGACGATGACGAAGTCCTGTCCGGAGACCGGTGCGCCGTCGCCGCCGTCGGCCAGCGTGTACGGGTACTCGCCGCTTTCGGAGTACTGCAGATCGACGTCGGCCACCTTGGACGTGTCCTTCGTGGTCTTGACCACGTTGGTGTAGTCGTCGCTGAGCTTGGCGATGTACAGCGTGCGGTTCTCCTCGGAGGAGTAGATCACGTACGCGGTGCCGTCGTCGTCCTGGAAGACCGTCATGTCACGGGAGCCGCCGGGCACGGCGTTCTTGTGGCCGGTCTTGTAGTCCTGGCGGTTGGGCAGGCGGTAGGCGCCGACCATCTTGAACGGTCCGGTGGGGGAGTCGGAGACGGCCACGCCGGCCAGGGAGCGCTCGTAGTTGGCGGTCGATTCGACGGTCTTGGTGCCGTCCGCGTGCCACCACATCACGTACTTCTTGGTCTTGGCGTTGTACAGCACCTTCGGCCGTTCGAAGATCGCGTTCTCGTTGTCCTTGACGCCGTCGCCGTTCTCGTCGGTGTTGGTGTTGAGGTAGAACGCGAGCTTCTTGGCCTTGGCTTCGTCGAACTTGCCGGACGCGTCCTTCAGGCCGTACAGGTCGGTGAAATAGCTGTCGTCCTTGAGTTCGTCATCGTAGTAGATGGAGCGCAGGGCCACGCCCTGGTCCGTCCAGTTCATGAGGTCCTCGGACCGGTAGACGTGCACGCCGTGCGAGTTGTAGTAGCCGGAGGAGCGGTCCTCGCCGTACCAGTAGTACACGGTCTTGCCGTTCTCCTGGACGGGCACGATCTGGCCGCCGTGGGCCTGGATGTGCTCGCCGCTGGTGGAGTCGGCGGAGTCCTTGGCGTACCAGAGCGGCTGGAAGTAGTTCTTGTCCTTGGTGCCGGGGTCGGCGATGGCTTCGAACTTGGTGTAGGTGGGGACCTTGTCCGTGGTGGGCACGTCGGTGGCCGGCGGGTTCGGCTTGGTGGCGCCGGACTCGACGGGCAGGGTGACGTCGAGCGTGGGGGCCTGTGCGGCCTTGGCGCCGTAGGTGCCTTCGGCGGCGCCCTTCGTGTTCACGAAGTACAGCTCGTCGTTGGCGTACTTGCCGCCGACGGCCAGCGTGAGCGTGGTCTTGCCGGCCTTGAGCGCGTCCTGCACGGCCTTGGTGACGTCGACGGTCACGGTGGCGCCATCGACGGATCCGGGCACGTCGCTGCGGACTTCGTTGCTGCCGTTGTCGAACGCGGCGGAGGTGGTGGTCGCGTCGGCGGCGGCGTCGAAGTTCGGGCGGGTGTTCCAGGTCATGCCGGCGAGCGTACCGTCGAAGGCGGTGCCGTCGAGTCGCTTGTCGGCGTTCACCGGTGCGACGACGATCTGTTCGTCGGCGCGGTTGGCGGTGTCGTAGCGGCGTCCGATGAGCGTGAGCTTGAGCTGTGCGAGCGAGGGTTCCTTGTCCTTGAACTGGGAGAGGTCGAACTGGACGAAGCCGAGTTTGACGTCGGTGCCGTCGCCGGTGCTGGTGCTCTTGTTCTGCTCGCCGAGCAGACCCTTGCCGTCCGCGTTGCGCACGGCGAAGTAGCCGGCGGTGTTCTTGTTGCCGGGGTTCGTGCTGTAGTCGTTGTTCTTGTTCGTCTTCCAGGAGGCGACGTAGGCGTCGGCGCTGGAGGTGACGGTCTTGACTTCGGACTTGGCGGAGATCACCTTGATGGTGACGGTCTTGACGGTGGCGTCGTAGTCGCCCGCCTGGGCGCCGGCGTCGGCCGCGGTGAACGTGACCGGGTATTCGCCGATCTGGTCCTCACCCGGGGTCCAGGTGAGCTTGTTGGCGGCGGGGTCGAACGAAGCGCCCTTGAGGCCGGACAGGTCGGAGGTGGTGATCGTGACGTTGTCGCCGTTCGCCACGTCCGGGTCGTTCACGGTCACGTCGAGCGAGAGCTGTTCGCCGGCCTTGACGGTGATGGAGTCGGAGTCCGGGGAGGTGAACGTGGGCACGGTGTTCTGCTTGACGTTCTGCGTCTTGCCGTCCGCGTCCGTGTACGTGTAGGCGAGCTTGCCCACGGCGTTCTGCGCGAAGGTGACCTGGTTGCTGTACTGCACCTGCTTGCCGCCCACGTACAGGTCGTTGACGGTGGCGTTGGTGGTGTTGGTGAGGTCGAAGCGCGCGTTCGCGTTGGAGAACCAGACCTTGTCGATGGTCACGTTGCCGATGGGCGTGCGGTCGACGTTGTAGTCCTTGCCGGAGCCGTCCGGGTTGGGACGGTAGCCGTTGGCCGCCTGGTCGGCCGCCTTGACGGTGACCTTGCTGGAGCCGTCGGCGCCGTTGATGTCGAAGTTCCTGCCCACGCGGGAGGTGTCGAACGAAGAGTTCGTGATGACGATGTTCTCGTAGCGCGGGTAGATGTCGGTGTGGTTCTGGATGGTGATGGCGCGGCCGCCGCCCTGGAAGCCCAGGGAGTTGAAGTTGTTGAACGTGTAGTTCTTCAGCTGGTAGCCGTGGGCCTCGTGGCCGAGGCGGATGCCGTTGCCGGCCGCCACGGACCATCCGAGCGTGTTGTTGAGGGTGATGTCGTGGCTGTCGGCGTCGTCCCAGTCGTCGTTGTCGACGCCGTGGGAGGCGACGAACGCGTCGTAGGCACCGACGGAGTCGTCGTAGCCCTGGATGTTGGGGTTGGAACCGTTGAAGCCGAACATCTTGTTGTAGAGGTCGGGCTTGTCGTACTGGTACCAGCGGCCGGGGTTGTAGTGGCCGGAGGCGAAGGTGTCGTCGTTGCCGAGCGTGAGCGCGCCGTTGACGGTGAGGTTCTGGCCGGAGGCGAAGTCCATGCCGTCGCCCCAGGGCATGCCGTACGGGGTGAGGCCCTTGATGTTGTTGAACGTCACGTTCTTGGCGGTGTGCGTCTCCCAGTTCCACTGCTTGGCGCCGCGCATGTACGTGTCGTTGAAGGTGATGTCGCTGGAGTGGACGACCATGACGCCGGCCTGGTGCTGGCTCATGTAGGCGTCGTTCCTGTCGCCGGAGGCGCCCTTGTTGCGGCCGGAGTAGTTCTTCACGCCGTTGCCGTCGTAGATGCCGCGGCCGGAGATCTCGATGTTCTTGGAGTTCCAGATGCCGATGGCGGGCTCCTGGGCCTCACGGTAGGCCTGCACGCGGTTGAGCATGAGCGCGCCGTCTTCGGTGTAGATCTTGAGCGTGCCGCCCTTGACCTTGCTGCCGTCGACGCCGTTGACATCGAGGCCGCCCCACGTGTAGGTGCCGTCGGGGAGGTACAGGGTGTTGAGGGTGGCGCCCTTGTTCTCGATGAAGTCGAAGGCAGCCTGCAGCGCGTAGGTGGAGTCGTCGGCGCTCATCTTGCGCTGGTTCGGGTAGGCGACGTCGACGGTGGAGGCGTCGACGATCTTGCCTTCGGAGGTGACGCCCTTGGCGGTCTGTCCTCCGATTTCGGTGCCTTTGCCGTCGTTCCACAGCGAGGTGTGGTGGGAGGCGATGGCCTCCTGCTTCTTCACGGTGGTCTTGCCGTCGGGCAGTTTCGTCCCGGCGTCCGATTCGAGGTACTTCTTGGCGAAGGTCTGGAAGTTGACGACGCCGGTGGTCTCGTTGTAGCCCCACGCCTTCTCGTCGGCGGAGGAGCCAGCGGCGGCGTCCGGCTTGGCGGCGTCCTCTTCGAGCGGGTCGTTGATGACGGCGAGGTACGGCTTGCCGTCCTTGTTGGTGGCGTCGCCGTTGATCATGACGATGACGTAGTTGAGGGACTGCTCCATCTGGAAGGTCAGCGTGTGCTTGTCCGGGCTGACGGTGTACTTGCCCTCGTAGTAGTGCTCGGGGTAGATGTGGACGGTGTTGATCTCCACGTTCGGCAGAGTGACTTCGAGCTTCGGCGTGCGCGAGTTGGAGGCGAAACGCGCGATGTCGAAGTGGTAGCCGGCGTCCGAGCCGGGGTAGTTCGCTGCGGCGTTGTATTGCACCGTCTCCACGTCCGTGCCGTTCGCCTTGACCTGGTACTTGGTCGAGGCCACGTCCGGCGTGGCGGTCTTGTCGCCGAGCACGTCGGTGCCGGCGCCGGTGGCCGCGTAGGTGTGGATCGTGCCGTTGTCCGTGTAGTCCGCTTCATCGGCCACTGCGGTCGATGCGGCGAACGGCACGATGGTCAGCATCATCGCCGCGCCGGCGATGGCGGCCATCACCTTGCGCAGGGCTCCTCCGCCCGCGCTCGGTGTGGGTTCAGCATGAAGTCGCTTCATTGCTGTCCTTCCTTCCTTGGAATCTCCTGGTCCGGGGTTCCCGTTGCGGAATCCTCGCGGATTCCGTTTGCTCCCGATTCCCGATCACTACGGTTCGTGACCGATCATCAGCAATCATCATACATGTTTTTGTAAGCGCTTATAGCTTTGATTCTCCAGCGTGTCTAAGCGCTTACGGTGTGGCGTGTTCCACCGGGCCGCCTATCATGTGATGTGATATGTAACATCCCTTCACCGGCCATCGCGCGAGGTCGCCCCTTGCCGTGAGGACCGCGGCACGACCATCGCACAGGACTGGACCACCATGACCACGACATCGCACGCCACCACCACGGACGCCGAAACGACCGCCGCCACTTCCACGGCCGGAAAGCAGGCAGGCGCCGGCGATGCACGTGCGCCACGGCAGGAGCCTCCGGCGCACGACGCATCGGACGTCACGGACACGACACCCACGGCCGCACCGCAGGCGTCGGCCGCCGCGATGCCGCAGGACAAGCCCAAAGCCACCATCTACGACGTGGCCGAACGCGCCGGCGTCTCCTACGCCACCGTCTCCCGCTACCTCAACGGGCATCCCAACGTCGCCGCCAAAACCGCGGCCCGCATCGACAAGGCCATCGCGGAGACCGACTACACGCCCAGCGCCAACGCGCGCTCGCTCGCGCAGCAGCGCACCCACCTCATCGCGCTCATCATCCACGGACAATCGCAGGACATCCTCACCGACCCCAACATCCTCCAGATCATGGCCAGCGCCAACGCACGCGTCACCGAGGAGGGCTGGCAGCTCGTCACCCTCATGAGCGAGAACGACACGTCCACGCAGAACATCGCGCGCATGGTGGCCGGCGGATTCGCCGACGGCTACCTGCTGTTCACGCTCGAACGCCACGACCCCATCCTCGACGTGTTCGCCAAGCGCCCCATCCCCGCCGCCATCTCCGGCACCGGATTCAAGGAGGTCATGCCCTGCCCGTCCGTGGACGTGGACAACCTCGGCGCGATGAGCGGGCTCGTGCGCCACGTGCTCATGCCGGACGGGCACACGCTCGAACGCCGCCACCCCGCCTACATCTGCGGCCCCATGAACATGCCCGGCGCACCGGAGCGCATGGCCGCGTTCGTCAATGTCACCAACGAGCTGCTGCCCACCGGCGAGGACCATCCGGCGAGCTACGTGGACGACTGGAAGACCGCCTCCGGCGCCGCCGTGGTGCACGGCTGGCACGAGGACGGCACGCTCGAAGGGCTCGACGCCATCGTGTGCGCCAACGACACACTCGCCGTGGGCGTCATCGAGGAGCTGCACCGGCTGGGACGCGCCGTGCCGCGCGACGTGGCCGTCTCCGGCTTCGACAACAGCGCCGCCGCCACGTCCATCACGCCGGCGCTCACCACCGTGGACCAGCACATGGAGCTCCGCGGCCGCGTGATGGCGCAGATCGTCATCGACGCCATCAACGGCATCCGCTCCCCGCACACCGTGTACGTGGACACCGACCTGGTGGTGCGCCAGTCGGCGTGAGGGCGTGTGGGGCGGCCTAAGGCGCGCGTGGAATGGCACGCGTGGAATGGCGCGCGCCGGACGGCGTACGCATCGCGCACATCGCACGCATCGCGCAACGACAGTGAGGCCCGGAATCCCATCGGATTCCGGGCCTCACTGCGTCATCGGACGTCATGCGTCGTCATCGGCCATCGCCGGTCACGCGCGCCGCGTCACAGGTGGCGTGTCACACGTGCCGCCGCGCGACATGGCGTCCCTCCCTCCTGCGGGAGGCCGTCAGCACCGCGCCCACGCCGGCGAGCATGACCGCCGCGAGGATGAGCGGCGTCACCGCGGCGCCCGTCCTGGAGAGCGGCGTGACGATCCGCACGCGGTAGGTCACGTCGACGGTGGTGCCGTCCTTCAGCGTGTAGCGCACGGTGAAGGAGTCGTCACCCGCCTTGGCGCCGGCCTTGTAGGCGATGGCGCCGTGACGGAACGTGACCGTACCGAGCGTGGGCGCCTTGGTCACCTCGCGGGCCGTGTAGCCGGCGACGCTCTTCGGTTCGGCGAGGGTGGCCGTCTTGCCGGGTTTGACGTCCGTCGGGTCGAGGGTGACCGTCTGTCCGGGCTTGGACGGGTTGTCCGGGTTGTCCGTACCCGGCTTGTCCGGATCGGTCGTGCCGGGCTTGTCGGGGTCGGTGGTACCGGGCTTGTCCGGGTCAACCGTGCCTTCGGCGGCGGTGGTCGCCTTGACCTCGGCCGGGTCGGAGGAGACGCCGAGCGTGTCGACGGCGGTCACCTGGAACGTGTACTCGGTGCCGGCGGTCAGGCCGGTGGCCGTGTATGCGGTGGTGGTGCCGTCCACTTCGGCGATCTGCCTGCCGTCGACGCTCACCACGTACTTGGAGATGCCCGCCTCGGAGACGGAGGCGTTCCAGGTGAGCTTGACCGAGGTCTTGCCCACTTCGGTGGCAGCCAGGTCGGCCGGCGCGGTCGGCGCGGCGATCGTGCCTTCGCCGATGGTGTAGGTCATACCGGCCTTGGTGGCGAACACGACCAGCTTGGCGCCGGCCTCGTTCTCGACGACCTTGGACTTGACCGGCTTGCCGTCGCCGTCGCGCACCACCACGGCGGAGGCGTCGCCCTTGGTGAGCTTGACCGCGGCCTGGTTGCCCTTGTTGGAGACGAGCGTGACCGTGGTGGTCTTCCCGTCCTTCCAGGAGGCGTTCACGGTGAAGTTGCCGCGGGCCACCAGTCCGTCCACCGAACCGGTCGCCCAGCTGGACGGCAGGGCCGGCAGGATGTTGGTGTAGTTCGCGTACTTCGTGCCGTCCTTCGCGGTGAACGTGGAGTTGGACTGCAGGAGCATCTCGTCCACGCCGGCCGTGTAGCCGAAGTTGCCGTCGATCTGGAACGGCGGGTGCGCGTCGAACAGGTTCGCGTACATGCCTTCGGAGATGAGCTCGCCGAGGATCTTGTACGCGCGGTCGCCGTCGCCGGTGCGCGCCCACGCGTTGATGCGCTGCGCACGGCCCCAGCCGGTGGCCACGTCGCCGCGGTCGTTCATCGAGACCTTGGCGGCCTCCATGTACTCCGGGTCGTCGATGGTGATGAGGTCGCCGGGGTAGAGGCCCAGCAGGTGGGACATGTGGCGGTGGTTCTGCTGGTAGCCTTGGATGGCGTTGCCGTCCTTGTCCTTGCCCAGCGCACCTTCGTTGTACCATTCCTTGATCTGGCCGCTGTCGCCGATCTCGATGGGCTTCAGGAGGCTCTTGGCGCAGCTCCAGGAGCGGTTGGCGTTCTTGTCGGTGAAGTTGCCGTCGTCATCCTTGGCCCAGTTGGAGGTGGCGCATCCCTTGAGGTCGCCGACGAGCTTCTCGTCCTTGCCGAGCGTCTCGGCGGATTCGATGGCGTCGTTGAGCATCTGCCACACCAGCGAGCTCTCGTAGGTGTTGCCGTCGGTGCCCTGCGGACCCTGTTCCGGCGAGTAGGCCACGCCGGTGGTGAGGCGGGTCTTGCCGTCCTTGTCCTTCAGGTACGCCTCGTGCAGCATGGAGTTCACGTAGAAGTTCGATTCCTCCTTGAGCAGCGGGTAGATGTCCTTTTCAAGGGAGGCCTTGTCGCCCGTGTACTCGTATTCCTCGTACACGTTCTGCAGCAGCCACGGCATGACGGCCGGCGACCAGCCCCACGAGAAGGCGGCGCCCGGCGTGGTCCAGCCGAAGGGAGTGTTCTCCGTGTGCACCATGAATCCGTTGCCTTCGCCGATGGCGGTTCCGGCCTTGGTTTCGGCGCCCGCGTAGATCTTCGCGGTCACGCGCCCCGGTTCGACGAGTCCCTTGGCGTAGGCGATGAGCGGCGTGGCCGATTCGGCGAGGTTGCTCGAATAGGTGGGCCAGTAGTTCATCTGCAGGTTCACGTTGAGGTGGAAGTCGGAGTTCCACGGGTTGTTGCCGCTCTGGTAGGCCTTGTCGGCGCCGCGGGCGACCCAGAGGCCCTGCAGGTTGCTGGGCAGCTGGCTGTTCTCGCGGGAGGAGCCGATGGTCAGGTAGCGGCCGTACTGGTACAGCAGCGTCTCGAGTTCGCGCTTCTGCGCATCGGTGGCGGAGCCGTCGGTGTACTTGGCGAGCAGCTGGTCGGTGGGCTCGTCCTGGACGGCCTGGCCGAGGTTCAGCTTCACGCGGTCGTACAGGGCGGCGTGGTCCTTGACTGATGCGTCCTTGACCTTGCCGTAGCCCTTGTTCGCTGCCTTCGTGACGGTTTCGGCCACTCGCTTGGCGAGCGCTTCGGCCGTCTCTCCGGTGCGGTACGTCGGGTAGACCTGCTTGTAGTCGGTGGCCGCCGCGATGTACAGGGTCACGGTGGAGGCGCCGGAGATCTTCAGGGAGGCGTTGTCGTCGCCGGCGGCGACGGAGCCGTCCTCGAGCACGGCCTTGATCTGCGAGTCGTAGCGAAGGCCGTTGTTCTTCAGCGCACCGGACGTGGTGAGCGTATCGCCCTTGACGACGGTCTTCTCGCCGTCCTTGGTGACGTTCTTGTACGTCGGCATCGAGACGTTGAGGTTGAGCTTGCCCGCCTCGCTGGCCTTGAGGCGCACGACCATCACGTTGTCCGGGTTGGAGGCGAGGTATTCGCGCGTGTAGGTGACGCCGTCGTGCTTGAACGTCACGTCCGCCTTGCCCTTGGAGAGGTTGAGGTCGCGCTTGTAGTCCGAGTACTGTGCGTCGTCGCCGAAGCCGTAGTCGATGGTCAGGTCGCCCCAGGTCTGATAGCCGCCGTGGGCCGCGTCGTCGGTGCCGCCGACGAGGCCGTTGACCTCGCCTTGGCTGAGCGTGCCGCCCTGCTGCAGCTTCTTGTTGAGGTCGCGCAGCGTCTGGCCGTTCTTGCCCTTGGACTCGATGTTGCCGCCGTTGTAGTTCGCGGAGGAACCGGGACCGCCGGTCCACAGCGTCTCCTCGTTGAAGACGACGTGCTCCTTGCCGACTTCGCCGTAGATGGTGCCGCCGATGCGGCCGTTGCCGATGGGCAGCGTGGTCTGCTGCCACACCTGGTCGGTGTCGCAGTTCGCCAAGAAGCACCAGCTGAAGCCGTGGCCGCCGGTGAGCTGGCGGAGACCGGTCTTGGAGGCGGGCTGGTTATACCAGAGCAGGTCGTCCTTGGAGGCGTCGCCGTCATCGCCGCCGGTGGCGTCGGAGACCACGTACACGGTGAACGCGGCGGTGTAGTCGCCGTAGCGGACGGTGATGACGTGCGCGCCCACGCCGTTGGTGTCGAAGTCGGCGCCTTCCAGCGTGTAGTCGCCGCTGTTCAGCGGCACCTTGGTGCCGTCGGACATTGTCTTGACGACGACGAGGCCGTCGGCGGAGAACTGTTCGTTCTTGCCGAACTCGTACTTCGTCTTGGTGGGCTGCTTGTCCACCGCGATGCCGGTGACGTAGACGTAGTCGTCGCCTTCGTCAGGCACGGTGAAGGTCAGCGTGGCGGTCTTCGGATCGGCGGCGCTGAGCTTCTCGGTGACGGTCAGCGTGTAGACGCCGGCCTTGGCGAAGTGGCCGCCGTCGACGAGCGCCGGCGTGATCTCGTAGCCGTACTGATCGGCGGCGAGCGTCTTCTCGGTGCCGTCGGAGTAGACGGCCTTGACGGTCATGCCGGCGGCGTCGAAGACGTCGCCCTTCTTGTAGTCGGTCTTGGCGGGCGCGGTGACGGCGAGGCCGGCGAGCGCGACGCCGGGCTCGGTCTTGCGGTCCACGGTGACGGTCATCACCGGGGCCATGTCGGCCTTGGCGTTGGTCATGCCGCCTGCGGCGCCTTCGGAGCTGACGAAGCGCACGTCGGCGTGCTTCGTCTCGCCCATGGCGAGGGTGACGGAGGTCTTGCCGGCGGCGATCGCCTGCGCCACGATGTCGGTGATGTCGACGCTCACCTTGGTACCGGTGACCTGCATGTCCTTGTCGTTGCCGGCGAGCTTGTAGCCGCCGAGTGCGAACGGTTCGGATTCGGCGACGACCGCGCCTTCCGCGGTGGCGTCGAAGTCGGGCCGGTTGGCCCAGGTCGCGTTCTCGACGGCGCACGAGTCGCCGTTGGTGCACTTGGCCTCGTCCACTGCGGTGAGCTTGATGGTGTCGGTGTCCGTGGCGGCGAAGTCGCCCTTGTAGCCGATGTAGGTCAGCTCAAGCTTGGCGGACTTGGGCGCGTTGCCCTGGTACTTCGTGAGGTCGAAGCGCAGGAGGCCCATCTTCGCGTCGGTGCCGTCGTTCGCGTCCGTGGACTTGAAGCCTTCGCCGAGCGATTCGTAACCGGCCGGCAGCATCGCGCCGACGTAGGTCTTGCCGGAGAAGTTCTGCGTCTTCTCGGTCTTCCATGCCTGCAGCGTCGAGTCGGCGGCGACCTTCACGGTCTCCTCGGCCTGGGCGGAGTCGTCGGCGGAACCGATGACCGCGGTCTTGGAGAGGGCGTCGCCGGAAGCGGCGTCGACCACCTGGAGGGTGGCATAGAGGCCTTCGGCGCTGTCGACGGGCACGGTCACGTCGGCCGTCTGCGTGGCGCCGGACGCGACGAACGCGGTGGCGGCGCCGGTGGAGACGACGGAATCGTCGGCGGACTTGCGCACGGTGAGCACGACCTTCGCATTGACGGCCTTGTCGCCGGCGTTGGCGAGGCGGACGGACGCACGGTACGGGGTACCGCCGTGCAGCAGCGCCTGAAGGCCGGCGAACCGCACGCCGAGCGTGGAACCGGAGGCGGTGATGGAGCGCAGGGCGCCAAGGAGACGTACGTCGCCCCAATCCGCGGTGGAGGTGGAGGGCGCGTTCGAGGTGGAGAACTCGATCTTCTTCGCGGTGCTCACGGACACGTCGAACGCGGCCTTCTGACCGGCGGAGAGCTGCTGCTCCCAGACGGTCACGCCGTCGGCCTTGATGGTGAACGTGGCGGAGCCGGAGGTGACGGAGGAGTCGAGTCCGGCGACGCCGAGCACGCGGCTGTACTTGCCGTCGGCCTTGACCTCGGTGACGGCGTTGGCCTGCTGCGCGACGCCCTTGGCATAGTTCGCGCCGCCGATCGTCACCTGCTTGCCGCCGGAGACGAGGTCGGTGAGGTAGGCGCCATCCTCGGCGTACTGCGGGGCCTGGGCTTGGTCGTTGCCGTAGACCTCGAGCTCGTTGAGGAACGCGTGCTCGCCGGCCGGCACGTCGGTGAACTCCACCTTGACGGCGCCGGCGTACAAACCACCGACGTTCTCTTCGGCGGGACGGGACGCGACGGTGTCGGCGGTGTACGAGGAGACCTTCACCCATTCGCCCTTGTCGTTCTGCACGGACAGGGTGTACGGGTACGGGGTCTTGTCACCGAAGCCGAGGCGGATCTTGTACACGTACTGGGCGAATTCGGTGGACAGGACGAACGCCTGGCCGGAGCCGGCATCGCCCGCAATCCACTGGGTGTTCTCGTCGCCGTCGGCGCCGAGCGCGCCCTCATGGCCGCTCTGGGAGCTGGTCGGGCTGGTGGGGCGGTCGAGCGCCTTGTTGGTGTCGCCGTAGGCCATCGGCTCGGGGATCTTCAGGCCCGCGGTGGCCCATTGGCCGGCCTCGTAGAAGTTCTTCGGCTCGCTGCCTTCGTTGCCGCCGGTCACGTCCTTGGTGACGATCTGGAACGTGGCGTCCGGCAGGCCTTCCGCGGAGGCGGTCAGCGTGGTGGTGCCGGAGTAGTAGGAGCGGAATTCGATGGCGGCCTTGCCGTCCTTCATCGAGACGTTCTTGGTGAACTTGTAGGTCTTGCCGCCGGCAAGCACGCCGGGGCCGTCGGTGACCTTGAGGGTCACCTCGCGGTTGTCGGAGACCCAGTCGCCGTTCGCGTCCTTCATGGTGACGATGATCTGCGCGTCGGTCTTGCCGTCGTTGGTCAGCGTCTTGGGGGAGTCGGTGGATGCGGTGACGTCCATGTGCGTGGCGGTGCCGGACTTGGAGACTTCCGGCTTGCTGCCGTCGCCTTGGTGTTCGCGGTACCAGTACCAGAGGTTCTTCGGCAGACGGAAGTAGTCGATCATGCCCATCTTGGCGAGGTCCTTGCCGCCGACGGTACCGTGGTCGAAGCCGGCCCACAGGGCAAGGCCCGCACTGTTTTGGGTGAGCGTGTAGTTGCCGTCGTTGTCCTTGTCGAGTTCGCCGTACACGGACGTGCCGGCCTTGTACTGGGCCTTGTCGTTGACGACGGCGCCGGGACGGTCGATGACGGGAGAGCCGTATTCGGCGACCATGTTCGGCATCCACGTGTTCGGGCATTGGCCGCCGCCGCAGATGCGGCCGCCGTCGCCGTTGTAGCCGGCGATGTCGGCCACGGAGAGCTGGTCGTAGCCCTGGCGCTGCGCGCCGCCCATGCCGGTCTTGCGGGTCGGGTCGAGCTGGTGGGCAAGGTTGCGTTCCTTGTTCACGAGCGCTTTAGCGCGGTTCTGCGTGGCGTCGGAGGTGAAGAACACCTCGTTGCCGGCGGACCAACTGATCACGGACGGGGAGTTGCGGTTCTCGAGGATCATCTCCTGCATCGCGTCGAGCACGCTCTGGTCGAAGGAGTCCTGGTCGGCGGCGTTCTGCGGGTAGGCGTCGCGCAGCCAGTCGCTGGCCTGGCCGGACGGGTCGTCGTTCTTGCCGGCCTGTCCGCCCATGCCCCAGAACACGTTCTCGGACCAGTACAGGATGCCGAGCTCGTCGCATGCCTGGGCGAAGGCGACGTCGTGCGGGTAGTGGGAACCGCGGATGAAGTTCATGCCGGCTTCCTTGATCATCTTCACGTCGCGGTAGAGGCCCGCGTCAGTGACGGCGTTGGCCCAGCCGCCGTGGTCCTGATGCACGTTGGCGCCATTGAGCAATGTCTTCTTGCCGTTGAGGTAGAAGCCGTCGTTCTTCCATTGCGCGGTGCGGAAGCCGAAGCTGGTCTCGTAGGCGTCGACGGTGGCGGCGTCGCCGAGCTTCTCGTCATCGTCTGCGACCACGGTGGTCTTCACGGTGTACAGGTTCGGGTTCTTGGTGTCCCATAGGGCGAGGCCGGTGTACATCTTCCCGGTGTCGCCGAGTCCGCCGCTGACCGCGTCGATGGTGGCGGTCTTGCCGGCCTCGACCTTGGTCACCTTGGAGTAGAAGGCGTCCTGGCCGTCCTTGGTCGCGATGGTCTTGCCCTTGGCGTCCACGAGCTCCTGCTTGACCTGCACGTACTGGTCCTTGGCGGTGGAGTTGGTCACGTCGGTGGCGACGTCCAGGTTGGAGCGCTTCGCCTCGAGGTTGGCGGCGAGCGCGTCGTCGCTCGGGTATTGGGCGAAGTCGATGTTCTCGGAGCCGGAGTCGAACTCGGGGTTGGTGAGGGCCGGCGCGGTGACGAACGTACCATAGCGGGCCACGTGCACGGGGGAGGTGAGACGCAGGTACACGTCGCGGTAGATGCCGCCGCTGAACTGGTGGTCGCCGGCGCGTGGGGTGAGGTCCTGCTGCCAGATGTTGTTGACGCGCACGGCGATCTCGTTCGTACCCGCCTTGAGGTGCTTGGTGAGGTCGTAGGCGAAGCCGGAGTAGCCGCCTTCGTGCGTGCCGATCTTCTCGCCGTTGACGTACACGTCGGCGACCTGGAACACGCCTTCGAACTCGATTTCGACCCGGCGGCCGTCCGCCAGCCAGTCATTGGTCACTTGGAACGCCTTGCGGTACCACCCGTAGCCCACGTACCAGTTCTGACCGCCGTTGTCGCCGCCCACCTCGTAGGGCATGTCGAAGTCGTGCGGCAGGGCCACGTCGGTCCATTCGGAGTCGTCGTATCCGGCGGCCTGCGCGCCGGTGACGTCCTGACGGATGAACTTCCATCCACGGTTGAAGTTGACCTGGCTGCGCAGGCCCTTCTGCGAGGTGTATTTCTCGACGGATGCGGCCGGCTGCGTGGAGGCGTCCGTCTGCGCCGCGGTGGCGGAGCTTGCCGCGAACGGCATGAGCGTAAGCGCCATGCCCGCGGCGATGACGGCCGCGACGGCGCGGCTCGCCAGTTTCCCGATGGGTATCTTCTTCATTGGAGTGCTTTCTGCTGGATGCGGGGAGGCGGCTCATCGGATGCGTCGCCTTTGGGTGGTGATGGCTGTTCGGTTATGGGGTTACGGGGAGCGGCGGTGCCGGCCAGGAGAGGACCGGCGCCGCCGTAGGGAGCGCCGCACGCCCCGTGAAGGAAGGAGGAGAGGCATGCGGCGGAAGGATGTCACCGATCGCGCTTGGCGCCAAGGAGGAGGACGGCGCCTACGGTCAGCAACACGATTGCGATGGCCGCCGGAATCAGCGCCGCACTGCCCGTCTTGGACAATGCCGTGGCGTTGGAACCATTGGCGGGCTTGAGGTCGCCGCCGTGCTCACCCTTGCCGTCACCGGCGTCGGGATTGTCCGGGGTCGACGGGTTGGTTCCGGGGTCGGCCTTCTTGAGACCGTCCTTCGCCTTGGCAAGCGACTCATATGCGGCGTCAACCTGCGCCTGGGTTGCGTTCTTGTCCTCGGACACCGCCTTGGCGGCGTCGTATGCGGCCTTGAACGTGCCCCATGTATCGGAGGTGTAGTCGTTCTGGTCGAGGTCGGCGGCGTCCGCAAGGGCCTTGTCCAAGTCGGTCTTGTCGACTTCGACCGGAGTGACGGGCTTGGGCCTCACCGTGACCGTACGGGTCACCGTGACGGTGTTGCCGGCCTTGTCAGCGACGGTGTAGGTCAGTTCGTAGGTTCCGGCCTTGGAAGTATCGACCGTTCCCGTGACCGTGATGTCCTTGGTCAGGTTGCCGTCGACGTCGTCCTTGGCGCTGACGCCGGCCTTCGGATCGAATGCCGCGCCGTAGTCGAGGGTCACGTCGTCCGCGCCGGAGATGACCGGGGCCGTGGTGTCCTTGGGTGCCGCCTCGTCGCTGGACAGGTCGACGCCGGTGTAAGTCACCTTGGCACCGTCCTGGCCGTTGTTGGCGGAGGTGAGCACGCCCACGTCGAGGCCGTCGGAGTCGGCGCCCTTGACGTCCACGGTGCCGATACTGACGAATGTGCCGTCGGCGTTCCGGTAGAAGCCTTCGAACGTATCAGCGTCCACTCGGGTCACACGGATGGTCACCGGGGTGCCGTCGGCAACGGTCGAGGCGGTCACCGACTTGTTCTTGTCCGCATCGGCGGTCTCCCAGTCGATGTAGCCGTTGCCGTCGGTGTCGTTCTGCCAGAACAGGCCGTTCTGGCTCAGGATGAGCATGGCGTAGCCCTTGGCGGAGTTCTGACCGCTGGCGGACAGGTCGTTGCGCACCACGATGCCGGCGCGGGCGTCGGAGTTGCCACCGGCCTCGAAGCCGGAGACGGTGGCGGTGAGCGATTCACCGGTCTTGAGCGCATCGGCGCGGTAGGCCAGGCTGTACTCGTTCTTGCTGGCCCAGGCACCGCCGTTCGCGCCGTCGGCGATGGTGAATCCGTAGTCCTTGGCTGTGGTGGAGGTCTGGCAGATCGTGCCGGCGTTCGCGCCGAACGTGCCGGACTTCCACGGATCCTTGGCGGCCGGGCAGTTCGGGTCCTCCACGGTGATCTCACGGGTGAACGTGCGTCCGGGGTAGAAGGCGTCGTCGCCGGCGAGCGTGCCGGTGACGGTCACCTTGCCCGACTTGGACGTGTCGACGTCGGACCAGGTGACGGCCACCTGCGCGGCCTTGCCGTCGCCGTCCTTCACGCTGACCTCGGCGGGCAGCTTGGCGGACACGTCCTCGCCGGCGGCCAGGGAGCCGAGGTCGGCGAGACCGTCATCGGTCACCGTCCAGTAGGTGACGGCGGTCTTGGATCCGCCGTGGGACTGCCAGTAGGAGGCGTCCCATCCCTTGGACCACTTGCCGTTGTCCTGGGCGGCCGGGTTGCGCATCTCCAGCCTGCCGTTCTCGCCGAAGGTGAGCGGCAGCCACACGTAGGTGGAGTCGCCGAGCGTCGAGCCGTCGTCGTTGTTCTTGGCGTACCAGCGGTCTCCCATGTAGACGTACTGGCCCTTGGAGGCGTCGAGCGCGAGCACGTTGGTGGACTGCGAGCCGAACGTGGTGGAGTTGGTATCGCCGTAGGCGAGCCAGCCGTCGGTGCCTTCCGGCACCTTCTGGGTCTGGATCCACGTGTTCTCATAGCCGTCGGTCTTGTCGACGCCGCGCGTCCAGTCGCCGAGCATGGAGTCGGCCGTGTAGTAGGTGGCCTGGTTCGGAGCCCAGCCGGTGGCGGCGGAGGCGACGATGTAGTACCTGCCGTTCGTTTCGAAGACGGCCGGGGCCTCGATCATCAGGTTCTTCTTGATGAGCTTGTAGTCCTGGCCCTCCACGAGCACGCCGGCGCCGGAGTCGCCGTCCTTCTCGTCGTAGACGAGCGGGTACTTGCCGTCGGACGAGTATTCGAAGTCGAACGGGGCCGTGGTGGTGGTCTTCACCGTGTTGGTGTAGGTGTCATCCAGCTTGGCCGCGTACAGCGTCCAGTTGCCTTCGGAGGAGTACACGAGGTAGGCGTCGCCGTTGGAGTCCTTGAAGACGGTCATGTCGCGGGACATGCCGGCTTCGGTGTCGCTGCGGCGGTCCCAGCGGTTCGGCAGACGGTACGCACCGACCAGCTTGAACGGTCCGGCCGGGGAGTCAGCCACGGCCACGCCGGCCATGGCGCGGTCGTAAGTGCCGCCGCCGACCTTGGTGCTGCCGTCGGCGTGCCACCACATCACGTACTTTCCGGTCTTCTCGTTGTGGATCACCTTCGGGCGTTCGATGATGGCGGTGGTGTCGTCCGCCGTGCCGTCGCCGTTCTGGTCCGGATCCATGTTGAGGTAGTAGAAGATCTTCCTGGCCTTGTCCGTGTTCACGGTGCCGTCGGTGTTCTTCAGGTCATAGACCTTGTCGAAGTAGGCGAAGTCGTCGTTGGACGTGTCGGTGAACTGGGCGAGGCGGGTCGCGGAGCGCAAGGCCAGCCCTTGGTCCTCCCAGTTCTTCGTGTCGTAGGACTTGTAGACGTGGACGCCCGGGCTCTTGTAGTAGCCGTTGGAGCGGTCCTCGCCGTACCACCAGTACACGGTGACGTCCTTGCCGTCCTTCTTCTCGGTGGTGGTCATGATCTGGCCGCCGTGCGCCTGGATGTGGTTGCCCTTGTCGTCGGTCCACTGCGGCTGGAAGTAGCCGGCGTTGCTCAGGTTCGCGTCGAACAGGGTCGGATCGGCGATGCCTTGGTACTTGGTGTAGGTGACCGGCTTGTTCACGGCCGGCTTGAGCTGCCAGGCCTGTCCGTCGCCTTCGGTGGAGCGCCATGCGATCACCGAAGTGCCGGCCGCGGTGCCGCCTCCGTTGACGTCGAGCGTCTTGACGGCCTTCTTGTTGAGGAAGCTAAAGTGCTTGCCGTCCTTCGAGTTGAGGATCCATACGGCCGAGGAATCGTTCTTGGCGGTCTCGACGGTCAGGGTGTCGCTCAGCGTGATGGCGCCGGAGTCGTCGCTCAGCGGGTCGCCGCCGGAGACGGTCACGACCTTGCCGTCGGCGTTGGTGATGACGTACGCGCGGTCGGCGGGTCGGGTCTTGAAGACGTCGTCGGTGACTTCGGTGAGGGTGAAGGTCTGGGTCTTCTTCTTGTCCGCGGCACTGGCCGTGTTCTGGATGGTGGCGGTGCCGTTCGCATCGATGTTGAGCGCTTTGCCGCTCTGCTTGCCGATGAGCTGGTATTGCGCCCCGCTGGCGATCTGCGCGGCGTCGGCGGAGACGCCGGAGACGCCGGTCACGACGATGGTGGTCACGGAGTTGGCCGGCACGTCGACGGTGACGGACTTGGCGTCCGCGTCGACGGCCACATTGTCCTTGTCGTCGTGCACGAGCGTGTTGGCGGTCGGGTCTCCGCTGGTCTTGTCGGCAGCGGTGGTCACGTAGGTCTTGGCCACGGCGTCCGCGTCGACGTTCGCGAAGCCGCTCAGGTCGATGGTCTGGCTGCGTTCGGCGCCGGAGTTGGTGATGACCAGGCGGAGGCTCTTGTCGGAGGAGCGCACGGCCGCGGTGGCGTCGGTGCTGTCGGTGGCGATGACGTGGTCGCCGGCCTGGATGAAGTGCGTGTAGTTCTTGAGCACGTTGAACTTGGAGTTGGTCTGCGTGGTGCAGGCGGGCACGTTGTCCGCGACCTTGCCGTCGGCGTTGACGCCGCCGTACAGGTTGTTCACGCGACGGGTGGAGGCGAAGACCTTGTCGCCGTTCTCCTTGGTGTAGACCTGGCAGTCGAAGTCGATGTAGACGGAGCCCCAGTTGAGGTTCTCTCCGCCGTGGGCCGCGTCCTGCTCCATGTTGTAGTAGTCCTCGACGGGCTGCCACAGCACCCACGAGTTCGGCTCGTACTGGCGCATCTGGGAGTTGAGGTTCTTGGCGAAGTTCATGCCGTTCTTGAAGTTGTACGGGTCGAAGCCGGAACCGGAGTAGTCGCCCTCGTATTCGCTCATCATGAGCGGCTTGTCATTGGTCTTGGCCACGTCCCGGATCCAGGGGGCGTAGCTCTGGTCGCCGTAGCCGTGCGTGTTGAACTGGCCGAGCGTCTCATCCCAGTTGGATGCGTTCTGCGCGTAGCCGTTGCCGTTGTTGTTGGATCCGGTGTAGTCGAAGCGGAAGGTGCCGGAGCTGGAGGCGTCCATGGCGGAGACGAGCTGCTTGCCGTCCTTGGTGGCGGTGAGGCCCTGGGCGTCGAGCGCCTCACGCAGCGCCTTGATGAGACGGGTCTGCTGGTCGGGTTTGACGGACATGCCTTCCTGGCGGGCGCTGGGCTTGCCGTCCTTGTTGTTGGTCACCCAGCAGTTGGTGCAGTCGTTGGGTTCGTTGAGCGGCTCGATGGTGTCGGGCGTGATGTCGTACGTGTCCTTGAGGTACTTGGTCACGTGGGCCAGATATTTGGCGAATTTGACGGTGGCGTTGTTCGCGGCGTCGGCGTCCTCGGTGCCGTCGCCGGCGAGCTGGTCGTCGGTGCTGCCCGCCCAATGACCGGAGACGTAGCCGGAGTTGGTCATGAAGTAGGGCGCGGAGTTGGAGAAGAACTCCCAGTTCTTCACCTGCTTGTTCTTCTGCAGCTTCTCGAGCCACCAACGTTGGGAGGCGTCGGCGTCGTAGTCGTAGTCGTCCGCGTTGTCCGGGTCCCACTGCTTGAGGATCGTGGACTTGTTGGCGAGCGTGGTGGAGGCGCCGCCGTAGAGCGTGTCGCTGTGGCCGTCGCCTTCGGGGTTGGCCTTCCACCATCCTTCGACCGCAGCGCCCGGGCGCAGGTAGTCGGTCACGTCGGAGGCGTTGCCGCCGCCGATGTTGTAGCGGACGGATTGCAGGTCGAGGCCGTCCTCGCTGAACAGCAGGTCATAGAAGTCGTCGGCGAGCTGCTGCGCGTACGCGTTGTCACTCAATGCGTAATGCCCGGCCGCGTTCGCGTACCAGGCGAGTGAGGTGCCCCATCCTTTGAAGGTGTCCGATTGGTACCACGGGTTGGGCGTGATGGTCTGCGTTTCCGCGGCCGTGGCGGTGCCGGGCACCGCGAACGCCAGCAGCGTCGCGGCCCCCACGGCTCCGGCCGCGAGTTTCCTGATGATCCTCATTCCTGTTTCTCCTTCACTGCTGCGCCATTGCTGCTAACGCAAACATTTTTGCGACCAGAAACCCCTCCTGGAGAAACACGCAAGCCCCGCCGCCTCTCCGCGGCGAACCCTCACTCTCCACAACCGTTAGGTTACCGGTTACACACCACAGTATAACGCATATATAACCGGTTACACAAATTCTTCTTCCCAGAGATTCGCCGCCTACCACAAAACGATTCCGTCAGTCTTTGGACCATGCCTGTCCGGTACCGAAACCACGACCCAGCGCCGGACATGAAAAACCGCACCTGGCAATCGGAATCGAATCGAATCGAATCGATTCCGGTCGTCAGGTGCGGTCGGTCGATACATGAGGCGCATCATCGGGGCGCCGGACAATCCGGAGGAACCCCGACGGGGATTCCGGAACCGTCCGGAATCCCCTCACGGTCAGCCGCGGCGCCTGTTGAGCAGCAACACGCCACCGGCGAGCACCAGCAGCACGGCCGCTCCGGCCACCAGCTCGATGGCGGAACCGGTCTTGGACAGGCCGTTCACGCCCTTGCCGGACGACGGACGCTTCGCGTCCGTACCGGAACCGTCGGCTCCATCGGAACCGTGGCCGTCGTCCGGAGTGCCGGGCTCGGTGGAGTTCTTCTGCAGCCCCTCACGGGCGGTCTTCAGCTCCTTGAGCGCGGCGTTCACTTCGTCCTGGGTGGCATCGGTCTTCGTGAGCACGCCCTGGGCCTTGACCAGCGCCTGTTGGAACGCGTCCCAGGACTTCTGGGTGTAGCCTTCCTGCTTGAGCGTCTCGGACAGCTTGACCTCGTCGTTCAAGCCATCCTTGTTCACGGGCGCAGGGGCGACCGTCAACGTGAAGTCCGTGGAAGCGGTCGCCTTGTCCGCATCGGTCAACGTCACGGTGACCTTGTAGGTGCCGGCGGCGATGCCCTTGGCGAAGTCGAGACGGTTGGTCTTGTCGTTCCACGTGATCTTGCCGTCGGCGGTCTGGCCGTCGACCGTGATGTCCAGCGGGTCGGCGCCGGCCACGGTGAACACGTCGGAGGACGCCGCATCGCCTTCGGTGATGGTCTGGGCCTCGGGACCGGAGATGGAGGTCGGAGAGACCTCGGTCACTTCGACCACCGGAGCCATGTCCTCGGTGGCGTTGGCGAGCTTGTCCGAGGTGGCGCCCTCGGTGCTCACGAAGCGGACCTCGCCGGCGCCGGTGTTGTCCACGGCCAGCGTGAGCGTCGTCTCGCCGGCGGCCTTGGCGGCCTTCACCAGCGAGGTGATGTCCACGGCGATCTTGCGCCCGTCGATGCCGGTGCCCTTGACGTTGTCCTCGGAGCCTTCCGGCACGACGGTGTCTCCGAGGTCGAATTCGGCGGAGGACGCCGTGTCCTCGTCCTTGTCGGACAGCGCCGGCTGGGTCTTCCACGTCACGGTGGCCGGGTCGGCGGTGGTAGTGGCCTTGGTGACCTTGATCCGTCCGTTGCCGGAGGCGCCGGTACGGTGGCCGATGTAGGTCAGGGACAGGCTGGCGGTGTCGTTGTCACCGAGATCGCCGATCTTGCTCAGGTCGACGGTCACGTAGCCGCGCTTGATGTCGCCGCTGGCGCCGCTGACCCTGATGGTGCGTCCGGTGCCGTAGTTCACGCTCTGGTCACCGCTCCACGAGCCGACCCACGTATCGCCGGCGAGCGAACCCTCGACGGGTGTGAGCACGGCGTTGGACGGCTGCACGGCGATGGTGACCGTACGGGAGACGGGCGCGTAGTCGCCGGCCTGCGCACCGGTGTCGGCCGCGGTGAACGTGACGGCGAACTTCTTGCCGATCTGTTCGGAGCCGGGCTTCCAGAAGAACTCGCCGGTGGCGGGGTCGAAGGTCGCATCTGTGGGCAGGGTGTCCTTGTCCACGCCGAGCACGACCGAATCACCCTCGTCGGGGTCGGTGGCCTTGACGGTGAATCCGAGCACGTTGTTCGCCTTCGCCGTGATCGCGTCGGACTGCGGCTCGCTGATGGTGGGCAGCGAGTTGCTCCTGACGTTCTGCGTCTTGCCGTCCTTGTCGGTGTAGGTGTAGACGGTGTTCGCGATGTTCGAGGTGCTCAGCTGGAACTGGTTGGTGTATTCGACCAGCTTGTCGTTGATGTGGATGTCGTTGAGGTTGAGGTTCGTGACGTAGTCGATGTTGCCGACGCTGTCCTTGTTGAACCACACATTGTCGAGCGTGAGCGTGCCGATGGGGTTGCGCTTGTACGTGTCGGTCTCGTACTTCCCGTTCGGGTTCTTCTTGTATCCGTTGTACTGCTGGTCGTAGGCACTGACCGTCTGGTCGTTGCCCTGACCTCCCTGGATGCTGAAGTTCTTGGTGATGCGGGAGGTGTCGAACGAGGAGTTCTTCACCGTGATGGTGTCGTACTGCGGGTAGGTGTCGGTGTGGTTCTGGATGGACAGACCGAGCGTCTGCACGCCGAGCGAGTTCAGGTTGTCGAACGAGTAGTTCTTCATCGCGTGGCCGTGCGTCTCGTGGCCCATGCGGATGCCGTTGCCCGGTCCGACGGTCCAGTTGAGCGTGTTGTTCACGGAGATGGCGTCGGAGTCCTCGGTATCCCACTCGTCATTGTCGATGCCGCCGAGGGACTTGACCACGGCGTCATACCCGGCCGCCGCGTTGACGTAACCTTGCAGATCCGGGGAGTCCGTGTTGAACTTGTGCTGCTTGTTGTACAGATCGGGCTTGTCGGGCGCGAACCAGCGGCCGGGGTTGTAGTGGCCGGAGGCGAAGGCGTCGTCGTTGCCGAGCGTGATCACGCCGTTGACGGTGACGTTCTGGCCGGAGGCCAGGTCGGTGCCGTCGCCCCACGGCAGCGGGTACGGGGTGAGGCCCTTGATGTTGTTGAACGTCACGTCCTTGGCGGTGTGCGTCTCCCAGTTCCACTGCTTGGATTCGCGCATGTACGTGTCGTTGAACGTGATGTCGCTGGATTGGACGACCATGACGCCGCCGGTGTGCTGGCTCATGAAGGCGTCATGCTTGTCGCCGGTGCTGCGCCAGTTGTAGTTGTCGATGCCGTTGGCATCGAACATGCCGCGGCCGGAGATCTCGATGTCCTTCGAGCCCCACAGGCCGATGGCCGGCTCCTGCGCCTCGGCGTACGGCTGCACGTGGTTCTTGAGCAGCGCGCCTTCGTCCACGTAGACGTGGAGCTTGCCGCCGACAAGCTTGGAGCCGTCGAAGTCGACGATCTTCAGGCCGCCGTAGATGTAGGTGCCCGCCGGGAAGTACAGGGTGTTGTACTTGGCGGGATTGTCCTGGATCTCCTTGAGCGCGGCCTCGAGCGCGTAGGTGGCGTCGTCGTCGCTCATGCGGCGCTGGTTCGGGTAGAACACGTTTGCGCCCGGATCGACGATCTTGCCTTCGGACGGGGCGAGCTTGGCGTCGATGATCTGCTTCTGCGCATCGACGTTGCCCAACGTCTTGCTCGGCAGGTCGAGGATGCTCTGCGGTACGCCCTGCTTGGCGTTGGACTCGTTCTCGGCGGTCAGACGCTCCTGCTGTTCCTCCTGCACCGGATGCTCGGCGATGTAGTTCTTGGCGAACTCCTGGAAGTTGAGCACGTTGGAACCGGTCATGTCCGGCTTGGTCTCGACCGGGTCGTTGATAATCGCCAGGTACGGCTGTCCGGCCTTGTTGGACTGTTCGGCGTCGGGATTGATCATCACGATCACGGAGTTGAGGTTCGCATCCTTGCTCATCTTGAAGGTGAGCGTGTGCTTGTCAGGGCTAATCTGCGCGGTCTGGCCGTAGTAGCGGGTCGGCTGGATCTGGTAGGTGTCGATTTCCTCGTTCGGCACGGTCACGGAGATGACCGGCGTGCGGGAGCTGGATTCGAAGCGGGCGATGTCATACCAGTGGGCGCCGCTCTCCTTGCCGGTCTCGTCGTATTTGATGACGTCGACGGGCGTGCCGTTCACCTTCAACGTGTATTTGTCGGACTTCACGTCCGGCGACGTCGCCGCGTCGCCCTTGGCGTTCACGCCGGCACCGGTCGCCGCGTAGGTCCGTACCGTGCCGGAGTCCGTGGGAGTCTCGTCGGCGTGGGCGATGCTCGCCATGAACGGCGTCATCGTCACGCTCATCGCGGCCGCGGCGATTGCGGCCAGAGCCGCCCTCCGCCAACGTCCCGGGGCCCCCTTCGTCATTCTTCGTCCCTGACTCTTCATTGCGCTCCTTCGTCTTGCGCTTCATCGTCACAATCCGTCGTTCTTCTCCGAACTGGATGAAAGACAACATGACTGTAATCGGTTACAGGATGTAAGTATATTAATATGTTACCGGTTACGCAACTGATACCATGTGTTTTCGACCGAACCGGATACCATGGCACGCGAAGACGATTCATTCCAGAGGTTCACATGACAGCAGCATCAGTTCCTGAACAACGGCCGCAACGCGCCACCATGGCCGACGTCGCGGCGGCCGCAGGTGTCACCAAGACGACCGTCTCCCGGTACCTCAACAAGCACGGCTACGTCTCCAAGACCACAGCGAACAGAATCGCCAAGGCCATGAAGGACCTCGATTTCACCCCCAACCGCATGGCGCGCTCATTGGCCAGACAGCACACGAACATCATCATCTACGTCATCCACGGCGACCTGATGAGCGTGGCGCTCGACCCCGGCCTGAACACCCACTACGCCGCGGCCGGTGCCGAATTGGCGCGGCACGGCTACCAAATCCTGTCGATGACCGTCAACGACGACATCGCCATACGCCAGCTGCAGCGCATGCTGGACGAGGGATTCGCCGACGGCTACCTGTTCTCCCCGAACCATGACGACGACCCCATCCTGAGCCTGTTCGCCGGCAGCAACGTCCCCATGGTGACCGCCGGCGACTGGGCGATGAACGCCCCCTCCATACGGGCCGTCAACAGTGACAACCACACGGCCATGCGAACACTCACCGAACACATGCTCCACCGCGGCCACCGGCGCATCCTCTATATCTCCGGTCCGACGGACAACAGCTTCTCGCAGGACAGAATCGGAGGATTTCTGGAGACGATGCACGCAGCCGACGCGGAATCCCACGTGCTGCATGCGGCGGGATGGCGCGCCGAGGACGGGCTTGCCCTCTGGCCGCAGGTGGAGCCGCTCCTGTCCGGCATCGATGCAGTCATCGCCACCAACGACGTCATGGCCGCCGGCCTCATCCAACGCATCCAGTCCACTGGTTTCGCCGTGCCCGGCGACATCGCCGTCGCGGGGTTCGACAACACGGCCATCGCGTCCGCGAACTCCCCGTCGATCACCACCATCGATCAGCATCTCGATCGGCACGGCACGGTGATGGCGGACACCCTGCTGTCCCTCATCGAAGGCAACCCTCCGGCGGACGGCACCATCTACGTTCCCACCGAACTGGTTGTGCGCGAATCGGCGTGAGGGGCATGCGCCCCGCGTGGAGAGTCGCGTGCCGATCGACACACACGGCGTACGCCGTCACACGGCGTACAGCTCGTCCGTTGAGACGAACCGCATGCGGTCATCGTCCGTATAGCGGGACCGCGCGGCCTCGCCGACGGCGTTTCTGGAGAACAGCGTGAACCATGCTTTGTCCGCCGGATAGCCACGTACCAGACCCGCACGCTGCCTCAGCTTCCCGATGGCTTCCGTCTCGTTGAACGAGCCACGCCATTTGCACTCGCCGAGCAGCAGATCCTTGCCGAGCGGATCGGCGGCGACCACATCGATGTCCGTCTGTTCGCGGGCGACGGGATCGTTGCCCCACCACTTGCCGAATCGCGTGGCGATGAACGGCAATTCACCTGCGGCGTTGGCGCGCATCAGCCATTGCAGGCAGATCGTTTCGAACTGTTGGCCGACATAGGTGTCGAACGCCGGACCGAACGCAAGACGACGCGCGACGGCCTCGCTGACGTTGCCTTCCAAGATGCTCATGTTGCGTCCCACGAAACGGAACCAGTAGGCGAAGAACGGATCGCCGACCACATACATGCCCTTGCGCGACTTGGCGGGCATAGTAGGAGTATCACGATTAAGGTAATCGTGATTACCTTAATTATGATTACCTTAATTACGATTACCTTAAGGAACGGCTTGGGCTCCTTCGGACGATGGACGACGCCCCGCATGGAACGAGCGGAACACTGGAAACACCACATGAAAAAAGCCGCAGCCCCCGGGAAGGCGGGGGCTGCGGCCGATGAGGAGGAAACACAGAGGAAGAGAGGGGATCGGCGGCCGGACGCTTCCGGAAGAGCTGTCGCGGCCGGCCGCCGAAGATCGGTTCGGATCGGAATCAGATCACTCGACGGTGAAGCCCTGGTCCTTGCCGTACTTGACGAGGGAGTCCTGGAAGTCGGAGATGGACTTGGAGAGCTTCTCCTCGCCACGGTAGGCCTTGCCGGCGTAGTCGCCGAAGGTGTTCTGGACCTGGCTCCAGAAGGGCAGGAACTGGAAGTCGCCGATCTTCTGGCCGGCGGCCTCGGCGAGCACCTTGTTGTACTCCTGTCCGCCGAAGTACTCGGTGAGCTTGTCGTTGCCCTTGAGGAAGTCGTCGGACTTCAGGGTGTCGTTGTCGGCCGGGAAGGCGCCGGCGTCCACACGGGTCTTGATGCCTTCCTTGTCGTGGCAGCAGTACTCCATGAACTTCCACGCGGCGTCCTGGTTGGCGCCGCCCTTCGGCATGACGAGCGAGGAACCGCCGTTCTCGGAGTTGACATTGCCGCCCTCGGTCCACTGCGGGACGGTGGCGATGCGGAACTTGCCGGAGGCATCGGGCGCGCCGGAGAGCAGGTTGTTCGGCATCCATGCGCCGATGACCAGCGAGGCGATGGTGCCGTCGTTAAGGCCCTTGTTCCATTCGTCGGACCAGGAGGTGACCTTAGTGTTGATGAGGCCCTCGTCCAGCATCTTCTGCCAGTAGTCGACGACCTTCTGGGTGCCCTCGTCCTTGGTGAGGTTGATGGAGACCTTCTCGCCGTCCACCTTGAACGGGGTGCCGCCGGCCTGCGCGATGAGGGACATGAACGTGGTGGACTGGCTGTTGTCGCCGGCGTCCGAGGTGATGTAGTAGTCGTCGCCGAGGGCGTGGATCTTCTTGGCGGCCTCGTAGAACTCGTCCCACGTCTTCGGGGCTTCGGTCACGCCGGCCTTGTCAAAGACCTCCTTGTTGTAGAACAGGGCGTTCGGGCCGGAATCGATGGGCAGGCCGTAGGTCTTGCCGTTGACCTGCACGCCCTTCCACGTGCCCTCCTGGTAGAAGGACTCGTAGCCGGAGGCACGGCTGGAGAGGTCCTCGATGCCGTCGGACAGCGCGAACTGGGTGACGGAGTGGTATTCCATCTGGGCGATGTCCGGAGCGCCCTTGCCGGCGGCGATGGCGTTGTTCAGCGCGACCTGGGTCTGCGCGGAGGTGCCGACGTTGTTCACCTTGACGGTGATGTCCGGGTTCTCCTGCATGAACTTCTTGGCCACGTCCTTGAGGGTGGAGTCCCAGCCCCACACGGTGAGGGTGGTCTTTCCGCCGTCCGATGCGGAACCGCCGGAGGCGTTGTCCGAACCGCATGCCGCGACGGACACCAGCATGGCGGCCGCGCCGACCAGCGCCACCGTCTTCTTGATGGAAAGCATCATGGCTTCTTCTTGCCTTTCTCTTCGTTGAGGCCTTCGGCCACCTCACTTCTGTGACCGGTCACATTTGTAGTATAGTCCTATCTGTAAGTGCTTACAATCCGCGTGTCGCACCGGAAACCGCCGATGGCGGCAACTACGCTCGGAACCGGCACAGCACCCGTCATCGAAAGACAAGGAAGCAGCCATGACCACCACGCACGCACCATCCAACGCGCCACGCACCGACGCACCGCACGCACCATCGCATACGTCGTCAGCCATGCACGCATCACACGCCACCCCGCACACCGCACCGGACACCATCGTCACCATCCCCACCACACCCGTGGCGGACGTGCCGCCGCGCCTGTTCGGCTCGTTCGTCGAACACCTGGGCCGCTGCGTGTACGGCGGCATCTACGAGCCGGACCACCCGAGCGCGGACACGGACGGCTTCCGCACCGACGTGCTCGACCTCGTCAGGGAGCTCGGCGTGACCTGCGTGCGCTACCCGGGCGGCAACTTCGTCTCCAACTACGACTGGGAGGACGGCACCGGCCCACGCGAACAGCGCCCCGTGCGCCGCGACCTCGCCTGGCACCAGACCGAGACCAACGAGATGGGCATCGACGACTTCCACCGCTGGAGCCGAAAAGCCGGCACGGAGATCATGCTCGCCGTCAACATGGGCACCCGCGGCCTCAAGGCCGCGCTCGACGAGCTCGAATACGTCAACGGCGCCCCCGGCACCACGTGGGCCGACAAACGCGTCGCCAACGGCATCCCCGAGCCGATGGACATCCGCATGTGGTGCATCGGCAACGAGATGGACGGCCCCTGGCAGGTGGGGCACATGACCGCGGACGAGTACGCGACGGCCGTGGAGAAGACCGCGCACGCGATGAAGCTCGCCGAGTCGGGCCTCGAACTCGTGGCATGCGGATCCTCCAGCGCGCACATGCCCACGTTCGGCACGTGGGAGCGCACCGTGCTCACGCGCGCCTACGAGTATCTGAGCTTCGTCTCCGCGCACGCCTACTACTTCGACCACGGCCACAAGACCCGCGACCGTGCGGGCATGCGCGAGTTCCTCGCCTCCGCGGAGGACATGACCACGTTCATCGCCACGGTGGCCGCCTGCGCCGACGAGGCGCGCGAGGCGAACCACGGCGACCACGACATCGCGCTCTCGTTCGACGAGTGGGGCGTGTGGTATTCGGACAAGTGGAACGAGCAGGAGGCCGCGTGGAAGGCCGCCGCGTCGGAGGGCCTGCACCACGAGCCGTGGCCGAAGGCGCCGCACCTGCTGGAGGACGTGTACACCGCGGCCGACGCGGTGGTCGAGGGCTCGCTGATGATCACGCTCCTCAAGCACTGCGACCGCGTGCGCTCCGCCTCCCGCGCCCAGCTCGTCAACGTCATCGCGCCAATCGTGGCCGAACCGGACGGCGGTCCCGCGTGGCGTCAGACCACGTTCTGGCCGTTCGCCGAGGCCGCGCATCACGCGCGCGGCGACGCCTACGCGCCCGCAATCGACGGGCCGTCCATCCATACCGCAACGTACGGCGACGTGCCGGCGGTCGACGCCGTCGTCACCTGGGACGCCGACGCGTGCGAGGGCCTCGTCCTCGCCGTGAACCGCGACCTCGACGCCGCGCACGACGTCGCCGTCGACCTTGCGTCGCTTGCGTCGACGTCCGACGGGTCCGGCACGTCCGGCACGTCCGGCACGTCCGACGACGACGCGACGGGCCGCGTCGTCGTCACCGCGGCGCACCTGCTGCACGACGACGACATCTACCGCACCAACACGGCCGACGACCCCGACGCCGTCACGCCGCGCCCGCTCGAGACGTCCGTCGACGACGCCGCCCGCGTGACCGCGTCCCTGCCGCCGGTGAGCTGGGCCGCCATCCGATTCACCATGTGAATCGCCTCGTGGGCGCGACGGACGAGCGGAAGGACGCACGAAAGGGCGCGACGGACGAGTCCCGTCGCGTCGACGGCCCCGCACGAACGGATTCCGGACAACCGTCCTCCGCACACGTCCCCATACAACAGGAGAGGGCCGGGCTTCCAAACGGAAGCCCGGCCCGAGAAGGAGATGCGGAAGAAGTCTTGCGTTGTCGTGGGAGAAGAACCGGCCGGATGGTCACGCGCGGGAAGGAGATCGCCACGCCCGATCATCCGGACCGGACATCATGCGGGGATCAGCCCTCCTTGACGGTGAAGCCCTGATCCTTGCCGTACTTGACCAGGGAGTCCTGGAAGGCGGCGAGGCCCTTCATCAGCGTGGTGGACTTGTCGGTGTAGGCCTTGCCCACGTAGTCGCCGTAGGTGGTGTTGGCCTGGCCGGAGAACGGCAGGAAGTCGAAGCTGTTGGTCACCTGGCTGGCGGCCTCGGCGAGCACCTTGTTGTATTCCTGTCCGCCGAAGTAGTCGGTGATCTCCTGGGAGCCCTTGAGGAACTCGTCGGACTTCAGGGATTCCTGATCGGCCGGGAAGGCGCCGCCGTCGGTGCGGATCTTGATGCCTTCCTTGTCGTGGTTGACGAAGTCGATGAACTTGAAGGCGGCGTCGGCGTTCTTGGAGGCCTTGGTGATGGCCAGCGCGGAACCGCCGTTCTCACCGTTGTTCGGCTTGGAGGCGTCCCAGTTCGGCTGCAGGGCCACGCGCATGTTGCCCTTGGCGCCGGCGGAGTTGGAGACCAGGTTGGCCGGCATCCAGGCGCCTTCGAAGATGGAGGCGATGGTGCCGTCGGCGATGCCGCGGTTCCACTCGTCGGCCCAGGTGGCGACCTTCGTGTTGATGAGGTCCTCGTCGATCATCTTCTGCCAGAACTCGGCGACGGTCTTGACCTCCGGATCGGACTTGAAGTTGATGGTGACGTTCTCGCCGTCGGTCTTGTACGGCTGGGCGCCGGCCTGCCACAGGAAGGCGGTCATGACCTTGATGTCGCCGGTGTCGGCGGTGATGTAGTAGCTGTCGCCGAGGGCGCGGATCTTCTTGGCGTCCTGGTAGTACTCGTCCCACGTCTTCGGGGCCTCGGTGATGCCGGCCTTGTCGAAGGTGGCCTTGTTGTAGAACATGGCCTGCGGGCCGGAATCCATCGGCAGCGCGTAGACGCCGTCGCCCACGTTCACGGAGCTCCAGGTGCCCGGGGTGTAGAACTTGTCGTAGCCGGAGGTCCTGTCCTTGATGTTGAGCAGGTTCTCCTGGCCGATGACGTACTGCGGGATGGACATGTACTCGATCTGGACGACGTCCGGGATGCCGCTGCCGGCCTGGATGGCGTTGTTCAGCGAGGTGACCGTGGTGTCCGCCTTGCCGGTGTTGTTGAAGTCGACCTTGATGTTCGGGTACTTCTTCTCGAACGCCTTGATGACCGGCTTGAGCGTGGGCTCCCAGGCCCAGAGGTTCAGCGTGACGTCACCATTCGCATCGCCGTTGCTCGCAGTGGACGATCCGCATGCGGCCATGGATGCGATCATCGCGGCGGCACCGACCAGCGCCACCGTCTTCTTCATCGAGAACTTCATGTCTCTTGCCTTTCTCTTCCTTGAGGCTTTCGGCCAACACACCTTGTGACCGGTTACAGAAAACACTATACACTGGTGTGTGACCGGTCACAACCGCGTGTCGCACGCCGAAGGGCACGAAGGCGGACAACGAGGACGCGCACGCGTCACACGGAACGTGACCGACGGACAGCACGGCATCGGGCGCCGACGCGACGAAGCGCCCCGAGGAAACGCAAGAGGACGGCGAACATGACGGCATCGCATACGATGGCATACATGGCAACGGCACCGAAGAAGGCAACGATCCGAGACGTGGCGAAACTGGCCGGCGTCTCATACGGCACGGTCTCCCGCTACCTCAACGGCAGCGAACACGTCTCCCGGGACGCGTCGAAACGCATCGCCGCCGCCATCAAACAAGCCAGATACACGCCGAACAACGCGGCGCGATCCCTCGCCCAACAACGCACCCTCACCGTCGCCCTCATCATCCAGGTCGAATCCAACGAGACCATGGTCCAATCCAGCGTCTCCGAGGCGATGGTCGGCGCCAACCAGGTGCTCGGCGACGCCGGATACCAGATGGTCACCCTCATCGCCAACAGCAGCGAATCCACCAGACGCATCGCACAACTCGTCAACAGCGACTTCGCCGACGGCTACCTGCTGTTCTCCCTGAGCGAGGACGACAGCCTCGCCAAGACGTTCCTCGCCACCGCACGGCCCGTCGTCCGATCCGAGGTGAGCGACCGCGGCGACCTGCCGTACCCCGCCATCGACTTCGAGAACCGGGAAGGGCAACGGGCCATCACCCGCTACCTCCTCGACAAGGGGCGCTCCGACCTCGTCTACATCTGCGGCCCCGGCTACTCGCCGTCCGCGCTCAACCGACTCGACGGGTTCAAGGACGCCGTCGGGGACGGGTACGACGAACGCCGCGTCTACTACGCCGATGACTGGGAGATCACCAGCGGCGAAATGGCCGCCGTGGAATACCAGCCGATGCTCGACCACATCGACGGATTCGTCTGCGCCAACGACAACATCGCCATCGGCGTCATCAACCAGCTCACCCGGTTCGGCAAACGCGTGCCGGAGGACATCGCCGTCACCGGCTTCGACGATTCGCCGCTGGCCGTGCTCTCCAACCCGAAACTCACCACCGTGCGGCAGGACTCGCAGCTCCACGGACGGGCCATGTCGGAGACGCTGCTGCGCATGCTGCGCGGTGAGGACGTGGAATCGTACTATGTGGAGCTGCTGCCAACGTCCATCGTGGAGCGGCAGTCCGCCTGAGATGGGGGAGCGGCGTTCGGTGGAGGAGCGGCTCGGCGGAGGAGCGGGACGGCTCGGGGCCGTTTGTCGCGGGAACAAAGCCGCCACCGCGACAAACGGACACTCAGAGTGAGCCGGAGGCCGATTGTCGCGACAGCAATCCCGCCACCGCGGCAATCGGCCGTCAAGCATTAGCCAACGGCCGATAATCGCGGAAGCAGAGCCGATATCGCGACAAACGGACGCCCAACACCACCAAGAGGCCGAATATCGCAGAGACGGACACCACACCGCGAACATCGACCGCTAAGAGTCACCCAGAGGCCGATAGCCGCGGAAACAGAGCCGATATCGCGACAAACGGACACTCAGCACCACTCAGCGGCCTATAGTCGCGACAACAACCCCACCACCGCGATTTCCGGACGCTGGAAGTCATCTGGAGGCCGATAGCCGCAGAGATAAGGACTTTATCGCGATTATCGGCCGCCAAGCACCACCCGGAGGCCGAATGCCGCGGAGGATAGACCTCACCGCGATTATCGGCCGCCAGGCACCTTGACGGAACATCAGTCGGAGACACGACGAACGACGACGACCTGACTATTCCCTGAAGGTTATAGAATATTCTGTAAGCGGTTACAGCCAAGTTGGCCACCGGATGTCATCCGAGTTGCCGACCGCTTGCCTCTCCCACGAAAGGACCATCATCATGACCACTCGATACGGCTCGTTCCTGCCGCACGACAGCAACGGCGACGTCGCCCAGCTGCACGGCATCGGTGTTCAGCGATTCGGCGACCTTTGGTACGCCTACGGCGAGAACAAAGTGAACGGCAACCTGTTCCAAGGCGTCCACTGCTACACCACCACGGACTTCACCACGTGGAACGCGCACGGCATCGTGCTCGACGTGCAGGAGGACGGTTCCGCCCTGGCCGCGGACCGCATCGGCGAACGTCCCAAGGTGCTGCACTGCCCGAAGACCGGCCAGTACGTGATGCTCATCCACGCCGAAAGCCCCGACTACGGCTACGCACACATCGGCGTGGCCGTGGCGGACAACCCGCTCGGCCCCTTCGCCTTCCAGACCACCATCACCTGGCGCGGCTACCTGAGTCGCGACATCGGCGTCTTCCAAGACGAGGACGGCACCGGCTACGTGATCTCCGAGGACCGCGACCACGGCACACACATCTACCGCCTGTCCGACGACTATCTCACCCTTGTGGAAGACGTGGCGTGCGAACGCGCCACCGACTACCCGTACGGTCTGGAATCGCCCACCATCGTCAAGAAAGACGGTCTGTACTACTGGTTCGGTTCACGTCTGACCGGCTGGTTCACCAACGACAACATGTACTCCACCGCCACCGATCTGCACGGCCCGTGGAGCGAATGGCACGCCTTCGCGCCGACCGGCACGCAAACCTACGATTCCCAGGTGGACATCGTGATTCCGCTGGACGACGACCCGTTCCACAGCGAACGGTTCCTGTTCATCGGCGACCGTTGGTACAAGAACGACCTCGGCAACTCGCCGATCGTACAGCTGCCGATCAGCATCGACGGCGGCATCGCCTCCATGCGGTGGGATGACTCCTACGAGGGTTCCACGCATCGCGAGATCCCCGATGATCATGAGCCGATCACCGACCCGCACGCCTATATCTCGTGATTGAGTGACCGGATAGGGCAGTGCCGCGATTTTCGGCCACTGGGAGTGAGCCAGAGGCCGAAAATCGCGGGCACGTACGCCTTAGCGCGAATATCGGCCGCCGAGAGTCATCCAGAGGCCGATAATCGCATCAATGGGTACTCACCGCGATTTTCGGCCGCCGAGCGTCAGTCAGAGGCCGAATATCGCGGCAACAACCTCATCACCGCGAATATCCGCCGCTGAGAGTGAGCCAGAGGCCGATTGCCGCGGGAATAGAGTCCCCACTGCGGTTTTCGGCCGCTGACCACCGGTAAGCGGCCGATTGCCGCGGAAGCGGACGCCTTAACGCGAATATCGGCCGCCGAGAATAATCCAGCGGCCGAATGTCGCGACGGCAGCCCCGTCACCGCGATTTTCGGCCGATACGAGGAAGGCCGGTCGATGGACGTCATGCCCATCGACCGGCCTTCGCTCCGTATTCGCTTATGCATCCGGTCATGCCCCGGTCGTGCCCTGCGGCCGCCGAAGCGCGCCCGTCATTCCTTGACGGCGCCGGCGGCGAGGCCGGACTGCCAGTACTTCTGCAGGCACAGGAACGCGATGACCAACGGGATGATCGTGATCAGCGACCCCGTGATGACCAGGTTCTGGATCGCCTGGCCGCCGGCAGTGCTGGCCTGGTCCTTCCACTGGTTCAGGCCGATGGTCAGCGGATACCAGTCCGCGTCCTTCAACATGATCAACGGCAGGAAGTAGTTGTTCCACGTCGCCACGATCGTGAACAACGCCGTCGTCACGATGCCAGGCGCCAACAAGGGCAAGCTGATCGTCCAGAACGTGCGGAACTCCGACGCCCCATCCACGCGCGCGGCCTCCAGCAGTTCGGTCGGGACGGCCTGCTCGCTGAAGATCCACATCAGATACAAACCGA
>NZ_JAHBBF010000002.1 GCF_019331725.1 Bifidobacterium saguinibicoloris
CATAATTGCTCTGGTTGCCCGAGAACGACAGGTTGTACGCGTACATGTTCGGCGTGTAGTACGTCGTGATCGCGTTGCCCGGCACCATGTTCTGCAGGATCGAGGGCTCGTTGAACAACTGGAACGAGCCGATGATCGAGAAGATCACCGTGATCGCCAGGCTGCCCTTCAACTCCGGCAGCTTGATGCTCTTCACGATCTGCCACTCCGACGCGCCATCGATGCTGGCCGCCTCATACAGGGAATGCGGGATCGTCGACAACGACGAATAGAAGATCAGCATGTTGTAGCCCGTGAACTCCCACGTGTTGATGTTCCCGATCGACGCCAACAGCACGTTCGGGGCGAACATATCCAAATGAGTGCCCAACGCGCCGTTCAACGAGCCCACCAGACCATACTTCGCGCCATACACGAAACCCCAGATCAACGTGGACACCACCGCCGGCACCGCATACGGCAGGAACGTCGAGATACGGAAGAACTTCGTGCCATGCAGCTTCATCGAATCCAACGCCAACGCCATCGCCGCCGCCAGGAACAACATGATCGGCACCTGCACCACCGTGAACAACGCCACACGACCCACCGACGACCAGAACTGCTGATCACCCAACAACCTGGCGTAGTTCTCCACACCAACGAACCGCGTACCACCGATCATCTGCTTCTTGAAAAACGAGATATAGACCGCGTACACGATCGGGATGATGAACACGAACACGAACACCACCGCGAACGGCCACATGAACTTCCAACCACGCCAATCCGCCTTATGCCTATTCTCACGGGCAACGGCGGTGTGCCGGTCCGCTTGTGCGGGCAGGACGCCCATGGGGGCCGTTCCTGCGGTCGCTGTCTGTGCTGACATGATGGTTCTCACTTTCTGGAGGCCGGTCCCGTCATGTCGTTCACGGAGCCGGGGTAGTTGATGATGGCGGCGGGAACCGTCGCCGGGCATGACGAGGCGGGGACACCCCTTTGGGGAGCATCCCCGCCTTCGGGTTGTGGAACGTGCCGGCGTTGTCGGCGGTACGGGAAGGAGGACGACCGGAGGGAGAGGAAGGAAGGTGTGTTGGCCCTCCGGTCGCATACCGTGCCGATTGAAGCGGGCGCCGGCCCGTCACGCGGTTACTTCACGGTGACGGTGTAGCCCTGCTGTTCGCCCTGCTCGGCAAGCTTCTTGCCGTAGTTGGTCAGGGCCTGCTCGAGGGTGATCTCCTTGGTGTAGGCCTTGGAGACCTCATCACCGTAGGCGGACTGCGCGAACGGGTTGTACGGCAGGTACTGGAACTTCTCAGTCGGACGCTGGGCCGCTTCGGAGAGGACCTTGTTGACGTTCTGGCCGCCGAAGTAGTCGTTGGTCTTCTTGTTGCCCTCGGTGGTCGGGTCGGTGAAGGAATCGGACTGGAGGATCTTCTTCAGGGACGGGAAGGTACCGGTGTCGGCCATCTCCTGGGCGCCATCGCCGTGGGTCATGTACTCGACGAACTTGTAGGCGGCGGCCTGGTTCTTGGAGAGCTTGACGACGGAGAGCGCGGAACCGCCATCCTCGGCGGAGACCTCCTGGCCCTCCTCCCACTGCGGCAGCTGCGCCACGCGCCAGTTGCCGGCCTGGTCGGGGGCACCGGTCATGAGGTTGATCGGCATCCAGGCGCCGATGGTCAGGGAGGCGAGCGTGCCGTCGTTGAGCTCACGGTTCCAGTCGTCGGACCAGTTCGGGGTCTTGGTGTCGACGAGGTCCTCGTCGATGAGCTTCTGGACGAACTTGATGTAGCGCTGCATGCCCGCGTCCTTGGTCATGTTGATGGTGATCTTCTCGCCATCGACCTTCCACGGCTTGGCACCGGCCTGCCAGATCTGCGCGGTGAACGGCTGATAGTCGCCGGAGGTGCCGGCGAGGTTGGTGATGTAGGAGCCGGTGGCGCGGATCTTCTTGGCGGCCTCGTAGTAGTCGTCCCAGGTCTTGATGGACTCGCCGTCCACGCCGGCCTTGTCGAACACGGCCTTGTTGTAGAAGAACATCTCCGGGCCGGAATCGATCGGCAGCGCGTACGGCTTGCTGTTGTACTGGAGCTTGTTCCACGGACCGGCGGCGAAATCGTCCGCGAGCTTGTCGGCGCCGAACTCGGAGAGGTCGACGAGTCCGTCGGTGACGGCGAACTGGGTGACGGTCGGGTCCTCGAGCATGACGACGTCCGGGGCGCCGTTGCCGGCGGCGATCGCGTTGGAGAGAGCCGTGGAGGTCTTCTCGGCAGTGCCGGTGTTGTTGAACTTGACGGTGATGCCGGGGTTGGCCTTTTCGAATCCGGAGATGATCTTCTTCATCGAGTTGCCGGAGTCCCATCCCCAGAACACGAGTTCGGCCTTGTCGGCGTCGCCCTTGTTCGCGTCGGCGCCGTTGCTGGAGCCGCAGGCGGCGAGGCCGACGAGGGTGGCTACGGCCGCGGTGGCCGCCACGATCTTCTTGATGTTGCGCATGATGTGTTCTCCTCCGTGAACCTCGGGCCTCCGCCCCGCCGCCGTCCGTCGCGCTTCCGTGCGCTCCGGTGCCGGTGCGGCCGATGTCCTTGGCTGACTTCTTTGTGTTTGTCCGGGTGTCTGCTGTGGTACACCCGTGTACCAACAACTCCTATGATACAACCGTGTACCAATTTGTCAAAACAACGCGACACGCCCGGATTTCCAAGGATTTCGCAGCTTTTCCCACATTCGTCACCACATAGGAATCGACATGCATCATCGAAAAACGACAACCATGAACCTCGTCCCCACCATGCGGAACGCCCATACCCAGGCCCCTCCCCCGATACGACGATGTCCGGCGCACCAGCCTGAGCCGGTTCGCCGGACATCGTTCACCGCATCGCCCCGATCACCGCCGGAGCACGTCATCCAACGGCGCCTGATACACGGGCACCAGGTCGACCCGCTGCAGAGCACCCGTCAACCGCTCGACACGTTCCATGCGCGCGGCCATCGCCGATTCCACATCGACGGTGACGCCCTCCTTCACCGGGGTGATGGTCAGCACCATGCGCCCGCCATGCCGCGCCAGGATCCGCGCATGCTCGCGCAACCCGACCTCCCAGACGTCGCCGTTGGAGAAGTCGTCATCCACCAGCGTTCCGCCGCACCACAGCCATCCGACGTCGCCGGCATAACGGATGCGCAGACGCGCATCGACGACGTCCCCTGCACCTTCCGCATCATCGGAACCCATCAGCGCATCCACCACCCCTTCGGGCAGCGTGACCGCATACCGGGTGTCGGACAGACGCTCCACGGTCGGAGCGGCGTCCGCCGCAAGCCCGCCCCGCGAGAACCGGAGGACGGAGGAACGCGTCACGCCGTCGGCCGAACACACGCACGCCCCCACCTCCGGTTTCACGGATTCGACCACAAGACGTCCGTCGGACGCGAATACCGCCGCGGCATCGTTGGCGATGGTGCCGTCCCGCATGTCGCGGAACGCGTCGGCGTCGACGAACACCAGCCTGCCATCGCCGTCCACGCTCATCGCCTCGGCGTACGCACGCGACAGGCAGACGACGTCGACCGCCCCATCCCCCTCACGGACCGTGAAGCGGTCGATGTCGCGATCCGGCGGCACGACATGCGTCAGCCCGTCCGCGAAACGGAACCAACAGCGGTCCATGCCCTCGGGACGCAGGAACACGGCGGTCCGACGGCCCGCGACGGCCTCGTCGACGACGGTGACCGGCTGCGCGGTGGCGGCGATCAACGTGACGCCACCCAAGTCGAGGTTGAACGGCAGGATGCAGTTCTCCCCCGAAGCGAGGCCGACGCCGTCGAAACGGATCATGCGTCCCGAAGCGAGCGTCACCTCGATGGTCTCGCCGTGCTTGGCCGGCGCATCGGCGTGATCCTGGAAGTTGCAGATGAACACGAAGCCGCGTTCGCCGTCCGAGCGGACGCACCAGCGCAGCGGTTCCACGTCCTTCGGGACGATGCCGCGCTGGTCGTCCGGCACCACCGTCTGCAGCGGGCAGAGTCGCTCGCCGAACGCGGCGGCGAACCGGTGCAGCGGTTTGAGCCGTCGATACGATTCGCGCGTCTGTCCATACGACCCCAGCGCGGCCTGGAAGTCGTAGGAGATCTTCGTCGTCTGGCTTTCGTTGAGGTACACGCCGTCGCCGATCGGGTTCGTACCGCCGTGGAACAGGTAGTAGCCGAGGAAGTTGCAGCCGGAAGCCATCTTGATGTTGGCCATCGCGTCCACGGACCGCATCGGCAGCACGAACCGGTACCGGTAGGAGCTGAACATGCCGCCGCCCATCTCGCAGCAGGCGTAGGGCTTCTCGCCCGGCTCGTAGGCGGGATCGAACTCCTCGTTGCGCGGGCAATCCGCCGCGTTGAAATCACGGTACAGGTATTCGTCGGTCACCGGATGCTCACCGGGGCCGGCGTAGAACAGCCACGGCCGGTACGGGTATCCTCCCCACAACGGCAGCACGTCGTCCGGCACCGCCGCGCCGCCCCACGCGGTGGCGGTGAAGAACGGCACCGCCACGCCCTCGTCGAGGGCGATGCGGCGCAGCGCGTCGATGTAGGCGACGCCGTCATGCCCTCCGGGAACCCACTCGTCGGAGGTACCGGTGGTCATCTCCCACGGCGCGGACGAATGCATGTACTCGTTGTCGAGCTGCGCGGCGATGACCGGGCCGCCGTCCTTGAAATACAGCCCCTCGAGCTGACCTGCGATGTGCCGGTACCAGTCCCGCACCCGTTCCAGGAATCCCGGATCCAGGGAACGCACCTCATACGGCTCGCCGTACAGCCAGTCGGGCAGACCGCCGTTGCGCGCCTCGCCGTGCACGAACGGACCGATGCGGACGATCACCTTCAGCCCGTGGCTCGCGCAGAGTTCGACGAACCGGCGCAGGTCGCGGCGTCCGGTGAAGTCCCATACGCCCTCGTGCTCCTCATGGTGGTTCCAGAACGCGTAGGTGGATACGACGTTGACGCCGCCGGCCGCCATCTTGGCGAGTTCGGCGTCCCATCCGGCGGGGTCCAGACGAGAATACTGGCATTCGCCGCTCACCACATACCACGGCCTGCCGTTGAGGGTCATGTACCGGTTGGTGAATCCGATGACGTCACCGTCGGGAGCGGTGGCATACCTCGGATCCACGATGGGGAATGCGGAGATCCGTGTGCCGGTGGCGCCGCGGAGATCGCAGGTATGGATGGATTCGGACATGATGATCACACTTTCCTTGTCGTCGTGCTCGTTGCTGCCTGTCATCGCACGGACCGCTCGCCGGCCTGTGCATGCCGTGCCATACAACCCAGGGCGGGCGCCCTCGTCGGATGACGAAGACGCCCGCCCTGGGGATTCGGTCGGACACCGGCCGGCGTCCGGCCGACCGGTGCCCGACCGGAGTTCTGTCGCCCGGCGCGGAACCGATCAGCGCGTCGACCGGCGCCTGCGCCAGACCATCAGGACGAAACCTGCCATGGCCGACAGCCCGCATGCGGCGGCCACGAGCGCGACCGTGGCACCGGTGCGCGACAGTTCCTTCGTCCCGTCGGTCTTGTGCTTCGGGCCGGCGGTGACAGCGCCGCCGGAACCCTCACCCGCGGAGCCGTTACCGGAACCATCCTCGGAACCGGGCTTCTGCGTGTCCGTGCCCGGACCGGGCGTCGGGTCCGGCGTCGGCTCGGGATCGGGGTCCGGATCGGGCGTCGGCGTGGTGGAGGCCAGCGCGTCGAGCGCCTCGTTCACCAGCGTGGTGGCCTTGGCGATCGATTCGGAGGTGGCGGCGGATCCGGCCGCGACGACCTTGGCGATCTCGACCGCCTCGTCGAGCTTGGTGAGCGATTCGGCGGTGTATCCGTCACGGTCGATGCCTTCGGCCTTGGTGATGGCGGCGTTCAGGCCGTCCATGCCTTCCGGCTTCGAGGCTTGGGTGAGGGTGAAGTCGTCGATGGTGCCGTACAGGCCGCCGGCGAGCGCGGCGTCGAGGGTGACGGTCACGGTGCCGGATTCGCCCACGACGATGTTCGTCACGGTGGCGGTGGAGTCGAGTTCGGTGTTGATGGCGGTCATCGGATTGCTGTAGTCCTTGCCGTCGGCGCTGGCCTTGAGGGTCATGGCGTCCGTGTCCGACATGTCGGTGCCGCGCACGGTGGCGGTGAGCTGGTAGGTGCCGGGCTTGAGTCCGGTCACGGTCTGCGTGGCGCTGAACTTGGCGCCCGCGCCGCCGTCCTTGCCGGACCAGTAGTACAGGCCGTAGCTGCCGTCGGAGGAGTTGCCGCTCTTCTTGCGGAGGAATTGGGCGTCCGCCTCGGAGGACGGGTCGAGCGTGACGGCCCACTTGGTCATGTCGTCGTCCTCGAAGCTCGGGTTGGCGAGATGGTTGGTGGGGGTCACGGTCACGACGGCCTTCGCGGTATGGCCGGATGCGGTGACACCGGTCACGGTGAACGTTCCGGAGCCTTGCGCCCAGTCCAGCGACTTGCGCCAGGTCACGTTCTCCTGCTCGTCCTTGCCGTCCTTGTAGGTGAGGGTGACCTGCTGGGGCAGGGTGACGGGTTCGCCTTCGGCGACGGTGATGTTCGTGTCCTCGACGCCGAGGAACGTGTGCGGCGCCGCGGCGCCGGTGCGGATGTAGTTGAATGCCTGGAGGGATCCGAGCGCGTTGCCTTTGGCGTCGAACAGGGCCATGTTGTCCCATCCGGAGCCGTCGGTGGTGCCGGCCCAGCCGCCGGACTTGTAGTAGCCCTTGGCGTATTCGCTGATCCAGCCGGAGCCGTACTTGCGCCACTTCTCGCGGTTGGCTTCGATCTGTTCCGGGGTGTCGGCCGGGCCGACGGCGATCCATGCGGGCTCCCAGTAGAAGAAGCCGAGGCCGTCGTCGTGTCCGTCGCCGTCGTTGTCGCCGATGCCGTTGACGGCGGCGGCGACGTCGTGGATGTTGTCGGCCTGGCCTTGGGCGCTCACCGGGTAGGCCTTGAGCTTGTCGGCGTTGTGGGGGCCGTAGTTGTTCTTGTAGCCGTCGGTGTCCGCGATCTGGTAGGGCCAGGCGGTTTCGGCGATCATGACGTCCTTGTGGTGGGTCTTGGCCACGGTCTTGAGCACGTTCGCCACCTGCGCGATGGTGGTGGAGCCCCAGGCGTAGAAGGACATGGCGAAGACGTCGTAGTCGATGCCCTGCTGTTCGAAGTTGTCCGCCCAGGAGGCCTTGGCCTTCTGGTTGAAGTGCAGCGCGACCTTAGTGGTGTGCTCGCCGTTGGCGTCGGTTTCGGGGTAGACCTCGCGGACGGCCTGGCTGCCGGCCTTGTAGATCTTGGCCATGTTGTCCGCGCCGGAGATGCCGGTGATCTTGTTGTTGGATTCGTTGCCGACCTGCACCATGCCGACGTCCACGCCGGCGGCCTTGAACTTCTCCAGGGACTCCTTGGTGAAGTCGTGCACGGCCTGGGCCATCTTGTCCGGTTCGGAGACGTACTGCTTCCACGCCTTCGGCGCGGGCTGGCCGTCGGGCCAGAAGTCGGAGTAGTGGAAGTCCACGAGGACCTTCATGCCGGCGGCGGTGGCGCGCTTGCCGATCTGGATGGCGCGGTTGACGTCCACGTTGCCGGCGCCGTAGCCGTTGCCGTCCGCGTCGAACGGGTCGTTCCACACGCGCACGCGGGCGTAGTTGACGCCGGCATTGCGCAGTATCGTCACCGCATCCTGCGTCTGTCCCTGCGGGTTGCGGTAGGTGACCCCGCTTTCCTCCTCGCTGAGCAGCGAGGAGAAGTCCGCGCCCGCGATGAAGTCGGATCCGAGTCCTTCGACCTTCTCGACGTTCACTTCGCCTTCCGGCACCGCGTCGGCCGCGAAGGCCGGGAGCGCCGTGCCGGTGAACGCCATCGCCGCCGCGACGGCGGCGCCCAGGGCGCGTCCCCATCCCGTGCGCCGTTGCCGGTTCGCTGTCCGTTGTGTCATTGTTCCTCCGTTCCATTCCTTCCGCCTAGATGCACCGGTGTATCTATCGCGGTACAATCAATCACACACGCATCGACGCCACCACACACGCACCATCACACCGCAAAAGAGACAACAATGACCAAGAAAGCGACAAACGCCGCATCGGCGCATACGGCGCCGACGATCATCCATCCAGTGGAGCAGGGCGTCATCCCGGAGGAATCGACGCTGCTCATCACATCGCCCGGCACCGACGCCAGCCGCACGCTGCTCTACCCGCTGCGCATCGGACGGTTCGCCTACCGTCCGGGGTTCCGCCTCGAACGCCAACGCTTCGACAGCTTCCTGCTCGGCGTGGTCACGGAGGGCACGCTGCACGCGACCATCTGGGCGGACGACGTCCCCCACCACTACGACGTCGCCCCGGGCCACGTCTTCCTCTTCGACACCTACCTCCACCACGAGGGACGGGCGGACACGCTCACCCGCACCAGCATGATCCACTTCGACGGGGCGCCGGCCCGCACCTACTACGAACGCATCACCGCATCCTCCGGCAACGTGTTCCCCATCGACAACCCCGCCGCGTTGGAGAACGCCATCGACGGACTGCTCGACGCGTACTCGAGCGGCTCCGGGAGCATCGACCTCATCGGCGCACGCGTCCTCACCGACCTGCTCACCGACCTGGCCATACGCCGGACACCCGGCGAGAGCGACGCCCTGTCCGCCGTGCGCGAGACGCTCACGTTCCTCGCCGAGCATTACGCCGAGGACGTCACCGTCGACGCGCTCGCCCGCCGCGCCATGATGAGCTCGAGACAGTATCTGCGTAAATTCAAGGCGCTGACCGGCACCACCCCGTACGCCAAGCTCACCGGCATCCGCATGGACCATGCGCGGGAGCTCCTCACCCGCACGACGCAGCCCGTACGGCAGATCGCGAAAAGCGTCGGATACCCCAATCCGAACGCCTTCACCACCGCGTTCAAGAAGAGCGTCGGCATGACGCCGGCACGATACCGAAGCACCGAAGGCATCCTGGATGGCAGTGCGCAGCCGCTTCCATGACCCGGCGGCGTCGGACCGCCGCCACCCGGCACCCACCCGGCATCCACCCGGTCGTCGCCCACACCGCACGGGCCGTATCGAATTCGGCAGCCGTGCGTGAAATACGCAATGACGAAACAACCTCTCCCCGCTAGTATGGGCGGTAATCCCCCATCGCTGTGTTTTTGAGAGGAAGAGCATATGGCGGGTCTGTTTCATGCTGTCTCGAAACAGCAGAACCCCCTGGGAACCGCGATCCAGATGAACGGCTCCGGCCGTTACACCTTCGGTCTGGCGCTCAGCGCCGGCCTCGCCGGCCTGCTGTACGGCTACGACACCGTATCCATCTCCGGCGCCATCGACTTCCTCCGCATGCGATACTCGCTGAGCACCACCATGGAGGGCCTCGTCATCTCCTCCATCATCATCGGCGCCGTGGCGGGCGCGGCGAGCGCCGGCTTCCTCTCCGACAGGTACGGCAGGAAGCGCATCCTCATGCTGGGCGGCATGTTCTTCCTCGTGGCCGCGCTGTGGAGCGCGTTCACGTACGGACCGTACGACCTCATCACCGCACGCGTCGTCGGCGGCTACGGCATCGGCCTGACCGCGGCGCTGGCCGTCACCTACATCACCGAATCGGCCCCCACCGGCATCCGCGGCACGCTGGCCTTCTCCTACCAGCTGCTGGCCGTGTGCGGCATCTTCATGACGAACGTCATCAACTACATCATCGCCTCCTACGGATCGTTCTTCTGGGACATCGGCTTCGGCTGGCGCTGGATGCTCGGGCTCGGCGCCGTGCCCGCGGCCATCTTCCTCGCCGCCATGTGGCATGCGCCGGAAAGCCCCCGCTTCCTCATCCAGAACGGCCATCCCGAGCAGGGCTTCGCCATCCTCGAGCAGATCATGGGCACGGAGAAGGCGCGCGTGCGCACCGACGACATCCAGGCGTCCGTGCAGCTCGAGAAGGAGATGTCCAACGAGTTCACCGACCTGTTCCGCCCGGGCCTACGGAAGGCGCTCGTCATCGGCGTCTTCCTCGCCGTGTTCAACCAGGCCATCGGCATGAACGCGATTTCCTACTACGGCCCGGTCATGTTCTCCCGCATGGGGTTCGGCGGCGACACCGAGTTCCTGGCCTCCGCGTGCGTGGGCGGCGTGGAGCTGGTCTTCACCGTGGTGGGCCTCTATCTCATCGACTCCGTGGGCCGCAAGAAGCTCCTGGAGTACGGCTCGATGCTCATGTTCCTGTTCGCCATGGGCATCGCCGGCTCGTACTTCTCCGGTCGTTCACTGCTCACGCTCGTGTTCGTCATGCTGTTCACCTCCGCGTTCGCCATCTCCATGGGCCCGATCCCGTGGATCGTCATCCCGGAGCTGTTCCCCACGTTCCTGCGCGGCCGCGCCACCGGCCTGTGCGTGATGTGCCTGCTGGTCACCAACGGTCTCATCGCCCAGTTCACGCCGCTGATGATCGACCGGCTCGGCGGGGGCGTCACGTTCCTCATCTTCGGCGTCATCGACCTCCTGTGCCTCATCGGCGTGCTCATCCTCGTACCGGAGACGATGGGACGCACGCTCGAGGAGATCGACCACCTGTGGCAGCCGCGCACCCCGCTGGCCGCCGCCAAGTACACGCTGAGCTCCGCGGACGCGAACATCCGCCATGCGGAGGCGACGCTGGCCCGCGTGGAGAACGAACGCCTGCAGGCCATGGGCATCATGGAGGCCGCGGAACGGTCGCGCATCAGCGCGCAGAAGACCATCTTCGCCATCGAGGCGGAGGAACGCGAGCAGGCGGAGCGTCTGTCCGCCGCGCGCCGCGCCGAGGACGCGCGCCGGGCCGCGCACACGGTGGTGGACGACACCACCTCGCAGCCGGCGCCGTACCCGGAGTCCACGGCCCTGCACCGTGCGACGCGCGCCGTGCACGACAGCGCCGGCGTGGACCTGTCCAGGTACGGCGACGACCAGGACACGCTGCTGTCCGGCCCCATCCTGTTCGGCCGGCGGGATGACGCGCAGACCGTCACGCCGGCGTCGGCCACGCCATCCGCCGCACCGGCCGTTCCGGCGCCCGCATCCGTCCAGTCCGCGGCGATGCCGCCCGTCCCCATGCCAGATGCCGGCACCCGCTCCGCGGACGGCGACGCCGCCCCGGTTCCCGCGCCGCCCGCGGAGGATTGGCCCGACGACGGCCGCGTGCCGGACCTGTCGGGTCTGCCCGACATGCCGGTGCCGTCCTCGCGCAGGACGCGCACAATCCCCGATTCGGCGATGCCGACGATTCCGTTGCCCGTATCCGTACGCCGTCCGGCGATGTCGGCCGCGGCGAGCGCCGCGGAGGATGCGCGCGAGGCCAAGGCCATCGACGACGCGTTGGACACGCTCGACGCGCTCATCAAGGACTGACAGGCACCGATTCGCCCATCCCGGCGGCCCTGCGCTTGTACCTGCCGGCCGCCGTACGGCCGCCATATATGTGAAACGCCCCGACGCATCAGCGTCGGGGCGTTTCACGTCCGTGACCGGAAACGTCCGTCACATGTGGACGACGGCATCGGCGATGCGCATCGCGGATTCGCGGTGCGAGACGAGGACGACGGCCTTGGGCGTGGATCCGGCGGCGTCCGCCGTCCCCTCGTCATTCCCTCCCATCGCCAGGTCGCGGATCGACCGGAGGATGACGGCCTCGTTCAACGCGTCGAGACGGCTCGTCGGCTCGTCGAAGAGGACGAGGTCGGCGTCGCGCAGGAACACGCGCGCCAAGCCGATGCGCTGGCGTTCGCCTTCGGACAGGCGGTCGCCGAGCTCGCCGACGGCCGTGTCGAGGCCGTCCGGCAGCGATTCGACGAAGTCGAGGACGGACGCCTTGCGGCAGGCCTCACTCAACGTCGCGTCGAGCGTTTCGGCCGACGTGGACGCGATGCGCTCCTCCGGCAGGGCGATGAGCAGGTTCTCGCGGATGGTGCCGTCGAACAGGTGCGTCTCCTGGCCCATGAGCGCCTGCACGCGGCGGCGGTGATGCGCGTCCACTGCGGGCAGCGGCGTGCCGGACAGGAGCACGGTGCCGGAACGCGGATCCCAGTAACGCATGAGCAGTTTGAGCATGGTGGACTTGCCGCGGCCGGACGGCCCCTGCACGCCGAGGATGCCGGCGCGCGGCACGTCGAGCGTGACGTCCTCGAGCACCGGGCGCGACGCGGGCGGGACGGCGACGGCATCGGACGCGTCGCCGGCCTTTCCATCGGACGCGTCGGCTGCCGTCTCCCCGTCGGACGCTCCCCCGTCGTACGCGAACGTGACGTGGTCCAGTCGCATGCCCTCGTAGGCGGGCGTGGCGGTGCCGGTCTCGGTGACGGCCGGCGTCTCGTCCATGAGCGCGAACAGGCGGCGAGCAGAGGCGAACGTCTGCGTGAGGTTCGCGGGCAGTGCGCTCAGCGCGAGCGTCGGACCGAACGAGCTGGCAAACAGCACGAACCCGGTCACCAGTGCGGGCGAGGACGCCGGGGTGGCCGCGGCGAGCGCGAGCGTCACGCCGGCGGCGGCCGCGGTCAGGGCGAACACGAGCAGGCCGCCGATGCCGGCGAACCGGCCGTTCACGCGGCTCAGCCGCGCGTGTTCGCGCCACAGTCGCTTCGTACGGTCCACGATGGCACCCACGCGGTCCTCACCGCGGCCGAAGCGGATGATCTCGTCGAGGCCGCGCATATCGTCGAGCATCACGTCGTCCAGTTCGGACGCCTGACGGCGGATGGACGGACCCAGATTGTGCACGCCGGTGGCGAAGAAGCGCGGCACGACCACGCCGATCACGAGGTGCGCCACGACGAGCGCCAGCGCCATCCACGGGCTGACGGCGAGCAGGACGAGCGCGTACGCCACGGAGGTGACGAGGGCGATGACCACCGGGCTGATGGTGTGCGCGAAGAAGATCTCGAGCAGTTCCACGTCGGTGGTGAGCATGGCGATGAGGTCGCCCTTGCCGTGTCCGGCGAGCTTCGCGGGGGCGAGCCGGCGCAGCGCGGCGAACGCCTTCGAACGGAACAGGGCCAGCAGGTGGAACGCCACGTTGTGGTTGAGGTACTGCTCCACGTAGCGCATGAGACCGCGCAGCACGGCGCAGACGACCATCGCGGCGACAGCCGCGGGCGCGCCGATGCCCCACACCGGGTTGCCGGCGAGCGCGAACGCGGCGGCCATGCCAAACACCGGCAGGAACGTGGCGGACAGGTGGCCGAGGGTGCCGGCCACGCAGGCGGCGGTCATGAGGTGCGCGAGTGGTTTCGCCTCGCCGAGGAGACGCGCGATGAGCTGCGGCGTGGACATGCGGTGTGCGGCGATTGTTTCAGCAGTTCCAGCGGATGCGGCGGTCTCCCCCGCCGTGTCCGATGCCGCGGTACCGGCCGATTCTGCCGTTGCGACGGTTCCGGTGACTGCGACGGGTTCCGTCGCGGCGGTTCCGTCGAGCGCCTCGATGCCGGCCTGGGTGCGGAAGAGTTCGGCGTAGCGTCCGTCCGCCTGCATGAGCGTGTCGTGCGTGCCGGTCTCGACGGTCTCGCCGTGGTCGAACACGACGATACGGTCCGCTCCCCGCGCGTTGGCCATGCGGTGGGTGATCATGACGACGGTCTTGCCGCCCACGGCCGCGAGGTCGCGGATGGCGGCGAGGATGAGCTCCTCGCTTTCGACGTCGACGCTGCTCGTCGCCTCGTCGAACACGATGACGGGCGCGTCGTGCAGCAGCGCGCGGGCGATGGCGATGCGCTGGCGCTGGCCGCCGGACAGGTTGGCGGCGTCCTGTTCGATGGGCATGTCGAGGCCGGCGGGTTGCGTGCGCACGAAGTCGGCGATGCGCGCCTGTTCGAGGGCGTGCCAGAGGCGGGGGTCGACGACGTCGGGCGTGGAATCGGACGCGACGTCGGACGAATCGTGGACAGGCAGCGCCATCATGAGATTGTCGCGCAGGGTGCCGGCGAACAGGTGACTGCGGGCGCCGATCACGGTGACCGCGCGGGCGAGGGCCTCGCCGGAAAGCGCGGAGACGTCCACGCCGTCGATGGTGACGGAGCCGGCGTATCCGGCGATTGAGCCGGAGAGCAGCGCGGCGGCCGTGGACTTGCCGGAGCCGGAGACGCCCACGACCGCGGTGACCTGACCCGGCAGGGCCTCGAACGTGACGTCGCGCAGCGCGGGGGCGTGCGTCGCGGCGTCGGACACCCTGGACGAATCGGACACATCGGACGAGGATGCATCGGACGCATCGTCGTACGCGAACCGGACGTGCTCGAACCGGACGGGCGGCGCGGCGTCGCCGGCCGGCAGCGTCGCTGTGCCGCGCGCCGGCACGGGCGTGTCGAGCAGCGCGAAGATGCGCTTCGTGGAGGTCATGCCGTTCATCGCCACGTGGAAGAACGAGCCGAGCTGGCGCAGCGGGATGAAGAAATCGGCCGACAGCAGCACGATGAGCATGAGGCCGCTCAACGTGAGCGGATACCCGAACCCGTACGGGAACACGTACTGGAGCAGGTAGGCGACGTAGGCGAGCGGACCGTGCGCGCCGGCCGCGAGGTCGGCGAACGACCATGCCGAGCCGGAGGCGAACGCGCCGTCGGAGCCGGCGTAGCGCCACAGGGCCACGCCGATACCGGCCGCGGTGCCGCCGTACGCCACCAGGTCCATGGCGGACAGGGACCGCAGCTGGATCTGCAGCACGCGCATCGTCATCACGCGGAAGTTCTCGGCCTTCTCGTCCATGTCGCGCGCGGCGCGGCCGTCCGCGTCGAACGCCTTGAGCGTCTCCAGACCCTGCATGTCGTCGAGGAACGCGGCGCCCATGTCCGTGTAGCGGCCCCAATAGCGTTTGAACACGCGGGCGGCGCTCATCGCCACCATGCCCACCACGAGCACGATGAGCGGCGCGCAGACGAGCATCGTGACGGCCGTGGGCAGGTCGAGCGGCGCGAGCACGGCGAACAGGGTGAGCGGCGCGAGCACCGCATAGAACAGCTGCGGCAGGAACAGTTCGAAGAAGCTCTGGATCTGCTCGATGCCCTCACCGGCGGACTGCACCACGTCGGCGGTGCGCACATGCTGCGCGTAGGAGGGGCCGAAGTCCAGCATCTTGCGGTAGAGGCGTTCGCGCAGGGCGAGCTTGACGCGTTCGGAGGCCTCGGTGCCGAGGCGCGCGGCGAGCGTGGTCATGCCGTAGCGCAGCAGCGCGCAGCAGAGCATCATGAGCGCGTAGAACATGAGGTCGCCGGGCATGGGCGTGAGCTGCACGTCGAAATCGAACAGGTTCGTGGGACAGTCGGCCGGGGAGGCGGCGTCGCAGGCGAACATGTGGGGGTCGGCGGCCGTGAGCAGGTTGGCGAACAGGGCCACCAGCGCGATCATGAAGCCGATGTTCGCAAGCAACCCCACCCACAGGCAGGCCACCTTGCCCGCCACGAGCCGGCCGATGCCGGGCGCCATCCGGAACAGTCGTTTGTCGAACATGTCTCCCCTTCCCTAGCGTGCGGAACCCGTCCAACCGTAGCGGAAAGACGGGGTACGCGCCAGAGGTCTTCGCCGCGGGAAGAGGCGGGGACGTGCGGCCGGTCAGAGGGCGACGGCGCGGGCGGCGTCGAGGAGCTCACCCGAATAGCCGGCGAGCGGCGCGTGGAAGAACAGGTCGGCCGGCCCGTTGGCGACGATCTCGCCGTGACGCATCACGGCCACCTCGTCGCACAGCGCATTGACGACGCCGAGGTCGTGGGTGATGAGCATGAGGCTGAGCCGCCGCCTGCGGCGCAGGCCGTCGAGCAGGTCGAGGATGTCGCGTTGGACGGACACGTCGAGCGCGCTGGTCGGTTCGTCCGCGACGAGCACGTCCGGTTCGACGGCGAGCGCCCGGGCGATGGCGATGCGCTGGCGTTGCCCGCCGGAGAACGCGTGGGGGCGGCGGGCGAGGATCCCGTCGAGGTCGGCGCGCTCCCCCATTCCCACCATGCGCAGCAGCTCACGGCATCGTGCGTCGACGGCCTCGCGCGTGGGATGGGTGCCGAGCGTGCCGTGCAGGAGCATGCCTTCGGCGAGGATGCGCCGGATGGTGTGGCTCGGGTTGAGCGAGGAATCCGGGTTCTGGAACACCATCTGGATGCGTCGGCGTTGTGCGCGGGTGCGGCGGATGGGCGCGAGCGGCACGCCGTCGAGCAGGGTCTCGCCGGCGTGCGGCGTGATGAGTCCGGCGGCGACGCGAGCGAGCGTGGATTTGCCGGCGCCCGATTCGCCGACGACGCCGAGCGCGCCGCCTTTCGGCAGCGTCAGCGACACGTCGTCGACAGCGGTGAAGCCGCCGTATGTCACGGTCACGTGACGCAGGTCGAGGATCGGGGTGGGGTCGTCGGTCATCGCGTCTCCTCCTTCCCGTCGTCATCGGCGTTTTCGCCGTCCGTCCGGCCGGCGTCCGCCGCACCGGGGATGGGGAGGATCGCGTCGATGAGGCGCTTCGTGTAGTCGTCGTGCGGTTCGGCGAGGATGCGGGCGGTCGGCCCGGTTTCGACGACGCGTCCGCGGCGCATGACGACGAGCCGGTCGCACAGGTGCGCGGCGACGCCGAGGTTGTGGGTGACGAACAGCATGGTGAGGCCGAGCCGTTCACGCAGTGAGGCGAGCAGGTCGAGGATCTGGCGTTGCACGGTCACGTCGAGCGCGGTGGTGGGTTCGTCGCACAGGAGGACGTCCGGCCGGCAGGCGAGCGCGATGGCGATGCCGACGCGTTGGCATTGGCCGCCGGACAGCTGCCCCGGGTATCGGTCGCGGTCGCGCAGCGATGCGGGCAGGCCGAGGGCGACGAGCAGGTCGGCGGCGGCACGGTAGGCCTCGCGGCGCGCGCGGAGGCCGGCGAACGGGAACGGTCGTCGGCCGGACGTCGGATCGGAGACGGATGCGGCGGCATCGGACGTTCCGTCTCCGAGGAGGGCGGACATGTCCGTCGTACCGTGGGCGCGCATGACCTCGGCGACCTGCCGCACGACGCCGCACAGCGGGTCGAGCGAGGCGACCGGATCCTGGAAGATCATCGCGAGGCGGGGTGCGGACGCGTCGGACGTCGCGGGAAACGCGACGGCCGCGGGGTCCGCGACGCGCACGCCTTCGGGCGGCAGCCCCATGACCGCGCGCAGCGTCAGGCTTTTGCCGGAACCGGATTCGCCGACGATGCCGACGGTCCCGCCGCGGGCGACGTCGAACGAGACGCCGTCGACAAGCGGAACGCCGGTCGCATCGGACAGGACGCGCAGATTCCGCACACGCACGAACGGCACGGGCGTCGGGCCGGACGGAACGGACGCGGCGGGTGACGAGAACACGGACGGCATGGTCGGATCGGACATCACGTCTCCCTTCTCACGTCGTTCAACCCGTCGCCGATGAGGGCGAGCGCGACGCCGACGAGAACGACGGCGCAGCCGGGCAGCGTCGACACCCACCAGCGGGTGGCGAGGAACGACTGGCCGTCGGCGATCATCGTGCCCCAGTCGGGCGTGGGCGGGGCGATGCCGAGACCCAGGTAGCCGAGCGTGACGATGGCGACGAGCAGCGCCACCATGTCGCTCATGAGCACGGTCACCGCCTGCGAGAGCACGTTCGGCAGCATCTGACGGGTGAGGATGGACAGGTCGGAGAAGCCCATGACGCGCGCGGACTCCACCCATTCGGCCCGGGCGAGCGAAGCGGTCGCGCCCTTGACGGTGCGCGCGAAGATGATCCAGCCCATGATGAGGAACGTGAGGAAGATGCCCTTCATGCCGGTGCCGGTCACGAACGCGACGACCGCGACGAGCAGGTAGAACGGGAACGCGATGAGCGCGTCGGACAGCAGCGTGATCGCGCGGTCCGGCCATCCGCCGTAGAAGCCGGCGACGAGGCCGGCGGCGGTGCCGATGACGAACGGCAGCGCCTCGACGCCCATCATGAGCATGAGGTCGATGCGCCCGGCGGCGGCGACGCGCGTGAGGATGTCGCGGCCGAGCTGGTCGGTGCCGAACGGATGGGCCAGGGAAGGTGCCTGAAGCATCGAGGCGATGTCCTCTGCGACGGGATCGTAGGGAGAAAGCACCAGGATGACGGCGACGGCGAGCACGATGAGCGCGAGCAGGACGAGGCCCGCGGCGAGCGTACGGGAGCGGCGCGGACGGGACGGACGGACGCCGGTGGCGGGACGGACGCCGGCGGAATCGGGGCTGGTGGGTTGGCCGTCGGAGGCGGGTTGGACGGGACGGATGCCGGCGGAATCGGGGTTCCTCATCGCGCGCCTCCTTCCCGCACGCGGTAGTCGATGAGCCCGCCGGCGAGCCGCACCAACGTGGAGACGAGGACGACGCCGAGCGCGCAGTACATCGCCACCGCCTGGATGAGCGGGAAATCGCGTGCGGTGATCGCGGCGAACAGCAATGAACCCACGCCTCTGAGGCCGAAGACCTGCTCCACGACGAGCGTGCCGCCAATGAGGAACGAAACCTTCATGCCATACAGCTGCAACGCGGGCAGAAGGGCGTTGCGCAGCACGTGACGGCGGATCGCACGGCGGGACAGGCCGGCCGCGCGCAGCGTCGTGACGAAGTCGGCGCCGAGCACCTCGAGGATGCGCGTGCGCAGCGACCGCACGATGAACGGGGTCTGGGCGAGCGCGATCGTAAGGCTCGGCAGGGCCATCGAATACAGCATGCCGTCGATGCCGGGCTGCGTGCCGCCGACCGGGAAGATCCGCAAGGTCACGGCGAAGACGAGCACGAACACGAGTCCCACCCAGAATTCCGGCATGCCGAGCGTGACGGTCGGCACGACGCGCACCAGCTGGTCGATCCAGGAACCCTTGTGCAGGGCGGCCGTCATGGCGAGCGGCAGGGAAATCGCGACGACGAGCACGGCCGAACAGCCGACGAGCCACAGCGAGACGGGAAGCCTGTCGAGGACGAGCGCACGCGACGAGACATGGTAGGCGATCGACTCGCCGGTGTCGCCGGTGGTGACGAGGGTCGTGACGAACGAGACGAACTGGCGTCCGATGGACTGGTCGAGGCCGAGACGATGACGCAGGTCCGCAATCTGCGCGGGGCTCGCCTTGAGACCGAGCACCATCTGCGCCGGGTCGCCGGGCACGAGACGGACGATGAGGAACACGCCGACGGTGACGAGCGCGAGCACGAGCACCGCGTGTACGACGACGCCGCCCAGCCATGTGGCGAGGGCGGCGCGGCGGTTGTGGGTCATGAGGGCCATTGTAGCGGCGGACCTGTCTGGCCGGTCCGGACTGTCCGGGCCGGCGGGGTGGGCCGGGCCGGCGGGCTGTCCGGGCTAGTGATCGGCCGGACCGGCGGGACTACTCGAACTTGACGTCCTGGAAGCGGACGGAATCGTTCGGCAGGACCTCGAGGCCGGTCACGTTCTTGCGCACGGCCTTGACGATGTCGGGCGAGTACAGCGGGATGTACGGGACCTCATCGGCGAGGGTCTGCTGGATGCTCTTGTAGAGCTCGGCACGCTTGTCGCCGTCGGGCGTGACCTGCGCCTGCTTGAGCTCCTTGGTGACCTCGTCGTTCGAATAGCTGGTCCAGTAGGACTTGCTGAAGCCGTCCGGATCGGCCTGGAAGTCGATGATCGAATCGGCGTCCGGATAGTCGGCCTGTGCGGAGTTGATCATGATCTGGTAGTCGAACGCCTTGAAGCGGGAACGGAACGTGGCCATGTCCACCGAATCGATGTCGAGCGTGACGTCGATCTTCGCGGCGGCGGACTGGAGCAGCTGCGCGGCCTGCTGGTAGGCGTTGTTGCCGGACGGCACGAGGATCTTCGCCTCGAAGCCCTTCGGGAACTTGGACTGCGCGAGCTCGTCCTTGGCCTTGGCCTGGTCGTTGTCCACCGGGGTGATGGAATCCTGCGTGCTGTACTTGATGGCCTTCGGCAGGACGGTCTTCGCGGTGGTCGCGTGGTCGAAGGCGACGGCCTTGGTCACGTCGTCGCGGTTGAGCGCGTAGGCGAGAGCACGGCGCACGTGGACGTCGGAGAAGTGCTCGTCGGCGGTGTTGAAGAAGAACGTGTGAGTCACCCAGCTGCCGGCGGTCTCCACCTTGGTGTCGGAGCCGTTCTCCAGCTCGTCGATGTTCTCCAGCGCGGGGCTTTCGATGCCGTCCACCTCACCGGTCTTCAGCTGGTTGACGGCCTGCGTGCCGTCCTCGACGACCTTGTAGACGAGCTTGGAGATGCCCGGCTTGCCCTTCTGCCAGTAGTTGTCGTTCTTCTTGAACGTGAGGTCGCCGGACTTGTCCCACTTGTCCACGACGAACGGGCCGGTGCCCACCGGGTTCTCGAAGAACGCCTTCTCGCTCTTGCCGCCGAAGTCCTTCGGCACGATGCCGTTGGAGAAGTTGGCGAGTTCGGCGAGCAGCGGCGTGTAGGCGCTGTTGAGCTTGATCTCGACGGTCTTCTTGTCCGGCGCCTCGACGGAGGCGATGTCGGCGGTGAGCGGCAGGGCCGCGTCCTTCTCCGCCTGATGCTGCTTGATGGAGAAGACGGCGTCGTCGGCGGTCACGTCGGTGCCGTCGGAGAACTTGAGGCCGTCGCGCAGCGTGAACGTGTAGGTCAGGCCGTCCTCGGAGACCTTGTGCGACTTGGCGAGCCAGTCGATGATCTTGCCGTCCTTGTCGAAGCTGACGAGCGGTTCGAAGACTTTGTCGATGGCGAACGCGTTGTTCGAGGTGATCTCGGTCCACAGGTTGAGCGAGGTCACGGCCGCGGAGCGCGCGTACGTGAACGTGGTCTGGCCGGAGACACCGTTCGCGGTGGACGTGGTGGAGCCGCCGGTCTGCGAGCATGCGGCGAGCGAGAACGCGAGCACGCCGGCCAATGCGGCCGAAAGCGCGCCCTTGAGTCCCTTCCTCAGGTTCTTCGTCTTCATTTCTGCTGTTCTTCCTCTTGCTTTTCGTGCGATGCGGCGCGCGCCGCGACGGGCGGCGGACGCCATGAATAAGCGCATCAATAGTAAACGCCCATGATGTTACGGTGCAATCGCGGCATCATAGGCGTTGGTTCTAGCGGGTTATCGGTCCCGGCGCCGAAGCGGGCGGACCGGGCGAACCGGGCGAACCGGTCAACGAACCAGGCGAGTCCCCGTCGTCCCGTCCGATTCTTACGTATCGGACGGAAACGGGGCGCGGATCACGGACGGAACGTCCGTTCCTGCAGAATCGGACGGAACAGGACGCACAAGCACTCTCAAACACCCGTTCCTACAGAATCGGACGCAACCGCACCCACCAACACGGTCCAAACGTCCGTTTCTATAGAATCGAGCGCAACAGGGCACACACGGCACTCCCAAACATCCGAACCTACAGAATCGGACGAAACCAGGCCTCTCGGAAGCCCACCAAACATCCGTTTCTACAGAATCGGACGAAACGGGGCACACGTACAGGCCCACTCCCGTCCGATTCTTAAGAATCGGACGAAACCGCACCCACCAACATAGTCCAAACGTCCGTTTCTATAGGAACGAGCGAAACCAGCCTCTCGGAAGCCCACCAAACATCCGAACCTATAGGAACGGACGAAACCGGACGCTCAGGAGCCCACCAAACGTCCGTTTCTATAGAAACGAGCGCAAGGAGGGGCGGAGGACGGGAAGGGCGGACCGGGACAGTCCCGGCGGACCGGTCAGCGGGACTTCTGCGCGGCGACGAGCGCCTCGGCGGCGGCCTTGGTGGCGATGGCGCGCTCCTTGGCGCGGCGGGCGCGGGCCAGCTCGGCCTCGGCGGCCTTGATGTCGGCCTCGGCCTGCTTGAGGTCGGCGGTGGCGCGCACGACCTCCATCTGCGCGTTGGACCGATCCTGCTTCGGCTTCCACAGCTCGGCGATCTCCTCGAGGGTCTTGTCCTTGGTCTCGGGCACGAAGGTGATGACGCCGAGGAAGCACAGGAGGTTGGTGCCGGCGAACACGAGGAACGTGCCCATGCCGCCGATGGAGCTGATGAGCATCGGGGTGAACTGGCCGATCGCCCAGTTGGTGCCCCACAGGAACACGGTGCAGATGCCGGTGGCGCGGCCGCGCAGGTAGGTCGGGAACAGCTCCGGGATCATGATCCACGGAATCGGACCCATCGAGAACGCGAACGCGGAGGTGAAGCACATCACGAAGATGAGCATGAGCAGCTGGTAGTTGTTCGCATACGCGAAGCTGATGCCGAGCGCGAACAGGACCATGAGGCCGGAGCCGACGGCCATGAGCTTCTTGCGGCCGGCGGTGTCGATGAGGTACATGCCCACCACGGTGAACACGAGCTCGATGCCGCCGACGAGCGAGGAGGCGAGGAACTCGGTGTTGCCGCCGAAGCCCATGTGGCTGAACATGACCGGTCCGTAGTAGGAGATGGCGTTCATGCCGATCGCCTGGTTGAAGATGGCCAGGAAGATGCCGATGAGCAGGGCCTTCCTCAGGCCGGGCTTGAACAGGTCGGAGAAGCTGGCGTTGGCCTTACGCTCCTCGGCGATCTGCAGCTGGATCTCCTCGACGTCGCGACGGGCCTTGTCGGAGCCGTTGATGCGCTCGAGGACCTTGTATCCCTCCTCGACGCGACCGGCCTGCACGAGGAATCGCGGCGACTCCGGGGACAGCCACAGCGCGGCCACGAAGATGGCGGCCGGGATGGCGCCGATGCCGAGCATCCAGCGCCAGCCGTTGGCGACGCCCCACGCGTGGGAGCCGGAGGAGGCGATGAAGTAGTTGATGACGTTCGTCAGGAAGATGCCCGAGATGGTGAGCAGCTGGTAGGCGGAGGTGAGCGCGCCGCGGATGTTGGTCGGCGCGGATTCGGTGATGTAGGTGACGGCGAGCGCCGCGGCCAGGCCGATGCCGACGCCTCCGATGACGCGGGCAAGGATCAGCGTGAACGGGCTGAACGTGAACGCGCTCCACAGGGCGGCGACGAAGAAGAACGCGCCGCCGAACATGAGGATCCTGCGGCGACCGTACTTGTCGGACAGGAAGCCGGAGAAGCCGGCGCCGATGACGCCGCCGATCATGATGGAGCTGATGACGAGGCCCTGCAGGGCGGGGCTCAGCGCGTACTTCTCCTGCAGGAAGTCGATGGCGCCGGAGATGGAGACGGTGTCGTAGCCGTAGAGCAGGCCGGCAAGGCCCGCGCTCAGCGCGAGGCCGACGATGTAGCGGCCGGAGCCGCGGCGCTGGTGCTCATCGGCCTCCACGACCGGCTCCACCGGCTCGGCCGGTTCGGCCGACTTGACGCCGGCCGCGCCGGCGGATGTCCTCAATGTTTCTACTGCTTGGTTCATGGCAGCGTCCTTACGTGTGCTCTTCCTCTGCTGTTCTTGGCGAAAGCGCTTTTTTCAGTGTTTGTTAACGCTAACGTTCATCCGCCGGAGCAGTATCGTAGCCATCGGGCGGGACCTGTCGGCGACACGCGCCGGATTCCGCCGCCGCACGCCTCCGACGCGTACGCCGCCGACACATCGCCGGCACGCCACAGGCGTGCCGCGGGCGTGTTGTGGGCATATACAAAAGTCGTCGTCGCGCTTATGGCATTGCGCACAAAACAAAAGAACCTACGGACACGTAACCTCGTCGACAGACTGGCCGAAATCGTCACCTCCCCATCGCGGGCGATCGTCACGGCCACCGAAACACGTAAGGAACACGGCATCATGCTCGACCACTACACCACACCAGGATCGTCCGTCGAACTCAAGGACGACCAGACCATCTACTCCCTCCTCACCGACCGTCTCGCACGCACCGGAGAGGACACTGTCATCGCCGAGAAGAAGCTCGGCCCCGGCCGCTGGCAGAACGTCACCACCGGCGAATTCCACCGCATGGTCGTCTCCGCCGCGCGCGGCCTCATCGCGCTCGGCGTCGCCAAAGGCGACGCGATCACCATCTTCTCCTCCACCCGACTCGAATGGGGCGTGCTCGACTTCGCCATCGCCGCCATCGGCGCCGTCAGCGTGCCGATCTACGACACCGACTCCGCCGCCCAGGCGCAGCGCATCCTCAACGACGCCGACGTCAAGCTTGCGTTCGCCGACGACCGCACGCGCTTCGACCGTCTCGACTCCGTCAAGGACCACTGCCCGTCCCTCAAGCAGATCCTCATGATCGAAGGCAACGCGCTCGGCGCGCTCGAAGGCCTCGGCGTCACCGTCTCCGACGAGGAACTCGACGAGCGCATCGCATCGGTCCACATCGACGACCTCGCCACCATCGTGTACACGTCCGGCTCCACCGGCGCACCCAAGGGCGCCGAACTCACGCACCGCAACTTCGTGTCGATCACCATCGCCGCAAGCGAGGCGCTGCACGAGATGATCCTCGACGACCATCCGCGCCTGCTCCTGTTCCTGCCGCTCGCCCACTGCTTCGCACGTTTCATCCAGTACGCGTCCATCGCCTCCGACGACGGCGTCGTCGGATACCTGCCGGACACGAAGTCCCTCCTGCCCGACCTGCGCTCCTTCCAGCCCACCTACCTGCTGGGCGTGCCGCGCGTGTTCGAGAAGGTGTACAACGCCGCCTCCCGCAAGGCCGGCGCCGGTTGGAAGGGCCGCCTGTTCCTCAAGGCCGCCGAGGCGGCGATCACATGGAGCAAGGCCGAACAGGCCGGCGAGAAGCACACGCTCGCCGAAATCGCCGAGCACGCCAAGTACGAGACACTCGTCTACCGCACCGTGCGCGGCGCGCTCGGCCCGAAGATCAAGTACGTGGCATGTGGCGGCGCGCCCCTGTCCCTCGACCTCGCGCACTTCTACAACGGCATCGGCCTGCCGATGATCCAGGGCTACGGCATGACCGAAACGGCCGCGCCGTTCGCCGCGACCCGCGTCGACGACAACGTGATCGGCACGGTCGGCCAGCCCGCGCCCGGCTCGTCGGTGCGCATCGCCTCCGACGGCGAGCTGCAGGTCAAGGGCCCGAACGTGTTCCGCGGCTACCACAACCTGCCGGAGAAGACCGCCGAGGCGTTCACCTCGGACGGGTGGCTCAAGACCGGCGACCTCGCGTCCATCGACGACGAGGGCCGCATCACGATCACCGGCCGCAAGAAGGACATCATCATCACCGCCGGCGGCAAGAACGTCTCCCCCATTCCGCTGGAGGAGGAGATCGCCAAGTGCCCGATCGTGGAGCATGCCGTGGTGGTGGGCGATCAGCGTCCGTTCATCGGCGCGCTGGTGACCCTTGACCCCGAGGCGCTGGAGACATGGCTGCCGCAGCACGGTCTGTCCCTCGAGACGCCCATCGACCGCCTCATCACCAACGCGGCCGTCCACGAGGAGATCCAGCAGTACGTCGACCGCGCGAACGCGACCGTTTCGCGCGCCGAATCCGTGCGCAAGTTCGTGGTACTCGACACGCAGCTCACGCAGGCGAACAAGTGCCTGACCCCGTCGCTCAAGGTCGTGCGCCCGGCCGTCAACCGCGTGTTCGCCGACGTCATCGAGCACGAGCTGTACGCCGGCAAGCGCTGAGGGTGCGGGAGGTTGGTTGCCGGGTCGCCGGGTCGCCGAACCCATGGCACGCAACCGACGGTCGGACCTGCCGGCCCGCTGACAGAGCTTCCTACTGTCGTATCCGTGCCAAACCTGGCATGGATACGACGCTCACATAGCCGTTAGCGGTGTTTCCGCACCAACCTTGGCATGGATTCGACGCTGACAGGGCCTTGGCATCGTCTGCACGCCACATTTGGCGCGAAGCCGACGCTCACACAGGTCTCAGCGTCGGTTCGATGCCAACCTTGGCGCAGAGACGACGCTGACGGGGCCACTGACGTCGGATTCGTGCCATCGATGGCGAGGAAGCGACGCCCGAACCATGGACGACAAGAGGCCGGCATCTCCGGAACGGAGATGCCGGCCTCAATGCGTTCCGACCAGCCAAATCAGCGGGCCGGAATCGGGTCAGCGGCCGAACCGACGCGACGAGCGCGCGGCCCGACCGGAGAACCTGCCGTCAGTCGCGGTTGCGACGGACGGCCAGCGCCATGCCGGCGGCCGCCAGCAGCAGCATGACGGCGATGCCCATCACGGCGACGGACGAACCCGTCTTCGACAGACGCGCGGTCTTGGCGGTCTTGGCGGAGGACTGCTTCGCGTTGTCCTTCTTGGCAGCGTTCTTCTTGGCGTCGTTGGAGGGCTTCGACTGGTTCGGCTTGGACGGCGTGGTCGGCGTGGAGCCGCCGTTCTCACCCGGCTTCTCGCCAGGCTGCTCGGCGTTCTTCGTCCACTGGGCGTAGAGGGTGAGGTCACCGGACACGGGCGTGGCGAAATCGTACGCGGTCTTGCCGTCCTTGTCCGTGGTCCAACCCGCGAACGTATAGCCTTCACGCGTCGGATCCGCAGGCTTCGTCACGGTCTTGCCGTACTCCACGGTCTGCGCGTCCACGGACGAACCGCCGTTCGCATCGAACGACACCGTGTACTCGTTCACCGTCCACTGCGCGTACAGCGTCAGGTCGCCGGAGACCGGCGTGGCGAAATCGTACGCGGTCTTGCCGGCCTCATCCGTCGTCCAACCCGCGAACGTATAGCCCTCACGGGTCGGATCCGCAGGCTTCGTCACGGTCTTGCCGTACTCCACGGTCTGCGCGTCCACGGCCGAACCGCCGTTCGCATCGAACGACACCGTGTACTCGTTCACCTTCCACTGGGCATAGAGAGTGAACGCCTTGTTCACTTTCCTCGTCGCGACGAACTCCTGGTCGCCGGCGGCGTCATACGTCCAGCCAGTGAACGTGTAGCCCTCGCGCGTGGGCGTGGGCAGGTTCGTAAGTGCATGGCTCGTGGCGGCTTGGACCGGGGCGACCGCGTCGCCGCCCTGTGCATCGAACGTGACGGTGCACAGGTACTGCGGGTAGATGGAGAAGTCGCTCTCCTCGTCGAGCGGCTGCGACGGGTCGAACGTGCCGTAGTCGTATTCGCCGAGCGACCAGTGGCCGAACGTGCAGCCGTCCTTCGCGGGCGCCACGAGCTTCGGATCGTTGGCGGGAACATCACCATAGTTCACCGTGACGTACTTGCCGCTGGTCTTGCTGCCGATGTAGATGCGGACCGCGATGGCCTCCCACTGCGCGTACACGGTCATGTCCGAGGTGATGCCGTCGGGCTGCTTCCAGACGGTGCGGAGGTTGTGCGTGCATTCCACGTCGTCCTTCTGCGTGGACCAGCACTGGAACCGGTAGCCGGTCCGATCCGGAATGTTGACGTGGTTCACCCATTCGGTGTCGTTGTGCGTCGTCGTGTCATTGGCCCACCATTCCGCGGTATGACCGATGTCGGAGCCGCCCTGCGAATCGAAGGTGATGGTGTACTTGGCATTCTCTTTCCACTGGGCGTAGAGCGTGAACGCGTTGCGGACCTGACGGGTGTCGAAGAACCGCTGGTCACCGGCGGCGTCGTACGTCCATTGGACGAACGTGTAGCCGCTACGCGTGGGGGTCGGCAGGTTCGTCAACGGCTGGCCCGTAGGCGCCTGAATCGAGGCGATCGGATCGCCGCCCTGCGTGTCGAACGTGATGGTGCACAGGTACTGCGGGTAGGCGGACATGCTGGCCTTCGCCGAGGCGAGCGGCTTCGTCGGATCGAACACGACCGTGCCGTCCTCATCGGTGGACCAGTGGTCGAACGTGCAGCCGTCCTTCGCCGGGGCGACGAACTTCGGGTTATCGGCCGGAATGTCACCGTTGGTCATGTCGACGAAGTTGCCGCTGGTCTCGCTGCCGATGTACACGCGGACGGCGATGCCCGCCCACTGCGCGTACACGGTCATGTCCGAGGTGATTCCGTCGTTCGAGAACCAGAGGTTCCAGAGGTCATGGTCGCAGGCCTTGTCCGACTTCTGGGTGGACCAGCACACGAAGCGGAAGCCTTCGCGGGTGGGCTTGGTGACCTTGTCGGACCACTCCTCGCTGTTGCTGCCGGTCGCGTCGTTCTTCATCCACGTGGCGGTGTGGTCGACCGGGGTGCCGCCCTGCGAATCGAAGGTGATGGTGTAGCCGTAGACCGGTTCGTCCGCGGCCTTGGGTTGCGCCTGCTGGGTGGTCGACTGGGTCGGCTGAGACTGGGTCGCCGTAGCCGCCTTCGAGGTCTGGGCCGATTGGACAGTCTGGGGCGACTGGACAGCCGAAGACGTGGCCTTGGACTGGGACTCGCCGCCTTGCGGCTGCGCCGACGCGGCGGTCTTGCCGGATGCCGCGGCCTTGGACGCGGCCGCACCCGATGCGGCGGCTGACGACGTTCCGGCCGCGGCGGTCTTGCCTGCGGACGCGGTTACCGATGCCGACTGCGTCTGGTTCTTGGATTGTGCCGCATCTGCGGCCGATGCGGCCGACTGCGTCTGCTGCGACGTAGTCGTCGACTCGGATTGCGCCGATGCTCCTTCGGCGGCGTTGGCCGCAGGGACGCCCACTATGAGCGTCGCCACGGCGGCCGGTATCGCGAGGAGTTTCATCCACCTGCCGGATGGACGCGGATCATGGTTCATTGTCATCGCTAGCTTCCTTCCCCCCTAGGACTCCTGAACCTCTATGTCACGTGGCCCGCGCAAGCACCGTCTTCGCTGCATGTTTACGTTGCCAACGCTTCCAGTGTATTGCCGCGGAACATCATGCGCAAGGGAGATGCAGCCCCCGATGAATGCCCGGGCATCGCATCTCCCAGTCATCATTCATCCAGCGAAACAAGCCGGCAGCATCGCACCGATCCGCATCACCGAGAGCCCACCCAGCGACATAACTCGGATGACCACCGACCAATCGCTTCACGGATACCCTCCTCGGCGAAACACCCAGTCACCACAACACCAGCATGCTTCACGGACAGACCTTCCAGCGAAACAATCCGACACCGTCGCGCCACGCCCAATACGGCGAATACCGGGGATACGGCGAGCATGCTACGGATTCCCTTGACCTGACGACCATCGGCTCGGGTTCACATCGGTCCGATAGAGTGACGGCACCGTGCGAATCACATAATCGCCCGTTCGCGGGATGACGGAAATAAGGGGTGCGTGATGACCGATCGGCCGATGATCGCAGTGACGCCACTGATGGATTACGGGCGGGACAGCCTGTGGATGCTGCCCGGATACATGGATGCCGTGCTGCGCGCGGGTGGCACGCCGGTGATGCCGCCGCTGACCGACGATGCGGACGTGGTGGAGCAGTGCGCCGAACGGTTCGACGCGTTCCTGTTCACGGGCGGACCGGATGTAGGGTCGTCAGTCGGTCTCTTGGCCAATCCCGGGAACAGGACCGGCATCGGCGCTGCAGGCACCGACGAACCGATGGACGGCAAGAGAGATGGTGCAGCCGGGCGGCGAGACGATTCCACGGCCGCTGACGCGGATGACGCGACCGGCCGCAGCGAAGCGCTCTCCCCCGAGCGCGACCGCATGGAATCACTGCTGCTGCCGGCTGTGATACGACTGGACAAGCCGATTCTCAGCATCTGCCGCGGCATCCAGTTCATCAACCGGTTCCTGGGCGGCACGCTATGGCAGGATCTGCCCACCGAGCATCCCAGCGGAGTCGAACATCATATGAATCCGCCGTACGACGCGTTCGGGCACACCGTGACGTTGACGCCCGGCACGCCGCTGGCCGAACTGTTCGTAGGCCAACGGGAAATCGCCGTGAACAGCTATCACCATCAGGCCGTGCGCGAACCGGCACCGGGGCTGCGCGTCATGGGCGTGGCTCCGGACGGGGTGATTGAGGCGTTGTGGCGGCCGGCGAGCCGGTTCCTGTGGGCCATGCAATGGCATCCCGAGTTCCTGTACAAGGTGGACCCGCGTTCACAGGCCATCTTCGACACGTTCGTGCGCGCGGCGCGGAGCGAGTAGCCGCACGCTCCACTCCCACCATGCCGCGATGACCCACCCCAACCGGCGGCACCCCAATCGGCGACGCATCTCGACAAACCCGGCTGAAACCCCCGTTCTCTGGTATTTACAGCACCACATGGATGAAACCACCCTTCTCAAACGGGCATTTGACGCTGTAGACCGGGAATAATGGGGATTTCGGCCGTAACATGGAATGGAATCGGCATATCGAACGGGTTGGGCGGAAAAGGAGGGCATCCGTCATGGGGATTTTGTCCAGGCTGATACGAACCTTCGCTGCGTTCCGGACGATGCGCACCTCCGAAACAGCACGGCAGGTACGGGCTCCGAAGACGTCACGTTCGATGAGGGCACACGGTCCGGCGCGAACGACGCGGCCAAACGATTATGATGACGGCAACCCCGCCGGCCAGAATGACATCCCGCCCGGTCTCATTGATGCCGGTACGGCCGGACGAAATCATGAATCCCCCGTACTGACCGTATTGCGCGCCCACAGCGGCGAAAACACGGAAGACGGGACGTACGAGGACTTTCTCAATCGCCCATCGGTCCGCAAGGCGATACGCGACGATGCGAGGCTTCGCGGTTATCCTCCCATGGACCGAGACGCCACACTTGAATTGGCGAACCGGCTCCGAACCATATACGGCAAGCGATTGCGGGAAATATGCGGAGGCCGCGACGACATGGATCCGTTTGCCGCCAACCAGATGATGTTCGAAACGCCTTGGTCGCGCTATGACGGCACCTATCTGTGGGTGGGCACCGATGGGGACATCCATCGCACGTATCAGGAGCGCGGCCGAATCAATCCCGTGGAATCCATCGACGATGAGGATGACTTGGCCTACGACCTGGTCACGACCATCGTGCAAACCCGCGCATACCGCATCATGACGGCCGGACCGCACGAGCCGTGGACGGACAGGGAATGGCCCATGCGGCTCAGTGCGCTGCAGGAGGCCCTGATGTCATGCTTCGGCGACAAGTGGCGCAATCGTCTCGCCGAGGAGAACGAACGGCTGTTGCGCCATCGCTGACACCGACGACGGATCCCGCTACGGAACGCGGCGAACACCCAGGCTTTCCAGATCGCGGAGGATTCGTGCCGGGCTGTCCAGTTCGTTGGCATACATGCGTATGACGGAGACCCTCTGCCGTTCCAGACACTGCTGTCTACGGCGTTCACCATCGACCACCTCACGAATCGACCTGCCTGACGTCATATTCGGATCCACGTATTTGCGCACACCGTCGAATTCCATCACCACGCAGGTTCCATCCTGCTTCTTCCAGAGAAAATCCACGCGATGTCTCCTGCCCGGATGATCCAGACACGGGAATTCCGTCTGGATGTCGTCGGGAGGATACCCCATCTCATGCAGCATGCCACGTGCCGACGATTCACCGCCGTTCTCGCTGCGCGCGTCGGACAGGGTGAACGCCCGCATGACGGTACGACGGCGACGGGAATATTTCACCGATGATGGGTATGCCAGCAGAACATCTTTGTCGACGGAATTGGCCCGCAATGACGAATCGATGGGAGCCAGCGAATATCGCAGGCTCAAGGCGGCGGCACAGTCGAACAAGGTGCGCAGCAGCCCCGTCACCTTCACGCCTTCCACCTCAGCGATCTCGGGATTGGAGATGACGTGTCTCGTCAGCTGCCCGGAGTTGCGATAATGCGTGCCTGGTGCGACGGCGATCCAAAGCGGACACGACAACCGATAGGAACAATCCAGCCGATGCATGATGGCTGCCGTCGGCCCGCAGAACACCCAGTCGGGATGGCATCGGGACAACGCCCGAACGACATGACGGACCTGCTCATAACGGTCAAGGGCATTCCAATAATCGGTCTGCGCATAGAGCCCACGAAACGGCTTCACGATGCCGCCGGAGCATACACGCCGCTGAATCGCCTTGAATTCGGTGTCCGTGGGAGCCACGACGCAACGCTTCTCCCGACGCGCTTCGGCGAACAGCGCATCAACCGCATGATGCCTTACCATGTCCCCATTGTAGAGGGGCCATCCGTAACGAATCCCGGGGGTCGAAATCCCCGATATCCAGAATCTACAGCACCAAACACCCGTTTACATGGGGACGTTTCGGGGGTTTGACGCTGTAAACCGGAAATAACGGGGGTTTGAGCAGGAGGAACCGGAACACGCGGAAACGAACAGGGCCCGTCACGAACCGACCAGCCCGCTTCGCGAAGAGGCCCACCAGCGAAGCAACCAAGCACCGTCGCACCAACCCGCTTCGCAAACGGCCTCCCCAGCGAAACGATCCGGCAGCATCGCACCAACCCGCTTCGCAAACAGCCTCCCCAGCCTCTCTCCAAGCCCAGCACAAACGAAGGACCCGACTCCCCATTGGGGAATCGGGCCCTCTCATGGCCATTGACGCTCACCGTCCGCTAAGCCCGGCGATGCGTCAAGGCACGCCAGCCGTCAATCAGTGACGGTTGTCGAGACGGTGAACCATCTCGGACAGTTCCAGCTCCTTCTCGAACTGACGGGCGGTGGTGTTCTCGTCGATGACGGCGAGCTCGACGCCGGCGATGCGGGCGAAGTCCTCCCAGGCCTCACGACCGACGGAGGTGGTCATGCAGGTGTGGTGCGAGCCGCCGGCGGTGATCCAGCACTGGACGGCGGTCTTGAGGGACGGCTGCGGCTTCCAGACGGCGCGGGCGCACGGCAGCTCCTTGAGGGAGCCCTGCGGCTCGACGACGTCGACGACGTCCATGAGCAGGCGGAAGCGCTCGCGCACGTCGGACATGGAGACGACGACCGCGTCCTTCTTCGGCTTGCCGGAGAAGACCAGGCGGACCGGGTCGGCCTTGCCGCCGATGCCGAGCGGGTGGATCTCCAGCTTCGGCTTGGCGATGGTGCCGATGGACGGGGAGACCTCCAGCATGTGGGAGCCCATGTCGAGTTCGTCGCCTTCGGTGAAGTTGTAGGAGTAGTCCTCCATGAGGGAGGCGCCGCCGGGCAGACCGTAGCCCATCACCGCGCCGATGCGCACGAGGACGGCGGTCTTCCAGTCGCCTTCGGCGGAGAAGCCCCAGCCGTACTCGGACGGGAAGCGCTGCGGGCCGACGCCCGGCAGCTGCGGCAGGGCGCCGAGGTCCTCGAAGTTGTCGACGCCGGCGGTGCAGCCGTTCTCGCGCATCATGTTGACCATCGCGGCCTCTTCCTTGGCGGCGATGAACAGGGAGTCGTACTTGGCGTCGAGCAGGGCCGGGTCGACGTCGTACTTGGCCTTGTAGTCCTCGATGATCTCCTTGACCTGATCGTCCTTGACCTTGTCGTACGCGGCGACGAGCTCGTTGACGGCCCAGGTGTTGATGGAGGCGCCGAACACGCGCTCGGCCTCGGTCTTGTCGCCCTCGGTGACGGCGACGTTGCGCATGTTGTCGCCCCAGCGCATGACCTTCATGTTGTTGGAGGCGTCCCAGCCGGCGCAGGCGCGGGCCCAGGTGCCGACCTTCTCGGCGACCTCCGGGTCGGTGTAGTGGCCGACGACGATCTTGCGCTTGATGCCGAGGCGGGAGACGATGTAGCCGAACTCACGGTCGCCGTGGGCGGCCTGGTTCAGGTTCATGAAGTCCATGTCGATGGTCTCCCACGGGATCTCCTTGTGGTGCTGGGTGGCCAACTGCAGCAGCGGCTTGGTCAGCACTTCGAGGCCGCGGATCCACATCTTGGCCGGGGAGAAGGTGTGGCACCAGGTGATGACGCCGATGACGTTCGGGTTGGCGGAGGCTTCGACCATGAACTCCTTGACGCCGTCGGAGGACTTCAGGGTGGGCTTGAGGACGATCTTCGCCGGGATCTTGCCGGTCTTGTTGAGGTAGTCGACCATTTCGGCGGAGTGGATGGCGACCTGGCGCAGGGCCTCCTCGCCGTACAGGTCCTGCGAGCCGACGCCGAACCAGATTTCCTTGCCCTCGAACGGGTTCTCCATTGCCATGATTGTTTCCTTTACTTCGTTGTGTTGGTTGTTATTGGTTGGTTAAGTTACGTTCCAGCGTCACAGTGTCGGCGACCCCGGTCTGATGCGTGTGGCTCCAAGGCGCGGGAGACGAAGGCGTACGAAGGTACGTCGAGTCTCCCGCAACGTAGGAGACACACCATCAGATCAGTGCTGGCCGTAGACGTTCTGGTAGCGGTCGTTAAGCTTGTCGATGTCGGCCTGCGGGATCTCGATGATGTCGCCGAGCTGGCGGGCGGCCCACATGGTGTGCGCGACCTCTTCGGTCATGGCGGCGGCCTTGACGGCGGCTTCCGCGTCCTTGCCGATGGTGAACGGGCCGTGGTTCTGCATAAGGACGGCCGGGGACTTCGGGTACTTGGCGAGGGTTTCGACGACGCCCTTGCCGATGGCTTCGGAGCCGATGAGGCGGAACGGGCCGACCGGCACGGGGCCGCCGAATTCGTCGCCCATCATGGTCAGGCCGCACGGGATGTTCTGGCCGGTGGCCGCCCACGCGGTGGCGTAGGTGGAGTGGGTGTGCACGACGCCGTAGACGCCCGGCATGTTGCGATAGATGTAGGCATGGGAGGCGGTGTCGGAGGACGGGGCTTCGGAGCCGTCGACCACGTTGCCTTCGAGGTCGGTGACGACCATGGAGTTCGGGGTGAGGTTCTCGTAGCGCACGCCGGACGGCTTGATGACCATGAGGTCGGCGGTGTGGAGGCGCTGGGAGACGTTGCCGGCGGTCCAGACGACGAGGTTCCACTTGATGAGCTGCTGGTGGAGGTTGGAGACGACCTCGCGCACCTGCTTGACTTCGGCGCGGACTTCGGGGCCGTAATCTGCCAGAGTTGCCATTGTTGTGTTCCTTTCGGTTTGGGGGACGTGTTGGGTTGTGTGGTGTACGTTTCGTTTGGGGTCCGATTCGGTTCCGGTCCGGCCGGTTCCGTCCGGACCGTGTGGATCCGGTTCGGTGTGGTCCGGCTGGCGATGCCGTGCGTACGGCGTCGCCCGCCGTCCGGTCACTTGTCTTCGAGGTCGATGCTTTCGATGGCGGTGTGCTCGATGGGCAGGCCCTTCGAGAAGCGGGCGAAGAAGTCTTCGAAGCCGACGACGTCGCCGGCTTCCGGCTCTTCGGTGGTGGACTGCGCGTCCTTGAACACGCGGCCGTCGAGGTAGTCGGCGAGGTTGGTGTGGTCCTCGTTGGTGTTCCACAGGTAGTCGGCGAGCACGGCCATGCCCCAGGCGCCGCCTTCGGCCGCGGTGGACATCACCTTGATGGGGGTGTTGAACGCGGCGGCGAGGATCTTCTGGGCGACCTTCGGCGTGGTGAAGATGCCGCCGTGGCCCACGAGGGAGTCGATCTGCACGTGCTCCTGCTTGGTCATGACGTCCATGCCGATCTTGACCGGGGAGAACGCGGAGAAGAGCTGGGCGCGCATGAAGTTGCCGAGGGTCATGTTGGCTTCGGGGCTGCGGGCGAACAGCGGGCGGCCTTCGGGCAGGCCGGCGAGGAATTCGCCGGAGCGGAACGGGTAGTTGAGGAGGCCGCCGCAGTTGGCGTCGACGTCGTCGGCGATGGCGGCGCGGAACAGCGTGCCGTAGAGCGTGCCGGCGTCGACGGGGTGGCCGAGGGCTTTGGCGAACTGGCCGAACAGGCCGACCCACGCGTTGAGGTCGGAAGTGAAGTTGTTGGCGTGGCTCATGCCGGCGAGGTCGCCGGCCGGGGTGGTGACGAGGTCGACTTCCGGGTGCAGGGCCTTGAGCTTGTGCTCGAGCACGACCATCGCGAAGATGGAGGTGCCGGCGGAGACGTTGCCGGTGCGCACGCGCACGGAGTTGGTGGCGACCATGCCGGTGCCGGCGTCGCCTTCCGGCGGGGCGAGCACGATGCCGGGCTTGAGGGTGCCGGTCGGGTCGAGGAGCTTGGCGCCTTCCTCGGTGAGTTCGCCGGCCGGGGTGCCGGCGACGAGCGGACGAGGCAAGAGGTCTTCGAGCTTCCACGGCTGGGCGGCCACTTCGGGCAGCGCGTCGAACTGTTCGATGAACGCGGTCTCGTAGGTGTGGGTGGTCGGGTCGATGGGGAACATGCCGGAGGCGTCGCCGACGCCGAGGACCTTCTCGCCGGTGAGCTTCCAGTGGACGTAGCCGGCGAGGGTGGTGAAGTACGCGACCTTGGAGACGTGCTCCTCCTTGTTGAGGACCGCCTGGTAGAGGTGGGCGATGGACCAGCGCTCGGGGATGTTGTACTGGAACAGCTCGGAGAGCTTCTGGTGGGCTTCGGAGGTGTTGGTGTTCTGCCAGGTGCGGAACGGCACGAGCAGTTCGCCGTCCTTGTCGAAGGCGAGGTAGCCGTGCATCATGGCGGAGAAGCCGATGTGCCCGATGTGGGTGAGCTTCTCGCCGTAGGCGGTTTCGACGTCGTTGGCCATGGCCGCGTACGCGGACTGCAGGCCCTTCCAGATCTCCTCCTGGGAGTAGCTCCACAGGCCGTCCTCCAGGTGGGAGGCCCAGCCGTAGTCGCCGGAGGCGATGGTCTTGTAGGTGTCGTCGATGAGGACGGCCTTGATACGGGTGGAACCGAACTCGATGCCCAGCGAGGTCTTGCCCGCGCGGATCTTCTCGGCGATCGCGGCGACCTGCTCGGAGGCGTTCGTTGCTGCCATGTTGGACTCCTCACTGACCGGCCGGAGGCACCGTCCGATCAACCATTTTAGGTAAGCGTTTTCGCGCCCGTCTTTGGGGAACTGTTAACGCTCACAATTTCCGAGACTATTGTACAAAGCACCCCGACGGAACACAACCCCGACGTGTCTCGCTCTCAAACGTTGTCATAACCGGCCATAAACCGCCCTTTTGACGGCCCGCATGTGCGACACGCCCATCACGTCATCAGGCCCGACACGCAAAAAGGGCGTGCGCCCATCGGACGCACGCCCTCCACACGTCGGCCGAACCTCGGTCGGACCACCTCGGTCGGACCACCTCAGTCGGACCACGTCGCACGAGGCGCCGCAGCGCACCCGGCGTCACGCACCCCGTGCCGACGCGGCGCCTACACGCGCGGCACGGGCCCGAGCGATGTGCGCGCGCACACCGTCGCCGGCACCAATCCCACGCCATGCTGGACGTTCGGCAGCTGCGGCGAGGCGCCCTCGCCGAGCAGACGCAGCACCTCGCGCATCGCCGCCGCGCCGAGCCCTTCGAAATCGGGGCGCACGGTGGCCATCGGCGGATACATGTTGTCCATGGCGGGCATGTCGTCGAAGCCGACGATGCTCACGTCCTGCGGCACGCGCAGGCTGTGCTCGTGCAGCGCGCGCGCCACGCCCACGGCCTGGCTGTCGTTCGCGGTCACCACCACGGTGGGCAGCGGCGCGCCGGTCACGCCGGCCGTATCGATGAGCCGGTTCATCTTGGCGTACGCCTCGCCGGACTCCCACGTGGAGCAGCGCATGACCTGCGTGCGCACGGATTCGTTCGCGGACAGCGTCTCCCACGCGGTGAGTCTTGTGGCGGCGTCGCGCCATTCCGGCGGGCCGGCGAGATACAGCACGTGACGGTGTCCGGCGGCCGTGACCAGGCGCATGACGTCCGCCATCGCGCCCCACTGGTCGAGCCCCACGAACGAGGTGCGCGAAAGGCCGTCCTCCGGGACCAGCGAACGCGCCTCGCGCATGCTCATGCCGCCGTGCGTGGAGGTGACGATGACGCGCGGCTGGTCGAGCTTCGCGCGGCATGCCAGGTCGAGCATCACGTCGGTGGGGGTCAGAAGGATGAACGCGTCCACGTTCTGCTCGTTGAACGTGTCGATGAGCTCGTCGAACTCCTTCTGCGTGCACAGCGCCTCGTGCACCATCATCACGCTCATGAACAGGCCGTGCTCGCGCGCCAGCGATTCGATGGACGTGATGGCGGAGATCGGTCCGTAGAAGCGCAGACCGCCGGCGATGAGGCCGATGGTGCGTGATCTGCTGGAGGCGAGCGCGCGCGCCGAGTTGGAGGGCCGGTAGCCGAGTTCGCGGATGGCGGCCTTCACCTTCTTGCGCGTGGCGTCGGAGACGTCGGGCGAGTTGTTGATGACGCGCGAGACGGTCTGATGGCTCACCCCCGCGAGTTTGGCCACTGCGAACATCGAGGGTCGTTTGCTGGCGTTGCGTCCGGAACCCATACTGCTTCTCCCTTCCGCAGGTCGCGTCGGCGCGGTGTGCGCCATCATGCGTTTCATGTCGCGTTCTGTCGTGTTCTGCGATTCGGCACGTCGTCGTGCGCGATGCGCCCGTGACGTCGCGCGCGGCGTCGCTTCTGTCAGCTTATCGCGATTGCCGACGCGACACGTGAGCGCTCACAGTCACATATTCCGTGTCGTTTTCGTCTCGCGTCCGCTTCCGATGACGTTTGCGGCGTGGAGACGTCGCCGTCCGACGTCCCTCAGACGAGCTTCCAGCTGAGGCGATGCAGGTCGCTCGGGCCGTGTTCCTCGATGGCGGCGCGGTGCGCCTCGGTGCCGTACCCCTTGTTGTGCTCCCACTCGTACGGCGCGTACTTGGGGTCGGAGACGGCGATGCGGGTCATCAGCCGGTCGCGGGTCACCTTGGCGATGACGGCCGCCGTGGCCACGGCGGCGCAGGAGCGGTCGCCCTTGACCTTGGTGGTCACGTGCGCCGGAACCGGTACGTCGGGCGCGTCGAACGTGTTCATCGCCTTGGTGATGTAGTCGTTCGGCCCGTCGAGGATCGCGCCGACGCGCACGGCGCTTGCGTCGACGCCGTCTCGCACCCCGTCCAGCCCAAGTCTGCGTTCGGTTTCGGCGAGCGCGCGCAGCGCCGCCACGCCGAGCGCGTAGGAGATGCCCCATTCGTCGATCTCCACGTTGCTCGCCTCCCCCACGGCCCATGCGGCCGCCCAGTCGGTGAGCTCGTCGTAGATGGCCTCGCGGCGATGTTCGGTGAGCAGCTTCGAATCGGCCACGCCGGCGGGCACGTCGAGCGGGACGGACGCACCGGACGGCACGACGCCATCGGACGCATCCGCATCGGACGCCAGCAGGTCACGCGACCACACGGCGGCGCACCCCACCATCACCGGGCCGGCGAGCGCGCCGCGCCCCACCTCGTCGAACCCGCAGACGAGGTCGTACCCCTCGCGGGCGAGCGAACGCTCCAGGTCGAGCGTGGGCGTGATCATCGCAGGCTCCTTTCGGGAATGCGCATGGAACGCGCGTGAACGAAGACGACATGCGCCGCCGAAAACGGACCCGACGGCGGCGGGACGTCACTTGGTGACGGACGAGACGCCGGGCACGTCGGCGAACACCTCGTTGTGCGCATCCAACGCACCGAGACGGTTCAACGGCCAGTAGCGGGCGAGGCCCACGCCCACCACGTCGCTGACGGGCACGAGCCCATGGTCGCCGTCGTCCTGATGGTAGCGGGAGTCGGCGGAGTTGCCGCGGTTGTCGCCCATGACGAACACGTGTCCCTCGGTGACGGTCACGCTGAACGGGAAGGCGCTCGGCTGCACGCCGGCCTTGAGGTAGGCGCTTTCGTCGATGGCCACGCCGTTGACGGTGATGGGCTGGCCCGCGCCCTTGCACGCCACCACGTCGCCCGGCAGACCGATGAGGCGCTTGATGAGATAGTCGCCGCCCAGCGGATTGCTGGTCTGCTCGCCGGCGAGCCAGTTGGCGGGATCATGGAAGACCACCACGTCGCCGCGCTGCAGGCCCACCACGCGCGGCGCGATCTTGAGCGTGACGACGCGGTCGCCGGGTTCGATGGTGCTTTCCATGGACCGGGTGGGAATCTCGTAGAAGCCGATGAGGAACACGCGGATGAGCACCACGACGAGGATGGGGATGCCGCACCAGATGAGCGTGTCCTTCCAGGAGAAGGAGCCTCCACCGTTGCGGTCCGTCGTGTTCGCGGCGTCCGTCACGCCCGCGATGCCGGTGCCGTCGCCGCGCGAGGGCGCACGGTGGGCGCCCCGGCCGCGCGTGTGGGAGGAGCCGGAACCGGGCGCCCCGGACGCGTCCGCACCGCCGATGATCTCGTCGAAGCCGGCGACGGACGGCATGTCGTCGGGGGCGATGCCATGACCGGCCACCCGGAGCGTATGTCGGTCGCGTTCGTCGCTGTCAAACTGTGCCATCGGCCCTCCTCACGAAAACTCCGCCCATTGTAGCCATGCGCATGAACGTGCGGGAGTGTGCGGATAGTGACGAGCGGGACGCGACCTGCGGAACACGACGGGCGGAAGCGGCAGACGGAAGTCCCGCATCCGCCCCGAAGACGGCGATGGCCCGGAGACCGTGAAGGTCTCCGGGCCATCGGTTGACGCGCTGTGGCGCATCCGCCGTCACGAAGCGATCGGAATGATCACTTGGTCTTCTTGGCGGAGTTGTCGCGACGCTCGACGATGCGAGCGGCCTTGCCGCGCAGGGCGCGCAGGTAGTAGAGCTTGGCGCGGCGCACACGACCACGACGGACCAGCTTGATGGAGTCGATGGACGGGGAGTGCACCGGGAAGCGGCGCTCCACACCGGTGCCGAAGCTGATCTTGCGGACCACGAAGGTCTCACGCAGACCGGCGCCCTGACGGGCGATCACCACGCCGGTGAAGGTCTGGATACGGGAGTTGTTGCCTTCCTTGATCTTCACGTTCACGTCGACGGTGTCGCCGGGACGGAAGGCCGGGATCTCCTCGGCCGGCTTCATGTGCTTGGCGTCGAAAGCCTCGATGGCGTTGACCATGATTGTTCCTTCAGTGCTGCCGCATATCAGCCCCAGGTCGGGACCGCGCGTCCGTGTTGTTGCGTTGCCGGAGCGCGATCGAATGTGTTCCCCCTCGGGTCTGCCCTTGGGAGGCCTGCCGATCCGCCGGAAGTCACGCCTCGCGGCGGCCCGGCTGGACCCATGGAGAGACCGGCTTATGCGGCGGCCCGCCTCTCGACACAGCAATCGTCAAGTCTACGGTCGCTTGTGGACACACGGCTTCTCTACTCGCCAATGGCGGTTCGACAACGCCAATAGCATCTCATCTGCATGCGAACATCATTTGACCTCATTGAGGTCGATCTTAAGGAAATCACCTATGTAATACCACTTTGCGTGGTAATGCCCCCAGATGATTTCACCATCGCTTCCGACCTTCAGCATTTCCGATTGCACATCGGACGGCATGCCGCTATTCCTGGCTACGCAATCGAATAGTTGACGGGTCTTTGTAACTTCGGCTTGCATGGTCAGCTCTCCCTTGGCTTTCCATGTCTTATTCTCAACTACTTCTCCAATGAAATTATCCGCATCCGACAAACTTTTCCCCTCGGTAATCATTTCCGAGTACTTCGAGCAAGTGGCATTGATATATCTGATCGGGTTGGTCACTTTGAGATACACCCTTGCACCCACCTGCCACGACAGAAGCCCAACGACCGCTACCAATACGAAGACAATGACAACGCGCGCATACAGAGGCAATCGAAGGAAACGACGCTTGAAATCATCAACAGCAACCGACACTGGGCTCTCCAAACGCGAAGCCCCTCTCTTTGCCGTATGTTGCGGAACCGTTGCGGCGACAACAGGCTCCGGCGACGTCAGCACCGCTGATGCTTTGGAAACCTCATCAACCACATTGTTCATAAAGACGGTCAAATCATCGAAATATCGGGAAATAATTTCGGCATCATCTCCCGTCACATAAACAGAAACCTCGTTGTTCTTCACTTCAATTTGAAGGACACCATCAGCAGCAGTAGCAATATCGAATTCGGTATTCTCAATTGGAGAGTATCCGAATTGCATGCATGACATCCGGAATCCTCTGACGATGTCCACAAGCTGCGAGTTTGGCACATCGAATCGTTTTGTCTGTTGCACCATCGTCTTCTCTTCTCTCTCGGTAATGCGACAACAATGCAGAAGATTACCTCGCTTAGACATTTCACCACGACTGAAGTATGGCGGAATCCGCTATGCGAAATTGCATGCACTCGAGACGGCAACTGGTACGCAGGACCTGATGTCAGAGATTCGCACTTGCGTACCGCCCTTGGTATGCAACCACAGAACGCCAAGTACCCTGTCTGTGTACCCGAAATCCGCGGTACACAACACGGATAACGGCCATCTTCACGTTTCATACCATTAGCCTTTCGGCTTCCACCTATTACCCATCCTTGGATATCGTTGCAATTCCAATGATTTTCCCATGCCGGACACTGGTACGCAAACTCTGATGACAGGACTCTGCGGTTGCGTACCACGACGGCATGGTACACAACCACGGAATGTCCTGCATACAGTTTGCATACCACGAATCCGTGGTACGCAAACGATTCACCGCCCGCTCGGACGTCAAGTCCCAAAACGGAAACCGCCTACCGGCCCATGAGCCGGGCGACGGCGGCGCGGATGGCGATCTCGGCCTCGTTCAGGTCGCCGACGCCGATGCGCTCGACCGACCGTTCGATCGGACACATGCCGGTCCGCTCCCGGTCGAGAATGACCGGCACGAGCGTGCCGTAGGACGCGTCGATGCCATGAGCGCGCAGCGCGGCGAGACCGGCATCGCTCATCGTCGCCGCCCAGACGGACCGGACGCCGAGCTTCGCGTACAGCAGGGCCGCGCCCTTGCCGACCACGCGGTCGGCGGCGGAGAAGCCGTCGAGACGCACGCCGGACGCAAGCCACTGGAGCAGCGGTCGCACTCCCCTGCCGGTACCGGTCAGCGTCTCGACGTGGCCATCCGACGCAGGCCCGTCCGTACGGTAGGCGACGACGCCAAGCGCGTCGTCGCCCAACAGCGCGGCCTTCGCACGTGCCGAATCGGACGCGGCCGTCGCCTTCACCGAATCGGACGCGTCCGCAACCGTCGCATCAGTCACGATGCCGCTCCACGGCGAACATGACCACCGGAATGAGCACCCACTGCAGGACGAGTCCCGGCAGACCGGTGCCGACGGCGGTCCACACACTCGCGACGGACATCTGCGCGTTGCCGAGCGCGTACACGGCCACGGCGATGGCGAGCGCGTCGACGAGACGTCCGCCGACCTGCGCGGCGACGAGCTTGGCCAGCCAACCAAGCGGCGACGGCACGGCGTCGGGCATACGGACCCCACGCAGCAGCCCGGCGAACAGGCCGTAGGAGGCGAGTTCGATGACCATGAACGGGACCATCGGCGCCATCGGCATGCCGGTGAGCGCGAAGCTCGCGATGGGCGCGAGCGCGCCGGTGGCGAGGCCCGCGTACGGGCCGGCAAGCAGGCCCACCAGCAGTACGGGCAGGTGCATGGGCAGCAGGGTCTGGCCGATCATCGTGCCGAGGCCCATCGCCGCGCCGGCCACATGGAACACCTGCGGCAGGGCCACGGCGGCGACCACGGCGAGCAGCGCCGCGGCGGTCTGGAACTTCACGGACGGCAGCGCGTAGGCGCGTGCGCGCGCGGTGGATGTGGATTGCGATTGCATGGATACTCCCTTTCTTCAGCTGCTTCAGCGTTCAGCGCTTGTCGAGGTCGACGAGCTGGTATTCGCGGCTGCCGAGGCCCATCTCGACGGCATGTTCGATGGTGTGGATGCCGTGACGGGACTCGATGCGTTCGATGAGCGGCTCCTTGTTGTCCTTCGAGACGTACACCATGTCGACGCACGCCTGGTCGACGGCCACCGGGTCAAGCGAGGCGCAGATGCCGATGTCGTCCATGACGGGCGCATGCGGATGTCCGTCGCAGTCGCAGTCGACGGACAGGTTGTTCATCACGTTGATGAAGAGCATGTTGCCCTTGAGCGTGTTGAACACGGCGGTGGCGGCCTCGGCCATAGCCTCGAGGAACGCGTCCTGGTCGCCGCTGAACGGGTTCGGCAGAATCTCGTCCTGGCCGGAGTGCAGACGCCGCTTGCCGTTCGAGGAGGCCATGCCGATGGAGATGTTCTTCAGCGCGCCGCCGAAGCCGCCCATCATATGGCCTTTGAAGTGGGAGAGCACGGCGTAGTAGTCGTAGTTCGGGAAGTGCGAGCCGACGATGTCGCCGGTGATGCGTTTGCCGCCTTCCACCGGGATCTCGATCTCGCCCTCCTCGTCCTGGATGTCGCAGGGGGCGATGTCCGTGAAGCCATGCTCCCGGATGGTCTTCCAGTGGTGTTCGGACGTGTCGCGCGTGCCGGCGTACGCCGTGTTGCATTCGACGATGGTGCCGTTCAGATGCTGCACGAGGTCCTTGATGAGCGCCGGCTGCAGGTAGTGCGTGTTGCCGCCTTCGCCGGAGCTCAGCTTGACCGCGACCTTGCCTTGCGGATGCGCGCCGAGCGCCTCGTAGACGCGCATGAGCCCGGCCGGGCTGATGTCGCGTGTGAAGTAGACCTTGGCCGCCATCGGATAGTCGGTTTCGTGGGCGCCCGGGGTGCGCGCCTGTGGGGTCGTCTCCGTCATCGTTGCCTCCTTGCCTGTGATGCGATTCATGTTGACTTCCCGCCTTCTAGGATAGTCCGGTTCACGGCTCCCCGACGGCCCCCATATGCCTCAGCCCCCGTATGAGTAGGCCGCTGAGAGTGAGTCAGAGACCGATTGCCGCGGCGATAGGCACCGCACCGCGAATATCGGACGCTGAGAGTGAGCCAGAGGCCGAAAATCGCGGACATGGACGCCTTAACGCGAATATCGGCCGCTAGACACCAGCAAGCGGCCGAATATCGCGGCAACAACCTCATCGCCGCGAATATCCGCCGCTGGGAGTGAGCCAGAGGCCGTTTGCCGCGGGAACTGACGCCCTATCGCGACTATCGGCCGCTGACCACGGGCAAGAGGCCGATTGCCGCGGGAACTGACGCCCTATCGCGACTATCGGCCGCTACGACGGGGCCGGCCGATGGGCAGCGGAGCCGGGCGACCCGTTCCTTGCGCCTCCTTTATCGTTTTATCGATAAATTTATCGATACACACATGATATTATCGATAAAGCAGCTTGTCAAAACACGCCGCCGAACACCACGAAAACCGTTGCAAAACAACGCGACACGCCGTATCGCACATGCGGGGCGCCACGATGGCGCCACGCACGCCATGGCGGCCCGCGTCGTGGACGACACGCAGACCGCATACGCATCGCACACGGAATATGGACGGCCACGCGGAACGAGACAGGGACGACATCCAAGGAAAGGACGGAACCATGACGGATCCGACGGACACCACGACGCAAGGTGCCTCCACCGGCGAAGGCAAGACCCACATGCGCCCCGTCTCCGTGCGCGTGCGCAACGGGGAGCAGGGCAAGGCCATCAGCCGCAACCTGTGGGGCATCTTCCTCGAGGACATCAACTACGCGGTGGACGGCGGCCTCAACGCCGAACTCGTCCAGAACGGCGCCTTCGAGTACGACCGGGCCGACGACCCGCACTGGTCGTCCCTGAGCTGCTGGACCATCGGACACGAGGGACCGGGAAGCCGCGACGTCTCCATCCGCACCGACACGCCGGTGGCCGAGGAGAACCCCCACCATCTCGCCGTGCGTCTGGAATCCGGCGTCACCACGCTCGCCAACCGCGGCTTCGACGGCATGGTCCTCCACGCCGGGCGGCGCTACCGCCTCTCCCTCTGGGCGCGCGCGGACGGATGCGCCGCCACGCTCGAGGCGGATCTCGTCGACTGCGACGTGCCGACGGTCCGTCAGGACGCGCGGGACGCCGACGCGCACGACACGAACGCCGACGAACACGACGGACACGACGCCACGACCGACGTCGTCGCCCACGCCGCCACCGTCGTCGGAGACCGTGACGGCCGCACGGCCGCGACCGACGGGACCGCGACGGGTGACGCGGACGGCGCACGCGCCGCACACGGCGCGTGGACGCGCGTCGAACTGGACCTCGTCGCCGCGAGGGACGTCACGAACGGCGCGCTGCGCCTGACGGTCCGCAACGCCGCAACCACGCAGGACGCAGGCGGCGCGGAACGGCCGTCGGCGGACACCGTGCCGATCGTCCCCGCGCCCACGGAACCCGCCGATCGCGCCACGACCAACGCGCCCACCGCACCCGCCACGCTGCGTCTCGACTGGGTGTCGCTGAGACCGTGCGGCGAGGACGGCGAACCGCTCCTCTTCCGCCCTGACCTCCTCGAAGCGCTCAAGGACCTTTCCCCGCGCTTCATGCGCTTCCCCGGCGGCTGCATCACCCACGGGCTCGGCACCGGCAACATGTACCGGTGGAAGCGCACCATCGGGCAGGTGGAGCATCGTCCGCACCAGTTCAACCTGTGGGGCTACCACCAGTCGTTCACCATCGGATTCCACGAATACTTCCTCCTGTGCGAGGCCATCGGCGCCGAACCCGTGCCGATCCTGCCCGTCGGCGTGTCCTGCCAGAACACGCCCGGCGGCGTCACCACCGTGCCGATGGAGGAGATGCAGGACATCGTGGACGACGCGCTCGACCTCATCGAATACGCGAACGGCCCCGCGGACAGCCCCTGGGGCGCCCGCCGCGCCGCGGCCGGACACCCGGAGCCGTTCGGACTCACCCATCTGGGCCTCGGCAACGAGGACTCCATCACCGCGGCGTTCAAGGAACGGTTCGCGCTCGTCGCCGACGCGGTGAAACGCCGGTATCCGGACGTCACCGTCATCGGCACCGTGGGCCCCGTGCCCGCCGGCCCCGACTACGACGCCGGCTGGGCGTTCGCCCGCGAGCGCCACGTGGACATGGTGGACGAGCACGCCTACAAGTCGCCGCAATGGTGGTTCTCCCACCTCGACCACTACGACGGGCGCGACGGCGCGGACGCCGACGGCTCCCCCACGCCGCGCATCTACCTGGGCGAATACGGGTCGTGGTCGAACATGCAGTTGAGCGCCCTGTCCGAGGCGGCCGTCATGACCTCCCTCGAACGCAACGGCGACGTGGTGCGCATGGCCTCCTACGCGCCGCTGTTCGGCCGCGTCGGGCACACGCAATGGCATCCGGACCTCATCTACTTCGACGGCGGGCGCGTCATGCGCACCGCCAGCTATTGGGTGCAGCGCATGTTCGCCCGCACCGCCTGCACGCGCACGCTCGACGTCGCGCTCGCCGACGCGCCGCGCCTCACCCCGGCGCCACGCGACCGCACCGGCCTGCGGTTCGCCGTCACCGGCTCCGACGCCGTGTCCGTCGGCGACATCCGCATCGCCGCGGTCGGACCGGACGGCCGCGGGCGCAACGTCGCCGCACCGGACGTCGTCGTCGGCGAAGGCACGCCGACGGTCGACACCGGACTCGACGTCACGGCGGACGACTACCGCATCGCGTTCACCGTGCGCCGTCTCACCGGACAGGACGGCATGACCGTCGACTTCGGCGCGTTGGACGGCCGCGACCACTTCCGGTGGGCGTTCGGCGACTGGGGCAACAAGTACATGATCCTCAAACGCGTGGGCGACGGCATCGCCGACGAGGCCGTCCCCGCCGTGGAAGGCGGCGTCCAGGCGGGCGAGACCTACCGCGTGGAATTCGCGGTGGAACGGCAGGGCGCGCACGTCACCGTACGCGTGAACGGCCGACTCGTCCACGAGTACCGCGATTCCAGCGAGGAGACGCGGTTCGTGGCGGCCGCCGGACGCGATGAGACGCACGGCGAGACCGTCGTGCGTCTCGTCAACGCCACGCCGGACGCGCACGACGTCGCGTTGGCGTTCGACGCGCCCCTCGACGGGAAGGCGACGGCCACGGTCACGACGCTCGCCGCACCATGGGACGCGGGACGCCCGTTCGAGGAGTCGCCCGCGCAGCCGACGACGCGACGCGTCGACGCGGCGACGTTGGGACGGACCACGGTGCCGCCGTTCTCCCTGACCGTCATCGCCGTGCCGGACGCGACGACGGCGCGGCGCGCCTGACCGCCATCCCCGTATCGTCTCCATATGCTGGAACCAGTCGAAAGCGAGAACACCCAATGGTCACCATGAAGGATGTGGGACGCGAGGCCGGAGTATCGGCCATGACCGTGTCCAACGTGCTGCGGGGCAACGACAACGTCTCCCCCGCCACCGCGCAACGCGTGCGCGAGGCCGCGGACAAGCTCCACTACAAGCTCAACACCACGAGCCTGTCCGCGCGCAGCCTGCGCGTGAACACGAGCCGCAAGGCGGACCGGTACGGCACCATCGGCCTCGCGATCTACGAGCTCGACCGCCCCTACCCCTCGCAGCTCGCCTCGCTCATCTCGCAGGCGGCGGAGGCGCGCGGCTACCAGACCGTCGTGCAGGAGACGCGCATCAACGAACGCAACGAGCGTTCCATCATCCAACGCATGTCCAACCAGTTCTGCGACGGACTCATCTTCAGCTCCAGCCGGCTGACCGTCCAAGAGATCGAACAGCTCTCCAACCACCGGCCCACCGTGCTGCTCGACGACGACCGCCCGCAGCAGGACATCGACACCATCCTCACCCCCTGCGAGGTCGGCGCGTACGACGCCATCCGGTACCTGTACGGCAGGGGGTACCGGCGCATCGGCATCATCGGCGGCGACAGCGCCGAATGGGAGTCCGAAACGGCTCTGCTCGCCAACCACGACGTGCGCCACCGCCGTCTGCTCGGATGCCGGCGCGCGTTCGACGAGCTGGGCGTACCGCGCGAGACTGTCCGGCTCGTCGACTGCGAATGGAACGAGACCGCCGCGCGCGAGGCCATGCACCGCAACGAGATGGCCGTGCGCGAATGCGACGCTCTGTTCTGTATGACGGACACCATCGCGTTCGGCACCATCAGGGGCCTGAAGGACCTGGGGATCGGCGTGCCCGAGGATGTGGCGGTGATGGGGTTCGACGGCATCGCGATGGGCGAAATCACCGTGCCCTCGCTCACCACCGTAGCGGTGGACATCGGCGAGGTGGCACGGCGGGCCATAGACCTGCTCATCCGGCGCATCGTCAACGAGCCCGGGCTGGCACGCCAACGCGTGATCGTGGGGCATCGCATCGAACGGCGCGAATCGGCGTGAATCGGACGGGACGGCGTGAAACGGACAGGAACGACCTGAAACGGACGGACGCGCCGACCGCACGCGATCGTCCGCCGGTTGTCCGATCGCGACACGTCCGATCGCGACGTGACCTGCCCGGAAACGACAGGAGCCCGGCACCATGAACGGTGCCGGGCTCCTTGCCTACCCGAGGCTCACGGCCCTACGGCCGGACGGCCGCAGGAACCATGATGGTCTCTCAGAACTCGCGACGTGAATGGTCGCCAGACCATTCACCAGACAACACAGCTGCGGTCGCAAGAACCGTGAGTTCGGACCGCAGCCTGCGGAGGTCAGAACTCGCGGTTCTTGCGGTAGAACTCGATGAGGCTCTGAGTGGAGGCGTCCTGCTTGGCGAGCGCCTCGTCATCCTGGGAGATGGCCGGGGTGATCTGCTTCGCCAGCTGCTTGCCGAGCTCGACGCCCCACTGATCGTAGGAGTCGAGGCCCCACACGGTGCCCTCGACGAAGGTGATGTGCTCGTACAGGGCGATGAGCTCGCCGAGCGCGAACGGGGTCAGCGCGACGCCGAAGATGGAGGTGGTCGGACGGTTGCCGGTGAACACGCGGGCCGGGACGATCTCCTCCGGGGTGCCCTCGGCGCGGACCTCGTCGGCGGTCTTGCCGAACGCGAGCGCCTTGGTCTGCGCGAAGTAGTTGCCGAGGAACAGCTCGTGCACGTCCTGGTCGCCATCCTTGGTCGGGTTCGGGGTGTTCACGAACGCGATGAAGTCGGCCGGGATGAGCTGGGTGCCCTGGTGGATCAGCTGGTAGAAGGCGTGCTGGCCGTTGGTGCCCGGCTCGCCCCAGAAGATCTCGCCGGTCTCGGTGGTGACCGGGGTGCCGTCCCAACGCACGGACTTGCCGTTGGACTCCATGGTCAGCTGCTGCAGGTAGGCCGGGAAACGGTGCAGGTACTGGTCGTACGGCAGCACGGCGTGGGAGGCGGCCTTGAAGAAGTTGCGGTACCAGACGTTCAGCATGCCGAGCAGCACCACGACGTTCTTCTCGAACGGGGTGTTGGCGAAGTACTCGTCGATCTCGTGGAAGCCGTGCAGGAACTCCTCGAAGCGGGCCGGGCCGAAGACGACGGCCAGAGAGGTGCCGACGGCGGAGTCGACGGAGTAACGGCCGCCGACCCAGTTCCAGAAGCCGAACGCGTTGGCCGGATCGATGCCGAACTCGGCGACCTTCTCCAGGTTGGTGGAGACGGCCACGAAGTGCTTCTTGATGGCCTCGGCCTTCTGCTCCTCGTCGCCGGCGGTGATGGCGCCGTTGGCCTCGAGCTCCTCGAGCAGCCAGGTGCGGGCCTCACGGGCGTTGGTCAGGGTCTCCAGGGTGGTGAAGGTCTTGGAGACGATGATGAACAGGGTGGTCTCCGGATCGAGGCCCTTGGTCTTCTCGGCCAGGTCGTTCGGGTCGATGTTGGAGATGTAGCGGGCGGAGATGCCGGCGTCGGCGTACGGCTTGAGCGCCTCGTACGCCATGACGGGACCCAGGTCGGAGCCGCCGATGCCGATGTTGACGACGGTCTCGATCTTGCGGCCGGTGATGCCGGTCCACTTGCCGGAGCGGACCTCGTCGGCGAACTTGTAGATGCGGTCGAGGACCTCACGCACGTCCTTGACGGTGTCCTGGCCGTCGACGATGTACTTGCCCTCGTCCTCCACCGGGCGACGCAGCGCGGTGTGCAGCACGGCGCGGTCCTCGGTGTTGTTGATGTGCACGCCGTGGTACATGGCCTTGATGCGCTCGTCGAGCTTGACTTCCTTGGCGAGGTGCACGAACAGCTGGAGGGTCTCCGGCTTGATGAGGTTCTTGGACAGGTCGAAGTGCAGGTCGCCGGCGTCGAAGCTCAGCTCCTTGACACGGTCGCTGTCCTCGGCGAACCACTGCTTGAGGCTGATGCCCTCGGACTGCAGCTCGTCGTAGTGCTTCTGCAGCGCGACCCACGCGGGGGTCTTGGTGGCGTCAATGGGAGGATTGATGGCCATGGATTCCATTCCTTTCATCATCGATGGAAACGGCGCATGTTCCCGGCCGGGGCCCGTCGCGTGCGCCACTCCGTATCACCCAACAAGATACTCACAAAAGGGGACACAACAAAACAAAAAGAACACGCGGCTACGGGACGGCAACGTAACGGCGTCGCGCCGGCGACGGCACGGTGAACACGGCCGTCGGGCATCGGAAGACACGGGCGTGGCGCATGCGACACGCACCGCATCCGCACACGCGACACGCATGCCGCACGCCGCACATCGCATGCGACACACACCGCACATCGCATGCGACACACACACCGCACATCGCACGCGCGACACGGCGACGACACCGCGGGTTGCGTTTGACGACACCTGCCCCTATACTCTTTCTCTTGTGCATGGGTAGCGTATGCTTCCCAAGCGCAAAGCCACTTTAGCTCAGTCGGTAGAGCGGCTCACTCGTAATGAGCAGGTCGTCAGTTCGATTCTGACAAGTGGCTCCACCACCCCGGACGGCAACGTCCGGGGTTTTGTTTTCCGGGACGATGCGGCCGGTTCTCGCAGCCGGCTGGTAGATTGTCCCCTGTTCGCGCGAGTGGCGTAATGGTAGCCGCGCAGGATTTAGGTTCCTGTGTCTTCGGACGTGTGGGTTCGAGTCCCATCTCGCGCACTTCCGCTCCGGAACGGCAGCTCCGGGGAACACCCTCCGTCCCGTCCGGATCAGCGCCGGACGGGACGGGCAGGGCGGTGAGGCCCCGCGGAAACCCCACGGCATCAGAGACACCAAAGAAGAGAAGAAGAGCCCACAAGCGGAAGAGGGATCCCATGACCGCGCTGCTCAAACCGATCGCGTTCCTGCTCATCATCGCCGCCGCATACCTGGTCAAACGCGCCGGACTATTCCGCCCACGCGACTATCGCGTCATGCAGGTCGTCGTCTTCGACTTCACGCTGCCGGCCTCGATCATCGTCTCGTTCGCCACGAACCCGCATCACCTGAGCATGCTGCTCATCTCGCTGGTCGCGATCGTGTTCGGCCTGCTGCCGCTGTTGCTCGTCTACGCGGCCACACGCCACAGGCCCGTGGCGGACCGCGCGTTCCTCATGCTCAACTGCTCCGGGTTCAACATCGGCAACTTCTGCTTCCCGGTGATCCAGGCGTTCATGGGCCCCTCCGCGCTCGTCACCGCCGCGATGTTCGACATCGGCAATTCGGTGGTCGTCACAGCCGGGTCGAACGTGATGACCACGTCGCTGCTCCACATCGACATGAACAGGACGCTTGCCGAACAGCACGCCGGCTCCGCGCCGACGATGCCGTACACGAGGCCGACCGACCGGGACGCCCGCCGGCTCGCCCGCCGCGCGAAGGTCAGGCAGGTGCTCAAGGGCTTCCTCACGTCCGTCCCGTTCGACATCTACCTGCTGATGATCGTCGTGATGGTGTTCTCCATCCGAATTCCCTCGTTCATCCCCACGCTGCTGCAGCCGCTGGCCGACGCGAACTCGTTCTGCTCGGTGTTCATGGTGGGCATGCTCATGGACCTGCCCAAGACCCGCAAAGACGTCACGGACGTGCTTGAGGTGCTTGGCTGGAGGCTGCCGCTCGGCTTCCTGTTCGCGGCGTTCTGCTGGTTCGTGCTGCCGTTCGACGTGGGCGTCAGGAAGGCGGCGGTCATGCTGTCGCTCGCGCCGTCCGCCGTGTTCTCCACGCTGTTCACCGACCGCGTGCTCGGCAACGCGAAGCTCGCCGGGTTCACGCTGTCGGTCACGGCGATCATCGCGATTGCGCTGATGACCGCCGTCAACATGCTGATTCCGGCGTGATTCCGGCGTAGGACCTCGTAGGACGGGGCGGTTCCGGCCGGCTCAGCGCAGCAGCGCCTCGATGGCCGGCACCAGCGCCTTCAGCGCCTTGCCGCGATGGGAGATCGCGTTCTTCTCCGCAGGGGTCATTTCGGCGCTCGTCAGCGGCTCGCCCTCATGGTCCGGGTCGTCACTGGTGCGGCCGGGCTGGTCGTCCGGCACGAAGATCGGATCGTAGCCGAAGCCGTGTTCGCCGCGTTCCTTCCGGATGATGCGGCCGGGCATCTCCCCCACCTCGACCGTTTCGGAGACGATGACGTGGTGCGCGGCGACCGCCGAACCTTCGCCCGCGGCCAGCGCCGCTCCCGTGGTGGCGTCCACGTCGTCGCCGGGCACGACGAGCGCGGCGGCGCAGCGGAAGCGCGCGGTGCGCTTGTCGTCCGGGATGTCCTCGATCTGGGCGAGCAGCAGCGCGTTGTTGGCTTTGTCATGCCCGTGCGCGCCGGCCCAGCGGGCGGATAGGATGCCGGGGGCGGCGCCCATCACGTCCACGATGAGGCCGGAGTCGTCGGCGATGGCCGGCAGCCCGGTGCGCCGGGCCACGTCGCGCGCCTTCAGGAGCGCGTTCTCCTGGAAGGTGACGCCGGTCTCGACCGGGTCGGGCAGGTGCAGCGAACCGGCGGAGACAAGCTCCACCCGCGCGGCGTCGGCGCCGAGGTCCTGTTCGAGGATGCGGCGGATCTCGACGAGCTTGCCTTCGTTATGCGTGGCGACCACGAGTTTCATGGGGGTTCCTTTCATCAGGCGCTTGCGTAGGTCATATCAGGCTTCCGTTGGAAACCAGCGTGCATCTCGCCAGTGTCCTTCCCTTGGAAACAAGCCGTTTTCAAGGGAAGGACACAACGGATAAGACGACATGATTCCCAACGAAAGTCGATAACCGCCTACGGAATGACGGAAACTGTCTCAGTCGAGGGCGAGCGCGGCGCGCTGGGCGGCCTGCAGCTCCTTGTTGCCCTTTTCGGCGAGGTCGAGCAGCGTGCCCAGTTCGGCGCGGTTGAACGGACGGTGTTCGGCGGTGCCCTGGATCTCGATGAACGTGCCGGAGCCGGTCATCGCGACGTTCATGTCGGTCATGGCCTGGCTGTCCTCCACGTACGGCAGGTCGAGCATCGGCGTGCCGCTGATGACGCCGACGGACACGGCGGACACGTAGTCCTTGATGACCTTGTCGGCGGACTTGATGTGGTGGTTGCGTTCGGCCCAGCGGACCGCGTCGACGAGCGCGACGAACGCGCCGGTCACGGACGCGGTGCGCGTGCCGCCGTCGGCCTGGAGTACGTCGCAGTCGAGCTGGATCTGGTTCTCGCCGAGGGCCTTCATGTCGATGACGCCCCTGAGGCACCGTCCGATGAGTCGGCTGATCTCGTGCGTGCGGCCGCCGATCTTGCCCTTGACGGATTCGCGGTCGGTGCGCTCCTTGGTGGCGCGCGGCAGCATCGCGTATTCGGCGGTGACCCAGCCCAGTCCGGAGTCCTTGCGCCAGCGGGGCACGGTGGGCGTGAACGTGGCGGTGCACATCACGCGCGTGTTGCCGCATTCGATGAGCACGGAGCCTTCCGGGGCGTCCGTGAAGTGACGGGTGATGCGGACCGGGCGCAGCTCGTCCACCTTGCGTCCGTCCTGACGCGTGATGGAACGATCGCCGAGCATATCTGTGATTTCAACCATACGGCCCAGCTTACGCCCTGTCGTCGGCCGCGTCGGACGAACGGCGAAGGACCATCCAGCCCGGAACCAGCCGGAACCGACCGGAACCGGCTGAGCATAATACCGGCCGAAACCCCCGTTCTCGGCTATCTACAGCACCGAATACCCGTTTCGGCACCCCTTTTCCGTCCATTCGACGCTGTAAATCCACGAATCCGGGTGTTTGAGCCGATGTAGTGCAGCTCAGCCGACGAGCGGTTTGGCCGGCAGGATTCTGTCGATGAGGAACGTCACGAGCCCGATGCCGAGGAACGCGAGCGCCAGCTGGAAGCAGTTGATGCCGAACTGGATCAGGCCGAGCGCCTTGAGGTCGATGAACGCGTACGGGTACGGGTTGCCGCCGGCCGCCGGCCCCGCCGTGGGCCACAGGGCCGCGCGGATGACCACGAACGCCAGGTAGACCGGGAAGTACGCGAGCCACGAGAACATGTAGTGCCAGGGGAACCTGCGGTGCGGATCGAACAGGAGGAAGTCGGCGACGGCGAGGATCGGCGCCACCCGGTGCAGCCACGTGTTCGTCATGAGGCCCAGCACGGCGGGCACGTAGGCGGGATCGTCGGGCGGCATCATGACGAACGCCACGGCGGCGGTGATGACGGCGTACACCGTCACGCATCCTTTGAGCCAGGCCGGCGGCTGGATGCCCTTGAGGATGGTGGCCGCGCCGGACCACAGCATGACGAAGCCGAGCGCGAATCCCGCCTGGAACGTGAAGTAGGTCCAGTATTCGGGCTTGGACCACGCCTCGTACGTACCCATGAAGCACATGGCGGCGATGGCAAGCCGGAACAATCCCACGATGAATCTCATGGCTCCCCAGTGTACGCAGTTCCCGGTTTCCGCGCCCGGAATATCGGGAACCGGAACCGCACGGAACCACACATCCGCGTCAATCGGAATCGGCGTCGTTCCGGGCTTCGCGTTGTTCATATGCACGGGCTTCCGGTTCCCGGTTTTCGCATCCTGGAAATCGTGAACCGGAGTAGGCTGGTACCCAGCGAAAATCACGGGCGGCAAACCCTGCTAAGGAGCGAACATGGACTATTCACCGGCATTGATGACCGACATGTACGAATACACGATGCTCGACGCGTGCCTCAAGGACGGCACCGCGGACCGCAAGTGCGTCTTCGAGGTGTTCACCCGGCATCTGCCGCTGGGACGCCGCTACGGCGTGGTGGCCGGCACCGGCCGCATCCTCGACGCGCTCGAGCGCTTCCACCTCGACGACGAGGACCTCAGGTTCCTCGCGGACCGGCACGTGGTGAGCCCGGAGACCATCAAGTGGCTGGAGAACTTCCACTTCTCCGGCACCGTCAAGGGCTACCGCGAGGGCGAGATGTTCTTCCCGAACTCCCCCATCCTCGAAATCGAAGGCACGTTCGGCGAGTGCACGCTGCTCGAGACGCTGGTGCTGTCCGTGCTCAACTATGATTCCGCCGTCGCCTCCGCCGCCTCCCGCATGGTCTCCGCCGCGAAGGACCGCCCGTGCATGGACATGGGCGGACGCCGCACGAACGAATGGGCCGCGGTGGCCGCCGCGCGCGCCGCCGTGGTGGGCGGCTTCCAGGGCACCGCGAACCTGCTCGCCGCGCAGATGTACGGGCTCAAGGCCATCGGCACGGCCGCGCACTGCTTCACGCTCGTGCATGACAGCGAGCGTCAGGCGTTCGAATCGCAGATCGCCGCGCTGGGGAGGAACACCACGCTGCTGGTGGACACGTACAACATCGAGGAGGCCGTGAAGACCGCGGTCGAGGTGGCCGGACCGGACCTCGGCGGCGTACGCATCGACTCGGGCGACCTTGCGCTCATGGCGCAGCGCGTGCGCAACCAGCTCGACGCGCTGGGCGCCACGAACACACGCATCACCGTGACGAACGACCTCGACGAGTACGCGCTGGCCGCGCTGCAGACCGCGCCGGTCGATTCGTACGGCGTGGGCACGATGCTCGTCACCGGTTCCGGCGCCCCCACCTGCGCGATGGTGTACAAGCTCACCGAGCGCGAGGGCGCGGACGGCGTGATGACGCCGGTCATGAAGAAGTCGAAGGACAAGGCCACCGTGCCGGGCCGCAAGGTCGCCTACCGCTCGTACGAGTACAACTTGGCCGACGTGGAGCACGTCATCTCCGGTTCGGAGGACAAGCTGGCCGCCTTCCAGCCCGAGGAGGGATGGAAGGACCTCATGGTCACGTACGTGGACCACGGCGACATCGATGCCCAATGGCAGGGTCACGAGGCCATCCAGCGCGCCCACGACTACCGTGCGAAGGCGCTCGCCGAGCTGCCCATCGCCGCGCAGAGCCTCATGCGCGGCGACCCTGTGATTCCGACCGAGGTCACCGTCCTGTGACACCGCGTTTGCGGCGGACGGCGCCCGCCGCAAACGACGGAAGCGGGGTGCATCCCTGGGATGCACCCCGCTTCGCGTATGTCGGCATGTCGGTCGGACCGGATATGTCGGTCGGACCGGATGGGAGAATCGGGAGGCTCAGCGTCCGGTGATCTCGGAGCCGAGCACCTTCTCGCTCAGCGCCTTCGGCCCGCGGGTGACGGCCACGGAGCCGGAGCGCACGAGCTCGATGACGCCGTAGTGCTCGAGGAGCCCCAGCAGCGCGTCGATCTTGCCTTCGGCGCCGGTGGCCTCGATGGTGAGCGACTCCGGGTTCACGTCGACGACGCGCACGCGGAACAGGCGCACGATCTCGAGCACGTCGGAGCGGGTGGACTGGTCGGCGGCCACCTTGATGAGCACGAGCTCGCGCTCCACAGTGGTGTTCGGGTCGAGTTCGACGATCTTGAGCACGTGCAGCAGCTTGTTGAGCTGCTTGATGATCTGCTCGAGCGGCACGGCCTCCACGTCGGCGGTGACCGTCACGCGGGAGATGTCCGGACGCTCGGTGGGCGAGACGCTCAGCGAGTTGATGTTGAACGCGCGACGGGCGAACAGGCCGGCGATGCGGGCCAGCACGCCCGGACGGTTCTCGACCAGCACGGACAGCGTGTGGCGTTCGGAGCCGGGCTTGGATGCGGGGTAGTTCGCGGGCATGTCAGTTCTCCTTCCCGTCCGTGGCGGCGTCCGCGGCGGCCGCGGCGTTCACCGCCGCGTCGCCTTCGGTGTCGTCCAACAAGGGCTTCACGCCGGGCTTGTAGGTCACCTCGTCGTTGGAGGCGCCGGCGGCGACCATCGGCCACACCATGGCGTCCTTCCAGACGCGGAAGTCGATGAGCACCGGACGGTCGTCGATGGCGTTGGCCTGCTTGATGGCCTCGATGGCCTCCTCCTCAGTGAACGCACGCAACGCCACGCAACCGTAGGCTTCGGCGAGCTTGACGAAGTCGGGCACCTCGAGCGGCAGTTCGCCGGCCGCGGCCTGCGCGTCGCCCTCGGCGCCGTGCGCCTCGCCGTCGAGCAGGTTGGTCTGCGAATAGTGGTGGTCGTAGAACAGGGTCTGCCACTGGCGGACCATGCCGTACACGGAGTTGTTGAGCAGCGCGATCTTGACGGGCGTGTGCGCGAAGAACGCGGCGGCCAGCTCTTCGCTGGTCATCTGGAACGAACCGTCGCCGTCGATGAGCCACACGGGCTTCTTCCCGTCGAATTCGCGGGCGGAGCCCACGGACGCGCCGATGGCGGCCGGCAGGCCGTAGCCCATGGTGCCGAGGCCGCCAGAGGAGATCCAGGACTTCGGGCGTTCGAAGTCGATGAACTGGCTGGCCCACATCTGGTGCTGGCCCACGCCGGTCACCCAGATCGTGGAGGGGTCGGCGTGTTCGGAAAGCTGGCGGATCACCCACTGCGGGGCGAGGGAACCGTCGGTCGGCTCGTCCCAGGTCATCGGGTACTGGCGGCGCCAGTAGTTGAGGCGGTCCCACCACGGCTTGCGGTTCGGCCTGGGGGTGATGGCCTGCGTGCGCTCGATCTCGGGGATGAGGTCGTCGAGCACGGTGGCCACGTCGCCCACGATCGGGACGTCCGGCGTACGGTTCTTGCCGATCTCGGCCGGGTCGATGTCGATGTGGATGACGCGCGCGCCGGGGGCGAACGCGTCGAGCTTGCCGGTGACGCGGTCGTCGAAGCGGGCGCCGATGGCGACGAGCAGGTCGCAGCGCTGCACGGCGCCGGTGGCGGCCACCGTGCCGTGCATGCCGAGCATGCCGAGGTTGTGCGGGTCGGAGTCGGGCACGATGCCGCGCGCGGGCAGCGTGGTGACGACGGGCGCGTCGGTGAGTTCGGCCAGTCGCTTGACCTGCTCGCCGGCGTTGGAGCGCATGGCGCCGCCGCCCACGTACAGCACGGGGCGGTACGACTGGTTGAACAGCTTCGCCGCGTCGGACAGCACGCGTCCGTGGGCCTTCGTGGTGGGGTTGTAGCCGGGCAGGATCATGCGCTGCGGCCACGAGTAGTACATGGTGCCGGTCTGGGCGGTCTTGGTGAGGTCCACCACCACGGGGCCGGGACGGCCGGTGGCGGCCACGTGGAACGCCTCGGCGAGCACGCGCGGGATGTCCTGCGCGCGGGTGACGAGGTAGGAGTGCTTGGACACCGGGTAGGTGATGCCCACGATGTCCGCCTCCTGGAAGGCGTCGGTGCCGATGGCGTTGACGCCGACCTGTCCGGTGATGACGACCATCGGCACGGAGTCCATGTTGGCGTCCGCGATGGCGGTGACGACGTTGGTGGCGCCCGGTCCGGACGTCACGATGCACACGCCCACCTTGCCGGTGGCGATGGCGTAGCCTTCGGCCGCGTGGCCGGCGGCCTGCTCGTGACGCATGAGCACGAACCGGAACTTCAGATCATCGGTGATCTGGTGGTAGACGGGCAGGATGGCGCCGCCGGGGATGCCGAAGACGTCGGTGACGCCCAGGTCCTCCAGGGAACGGACCAGCGCCTGCGCGCCGGTCATCTTCTCGCCGTCGACGATGGTCTGCTTGTCGTTCACGGGTGCCTTGGGCACACCGCTGAAAGCCTGCAAGGGCGTGGGTAAAGCCATATTCCTCTCACACTTCACTTCTGCTGTTCTCTGCCGGTCGGCGGCCGATCCGACGGAATGCGGTTGGTTCCGCCGACGCCTTCCGGCTGCGGTTGCGTGTCCGGGGCGGTTTGTGGCCGCCTTCACGCGTGTCCTACCAGTCTATGCGCGTGGACGACGAAGCGTCCCCACGCGCCCGAAGCGTGGGAAACGCCACGTTTCCGCGCCATGGTCGATGCGGCCCGCCGCGTGCGACGTCCCCACGCCGCCGGCGTTCAGTCCTTGCCGCCGGCGGGCTTGCCGCCGTCCGCTTCGTCGAGCTTGTGCCATGCGGCTTCGGCGGCGGCGAGCTGCGCCTTGCGCTTGCTCGAGCCACGGCCGAGTCCCAGCACGGCATCGTCGTCGCCGAGGGTGACGCGCGCGGTGAACACCTGCGCGTATTCCGGCCCGGAGACGGCCATGTGGTAGACGGGGTCGCCCTTGCCCATGTGGTGCGATTTGACCTCGAGCGAGGTCTTCCAATCGAGCGCGGGGCCTTCGGTGGCCACTTCGGCGAGCGTGTCGTCGACGAGGCGATGGACCACGGTGCGTGCGCCGTCGATGCCATGTTCGACGAACGTGGCGCCGATGAGGGATTCGACGATGTCGCACAGGATGGAGCTCTTGTTGGCGCCGCCCTGCGCGGCCTCGCCGCGGCCGAGCAGGATGTACGGTTCGACGTGCAGCTTGGTGCGGGCGATGGCGCTCAGCGCCTCCTCGCTCACGGCCTTGGCGCGCATCTTGGCGAGCTGGCCTTCGGTCATGTCCGGGTGGATGCGGAACAGGGTCTCGGTGGCGACGAGTTCGAGCACCGCATCGCCGAGGAATTCGAGCCGTTCGTAGTGCTTGACGCCCGGATGCTCATGCGCGAAGGAGCGGTGGGTGAGCGCCTGGACGAGCAGTTCGGGGCTGATGGTGGTGCCGAGCCGTTCGAGCAGTTCGTTCGTGGCTTCGTTGGAGGGGCCGGCGGTGCGGGTGATGGGGGTGGTGTGTTCGGTGCTCATGCTTCCTGTTTCTATGCGAAAGCCCCGCCACCCGTCGATGGCAGGGCTTTCTTCATGCCGTTGTTACAGCTTCCGGTCGGCTCACTTGGTGTGGGCGGAGCGGATGGCTTCGCGGTAGACGCGGCCGCGGTAGGAACCGCAGCTCGGGCAGGCCACGTGCGCCAGGGTCGGAGCGCCGCAGTTCGGGCAGCTCACGGTGGCGACGGGGGTCGCCTTCCAGTTCGCGCGACGCGAGTGCGTGTTGGCGCGCGAGGTCTTGTACTTAGGCAGTGCCATTTCAGTATCCTCTGTTTCGTTCGAACGTTTGAGCTTAAGCGTTCAGTACTCTAGCGCAATGTCCGTACATTGTCACGCGGGTGTCGCCGGCGGCGTTCCGTCGGCGTCGGCGTCGCGTCCGTGGCGGAGCACCGTCCCCGTCGCCGCGTGGGGTGTCCGCTCAGGCCTGTTCCTCGGAATCCGCCGACCCGGCGTCCCCCGCCTGGGATTCGAGTTCGGCCTTGAGACCGGCGAGCATGGCGAACCGGTCGTCCACCACCTCGTGATGGTGGTCGGGATGCTCGTTGAGGTCCACGCCGCACTGCGGGCACAGGCCCTTGCAGTCCTCGCGGCACAGGGGCTGCAGCGGCAGCGCCTCGACGAGCGTGTCGCGCAGCAGGGCCTCGAGGTCGGCGAACGCGCCGCCGGAGAGCAGCGGGTACGTGTCCTCGGACTCCTCTTCGCCGGCCACGATGTCGACCTCGCCCTTGCCGTCGTCATGGCCACGTGCGTCGTCGGACTCGTAGGGGAAGAACGCGGTGACGTTCACGGTCCAGTCGCGTTTGATGGGGTTGAGGCACCGGGTGCATTCGGCGTGCACGGGCGCGCTGACGCGTGCGGTGAGGATCAGGCCGTCGACGATGGAGTCGAACGATCCGCTCACGTGGACGGGCGCGCCCTCCTCGACGCCGATCACGGCGTCGCCGATGCCGCTGGGCGCGGGATAGTCGGCGTCAATGAGCTTCGACTGGCCGGCGCGCGAGGCGACCTGCGCCACGGGCACGGCCCACTGGGAGTCTTCGGGACGGGGCATGTCACTGCCTTTCTTCTGGAATGTCGTTCCGGGCGCCTTCGGGGCGCCCGCATGGTTCACTGCGCTTCAGGATAGTCGTCGTCGTTGAGGTGCGGCAGGTCGCGTGCGGCGGCCTTGCGACGCTCGTACAGCACGTTGAGGCCGGCGTCCACGTCGCCGCCCATCTTGGTGAGCTGGGCGCGCAGCGTCTCCATCACCTTGGTGGAGTAGTCGTCGGCGCCTTGGGTGAGGTGGTCGGCCTTGGCCTGCGCATCCTCGAGGATGCGTCGCGCCTTCTGGCGGGCCAGGGCGGTGACGTTCTCCTGTCCGGCGAGGAACTGCGCCTGCTCCTCGGCCTCCTTGATGCGGTCGGCGGCGCGGCTCTGCGCGGAGGCGACGATGGCGTTCGACTGCGTCTGCGCGCTTTCCAGCCGGCGTTCGGCCTCGCGCATGAGCGCGGAGGCGCGTTCGAGCTGGACGGGCAGCATGTGCTTGAGCTCGTCGAGGTCGCCGGCGAATTCGTCGCGGTACACACGCACCGTGCCGGGGAAGAAGATGGAGCCCTTCGCCTCCTCGAGGCGGGCTTCGAGCCGGTCGATGATGTCGTACACGGTGGTGAACTCGTCGCGGCTGGCGTCCGCGTCCGATTCGGCGTCGGCGTCGGCGCGCAGGTCCGGCAGCGGGAACGGCGACTTGAGGACGTTCGGCGTGCCGTCGTCGTCGCCTTCGGCGTGCGGGTCCTGCGACGTCGCGGCGTCCGGGAACAGCGGTTCCGGCGCCGCCTCGTGCGCGATGGGCGACAGCGGCATCGCGTACGCCTCCGTCTCCGGCTGGGACGGCGGCTCCCCGACGGCGTCCGACGGGACGGCCGGCGGCGCGGGCGGTTCGGCCACGGCCTCCGGGGCCGCGGCCTGGCCCTGCGGTGCCGCGGCACCGCCCTCCGTCACGTCCACCGGTTCATTGTCCTCGTTCATGATGCGCTCCTTCCGCTGCGCGTTTCACGACGTTCCTTCTCCTGACGCAGCGCCTCGCCCAGCATCGGCACCACGCAGTCGGGCACCATGCCGGTCACGTCGCCGCCGTGGCGGGCCACGTCCTTGACGATGGAGCTGGAGATGTGCTCCAGCACCGGGTCCGCAGGCAGGAACATGGTCTCCACCTCGCCGATCTTGCGGTTGACGAGCGCCATGCCGAGCTCGGCCTCGTAGTCGCCGTTCTGACGCAGGCCCTTGACGATGACGGTGGCGCCCACCTTGCGGCAGTAGTCGGTGATGAGCCCGTCTGTGGAGGAGACGACGACGTTCTCATAGCCGTCCTTGGCGAGGGCGCGGCGGATCACGTCCACGCGGGTTTCGGTGGGGAACATCGGCGTCTTCGCGGCGTTCACCGCCACCACCACGTGCACCTCGTCGAAGAGGCGCGCGCTGCGTTCTATTACATCGAGATGTCCGGCGGTCACGGGGTCGTACGAGCCGGGGCACACTGCTTTGGTCATATCTCCATAGACTACCGCGTCATCGGCCTTCCGCGCCGGCCATACCCGCCCGTTGACGCGACGACACTATGATGGTGGGCAGCATACGCTTCAAGGAGGTTGCCATGAGCATGAGGGAATACCGTTGGTCCGATGATGCGGACACGTCGTCGCCGCTGTCCGATCCGGACGCGGCCACCGGCACCGCGGTGCTGGAACGCCCGGAGACGAAGGAGGAGACCAAGCGCTCCGACGACGGCGACGCGGACCGGTTCGCGCACTACGTGTCCCGCGACCGCATCGCCGAATCACAGATGACCGGGCGCCCGGTGGTGGCGTTGTGCGGCAAGGTGTGGGTGCCGAAGCACGATCCGTCCAAGTACCCGGTGTGCCCGGACTGCAAGCGCATCTACGACGAGATGCGCGGCTGGTGACGCGCGGCGGTGCCCGGCCGCCCATATCGACCATATGACATGACGCCGTGACGTCCGGTCCCCGCGGGCCGGACGTCACGGCGTCATGCGTCTCCGCGCCCCTCCCTTGAAGGCCGAGGAACCGCGCTCAGCGCTGGGAGATCTCGTCGATCCTGGCGAGCTCCTCGGCGCTGAACGTGGTGTTCTTCAGGGCGCCGATGTTGTCGAGGATCTGCTGCGGCTTGGAGGCGCCGGCGAGCACGGAGGTGACGACGCCGTCGTGCAGCAGCCAGGCGAGGCTCATCTCGGCGAGCGTCTGGCCACGGGCGATGGCGATGTCGTTGAGCTCGCGGATCTGCTGGAGACGTTCCGGCGTGAGCGCGGAATCCTTGAGGAAGCGCGGATCGAGGGCGATGCGGCTGTCGGCCGGCACGCCGTGGAGGTAGCGGTTGGTGAGCAGTCCCTGCGCGAGCGGCGAGAAGGTGATGATGCCCTTGCCGAGGCGCTTGGCGGTGTCCTTGAGCCCGTTGCGTTCGATGGTGCGGTCGAAGATGTTGTACTTGTTCTGGTTGATGATGAACGGCACGTGCAGTTCGTCGAGGATCGCGGCCGCCCGCTCCATGGTGGGGCCGTCGTAGTTGGACAGGCCCACGTACAGCGCCTTGCCGGAGTTCACGATCTGCGCGAGCGCGCCCATGGTCTCCTCGAGCGGGGTCTCCGGGTCCGGGCGGTGGTGGTAGAAGATGTCCACGTAGTCGAGGCCGAGGCGTTCGAGGGACTGGTCGAGCGAGGCGATGAGGTACTTGCGCGAGCCGTGGTCGCCGTACGGGCCGGGCCACATGTCGTAGCCGGCCTTGGTGGAGATGACGAGCTCGTCGCGGTGGCCCTTGAAGTACTTGCCGAGCAGCAGGCCGCAGTTGGCTTCGGCCTTGCCGTATTCGGGGCCGTAGTTGTTGGCGAGGTCGAAGTGGGTGATGCCGTTGTCGAACGCGGTGAACACCAGCTGCTTCATGTGCTCGAACGGCGTGAGGTCGCCGAAGTTATGCCAGAAGCCGAGCGAGACGGCCGGCAGCTTGAGGCCGGAGGCCCCGCAGCGGTTGTAGATCATCGAATCATAGCGGGTGGCGGCGGGTGTGTATGCGGCGATGAAGTCGGGCATCGTTGGTCTCCTTCGTGACGTGACGGTCCATGTCTGTTTCCGACAACATCATCGCGGTCCAAGTAGACCTCGCGGCCGTGGCATGCCCTCCGGCGTGTCGGGAGGGGCGGGCGGAGCGGGCCCGGGCGCCCCTATCCGAGCAGGCCGAGCCCGCCGGCGACCGACATCGCGATGGCCAGATACAGCGCGATGAGACCAACCATCGCCATCCGGTTCCAGAGCAGGGGCCCCGGGGTGACGGCGCGGATCCACACCCGGTTCACCCGGTCGTAGACGCGGCGCGTCCTGAAGACCCCGTCCCGTCCCATCCGTCCGGTCGCCCGCACCGCATGTCCGAGCGTGAACGAGCCTCCGCGGATGGCGCCGCGCAGCAGCATGACGCATTCGCCGCCGTCCGCGAGGCGCACGCGCACCAGGGTCTCCGGCACCGCCGAACCGCCCACCGACGAGGTGAACAGGCCGAGGCCCATCCCGTTCGCGGAACCGAACCGGAAGGCCGCCGGCGCGAGCACGCGCAGGGACCGCGGTATCAGCAGCAGAATGAACAGCGCGAGGCGCACCGGCAGCATCAGCAGCAGATGGCACACGTGCAGGGCGACGTCGACGGCGCCGAACGCGGCGGCGCCCTCGCGTCGTTCGGGAGGGGCGCACACCACGCCCTCGACCGTGCCGTCGTCCGTCCTTCCCTCCGCATCGGCGGGGACGGCCTGGGGACTGCGGACGGCGGACGGACGGGCCTCGGTCGGCCCCGGCTCGGGCGTCCCGGACGACGGGACCACCGTCTGAGGGGCGCCGCACCGGCGGCACGTCCCGTCGACGACCGTGCCGACGCCGCCGCAGCCGAACGGATAGGGGGCGCAATCGGCCTGCGCCGGGGCCGCGCCCGCCGGATCCCCGGCCGGGCGGAGACGTTCGGTGACATCGAATCCACTCATGGCGTCCCCTTCCTACGCGGCCTTCGCCACATGCCGTTCGTCCGACGGCGTCCGCACCGGCCGCGTCGGCCGCAACGGAGTGCGGACCAACGCGCTCTGGGCCGGGTCGGCGAGCGCCTGCGCGAGCTGGAGGCGGATCAGCCGTTTGATGGCGTCCTCGCGTTCGTGCAGTACCTCGAACTGCCGGTCGCGTTCCCTGGTGAACCGCCCGCGCATGTCGTCCAGCGCCGTCATATCCCTGACGAGACGCTCGGTTTCGGCCAGGCGCGCCGCCCGCCGTCGCTCCGCGTGGACGGCGGCCCGCTGGATGCCGCGCATGCGGTGGTATGTGCCGCTGAAGTAGGCGTGCGAGGTGGCGAACAGGTCGAGTCCCGCGAGCACGTACACGACGAGCATGAACAGGCCGAACGGCACGCTGGAGGCGTAGTTCGCCCTGACCCCTTCTATCTGCGCTTCGAAGATGCGCAGGAGGGCCATGGACGCGCCGAGCAGCCCCCAGAAGACCGCGAGGCCGAGATGGATCGGGGACGGCGCGTCCCGGTTCCCGGGCCGACGGCGCGCCGCATGCCAGCCGACCGCCAGGGGGATGCCGATCGTGCCGGCGACGACGCTGCCCACGATGACGCAGGAGACCGGGCTCACCCCGAACGGCGTGGTGCCGGGCATGTTGAGCAGCGCGTCGAAGAGTGAGGCGCTCATGATGGGGTCCGCCAGTTCCGCGAGCAGGCCGCATGCCAGGAAGAGCAGCAGGGGCCAGGGGCGTGCGCAGGGCTCCGTGGGGTTCCGCCTGTTGCACGCCCCGGCGTCGTCCCCGTCGCCGGCCGGGGGTTCCGCGACGTCCGCGGCGGCGACGGCGGTGTCGTGACGGTCGTCACCCGCCTTCTCCCATCCGCGCGCACGCCACCAGCCGAGGCGTGTGCGCCAGTCGACGCCGCCGTGCACGCGTCGCAGGGCGAGACATTCCTCGTAGACGGCCGCGTATTGGGCCGACAGATCGGCGGAGGCGTCCGCGGCGGCGTCGGCGGCGGACCGTGAGCGGGACAGCCGTCCGACGAGATCGCCTTCGCTCCGGTCGAGGATGCGCAGACCGTCGTGGTAGGCGCGTTCGGCGCGTTGGTAGACCGGCGCGGCGAGGTTCGCGACGTAGTCGTCCATGATGTCGCCGTGCGCCGAATCCAGCGCGTGCGCGTCGATGAGGCCCTGCAGTCGCTCCATGGCCTTCGTCTCGACGTCGTCGAGCGCGGCGTCCTCGACGAATGCGGGGAGCGTGGGGAGCGTGTCGCGGTGCGGCATGGTCATGATGGTTCCTTCCTTGCGATGTCCGGATATGGGATATGGGCGTCAGCCGATCGTGCAGGAGACGTTCCCGGCGCCGCTGATCGAGAGTTCGACGCGGCGGTCCGCTTCGGGATTGGACGGGGCGGACGGGTCGTCCGCGTTCGCCGGCTGGCTCGCCCCGACGCCGCGCACGATGGTGCGGGAGGCGTCGACGCCGTAGTCCCGGACCAGCAGGTCCGCGATGGCCTGGGCGCGCGCCTGGGACATGCTCTGGTATTGCTCCTCCGTATCGCCGGGACTGGCGTAGACGTGTCCGACGATGGTGGCCGTGGCGTCCGGCGCGTCCGTCAGGATGCGGGCGGGTTCGGCGAGCTCGTCCTTGGCCGCGGCCGTCGGCGTGGCCGAGTCCGGTTCGAACAGGAGTGCCGACGGCAGGGTGTAGTCCACCCGCTGCTCTTCGCAGGTCACCGTGGCGGAGGGCAGCGCGACCGGCGTGACCTGTTTCGTGGCGCCTTTGGCGTGGCCGCCGGAGAGCGGCGTCCGGTCCATGGCGACGTCCGAGGGTTTGAACGCCTGCAGGGTCCGTGTCCACACCTGTTCGAGGAGGGTGCGGACCGCGGCCGTCGGCCGGTGCTGCCCGGACGGCGCGTCGTCGGCGACGTAGCCGATGCCGGTCATGCGCACGGCCACGCCGTCGAGGGAGAGCCCCGGATTGGCCTTGCCGACCGCCGTGGCGACCTCGTCGGGGTCGCCGGTCGCGAGCCATTTCGTCATGTCCATCTGCCCCACCGAGTCCATGCCGTTGGAGTGGATCAGCAGCAGGCCGGGCCGGGTGCCGTCGGCACGCGCGCGGAGGAAATCGGCCGCCATCGCGACGGCTTCGAAGGTGTTCTGCTCGGCGGTCTTCGCGTGCATGGACGCCATGGCGTCGCCGAGTTCGAGCATGTTGGACTTCGCACGCACGTTGTTGCCGGTCGGGTTGCCTTCGGACGGGTCGAATTCGACGAAGTCCGGGTGGACCACCGCGGGCTCGCCGCCGGCGGACACGAGCATCACGGCGTCGGTTCCGGCGGAGAGCATGACGTCCTTCACCGTGCGCTCCTCCCCGTCCGTGAGCCGCGGCGCCGGATTCGTGATGGTGTCCGCGGCCACGATGGCCACCGCCGAATACCGTGATCCCTCATCGGCGTCGGCCGTGGTCGTGCCGCATCCCGCGAGCGGGACGAGCAGCGCGGCCGCGCACAGCATGGCGAGCGCGGTCCCGGCCGCATGCGGTCCGTACTGGTTGCTGGTGAACATGATGGTGCTCCTTTCCTTGGCCGGGACCCGCACATCCCGGCGTGCGTGTCCCGGCTGCGGGCCGTTGCCGCGGCCCGTTGCCCCATGAAGGCGCATCCGCCCGGCGTAGGCGGGAAAACCGGGGAGGCGGGTTCCCGCCCACTCCCGGGCGTGTCGCGCGCGGCGCCGGCGGACGGGACGCCGTGGGCGTCACAGGGCCGCGGCGGCGGCCTCGGCCCCGCGGCGCATGGCCTCCTCCCGGGAGGATGCCTGTCCGTCCGGCCCGCCGGCGTCGTCGGCCCCGTCGGCCGCATCCGTCCCGGGGACGCCTTCGTCCGCACCGGGCCGTTCGCCCGACACCATGTCGGGCAGGACCGGGAACGGCTCCGGCTCCTCGAATCCGCAGGGGAAGTCGGGCAGGACCGGCGGCTCCCCCTCACGCAGGCACCGGCGCAGCGTGCGGCGGACGAAATCGTCCATACGGATCATGTAATACGAGCGCACCACCACGGCACGGGTCAGGAACGCGCCCTGGTGGAACCAGAACGTGTCCCTGAGCGTGACGTACTCACCTCTCAGGGCGGCGAGGCGCCGACGCGCGGCGGCCACCATCGACTCGCCGTCGCGCAACGCGCGTTCGCGTTCCCGCCGACGACGGCGTGCGACGGCGTCCGGCGATTCGTAGCGTTCCGCCGCCGTCGCGGGCTCCCCGTCGCCGTCCGTCCGCGCGACGGCCTCGCGGGCCTGCTCCCGGGAGCGCAGCAACGCGGGCAATCCCTCCTGCAGTCCGCGGTATTCCTCGATGAGCTCCAGGGCGCGGCAACGCAGCACCTCCTGCAGGAGGAGCGTGTCCTGCCGTTCCATGGCGATCGCGCCCAGATACCCTTCGATGAGCACGTGGAGGTATCCCTCGTCCGGCAGATGCGGGTCCGCACGGTAGCGTGCGGCCATCGTGCCGCGGTCGAACAGCGCGGCCCACCAGTCGCGCGACGGTCTGGGGCGTCCTCCCGCCCTGATGACGATGGCCCGCTGCACGGTGCGTGCCGCCTCCGGCATGAACGCGTGCTCCGCGGAGAGCTTCATCAACTGCATCTTGCGTACCGTTCCCATGATGTCCGCCCCTTTCGGCGTCGGAAGTCGAAATCGTGTTCCCTGCGACGGCCCGTCCGGAACCGTCATCCTCCATAGGCCCATCCGTCGCGGAATCAGGGGAAAACCGGGAAGGCCCGCAATCGTCGATGGCGGGCGTCCATGACGGGACCACGCGACACGCCGGGAAAAAATCCTTTGCGAAACCGTCGGGATGCGCCTTCCATAACGCGTACGGGGCGACACGGCCCCATGACAACCGACAGGAGGACATCATGACCGACATCGAACACGACGAGCGCATCGACCGGACCGCAGCCGAGTACGCCGCGACGGAACACGACATCCGACGCGACCTGTGCGCGAAACGCATGTCGCTGAAACTCGCACGGGTGGCTGGGCTTTTCGCCGACCTGTTCGAGGACGCCGCCTCGCCGCTTCCCACCAACCGCGCGGAGGCCGAGGCCCTGGCGTCGTCCGCGCACGCCGCCGACTACGTCTGGTACGGCGACGTCACAGCGACGCCGGACGACCAAGAGGCCATCGACACCTTGGGCGAGCGCGCTCTGGCGGACGCCGTCGCGGGAGAGCTGCCGTCCACCGCCTGCGAGGCGTACTTCCGCGTCGATATGCCGCTGTCGATGGACTTCAGGCAGGTCGGCGCGCTGTCCGCGGGCCCGAAGCTGCCGCCCGAGCCCCACGTGGCGGTCACCTGGTCCATGGTCTCCCGCGAGGACCTCGACCATGTGCGCGTCCGGGTGCTCCTGTTCGGCCGCGAGAACCACTGAGCATCACGAGGAGACGACGATGGGAGCATGGCGGCACGGCGGCATCGAACACGCGGGCTTCGGGCATGCCGAAGGCGAGACGCGCGGCGGCACGGGCGAGACCGGATGGGGACGAACCACCGGCGAGACCGGATGGGGACGAGCCACCGGCGAGACCGGATGGGGACGAGCCACCGGCGAGACGGCGTGGGATCATGGCACGGCGGAGACCCACCGCAACCAGATCATCTCCGTCGACCCGAAGGAGACGCGGCTGCACGGCGCCGAGGAGCCCCGCATCTTCACCGAAGGCAGGGAGGGCTACCGCGAACCCGCCGAGACGCCGACCGGTCCGATGGAACGGTTCCGCGACCCGCACGCGCTGGTGGACGGCATCAACCCGCGGTTCGGGCTGGAATCCGCCTACGAGACGAACTGCGCCGACTGCGCCCGCGCGTTCGAGGCCGCATGGCGCGGCTACGGCGTGGAGGCGGCGGGACGTCTGCTCGTTCCCGAAGCCACGTCCGATCCGGAGCATCCCGTCACGCTCGCATCGGGCGAACGGCTCGACGTCACCGAACAGTGGGCGCATGAGTCGTACGCGCCCACCGACGCACGCACCCTGTACCGCCGGCTCGACGAGGCCGGCCCCGGCGCGAGCGCCATCGTCTCCTCCCACTGGGCCGACGCCGAAGGGCATATCAACGGCCACGCCTACAACGTGGTCAACCACGAGGGGCGCATCCTCGTGGCGGACGCCCAGACCCACGAGGTGTTCGCCTACTCCCCGGACGCGATCGCGCCCTGGCTGGAGGGCGAGGACGTCGTCGCCCAATACGCGATGGCCTGGGACGCGGCCGGCGGACGCATCGACACGACACGGACCATCATCGGCTGAAAGGAGCCATCATGACCGACGGCACCGCACCCAACGGACACACCGGTCCCACCGGTTCCACCGGCGTCCGGGTCGAGGACCCGCTGTTCCCCGCCGCCATGGCCGCGCTCGGCCGAGCCGCGCGGGACGCGACGGCCATGTGGGACGCGGCCGACGAATCCGACGCGAGGCACGGCCTGGAGACCCTCGACGCGCTGCGCTACGGCGGGTTCGCGCCCTCCGGCACACGCCCCGTCCCGATCGGCGGCGTCCTGTGGACGGCCGTCGACGAGATCGAACGCGCGACGCCGGGACGTCCGAACATGATCGAACGGCTGCTGCGCGCGTGGAACGGCGCGGACGGCGAACTCGACATCGTCATCCGCAGGCGCGACGACGGCCTGCGTCTCATGCTCGGCGGATACGCCGCCGAGGACCGCATCGGCGGCGTATCCGCCGAGGACCGCATCGGCAAGGCCCGCATGACGCTCGCGCCGACGGCCGCGCTCCGCCGCGTCGGACGGGACGAGGCGCTGCCGCGGCGCCCCCGTCATGCCAGGAGCCTCATGTTCCGCATGCAGGAGCCCGGCGGCGCCGTCCGAGAGGCCGCGGAGGGGATGCCGGGCGTCCGGGGCGACGCCGCACCGGGATTCCCGCTGCTCGAACGGCTGCAGACGTCGTCAGGCGATTGGACGCTGGCGTTGTGCTGCACGCCGGCGTGGGACGGCATGCGTTCGCGCCTGTCCTGGGAGCTCGGCGCGATCGGCGACGCCGCAGCCCGTCGGATGACCCGCACCGTCCAGACCGGCGGCACCGTCACCGCCACGGTGACGTCCGACCCGTGGCGGCGGGTCCACGACTGGACCCTCGCCTACCGACGCTGGATGAACGAGGCGGGCGCGTGCGGCATGTGGTCGGTACGCGCCGTCGTGATGGCCGACGACGAAGATGTGGTCATGCACGTGGTCTCCGCCCTCGAGGGCGCGGTCACGGCCACGGACGGCACCGCGTACGAGACGTTCTCGGCGCCCGTGGTCCCGGACGCCGCGGAACCGGATGCCACCGGCCCGGCCGCCACGGCCGCCGCGGGCCTGAACGCCGCGGCCGCCACGGTCGCATCCCCGCCTCCGGCCTTCGCAAGCCTGCTGACCTCCCGTGAGATCGGCGCCCTGCTGGCCCCGCCCGCCTACGGCATGCCCGGATTGGCGGTGCGCATGCCGCAGCCGGCGTCCCGACGCCGCCCCGCCGGCCGCGACGTCATCGACCTCGGCGTCTTCCGGGGCACGTCGCTGTGCGCGGGCCTGCCGGTCCACGATCTGGCCGGGCATGGTCTGATCTGCGGCAGCGCCGGCTCCGGCAAATCCACCACGATCCGCCGTCTGCTCGCCGAGGCATGGAACCGGCACGGCATCCCCTTCCTGCTCGTCGACCCGCTGAAGGACGACTACACGCCCATCGCCGACCGGTTCGACGGCGGCCTGCGCGTGGTACACGGCCGGCAGCTGCGCATGAACCTGATGGAGCCGTGGCCGGGGACGCGTATGACCGACCACCTCATGCGGGTGGCGGAGGCGCTCCGCGGCGCGTTCGCCCTTCCCTCCCCCACACCACTCGTGCTCACGCGGCTGTTCCGCGCCGTCGCCGAACGGTACGGGAACGGCACCGGCGGGACGCCGTCGCTGTTCGACGTGCGTGCCATGGCCGACGGTTTCGTACACGACCTGGGCTACTGCCCCGAGGTCGAGTCGAACATCCGCGCGGCCCTCTGTCTGCGGCTCGACACGCTGCTCGACCGCGACATGGCGCCGTTCTTCTGCTGGCGTGATTCGTCGATGGTCGTCGGGCTCTTCGACCGTCCCACCGTGGTCTGTCTGGACGACGTCCCGGACGAGGAGACCCGGTCGTTCCTGATGCTGCTGCTCGCGCAGGCCGTGTGGTGGCATGCGCGACGGTCCGGCCCATCCGACGACGTACGGCATCTGTTCGTGCTGGAGGAGGCGCATCGCGTGATGCCCCCGGTGGACGACGCCCTGGACGACGACCCGGAGAAGGGGTCGTCGCGGCGCAGCGCGTCGCGCATGCTGTCCACGATGATGGCGGAGATCCGCGGGTTCGGCGAGTCGATGATCGTGGTCGACCAGAGCCCGTCGCGCATCGCCCGCGACGCCGCGCGCAACACCGGGTTCAAGATCGCGCACCGCCTCACGGAGACGGCCGACCGCACGCTCATGGCGGACATGATCGGCCTGCCGGAACCGTCGTCGCAGGCGCTGTCGGAGCTCGCGCCGGGCACCTGCATGATGTCCTCGCGGTTCGAGCCGTCGCCGCAGGTCGTGTCGGTCGTCGCGGCAACCGCGCCGGGCGGCCGGCCGCGCGATGACGGGGAGGCGCGGCCATGACGCCCGTGCCCGAGCCGCCGCTCCGGGTGGCCACCCGCATCGGTCTGCTGCTCATGAGCGCGCCGGTGCGGGCGTGGGCGACCCTGCGCCGGATCGCCGCATGGGCGTTCGTATGCTTCGCCGTGGAGGCGGTCGTCTACCGGTGCCTCACGCTCGCGGACGACGTGCGGGCGTACGGTCCGGACCCCGACCGGCTGACGCGCGCCGACGCCTACGGTATGCTCGCCGGCGCCGACCTGTTGCGGCCGTGGCTGGCGCCCGCCCGTTGCGGCATGCCCGACGCCGTCCCGTTCACCGGTGCGCTGCCGGGCATGCTGCTGCTGGCGATGTTCGTCGCGCAGGCCACGTGGCCGCCCCGCGGGTTCCGGCGCGGCGGCGGACGTCCGGACAGGGACGCCCCGATGCGCCGATACGCCGTCCGGGCGGCGCGATGCCTGTGGCATGCGGCCGTCACGCTGGTGTTCTCGGTGGGGTTGCAGGCGCTCGGCGCGCTGGCGGCATTGGAATCCCACGATGCTTCGGTGGCGGCCGCGGCGTGGTGCGCGTTGGCGGCGTGCGTGCTGTACGCCGGCCTCGAGCTGCTGCGGCATCTCGCCTACGCGGTCGTGGAGCGGTCCTTCGCCTTCGCGGCCCATCTCGGCCTGTCCGCCGTCGTCGTCTGCGCCGTCACCTCGTGCGGCGCCGTCATGCTGTGGCGCACGGACGGCGTGGCCGGCGCATGGTGCGCGGCGACGGCGGCGATCCTCTACGTCGCGGCATCCGTCGATGGGACGCTGGAACTGCCCGAACCGGTGTCCCCATCACCGGCGGACCGGCTGGCGGCATGGCTTGGGTTCGGCCGGCGGCGGTGACGCAGGCTCAGTGCCGCACGCCTTCCGGCCAGATCACGACGACGCGCTTGCGTCGCGCCTTGGCGTAGGCCACGGCGTCACCGGTCCCGCCCTTGCCGGCGGCCGGCAGCCCGTCCCAGAACGCCACGAGGATGTCGGATTCGTCCACCACGCGTTTGCCGGCGGCGAGGTACGCGTCCTCGCCCGGCTCGGGGAAGTCCAGGGTCACCGCGGTGCGCACCTGTTCCATGAGCCGGTCGTAGGCGGCGAGCCCCTCCCCCGTGAACGTGGCGCGGTAGCCGCGGCAGGGGATGATGGCCGTGACCGGGTGCCCCGCGCGGAGCATGGCGTCGGCGAACAGCTGGTCGGCCCCGTAGGCCATCGAGCTCAATCCGGTGACGTCCGCGCCGTCGTATCCGCGCAGGAACTCGTCGAGTCCGCGTTCCACGTAGGCCCGCGCCTCGTCGGGGATGCGCTGGTGGCCGGTCACGCCTATGTTCATGGTGCTCTCGTTTCCCCGCGGCGTGCGCCGCGGTCTCGTCGTTTCGTTTGGTTCTGATGGTCTGGGACGGTCCGATGGTCTGGTTGTCGGCCGGACGGCCCGGTGAGGGACCGTCCGTCATGATGCGCGTCAGCGCGCCGCCACGCTGATGCGTACCGGCAGCGCGCCGCCCGGGGACGCCACCCTGCCGAATCGGATGGGGTGTGTGTCGGCCCCCGCCGTGACGGGTTCCAGCGTGCTCGCCGTGCCGTCGGGCCAGTGGAGGGTGATCCGGTAGGTCCGCAGGTCGGCGTCCGATTCCAGCCGGACGACGATCGCATGCGGGTTCGTGTCGTGGCGGCGGGCGAGCACCGTCAGATGGTCGGCGTGGAACTGCACCTCCCAGGGTTCCGTCCGCTCCGCCCGTCCCGTCGCCGTTCCGGCGGACGCGGGTCCGTCGTCGCCGCGCACGCCGACCGCGGCGAGCGTCGTCCCGTCGAACGCGCACGCCTCCAGTTCGAGGCTGAACAGGTCCGCGTCCCAGTCGGCGTCGGTCCAGCAGCGTCCGGCGGCGTGCGCGATGTCCAGGTTGAGCTTCGGCAGGCCGTCGCGTTCCTCCTGCCGGATGGCGCGCCGGAATCCGACGGGCAGCGCGTCGAGCCCGGTCCGGTTCGCCGCGCCGGTGGCCGTCTGCAGCGACTCCCAGATGCCGTTCACCTGGCTGACGAGCGCCCCGTCGGCCAGCACGACGCGTGCCAGGTCCTCGCCGAACCCGCCGGTCGCCCCCTGGCTGATGGTCCATGCGGAGACCTCCGGTCCCACCCGTCCGTGCCAGATCTCCCGAGCCGCCTCGCGGAACGACGGGTCGGACAGCAGGTCTTCCGGCCGCTCGTCCATGGGGGTCGCGCCATCGGCCTTGCCGGTCATGTCGTCATCCATGTCGGACGCTCCTTTCGCCGTCGCCTTCCGGCGCCCCGCCGCGGGGGACGCCACCCGGTCGTCCCGCGGAACGTCCCTGTCCATGCCCCGCGGTTCCGGACCGCCATATCGGGGAGACGTCCATGCCGGGACAGTCCGGCTCGTCCACGCACAGCGGCGGCATGCGGTCGCCTTGGATGCCGGCGATGACGTGTTCCGCCGTGTGCAGCGCGGACAGGTCGTCCCCCGTCACGTCCGCGGCCGCCAAATCGGCGCGGACCGTGTCGAGGTTCTCGATCAGATAGTTCTTCTTCCTGCGTCCGACGACGCCGTTGCGCGCCGAGACGACCGTGTCCCGCCACCTGCCGACGTCGATCCGGTAGTTCAGACCGCCCGAATCCTTGTCCCGTCGGGACGCGGCCTGGATGGAGTACCTCGCCAACTGGATGCTGTCCTTGGCGATGCGGGCCTCGCCGTAGGCCTCGTCCAGTCGGCGGACGGCGGCCTCGATGGCGTCCGCGGAGGCGAAGCTGTTGCGTCCGAGCGCGCCGATCATGTACATGACGCGCCGCAGCAGCTCCTCGCCCTGGACCATGGCCCCGCGGTCGGCGGCGGCCCCGCCCGTGTCATACGCGGCCTGCACGGCGTCGGCCCAGCCGCTCCGGACGCGGAACGGCACGCAATGGTCGTGGGTCGCGCGGCTTTCGTTCCGCTCCCGTTCCAGCCAGGACAGCAGCGAAAACGCCATGGATCCGACGTGTCCGGCGTCGACAGGGTCGACGGACGTGGAGGCGTCCGGCATCGACTCGAACAGGTCCGTGCCGCTGTCCCCGCCGTCGTCCGACGGCGCAGTGCTGCTCTGGGGAGCCTCGTACCACACCCGGATCTCGCGGGTGACGTCGTCCTGCCCCTCGCGCACGACGTGGCCGTGCCGGTCCCGGAGGACGACCTGCCTGCGCTGCCGGTATCCGGCGCGGTGCAGCCATTGGCGCGCCAGATTGACGTAGCACGACGAAGGTTCGGCCCTGACGATGGGGTCTCTGACGGCCAGCACGTATCCGACGGCCTGGCTGCGGATCGTGTCGGACAGCGTGGGCGCGTTCCCGGCGGCGGGCGGCCGCACGGCCGCCGTCGCGCCGGTCTTCGGGTCCTTCGCGGATGATGGCGTGACGGCCATGGCGATGACGGCCATGACGTCGACGTCGGAGCCGTCGGCCGGACGCCGCGTGGCGTCGTGCACGACGGCGCAGGCGCGGTTGGCGCAGACGCGGACCCACTGGAGCGCGACCGACCGGATCAGCGACGCGGCCTCGGCGTCGACGGCTTCCCGGTCGGCGCCTCTCCCGTCGTCCATGCCGCCGCCGCGCCGCCAGGCGTCCATGCCGCGGCATACGCCTCTGGCCGGCCCCAGGGCGTCGGCCGCCCAGGTCGTCGCCCCGTCCCGTCCGTCGTGCAGCAGGACGGCCAGCAGGACGGCGTAGACCGTCATCCACACCTCCACGTCCGCGCGGGCCCTGGGGGTGTCCCTGACGGCGAAGTCCGCGGTCCCCTTCCGCCATGGCATGAACGTCGCCCTGAAGCGTTTCACGCCGATCGCGTCGATCCATGTCCTCCGGGCGATGCCCAGGTTCGCCGCGGCCCGTTCGACGTACCGGTCCCTGTCCTGCGCCGGCAGATCGTCCCACGCCCGTTCCGGGCGGCCGCCGGCCGCGGGCCTGCCCGCGCGGTTCCTGGACCGCCGCACACGGAATCCCACGTCATGGAGCAGCCTGCCGACGGCCTCCGGATCCGGGGACGCCTCGTCCGCCACGGATTCGGCGATGCCGCCATACCACTGTTCGGCGAGACGGCATGCGACTTCGAGATGGTCGCCATACGTCCCGTCCCGGTTCGTCGCGCCTCCGTTCCGGAATGCGAGGCACCATCGCCGCGCCCATGCGTTGTGCAGGGAGGCCAATTCGGCCTTCGCGCCGTTGATGAGCGTCTGTTCGGCCGCGTACCTGTCGGGTGCGTCCCGCTGATCGGACCGCAGGTACCGTTCGATGGAGAATCCCGACTCCTTGACCGGCATGGGGCGTTCGACCGTGCCGTCCTGGTCCCTCAGCAGGCATGCGTAGGCGAAGATCGTGCCGTGCCGTGACATCACGTTGTCCACCAGCTCGACCTTCACGTCGTCGATGAACTTCCGGGCGGCTTTGGGCAGCGTGCCGAATTCGGGCAGGTCACGGTAGTCGGCCCCGGGGGCCGGCGCCTTCCCCGACGTCGTCCCCGGAACGTCGTCATCGACCGCGGCAGAGGGAATCATGGCGTCCTCCGTTTCGAACCGGACCCGTACAATGGCCATTGTAGTCCGGCCGCCCGCGGCGGCCGGGACGCCGGTGCGAGAAGGAGGGCCGTGATGACGCGTCAGGCGTTGTTCGTGGGCATCGAACAGTATGACCGGCATGCGCCGCTGCGATGCTGCCGCGAGGATGCCCGGGCGATGGCGGAGACGCTGGAGTTCGAGGACGGAGGCCGCCCGAACTGGTCCGGCAGGGTGCTCGTCGACGGCGCCAGCCGTGACGTCATGCAGGACGATCTGGTCGCGGGCGTCTCCCATCTGCTCGACAGCACCGATCAGGACGACGTGCTGTTCTACTATTCCGGGCACGCGTTCCTGCTCGGCGACGGCGATCTGCTGCTGGCCAGCTGCGAGGACGACCCCGCATCCCCGGACGGGGAACGCAGCGGCCTGCGTCTCTCGGAGCTCATCGCCCATGTGAAGCGGCGCGCGGCGCGCCTGCGTTCCGTCGTCGTCATCCTGGACTGCTGCCATGCGGGAGCCGCCGTGGTGGACGCCGCCTTCCCCGGCGACGTGCGCAACATGGCGGTGCTCGCGGCGTCCCGCGACGACCAGCAGGCCCGTGAGGTCGGCGAACACGGCAGGTTCACCGCGTCCCTGCTGGCCGGGCTCGAAGGCGACAGCGCCGACATCTTCGGCAACATCTCCGTCGTCTCGCTGTTCGCGGACGCCAGCGAATCGCTGGAGCGGAGGGACGTCGCGCAGAAGCCCGTGCTGAAGGCGTGCCTGGAGCACGACATCATCATCAAGCGTGTCAGCGCCACCATCACCGAACGGTCCCTGCAGTCCCTCGTGCGGACCAGGGACCCGCGCAACGGCGGCCACGTCTTCGAGACCAGCCGCACCGTGTTCCACCCCTACCCGGACATGGAGGCCCCGGAGCCCGCCGACGGCGGCCGACGCAGCCGGCAGGGCGACGAACATGCGAAGGACCTCAACGAGCATCAGCGGCTCATGGAGACCATCAAGAAATGGCGGGACGCGCGCCTGATCGCGATCACCGACGACTCCGGCGCCACACGCGACCTGTACTGGGCGTGCCTCAACGGCGGCAGCGTCCGCCTGACCCCACGCGGCAGATACTATTTCGACCTGATGAAACGCCGTATGGAGGATTTCTGACCGGTTTTCCCGCGCGAGCGCCTCGGATGCATGGGGGTGGTGCAAACACGACACGCCGACTAAGGTTTTCCCGCGCGAGCGCCTCGGATGCCCCTAGATAAGGCGTCACGACGGCCATAGAGGCCGTCCACGTCGAAAGGAACCGAGATGGTCCACGTCACCAATCCCCTTGCACAGCAGGTGCGACGCTATCTGGACGACGGAGGCGTCCATTACGTCCACGACGACGACCCCTGCCGATTCCAGTTCGTCCTGTCCATTCCATGCGCCCTGGAGCGAATCTGGGTGATCATCATCGCCGAGGACGGATTCCTCACGGTCATCGCCTCCCCGCTCCTCACCCCCGACCCCCACGACACGGAGGCCATCCGGAACGTGGAGACGATGTTCACCCGCATCAACTGCCATCTGCGCGCCGGCTCGTTCAGCATCGACGTCCGCAACGGGAAGACGAACTACCGCATCGGCGCGCCGTACATGGACGTTCCCTCGTTCAGGACGCTGGACGTGCTGATGGCGTTGGTATGCCTCAGCTGGGAACGTCATGGGGACGAATACCTGCGTCTCGCGTTCCCCGGAGGTCTCCCGTTCGACGACGAGGACGACGGTGACGACGACGAGGACGACGGTGACGACGACGAGGACGGCGGCCGTGACCTCGTCGCCGAATTCGACGCCCTGTTCGGGGAAGGCGGCGGGGACGGCGACGCGGACGATGACGACGATATGGACGCGTGCGACGACACGGACACATCGGGCGCATCGGACGGAGACCTGACGGACCGTGAGCGGAGCCTGCTGGAATCCGCGGACGACGCCAACCGCCGCGGCATCGACTGCGAGCGACGCGGCGAACTGCGCCAGGCGCTGGACCACTATCAGGACGCCCTGCGCGCCTACCTGCCCCTCGAAGGACGCATCCCCGAATACCATCTCGCCGACGTCCACTTCGAGATCGCCGACATGCAGCTGCGCCTGAGCAACATCGACGAGGCGAAACGCGGGTTCCTCCGCTTCCTGGACGCCCGCAGGCGGATCAGGACCGCATACCACCCGAACCAGCCCTTCGCCGACTACAAGACCGTGGCCGCTCACGCGGCGCTCGCCGACATCTACCGTGCGGCGGGCGACGAGGAGCGGGCGAACCGCGAGACCGCGGAACGCGAGCGGGCGCGGGCGAACATGTCCCTCGAATCCACCTTGGCGTCCCGCGTGAACGGGTACTGCTACTGAACATGCGGGCGGGGCGTCCCACCCCCGCCGCGCCCTGGGCGGAAGCCGCGCCGTCATCAACCGGAACGGCGCGGTTTCCGCCGCCAAACTTCAATTACCATATATGTCGTATCGAATATATATCGCCGTCAGAGGCATATATATGCCAAGGGAGTCTCATCATGTCCGAACAGAGCACCATCGCATCACCCCGAAGGGCCTCCGTCATCCGAGTCGCGATCATCGGCCCGACCGATGCCAACCCCACCAAGAAACTCATCAAGAGAATCCTCGAGCAGTGGAACGATATCTGGGGCGCGGAACGCGGCTACTACCTCGACCCGCGCATGTGGGCCCCGGAACAGTCCACCACCATCTTCGGCGCGGACACCGCACAGGACCAGACGAACCGCCGCATCCTCGACAACGCGGAGATCGTCATCGCCGTCTTCCATTCCCGGCTCGGCACGCCCACCACACGGAACATCCATTCCGGCACGGCCGAGGAGATCCAGCGCGCCATCGACGCGCACAAGCCCTGCCACGTGTTCTTCCGCAACATCGCCGACACGGAGGATCTCGTGGAATACAACCGCCTGCTCACCTACCAGAATGAGCTCAGGCGGAAGAACTATCCGACATCGGCGTGGCCCAAATCCGAGCTGGACTGGAGCAGCACCATCTATCAGGCGATCATGGAGGACCTCCAGCAGCGCATCGACGGTTCCGGTCCCTCCGTGCACGCGCCCGCATCCGCACCCGGGGGTGCGCGCAGGCCCTCCTCCCCCGCCGCGGTGAGTGCCGAAACGGCCGAAGCGGTACGCAAGGCGCTGTTCGGCGACGGCACCACAACCATCGGATCCATCGACGCCGGACAGAAACTCAAGGGCGCCGGCGTGACCTACACCGGCTACAGGCTCATGGAATTCCTGCGCATGGTGGAACGACACGGCGTCATCCGCATCGCACAGGACCCCAACGCCCCCACCACCACACCGCAATACCTCATCAGCCCGGCCGCACCGGCCGCGGTGACCCCGACTCCGACCCCGACCGGCACGGTCCCGACCATCCCGACCCCGGACGTTCCGACCCCGGCCGCCACGGCTCCGACCGCGGCCGTCCCGACCCCGCGACCCGCGCCCACGCCGAAGACCACGGCGACGCCGCAACCCACACCGACGCCGTCGCCCGCGAACGGCCTCCCCTCGCTGAAGCGATACGTGGACGACGCCACGACGTTCACCACGTGGACGTACGTGCCGCCCACGTCCGCCGCCCATCTGATCGCCCGCATCGGACCGGGGGTCAAGCCGCTCGACTTCCTGAACGAGGCCTGGGGCAAGGCATGCGCCGACCACACCGTGACCGTGGCCGACGACGGCGAAAGCGCCGTCTTCACCGCGGACGCCCCCGAACAGGGCTCCGACGGCCCGACCCCGCTGCGTCTGACGGTGCAACGGTCCCGTCCGGATTCACGCCTGCCGTTCTACCTCAGCCGCGTGGACGAGGCGCACAAGACCGACGCCGTCGCCGCCAAGGACACGTTGCGCACGTTCGCGTTCCTCGGCAACGCCAACCCCGAATCACCGGACTCCTACCAGTCGAAGCTCGACCAGCTCGCCGCCATGGCGCTGCCCGAGAACTGGGAGATGCCGGGACAGCAGCATGCGCACGCCCTGCTGGGGAACTACATCACCTACACGTTCCACCACCTGAAGAAGGAGGGGAAGATCGTCTTCAACGAGGCCATCCCCTCCGGTTTCGCGGCCATCAACACCGGATTGGTGGACCGCGGCTCCTACGAGCCGATCTACATGGTCTTCGACCACAACGTGTGGGTGTACAACAACCCGCAGCTGCCCCAATGGCACCTTCAGGGATTCTGCGTGCTGGGCAACGGACAGCTCGGCAAGCAGATGTACCGGAACCTGCCCTCCCGCGACGGACGCACCGAGCTGCCCCGCCGGGCCTCGTACTTCAGGCATCTGAGCGACGTGCTGCTGGATATCCCAGACCCGGACATGCTGAAGGTGGATTACGACCACATCCTCGGCGACAACATCGGACGTCTGCCGAAGGCGTTCCTCGAGCGTGTGATTCGTCCGGACACGCAGGTGCGCCAACGCTTCGGCGGGCTCCCCGACGACCTGAACGACCCCGCGTGGAAGGCCATCGGGCAGGCCGTGCTCGAGGATTCGGATGCCTTCTCGTCCCTGCGCCAGGAGCTGGAACGCGCCATCAGGCAGACGCTGGTGCGCGTGGGCCTCGACTACAAGGTGGCGCTCCCCTCCTACTATCCGACCACGGACAGCATGCAGTTCCTGCTGCCCATCTGCCTGACCGACCACCTGCACGCGGACGTGGCGCTGGTGGTCCAGTCGCAGGCCAACGGCACGGCGCAGGCGCACACCATCCTGACTCTGCCGATGGCGTTCTCCAACGCCCGCATCATCTGCAAGCCGGACAGCAGCTGGCTGAGCATCTGAGCGCGCGCCGGGCACGCGGCGACGGGCCGGCCGCTCCATCGTCCGATACCGGACAGGGGGTTGGGGATGTCGTACGACATCCCCACCCCCTTTCCCTTCGTCTCCGGCTGCTGTCATTATGACAGCGGATATGACTGCACAATGACAGCACGACGATGTTGCCATGACGAAACGGCGAGGAGGCGACGATGGGTACGAGCGAGACGACCGGTACCATCACCGTCCGCAGGGTGCCTGCGGACTGTCTGGAGACACTGAAGAGGATGGCGAAGGACAACAACCGATCCATGGAGGCGGAGGTGCGTTCACTGCTGGAGGACTGCACCACCGAATACCTGGCGCACCGCATCACCACGAACGCCGACCTCGTCGAGGAGATGTGGCGGATACTCGACGGCGACGGTCTCGGGCCGGATGAGGAACTGTGCCCCCCGCGCAATACCTACGATTTCGGCCCGCGTCCCGTTGACCTCGGTCTCGGGGACGAGGATGCGACGACCTTTGACAAGGACGATGACGACCGGAAGGACGGCCATGATCGTCTTTGACACCAATGTCATCAGCGAAATCCTCAAAGAAGATTCAAGCGACCCGCATGTCATCGATTGGTTCATCGGATTGCCACATCGGGAATGTCGCACTACGGCGATCACGGTGGCGGAACTGATGTACGGCGTCGCCATCGCCCCGAAGGGGAAAAAACGAGCACGTCTCTCCGGCGCCATCCAGGCGTTCACCAGAACCTATGCGGACCGGACGCTGCCGTTCGACCAGCAGTCCGCCGCACATTACGCCTCCATAGCCGCGGCACGACGACGCATGGGACGACCGATAGGTACGCAGGATGCGATGATCGCGGCAATCGCGCGGGCGCACGGCGCGGCCGTGGCGACGCGCAACATCAAGGATTTCGAAGGCACCGGAGTCGCACTCGTGAATCCTTGGGAGCACGACCGCCGGTAGCGCGCGGATACAGCATCGACTACTGTCCGAGCTGCTCGGACAGGTCCATCCATTCCATGGTGAGCTCGTCGGACTCGTCGGCGACGGCCTTGAGCTGGCCGTTGAGCTTGTTGAGCCCCTCGTAGTCGCTCGGGTCGTGCGCGGCCATCCGCTCCTCGAGGTCCTTCTTCTGCTCCTCGAGTTTGGCGAGCTTGCGTTCGATGGCGTTCACCCGCTTGGAGGCGTCGTGGAACGCCTTGCCGGTGAGCTTCGGCTCCGCGGGGGCCTCCTGCGCGCCGGACGTGGCGGACGAAGACGTGGACGAACCGCCGTCGCCGGCGTCCGCCGTGGCGGTCACGGCCGTCGCCGCGGAGGAACCGCCCTTGCCCGCGCGTCCGGACCTGCCGCCGGTGCCGGCGAAGCCGGGTTCGTCGGCGGGCAGTCCCTTGCCGTTCTTGAGGTCCTCGACCATGTCGAGGTAGTCCTGCACGCCGCCGGGCAGGTGGCGCACCTTGCCGCCGATGAGCGCGAACTGCTGGTCGGTGACGCGTTCGAGCAGGTAGCGGTCGTGGGAGACCACGATGAGCGTGCCCGGCCAGGTGTCGAGCAGGTCCTCCATCACGGCGAGCATGTCGGTGTCGAGGTCGTTGCCGGGCTCGTCCATGATGAGCACGTTCGGTTCGTCGAGCAGGATGAGCAGCAGCTGCATGCGGCGCTTCTGGCCGCCGGACAGGTCGCGGATCGGGGTCATGAGCTGCGCCGACTCGAAGCCGAGCCGTTCCATGAGCTGGCCCGGCGTGACCTCCTTGCCGTCCACGATGTAGCTGGGCTTGTAGCGGGAGAGCACTTCCTTGATCTTGTACTTGCCGAGCTTCTCGAGTTCGTCGAGCCGCTGGGAGAGCACCGCGAACTTCACGGTCTTGCCGATGTTCACACGCCCCACGGTGGGGGTGAGCGTGCCGTCGATGAGCTTGAGCAGCGTGGACTTGCCGGCGCCGTTCGCGCCGACGATGCCGAAACGGTCGCCGGGGCCGATGAGCCAGGTCACGTCGTCGAGGATCTCGCGGCCGGACACGGTCACCTTGCGCGCGGCGGATGTGGCTTCGGCGGACGCAGCGGCGTCCACGCCGATGGTCTCGCCGCCGGTGTTCATGCGGCGCACCGCACGGTCGTCGTCAGACGACGACGCGCCGCCTTCCGCCTCGGCCTTGGCGCGCGCCTCCTCGGCGGCGGCGACGGCCTCCGGCACGCCGGCGTCGACGAGCCTGGGATCGGTCATGTCGGTGACGGCGACCTCCACGGAGCCATGAAGCTGCGGTTCGGCGTACATGGAGTCCACCACGTCCACGCGGGAGGCGGAGTCGGCGAGCGCGGCCGCATCCGGATCGATGTCGATGGCGGTCTTCTCGAAGATCTGCGTCACGTCGACGAGGTCGACGACCTGCTTGCCGAGGCGCGAGGTGGCCATCTGCTTCAGTTCGAGCGTGTTGCGCATCGGCGGCACGTCGGCGATGAGTTCACGCGCGGCCTTGACGTGGAACTTCTGCTTGGTGGAGCGGGCGCGGGCGCCGCGGGAGAGCCAGGCGAGCTCCTTGCGGGCGAGGTTGCGGCGTTTGGTCTCGCGCACGTCGGCCTGACGGTCGCGTTCGACGCGCTGCAGCATGTACGCGGAATATCCACCTTCGAACGGTTCGATGACGCCGTCGTGCACCTCCCACATGGATTCGCACACCTCGTCGAGGAACCAGCGGTCGTGGGTGACGAGCAGCAGCGCGCCCTGGCCCTTGGACCAGCGGTTCTTGAGGTGTTCGGCGAGCCAGTGGATGGTGACCACGTCGAGATGGTTGGTGGGCTCGTCGAGCGCGAGGATGTCCCAGTCCTTGAGGAGCAGGCGGGCCAGGTCGGCGCGGCGGCGCTGGCCGCCGGACAGCGAGCCGACCTTCGCGTCGAGGCTCATGCCACCGAGCAGCGCCTCGACGATCTCACGGGAGGCGTTGTCGGACGCCCACTCATAGTCGGCGCGGCCTTCGAGCGCGGCCTCGCGGATCGTGGCGTCGTCGTCGAGCGGATCGCGCTGGTCAAGCATGCCGAAGGTGAGCCCGCCGCGCTTCGTCACACGGCCGGAATCAGGCTCCTGCGTACCGCGGAACAGGTGCAGCAGCGTGGACTTGCCGTCGCCGTTGCGGCCGACGATGCCGATGCGGTCGCCTTCGAACACACCCTGCGTCACATCGGTGAAGATGGTCTTGGTGGCGAAGGCGAGCGAAACGTGTTCCAGTCCAATATCGTAAGTCGGCATGGCTCACTAACTTAGCGGCACCACCGGGCATCCCCCGTCTCCCCGCACCTCACGGGACCCTTCTCCCGCATCCCATGGTGCGCTCTTTCTCCCATGGCACGGCAACACACTTTCTCCACAACGGCGGAATGACGCCATTCCCCGTCTACCGCACCATGAGGGTTCCACCGCACCATGGGAGAGAGGAGACGTAGGCGGGAGGGTATGGACCGGAGAATCAGCAGATGACCGGGTCCTTGGGACCGTTCTCCGCATCACGACGGATCAGGCCCTGCGCGTAGCTGTTGCAGCGGGCCGCGAAACCGGTGAACACCTGGTCGGCGAGCGGGTGCAGCAGCGGATTGTACTGGGCGAAATCCTCGCGCAACTGCGATTTGGAGCCGCCCGCGGCCTTGAGGTCTTTGACCATGCTCGGCTCGTCGAGCCATTCCTCGAGCAGGGCGGCGCTCACCTCGAGATGGAACTGGAGGCCCAGCGCGGAGCCAGCGCGGAACGCCTGCACCTTGGTGAGCGGCGAACGGGCGAGCAACTGGGCGCCTTCCGGCAGGCCCACCACGTCGTTGTGCCAGTGGAGCACGTTGATCTGCTTGTCCCACATGGAGAAGTAGTCATGCTTGTCGACGCGCTTGATGGGAGCGAAGCCGATCTCCGGCTTCTCGCCGCGATGCAGCTTCGCACCGAGCGCGGTGGCGATAATCTGATGGCCGAGGCACACGCCGAGCACCGGCTTGTTCACGGCGATGGCGGCGCGCGCCAGCTTCGCCTCCGCCTTGAGGCCCGGATGCTTGTCGTAGTCGGTGGCACCCATGGGACCACCCATGATGACCACGCCGGCGACCTCGTCGAACGAGGGGAGGTCGGGCTTCTTGGTATCCACCACGTTGAGGATCTGGTAGCCGAGACCGATCTCGTCGAATGCGGTGGCGATGCGCCCGGGCTTCTCCCAGGGGACATGTTGCAGAACAAGCACTTGTGGCGTCATGCCTCCTATTGTGACACGACCCGCGTAAACCCGGGACACACGCTCCCATCCGCACTCCTCGAGCTCCCCGCACTTCCCCGCGTCCCCCGCATTTCCCGCATTTTCCCCGCCCGTTCCTATAGAATCGGACGTTCCACGGGCTCCACGCCCCACGATTCCGCCACATCCTATAGAAACGGACGCACACACCCATCACCACACCATCCAAACCGCCCATTCCTATAGAAATGGACGCAACACACGCCCCACCAACCCGCCAGACGCCCATTCCTACAGAATCGGACGCAACGCACACACCGACGGGCGGAAACCACGCACCGGCGGACGGAAACCGCACCCGTCACCCCCGCGGACCATGGGTATACTCTTGACGTATGGGAAACAGCCAAGAACCGCATGATTTCAATACTTCCGTGATGCCTTCGGCCCTCACGCCGGCGAAGGTCGCCAAGGCAGCCGCAGGCCTCAGGCTCTACGACACCGCCTCGCACACCACGAGCGTGTTCACGCCGATCAAGCCGGGCGAGGTCGGCATCTACGTGTGCGGCGCCACCGTGCAGTCGTCGCCGCACATCGGCCACATCCGCGCGGCCGTGGCGTTCGACATCATCCGCCGCTGGTTCCTCAAGCTCGGCTACAAGGTGACGTTCGTGCGCAACGTCACCGACATCGACGACAAGATCCTCGACAAGGCCGCCGCCGCGGGCCAGCAGTGGTGGGCGCGCGCCTACTACTACGAGCGCGAGTTCACGCACGCGTACGAGACGCTGGGCGTGCTGCCGCCTACGGTGGAGCCGCGCGCGACCGGCCACATGTCGGACATGATCGACCTCATCGAACGCATCATCGCGAACGGCCACGGCTACGTGGTGACGGACGCGGACGGCAAGCCCACCGGCAACGTGTATTTCGACGTCGCCTCCTGGCCGCACTACGGCGAGCTGACACACCAGAAGCAGACCGCGGAGGTGGACGAGGCGGCGGCCGTGGCGGACCGCATGGGCCCGTCCGTCGACGCCGCCGGCGACGACAAGTACAATCCGGTCGATCCGGCGGACGCCTCCCCGGACAAGCACGACCCGCGCGACTTCGCCCTGTGGAAGGCCCCGAAGGACACCGACCCGCTCGACGCCCGCTGGAACACGCCGTTCGGCGTGGGACGCCCGGGCTGGCACATCGAATGCTCGGCGATGAGCCACCGCTACCTGAAGGACGGCTTCGACATCCACGGCGGCGGTCTGGACCTGCGGTTCCCGCACCATGAGAACGAGATGGCGCAGACGCGCGCCGCCGGCTACGAGTCGGCCGCGCGTTGGATGCATTCCGCGTGGGTGACCGCCAAGGGCGAGAAGATGTCGAAGTCCCTGGGCACCGGTCTGTCCGTGCCGAGCGTGCTCGCCGAGCATTCCGCGTGGGTGGTGCGCTACGCCTTGGGTTCCGTCCAGTACCGTTCGATGCTCGAGTGGTCCGATCAGGCGCTCGTGGAGGCGCAGGCCGCGTACGAGCGCATCGCGAACTTCATCGAACGCGCGGGCGTGGCGTTGGGCGGCCAGCCGTCGCGCGACGAGGTGGCGGCCGTGTCCGCCGACGACCTGCCGGCCGATTTCGTCGCCGCGATGAACGACGACGTGAACGTGTCCGGCGCGACCGCGGCCGTCTTCACCGGCGTGCGCAACGGCAACACGCTGCTGTCCCGTCTCACCGACCACGCCGATTCCGACGAGGCCCGCGCCGAGGTGCGCGCCTCTCTGCTCGCGGTGCGCGCGATGCTCGACACGCTGGGTCTCGACCCGCTGGCCGAGCCGTGGGTGTCCGCCGGTGCGGCGGGCGCCGCCGGCGACGGCGCGGACGAGTCCCCGGAGCACAAGGCGCTCGAGGCGCTAATCGGCGAGCAGCTGACCGCCCGCGCCGAGGCCCGCAAGGCCCGTGATTTCGCCAAGGCGGATGCGATCCGCGACGCGTTGGCCACGGCGGGCGTCGCCATCGAGGACGGTCCGCAGGGCTCCACCTGGTCGCTCAAGTGACGTCGCGACGTATGGCGCCGCGTCCGCGACCGGTCCGTCCGCGACCGGACGATGCATGACCGGACGACGAAGGGGGCGGAACTTCACGTGAGGTTCCGCCCCCTTCGTCGTGACGTGCGCCGCGTACGTCGCGACGACGCCGTCAGTCGAACACGAAGTCGACGTCGACGATGTGCAGCCGCTTCCTCAGTTCCGTCTCCAGCGAACGCTTGCATTCGATGAGGTCCGCGACGTCGATGACGTCGCTCACGCCGGCGAGGTACACGTCGACCGTGTAGTTCATGCCGGTTTTGAAGATCAGCGTCTTCTCGTATTCGGTGCCTTGCGGCAGATGCCGCAGGGCGACGGCCTCCACGTGCGCGTTCGTCTCGTCGTCGTCGTGGATGCCGCCGACGAGTTCGACGAACGCCTCCTTTAGGACCCCGAAGGGCTCCCTGATGGTGCACAGCACCAGCGCCACGGTGATGACGAAGTCGCCGGTGTAGTGGAGGAAGTCGAACGGGCCGTCGGTGGGCAGGATCATCAGCGCCACGGCCACCGCGCCGATGCCGGCGGACATGGCGCCGTCGACGAGCGTGCTGTTGCATTCGGCCGTGAGCATGGTGCTCGCGTTGCGGATGGACCGGTTGCGTCTCCGGTAGAACACCCACAGGGAGAAGCAAGCGACGACGGTCGCGATTTCGTAGACGACGACCGGTCCGGTTTCGATGCGCTCGCCCTCGCCGAGCACGAACCAGTCGTAGGCGACCTGGGAGACGTCGAGCAGGGAGTAGACGAGCAGGGAGAGGGTGAGGATCGCCTTGGCGATCGCGTAGATCGGTTCGAGGGCGAACAGTCCGTTGGGGAACCGTTCGGTGGTGCGCACGGTGCGCGAGGACAGGTAGACGGCGATCAGTCCGGACAAGACGGAGATCGCGGTGAAGGAGAAGTCGAGGAACATCGCCTGGAGGCCGGTCATGAAGAAGACGGCCATGCCGGCGGCGACCTGCGCCGTGTTGACGACGATGCCGACGGTCAGCGCCCGGCGTTCGACCTGTTTGTGGTCGAGGCGGCCGCGCGCGCGTCCGCCTCCGTTCCCGGTTCCGGTTTCGACTCCGATTCCGCCGGCGTTGCGGATGGTCGCGATGATGTTGTTGGTCATATGGTGGGCCTTCCGTTGCTTGGCTTGTCCGCGTTGGCCCCGACCCGGCGAAGGGCGCGGCTCACAGCAGTCAAACTCAGGGGTGTCCACGGAGATCGACAAAGGAAGGCCGCACGACTCGGGATCCGATGCGGCCGACGTGGGTCAATATCCACGGAATTTCTTGCCGTTCCATGGTACCGGACGCCCCCGATGGGGCGACGTCCGGTTTCGCCCGGGGCCCACCGCGTGGGCCGCCGCGGGTTTTCCCGCGTGGCGGCTAGACTTGGCCGATTATGGCAGCATTTAGTTCTTTGACAGACAAGCTCTCGAATGCGTTCAAGCATCTGAAGAGCAAGGGCAAGCTTTCCGAGACGGACATCGACGGCACGATCCGCGAGATCCGCCGCGCGCTGCTCGACGCCGACGTGGCGCTCGAGGTGGTGCGCCCGTTCACCGCGCGCATCCGCGAGCGCGCTCTTGGCACCGAGGTATCCGAGGCGCTGAATCCGGCGCAGCAGGTCGTGAAGATCGTCAACGAGGAGCTGACGGCGGTGCTCGGCGCCGGCGTGGACCGCCCGCTGAACTTCGCGAAGAACCCGCCGACGATCATCATGCTCGCCGGTCTGCAGGGCGCCGGCAAGACCACGCTGGCCGGCAAGCTCGGCTACTGGCTGAAGGACGCCGGCCACACGCCGCTGCTCGTGGCGGCCGATCTGCAGCGTCCGAACGCGGTCACCCAGCTGCAGGTGGTGGGCGAGCGCGCCGGCGTGCCGGTGTACGCGCCGGAGAAGGGCGTGCAGTCCGACGGCGGCGACGCCGTGTCCGCGCCCGGCCTGACCACCGGCGATCCGGTGAAGGTGGCGCGCGATTCCATCGAGTTCGCGAAGCAGAAGCTGTATGACACGGTCATCATCGATACCGCCGGCCGTCTGGGCGTGGACGAGGAGCTCATGCGTCAGGCGCGCGACATCCGCGACGCCGTGAACCCGAACGAGATCCTGTTCGTCATCGACGCGATGATCGGCCAGGATGCGGTGCGCACCGCGAAGGCGTTCGACGAGGGCGTGGACTTCACCGGCGTGGTCCTGTCCAAGCTGGATGGCGACGCCCGCGGCGGCGCGGCCCTGTCCGTGGCGTCCGTCACCGGCAAGCCGATCCTGTTCGCCTCGAACGGCGAGGGCCTGAAGGACTTCGAGGTGTTCCACCCGGACCGCATGGCCTCCCGCATCCTCGACATGGGCGACATCCTCACGCTCATCGAGCAGGCGCAGAAGCAGTTCGACGAGGCGCAGGCGCGCGAGGCCGCGCAGAAGATGGCGGAGGGCGAATTCGGTCTGGACGACTTCCTCGCGCAGCTGCAGCAGGTCCGTAAGCTCGGTTCGATGAAGTCGCTGCTCGGCATGATCCCGGGCATGGCGGCCCACCGCAAGGAGCTGGAGCAGTTCGACGAGCGCGAGATCGACCGCACGGAGGCCATCATCCGTTCGATGACGCCCGCGGAGCGGCGCAATCCGAAGATCATCGACGGCTCCCGCCGCGCGCGCATCGCCTATGGCTCCGGCAACACGGTGTCCGCGGTGAACGCGCTGCTGCAGCGGTTCGAGCAGGCCGCGAAGATGATGAAGCGCATGTCCAACAAGGCCGGCCTGGGCGGCATGCCCGGTCTCGGCGGCCCGGCCATGGGCGGCGGCAAGAAGAACAAGGGCAAGAACAAGAAGCGCAAGGGCAAGTCCGGCAACCCGATGAAGCGCGAGGCCGAGGAGAGGGCGTTGCGCGACAAGCTGGCCGGCAAGTCCGGCGCCTCGGGCGGCTCCGCGTTCGCCAAGAAGCCGCAGAATCCGGCGCTGCCGGCCGGTCTGCAGCAGGCGTTGGATGCGAACGGCGGCGAACTGCCGCCGAACTTCGGCGGCGGCCTGTCCGGTCTGCTTCACTGACCGGTCTTGTCGTGAATGGGCGTCCTCCCTTGTCGGGAGGGCGCCCATTCCCCGTATTGGACGACGGCGTACCATGGTCGCTACGACGTGCGTCATACGACGAAAGGAGCTTCCCATGCTGATGATCGCCTTGGCCATCTGGGCCATCGTGTGCGCGGTGTGGATCGCGCTGGGCGCCTTGCCGGCCGGATTGGACGGGTACATGCCGTTGCCGTATCTCATCGCGTTGTCCCCGTTCCTGTGGATCCCCTCGCTGGCGCTGGCCGCCCTGGCCGCATGGCAGGGAGAGTGGGGCATGACATGGACGTTGGGCGCCCTGGCGCTGGCGGCGCCGTCGCGTCGCGTCGAATACTGGCGCAAGGGCTTCCGCAGGCGTCCATCACTGGCGGACAGGATCGTCGAGCGGACGCGTCACGACGACCACAACCGTGAAACATCACGTGAAACGGAATCCAAGGGCCGTGGAACAGCGCGTGAAACATCCCTGGAGGCGCCGTCGCAGCTGCGGCTCATGACGCTGAACTGCCGGTTCGGACGTGCGGACGCGGCGGACATCGTACGGCAGGCGCGTGAACGGGACGTCGACGTGCTCGCGTTGGAAGAGGTCTCCGAAAGCCTCGTCGCGCGGCTCGACGAGGCCGGCATCGCACGGCTCCTCCCCTATCGGCAATCAGGCGAGCCGAAGACCGGCGACAACGGCGGATTCAACATCCTGTTCCTCCGTCATGAGCCGGCGGCGGGCGTGCCGGACGTCGTCGACATCCCGGCCGCGGACGTCCCGGCCGTCGTCCTGCGCATGGCGGACGGCCGCACCGTCACCATCGCCGCCGCGCACACGAAGTCGCCGATGCGCGGATGCGCCCAATGGTCGGCCGGCATCATCGGATTGGGCGAACTCGCCAAGGCCGAACACATCGGCGACCGGGACATCGCCGTGGTGATGGGCGACCTCAACGCATCCCTCGAACACCCGAGCTTCCGCGCACTGCTCCGATCGGGATTCCGCGACGCGAGCCTCACGCAGGGACGGGGACCGAGCCTCACGTTCCCCAGCTGGACGCCGTGGCCGCGCATCGAACTCGACCATATCCTCGCCACGCCGGGCGTCACGTTCCATGACGTCGAGCCGGTACGCGTCGCGGGCACCGACCATCTCGCCCTCACCGCCACGCTGCGGCTGCGCGAGGCGCGGATACAGGGGCGTTGAACGTCCGCTGGCCACGTCGCAAGGTTGTTCACCGCAGGTTCACCGCGTCCGCCTTCCCAGCCACCCCATACGGGGGTAGCATGGAGTCACAGGGACCGATTGTCGGCCCCTCCCAAGGAAGGGAGATTCCCATGAGCAACCCGAACGCCAACTATGGAGGCCCCGCCGTCCCGCCGCCGCCCGCCGCGCCGGTGCCGCAGCAGCCGTACCAGCCGCAGCCTCCGCAGAACGAGAAGACGAACATCTTCGCCATCCTCAGCCTGGTCTTCGGCATCCTCGGAGGCTGGCTGGGCCTGCTGTTCGGCATCATCGCCATCGTCCAGATCAACAAGAAGGGCGGCAAGGGCAAGGGCCTAGCCATCGCCGGCATCGTCATCTTCCTGGTGTGGATTGTGATCCTCATCGTCATGAACGCCGCCGGAGCGTGATTCATGCGCCGACCCTGACGTACGTCCGGGCGCACACCGCATACGGACCGTACGTCTTGTGCCGGGACGATATCCGACTTCTTGGATTCCGTGCCCCGGACCGTTTCCGCGCACGCCTCGCGGCGTGTCGGACGGTCCGGGGCGCGGCGCTATAATGGGCCAGTTATTCGCGCGCGCGCGGCGCCCTCTACACCCCGTGCCGCGAGGAACACGTGGGCTCGGCGAGCTGCGCCCCACAATGCGAACCGAACACACACCCCTCATACATAAGGAGAGCCATTTTGGCAACCAAGATTCGTCTGAAGCGCATGGGTAAGAAGTTCTACGCGTACTACCGCGTGGTGATCATGGATTCCCGTACCAAGCGCGATGGCCGCGCCATCGAGGAGATCGGTACGTACGATCCGAACACCCAGCCCTCCACGATCAAGATCGACTCCGAGCGCGCCCAGTACTGGCTGGGTGTCGGCGCCCAGCCGACCGAGCAGGTCTTCAAGCTCCTCAACATCACCGGCGACTGGCAGAAGTTCAAGGGCCTCGACGGTGCCGAAGGCACGCTGAAGACCGCTGAGGCCGGCCCGGATGCCGCCGCTCGCGTCGAGGCCGTCGAGGCCGAGGCCCAGAAGCTCAAGGCCGCCAAGTCCGAGGCCGAGGCGAAGGCCAAGGCTGAGGCCGAAGCCGCCGCCGAGGAGGCCCCGGCCGAGGAGCAGGCCGCCGACGCCGAGTGAGCCCCGTACAGGCTTCGAAGCAACAGGCACGACAGCAGAAAGGCTGATTGGACATGCTCGCACAGGCTGTGGAACACCTCATCAAGAACATCGTCGACTTCCCGGATGACGTCACGGTCAAGTCCCACGAGAACGCGCGCGGCGAACTGCTTCGCGTGCGCGTGAACCCGGAGGACATCGGCCGCGTCATCGGTCGCTCCGGCCGCACGGCCAACGCGATCCGCACCGTGGTGCAGGCTCTGGCCGACCACAAGGTGCGCGTCGACATCATGGATGTCCGTCGGTAAGACGTTCCACGCCTCCAAGGCGACGGTGCCGGCCTTACGGTACACTGCCTAGCATGGCAGATCAGCGCAATATGCAGGATGACCCTCAGCAGCCCGAGCTGCTGAGGGTTTGTCGTATCGGACGGGCCCAGGGCATGAAGGGCGAGGTCACCGTCCAGGTGTTCACCGACGAGCCGGAATGGCGGTTCGAACCGGGGTCCGTATTGTATTCGAAGGACGGCGGAACCGAATACGTGGTGGAATCCTCGCGCACGTTCAAGAAGCGATGGATCATCAAACTCGAGGGATGCGACGACCGCAACGCCTCGGAGGCGTTGAACGGCACCGAACTGTATGGCGAGGCCGACGACCCGGATGACATGCTCGAGGCGGACGAATGGTATCCGAAGGACCTCATCGGGCTTGAGGCACGCATGGACGCGGAGAACGGGCTCGGCGTCGAGGCCGGACGCGTGGTGGGCACGGTGGTCGACGTCATCGACTCCCCCGCCCAGTCGCTGCTCAAGATCAGACTCGCCGATCCGGTGCAGGTCGGCACCGCGAAGGACGGCACGCCCGTGATGGAGAAGACCACCCTGGTGCCGTTCGTCGACGAGCTCGTCCCTGAAATCGACCTCGAAGAGGGCTACCTCACGCTGGATCCGCCGGGCGGTCTGATTCCCGGCCTGTGAGCGTCCTCTCCGTACAGCCATCGACTATCGGATCATAAGCAGCCACCCTATCGCACGGATTCCGCACCGCACGATAGGGTGGTTGCTTATGAAGATCGACATCGTTTCCGTGTTCCCCGAGTATTTCGACGTGCTCAACCTGAGCCTGTTCGGCAAGGCGCAGGAGAAGGGACTCATCGAGGTCAGGGCGCACAACCTGCGTGACTGGACCCATGACGTCCATCATTCGGTGGACGATACGCCGGTGGGCGGCGGCGCCGGCATGGTGATGAAGCCGGCCGTCTGGGCCGAATGCCTCGACGATCTGCTGGGGTTCGCCGGCATGTCCGGAGATTCCATGTCAGCGACGGCATCCACCATTGCCGTCACCGTCGAATCGGGATCCTCAGTCACCGGCAATGGCAAGCTGGTGTCCAATGAGACACCGCAAGGTGCCAGCAACCACAACGGCATCCCCGCCACCTCAAACACCCCGACTACCTCCACCCCGGCATCGTCGGATGTTGCCATCGGCGAATCAGTCCCCTCTATCACCGCCAATGGCACCCCAGTGTCCGATGAGACACCGTACGATGCCGGCAACCGCCATGGTCTCCCCAGCACCTCGACCACTCCGGACGCCTCGGTCACTTCGGATGCTTCGGCCATGCCGACCCAGACATCATCGTCCCCGGACACCTTCGCAGCAGTGTCCGATGAGACACCAGCCTGCCATGCATCCCAAGCACAAACCACGGTCACGCCGGCCTCGGCATCAAACGGTTCTGGCTCCGGCTCCGATATCCAGGCGCCGGTCCTCATCTTCCCGAACCCGTCGGCCCCGTTGTTCACGCAGCGTGACGCCACCGAGCTCTCCCATGCGGAGCATCTCCTGTTCGGTTGCGGCCGCTACGAGGGCTATGACGCACGCATCCCCGAGTACTACCGTTCGCGCGGCGTGGACGTGCGCGAGTATTCGATCGGCGACTACGTGCTCAACGGCGGCGAGGTGGCGACCTCGGTGATGCTGGAGGCGATCACCCGCCTCATCCCCGGGTTCATGGGCAATGCCGACTCCATCGTCGAGGAATCCTATACGGGCGCCAACGCGCTGCTGGAGCACAAGCAGTACACGAAACCGGCGGAATGGCGCGGACTCAAGGTGCCGGACGTACTGCTCTCCGGCGACCACGGCAAGGTGGGCCGGTTCCGCCGCGACGAGGCATTGACGCGTACGAACGACATCAGGCCGGACCTCATCGAACGGCTCGACTGCAAGACGCTGGACAAGGCGGACCGCAAGACGCTCATGGCGTTGGGATGGGAAGTGTCCGCCGCGCATCCGCGTAAACTGCGGTAGATGTGACTTGGCCCCCTCACCAGAGGGGGCCAAGTCACACAGTCCTACAGGCCGAAGACCTTGATTTACAGGCCAAAGACCTTGATTTACAGGCCAAAGACCTTGACGCGCTCGTCGGCCGGCTTCTTCTCGACCGGACCGGCGGGCTGGGCGACGACGCCGAACGGCATCTGGGCCTGGAGCTTCCAGCTCTTCGGCAGACCGAATTCGGCGGCCACGGCCTCATCGATGAGCGGGTTGTAGTGCTGCAGGGAGGCGCCCAGACCCTTCTCGGCGAGGGCGGTCCACACGGCGAGCTGCAGCATGCCGGCGGCGTCGCGGGCGAAGCCCGGGAAGTTGGCGGCGTAGGCCGGGATGTTCTCCTGCAGCTGCTTGGTGACGTCCTCATCGTCGTAGAAGAGCACGGTGCCGTGGCCGGCGGCGAAGGAGTCGATCTTCGCCTCGGTGGACTTGAAGGCTTCCTCGTCGTTCACGACCTTGCGCAGGGTCTCCTTGACGATGTCCCACAGCTTCTGGTTGGCGTCGCCGAAGAGGACGACGGCGCGCTGCGGCTGGGAGTTGAAGGCGCTCGGCACGTCCACGGTGACCTTCTTGACGAGGTCGGCGATCTCCTGATCGCTGATCGGGGAGGCGTCGGTGAGCGCGTACTGGGAGCGGCGGGTTTCCAGGGCGGTGACGAAGGACATGGGATTTCCTTTCCGTATTCGTCCGTCCGCGGGCCGGCACACCGTTCCATGACGTTCCCTTCGGAACCGGCGTCGTCCACACGGACACTGACATATCTCGTTTCGAGATATCAATATACATGCATATATCGATTCGAGAGGTCAAACGGCGTTTTCCAACGGCTCCGACGGCGTGTCGCACCGCGTCGTCCACGGGCCGCATGTATCGCCCGCAGGCCACATCGGCGGAAGACAGGGACGTCAGTCCCGTCCATGTTCGAGATAGAACACCGCGGTCTCGCCATAGTCGCGCCTGTCGGACGTCTCCCAACCTTCCGGCGGCGTGGGATCGTCCGACCGCACGGAACGCTCCAGCACGATGACGGTACCGTCTGCGGCCAGTCCGGATGCGGCCAGGTCGGCGAGCAGCGCGTCGCACGCCGTGGTCTCCATCGCGTACGGCGGATCGATGAAGATGACGTCGAAGGCGCGTGACGACGTCGCAACCGTCCCCTCCGCCGGCGTCTCCGCCGACGACGCGGCCGGCACGTCCCTCGTCGCGACGGCATGCGCCGGCGCCGCGAACCGTTCCGCCGTGCCGCGCACCACCCGCGCGCGCATCCCCTGCTCCCACCCGCGGGAACGCTTCAGCGAGACGAGCGTCTTCGCGATGAGCGCGGCGGCCGGACCGTTCGATTCCACGGCGACAAGCTCACGCGCGCCGCGCGACAGCGCTTCGACGCCCAACGCGCCGGTGCCGGCGAACAGGTCGAGCACGCGCGCGTCGTCGAGCACGCCCCATGCGTCGAGGCGAGAGAAGATCGCCTCCTTCGTGCGGTCGGTGGTGGGGCGGGTCACGCTTTTCGGCGTGGTCAGCGCCATGCCTTTGAATCGTCCGGAAATCACTCGCATGCACACCACTGTACCGGCAGCGGCCGCACGCCGGACCGCACGCCGGACCGTGAGCCGGACCGCACGACAAGCCGCACGCCGGACCACCCGTCAGTTGGAGGTGAGGAACGTCTCGTTGCCGCGAGTGAAGTCGAGCACGGCGCCGGCGAGCTGCGGATGGCCCGCAAGGTCCGGTTCGGCGGCGAGCAGACGTTCGGCGCGCGTGCGCGCGTCGGTGATGAGCTCGGCGTCCTTGACGACGCGCAGCAGCTTGAGGCTGGATTTCGCACCGGATTGGGCGTCGCCGAGCACGTCGCCCGCACCGCGGAATTCGAGGTCGGCCTGCGCGATCTCGGCACCGTCGAGCGAATCGTGGATGACTTCGAGACGGGCCTCGCCCGGCGTGCCGGCTTCGGCGCGCGAGACGAGGAACGCCCAGCTGTTGGTGCCGCCGCGTCCCACGCGTCCGCGCAGCTGGTGCAGCTGGGACAGACCGTATCGGTCCGCGTCGAAGATGACGATGCAGCTGGCCTGCTTGACGTCCACGCCCACCTCGATGACGGTGGTGGCCACGAGGATCGGCGTCTCGCCGGAGGCGAACGACGCCATGACGGCGGTCTTCGTCTCGTCCTTGTCGCGTCCGGTGAGTGTGGCGAAGCGGATGCCGCGGAACTGCGGCAGGGATTCGAGCCGTGCGGCGATCTCCCCCACCGCGTGCAGCGGCGGGCGGGCCACGGTCTCGCCGTTCTCGTCCAACGGCTCGTACGCGTCGTCGATGCCGTCCGTACCGGCCGATTCGCCGCGTCCCGCGCCCTTCGCCCGCGTGCGGGAGGTGGAGGAGCCGTCCTCGTCGTCGCTTTCGTCGGCGTCGATGCGCGCGCACACGATGTACGCCCGCTCCCCCGCGTCGATGCGGTTGCGGATGTGCGTGAACATGCGCGCCATCGTGGGGCCGTCGTTCTCGTTGACCACGATGGTGCGGATGGGTTTGCGTCCGCCGGGCAGCTCAGTGAGCCAGGAGATGTCGAGGTCGCCAAACCAGGTCATGGCGGCGGTGCGCGGGATGGGCGTAGCGGTCATGACGAGCAGGTGCGGCGTGGTGCCGTCCTCCGATTTCGCGTTCAGGGATTCGCGCTGCTCGACGCCGAACCGGTGCTGTTCGTCGATGACGACGAGCGCCAGGTTGGGCGCCTGGAACGTCTTGGAGAACGCGGCGTGCGTGGCCACGATGATGCCGGGCGTGCCGCTCGAGGCCGCGGCGAGCGCCTTGCGTCTGGCGGCGAGGCGCATGCCTCCGGTGAGCAGCGTGACCGGCACGTCGAGGTCTTCGACCATGCGTGCGATGGTGTCATGGTGCTGTTCGGCGAGCACCTGCGTGGGGGCGACGAGCACGGCCTGATATCCTGCGCCGACGGCCTGGAGCATGGCGGCGAGCGCCACGACGGTCTTGCCGGAGCCGACCTCGCCCTGCAGGAGGCGCTGCATGGGCGTGGGTTCGGCCATGTCGGCGGCGATGTCGTCGACCACCTGCCGCTGTCCGTTGGTGAGCGTGAACGGCAGGGAGGCGATGAAGCGGTCGCGCAGACCCGTGCCGGGGTCGTCCGGGCAGGAGTGGGCGGGCGACGTGTGCGCGTTGCGTCGCGCTTGGAGGAGCGCGGTCTGGCAGACGAACGCCTCCTCGTATCTGAGGGTGGCGATGCCGCGTCGGAACGCTTCGGTGGACTGCGGTTCGTGGATGGCGCGGAACGCCTCCGCCCGATGCATGAGGCCGCGTTCGGCCCGCACCTCCTCGGGCAGGATGTCCGGGATGGCTTCGGCGAGCGTGCCGGAGAAGCGTTCCTCGTCGTCGTGGCGCTGCAGGGCGATGTCGTCGGTGCCGGGCGCCGTCATGTCGCGTCCGCCGAGCGCCCACATGAGGCTCAGAATCGTCTCGTGGATGCGTTCGCTGGACAATCTGGCGGACGCATGGTAGACGGGACGCGGCCGGCAGACGCGCGCCATCGCCTCGTCGGCCGAAGGGGCGTCGTACGCGGACTGGCCGGATGCCGGAGCCGGGGCGGGCGTCCCCTGCGCGAACGTCGAGGGCGTGGCGAACGCGCGCCACGGATCGGACGCGCCGGAAGCGGAGGCGGGGAACGCAGGCGCCACGGACGTCGGCGCCACGGTGAGGGTCTGCGGATGCTGGAACTGCAACTGGCCGCTGTATTCGCTCGGTGTGCCGGCGATGACGACGGTGGCGCCGGGCGCAAGCCGGCGGGACAACCAGTCGATGTACCCCTTCTTGCCGGAGAAGAACACGAGCTGCGCCTGCCCCTGCGGCATGCCGCGGGAGGCGGCGGTCGCAGCGTCGTCCACCGTCGCCACCAATCGCATGGAACGACCCTGGAACACGCGGGAGGAACGCACCTGGGCGACGAACGCCATCGGCTCGCCGACGCGCGCCTCGCGCAGGGCGCGGGCGGGCACCGGATCGGCCACGCGGAACGGGAAATACGTCAACGCGTCGCCCACGGTGACGATGCCGAACGATTTGAGCGTGGACGCACGGCGCCTGTTCGTCAGGAGCGACGCTACGGGGGTATCCATCGAAATGCTCATAGCCATCCATTCTTGCCGTGCGCACGGACGCCGGCCCGGGCAAAAACGAAGGCCCCATCGGCGAACCGATGGGGCCTTCGAACGTTTACGCTATCGCGCACTCACGCAACAACCGCGCGCTGAACCTTGCCGGCCTTGAGGCACTTGACGCACACGCGGAGGCGGACATTCTCGCCCTCGACGGTGGTACGCACGGACTGAAGGTTCGGACGGAAGGTGCGCTTGTTGCGGATATGCGAGTGAGACACGGTGTATCCGACCTGCGGACCCTTGCCGCACACTGCACAACGAGCTGCCATGATGGACTTCCTTTACCCTTGACTGTCAAGTCTTTCGCGATTCGGCCGGGCGCACGGGAGCTCCCGCGCATCTAGCCGAACACACAACTTCACGAATATATCCCGAAACGCGGACAACCGCAACACGCGCCACGAACCGCCGCCGCGACGGGGCGGCCAGGCACGTGCGGAATGACGGCATGAGGACTATATGAGAACTATATGAGGACGGCATCCCCGGTTTTCCGGGCGAAATCATCCCCGATGACCATTGCGTACTTTCAGCAAACGTCCATAGACTTGCCGTACAACGGCACTATCTCGTCGTCAAGGAGGATGCCATGATCAGCCATATCGGGGAACGTCTCGCACAGCTCAAGGAACAACGCGAATGGGATGAGGCATCGCAGGGCGGCGACCCCGCGGACCACGCGACCGGCACCGGCGACGACGGATCGGGGCTCGCGCACATCCCCTCCGTCATCTCGCTCGGCCAGGTGTGGGTCGATATCATGATGAACGTGGACGAACTGCCCTCCAGCGGCGGGTTCGCCGTGGCCGAAGCCGCGCACCCCTCCGTCGGCGGCAGCTACCGCGTGCTCGACGCGGCCAGCCGCATGGGCGCGCCCGCCGAGCACGCCGGCATCATCGGCAACGGTGTGTGGGCCTCGATGATCCGCGACGCTTACGAGCATGCCGGCATCGCGCATGTGGGGCCGAGCCGCCTCGACGCCGACTCCGGCTTCCGCCTCGTCTTCCACGACGGTGACGGCCGCAAGACGTTCGTCGCCCACTACGGCGCGGAGGCGGGAGGCGACGAGCACACGTTCGAGGCGCTCGAGCCGGACGCCGGCGACGTCGTCCACATCTCCGGCAACACGCTGCTCGACCACACGGCCGCCGGCATCGACGAGTTCATGGACTTCGCCGGCACCGATCCGAAGGCCCGCGACTACCGGCTCGTCATCAACCCCACCAACACGCTCAAACTCGTCAACGACCATCTGCTCGAGGACCTCGTGCTGGCACGCCCCATCTGGTCCTGCAACCGTCAGGAGGCGGGCACGTTGGCCGAACGGCTCGGCGTGGTCCTCGACGACGACGCGGCGCTCACCGTGGGCGGCGGGTTCGACGAGGCGATGAACGCGCTGTGCGAGGCGCTCGGCTCCACGCTGCGCGCGCCGCTCGTGGTGCGAGCCGGCTCGCGCGGCGCCTGGGTGCGCGAGCCCGGCGGCGGCACGGTGCATGTGGAGGGGTATCCCACCAAGGGCGTGCACACCCGCTCCGCCGGCTCCTGCCATACCGGAGCCATGTGCGCGATGCTCGCGCGCGGGTGGTCGCTGCCGGACGCCGTGAACATCGCGAACGCGGCAGCCTCGCTCGCCATCCAACGCAGCGTGTCCGGCGTGCCCGTCTGCCCCACCGCCGAGGAGGCCATCGCCCTCGCCGGAGTCTCGACGGACGGGCGATCCGATGGGACGGCGGACGGGTCATCGGACAATCGTTCGGAGGCCTGAACCACACGGCATAATTCACCCTGCGTTCATCTGAAACCGGCTTTCGCGGGCTCTCGCCTTCCGTACGATTGCAGATAGTTCCGAACGTCAGGAGTCATCATGTCCGCAAGCACCACCGCGGCCCGGCCCACGCCGCCCACGCCGAACGCGCCGAACGCGTCCGCGAAGCTCACCCCGCGTGAGAAGAAGTGGATCGTCTACGACGTGGGCAACTCCGCGTTCGTGTTGCTGTCCACCGCGGTCGTGCCGATTTATGCGAAGTCGCTGATGCCCGCGGACGGCAACATCGTGTCCGCGTGGGGCTATGCGCAGACGATCGCCTCGCTGGTGATCGCGCTGCTCATGCCGCTGCTCGGCTCGATCGCCGACGTGCAGGGCATGAAGGTCAAGTTCTTCCTCGGTTTCTTCGGCACAGGCGTGGTGACGTGCGCCGCGCTGGCCCTGCCGCTGACGTGGCTGCCGTTCCTCGTCGTGTACGTGCTCGCGACGATCGGGCTGAACGGCTCGCTCACGTTCTACGATTCGATGCTCATCGACACGACGTCGAACGGGCGCATGGACAGGGTGTCGTCGCACGGCTACGGCTGGGGCTACGTCGGTTCGACCGTGCCGTTCATCGCCTGCATCGCGCTGATCTTCGGCGGGCCCGCGCTGCTCGGCTGGTCGACGGCCGCCTGCACACGCGCCACATTCGTCATCACGGCCCTGTGGTGGGCGGCGTTCACGATTCCGCTGCTCACGAGCTACCGTCAGGTCCATTACCGTGCGACCCGCGACCATACGCGCGAGGCGGTGCGCGGCACGTTCACCGAGCTTGCGGGGACACTGCGCAAGCTGGTCAAGAACAAGCCGCTGTGGATGTTCATGATCGCGTTCTTCTTCTACATCGACGCGGTGAACACGGTCATCTCGATGAGCACATCGTACGGCACGCAGCTCGGCATCGATTCGACGCAGCTGGTCGTCGCGCTGCTGGTCACGCAGTTCGTCGCGTTCCCGTGCGCGATTCTCTACGGCCGTCTGGCCGGCCGGTTCGGTTGCAAGCCGATGATCGTCGCAGCCGTGATTGCGTACATGTGCATTGTGTTCTTCGCCGCGTTCTTCCTGCGCTCGGCCGTGGAGTTCTGGATCCTCGCGATTCTGGTCGGCATGTTCCAGGGCGGCATCCAGGCGCTGAGCCGTTCGTACTACGGCAAGATCATCCCCAAGGAGCACGCCAACGAGTACTACGGCCTGTACGACATCTTCGGTAAGACGGCGAGCATTCTGGGCACGTTCCTCGTCGCCACGACCACGTCCCTGACCGGCAACGCCTCGCTCGGCGTCCTGTCGATCGCGATCCTGCTCGTCGTCGCCCTCGTCTTCCTCACCCTCCAGAAGGACCCCACCAAGACGGCGTGAGGTTCGGCCCACGCTCCATTGCATTGCCCGTATCATGGAGCATAAAGGAGGTTGCAATGACGGAACGGGAATCTCGCGCGATCGGCGTGGCCGAAGTCATCCATTCCGCGCATCTGGAAGGCGGTGACGTCACGCCCGGTTTTCTCGCCGACGCCCGTGACTATATCGAGGAGAAAATCGACGTACGGGAACTGCTCGATCGCACCCGCCGCCGCTACGGGTTGAATATCGCATGATCGATTAGGATGCGCAAAACCGCAAGTACACAGGTGTCCACCTACGCCCCTGCATCCGATTACGCGCCGATACGCTAGGAACCGTTTGGGGAAAAATCATCAATCCGACCGGAATGAGGGGATGCCGATGCACGACGACACGAAGGACCGGCCGCGCTACGGCCATATGCTCGGCGGACATCTGACGCTGGACGCGATCGTCTCGTTCCCGATCAGTCTGCTGGCCGCGTGGCTGGGATTGCGGTTCATCGCGCACGCTGCGTTCGACGCCGGCGAGCTGGCCGCATCGCTGGCAATCACCTGGCTGGGCGTCTCGCTGATTGACTCGCGTCTCGACTACGAACTGCGACGGGCGACGAACCGCGCCGCACCGCCGATGCCGTGGCCGATGGTCGCCGTCAAGATGGCGCTGCCCTTCGCCCTGCCGTGGCTCGCGCTTCTCGCGACCGTATGGCATGCGGACATGGCGACCGTCGCGGCAGCGAGCGTCGCCGCCGGAGCGATCCGCCTGGCGGAGATCATCGGCCTCGAACGACCGTGGCGGGGCGAGGATCAGGAGACGGTCGACCGGCGGCGCCGGGAGCTGCAACGCATCACCCGCGAGACGGCTGAGGAGATCCGCGAGGAACGGCAATCCCGCACCGACGCCTACGACCCCTATAACCTGCGCGGCAAACGGTGAATCGCCGTTCCTGCCCCCTCATACTTGGGATTCGTGAGAAAACGGCGAATCGACGCCCATGCAACCAACGGTTGCGCCGTGGTCGCGGCATTGTCCGGTTGCGTTTCACCATGGCAACCGCAAGATGGTGGCGAAAGCGGCGCCACCGTGCCACAGTGGGATCATCGTTCGGACACGACGATCCGACACCACCGACCAGAGGGGATGATGACGATGACTTTCCGCACCAATCTGCAGACTCTGCGTGCAAGGCGCAACATGACGCAGGAGCAGCTGGCCATGCTGCTCGGCGTTTCGCGGCAGGCGATCTCGAAATGGGAATCCGAGAAGGCGTACCCGGAAATGGACAAGCTGCTGGCGATCTGCGACCTGTTCGGCTGTACGCTTGACGATCTGGTGCTTGGCGACGTGGATCGGCCGGCGGCCCCCATGGGAACGACCGAGACCACCCCGACCATCGCCGATGAGTCTCGCACGGTCGTACAACGGGAGGATGCTCCGACCGCCCCTCTGCCGAAGGACATCACCGGATACGACGCCCACCGCCTCCGATTCTCGATGCTGATCGCATCCGGCGTGACGGCGATCATCGCATCGGTCGGCGTCGCCAACCTGTTCGACCCGGAATATTCGATCATCGGCGTCAATCCGCTCAATGACTTCCTGATGTTCGTCTGCATCTGCGTGGGCGTGATCATCGGACTGGTTCTGTTGGTCCCGGGTGCCATGATGCATGCCGCGTTCAGACGGAATCACCCGTATGTCAAGGACTTCTACACCGAGGATAACCGCCGCAGGGAATCCCGGCTTCTGGCATGCGGCGTGGTCGCGGGCGTGGCGGCAATCCTAATCGGCATCGCGGTCGTCGTATACATGGACGAGGTGCGGGAGGTCACCGCGGGATGGCCGAACGCGGTCATGCTGCTGCTGTCCGCGGCCGCGGTGTTCGGATTCGTCTACTGCGGCATGCGGTACACCATGGTGAACATCGACGGCTACAACAAGGAAATCGAGCGGAGCCGGCGTCAACGTTCCGGTGACGCGCCGCAATCCGTGAAACTGTCCGGGGCGTTGAGCGGCATCATCATGCTCGTCGCCACGATCGTCGGTCTGACGCTGCTGTTCCTCGTCCCTGGGTCGCTGTTCTGGATGTCATGGGTGATCGGCGGTCTGCTGTGCGCCGTCACCGGAATCATCGTCGGCCTGTTCAAGGATCATGTCGACAAGTGAACGAACGGAAGCCACGGGCGGGACACTACGCATGGTGATGCTGTTCCTCCCCTCCCTTCATGAGGATCCGACGCAGGCCGGACCTCAAGGCGCCAACGGTACGCATTGCATACGTCATCGCGTTCCGGATTATACCGTCTGATGCCAATGATCTGTGTCCTGCGATACGGGATGCGAATACGGGGATACGGGGATACGGGGATACGGGGATGCTAACGATTAGTGGGTAGGTCGCAAAACAAAGTCACAGTACTGGCAACCTAGTGTCCGATAAGACACAACCCGATAAGACACAACCCGATAAGACACAACCCGATAAGACACAACCCGATAAGACACAACACCGTTCATCTCCCGAAACGCGACGACAACCACTCAGCAGCCATCAATCGCGCCCTTGTTCATCGATGGCATCGATGAACAAGGGTCTTCGCCAGTCTGTGCGGCGAGAAGTCAGGCTTCGGCGTTGTTGCAGAGCCTTCCCATATGCGGGATATGAGAGAGAGTTCGCCTTGAGCGGGTTGGTTTCCATCACATGCCGGGTTCGAGCCCACCAACATACGCCTTCCCCCACCGCCATCAGTGTCTTATCAGACACCGGCCTGTCATTGGCCCCAAGAAGCATCATCACCATTCTCCGTAGCGGTTGGGAACACAAGCTTCTCGCAGCATTCATATCCATGAGCAATACGTAGGCAACGTCTTGCCGTTCCGGCACTACACTGGGAGGGACGGAACCGGGCGGGATACGCCGGCGCGATACGCGCGCACGATACCCTGTGGGGTTCCGTGAGTCGAACGTCAGTCATCAGTCATAAGGAGGCTGCCATGATCGATCATGTCGGATTGTTCGTCAAGGATGCGAACGAGCGCGCGGACTTCTACGAGAAGCTGCTGGCGCCGTTGGGATACGCGAAGAAGCACGAGTTCCCGGGCGCGGTGTGTTTCGAGAACACCGAGGACGGCGACAGCGTGTGGCTGGAGTCCCCGAAGGACGGCAACCCGGTCGTGCCGACGCATCTGGCGTTCCGCGCCGCGGACCAGAATGCAGTCAAGGCGTTCCACGCGGCCGGCCTCGAGGCGGGCGGCACGGACAACGGCCAGCCCGGTCCACGTCCGAACTACGGCCCGACCTACTACGCGGCGTTCATCCACGACCCCGACGGCAACAACATCGAAGCCTGCCTGCAGTAGGCACGGCAGGCATCCCACGGAAGCGGCGTATGGGACGGACGGATGCGCCCGTCCCATACGCCGACGATGCCGCCATCGGCACGTGGGCACCCCTCGCCCGGAAACCGGATGAAAACCGGGCGAAAACCGGGCGAAGAGCACTCACTCCCACACGTCGAGGCGACGGTCCTTGTAGAAGTATTCGCGGTCCTTCTCGCCGATCTCGCGCACGGCCTTGCACGGCACGCCGTACGCGACGGTGTTCGCCGGGATGTCGTGGCTGACCACCGATCCGGCGCCGATCACGCTGTTGTCGCCGATGGTGACGCCGGGCAGGATCGTCACGTTCGCCCCGACCCACACGTTACGTCCGATCGTGACCGGGATGCAGTACACGTAGTGGTGTTCGCGCAGGACCGGCAGCAGCGGATGCCCGGCGGTCGCAATGACGACGTTCGGCCCGAACATGCAGTAGTCGCCGATGGTGATGTCCGCGTCGTCGACGCACGTGAAGTTCACGTTGCAGTAGACGCCCTTGCCCATATGGACGTGCGCGAACCCCCAGTTGGCATGTGCCGGCGTCTCGACGTGACATCCCTCACCGATTTCGGCGAACATCGCCTTGAGCAGCCGCTCCTTGCCGTCCACGTCGGTGGGATGGGTGCGGTTGAACTCCCACAGCTTCTCCTGGCATTCGAGCTGTCCGTCCATGATGTTCGGATCATCGTAGCGGTACGGCAGTTGCGCGGTGCGGCGCTCGGCGTTGGTGAGTTCGGTCATGACACTCCATTTTCCTTTATCGACACAGCGCAATAATCACCATGATGTTTGCGTTATCATTCTATGCCGCGCCGGAACGTCGCGCAATCCGGGAGGGGGCAACGGATGCGGTCAGCCCCGGCATCGGGCACCGGCCCGACCGCGCGCCGCACACTCACGCACGGACGCCCGGACCATCGGACGCTCAGTCACTCAGTCCAACGGCAGCACGGTGGTGGGCGATCCGGCATGCAGCGTCAGACACCGGACCGGTTCGCCGTCGGGGGCGATGCGGAACACCGTCAGATCGTCCGACACCTCGTTCGCCGCGATGACGACCCGTCCAACCGCACGCAGATGACGGGGCCGACTGCCCCCGCTGGACACGCCGCGGCCGCGCCATCCGACTCCATCCGGCCCGGCGAGACGATGCAGTCGAGACCCGTCCCAGCGCAGCGCGATGATGCGTTCGGACCCGCGCAGCCCCACGTAGACCATGCCGGATTCCGCGCCACGGTCCACGCCGGAGGCTCCATCACGGCCTGCACCGGCGATTCCATCACGGTCCGCACCGCCCCGGCCGTCACCGTCATCCGGCACGAAGGCCAGCGACGCGGCCTGATCGCCGTCGTCGCCGCCCAGGTCGACGGTGTCGAGCACCCCGATGCCGCCCGCATCCAGCTCGCCGCTGCACGGTCCCAGCACCGTGACCGTGTCGCCCCATTCGTCGACGACGGCCACACGCCACGCGCCGTCACGTGCGGGCAGCAGGTGCATGTCCCTCGGACCGGTGCCCGGCGCGAGCACCACCGAGCCCACACGCACAAGCACGCCATCCCGCCAACGATGCACATGGATACGATCGGCACCCAAATCGGTGCTCAGCACGCGGCCGTCGGGCAACGCGAGCGCCCAATGCGCATGCGGCCCCTCCTGCGCCGGCAGTGGTCCACGCCCCTCACCGTGCAGCACCTGCGCCACCTCGCCCAATCCGCCGCCGTCACCGATCGGGAACACGCAGACGGCCCCGCCGACATAGCATGCGACGATCGCGTGCCTCGCGCCGCGGTCGTCCACGGCGACCGTCACGTGCGCGGGCCCGGCACTGGGCACGGGCACGCGCGACACCAATTCGAGCCTCGGCTCGCCGCCGACGCGGGTCAGACGCAGCGCGGCGAGTTCATCGCTGTTCTCCAGCACCGCGTACACCATGTCGCCGTCCCGCTCCAGCCATGAGGGCGACGGCAGGTCGGACAGCAGTCCGGCACGTTCCAGCGAGATCCCGGGCACATCGGCGGCCGCATGAATCGCAGGGCCCGCATATCCCGCCGAGTCGGCCGAATCCGCAGAATCCGTACGCCCCATATGTCCCGCACGCCCTACGTAATCCGCATGTCCCGTATGGTCCACATGCAGCACATACCATTCGATCCCCGGGCTGTGGGATCCCTGCAGGGCGCCGAATCCGCCCACCAGCACGTCGATGTCTTCGCTCATGCCCTCCAGTGTAGGGACCGCCGGCGGCAGGATGCTCCTAGCCGACGCGTGCGAGATGCGTCGATCACGGCAGCAGCAGCGGGCGCAGCGTCTCCTCGCCGGCGAACCGGATGCCGGTCAGGCCGCGTACGGCGGCGGCCGCGGCGTCCGCGTTGCGCTGTTTGTCGTCGACGAACGCCGCATGCGCCGGGTCGACGCCGAACCGTGCGATGGCGCGACGGTAGATCTCCGGGTCCGGCTTGTGGATGCGTTCGGCGCTGGAGACGACGACGCCCTTGAGGACGCCGAGCGCCGGGAACAGTTCGCGCGCCGCGTCGACGTATTTGACGGTGAAGTTGGTCAGTCCCCAGCAACGCACGCCGGCCGCGTCGAGGTCGTGCAGCAGCGCCGCCATGCCGGGCAGCATGCCCGTCAGCGCGCGCCGCTGCCGCGCGAAGTACGTCGCGAACGCGCGCAACCGCACCGCCGCGTCCGATTCATCCGATACGTCCGATTCGTCAGATACGCCGTTCCCGCCGACGATGGCGCGTCGCGCCTCATCCCCGCCGACGCCATGATGTTCCGCGTAGTCGGCGAGGATGCGCCCCTCACTCCAGCCCAGGTCGGACAGCTCGTCGTAGTGCCAGAAGCCGTACGGATCGTCGCGGTCGAACAGCCGGTCGAGCACGTCGTCGGGGAACAGCCCCGCGACGGCCCGGCGCGGCCGCCAGTCGACCAGCACGTCGCAGAAATCGAAGATCACGTCGTCATAGGCGAACACGGCACTCATACGCGCCACTGTACGCCACGGCGTGTGCGCGAACGGACGGTCTCTCGGGAACCGGCACGGGAGGCCCTTCACGCGCCTGCGATTCCGCCGTTTTCGGCGCCTCCGTCCACACACCCGACCATATGGAGAGATACGTCTCGAAAAGACGGGACGCGATGCTATGGTGTGATGCCGTCAAATACGGTGCCCGTCCCAAGTGATTCACGAAATCGACGGAGGGTCGCCACCTGAAATACCGCGTCTGCGGTCGACGTCGACCGGTCGAACCGTTTCGAACGCCGCAGCAACGTGGTGATAGTCCGAAACCACATCCGAAAACCGCATCATCCAAGGAACGAAACCATGAAATACACCGTCATCGGCGCGGGAGCCATGGGCCTGCGCTACGGCATCCTGCTGCAGGAGCACACCGACGCGCACGTCGACTTCATCGACACCTGGCAGCCGCACATCGACAAGATCCGCGAGCAGGGCGGCGTGTACGTCAGCCGCGACCATGAGAACCGCCGTCTCATCCCCATCAACCTGTACACCCCGGAGGAATACGAGGGCGATCCGGACGTGTGGATCATCTTCATGAAGCAGATGCAGCTCGAGGAGATGATGGGGCGCTGCGCCCACCTGTTCAAGGACCATCAGGTCGCGTTCAGCGCGATGAACGGCTGGGGCCATTTCGAGAAGATCGCCCAATACTTCCCCGAGGACCGCATCTACGGCGGCACCGCGCTCGTCGCCACCGTGCTCAACGGCCCGGGCGACGTGGACTTCATCGGCAAGTCCGGCGCCGGCACGATGCACATGTGCGCGATGACCAACGAGGTGACCGACATCGAGCAGGCCATCTTCGCCGACTTCCAGCAGGCGAACCTCAACCCGGAGATCGCCGACGACTTCAAGGGCATGTGCATGGCCAAGATCGTGTTCAACTCGGTGGTGAACACCCTGTGCACGATGTACCAGATCACTATGGGCCAGTTCATCAGCTATCCGGGCGCCCGCGACATGGCCATGCAGCTCATCAACGAGGCGTACGACGCGTGCGACCGCGCCGGCATCAAGCTCATCAACACGCGCGCCGAGGAGCTCGAGTCCGTCGACTACGTGAGCCGTACCGGCAACCCCCTGCACTACCCGTCGATGTACCAGGACATGAGCCGCGGCCGCAAGACCGAGGTCGACTACATCAACGGCTACATCGCCAAGCTGGGTCGTGAGAACGACTACGTGTGCCGCACGCACGAATTCCTCACCCACGGCGTGCATCTGGCCGAGCTCGCGTTCCAGTACCACCATCAGGGCGAGTGACGGCCTGACGTTCCATCCTTCCGATGGCGGACGAACCGGCCGCGCGACGGTCCGGTAATACGATGCGCGTACCATGCCGGACAATGGTCCGGCATGACCGTCGGACGTCGGGGAACGGAGGGACGACATGACGTATGCGCAGGCGCTGCTGGGGTTCGCGCTGGTGGCCGGTTCGATGGCGCTGCTGCCCGGACTGGACATGATGATGGTGGTCAACGAGACCATCAATTCGACGCGCCGACGCGGCATCGCCGCCGCCTGCGGTATTTCGTTCGGCGTGCTCGCATGGGCGGTGGCAGCCGCCGTCGGCCTCGCCGCGCTCATCAACGCGTTCCCGCTCGCCTACGATGCGATCCGCCTGTTCGGCGGCGTGTACCTGTTGTATCTGGCGTTCAGTCTCGTCCGCCGCCCGCGGAGAAAGACGTCCGACGCCGCGGTCGCCGATGCCACGGTCGCCGATGCCACGGCTGCCGACGCCACGGCTGCGTCCGCGACGCGGACCGTCCCTCCCGCACGTTCCGTCGATGCGTCCGACGCGCCCGATGCGTCCGATGCGTCCCGCGGCCGCCGCGCGGGTTCCGGCGCCCCCATCGTATCGTCGTTCGTGCGTGGGTTCCTCACCGACCTGTTCAACCCGAAGATCGGCGTGTTCTACATCGCCGTCATCCCCCAGTTCCTCGTGCCCGGGGTGGACCATCTGCGGATGGGCGTCTCGTTGGGGCTCATCCATTTCACCGAGAGCATGCTGGTGCTCATCACTCTCGCCTGCATGGCGGCGTTCTTCGCCGGCAAGCTCAGGTCGGAGCGGTCACGCCGCGTACTGAGCCTGGTGTCCGCCGGCATCATGGCCGTGCTTGGTGGCGTGACCATCGCCGACGCGGTGCGCAGTCGTCTCGCCGCGTGACCGTCTCGCCGCGGTCGCTTCGATTCCGCGGGTCCGGTCGTCGCCGTGCGGATACGCGAAGACCCGCTTCCGATTCATGTCCCGGTCAACGAGGCATTGTCGGATGCGGGTCTTCACACCGCCGGACGGTGATGCCGGAATCAGGCGTCCTTCTGGCTGATGAGCAGCAACACGCCGCCGATGATGTTCAGGAAGATGAGGTCGCACACGCCGAAGGCCACGGTGTTGGGCTTCGTGCCCTTGTAGATGCCCCAGCTGCGCAGGGTCATCGGAATGCCCCATGCCAGCGGGATGAGCAGCCAGCACGTGGCGAGGACGCTCAGCAGGTTGAAGATGAAGGCGACCATGCGCAGCGTCTTGTCCGAGCTGGACATGGCGTACGTGGCGCCCGGGGCGATGGTCGTCGCCGGAGCGGCCTGCGCGTAGCCGGCCTGCGCGGGGGCGGCGCCCTGAGCGGGAGCGGTGTTGGCCGTCCACTGGTTGCCATCCCAATAACGAAGCTGCGAAGCGTTGCCGGACGGATCCGGATACCAACCGGGCTGTACTGCGGACATAAGAACCCTCCTTGAAGTACGACGCCCTCTTCTTCGGCGCCTGTTGTCACGTACGGCATTACGTATCTGTCGACGTAATGCATACTGTAGTCGCCGGAATGTCGCATTACCGTCTTTTTCCCATCCCGCAACGCCGAATTCATCCCACAACCGCGCTCAGACAGCGCGCCGCCCGCATGCCGATGCCGCGGACGCGTCCCACGCGTATACTGTTCGGGGCCGCGCAAGGCCGCCGGCCGCAACGAACGTGCGCAAGCAGGAGAAGACCAGAGGGAAGCATGAGCCAACCCGACCATGACACCGCATCCGTCGACGCGACGGACGAACCGAACCAGACCGCCGCCGCATCGCCGGCATCGACGACGGCATCGTCGAACACCCCGGACGCGACGTCCGCGGACCATCCGGAACGCAGACACGCCCTGCACACGAACCTCAAACGCGGCATGGAATCGCGCCACCTGCAGATGATCTCCCTGGGCGGCGTGATCGGCACCGGCCTGTTCCTGAGCTCCGGATACACCATCCAGCAGGCGGGCCCCATCGGCACGATCCTCGCGTACGGCATCGGCGCGCTCATCGTATACCTGGTGATGCTCACGCTCGGCGAACTGTCCGTGGCGATGCCGGTCACCGGCTCGTTCCACGTGTACGCGGAGAAGTTCATCGGCCCGGCCACCGGATTCGTCATCGCCATCCAGTACTGGCTCACGTGGACGGTGGCGCTCGGCAGCGAGTTCACGGCCGCGGGCCTGCTCATGCAGCGGTGGTTCCCGCACACGCCCACATGGATATGGAGCGCGGCGTGCATCATCCTCATCTTCACGGCGAACGCGCTGTCCGTGCGGTTCTTCGCGGAGGCGGAGTTCGTGTTCGCCTCCATCAAGGTGTTCGCGATCTGCGCGTTCATCGCGATCGGCCTGCTCGCCATCTTCGGCATCATCCCCATCGCCGGATACACGCATGCGCCCATGTTCGGCAACCTCGTCAAGGACGGCGTCTTCCCGAACGGCTTCATGCCGGTGTTCGCCACGATCCTCACGGTGAACTTCGCGTTCTCCGGCACCGAGCTCATCGGCGTGACGGCCGGCGAGACCCGCAACCCGGAGGTGGCGGTGCCGAAGGCCATCCACACCACACTGTGGCGTCTCGTACTGTTCTTCATCGGCTCGATCACGGTGATGTGCGCGCTGATCCCGTGGCGCCAGGCGGGCGTGGGCGAAAGCCCGTTCGTGCTCGTGTTCAACTCCATAGGCATCCCGTACGCGGCTGACATCATGAACTTCGTGGTGCTCACGGCCGTGCTGTCCGCCTCGAACTCCGGCCTGTACGCGTCCACGCGCATGGTGTGGTCGATGGGCAACGAAGGCATGATCCCCCGCTGGTTCGCGAAGACGAACCGTCACGGCGTGCCGATGCTGGCCCTGTGCGCAGCCATGGCCGGCGGCCTGCTCGCCCTGCTGAGCTCGGTGGTCGCGGCCTCCACCGTGTATCTGGTGCTGGTGGCGCTGTCCGGTCTCTCGGCCGTGGTGGTGTGGATCGCGATCGCGTACTGCCAGATCGCATTCCGCCGCAAATGGGTGGCGTCCGGCCACTCGGCGGACGAGCTCGTCTACCGCACGCCCGGATACCCGTACACCTCGTGGGGCGCGTTCATCCTGTGCACGGCCTCGTTCCTGCTGGTGTTCTTCGACAAGGAGCAGCGGTTCGCGCTGGGCGCGGAGCTCGTGTTCATCGCGGTCTGCTACGCGGCGTACTTCCTGCAGCAGTGGTGGCGTCGCCGTCACCCGGCGGCCAAGGTCCAGCTGCCGTAAGCGGCGGCGCATACGCGTTGTCCGTCACGATGTGCATCGCGCCGGACAACGTGCCGGACACCATTGCGGGCAGCCGCATATGTAGCGCAGGATGAACAGCACGCGACGCCGCGATGAAATCCGTCACCCACGCGGAGAGCGGCCCGCGGACGCTCCGTACACTGGGGAACCGTGAACATCATCGCGCCACCGTCGTCCGCCGGAACCGACGGCTTCCCCTCCGACGAGGCCGTCGGCCGCACGGAGGCCGACGCGACGTTCGGACGACGTCCCCTGCGCGTCCTCGTCGTCAGCGAATCGTCGCTGGAACAGACGAACGGCGTATCCGGCAGCATCCGACACATCCTCGACCGGTTCGCCGAACGCGGGTTCGACGCGCGCGTCATCGCACCGGGACCGGCACCAGAAGGCGGCGCATACGCGGGATATCCCGTCGAAGAGACGCCGTCGTTCCCGATCCAACGGTTCAACGTGGCGGTCACGACGAAATCCTCGGTGATCCGCGACATCCTCGACGGACCGAAACCGGACGTCATCCACGTCGCCGCGCCGATCTCGAAACTCGGCCATGCGGCGCTCATCGCAGGCGACGAACTGCACGTGCCGACCGTCGCCATCTATCAGACCGACGTGGCGCAGTACGCGCGTCGGTTCGCGCGCGAGGCGGTGACCGGCGAGAAAGGCGTGGACGGCACGGCACCGTCCGCAGTCGAGCGTTCCGCAGCCGACCGTTCCGCATCGAAGAAGGACGCCGACAGCGCCTGGCCCCGGCATACGAAATGGCTCCGGCGCATCGGCAAGGCGGCCGGGGAACAGGCGGAACGCATCGTGGCGGAACGCATGGCCCGCATGCACAATCTCGCCACCATGACGCTCGCCCCCACCGAGGATGCGCGCGACCGGCTCGAATCGTTCGGCGTGGACCCCGACCTCATCCGGCTGTGGGGCCGCGGCGTGGACACCACGCTGTTCTCCCCCACGCGCGCCGACGACCCGCAGGCCCGCGCATGGCATCGGGAATGGAGCGACGACGGGCGGCTGCCGGTCGTCGGGTACGTGGGCCGGCTCGCCCCGGAGAAGCAGGTGGAACGCCTCGTCGCGCTTGATGGGCTGCGCATGCGGCTGGTCGTGGTGGGCGGCGGCGTGAGCGCACGGGAGCTGCGCAGACGTCTGCCGCACGCGGTGTTCACCGGCATGCTGCACGGACGCGACCTCGCCGACGCCTACGCGGCGCTGGACGTGTTCGTGCACACCGGTGCGGAGGAGACGTTCGGCCAGACCATCCAGGAGGCGATGGCGAGCGGGCTGCCCGTGGTGGCGCCGGCGAGCGGCGGCCCGCTCGACCTGGTGGACGAGGGCAGGACCGGACTGCTGTTCGACCCGCACGACGAGGACGACGCCGACCTGCACGACCGCGTGGGCAGGCTCATCGACGACGACGCGCTGCGGCACGGCATGGGGGCCGCCGGACTGGAAGCCGTCCAAGGGCGCACCTGGCCGGCGATGGTCGACCGGCTCATCGACTACTATCATCTCGCCATGGAGCTGCGCATGGCGCAGGACGGATGACCGCGTTCCGCGGGGTTGGGAGGCCGATATGACCGGTCGGATCAGTGCATGCCGCTTCGGTGTGGTCATGCTGCGCATATTCTGGTGGACGACGCTGGTGTTGGGGCTGGCGTTGGCGGTCACGTTGGCGACGATGCTGACGGTTTCATGGCCGGTGCCGTGGGGCGACGGCTGGCCCGCGTGGACGATCGCGCTGGTGCTGGTGTTCCTGGTCGAATCGGTGGTGTTCTGGACCGGCATCATCACCGTGTATCTCACGTCGGTGCAGTTGGGATTGAAGATCCGCGTGATCGGCGTCCTGTGCGGCTGGATTCCGATCGCGAACCTGGTGGCGCTGCATCTCATCATCCGCACCGTGGCGGAGGAGGTGCGATTCGAATCGGCGAAGGAGCGTCTGGACCGTTCGCGTGCGGCGGCACGCGTGTGCGCGACTCGTTATCCGGTGCTGCTCGTGCACGGCGTCTTCTTCCGCGACACGAAGGCGCTCAACTATTGGGGCCGCGTGCCGGCGGAGCTGGAGCGCAACGGCGCGACCATCTATTACGGCGAACACCAGTCGGCCGCATCCGTCGCGGACAGCGCGCAGGAGCTGACCGCGCGCATCCGCGGCATCGTCGAGGCGACCGGCTGCGGGAAGGTGAACGTCATCGCCCATTCGAAGGGCGGACTGGACATGCGCTATGCGATCGCCCGCTGCGGTGCGGGACGTTGGGTGGCGTCGCTGACGACCATCAACACGCCGCATCGCGGCTGCGGGTTCGCCGACTATCTGCTGACGAAGATCCCGGCAGGAGTGCAGCGGCGTGTGGCGTCCGCCTACAATGCGGCCGCCTCGCATCTGGGCGACAAGCAGCCCGATTTCATGGCCGCCGTGCATGACCTCACGCAATCCGGGTGCGCCCGGCTCAACGGGGAGATCGGCGACGGCGCGCTGCTGGCGCAGGGTGCGGCCGCGGCCGCCCGGCCCACGTTCCCCGGAACGCCGGCGGGCACGCCGACGTGGCCGGCACCCGGCACGGCCGTCCCTCAGGTCGTCCCGACGGCGGTCACGCCGGTCACACCGTCGTCCTCCATGACCGTCGGTTCCGCCGCGTCGCACGACGACCCGTTCGCCGGCATCGTCTGCCGTAGCGTCGGTTCGAAGCTGGCGCACGCCACGACCGGCAAGTTCCCGTTGAACTTCACGTATCCGTTGGTGAAATGGTTCGACGGCCCGAACGACGGTCTGGTGTCGTTGCCGTCGTTCCCGTGGGGCGAGAGCTTCACTTGGCTGGAGCCGAACGGCGTGCGCGGCATCTCGCACGCGGACATGATCGACCTGAACCGCGAGAACATCCCCGGATTCGACGTGCGCGAGTTCTACGTGCAGCTGGTGGCGGATCTGAAGCGTCGCGGGCTGTAGGGACCGCGGGGTGCGTCGCCGTTCTCGGGACCGCCCCTTGTCGTCCGTCCGGTCCATCCGGGTTTCCTTGCGCTGGGAACATCTCAGCGCAACAATTCCCGGCAGTCGACCGGAATCCCCGGGATTCCTTCACTCAATCAGTCTCAGCACAAGAAAACCCGGCGCCATCCCCAGGCCTCCGGGAATCATTGCACTGAGCACCCTTCAGCACAAGAAAACCCGGGTTCTCGGCACAGGCAGAACGAACCTCGGTCTATGAACGACGCCGGAACGCAAAAGGCCACCGCTACTGCGGTGGCCTTGACGGGTGGGCGATGTAGGAATCGAACCTACGACCCCTTCGGTGTGAACGAAGTGCGCTAGCCGCTGCGCCAATCGCCCGTGCATATTGAATTGTCAGGTCGAAAAACAAAACCGGCAGTCACCTGCCGGCCGCTATTCGAGTGGGCGATACAAGATTCGAACTTGTGACCCCTTCCGTGTCAGGGAAGTGCGCTAGCCACTGCGCCAACCGCCCGGTTGTCGTCAGCCGGCGAACCGGCTTTCAGAGAGCGGACAACGGGACTCGAACCCGCGGTCTCAACCTTGGCAAGGTTGCGCTTTACCAACTAAGCTATGTCCGCAGTGCTTCGTGCGAAGCAACAGGTGGAAAAGATACGCGGTTTTCGTCGACCATGCAAATCGCGGCGCGTCGTCGGCGTGTCGCACACGACGAAACGCAACGGCGCGACGGCTTCCGTCGCGTTATACCGCCATGTCACACGATTACAATGGGGCTGGTTGAAGCCTTGCACGACGGGGAGGTGACGATGGCCAACGTATTCGATTATGTGAAGCGCGAGACGCGGCAGCTCACCGACCCCGACGCGCCGTTCAACGAGGTGGATGCGCTCGTGTTCGCCTCCCTCGCCTACGAGGACGTGGCGCGCATCTCCCCCACGCTGTCGCTGGCGGACGACAAGGCCGTCTCGTTCGCCGCCCGTCTGCGTGCGTTCCGTCCGCGCCATCCATGGATGTGGGTCAAGGGCCTGGTCGACGAGCCGTTCCCCTCGATGACGCTCGTGGAGGCGAACGACGCGCTGCACCGCGGCGACGACGTCGCGCGCGAACCGTCGGCCGACGACGCACAGGAACCGGAATCGGCCGGCACGGACCGACGGGCCGACGGCGCGGCGACGCACGACGTGGAAATGGTCGGACTCGCCGACCCCGAGGAGACGCACGCGTTCTTCCGTGCCGTGGCCGAATCGCCGCGCTTCGCCGCCACACGGCTGGGCGCAGTGGTGGAACATGTGAACCCGGGCGAACAGACGCAGTTCGCCGCCATGACGTTCCGACTGCCGGACGGCCGCGGCTGGAACGGACGGCCGCTCGCATCGCGCGCAACCAGAACGCAGGACGGGGAGCCGCGACACGGATGGCCGCATCGGAACGTGGACCCGACGCGCGGCGGCACACTGGTCATCGCGTTCCGCGGCACCGACGACTCGCTCATCGGCTGGAAGGAGGACTTCAACATGTCCTTCCAGTACCCGGTGCCGGCGCAACGCGCGGCAAGCGCATACCTGGACATGGTGGCGCGCCTGTGGAAGGGCGACATCGTGCTGACCGGGCACTCGAAGGGCGGCAATCTGGCGGTGTACGCGGCGATGAACGCCGACGAGGAGGTGCGGCGCCGCATCCGACACGTGTATTCGCTGGACGGCCCGGGATTCCCACCGAACGTGGTGACGTCGCGCCAGTATCTCGCGACGCAGCCGATGGTGACGAAAATCGTGCCGAGTTCGTCGATCGTGGGGCAGATCTTCGAGACGCCGGAGCCATGCCGCGTGGTGGCGTCCGATTCGGACGGCATCATGCAGCATTTCACGTTCTCATGGCAGGTGGAGGGCGACCATTTCGTGGCCGAACCGGATCTGGCCTCAAGCTCCCAGCTGTTCAACGAGTCGTTGAACGCGTGGATGCGCGATCTGACGGTGGAGCAGCGTGAGCGTGCGGTGGACGCGTTGTTCGCGGTGCTGCATGCGAACGGCGCGACGACGTTCTCCGAGGTGATCGCAGGCTTCCCCGGATCGATTCCGGCGATGGTCGCCTCGATGTTCGGCCTGTCCGCGCAGGACCGCCGTCATCTGCTCGAGGCGACGGCCATTCTGGTCAAGGCCGCGATGGCCCGCGGACCCCGCGGACCCCGTAGCGGCCGATAATCGCGGCAATTGGGGCACCGGCGCGGCAAACGGCCGCTGACACGGTGCTGGCGGCCGAAAATCGCGGCGACACGGACGCTGGCGCGACAAACGGACACTGATGGAGGCCCAGAGGCCGATAGCCGCGGAAGCCAAGGTCCCAACGCGAACATCGGCCCCTGACGAGGTGCCGGCGGCCGATAGCCGCGGAAGCCACCCGCTTGGCGCGAATTCCGGACGCTGGCGAACGTCTCCTTATTGGTTATACTGTCTAGACAAGCTGTCTAGACCGACGCCATGAACGATGATCACAAGGAGGAGCCATGCCACGCCCACGCAGGGATTCGACCATCCCACCCGCCAAGGAGCGCATGGAGAGCGCGTTCTGGAAACTGCTCGGGGAACGCGAATACCGGCACATCACGGTCACCGACATCGTCCGCGACGCCCAGGTGAATCGCAATTCGTTCTACTACCACTTCTCCGGGCTGCCGGAACTCGCCGACGCCGCCATCCTCACCGAAGTGCGCTCGTCACCGCTCGTCCAGGACGTGCCGGACCCGGATGCCGATCCGCAGCTGCAATGGCGCAAACGCATCACCCATTTCATGAACTCGCCGCGCGAACGGGAACGCCTCGACCGACTGGCGCTGCTCGCCGGCCCGCACAGCTCCCCCGAGCTCATCGAGTCGCTGCGTGATTTCGTGCGCATGTCGCTCATGCAGATGCTGGAGCTGACTGCCGACGATCTCGATCTCAAGACCGACCTGACCATCGACTTCTCCGTGGGCGGGCTGCTCGCCATCCTGCGCCGCTGGCCCGAACTGCGTCAGAGCGTCTCCATGGACGACCTGCTTAACGAGGACATCGCCGTGCTCGCCATGGGCATGTACATGTCCATGTCCAAGGAGAACATGCTCGCCTACTGGAACCGCATCTTCAACAAGTAGTAGGACGCGACGCGGGCCCAATCCCGGGCTCCTACGTCCGTTCCTACAGAATCGGACGCGACGCGGCCGATTCCCCGGGCGAAACGTCCGTTCCTTCGGAATCGGACGCATGGGCCACCCGACCGGCGCCGGCGCTGTGCGGTTTCTCACAGGGATGAATCGCGCCCGGGTGATGGCGTTTCCCGCACGGGCGCGGAATGATGGAAGCTATGACGAACGACGATTCCACACGGCAGCTCTTCGACATCGCGGACATCCCCACCGTCGCCCCCATGGCCTGCGGCGCCTCGCACACCGCGCACCACGCACGGCTCCGGAGCGACGACGCGAAAGCCGGCGCCACCACCGCGGACGCGGCGGCGGCCGCGCCCACGCAGCGCACGGAGCCCCCGCGCACACGCACCGAACACGACTGCATCGGCGAGATGGAGGTGCCGGCGGACGTGTATTGGGGCATCCACACGCAGCGCGCCATCGGCAACTTCCCGGTCTCCGGCATCACCGATTCACAGCATCCGGAACTCATCCGCGCCTACGCGACGGTCAAGCGGGCGTGTGCATCCGCGAACGAGGAGCTGGGGCTCATCGACCCGGACAAGGCGCGGTTCATCCGCGAGGCGTGCGTGGAAATCGAAGGCGGCAAGCTCGCCGACCAGTTCCCGGTGGACGTGATGCAGGGCGGCGCCGGCACCTCGTCGAACATGAACATGAACGAGGTGATCGCGAACCGCGCGCTCGAGCTCGCCGGGCATGAACGCGGCGACTACGCGTACATCCACCCGAACGACGACGTCAACGAATCGCAGTCCACGAACGACACGTATCCGGCCGCCTGCAAGCTGGCGCTCATCGACGCGCTGCACCCGTTGAGCGAATCCACGAAGGCGTTGGCGCAGGCGTTCCACGATCTGGCCGACAAGCACATCAACGACGTGACGATCGGCCGCACGCAGCTGCAGGACGCCGTGCCGATGACGTTCGGCCAGGAGTTCCACGCATTCGCCACGCTGCTCAAATCCGATCTGGCCGCCTTCGAACGGCTCGTGCCGCAGCTCGCCCAGCTCAACCTCGGCGCCACCGCCATCGGCACCGGTATCTGCGCCGACCTCCGGTTCCGCAAGGCGGCGACCGCGCATCTGGCGCGCATCACCGGCCTGCCGATTACGGCGGCGCCCGATCCGGTGGCGGCGATGACCGACATGGGCGCGTACGTCTCGACCTCCGCGGCGCTGAAGAACCTCGCCGTGCATTTGAAGAAGGCGGCCGACGACCTGCGTCTGCTCAACTCCGGCCCGCGATGCGGCTTTAACGACCTCGACGTGCCGGCCCGTCAGGCCGGGTCGAGCATCATGCCCGCGAAGGTGAACCCGGTGATCCCGGAATGCGTGAACCAATGCTGCTTCATGGTGTTCGGCATGGACGTGACCGTGAACTGGGCGGTGGCGGAAGGCCAGCTGCAGCTCAACGCGTTCGACCCGGTGATGGTGCACGAGCTGCTCACCGGCATGGCGCTGCTCACCAACGCGATGGACGCGTTCCGCACGAACTGCGTGGAGGGCATCGTGGTGCACACCGAGGTGGGACGCGCGCACGCCGAATCGACGCCGTCGATCTCGGCCGCGCTCAACCACTACATCGGCTACGAGCAGGGTTCGGCGATCGCCGCGGAGGCGGTGCGCTCCGGGCGCACGGTGCGCGAGGTGGCCGGCGAGATGACCGACCTGCCGGCGGACCAGCTGGACGAGATCCTCGACCCGGCGAAGCTGGCGCGCGGCTTGGGCCAGACCTGCCGCGAGCACATGGTGTGAGGTGTGAGCACACGGGTGCGCACAACGCCGCCCCGTCTTCCGGCCGGAGCCGTCCCCGCGGCGAAGCCGGCCCCGACCGGAAGACCTTCACCGCTTCTTCTCCGGAGATTTCCGGTAGATATGTACCGGACGCCCAGCCGCACGGTTATCGTGGACCGTATGAACGATTTCCAGACGACGATGCTTGACTGGCTCCGGGCGAACAGCGGCAAACTGATTCTGCTGATCATCGTGTTCGCCGCCGCGTGGGCGGCGGACCGCATCCTGCGGCGCGTGGTGCGCAAGGTCCTCGACAATTCACAGATTCCCAGCGCCTCAATCTTCGTGAACCTCATGCGCGTGGTGGTGTGGTGCGCGGCCGCCACGGTGGTGCTGCAACCGGTGTTCGGCATCAACCCCACCACGCTGGTCACCGCCCTCGGCATCGGCGGCGTCGCCCTGTCGCTGGGCCTGAAGGACACGATCGCGAACGTAATCGGCGGGTTCGGGCTCATGCTCGGCAGGGTCATCCAGCCCGGCGACCTGGTGTCCATCCAGGGCGTCACCGGCACAGTGGTGGACATCACGTGGCGGCATTCAATGATCGAGACCCGTGGCGGCGACCGCATGGTCATCCCGAATTCGATCCTCAACACGGCCTCGCTCACCCGACTCACGCCGGTGAACGAGAGCATCGCCACGGTGCCGTTCACGGTGAAGGGCAGCTGCGACCCGGACGAGGTGAGCCGGGACATGATCCGGCGTGTCGAAGAGGGTGCCGCGGACGTGATGCGCCCGGAGAACCCGCCGCTGGTGAAGTTCACCGGATTCTCGCCGTACGGCGAGGAGGGGCAGATCCTGGTGTTCGTGCGGGACGGCATCCTGCTGTCCACCGCGCAGGACAAGGCGGCGCGGGCCATCGCCACCGCCGATTATCTCGTCAAGGACGGCGGCGCCTCGGAGTGAGCCGTCCGGCCCGTATCGGCTTATACGGCGAGAACCATTCAATCGGCATCGGCCGATACGACGCGGTCCGGGCGACGTCGTCCGGACCGGAAGCCGTCAGCCGAAGGTCAGGATGCCCATCTGCCACAGGCCGAGCACGATGGTGAGCACCGTGTAGACGATCATCGCCGGGTTGAGGAAGGCGATTCGTACGCCTTGCCAGCCCGGCAGCCGTTCCGGCGGATCATAGAATTCGATGGCGCGCCAGTTGCGCGCAAGCAGCACGACACCGCCCACGGCCACGGCCATCAGCACGAAGCTATACAGGAGAACACCGATTATGCCCGGATTGGCCTGCGCCGCCGCCATCATCTCCTGTTCGGTCATCGTCCCCTCGGCGATCCGGGACGTCTGATCCCCGGCCAGGGACATCACCAGCGGCGCCACCAGAGCGCCGTTCGCGTTGAGGATCATGTGCATGGCCACCGAATACCGCAGCCGGCCGGTGCGCATGTACACGTACCCGAACACCAGTCCTATGCCGAACGCATAGAAGAACTGGAACAGGTTCATGTGGAACAGTGCGAACGCGAACGCGGACAATGCGATGGACGTGCGCTCACCGTATCGCCGCGTGCGGTCGATGAGCTGCCTGCGGAACATCCATTCCTCGAAGAACGGCGCGATGAGCACCATGAACAGGGCGTTCACCCAGATGTCGCCGTTGGCGATGAGGTCGTTGATCCGGTTGGTGGCGGTGCCGCCGGAGATGATCTTCGACAATCCGCTGCCGATGAGATTGCCCGCCATCATGATGGGGAAGCAGACAGCGAGCATGGTGAGGAAGCGTCGCACGTCCAACGGGAACTGTCTGACCTTGAGGACGGGCACGCGCGCGAACACCAGCATGGACAACGGCATGGCCACACAGTAGAGCGGCACGCCGGAGACCGCCAACGTCACCCAGACGGGCGCCCCATTAGGGAAATACGGGTCCAGCAGGCCGCCGATCACCATGCCGAGCCCCACCCATACCGCGATGACCACGCACAGACCCACGCCGATGAGCACGAACCGGCGGTGCGCCTCGAAGAGCGAGGCACCGCCGGCGCGTCCGTCGCTTCCGCCGCCGGGATGACCGGGACGGCCGGGTTGCGGTCCCTGCGGCGGCTCCGGGGGTTGCCCCATCAGCCACAGTCCCGAATCGGATTGGTAGGTCTGCTCCTCCGGCACGTCGAACCGCGGCGGCATCCGTCCGGGGTCCTGCGGCCGCCCCGTCTCCGGCTGCGGCGACTGCGGTCCTTCCGACTGCGGAGCCCCCGATTGCGGCTCATCCTGCGATTGCGGCCTGTCCTGCGGCCCCCATGGCTGCGGCGTCTGTCCACTCATGACACCCAGCTTACGGCATGCCGGCGGGCGGCCCGGCCGTCGGAAAGCAGGACCGTCGCAGCCTGCCCATCACGGCGGAACCGGCGAGACGACAAAGCCGTCGGACCGGAGCATGACCATCACTCTGATCCGACGGCAAGCCTGTCGGTTCCGGAAAACGAACCGACCGCACAATCGGCCGACGAACGACGGCCGGGGAACCGGCCGAAGCCGAAGGCCGCGCCTTCAGCAGGCGAGCGCGGCGACGGCGCGAGGCGTGACGACCACCTCGTCACCGGGGGCGAGCCCTTCGGGCAGCTCGTTGGCGGGCAGCTGCACGGTGACCTTGAGGCGTTCGCCCTTGTTCCAATGCACGAACTCGTCGCTGGAGACCACGCAGTCCACGCGGGCCACGGCGCCAAGGAAGTGGATGACCTCCACGCGGGCGCGCTCACCGGTCGCAGGCGCGCCGGCGGCACCGGCAGCGCCGGCACCGTCCACGCGCGCCAGCGCGATGTTCTCCGGGCGCACGAGCACCGCCACCGGATCACCCTTCTTGGAGCCGGGCAGCAGCGGCACGCGCTGGCCGAACACCACGGCCTCCTCGCCGTCGGAGACGCCGGGAAGACGGTTGGTGAGACCGATGAACGTGGCCACGTATTCGGTGGCGGGACGACGGTAGAGGTCCTGCGGGGCGGCGATCTGCTCGATGCGCCCGTGGTTCATGACGCCGACGCGGTCGGCCACGGCGAGCGCCTCCTCCTGGTCGTGGGTGACGAACACGGTGGTGGTGCCGGTGTTGAGCTGGATGCGGCGGATCTCATCGCGCAGCTGCACGCGGACCTTCGCGTCGAGCGCGGACAGCGGCTCGTCGAGGAGCAGCACGCGCGGCTTGATGGCGAGGGCGCGGGCGAGGGCGACGCGCTGCTGCTGGCCGCCGGACATCTGCTGCGTGTACTTGCCGGCCTGGTCCTTGAGGCCGACGAGTTCGAGCTGCTCCATGGCGATGCGGCGGCGTTCCGCCCTGCCGACGCCGCGTACTTCGAGTCCGAATTCGACGTTCTCGACGGCGGTCATGTGCGGGAACAGCGAGTAGGCCTGGAACACCATGGCCATGTCGCGCTTGTTGACGGGCACGCCGGTGACGTCCTGTCCGCCGACGAGGATGCGGCCGCCCTGGATGTCCTCGAGTCCTGCGAGGGAGCGCAGCGCGGTGGATTTGCCGCAGCCGGAGCCGCCGAGGAGCACGACCATCTCGCCGGGCTTGATGTCGAGGTTGAAGTCGTCGAGCGCACGCTTGGTGGCGCCCGGGTAGATCTTGACGACGTCCTGCATCTGGATGCCGCCTCCACGCGTGGTGGAGTCCTTGAGCAGGGCCTTGGCGGCCGCGGTCACATCGTGGCCGTGGACGCCGTCGAGCGTGGCGTTCGGGTCGTTCTTGAACGCGTCCTCGTCGGTCTTCGGGGCCGTCACATTGTGTTCTGCAAGAGACATGGTGGTTTACTTGCCTTCCTTGGATTTGGCAACGCGCTCGGAGATGAGGTCGAGCGCGACCAGCAGCACCACGCCGAACAGCAGCGCGAGCAGCGACATGGCGGTGGAGATCTGGGAGTTGGACTGGCCGAGCTGGTAGAGCGCGACCTGCAGGTTCATGCGGCCGAGCAGCGAGGCCACGGTGTATTCGCCGAGCACGACGGCGATGGAGATGAAGCTGGCGGACAGGATGGACTGCCACAGGTTCGGGATGATGACGCGGAAGAACACCTTGGGCCAGGACGCGCCGAGCGAGCGCGACGCCTCGACCAGCGTCTTCACGTCGATGGAGTTGAGGCCGACGGCGATGGCGCGGAACGCGAACGGCATGACGAGCACGACGTACGCGAAGCACAGCCAGATCGGGTTGGTGTTGAGCAGCGAGGAGCTGAGCCAGCGGTAGATCGGACCGAGGCCGACGACCAGCACGATGGCGGGGATGGTGAGCGGCAGGGTGGCCACCCATTCGATGGCGCGTTCCAGCGCCTTGGAGCGGATGTGCACGATCACCATGGTCGGGACCATGAGCAGCAGCATGAGCACGACGGTCACCGCGCACAGGGCGAGCGAGGCGCCGAGCCCCTGCCACAGCACGGTGAGGTCCGCGCCGAGCGACTCGCCGTTGCCGGTGAAGATCGCGACCCACGGGGCCAGCGACCAGCGCCCGGACAGCGGGTGGCGGAGCGTGAAGACGAGCATGGAGATGAGCGGCACGAACAGGAACGCCAGCGTGACGAACAGGATGACGAACTTGATGACGCTCTGCCGGCGCACGCGCGCGGCGCGCAGCTGCGGCGGACGCTCCCCTGTCGGCTCAAGCGTTTCGGTTGATTTCACGGCTTCGTTCACTGCCAACGTCCGGCCCTCTTTTCCACGGCATGGCTCAACAGCATGACGATCGCCACGACGACGATCATCGCGAACGCCAGCACCTGGGCGAAGCCCTGCTGGTTGGGGTCCATCTCGTTGCGCATGGCGCCCTGGATCATCAGCGGCACGAGGATGGAACGCTGGGAGAACAGGGCGGCGGCGGTCGCGTACGCGGAGAACGCGGAGGCGAACAGCAGCAGGAACGCGGAGATGAAGCGGGGCGCGAGGATCGGCAGGGCCACGCGCGTCCAGTATTGGACGGTGTTGCCGCCGAGCGACTCGCACGCCTCACGCCACTGCGGGCGGATCGAATCGACCGCGGGCAGGAAGATGATGATCATCAGCGGGATCTGGAAGTAGCAGTAGACGGTCACGAGGCCCGGCATGGAGCTCAGCCAGTTCGGGTTGACGGTGAGGCCCGTCATCGTCTTGATGAGCATGGTGCCGATGCCGTTGATGCCGATGGTCGCGATGAACGCGAACGCGAGCATGACGCCGCCGAACTGCGCGAGCACGGACGAGATCGCGGAGATCATGCGTCGCAGCAGGCCGTTCGGCTTGGCGCCGATGACGAGCGCGTAGGAGGCGAGGCCGCCCACGACGGCGCCGATGACGGACGACGCGACGGACACGACGATCGACGTGACGAACGCCGCGATGGTGTTCGGTTCGGTCAGTTTGCTGAAGTTGGCGAGGGTGAAGCCGCCGTCACGCGTCTGGAACGCGCCGATGACGACGATGATGGTGGGGGCGAGCAGGAAGCACGCCGTGTAGGCGAAGAACGGGAGCGTCACCATGAAGGTGCCGAGCTCCTTGCGGTGCTTCGCCAACGTGGAGGAGGTAGCCGACGGGCCCGCCGGCCTGGTGGCGGCGGACCCGTGCTGTGCGATTGCTGCGGTCATGGCTTGTGATGCCTTGATTGCGGATGCGCTGGACGCTGACCGTCAGTTGCCGATGGTCTGGTCCCAGTTGTTCTGGAGCCATTCGGTGATGCGGTTGGCGTCGTCGTTGCTGTAGCTGACCGGCTTGCCTTCGATGGTGACGGCGTCCTTGAGGGTCGTCTGGTCGACGGTGCCGTCCTGCTTCATGGAGTCGAGGAGGACCGGGTTGGCGCCGCCCTTGAACCACAGGTTCTGGGCTTCGGCGGTGTACAGGTACTCCTCCCACAGGCGGGCGGCGGCCGGGTGCGGCGCGTCCACGTTGATGGCCTGGTTGTAGTAGCTGACGACCTGGGCCTTCGGGAAGGTCTTGTACTCCCAGTTGACGCCCTTGCTCTTCAGCTCCTTCTTGTAGGAGGCCTGGTTGTAGGTCCAGTCCATGACGACGCCGGTCTGGCCGGAGTCGATGGTGCCGTTGGTCACGTCGACGGTGGTGAGGTTGCCGGCGTCCTTGAGCTTCTTGAAGAAGTCGAGGCCGGGCTGGAGGTTCTTGGTGTCGCCGCCGGCCAGCTGGTTGACCATCAGGTAGCCGTTGAAGGCGGCGCCGGCCTCGGCGGGCTTGCCGTTGAGGGCGACGGTGCCGGCGAACTTCGGGTCGAGCAGGTCGTTGAGGCTCTTGATCTCGCCGTACTTGTCCTTGTTCCAGCCGATGGACATGATGCCGGTGTAGTCGGCGTAGTAGGCGCCGTTGGCGTCCTTGTTCTCATCCGGGATCTTGTCCCAGGCCTGCACCTTGTAGGGGGCAAAGGCGCTGGTGGAGGTGGCGGCGATGGACTGGCCGACGTCGAACACGTCCGGGGCGGCGTCGGTGCCCTTGTTGGTCTTGGCGGCGTCGAGCTCCTCCTTGGAGGAGGCGTTCGGGTTGAGCTCGGTGATCTTGATCTTCGGGTACTTCTTCTTGAAGGTGGAGATGACCTCGCCGTAGTTGGACCAGTCGTGCGGCAGGGCGATGACGTTGAGCGCGCCCTCCTTCTCGGCGGCCTTGACGAGGTCGTCCATGGTGCCGAAGTCGGCGAGCGACGTGGCCTTGGCGGACTTCTGGTCGACGGTGACGGCCTTGCCGGTGGAGGCGTTGCCGCCATCGGAGGAGGCGTTGCTCGAACCGCAGGCGGCCATCGAGAACGCGAGCACGCCGGCGATGGCGCCGGCGGCGAACTTACGCAGGTTCTTCATTGGGTTTCCTCTTTACTCAACTGTCCTCTAGGGAGTCGGGGCATGTCATCGCGCTGCATTCACGCGGCCCGTAATTCCAAATCAGAACGCTACGGCCGTTATCCGTCGCGACATCGACGTCCCGGTGAACTCCGTGCGACGTTGCGCGAAGCATTGATGAATTCGGGGAAACTATAGATGAATTGCGACGTGGACTGGAATATGGGCTGCGACGTCTACGTCGTTTTCACCGCCTTGCGACGACGACGGACGACGTGGCCGTGTGGGGAGGCACCGATACGACGAGGGGACGGTTCCATTCGTCGGACCGCCGCATCGCACGCCGAAAACGCCGTCGGCCCTCCCGCCCGCGACATACGGACGGAAGGGCCGACGGCCCGCGCACGACGTGCGCGGGAGACGACGTACGCAAGACGCGGAACGACTAGCGCAGCACCCCTTCGATGAGACGCGTGATGAGCTCGGTGTAGCTCACGCCGGTGGCGTCCCACGCCTTGGGGTACATGGAGATCGGCGTGAAGCCGGGCATCGTGTTGATCTCGTTGACCATGACGGTGCCGTCGGGCTGGACGAACGTGTCCACGCGGCTCAGGCCGGCGCCGTCCACCGCGGTGAACGCGCGGCGCGCCACGTCGCGCACGTCCTCGAGCACGCTGACGGGCAGGTTGGCCGGCACCTCCACATGGCTGGCGGAGGCGTCCATGTACTTGGAGTCGAAGTCGTAGAACTGGTCGTCGTCGTTGTGGTCGAGCACGATCTCGCCGGGCCAGCTGGCCTCCGGCTCCTCGCCGGGACGCGCGGCGAGCACGGCGCATTCGATCTCGCGCCCGTCGATGCCCTGTTCGATGAGCACTTTCCAATCGTGCCTGCCGGCCTCCACGATGGCCTTGCCGAGCACTTCAGCCTGCTCCTCGCGGGTGGAGGCCTCCTCCACCTTGGTCACGCCGAAGCTGGAGCCGGCGCGGGAGGGCTTGACGAACAGCGGGTAGGCGAGCCCGGCCTGCTCGACCTGGGCGAGCGCCTCCTCGGGGCGCACGGTGCGCGCGTCGACGGTCACGCCGGGCGCGGTGGGGATGCCGGCGGCGTTGAGCACGACCTTCGTGTAGTGCTTGTCCATGCAGGCGGCGGAGGCGAAGACGCCGCAACCCACGTACGGCACGTTCATCATCTCGAGCAGGCCCTGCACGGTGCCGTCCTCGCCGTACGGGCCGTGGAGTACGGGGAACACGGCGTCGACGTGGCCGAACGGCTCGAGCGTGCCGTCGGCGTTGCGGGCGAAGAAGCCGTCCTGGCCTTCCGCCACGTCGAGGACCACGTCGCGCGACGTCGCGGTCCGTTCGACGACGGGCAGCGTGCCGCCGTCAAGGTTCCAGCCGCGCGGGTCCTCGCCGTCGACGATCCACTTGCCGTCCTTGGTGATGCCAACCGGAATCGCCTCGAACCGGTCGGTGTCGAGCGCGCCGAGCACGCCGGCCGTCGAGATGCAGGAGATCGAATGTTCGTCGGCGCGACCGCCATACAGCACCACGATGCGCTTCTTGGCCATGTTCCTACTTGTTCCTTTCGTCGCCGGCATGGTCCGTGGACCGTGCCGGCCGGCCGGTTGCTCCCCGTCCGTTGTCCGTTGTATCCGTTTGTCCGTCGTCGATTATGGTCCGCGGGAGGACGTCGGTCCACCGCGCGGGGGTTATCTCCACAGTTCTCCCCGCCTCCCCACGGCCGGAGGCATTGCGTACGGCCGGCGGCGTAGGGGTGACGGGGAGTGCGGGAGGGTCTACTCGGCGGTGATCTCGCGGCCGAAGAGCTGGGCGAGCATGTCGGCGCAGGAGATGCCCTCGTCGAGCACGCGGCTCATCGCGTAGGCGAGCGGCGTGGGCACGCCGAGCTCCTTGCCGAGCGCGACGACGGCGCCGGTGGTGGGCACGCCTTCGGCGACGCCGTTGCTCACCTTCGTGGCCTCCTCCTTGCTCAGGCCCTTGCCGAGGTTCGCGCCGAACGTGTAGTTGCGGCTCAGCGGGGATCCGCAGGTGGCGATGAGGTCGCCGACGCCGGCGAGTCCGGCGAAGGTCTTCGGGTCGGCGCCGGCCGCCTGGCCGAGCGCGGTGAGTTCGGCCAGTCCACGCGTCTCGATCATGGCGGCGGTGTTCTCGCCGTAGCCGGCGCCGCGGGCCATGCCCACGGCGAGCGCGACGACGTTCTTGAGCGAGCCGCACATCTCGAGGCCGATGACGTCGGTGGTGACGAACGGCTTGAAATAATCGGTGGTGCAGGCCTCGGCGACCTTGGTCGCGTTGTCGAGGTCCGCGCAGCCGACGACGGTGGCGGAGGGCTGGCGCAGCGCGATCTCCTTGGAGAGGTTCGGGCCGGAGATGGCGGCGAAGCGCTCGGCGGGCAGGTCGAGGGCCTCGCGCACGACCTCGTCCATACGCTTGTTGGTGTTGCGTTCGATGCCCTTCATGAGGCTCACGACGATGGCGTTCTCCGGGATGAGGCCCTTGAACTCCGCGAGGGCGACGCGCGCGAACTGCGCGGCGATGGCGACGACGACGATTTCGGCGTCCTTGACGGCCTCGGCGCGGTCGCCGGTGGCGGTCATGTTGTCCGGCAGGTGTTCGATGAACGGCAGACGCACGTGGTTGCGGTGGTTGTCGCGGATGCCTTCGACGATCTCCGGTTCGATGGCCCACATCGTCACGTCGTTGCCGGCGTCGGCCAGCACCTGGCCGAAGGAGGTACCCCATGCGCCCGCGCCGAGTACCGTGATTTTCCTACCCATGATTTATGCCTCCGTTTCGCATGAGGTACTGCTGTGTCTGTTGCTTCGTCTATTGCTTCGCGACTGTTGCCATGCTACTCGCCGCTCACGCCGATTCGATCGACCTGCGGCTCATGGTGCGGTAGTCCCAGTAGCCTTCCTTGGGGAATTCCTCGCCACGAATCTCCTCGAGGAGCTCGTTGAGTCGGATGAACATGCGCCATTTGAGGGTCTCGACGGCGTCCGCCGGCGGCTCGTCGCCCCAGGAGTCCATGTCCTCGAGCAAATCCGAGTAGTCGAGCTGATGGTCGTAGCACATGACGACGTTCTTCCGCGGCCACGGCCACCAATGGTTGATGGACGCGGCGCCCCAGGTGGCGGCGCAGAACAGCGGCACCTGGCGTCCGAGCCTCCGGGAGGCCTCGAGCGCGATGTAGGCGGCGCCCTCCTTGATGCTCATCACCCATTTCTTCGGGTCGCGGGTCACGGTGCCTTCGGGCCAGACGGTGAGCGGCCGGCCGGAGGTGAGGATGTCGATGGACGTCTCCTCGATCTGCTTGGCCTTGCCGGAGTGGCGTTGGACCGGCTGCATGCCGACGATCTGGAACCATTTGCCGATGATGGGCCATTTCGCCATCTCGGCCTTGGCCATGTAGCGCGGTCGGCGTCCCATGTGGAACAGGCTGGCCATCGGCACGAACACGTCGAACATGGTCACGTGGCTGGCGGCGGTGATGAACGGGCCGGTTTCGGGGATGTTGTCGAGCCCCCAGGCGCGGGTGTGGCAGCTCGCGTTGAACACGACGTCGACGCCCTTGAGGAGGCGCTTCGTACCCTTGGGGTTCTGCGCATTGATCTCCGGGATGTTGGCCTTGCGGTTGGGGCCGGTCGGGAAGTCGCGCATCGGGTCGACGAGATGGTGCTTCTTCGCGAGTTCGGCGACGCGCGCGTCGCTCAGGGGTTCGACCGCGGAGCGCGGCGACGGTTTTCCTTTGGATGCCATGGGCCTTATTGTACGTTCGCCCCCTACCGCGGTTCGCCACTATACATACCGACCGACGGTATGTATAATCAGGGGCAGTGCAATCGGGACATCCACGCGAAAGGAGACCTCCATGGCACGCAACGCGCATCCCGAAGTGACGGAACGGCGCATCCTCGAAGCGGCGCGCGACCTGTTCCTGGAGAAGGGATACGAGAAGACCACGATCCAGGACATCATCGACCGTCTCGGCAATCTCTCCAAAGGCGCGATCTACCACCATTTCAAGTCGAAACAGGAGATCCTCGACCGGCTCACCGATCTGGACTGGAAGGACAGCCGGGATGCCGGGGCCGTGATCATGGCGCGCGGCGACCTCAACGGATTGGAGAAGCTGCGCACGCTGTTCAGGACCGCCATGTCCAACGACGCGCACAACCAGCTCAACCGGATGTCGATCCCGTCCCTCGACGATCCGAATACCCTGACCTCCAATCTGAGATTCTGGTCCGAGGAACTGCCCAAATACTGGCTGCCGTTCCTTGAGGAAGGCGCACGGGATGGCTCCATCCCGACCGCATATCCGCACGAAGCGGCGGAACTGCTCTCGCTGCTGACGAACTATTGGCTGCTCCCCCACTTCCATCCCGCCACCCGTCCGGAGCTGCGCCATCGCATCGAATGCCTTGCCACGATGCTCGAGGCGATCGGCGTGCCCGTCCTCGACACGGAGCTCATCGGGCTCATGACCGATTTCTATATGGCCTATGGCGACACGGACTACGGCGACACGGATGCCACGGGCGCCCCGAGCGACGCGAACACGAACGCCGTCCGGGAATCCTTGCGCTGAGACACCGCCAGCGCAACAAAACCCGGAAACACCACACCAACCCCGGGAATCCTTGCACTGAGACACCCTCAGCACAACAAAACCCGGAAACCAGCCCAATCAACCCGAACGATACGAACACCACCCGGGAATCCTCGCGCTGAGAGATTCCCAGCGCAACAAATCCCGGAAACACCACACCAACCCCGGGAATCCTTGCACTGAGACACCCCAGCACAACAAAACCCGGAACCGCCAACCGCCAAGGAACCACCATGGCCACACCAGCCACATCAACCACACCACCAACCACAACACCGCAGCGCTCCCCGCTCATCTCCCGCGACTTCATTCTGTTGGTCGCCGGCCAGGGCATCTCCCTGTTCGGCAACCTGATGCTGCGTTTCGCGATGTCGATGTGGGTGCTCGACGAGACCGGCTCGGCCACCGTCTTCGCCTCAATCCTCGCGGTCTCGATCGTTCCGACGATCATCCTCTCCCCGTTCGGCGGCGTTCTCGCCGACCGCGTGAACCGCCGCACCATCATGGTCGCCCTCGACGCGGTCTCCGGCGTGCTGGTGCTCGCAAGCGCGATCCTCTTCGCCGCAATCGGTTTCAATATGGTCGCCATCGCCGCGATGCAGGTGGCCCTCGCCGTGCTCGGCGCGTTCGAGACGCCGACGGTGCAGGCGGCGCTCCCCCAGATGTTCCGCGCGCACGGCCAGGCGGTGATGCGCCAGGCGATGGCCGTCGTCAACCAGGTGCAGCAGCTCGGCTCCCTGCTGCCGAGCTTTCTCGGCGGCGTGCTGTACGCGATGGTCGGCATCCGTCCGATGATGGCGATCACCGTCGTGAGCTTCGCCGCGGCCGCCGTGTTGGAGTGCTTCATCCGTCTCGGCGCGCCGGACCGCGGCGACGAGGAGGCGCTGCCCTCCCCCGTCGAGGACCTCATGGCCGGGTTGCGGTTCCTCACGCACGATCGCCCGAACGTGTTCCGCCTCGCTCTGTTCGCGGCCGGACTGAACTTCATCGTCATCGGCTATTCGGCGGTGGGATTCCCCTACACGATCCGCACGGTGCTCGGATTCGACTCGACCGTGTACGGCGTGGCCGACGGCCTGGTCGGCATGGCCGGGGTGGCGGGCGCGTTCATCGTCGGCCTGTTCGCCTCGAGGCTCTCGATGCGGCACATGCCGACCGCGCTGCTCGCGTTCGCGCTGACGCTGGTCCCGCAGGGCATCGTGTTCCTGCTGCCTGTGGGCGCATGGACGAAGCTCGTCACGCTCATCGGATTCACCTGCCTGATGATGGTCTCGAGCTGCTTCACCAACCTCATCGCCGTCCCGGCGATCCAACTGAGCACGCCGGAGGCGATGACCGGCAAGGTCATGGCGATGTTCGGCGCGCTGTGCATGTGCGCGCAGCCGCTCGGCCAGATGGCGTACGGCTGGGCCTACGACCGCCTCCCGGTCGCCGCGGTCGGCATCGTCAGCGCCGCCGCGATCGGCCTGTTCGCCGTCATGATGACTCCCCTCGCCAAGCGCTTCGAGGCATAGCGGAACGGCTCCCCGCGTGCGCGGGGAGCCGTCATATGAATCGCGTGCGGATCAGCTGATAATCAGGCGGTCAGCCGACCAGTCAATCAGCCGATCAGTCGATGTCGGCGCCGAGCTGGTGCAGCTTGCCGCGGAAGTCGGCGTAGCCGCGGTCGATGAGCGAGATGCCCTGCACGTTGGACGGGCCCTTGGCCGCAAGCGCCGCGATGAGGTGCGAGAAGCCGCCGCGCAGGTCCGGCACGTCGATGTCGCGTCCGGTGAGCGGGGTGGGTCCGAAGATGACGGCGGAGTGCTTGTAGTTGCGCTGCTGGAAGCGGCATGGCAGGGAACCGAGGCATTCGCGGTACAGCTGGATGGTGGCGCCCATCTGCACGAGCGGCTTGGTGAAGCCGAAGCGGTTCTCGTACACGGTCTCGTGCACGATCGACAGGCCGTTGGCCTGCGTGAGGGCCACGACGAGCGGCTGCTGCCAGTCGGTCATGAAGCCGGGGTGGACGTCGGTCTCGATGGCGACCGGGTGCAGGTCGCCGCCCGGGTGCCAGAAGCGGATGCCCTTGTCGGTGACGTCGAATTCGCCGCCGACCTTGCGGAACACGTTGAGGAAGGTCATCATCTCCGGCTGCGTGGCGCCCTTGACGAAGATGTCGCCGTGCGTGGCGAGCGCCGCGGACGCCCAGGAGGCGGCCTCGATGCGGTCGGTCAGCGAGGTGTGCGTGTAGCCCTTGAGCTCCTTGACGCCTTCGATGCGGAACGTGCGGTCCACGTCCACGGAGATGATCGCGCCCATCTTCTGCAGGACGGCGACGAGGTCCATGATCTCCGGTTCGATAGCGGCGCCGGACAGTTCGGTCTTGCCTTCGGCGAGGACGGCGGCGAGCAGCGTCTGTTCGGTGGCGCCGACGGACGGGTACGGCAGGTGGATCTTCGCGCCCTTGAGTCCGTTCGGCGCGGTGATGTGGATGCCGTCCTTGTGTTCCTTGTCGACGTTGGCGCCGAGCTTGCGCAGGGTCTCCAGGTGGAAGTCGATGGGTCGGCCGCCGATGTTGCATCCGCCGAGCGCCGGGATGAACGCCTCGCCGAGACGGTGCACGAGCGGTCCGGAGAACAGGATCGGGATGCGGGAGGAGCCGGAGAGGGTGTCCACGTCGGCCACGTCAGCCAGCTGCACGTGGGTGGCGTCGATGGTGACGACGCCCTTGTCGCCGTCCACGTCGACGTCCACGCCGTGCAGGCGCAGCAGGTCGGAGACCACGTGCACGTCACGGATCTCGGGGACGTTCTTCAGGACCGACTTGCCCGGTGCGAGCAGCGCGGCGACCATGGCCTTGCTCACGAAGTTCTTCGCGCCACGCACCTTGATCGTGCCGTTGAGGGGCTTGCCACCCTCGACGTGCAGCACATCGTTCTCGATTTCTCCCACGACTACCTCTTTCGGTTCTCTTGCCTGCCCCGCCGGCTGCGGCGGACCTCGAAACACTATATGACAGTGTGCCATACGGCATGTGCGAACCCGGTGAAAACCACGGGTTGCGGCCCGCAGCGTAATCGTCCCGGACCACCCGGCCCCACCCCGGCCGTCGTCCTGTTCCACCGCCCGACCTTGGCGTCTGTGACCCACGTCACACTTGTGCGGCCCTGCCGCGCGCCCGTGCGCCCGGGTCCGTTCCACTTTGCTATCGTGAGGAGGCAGAGGTGAACGCTCACAGGAGGCAAACGGAGACTCCGCAACGGGAGCGTCGCCCGGACAACAACGCAAAGGAGCATTATCCATGACCACCGTCGCCATCGTCGGATGCACGCACGCCGGCACGTTCGCCGCCACGTCGATCCTCGCCGAGCATCCCGATTGGACCGTCCATGTCTTCGAACGCAACGGCACGCTGTCGTTCCTGTCCTGCGGCATCGCGCTGTGGGTGGGCGACCACGTGTCCGACCCGAAGAAGATGTTCTACTCCTCCCCCGAATCGCTCGCCCAGGCGGGCGCGACCATGCACATGCGCACCGACGTCACGTCCATCGACGTCGAAGGCCACACCCTCACCTACCGTCCGGTCGACGCGGCCGAAGACGCCCCGGCCGAGACGCTCGCGTTCGACAAGCTGGTCGTCACCACCGGCTCGCGCCCGGTCGTCCCTCCGATTCCGGGCATCGACAGCAAACACGTGCTGCTGTGCAAGAACTGGGACCACGCCATCGCCATCAAGGAGAAGGCGAAGGAGGCGAAGTCCGCGGTGGTGATCGGCTCGGGCTACATCGGCGCCGAGATCGCCGAGCAGTTCAGCCTCAAGGGCGTGCAGACCACGCTGGTCGACGGCCTCGACCGACCGCTCGCGAACAACTTCGACAAGCGGATCACCGACCAGGTGGCCGAAGCGTTCGAAAGCCACGGCGTCACGCTCGCGTTGGGCCAGAAGGTCACCGCCTTCCGCGACAACGACGACGACACCGTCACCGTCGTCACCGAAAAGGGCGAGTACACGGCCGAGATGGCGATTCTCGCGGTCGGCTTCCTGCCGAACACGGACCTCGTCAAGGGGCAGGTGGACATGCTGCCGAACGGCGCGATCGTCGTCGACGACTACATGCGCGCCTCCGCGCCGGACGTGTACGCGTGCGGCGATTCGGCGACCGTCTTCTACAACCCGACCGGCCAGCACGACTACATCCCGCTGGCCACGAACGCCGTGCGCCAGGGTCTTTTGGTCGGCCGCAACATCGAGAAGCCGACCGTCAAGTACCTGGGCACGCAGGCGACGAGCGCCGTGCAGCTGTACGACCTGTCGCTCGCCGCGTCGGGACTGACGCAGGCGGGCGCCGAACGCCGCGGCCTGACCGTGCATGAGACGGAGCTGACCGAGGACTACCGCCCGGACTTCATGCTCACCACCACGCCGGTCACGTCGATTCTCACGTGGGACCCGGAGACCCGCAAGGTCAAGGGCGGCCAGTTCTGCTCGAAGGCGGACATCTCCGGCGCCGCGAACGTCGTCTCGATGGCGATCCAGGCCGGGTTCACCATCGACGAGCTCGCGAACGTCGACTTCCTGTTCCAGCCGAACTTCGACAAGCCCGTCTACTACGTGGGCGCCGTCGCGATGAAGGCCGCCGCCGAAGCCTGACGGCCGCGACGCCGGCCTGACCTCAGGCGGCCTTGATCTCGCGGGCGAGGTTCGCGTTCCACATCGCGCCGGTGGCGGACATCACACTGTCCGCGCCGGCGCTCCTGTACGCCCGATAATCGGCCGGCGTCACCACGCCGCCCACGCCGTTGATGGCGAAGTCGAGGCCGAGCCGCTCGCGCAGCGCGGCGAGACGGCGGACCATGTCGAGGCCGGCGCCGCGGATCGCGTGGCCGCACACGCCGGACCGGCCGCGCCCCTTGCCCGGGAGCGCCTGATTGCCGTGCGCGTCCACAAGACGCGCGGAAATGGTGTTGATGGTGCTGAAGCCCTGCACGGTGCCGCGTTCCACGGTGGAGCGGACCATGAGCTCGAGCGCCGCGTCGTCGGGGATGTAGGCGAGCTTGACCATGAGTGGGGTGTCGCCGATCTCGTCCTTCACCGCCTCGGCGATGCGGCCGACGAGCTGCGGGTTGTGGCACAGCAGCACGTTGTGGCCCTCGTTCGGGCAGCTCGTGTTCATCACCATGAGCTTCGCGCCGGTCTCCTTGACGAGCCGCGCGGTGGTGGCGTGGTCGGCGATGTACTCCTCCTCGGTCATGCCGTCCACGCGCGAACCCTGGAAGCCAGGGACGAGCACCTGGCCGGGACCGGCCGCCTCGATGGCGCGGAACATGTCCGGCTGCCACACGTCCGGATCCTGCGAGGGCACGCCGAAGCTGTTGGAGATGGAGATGGGCGCCTCGTAGTTCGTGTCGGCGAGCACGCCTTCGTCGAGCTCGTCGCTGCCGGGCGTGAGGGAGCCGTCCGCGGACTTCGGGTGCACGGCGAGCACGTTCGGGAACGGGTTGCAGCCCCATGCGCGCGAGCGCACGGTCTTGTAGGTCGCAAGGTCGAAGCCCATGCGGAACGCGGCCGTGGTGTAGCGGCTGTTGAGCAGCGGGCCGGCGGGGATGCCGAACGCGAGGTTCACCGGCACACCGAGGAACGCATCGGCGGGGGCGGCGGAACCGTCAGCCGCGGCGAAATCGGCCGCAGTCGATGCGCCGGCCGCGGCGGAATCGGACGTAGACGCGCCGGCCGTATCCGCCGATTCGCCGCGCAGCGCCTCGCCGAACAGGCCGAACGGCCCCTCCTCATAGTTCTCCTCGTACGTGCGGTTGACGTCGTAGAACGGCTGGAACTGCTGGGTCATCGTGCTCTCCTTCTCGGCAGGTTCTCGGCAAGGCATTCCCGGCCGCGCGCCGGTTGGGACAAAAGGCCGGCATGGCATGGGAATCGGGGACCCTTCCAGCATAAACCGCACGCCCGCATGACCCGCGGCCCGCGTCGAGCCGCACCGAGCCGCGCACGACGGCCCGCACGCCAGCCCGCGTCGAGCCGCACACCGACCGCACGACCGCACCCGCGCACGCAACCCGCCGACCGCACCGAGCCGCGCACGCAACGCACAACCGCTACGACATCATGGCGGTGACGAACGAGTACACGGCCTGGACGCCGTTGAACAGCGCGAAGCCGATGAGCGTCCACGAGGCCCATCCGGCGAACGCGCCCGGCACGCGGTTGGCGCGCGCGTAGGCGCCGATCCGCTTGCGGTTGAGGACGAGCACGACGATGGAGACGACGATGCCGAACAGCATCGTGCCGATGGCGTAGATGGTGTAGCCGGTGTCGTCCAGATAGGTGGAGGCGAGCGTGTCCATCACTCCGGCGAGGATCGCGTTGTTGAAGAAGTGCAATGCAATGGACCACACCAGCGAATATTCCATCGCGAGATAGCCCAGCAGCAGTCCGGAGAACGCGGCGAACACGCCTTGCACGATGTCGCCGTGGAAGAAGCCGAACATGACGGCCGAGGTGATGATGGCGAAGTTCTTGCCGAGCGGCTTCAACGATTTGAGCAGCACGCCGCGGAAGATCATCTCCTCGCAGATGGGGGCGAGCAGGCACACGTACAGCCACATGCTCACGGTGGTCATGGATTCGTCGATGCTGTCCGAGGTGGGCGAGGCGAGGTCGGCGCCGAGCAGGGAGAACGCGAGCTGGATGAGCGTGATGACGCCTTGGACGCCCATGGCGAGGCCCATGAACGCGAACGCGGTGGGCACGGTCATGCGCCGTCCGCTGCCGTACTGGCTCATACGGCCCTTCTGGTCGGGTTCGCCGTAGGTGTCGAGGTGGGGGCCGCCGAGCCAGTATTCGCGGGTGAAGATGTCACGGTGGCGCACGATGAGCAGGAATCCGACGGCCGTCAAGAGGGAGGCGATGCTGAAGACGCCGTTCCAGCGCGAGAATTCGGCGTCGCTCATGTCCTTGCCGGCGTACAGGACGGTCATGACGACGATCTCGGAGATGAGGGCGCCCGCGTACATCATGCCTTCGTAGGCGAAGGTGACGCCCATGGCGCGGTTGACCACGGCCCTGCGCCATTTGTTGAGCATCCTGCGCGGGTCGATGGGCATGGCGAACGCCGGCGCCGGGCGCGCGTACGCGGTCTGCGGGTATGCGACCTGCGGATACTGCGTCTGCGGGTATGTTGGTTGCGGATACGGCATCTGTGCGTACGCTGGTTGCGGATACGCGGCCTGTTGGTATGTCGCCTGCGGATACGTCGGGTGCGCGTACGCGCCTTGCTGGTACTGCGTCGCAGCGCCCTGTTGCGGGTATTGCGCCGCGGCCGTCTGCGGGTACTGCGACTGCGGGTACTGCGGCGCTGCGGTCTGCGGATACGCGCCTTGCGGGTATGGCGACGCCGCGGCCTGCTGCGGGTGGGCCGCCGGCTGCGGATACGCGCTTTGCTGCGGATAGGCGGCCGATTGCTGCGGGAACGCCGCGACCTGCGGATATGGTTCCGCTGGAGGTTGGATGGACGGCTGCACGCCGTAGCCGTAGGGTTCCGCCGCATGCGGAGCCGCCGCCTGAGGGTAGGCGGCCGACGGCACGTAGACGCCGCCCGGCTGCCCGTACGGTTCCGGCTGTGGGATCGTGGCGCCTTGCGGCTGCATCGGCGCCTGTTGCGGGTATGCACCCGTCTGCGGATGCGATTGCGGGTAGGCCTGCGGATATTGCGGGACCGCCTGTTGCGGATATCCGGCCGACGGCGCGTATCCGCCCGTCTGCTGCGGATAGGCCTGGGGATACGCCGGTTCCTGCGGGTCCACCGGCTGTTGCGTCGTCACCGGCCGCTGCGCCATCGGCTGCATCGCCGGCGGCATCGCCGGCTGTGGTTGCGTGTATTGGCCGGGATTGCCCTGCGGCTGCGGTTCGTTCGTCGTCATGGCTCCAGCCTACGCGCGTTTCTGCATGTCGTCTGGATGTTCCCGGATTGTTGCGCCAACGTTCATGAACGACGAACGGTCCGCCCGCAACCCCGAATGGGGATGCGGACGGACCGTTCATGTCATGCCGTGGTCCCGGCCGAAGGCGTCACGCCGTACGGCCGGGACGGTGTCGTCACTGCTCCTTGCGCTGCTTGACGACGATGAGCACGATGACCGCGATCACGATGAGCACGACGGCCACCGCGATGATGATGGCCACGTTGGAGCCGGTCTTGGACAGCTGCTGCTTGCCCGTGTCGGTCTTGTCGCTCTGTCCCGGCTGCGGCACGAGGGTGCCGTTGTCGGAGACGGTCACGTTGGCGGTGAGCTCGTAGTCGGTGCCGGCGATGGTGGCGACGCCCTTGACCTGGAAGCTGCCGGCCTTCGCGTACGCGGAGGCGGGAATCTCGTTCCAGGTGGCGGGTTCGCTGGTCACGGTGCCGTCGGACCACACGACCTTGACGGTCGTGGGCAGCTGCGGCGCCTTGCCCTTGCTCGTGGTGACGTCGACGATCTGCTCGACGCTCTTCACGGTGGCCTCGGTGACGGTCACGTGCGCGGTGACGGTGTAGACGTTGTCTGCCACGGTGGCGGTGCCGGTCACGTCGAACGTGCCGGCCTTGGCCAGCTGTTCGGTGGTGATGGTACTCCACGTGATGTCGGCGTCGGTGACGTCGTGGTTGCTCCACGTGACCTTGAGGGTCTTGGGCAGGCCGGGTTGCACGCCCACCTTGGTGGACACCTCGACATCCTTCGTGTCGACGGAGCTGACGGTGGCGGCCTTCACCACGACGGTGACGCTCACCGGCAGCTTGCTGGTCTTGGTGACGCCGTTGACGGTGTACGTGCCGCCCGTGCGGTCGTTCCACTTGTCCTTGCCGAAGGCGTCCCAGGTGATGTCCTCTTCGGTGTCCTTGCCGTTGTCGCTCCAGGAGACGGAGGCGGTCTTCGGGAAGGCGGGTTCCGTGCCGGAGTCGACGGTGATGGTCTTGTCGCCCTTCACCGCGGCGGACGTGGCCTTGGCGCTGCGGATGGTGACCTTGACGCTCACGCCCTTGTCGTAGCCCTTGATCTCGCCCTTGACGGTGACGGTCTTGTCCTTGCCGGAGCGGTTGGAGAAGTCCACACCGTCGGTCTTCCACGTCACGGCGACCTGGCTGTCGTTGCCGTTGGAAAGCTTGGCGGTCAAGGTGGCCGGCAGGTTCGGCGTCTGGCCGGCGTCGACGGTCTTGTCCTCTGGCGCGGTGACGGATTCGATGGTCGCGGCGGTGACGGTGATCTTCACGGTCACCGTCTTATCCGGGTGTCCCTTGATCTCACCGTTCACCGTGACGGTATCGCCGGCCTTGTCGAACAGGTCCTTGAAGTTCTCCGGCTCGTTCCAAACGATGTCCTCGCTGGTGGTCTGGCCGTTGCTCCACGTGACGTTCGTCTTCGCGGGCAGCGTGGGCGGGACGCCTTCCGTGGTGGAGAAGTCGCCCGGGTTCTCGACGGATTCGATGGTGGCGGCGTTGACGTGCACGGTGAACGTCACGTCCTCGTCCCAGCCGTCGACGCGTCCGGTGGCGTCCACGGTGTGCGCGGTGTGCGGCTTGTTCCAGCCTTCCGGCAGGGTGAGGGCGATGTTGTCACGCGTTTCGGTGATGCCGTCGTTCCATGTGACGATGGCCTTGCCGGTCACAGTGGGCGTCGGGTCGCCGTCCTTCACCGGGTCGACGGTGATGGTGTCCCAGGTGGCGGTGACACCGGTGATGACGCGGGCCTTCACGGTGACCTTGACGGTCACGGTGAGCTGGTTGCCGTCCTTGTCGAGGAGCGGGTCGCCGGTGGCGCGCGCGTTCACGGTGGTGTCGAGCACGGTGCCGGTCACGTCGAACGTGCCTTCGTTCGCGTACTTGGAGGCGTCGATGGTGCCCCAGTCCACGGTGTTGGTGGTGGTGGAGCCGTCGGTGTACTTGACCTTGGCGTTGATGTCGTCCAGCTTCGGCGCGGTGCCGGCGGTGGTCTCGACGGCGTCCTTGGTGGCGGTGGCGCTGTCCGCGGCCGGGGCGGTCACGGTGATGGGCAGCGTCACCGTGGTGGTCTTGTCTTCGGACGTCACGGTACCAGTGGCCTCGAAGTTGCCGATTGTCGCGTAGTCCTTGGCATCGATGGCCTTCCAACCAACGGTGCCGTCGGTCGTGTCTCTGTTGGACCACGTGACCTTGGCGGTCTTCGGCAGCTTGGAGGTCGGGTCAAGGCCTGCCGGCGTGCTCAGTGTGGCCGGGTCGACGGTTGCGCCGGTGATGGTCGCCTCGTTGACGATGACCTTCAGTGTCACGGTGTCGTCATAGCCGGTCACCTTGCCGGTGAGCGTGATCTCGCCGCCCTTGCGGTTGTTCCAGATGTCCTTGGAGACTTCCGGCGTCCACGTCACGGCCACGTCCTTGGTCGTGTTGTTGTCAAACGTGGCCTTCACGGTCGTCTTCTGAATCTGCGGGTTCGGATCGGTACCGGATTCCACGGTGATGTCAGCCGGGTTGGTAACGCTGGCAATCTTCGCGTCAACGACAGTAATCTTCAGTGTGACGGTCTTGCCAGCGACGGTGCCGGTGAACGTCTGATCGCCAATGGCATCGAACGTGGCATCGGCCGGGTTCTTGCCGGCATCCCACGTAATCGTCTCGTCGGATTCATCGCCGTTGGACCACGTCACATGGGCGGCCGTCGGCAGTCTCGTCGGCTTCGTGCCCTTGGTCACCGTGATGTCGGCAAGTGGGTTCACGGTCGTGACGGTTGCGGCCTCGACGGTCACATGCGCGGTGACGGTGGCCTTGGTGCCGGCGATGGCGCCGGTCAGGTCGTAGGTGCCGCCGTTGCGGTCCTTGTACTGGTCGCTGGTGGTCCAGGTGATGTCGGGTTCGGTCTCGTCGCCGTTGGACCAGACGATCTTGCCCTTGGTGGGCAGCTGCTTCGCCGGATCCGTACCGGACGGGGTGGTGACGTTCAGCAAGGTGGTGCCGTCGGCAAGCGTGGCGCTGGTGACGGTGGCCTCGGCCACGTTCAGCGTGAGCGTGACGTCCTGCTTCCAGCCGTCGACCTTGCCCTTGATGGTCACCTGATGGGCCGTGCGGGGCTGGTTCCAATCATCCGGAACGGCATTCCACGTGACCGGGACCTGCGCGGTGGACTTGTCGTCGTACGTGGCGGTCACCGTAGTCGGCAGGTTGTCCGGCTTCTCGGTGCCGGAAAGCACATCCAGCGTGGCGCCCGAAACGCCGGTGATGGTCTTCGTGGCCGCGTTCGCCATGGCGACGTAGGCGCTAAAGCTCTTCGCATAGGAATCTATGTCCTCGACGTATCCGCTGAAGCCCCAAGAGGATGCCACATATTCCTGCACTACGGTCTTGTTGCCGTAGGAATTATATGGAGCCGGAGATGTCGAATTGACGCCCAATCCGGTGATGTCGTACTCGAGATACGACATCGGACTGCTTCCGTAAGAATATTTGTTGGTCAGAGTGATGTAGTGTCCAGTCGCCTTGCCCTGTTCACCGCTCCAAACCGGGTTCTTGTCGTAATTGGTCTTCTCTTCATACCACATTTGCGCTGCGGCGGAAAAGCCCTTGGTAAACAATGCCGTCGGCCACGCAGCGTTCTCCGCCTCGCTGAATCGGTAGCTGCTGTGATAGTTCTGCCCATTGTTTCCGGCGTGATCAAGCTTTGTCGCAGAGAAGTTCGCGTTCGCCTGCCCGACAGCCATGAACGTGTCCGACACCTTATACGGCGTCAACGTCTTGTTGGCATCATCGCAGACACGCCCCTTGCCTGCGGCAAGATCCGTACGGCAAGGCTCATCCTTCAACGTCAGACGATACGCGTTGATGCTCTTAATCTGGTCAAGCGCATTCTGCATGTTGTCAAGGGTCGTGGCATCGCCCTTGGCACCAATGTTCTTGGTGGTCGGCAGCGCTGAATTCTTCAGAATGTTCGCCGCATCGGCTGCCGTCGCCTTCTCAGTGGCATCCGTCGCGTGCTCCGACTTCCAGATGAAGTAACCGTAGGACGACAGTTTCTCCGTCTTCGACAGGCTGGACCATGTGTCGGCCGCCTGCGCGGGGAGGGCGCTGAACAGCATGGCGGCGCTGGCGAGCGCGGCCACGATCCCTCCTCCGATGCGCTGTGCGAGTGTTCTCGACATCCTTCTTCTCCCTACTGTGGGCTGTCGCGCGGACGTCCCGTGTTCGGGCATGGCTCCGCGCGTCCTTCCTATACAAGGTCATCAGTATAGGAGCCGCCCCCGAACTACGCCCCCGAACGGCGCACCCCCGAACGGCGCGGTTCCGCTGTTTCCATCACATCATCCGCACATCGGCCGCACTGCAACCGCACATTCCCGGACGCGACCGCACATCATCGCCATACGGACGGCGGTCCGGCATCCGGCCGCCCGCAGCCATCCCGTACGATGGAACCAATCGCACACGAAGGGAACCTCGATGACGAACGCATCGCACACCACAGGGGACACGCCGGAACCACCCGCACCCGCCGCTTCCATCGCGTCCTCGCCTTCCACGACATCGTTGACGTCAACCACCGCACCCGACACGGCGACAGCCGGCGGCACCGACGCAATCGCCGACGCACCCACCGCCGCCGACCCTTGCGCATGGCGGCCGCTGCCGGCGCGCATCCGCACCGTATGGCTCGTGAACGAAGCCATCATCTGCACCGTCTGGCTGGCCGTCGTCGCCGCGTTCACCACTATCTGCATGGCGAACCACTGGTGGGGCTTCTGGACGCAGCTCACGGCCGGGCTCGCCACGGCCTACGCGGTGCTCGACCTCGTCACGCAGCCGTTGCAGTCGAAATACCTGTACGCGTTCACCCGGTTCCGTCTCGGCGAGCACGATCTCGCCACACGCAAAGGCTGGCTGTTCCGCCGCTCCACCACCACGCCGTACAACCGCGTGCAGCATGTGGACACCCGGCAGAACCCGGTGCAGCGCCGGTTCGGCCTGACCACGGTGGTGGTGTACACCGCCGCCGACGAACATGAGATCGCCGCGCTCGACACGGCCGAGGCGGAGCGCATGGTCGCGCTGATCGCCGCCCGCGTGGCCTCGGCGAAGGAGGACCTGTGATGGCGACGCCGCCCTACGACGCCCCCGCCGCCGATCCTTCCATCCCGGCATGGCGTCGCCTGCATCCGGCGGCGTTGATCGTGGGATTGGCCAAGTCGGTGCGCGGCACGGTCGGCTGGTTCGTCGCACTGCTGTTCCTGATGCGCCGGCACCTGTCCGCGCCGGTCATCGCACTGCTGTTCGTCGCGGCGATCGCGATATCGCTCGCCCTGCCGCTGGTCGACTGGCTCACCACACGCTACCGGTTGGAGGCGGACCGACTGTCGTTCCGGTCGGGACTGCTGTTCCGCAAGCAACGCACCATCGCCTACGGGGCGATCCACGCAATCAACAGCGTCAGCCCGTTCTATCTGCGCCCGTTCCACGTCATCAGCCTGAGCGTCTCGCCGGTCGGCGCCGACGCGGACATCAGGCTGCCGGCCGTGTCCGCGACGTTGCAGGACGAACTGGAGCGGCTGCGGGCGCAAGCGCACGACCGCACGGACGCGGCCGCCGCGTCGTCGTCCATCCCCGAGACGACACGGACCGAGACGACGGCCGCGGAAGCGAGCGCAACCGGAACCTTGTCGGCGCAGGCGAAACCGTCGTCGGAGACGGCACCTTCCGCCGACGCCTTCCCCACCGCATCCGTCATCGACTCCCCCACCGCACCCGCATGCGCCGCACCCGCGACCCGCGTCTTCCGCGCATCCACGGCGGACATCCTGCTGTTCGCCGTCACGGACATCGGATTCCTGGCGGCCGCGCTCGTCGTATACGGCTTCGTGCAGCAAGTGCAGGACCTCCTGCCGGACGGCATGGTCGACGCCGCCGAACATGCGATCGGCGACGCCGTCATGCGGGGCGTGGCGTCCGGCGCGGTCGCGATCGCGCTGATGGTCCTGACGTGCGTGCTGGCGCTGACGGCCGTGAGCATCGCCACGTCGCTGCTGCGGTTCCACGGGTTCGAAGTGTGGCGGCGCGGCGACGACCTGATGGTGGTGCGCGGCCTGTTCACCCGCCGCACCACCACGATCCCCGTCGGCCGCATCCAGACGATCGTCGTCCGACGGTCGGCCCTGCGCCGGCCGTTGCGCCTCTGCTCCGTGCAGCTCGGGCTCAACGCCGCGTCCAACGACGGCGACGTCTCGTTCTCCGCCAACGTGCTGCCGGTCATCGGTCTACGACGCGTCGCGCCGACGCTGCGCGCGATGCTGCCGGAATGGGATTGGCCGTCCGACGTCGCCATGCGACGTACCGGCCGCGGCCTTGTCCGCTATTACGTGACGGTTCCGGCCGTCGCGACCCTCGCGGCGACGGCCGTCGTCGGCGTCGGCGCGACGGCCACGCACGCATGGCCGTGGTGGGCGGCCGTCATCCCGCTGGCCGCCGGACTGTGGTGGACGTCCTGCCGATGGCTGAAGGCGCGTACGGAAGGCTACGCGATCCTGCCGGACGCATCGGCCGCGGACGGACGCGTCGGAAACCGACATGTCATGCCGCATCGCATCATGACGTCCGGCGCGCGCGGCTGGGGGCTGTTCACCCTGCTCACACGACGCGCACGCGTGCAGTCGGTGACGCGGTCGACCACGTTGTGGCGCGAACCGCGCGGCGTCGAAAGCCTGCGGATGTCGCTGTTCGTGATGCACGGCATCGACGAACTGCGACTGCGGTTCCTACGACGCAACGACGCGGACACGCTGGAACGCTGGTTCGAGGGCCGAAACGACGAAACGCTCCCCCTCCGTACGGAAGGGGAGCGTCCACACGCGGCTCGACGCGTCAGATGATGCCGCGATCGGCGCGGGCCCTGCCGGAAGCCCACCGGGCTTCCGCCGGCCGAACGCGTCAGATGATGCCGCGATCGGCCAACGGGCCCGCCCAATCATCCTCGGGCTCACGGGCGGAGGCGACTGGCTCCTCCGGCAGGTGCTTCGCAGGCAGCGTCTTCGGCTTGAACGGGAACTTCTCGGCGCGCATCTTCTCGTACGCGGCGATGTCGTCCTCATGCTGGAGCGTCAGGTCGATGTCGTCATAGCCGTTCATCAGACGCCAACGGGTGTAGTCGTTCACCTCGAACGGCAGGGTCACGTCGCCGCAGGTGACCGTACGGTCCTCAAGGGAGACGGTCATCGGACGGCCCGGCTCCTCCTCCAGCAGCTTCCACAGCAGCTCGACGCTCTCCTGCGGCATGATCGCCGCAAGCACGCCGTTCTTCGCGGTGTTGCCATAGAAGATGTCGGCGAAGCTCGGCGCGATGACCACACGGAAACCGTAATCGTGCAGCGCCCACACGGCGTGCTCGCGGGAGGAACCGATGCCGAACTCGGGGCCGGCCACGAGAATCTGGCCCTTCGCGTACTCCGGCTTGTTGAGCACGAAGTCGGGATCGCGGCGCCACGCGTAGAACAAGGCGTCGTCGAAACCCGTCTTGGTGACGCGCTTGAGGAACACTGCCGGGATGATCTGGTCGGTATCGACGTTGGAACGGCGCAGCGGCACGCCCACGCCGGTCAAAGTGGTGAGTTTTTCCATGATGTTGAAATCCTTTGCGTCCTAACAGGTCCCGGTCACAGGTCGGCGGGGCTGGAGATCGTGCCGCGGATGGCGGTGGCGGCGGCCACGGCCGGCGACGCCAGATGCGTGCGAGAACCCTTGCCCTGACGGCCCTCGAAGTTGCGGTTCGACGTCGAGATCGAACGCTCGTTCGGCACGAGCTTGTCCGGGTTCATGCCCAGGCACATCGAGCAGCCGGCGTTGCGCCATTCGGCGCCGAAGTCCTCGAACACCTTGTCGAGGCCCTCGCGCTCCGCCTCGAGGCGCACACGCGAGGAGGCGGGCACGACGAGCACGCGGTGGATGTTCTTCGCCTTGTGATGGCCCTTCATGATCGCGGCGGCCTGACGCAGGTCGTCGATGCGGCCGTTCGTGCAGGAGCCGATGAACACGGTGTCCACGGCGATGTCCTTGATGGGCATGCCGGGCTTCAGACCCATGTAGTTGATGGCGCGTTCCGCGGCGGCGCGCTTGGTGGCGTCGGCGATCTCCTCCGGCACCGGCACGTTCGCGGTGATCGGCAGGCCCTGGCCGGGGTTGGTGCCCCACGTGACGTACGGTCCGAGCTTGGTCGCGTCGATGTCCACCACCTTGTCGAACACGGCGTCGTCGTCGGTCTTCAGAGTCTTCCAGTATTCGACGGCCTTGTCCCACATCTCGCCCTCCGGCGCGTGCGGACGGCCCTTGAGGTATTCGAACGTGGTCTCGTCCGGGGCGATCATGCCGGCACGGGCGCCCGCCTCGATGGACATGTTGCACACGGTCATGCGCTCGTCCATCGTGAGGTTGCGGATCGCCTCGCCACGGTATTCGATGACATGCCCCTGGCCGCCGCCGGTGCCGATCTTCGCGATGATCGCGAGGATGATGTCCTTCGCGGTGGCGTCCTCCGGCAGCTTGCCGTTGACGTTGATGGCCATCGTCTTGAACGGCTTGAGGCTCAGCGTCTGCGTGGCCATCACATGCTCGACCTCGCTGGTGCCGATGCCGAACGCCAGCGCGCCGAACGCGCCGTGCGTGGACGTGTGCGAGTCGCCGCACACGATGGTCATGCCCGGCTGGGTGAGGCCCAGGATCGGGGCGAACGCGTGGACGATGCCCTGGTCGGCGTCGCCGAGCGGGTGCAGGCGCACGCCGAACTCCTTGCAGTTCTTCTCCAGCGTGCTCAGCTGCAGGGCGCTCGTCTTGTCCGGATTCGGACGGTCGATGTCCACCGTGGGCGTGTTGTGGTCCTCGGTGGCGATGAGCTGATCGACATGGCGCGGCTTGCGGCCGGCCAGACGCAGCCCCTCGAACGCCTGCGGGCTGGTGACCTCATGCATGAGCATCAGGTCGATGTACAGCAGGTCGGGCGCCCCATCGCTGCCCTTCCGTACCAGATGATCGGCCCAGACCTTCTCGGCCAGTGTCGTTCCCATGGGAAATTCCTCCTGTTTTCTTGGCGCCAGGTATTGTGTTTGCGCCTTGTTCGTGGTATTAGCGTAGAGGCTCGGGTTGGGGGCGAGCATGCCCCGGCCGGATTATGAGATGTGGACGGGCGGCGCTTGGATTCGCTTGGAATCACGCCGAAACCGGCCGCGGCGGCACCCATGGCGGCGCCGTGACAGCGCGTGGTTCGGACGGGCTTCGAAGGAGGATTCCGGGCCAGACAACGATGGGAACGCGCACATGTTCCACGAATCGGTCATCGTCCGGCGCACGGCGTTCGCCTCGTGGTAAACTGCCTTGATTTGCCATTTCACTATGTGAGATGGTATAAACGGGAATCATGACTTCAATGCACTCAGACACCGCTGTGGCCGAAGAGCCGTCAGCCACGCAGGAAGCGACCGACGACCAGACCACCGCTACGCCCGATCAGAACGACGGCGAAGTGCATTCCGGCGTCGGCGTGCTTGACAAGACCGTGAAGATTCTCGATGCGCTCGAGACCGGTCCCTCCACCCTCGGCCAGCTCGTGGCCGCCACCGGACTGGCCCGACCCACCGCGCACCGTCTCGCCATCGCGTTGGAACGCCACCGTTTCGTGCTGCGCGACCAGCACGGCCGTTTCGTGCTCGGCTCCCGCTTCGCCGAACTGGCCGCGGCCGCCGGCGAGGATCGCCTGCTCACCGCCGCCGGCCCGATCCTGCAGACCCTGCTCGACCGTACCGGCGAATCCGCGCAGATCTACCGCCGTCAGGGCGACCAGCGCGTGTGCATCGCCGCCGTGGAGCGCGCCTCCGGCCTGCGCGATTCCATCCCCGTGGGCGCCATGCTGTCCATGGAGGCCGGATCCGCCGCGCAGATCCTGCTCGCCTGGGAGGATTCCGACCGCATGCATCAGGGCCTGCGCCACGCCAAGTTCAACGCGACCAAGCTGGCCGCCGTGCGCAAGCGCGGCTGGTCCGAATCGGTCAACGAGCGCGAGGAGGGCGTGTGCTCGATCTCCGCACCGATCCGCAACGCGTCCGGCCAGGTCATCGCCGCCATCTCCATCTCCGGCCCGTCCGGCCGCATGGGCAATGCGCCCGGCCGCCGCTACGCGCCGTTGGTCATGGCCGCCGGCAAGTACCTCACCGAGGCGCTCATCAAGGCCTCGTCCGGCCGCTGACCATTCTCGTCAGGTCGGCTTGCAACGTTGGCCGTTGCCGTCATTACGATGATTACGACCAACGCCACGGACATAATCACGTTACGAGGGGTGTCTTCCGTGCTTGGAAGACACCTTTCTTCGTTATCAGGGGTGTCTCTCCGCCCCATCCCGGGGTATCATGCCCTATTCCGTCTTGATATTCCGCCATTCCCAACATGGTGATACTTCGAGGTCTACCCCTCGTAACGCGGTTGGATGTCCGGAAAGGCCTCAATGTACCCCACGTAACGCAGTCAGCGCCCCGACCGGTTCCGCGCGCACCGCAGCACACCCAGCATTCCTCGCCCAGTTCAGCTGAACAGCCCCTTGAGCTGGCTCCACAGGCTGGGCTTGCGCAGCAGGTCGTCGCCCTCCCCCTCCTGGGGAGGCTGGGCGTTGAGCGCGTACGTGTACGCCTTCTTCGAACTGGGCTTGCCGACCAGTTCGCCGAACTCCAGCAGCTGCGTACGCGGGCGGTACGGATGCCGGATGTCGAATTCGATGAGGCGGGCCGCACGCTTGGCCGGTGCCGGACCATACGAGCCGAACCCGCACGTGGGCGCGGCGGCCATGAGCACGCCGCCCAGTTCGCCGACGAAACCGTTGCGATGGTCGTGTCCGGTGGCCACTCCTATATATATGTGCGCATCCGTCTCATGCGCGTGTGCGGCCGACGATGCCGACGCCGAAGCGTCCGGCGCATCCGGCATGCCCGACGCCACCGGCGCGTCATCGGTCGTACGGCCATCATCGGCGGCGCGCCCCGAGCCGTCCCCGCGCAGGATTGCGAACTCCTCCGAAGCGTCCGGGCAACTGATGCCTTCGCCCAGATAGCCGCCCGGCTGCACCTTGCTCTCGTCCAAGACGTAGTAGTGGGCCGCATGCGCGCGATACCCCTGCATGGCGTAGGGCGTGGTGGACGAGACCGGCTTGAGCAGGTCGTAGTATTCCGGCAGCGGCATGTGCTGGAACACCGCGGACCGGGCGCCGATGAGGTCCGGCACCGCGCGTAGGAACTCCAATGCCCCGCTGTCCGGCCCGGAGAAGCCGCCGCCGTGCGCGTAGTCGCCCGAATCGAGAACGACGAGCCCCAGCACCGTGCGCTTGTTCTCCTGATCAGACACGGGCAGGGCGAACGTGCCGGCCGCGTGCGGGTAGACCACCTGGTCATGCAGGAGCGCATCCGCGGGCAGCACGTGGGCTTCGGCACCGGGCTCGGGGTTCACGCATCCGGGGAACGACCGGTAGATGGCGTCGAGCTCCGCGTTATCCAATCCGCATTGGAAGTCGTGGTTGCCGTAGGTGACGGCGAACGGCACGCGGCGGGAGGTCAGCGGTTCGAGGAACCGGGCGATGGCGCCGCGGACGAGCTCACGGGTCTTCCCGAGCGCCGCTTCGGCGTCGTCCGGATCGTCGTATTCGCGCGGTGCGCTCCACCGGCGTTTGCGGAACGTCTCGGCGAAAGCGGGATCGTAGCCGGCGATCTGATTGCCGGTGAACACCACCAGGTCCGGACGGACGGCGTCGAGGCTGGCTTCGATGAGTCGGATGGTGTCCTTGGCGACGTTCGGTCCGTCCTGGATGTCGGCGAGCTGAAGCACACGGAATTTGCCGGAGTGATGGAATTGCAGACGACCCAATCTGGCGGACACGGACAGGGGACGGGTGTCTCCCGCCTCCGCCGGCCTGATCCTCGGCTTTGAAGACATGCCCTCGGGCGCGCGTTGTGTTTCCGTCATAGCTCCTACTGTAATGCGACAGCCCCCGGGAATCCTCGCACTGAGGCAGTGTCAGCACAACAAATCCCGGACAACCCCGGGATTGCTTGCACCGAGACAATCTCGGCACAACAAATCCCGGATATTCCGACCCATCTCCGGGAATCCTTGCACTGAAACACCGTCAGCACAACAAATCCCGGAGACCGACCAAGACCGACCACATCTCCCGGGAAACCTTGCGCTGAGACGATCCCAGCGCAACAAATCCCGGAAACCGACCAAGACCGACCACATCTCCCGGGAAACCTTGCGCTGAGAACTCACCAGCACAACAAATCCCGGAGGTCATGGGCCTGAGAACAAGAAAACCCTCGCTTTCGCGAGGGTTTTCATTGGCTGGGGTGCCTGGACTCGAACCAAGAATGGCTGAACCAGAATCAGCTGTGTTGCCAATTACACCACACCCCAATTTGGCTGGCGTAACAACTCCAAGGAGTTGTCCGTCGTACCCCCAACCGGATTTGAACCGGTGTTGGCGCCGTGAGAGGGCGTAGTCCTAGACCGCTAGACGATGGGGGCTTATTCACTTTTCAGTGGCTGCTCGGCGAACCGCGCAACGAGTGATTAATATACGCGGGTACCCGCAGGTACGCAAATCACGGCGTGTCGCCAGTATTTCCAACGGTTTCAGGCCCCATGAACCATTGGCCCCACACCGGTTCCCACGAAATTCCACCACCAAGAGCCCGTCCGACGCATAGTTATCGTCATTATCCCGAGCGCAAGCATGACACGCTCCACCATCAGCGTCACATCCTCGCCAACCTTGGCATGGAAACGCCGCTCGACACCCACCAGCGTCACATCCCAGCCAAGCCCGGCACGAAAACGACGCCCACACCCATGCCAGCGTCGCATCTTTGCCAAGTCTGGCACGGAACAACCGCCAAACGCCCCCGCAGCGTCAGATCCCCGCCAACCATGGAACGGAAACGACGCCCGACACACATCGGCGTCGCATCCCCGCCAACCATGGAACGGAAACGACGCCCATCCCGGCCTGACGGCCCGCCCGCCGCTCGACCCCCTCCATCCGGACACGGCGACAACGCGAAGAACCCCGGCTCGATGAGCCGGGGTTCTTCCTGTCCGTACCCCCAACCGGATTTGAACCGGTGTTGGCGCCGTGAGAGGGCGTAGTCCTAGACCGCTAGACGATGGGGGCTTGAGTTATCCGCTGCGGCGTGAACCGCAACGAGTGGTTAATATACGGGAACATTCCACCGGCGTCAACCACGGCGTGTCACATCGTGATTCCTTGATTGACAGCACCTCGCCACCGTGGCAGAAACCAGCGCCGCAATCCCACCTGCGCTCATACCGCGGCACCGACGCGCGAAGCCCATCACCCCGAACGACAGGAGGGCACCCGCCCAACGGCGGATGCCCTCCTGATGCACACGTAGCCGACGCACACGTGGCGATCACTCCGCGGCAGACCGCGGCCGATCACCACATCACAGGTGCTCGCGCAGCCCCTTGAGACGAGCGAGCGTCAGATCGCGGCCGACGATCTCCATGCTCTCGAACAGCGGCGGGGAGACACGGCGGCCGGACATGGCGACGCGCACCGGGCCGAAGGCGAGGCGCGGCTTGTAGCCGCCGTCCTCCACGAGCGCCTTGTTGAGCGTCTCATGCAGGGTGTCGGTCTTCCAATCGGCCTCGGAGACGCCTTCCAAAGCGGCGATCGCAAGGTCGAGCACGGCCGGGGCGGAATCCTTGAGCTGCTTCTTCGCGCCGTCGTCCGGCTCGATGTATTCGGCGGTGGACAGCAGGGAGCCGACCATGCCGGCGACCTCGCCGAGCAGACGCACGCGGGTCTGGACGAGCGGGGCGGCGGCGGTCAGGATCTCCTGCTCGCGCGCGGTCAGCGCATCCCACGAATCGGCGGAGACGACGCCGTCGCGGTGCAGGTACGGCACGGAACGGTTGAGGAAGTCCTGCGGTTCGAGCATGCGCACGTGCTCGGCATTGATGGAGATGGCCTTGTCGAGGTCGAAGCGGGCCGGGTTGGCCTTGACGTCGCGCACGTCGAACTTGGCGATCATCTCGTCCATCGAGAACACGTCGCGGTCCGGGGCGATGGACCAGCCGAGCAGCGCCAGGTAGTTGAGCAGGCCTTCGCGGATGAAGCCGGCGTCGCGGTGGTTGAACAGGTTGGACTCCGGGTCGCGCTTGGAGAGCTTCTTGTTGCCCTGGCCCATCACGTACGGCATGTGGCCGAACAGCGGCATCTGCTTGGCGATGCCCAGTTCCATGAGGTAGCGGTAGAGCACGATCTGGCGCGGAGTGGAGCTCAGCAGGTCCTCGCCGCGCAGCACCACGTTGATGTCCATCATGGCGTCGTCCACCGGGTTGGTGAGCGTGTACAGCGGGTCGCCGTTCGGGCGGACGATGACGTAGTCCGGCACGGAACCGGCCTTGAATTCGATGGTGCCGCGGATGAGGTCGTCGAAGGCGATGTCCTCGTCGGGCATGCGGATGCGCAGCGCGGGCTTGCGGCCTTCAGCGCGGAAGGCGGCCTTCTGCTCTTCGGTGAGGTCGCGGTCGTAGCCGTCGTAGCCGAATTCGGCCGGACGGCCGGCGGCGAGGTTGCGTTCCTTGATCTCCTCCGGCGTGGAGAAGGATTCGTAGGCGTAGCCGGCTTCGAGCAGCTTGGCGGCGACGTCCTTGTAGATGGCGGTGCGCTCAGACTGGCGGTACGGGCCGTGGGGGCCGCCCACTTCGATGCCTTCGTCCCAGTCGATGCCCAGCCAGCGCAGGGATTCGAGGATCTGGTTGTAGCTTTCCTCGCTGTCGCGCTGGGCGTCGGTGTCTTCGATGCGGAAGACGAGCGTGCCGCCGGTGGCGCGCGCCTCGGCCCAGTTGAACAGGGCGGTGCGGATCATGCCGACGTGCGGCGTGCCGGTCGGGGACGGGCAGAAGCGGACACGAACGTCCTTCGGCAGTTCAGGCTTGTGGTTTTTTGCGTTTTCGGTTGCGTTTGCAGCTTCGGTCATGGTTCCCTATTGTGCCGCGCAAGGGCGACGGCCCGCGCCGTGTCGACTTCCGTCGCCACGATCCGTCCGCGTCGATGGACACCGATGGCCGACGACGGGCGACGACGCCGTTCCAGCGCCGCGCCGACGCCGCTCCGGCGGGTGATATGTTCCGTTCCGCGGGAATGTGTTGGATAATGGCCATGTATCCGCGTCTTCGAAAGGGGAAGATCGTCATGAGCACACCGAGCAACGTGCCGCTGCCGCCGAATCCGGGGTATGGCGCAGACGGACAACAGCCCGAGCAGTACGCGCAGGGGAACCAGCCCACGCAATCACCTCAGTACGGGCAGGCACCCGCAACACCCGAATACGGTGCGTCGCAGCCCTATGGCGCAACACCGCAGTACGGCCAGTACGGGGAGCCGCAGCAGACCCCGCAGTACGGCCAGGACGCGCCGGCGGCACCGGAATACGGTCAGGCGGCGCCGGCCTACGAGCAGCCGGGGCAGGTCTCCTACGATCAGGCCGCGCCCGCGCCGGAATACGGCCAGGCCTCCGCCCCCGCATACGGCGCGGTCCCGCAGCCGCCGCAGCCCGAGCAGCCCGGCGTCTGGCAGGCGGCTCCCTCCGCCGGCTACGATGCGTACGCCGCGCAGCAGCCCGGCGCCGCCGCGGCCTATGCGGGCAACGGCGAACCGACGCTGGACCAGCCGTACTACGGCTGCTCGCTGCCGGAGGCGTTCCTGCGCTTCTGGAAGAAGTACGCCACGTTCTCCGGCCGCGCCTCCCGCTCCGAGTTCTGGTGGTGGGAACTGATCGCGTCACTGGCCACCTTGCTGTTCTTCCTGCTGGACTTCGTCACGCGCGACAACGCCGCCAACGGCTTCGTCTCCTTCCTGCAGATGGCGTGGAGTCTCGCCATCCTCGTGCCGTCCCTGGCGCTCGCCGTGCGTCGTCTGCACGACACCAACCGTGCCGGTTGGTGGCTCGCCATCTTCTACGGCGTGATGTTCGTCGGCTACATCGTCCTCATCGTCGGTGCCGGCGTGGCCATCTTCAGTGGTCTGGGCTACGGTCTGGGCGCCGGCGACGGTTACGGCGCGGCGGCGGCCGGCGGCGTCGTGGCCATCGTCATCGGAGGATTGCTCGTGCTGGTGCCGAGCATCGTGTGGCTGGTGTTCATGGTGGGCGGCCCCAAGCCGGAAGGCGCCCGATTCGACAAGCCTTCGCAGCGGTACGGCACCCCGGTCAACGCGTACAACCAGCCGTACGGCGCGCCCGCGGCTCCGGCTCCCGGCGCACCGTACGGCGCTCCGGAGGCGCATGGCGCCTACGGCAACCCGTATGAGGCCGCCCCCGCCCCGTACGCCGATCCGAACGCCGCGGGATACGGCGCGGCCCAGCCGGCTGCCCCGGCAGGCGCCGCCTACGGCGAACAGCCGACAACGCCCGCATACGGCGAGCAGGCCCCGGCCTATGGCGCCCCGACGACGCCGGAATACGGCGCTCCCGCCGCATCGGGCGTCCCCGCCTACGGTGAGCAGCCGGCGACGTCGGCGTACGGCGCCGCGCCCGTCCCCACCTACGGCGAACAGCCGTCGGCCGTTCCGTCCGTGCCGCTGCCGACGACGCCCGCCGCCGCCTCCGAACCGGCCGCCACACAGGAGCCGGCCCAGACGCCGTACGGACAGGACAACCCGTACCAGAACGGCGCCAACGCCTGACCGATACGAACGCAGTGAACGACGAGGCCCGTCCCGCTGGAACAGAGCGGGACGGGCCTCGTCGTCGACGTGTCCGGCCGGAGTCGGACGATCAGACCCTGCCGACCACGCCGAGCGCGTCGAGCGCAAACCCGGCGGGACCAACGGAGGCCGTACGGAAGACCACCGTGTGACGGCCGTACTCCAGACCATCCAGACGGAACTCGCAGCGCAGCGAACCGTTCGTCGCGTGCACGGGCGCGGCGGACCGGACCTGCTTTCCGTCGACGAACACGTCGAGACGCGCGGAGCCGTCGGACGGCCCGAACAGGTCGACGCCGGTGCCGTCGAACGTCAGCGCGACCGACGCGCCGGCCGAAGCGGCGCGGGAGATCGTACGCAGGTACGTGAACATGCCCTGGCCGTTGTCGTGCGTCCACGGACCGGCATACCGCAGCACCTCGGAGCCGTCGTCCCACGAACGCATGTGCATGTCGTCGATGAGCTGGTCGTAGTAGGGCGCGCGGCCTTCGACGCGCTCCACCTTGAGGTTGGAGAAGCGCACGTGGTCGAAGCTCGTGCCGAGGTTCACGCGGCCGGCGGACTGCAACGCGTCGTCGGACCAGGTGGCGACCTGCGCGCCGTTGACGAACACGGTAGCGGTGGTGCCGGCCACACGCAGCGTGATGGTGTTCCACGCATCCGCACCCGGCGTGAACGGCGTCGTGCCGGCTTCGGTGGCACGCTTGCGCAGGTCCTCGAGATGACCGCGACGCACCTCGTTGCCGAAGTTGCGCAGCAGCCAGATGCCGTCGGCGCGGATCTTGAGGTCGACGCCGCAGATGTCGGTGGTGAACTTGTTCCCGCCCATCTCGCGGGCGCCGACGACCACGTAGGGCGCACGTCCCGGATACTCCTCGAACTTGACGTCGACGGAGACCTGGTAGTCGGTCCAGCGCATGTCGCCGATCGCGGTGCGCGGCTCGCCCTCGATCCACGCGCTGCCGGCGTGGTTCCAGTCGATCTGCTGGCGCAGCACGTGGCCGCGTTCGGGGTCGGGCACGATCTCGAACGCGCCGTTCGTGTCCGTGGTGTAGCGGGCGGTCGCGCCGGACGCGCCGCCGCGGGACTCCAGATAGTCCTCGTCGGCCAGCGCGTCATGCTTGAAGACCTGGACCGGCTTCTCGTCCTCGTAGCGGAAGTCGTCGGCGTACAGGACACCGCCCTCGGGGTCGACGTCGAGCACCGGGCGGGCGTTCTCGGCGGTGCGCGGCAGATCGTATTCGTAGCCGGGCTTGGGCGTGTAGCGGCCCTCGCAGGTGTCTCCGGAACGGTCGGCATCGTCGTCGGCGGCCGGGCCGAACGTGTCGAGCGTGGTGGCGGTGACGATGCTCCACGGTTCGACGGTGAGCGTGTACGTCACGACGGCGTCGTTCTCGCGCGTCTCGGCACGGCCGTCCGTTTCGGCCGGATACGCGGGCGGCACGATGGTGAGCGGACGACGGTAGTTCGCGTCGTACGGCTCGCCGGCGGACGCGTCGGCGGCCTTGGTGACCCACACCTGCAGGGGCTTGCCGAACGCCTTCAACGCATGCCCGGTGGTGATGACGTACGTCTTCGGACGGGCGGAATCGTTGACGATGACGGTGCTGAAGTCCTCGCCGGTCGGATCGGCGAGGGTCAGGTAGGAGGGTTCGCCGTGACGGGCCCCGTTGACGGGGTTGTTGCCGCCGACCTCACTGCCGGACGCGGACGGGATGGCGCGCCAGATGCCGTCGACCTCGGTGCCGTCGTTGAGCCGCGGGAAACCGAGCTTCGCGAACTTGGTGAAATGCTCGAGCACGGCGCAGCCGGCGTCGTAGTAGATCCATCCGCTCCACGGGTCGCGGGCGGAGATGAGCTCCTTGGACGCGTACTCCATGTTCTCGTAGCAGGAGCCGATGGCCGGCTGGTAGATGGCGTGCGTGCGGCGGGATTCGACGAAGCCCTTGATAAGGGTGTTCGCCATCTCGAGGGCGCTGCCTGAACCGCCGATGCCGGTGCCGGTGCGTTCGCCGAGGCCATCGTCCATCGTGTTGTTCGGACGGTCGGCGGAGTTGGAGAACGTGGCCTGCGCCTCGGAGTTCCAGATCTCCTGGTCGAATTCGCCGGCGAGACGCTTGAAACTGTCGTCCGGATCGTCCTCGACGGAGTAGTGGTAGGAGGCCACGTCCATGGCCTCGAGGTACTTCGGATTGGCGATGATGTCACCGCCGAACGTGCCGGTGACCTCCTCGTCGGAGGTGATGACCTTGATGGCGTGGAACATGTCGCGTTCCTCATCGCTTGCGAAGCCGGCGTTCGGGTCGTCGGGGCCGTTGCCGATGAAGCCCTCCGTGTCGGTGTGGACGCGGTGCGCGAAGTCCGCCACCCAGTCGAGGTCGGCGGTGCGCTCGTTGACGTCGGGGTTGACCGAATCGACCATGAAGCCGTATTCGCGGTAGGCGGCGAGGATGGTGTTCTTGTACCACTTGTAGACGTCGTCGTTGGAGTGGACCCAGGTGGGGGCCATCCAGCGCAGGATGCTCACATGCACGGACGGCTGGTAGCGGCGTGCGTCGGCGGCGAGCTGGAAGCCGGGTTCGCGGCGGACCTGCGGGTATTCGTCGCGTTCGCGCATGGTGGCGACGTTCGGGCCGGTGGAGTTGTTGCGATCGTTGCCCATCTCCACCTTGACGGTGTTCATGAGCGGACGGTCGCCGGCGAACAGGGTCTCGACGAGCTTCCAGTAGGCTTCGGGGCTTTCGGCCTTGTAGTCCATGAGGAGGCTGGAGGTGGCGTTGCCGCTCAACAGGCCGAAGCCCTTGTAGGTGAGTCCGTTGCGGTTGGTCGCCGCGGCGGCGACGTCGGCCGCGTCGATGGCGATACGGACGACGTCCGGCCATGCCTCGCCTCCGATGGTGGGTGCAGGCATGGGTTCGGGGGTCGAATCAGCCATGATTGGTTCTCTTTTCTGATTGATTAGTACAGTTTTGCTCAGAAACAATCATAAATGATGATGAGTGGTCACGCGGCCGAATCACCCAAGAAACTCCGCCGCGTCCGTTTCTATAGAATCGGGCGCAAACCAGGCCCTCGAGCACCACGAATCCGTTCCTATAGAAACGGGCGTGACAGCGCCTCCCAAGCCTCTCTAAACATCCGTTTCTATAGAATCGAGCGCAAAGCGGGCGCCCAGGCACCGCGAAACGCCACATCCTACAGAATCGGACGCAACAGCGCCTCCCAAACCTCTCCGAACGCTCGATTCTATAGAATCGGACGCAAAGCGGGCGCCCAGGCACCACGAAACGCCACATCCTACAGAATCGGACGCAACAGCGCCTCCCAAACCTCTCCGAACGCTCGATTCTATAGAATCGGACGCAAAGCGGGCGCCCAGGCACCGCGAAACGCCACATCCTACAGAATCGGACGCAAAGCGGACCCACACCCACCCGAAAACGTCCGTTTCTATAGAAACGGGCGCGACAGCGAATCAGTCGTACAAGGCGACGAGATGCCGATCGTGCGCCTCACGGGCCATCGCCAAGGCGAGCGCACGGAACTGCCACCGCACACCGGCCCACAGCACGAACGCGACCACCCCCGTGGCGAGCACGGCCACCAGAATCGGACTGCGCATGGCACCCCACGCATACACGGCGAGCACGCACGCGTTGATGACGAGCATGACGAACCGGCGCACGCCGCACAGGTAGCCGTTGCGCAACAGGGAACGCCACTTCGCCTTCGGAAACTCCACGACGAGACCCAACGCCACCAACGCCGCCTCGACGGAGATGACGGCCACCACGAACAGCAGCGGCACGAACAGTTGTCCCCACGCCACCTGCATGAGCAGCTGCGCGTCATACAACGCGAGGAACTCGGCCACACCGAACGTCACGCCGACCGCGAGCGCACGAAGGCCGACACGACGGTACGCGGCGAAATACGGCCGGAACACGGCGACGGAGACGTCGGAGGGAACGTAGGGCGCGGCGATCCAGTCGGGAAGGTCGCCGCCGGATTCCGCGAGCGCGTTCAGCGCATCGCGTCGCGAGGCGGTGAGGAACACCGGATGATCCCGGAACATCGCGAAGGAAGCGGCCACGCCCGGCGCGGACAGAGCCGCGGCGGCCAGAACCAGCGGATAGAACCGCAGCCCGGGCGCGAAGACGAACGCGAGCACGAGCGGCAGACACCCGATGAGCGTCAGCACGGACATGGCGAGCAGCAGATAGACCACGTTCGCCACGGTGAGGAACGCGTTCGCGGAAAAGCGAGGACGGGACCTTCGCGCCTCCATGATGACTCCTTTCGCATTGGACGCGGCACGCCCGCGCAGAGACGCACTTCAGCGGCACCGACCGGAGCGGCGCCACGGACGATCAGCGTCCGCCGGACCGTCCGCGCAACTCGTCAGCCCTTCATGCCCGAGGTCGCGATGCCTTCGATGAACTGCTTCTGCCCGATGAGGAAGACCACGAGGATCGGCAGCACGGAGAGCACGGATCCGGTCATGATCATCGAGTAGTCGGCATCGTACTGGGAGATGAAGGTCTTGAGACCCAGCTGGATGGTGTACAGGTCGGGCGAGCGCAGGTAGAGCAGCGGGCCCATGTAGTCGTTCCACGTGTTCGTGAACGTGATGATCGCGAGCGCGGCGATCGACGAGCCGGACAACGGCAGGATGATGCGACGGTAGATGCCGAATTCGCTCAGGCCGTCGAGGCGCGCGGCCTCGGAGAGCGAATCGGGGATCGTGTCGTAGAACTGCTTCATCATGAACACGCCGAACGCGCCGAACGCCTGCAGCAGGATGATGGACCAGCGGGTGTCGTTGAGCCCCACGATCGAAAGCATCTTGAACTGCGGGATCATGTACGCCTGCCACGGCACGGCCATCGTGGCCACGTAGACGAGGAACAGGGTGTTGCGGCCGGGGAAATTGATCTTCGAGAAGCCGTACGCGGCGAACGAGCCGGTGAACACCTGCAGGAACGTCACCACCACGGCGAAGAACACGGTGTTGCCGAGCCAGCCGAGCATGTCGGCGCGCTGCCAGATCTGCGCGTAGTGCTCGAAATGCCAGGTGTCCGGCAGCCATTTGACCGGGACCATGTAGATCTCGTTGTTGTTCTTCAGCGAGGCGAGCACCATCCACACGAACGGCAGCACCACGAACACGCTGATGACGATCATCACCGCGTAGCCGAGAATCATGGCTGCAATGCGTCCGGCGGAGGGCCGGTTGGTGTTGAAGGGGATGTCCGCGGAACCCGAGACGGAACCGGAGGAAGTCGGAACAGCGCTCATCTCACTTCTCCTTCGCGTTGTTGTACCAGAACTGCACGAGCGTGACGGCCAGGCAGATGAAGAACAGGGCCAGGGACACGGTGGACGCGTAGCCGAAGTCGGCGCGTTCGAACGCCACGCGGTACACGTACTGCGCGAGCACGAGCGTGGAGGTGCCGGGGCCGCCGTTGGTCATGACGAGGGTCAGGTCGAGGATCTTCAGGGAGGTGATGGTCAGGGTCACGGTGACGAAGAACAGGGTGGGGCGCATGCAGGGCACGGTGACGTGCCAGAAGCGCTGCCAGGCGTTCGCGCCGTCCATCTTCGCGGCCTCGTACAGTTCGGCGGGGATGGTCTGGAGTCCGGCGAGCAGCAGGATCATGAAGTATCCGACCTCGCGCCAGGTGCCGACGATGATGACGGCGGGCATGGCCCACGTGGTGCTGGACAGCCATCCGGGCACGTTGTCGGCGCCCATGAAGAGCGCGAGGAACTGGTTGATGAGGCCGGCCTTCGGGTCGAACATCATGCTCCACACCTGCGCCACGGCGACGATCGCGGTGATGTACGGGAAGAACGCGACGGTGCGGAAGAACGCGCGGCCTTTGATCTTCGAGTTGAGCAGCACGGCGAGTCCGAACGCCAGCGCGAGGGTGAGCGGGATGTGCACCACCGCGTAGTAGAGCGTGTTGACGAGCGCGTCGAGGAAGTTCTCGTCGGTGAAGAGTCGGCGCCAGTTCCAGATGCCGTTGAATTGGGGTGTTCCCAGCGCGCTCCATTTGGTGAATGACGTGTAGAACAGGGTCACCACGGGGATGAGGATCAGCAGGAAGAAGCCGATGAAGTTCGGCGCGATGAAGATGAGTCCGTTGCGGATGTTGCGGTTGCGCAGTTTGTTGACGTGGCGCGAGTTGTCGCGTGCCGCGTCGGCCGCGCGCGCGACGTCGTCGACGGTGCGCTCCACGGTGCGCTCGACGGTGCACTCGACGGTGCGCTCGGTTTCGGAGATGCGATGCTCACTCATGATGCTTCCTCACTTCCCCTGGTTCCCTTGGCTCTGGCTCTGGCTCTGGCCCGCGCCGCTGTCGCGCGGCAGCAGGCCGGTGTTGGCGACGGCGTTCTCGGCTTTGGCGAGCGCGTCGTCAACGGTCTTCGTTTCGGACAGGATGGACGATTGCGCCATGTTGAGTTCGTCCTGGATGACCTGCGTGGCTTCGCCCACCGGGTTCTCCTGTTTGATGACGGACTTGCGGATCACGTCGCACGACTGCTTGTCGCGCGGCAGGCCCTTCTTGGCGAAGAACGCGTCGAGCGCCTTGTCGGAGGTGTAGGCGGGTACGGAGCCGGTCTTGGCGGTGACTTCGGCGCCTTGTTCGCCGGCGGCCCATGCGACGAAGTCCTTGGCGGCCTTCTGCTTCGCGGATGGCGAGTTGGCGGAGACGGCGAAGCCGGTAGGGTCGCCGTAGGTGACCGGGTGCTTGACCGTCTTGGAGGTGAGCTGCGGCAGGGCGGCGACGCCCCAGTCGAACTTGTTCGCCTCGCCGCTCTTCTGCTGGTCGGCGAGCGGCCCCATGAACCAGGTGCCCATGGGCAGCAGCGCGGCCTTTTCGGTGCCGAACTGGGATTGGTACGTGGTCTTCGAGGCGGAGACGGTGTTGTAGGAGAGGGTGAGGTCCTCGTGCTGCATCTTCAGGAACAGCTTGTACATGGGCTTCAGGTACGAGTAGTCGCCGGAGAAGAACAGCGCGTTCTGTCCCGCGACGCCGCTGCCTTTGGACTGTTGCGCGAGCGCGATGGCCTGCGGGATCGCCTGGAACGACGTGTGGTGGTAGGTCGGGTACGCGTCCTTGTAGCCGGCCGCGGGCAGTTTCTTCTTGAGTTCGCGGCAGACGGCGAGGTAGTCGTCCCACGTCCAGGTGCCGTCCGGCGCGTCGACGCCGGCCTTCTTCAGCATCGTCTTGTTGTAGTAGAGGACGGTGGCGTCGACGCGGTACGGCAGCGCGTAGGTCTTGCCTCCGATGACGTAGTCCTTGGCGACGGCGAGGTTGTCGTCGTTCTTGTAGCGCTCGGCGACGTCCGTGAGGTCAGCCAAGGCTCCCGGCGAGGCGTACGTGTAGTACATCTTGAGGTTCTTCATCGGGAAGACGTCCGGCGCCTTGCCGGCGGACAGGTCGGCGATGAGCTGCTTGTCGTAGTCGTCGGCGCTGTATTCCTTGACGTCGATGTGGACCTTCGGATGTGTCTTCTCGTATGCGCTGGCCAACGCCTGGAATTCCGGCCTGGTGGACAGGGTCCAGCCGGCCATGCTGATGGTGACGCTCCCGTCGGGATTACGCCCATCGGCATCGGTCGTGCCGGACCCGCATGCGGCGAGCGACAGTCCCGCCGCGCACGCGGCCGTCACCGCGATGAGGCGTCGCAGCAGCGGCATTCCCTTCCTCGGCATGACGTGTGTGCTCCTTCCGGCGGTATGGCCGCCTTCCGGCAGCGTCGCCGCGCTTTTGTTTCGTTGTTGACTGCGATGTCGGGAATGGAACCGCTCTCCCCGATTCCATTATGCACCGCATGCCGGCGGCCGGGCGATGTCGCCCGGCCGCCGTGCCCCGGTTCCGACCGACGCATTCGGTCACTGGTTGCGACCGTCGGTTGCGTTCGTCGTCGCGCGGTCCGTGCGGACCGCGCCTTGTGACGGATCAGAACAGGGTCTCGTCGTGGTCGTCGGCGGGGTGGGGCGTGTAGGTGATCTTGAATTCGTCGTCGGCCGGCGCGTCGGTCGTGTTGAACGTGGCGGCGTTGGACTTGTGGAAGCTCACGGTGCCGTAGGCGGGAACGGTGACCTTCTGCCAGCGGGCGCCTTCGCCGTTGATTTCGACGGCGGCTTCGACGTCCTTGTCGGTGGGGTTGTAGAGGATGCCGGCGAGGTCGCCGTTGTCGGCGACGAAGGCGACGGAGCCGAGGCCGCCGTGGCGGCCGTCGCGCGTGTAGTTGGAGGAGGCGACGCGGTGGGAGCCGACCTTCACGTCCTGGCCGAAGTTGCGCAGCATGAAGTATTCGAGGTTGCGCTTGACCTTGCCGGTGGAGGAGTCGATGGTGATGACGCCGCGGCGGCCGGAGGTACCGGCGTAGCTCGGGAAGCCCTGCTCGTCGAGCGCCATGTTCCACAGGTTGATGAGGCCCATGCCGTTGCGCACGAGCCAGGTGCCGATCTCGCCGAACATCACGTGGCTGGCCTCGTCGACGGTGTCGTCGAGCATGCAGCGGCGTTCGGTCATCGCGACCTTCCAGTTCGGGAACTGGCGGGCGCCGTTGTGGACCCATTCGGGCAGGCCGGAGTAGGTGTGGAAGGCGACGCCGGCGAAGGCGTTGGCCTGGGCGGGGGTCATGTATTCGCTGACCGGACGCTGGTAGAAGCGCAGGGAGTCGTCGCCGAAGTAGATCTCGACGTCCGGGAAGGTGCGGTCGAGGGCGGGGCGCAGGTATTCGGAGCCCCACTTGGCGAGCTCCTCCGGGGTCCACACGGTGATGGGCCACGGGCAGCCGTTGCTCGGCTCGTTCTGCATGGTCACGGAGGTGATGTGGATGCCGTACTTGGCGTAGGCGGCGATGAACTTGACGAAGTACTGCGCGTACACGTAGTCGATGGTGTCCTGGTAGCGGTAGCCGTTGCCGACGTACTCGCCGAGGCGCAGACGGCCGGCGCCGGACAGGACGCCGGAGGTCTTCATCCATGCCGGGGCGGACCACGGGGAGGCCATGATCTTGACGGCCGGGTTGATCTTGACGATTTCCTGGAGGACGGGGATCACGTTCTTGAGGTCGCGGGTGGCGTCTGGGGCGCCGGGCTCGCCCTCGCCGATGGAGAAGTACTGCAGGGAGGCGTCGGCCGCGACGCCTTCGGGCAGGTCGTCGTAGGAGTAGTACTTCTGGCTGGAGAAGTCGCAGGAGCCGATGGAGATGCGCACGGAGGAGAAGCCGCCCTGCTCGGGGCTGAACATCTCCTCGAGGATGGCGTGGCGCTGCTCGGGGCTCATCGAGTTCATGAACAGGGAGGCGGAGGAGTCGGTGATGGCGGCGCCGACGCCCTCCCACATCTGATAGCGACGGGTCGGGTCGATGATCACCGGAACAGCCTCGCCGTGATCACTTTCGATCACCGGGGTGTCGATTTCGGCGCGACGGTCGGACAGATCGCCGGTCGTGCGCGTCCAGCGCTCATGCGCGAACGGATTGAGAAAATCGGTCATGTCAACCACTCCTTTGTACTTACTGCCGCAAGCGTTTTCCCGAACCGGAAACCGTTTTCTTCAACGGCCATGCACATTGTTCGTACGTGTTCAGTATACACACGACACGCCGCATCGCGCTTTTTCAATCCTTTTTTATCAGTTTTAATCATTCACTGATTATTTGTGATATATTGATGTCGTCACTTGGCGGACCAAGGAAGTTCGATCACGCACCGAAGCCGCCAGGCATCATCGCATCGCCCACGCGAATACTGCGAGAACAGAGAAACAAGAAAGGAACATCATGTCGGCTGCAACCGCTGATGCCACGACCGCGAAGATCGTGGAAAATCCGCCGTTCAAGAAGACCGAGCCTATGGCCTACGCCATGGGCGACATCGGCAACGGCTTCTACTTCCAGTTGGTCACCAACTACGCGATGATCTACATGACCGACGCCCTGGGCATCAGCCCCGCCATCGCCGGCATCATCATCTTCATCGGCAAGCTCATCTCCGCCTTCACCGATTTCGGCACCGGCGTGTGGGCCGACAACGCCCCGCTGCGCAAGGACGGCCGCTACCACTGGTTCGTGCGCACCCTGCGCTACCCGCTGATGGCCGTCATCGTGCTGACGTTCCTCCCGTTCGTCTCCAGCTGGTCCCTGGGCCTGCGCATCACGTACATCACCGTGATCTACATCCTCGGCGTGGCCTGCTACTCCGCCACCTCCGCCCCGTACGGCTCCTTCGCCTCCGTCTCCACCCCGGTCGTCAAGCACCGTGACGAGATGGCCGCGGGCCGTGGCTTCGGTTCGACCGCCGGCGGCATCATCGTGACCTTCATCCTGCCGCTCGTCATGTACACCACCGTCAAGGACTCCACCGGCGCCGACAAGAAGGTCCTCAACGGACCGGTCCTGATCTGGGTCGCCATCGTCTTCGCCATCCTGCTGTGGATCTGCTACGAGATCACCCTGCGCGGCACCGTCGAGCGCATCCGCGTCGAGAAGGGCGCCAAGGAGCACGTCCCGCTGTGGAAGTCCATCGCCTACATGTTCTCCAACCGCGCGATGGTCGCCCTGATGCTCGCCGCCCTGCTGCTCATCTTCGCCCAGATGTTCGCCGGCGCCGTGAACGCCTACCTGTACAAGGACTACTTCGAGAACACCGCCGCTCTGGCCATCCTGGCCGTCCAGAACGTGCCGGTCCTCATCGTGGCCCCGTTCGTCCCGGCCATCTGCGACAAGTTCGGCAAGAAGCTCGTCTGCGGCGTGCTGCTGGTCTTCACCACCGTGGTCTACGTCGTGATGTTCTTCCTGCACATCACCAACCCGTACGTGTTCGTGGTCTTCTCCATCGTCGCCATCTTCGGCAACGGCGTGTTCGGCCTGATGGTCTGGTCCTTCATCACCGACATCATCGATGACATCCAGGTCAAGACCCACACCCGTGAGGATGGCACCGTGTACACCGGCTACATGTTCGCCCGCAAGATCGGCCAGGCCCTCTCCGGCCTGCTCCCGGGCATCGTGCTCGCCGCCACCGGCTACGTGACCGCCGACGCCGGCGAGGCCGTGCGCCAGTCCACCGAAACCCTGAACAACATCTACGGCGTCGCCACGCTGGCCCCGGCCATCGGCAACGGCCTGATCGCCCTCATCCTGCTGTTCTTCTACCCGCTGTCCGGCGAGATTTCCAAGAAGAACGCCGCGATCCTCGACGAGCGCCGCGCCAAGGGTGAGATGTGATGTTCACCGCGTTCGCCACTGATCCGCAACATCTGATCACCATCATCGTCGTGGCGGTCGTGGCGACCGTCGCCAGCTACGCGGTGAATTACTTCGCCAAGCGTCGCTGACCATCCCCGAGGGGCATGGGCCGTACGGTCCATGCCCCTCGGCATATATACACGAAGCCCCTTTCCGCGGTGCATCGCGGAAAGGGGCTTCGTCGTCCCGTCGTCCCGTCGTCCGGTCACGTCGGAACGTCGGCTCCGGTCGTCAGCGCAGGGCGCGTCCGGCGCACCAGACGTGTTCGACGGACCAGTCGGCGGCGTCGAGCAGGTTGAGGTCGGCGGCGTATCCGGGGGCGATGAGGCCGATCGGCGCGCCGGTCACCGTGTTGGGCCTGTCGAATCCGAAGGCGCGTGCCGGGGTGAGCGTTGCGGCCTCGACGGCGGCGACCGGACTGAAGCCGAGTTCGTTGACCGCGCGCTGCACCGCGACCTCCAACGTCAACGTGGAGCCGGCGATGGCGCCGTTGGACACGAGACGCGCGTGGCCGTCGATGACGTTCACGTCGAGTTCGCCGAGCTTGTACGCGCCGTCGGGGCAGTCGGTGGCGGCCATCGCGTCGGTGACGAACGCGATGCGGTGGGGTGCGAGACCGAAGCCGAGCTTGACCATCGGGTTCTGCACGTGGAAGCCGTCGTTGATGAGTTCGATGGTGACGCGCGGGTCCTCGACGGCGGCCGGGATGGGGCCGGGTTCGCGGTGGTGCAGTCCGTTCATCGCGTTGAACATGTGGGTCATGATGCCCGCGCCCGCGTTGAAGCCGGCCTGGGCGGTCTCATAGTCGGCGTCGCAGTGGCCGACCGCGGGCACCACGCCGGCGGCCGCGAACTGCTTGATGGCGCCGATGCCGTGCTCGAGTTCGGGGGCGATGGTGATCTGGCGGATGCAGCCGATCTTGCCGGCGGCGGGGTCGGCGCCCGAGGCGTCGAGCATCTCGTCCACGAGTTCGGGCACCGGGTCCTTGAGGCAGTTCGGGTCGTGCGCGCCCTTGCGTTTCAGGGCGAGGAACGGGCCTTCGAGGTGGCAGCCGAGGATGTCCGGGCGGGTGGCCATCTTCTCGCGCACGGTGCGGATGTTGCGGCAGATCACGTCCATCGGGTTGGTGATGAGCGAGAGCACCTGCCGGGTGGTGCCGTGGACCGCATGGCCGGCCCGGGCCACGTCGATGCCGTCGGGACCGTCGTCGAAGCTCTTCTCCCAGGCGCCGTGCGAGTGGATGTCCACGTAGCCGGGGACGAGGATGCGGCCGGCCGCGTCGATGACCGCGCCGTCCGAGCCGGCTGGAGCGGCCGGATCGATGCCGACCGTGCGGCAGGCGTGCTCGAACGCCTCCTCGCCGGTGCCGTCCGCGGCTGCCGCGCCCGTGGCCACGATCACGCCGCGCGCGTCCGAGACCACCCAGTAGCCCGATTGTTCGCCGCGGGCGTCCACCTTGCGCGCCCCACGGATCGCGACCGGCTTGGCCTCGCCTTCCAACGCCGCGGTCACGTGCGCGACGATCTCACTTCTGTCCGTCATGGTTCCTCATGCTCCTTTGCCTGAACACCGGTGCGACCGGCGTGGATCCTTCGATGTGCACAACCAGTATTGCCCCGGTGGGCGGTTCCTCCGGGAACCGCCCACCGGGGCAACCGGCCATGCATGGGTTTTTCGTATCAGATGCCCTGCCAAGCCGGCTTGTGGGCGTAGGCATAGCGGTAGTAGTCCTTGTGACGCAGGCGGCTCGCGGCCTCCTCGTCGATGATGATCGTGGCGTGCGGGTGCAGCTGCAGCGCGGAGGCCGGGCAGAACGCGGACACGCCGCCCTCGACGGTCTCCTCGATGGCCTCGGCCTTGCCCGAGCCGAACGCGAGCAGCACGAGATGGCGGGCCTTCAGGACCGTGCCGATGCCCTGCGTGATGCAGTGGGTCGGCACCTGGTTGATGTCGTCGTCGAAGAAGCGCGCGTTGTCGATGCGGGTCTGCTCGGCCAGGGTCTTCACGCGAGTGCCGGAGGCGAGCGAGGAGCCGGGCTCGTTGAAGCCGATGTGGCCGTCGGTGCCGATGCCGAGGATCTGCACGTCGATGCCGCCCGCGGCCTCGATCGCCGCGTCATACGCGGGACCGGCGGCAGCGATCTTGTCGCCGTCCTCAAGAGGCGCGCCGTTCAGCACGTCGCCAGGCACGTGGACCTTCTCGGGGTCGAGGCCGAGCGGTTCGACCACGGTGCGGTGGATGGTGGAATGGTAGGACTCCGGGTGGGTCAGCGGCAGGCCCAGGTACTCGTCCAATGCGAAGCCGCGCACCTGGGAGACGTCGATGTGCTCCTCGTGCACAATCTTGGCGAGCGCCTGGTAGGCGGCCAGCGGGCTCGAGCCGGTGGCCAGGCCCAGCACCGCATCCGGCTTGGCCTTGATGAGATCCGCCACGCAGCGGCCGTAGATCTCGCCGGCCTCCGCTTCGTTCTTGACGATGATCACTTCTGCCATGGATGTCCTTCCTTCGTCATTGAAATCGGCGTTCCGCGGACGGACATCGTCGCCCGGCCGCAACCGCATACTGCTTCCCCACTATGGTAAGCCAGCGCCGTCTTTTATGCAAACAGTCTTTACATTAAAGAACGCTTCGTCGCGAAGGATTGAGACACCCCGACGGACCCGACACCCCTCCGTCGTCGTCCTCCCGTCGTCCTCTCATCGTCCTCGCGTATTCTTCGCGTATTCCTCCTGTAGTCCTCCCGTCGTCCTCTCATCGCCCCACTTCGCCCAGCGGCCGAAAATCGCGACGACACGCCGCACAGCGCGACTATCGGCCGCTGAGCACTCACTGGAGGCCGATTGCCGCGTTAGCGCATCCCCTACCGCGGCAATCGGCCGCTGGGAATCCGTCAACGGCCGATAGTCGCGGTGACGCGTTTCCCGGCGCGACTATCGGCCTCCCGGAACGACCCGCGGTGGCCCCAACCCTTCCCGAGCCGCGGCACTACAGCAGCATGTTGGCCACGGTCATGGCCCCTACGCCGGCGAATCCCATCACGGTCAGGCAGAAACCGGACAGGCGGGCGTTGCCGAGGACCTTGTCGGTGAAGATGGCGGAGAAGATGCCGGCCGGGGCGAAGCAGATGAAGACGACGGCCTTGCGGGTCATGTCGTCGAACGGCAGCAGATGCCATGCAGCGAACGCGAACAGCAGGCCGAAGCCGAACCGGCAGGCCACGATCATCAGCGCGTCGGCCACATCGCGGCGGGAGCCGGGCATATCCATCATCATGCCGATCATCAGCATCGAGACCACGGTGTTGCCGCCGGAGATCGGCGCGAGGAAATCGGCTACGGACATCGGCGGCTTGACGCCCGCGATCATGAGGACGGTCATGACCATGTAGACGTCGAACGGCACGGAGGTCACGAAGTTGCGCACGATGGTGCGCAGGAAGGCGCGGCGGGCGAGCCGGCGCGCGTCGCGGTCGGTGGGCGGCGCCTCGTGCGGCACGACCGTGGCGTTCGGATCGGAGCCGACCTGCCCGGCGAGCGGGCGCGACGAATCGATGTGGAGCAGCGCGGCGGTGGTCACATAGTTGCCGGCGGACATCATGATGGAGTTGCCGACGTCGAACATGATGGCCGGCAGGGCCGCGGCGGGGCCGATGAACGTGGTGAGGATCGGCAGCGTGAAGTTGCCGACGTTGAATCCGGCTCCGTTGAGCATGAGGAACGCGCGGCGGGCCACTGGCATGCGCCTGGAGACGACGAACATCGTGACGAGCGGGATCGTGGCGCATACAAGCCCGAACACGGAGATCCACAGGAGGCCCAGATCATGGTGCCCGGTGGCGAACGAGGAGACGATGGCGGCGGGCAGGGTGATGTCGAGCACCACCTTCTGCAGCACGCGGTACTCCCCCGCGCCGAACAGGCCGATGCGCTTGAGCGCGTATCCGATGAGGATGATGGTCAGTATCTTCGCGACGGCCAGCACGGGTCCTCCTTGCGAACGGGAACTTGCGAACGGAAATGAGCGAACGGAACCGGAATATGGCGAAACACGTTGGGGGCGGCCCGAAACGGAACCGCCCCCAACGTGACATAACCAAAGGAGTACAGGGAACAAAGAGACGCGAGGGATTCAGGCGGACAGGCCGGCGAAGAGGGCCGACCAGTCCTGGGACTCGTCGTCACGCTCGAGTTGTTCGGCGTTCATCGGCACCTCCTTCGCCATCCTGCATGGGCCTTCCCCCGGTAATTCCGGCCGGCGGGAACCGGCCGGAAGGGCATCACTCGTCGACGCCCCAGACGCGGACCTTGCCCGGAGCCACATCGCCGAGCAGGTGGGTCGGCGCCGGGTTGAGGTCGAACTTGCCGTCCTCCGGAACGGTGGACTCGTTGAGCGGGCCGTTGCCCTTGTGGACGGTCACGGTGCCCCAGGCCGGGACGGTGACCTTCTGCCAGCGGTTGCCCTCGCCGTTGATGGTGAAGGCGGCCTCGAGCGGCTTGCCGGTCGGGTTGTAGATGTGGGCGGCCACGTCGCCGTTCGGGGCGAGGAAGGCCACGGAGCCCAGACCGCCGGACCAGCCGTCGGGGGTGTAGTTGGAGGAGCGGACCACCACGGAGCCGGGCTCGACGTCCTGGCCGAAGGCGCGGAGCATGAAGTATTCGAGGTTGCGGATGACCTCGCCGGTCTCGTGCTGGATGGTCACGACGCCGCGGCGGCCGGTGGCGCCGACCTGGTTCGGCAGGCCGCGCTCGTCGAGGGCGAGGTTCCACAGAGCGATGAAGGATTCGCCGGTGCGGACCAGCCAGTTGCCGATGATGCCGGACATGATGTGGGCGGCGTCCTCCGGGGTCTCCTCGATCATGCAGCGGCGCTCGGTCATGCCGAACAGCCAGTGGCTGTAGGAGCGGTTGGCGTTGAAGACGTTGGTGTACGGGCCTTCGTAGGTGTGGAAGGTCAGGCCATCGACGGCGGCGGCCTCGTCCGGGGTGACGATGTCGCGGACCTTCCACTGCAGGTTGTGCATGGAGTCGTCGTTGATGAAGATGCGCATCTCAGGGTAGGTGTCGTTGAACGCCGGACGCAGGAAGTTGGCGGCGAACTCGGCCTGCTGCTTGAGGGTCCACATCATGGCCGGCCACTTCGGGGCGTTGGACGGCTCGTTCTGGACGGTGACGCCCCAGATCGGGATGCCGATCTTCTCCATTTCCTGGACGTACTTGACGAAGTAGCGGGCGTAGGTGCCTTCGAAGGAGTCGTGCATCGGGTCGAAGCCGTTGCCGGTCCACTCGTTGAAGCGCAGGTGACCGCCCTGGCACAGGTGGCCGGTGTTCTTCATCCACGCCGGGGCGGACCACGGGGAGGCGATGATCTTGATGGCCGGGTTGATCTTCAGGATCTCGAGCAGCACCGGGATGATGTGCTTGAAGTCCTTGGTGGCGTCCGGGGCGCCGGGCTCGCCGGTGCCGAGGGAGAACTTGGTGAGCAGGTTGTCATGCTCGCCGAAGGGCAGGTCGTCATAGGTGTAGTACGGCTGTGCGGCCGGCTCGCAGGAGCCGAGCGGGATGCGGATGACGGAGAAGCCGCCCTTGTCCGGGTTGAAGCAGTCGTCGAGGAACTCGTGGCGCTGCTTGGCGTCCATGGAGTTCCAGATCAGGGAGGCGGCCGCATCGGTGATGGCGGCGCCGGCGCCGAGCCACGGCTGCTTGCGGTCGGCCAGGTCGACGACGATCTTGGCGGCGTCGCCCGGGTCGTTGACGACCTCGGGGGCGGGCAGGGTCTCGCGGCGCTGGGAGAGGTCGCCGGAGGTGACGGTCCAGAATTCGTTGCTGTACTTGCTCATTTCGGTCCTTAGGTGTGGTGCCTATACATCCTTCCGGTCCCGGCACGTCTCCGTACCGTTCCCGTGAACGATTCACACTATAGCACTTTCAATCAGTTTTAATCAAGTCCAATCACGCTTGTTCAGCGTGTCGCCCAGCAAACCCACCACGCCACACCCCCTTACGTCGTTTTCGAGCCCACCACCTACCATTAGTGTCACTAATGATCATGAATGCGCACAGCATCGCATCAACCGGTCATCAGCAGGACAATGCAGTAGTAAGCGACAGAGCAGTACCATGGCAGACACCGCATCGAACACCAACGAAACCAGCACGACCAACGCGACGAACATGACGGACGCGACCGGAACGACGACCGGAACGACGGCCGCCCCGGCGGCCACGGCCCAACCCGCCGGCAAGCGCGACCTCCTCCCCGCGGAACGGCAGGACGCCATCCTGAGTCTGCTCACCCGCCAAAGCGTGGCCACCGTGCCCGAACTCGCCACGATGCTCAACACCACCGAGATCACCATCCGACGCGACCTCACCGTGCTCAGCAAGGCCGGGCTGCTCAAACGCGTGCGCGGCGGCGCCATGTCCATCGGCAGCTCCGAGGAGCATGCCGCGCCCGCGGCCAACCCCATCCTCTCCGGTGCGCTGACCGAACGCACCCTCACGGGAGGCGTCGCCGTCAAACCCGTCCTCCACTCCCCCGAACTCGGCGGCGACCAGCCGGCCATCGGCGTGATGCTGCCCGAGCCCAGCTTCTTCTGGCCCGGCGTCATCGACAACATGCGCACCATCGCCTCCCGGATGGGCCTGCGCATCATCACCCGCGAAAGCACCTACGACACCGACGTGCGCGAGGACGACATCCTCACCGACCTCACCCAGGACCCCACGGTCTGCGGGCTCATCGTCGCCCCCAACTCGCATCCCGAGACCGGCAGACGCACCTGGGACTGGATCGCGCACGCCGATATCCCCACCGTCGTCATCGAACGCGACCTGCCGCTGCTCACCGCCGACTACGTGGACACCGTGCGCACCAACCACCCCTACGGCGTGCGCAAGGCCGCCACGCACTTCATCCGCCATGGGCACCGGTTCGTCGGCGCCGCATTCACCGACACCCCCACCTCCGACATGATCCAGGAAGGCTGGCGCGACGTGGTGGAGGAGACCGACCTCATCCAATGCCCGTTCATCTTCGACGGCATCCAGCCGTACGACACCAAGGGCGTCAACGGCATCGTCGACAAGATCCTGCTCTCCGGCGTCACCGGCATGCTCGTCCACTCCGACTATCTGGCCATCGCCATCGCACAGACGCTCGAACGCCGCGGACGTCACGTGCCCGAGGACGTGTCACTGATCTCCGTGGACGGCTTCGCCACGCCGAGCTCACGCCCGCTCACCGTGCTGCGCTCCTCGGACAAGGACCTCGCCGAGGCGGCCATCAGCACGCTGATCCACCGCATCCAGAACCCGGACTCCGCCACCAGGCACACGCTCGTCGACCCGAACCTCATCGACCGCGGCTCCGTGGTGGATGTGCCGGCGCAGCAGGCGTGACGCCCTACAGCTCCACGGTCTCCTTGTTCGGATCGTCCTTGACGTGCGCGAACTTGGCGGCAAGCGCCTCCTTGTTGCGCTTCTCGTCCTCCTCCTTGGCCTTCTTCTTGGCCAGGGCGGGGTCCCACAGCACGTCCTCGCGGTGCTTCGCCCATTCGGCGGCCGCGAGCGGCGCGATGTAGGCGGCGACGGCGTCGACGGTCGTCCCCTCGGATACGCCGGCGGGGTCGGCGGCCTTGGCGCGCACGTCGAGCAGTCCGCGGATCTGATCGTCGCCCAGGAAGATGCGCGGCACGGCGATTTGTTCGCGCAGCTCGTTGACGACGAGCAGCAGCGGCAGCGCGGCGCGCACGGCGTCGTCGGAGGACGGCGCATCTCCGTCCGCCACCGCGTCGAGCAGCGCGTCGCACACGATGAGCGCGACGGCGAACCGGTGGGCCAGCGCCTCCGCCAGCGCGTCGGACGGCCGGAACGCGTCATCGGCAGGGGCGGAACCGTCGGCGGACAACCCTTCGCCGGACGGCACGGCGTACGCGCCTTCGTCGAACGCGCCGTCGTTCACGGCGGCCTCGACGGATTCCAGCACCTCATGCACGCGCACGGACGCGGCGTCGTTCCACGCGACGCCAAGCGACTCGGCAGCCTCGTCGACGAGCGTCGCGTCGCCGGACTCGGAGAATCCCGACATCGCGTCGTACGCGTCGTTGGCGGCGAGCAGCGCGTCGACGATCCGCTGCGGACGGCCGGGAATCGAGTCCGCGCCCTCGTACACGTATTCGGCGTCCGGCACGGTCACGTCCTCGCCGGTGACGATGCGCGCGAACGCGCGCGTGACGCGCACCTGCAGGTTCTCGGCGTATTTCGCGTCGTTGTCCATGTGCATGGCTTCGGTCAGCGGCCACAGCGCGACGAGCCGCGCGCCCGCGACGGCGGCCTCGCGTACGGACGGCAGCGCGGCCACGCGCGCCACGAGGTCATCGTTCAGTTCGAAGGTCATTCCCCAAGCTCCTTTGCGTCGGCTTTCGACACCTGATTCTAGTGTGCGCTCACTCGACGTCGGCGGCGGGGTCGACATACGTGATGGACATCACACGGCCGGTGTCGCTGTCGAACGTGATCGACGTGATGGAGGCGAGCGCCGTCTTGCGCAGGAACATCCAGTGTTCGGCGTGTCCGGTCTCGAGCAGATGGCGGAACGACCAGATCGGCGATTCGTGGCTCACCACGATGATCTGTTCGCCGGCGTGCTCCCTGACCTTCTCGCGCGCGAAGTCGCCCACGCGCGCGGCGATGTGCGCGTACGACTCGCCCCAGCTGGGACGCCACAGGTTGCGTACCAGCCTCCAGTTGCCGTTGCGCCACAACGCGCCTTCGCCGTGTCCGATGCGTTTGCCGCGGAACTCGTTGCCCGCTTCGATGACGCGTTCGTCCGTGACGAGTTCCAGCGGCTTCTCGCCTCGCGCCTCGCGCACCGGGTTCAGCGCGTCGAGGATGGCGCCGGCGGTTTCGCGCGTGCGGTCGAGCGGCGACGAGTAGACGGCCGACACGGTGTTCATCTGGGGGCTGTCCGCGATGTACCGTCCGGTCGCCTCGGCCATGCGGCGGCCCCTGTCCGACAGATGGAAGTCGGGAAGACGTTCGTAGAGCAGGTGGTCCGGGTTGTAGACCTTGCCGTGACGGACGAAATGGATGGTGGTGGCGGTCATCGCCTGCCTCCTTCTGCGGGGACTGTCTGAGGTTCGCGGCCGTCGCGCCGGAGGGTGCGCGACGATTGCCGTGAACGGAACGCATATGCACTCCAATCTACCGCGTGTCGGCGGACACTCTCACGTAGAGTGGCCGCGACGCAAAAACGCGGGACGCACCGAACCGTCATCGAGGCCGGTGGCGTGCCGCGCGACCTTTGCGCGACCAACAGGACAGCACATCCGTATCGATGAGGGCTCCGCCGGCAACGCCACGCCTGCGGGGGACATCCAATCGGGAGCGGAAAGGAGCAGATGCCGTCATGTCCGAACGCAACACCATCAACGACACGAACACGACCACGGAGGAGATCCGCGGCACACGGACCGAACCGGGCGAACGGACCGGGCGAACCGGACAGGCCGGAAGCGCGCCGCGCGCCGGCATCGCCGCCGCCCTCGGGGACATCGGACGCAAGGTGTTCGGCGGCTACGCCGAACTGCTGCGCATGCCGCACACCGCACGCTACTCGATAGGCGGGGTCATCGCCTGCATGCCGTTCCCCATGGTCGGCATGACCATCACCATCTCCGTGCAGCACTATTACGGCAACTATTCGCTCGCCGGCATGCTCACCGCCATCCAGGCCATCGCGCTGGCCGTGTCCACGCCGCTGCTCGGCAAGCTCACCGACAAGTTCGGCCAACGTCAGGTCTCAATCCCCACGATCATCGTCTGGATCGTCTCGGCGGTGGCGCTCACCACGGCCATCACGAACCGTGCGCCGGAATGGGTGCTGTACGCGCTGACGCCGCTGCTCGCCGCCATCCCGCCGTGGGGCGCGATGAGCCGCGCCCGTTGGACGCGCCTGCTCAAGGGCGACCGCGAGGCCACGAACCGCGCGCTGAGCTTGTGCGGCGTGCTCGACGAATGCATGTGGGTGGTGGGCAACCCGCTCGCCTCCACGCTCGCCGTGATCTCCGGCCTGCTGGCGTTCTCGTTCACCGGCGTATGCGTGGTGGTCGGCGCGCTCATGTTCTTGACGGAGCTCACGACCGAACCGCCCTCGCAGACCGACCTGGCGCGTGCCGAAGGCATCAGCCGCAAGGAGTACCGCGCCCGCGAGGCCGCCAAGGCCGAGGCGCTGCAGGCGGAGACCACCGCCGAGGAGACGCGGCGCCGCCTCACCGAACAGGGCGTGACCGACGAGACCGTGATCACGCGCGCAATCGAACGCGCGGTGGCCGATGCCCGCACCGGCAAGGGCAAGGCCTCCATCTGGGGTCCGGGCCTCATCGCCGTGTGCGTCACCTGGTTCGGCCTGGGCGCGTTCCAATCCGCCGCCGGCATCTCGATCATCGCGTTCGCGACCGAGGCGAACATGAAGCAATACACCGGTTTCGTGTTCGCGTGCTTCTCGTTCAGCTCGCTGTGCGGCGCGCTCGTGTACGGCGCGAAGAACTGGACGATTCCCCTGTGGAAGCGGTTCTACTTCTGCCTCGCGGTGGTGAACATCGGCATCGGTTCGTTCATGTTCGCGAAGCACCTGTGGGTCATCATGATCATCTATCTGGTGATCGGCGTATGCCAGGCGCCCACGTGGATCAACGGCAACCAGCTGATGCTGCACCTGGTGCCGCCTTCGCGACTCACCGAAGGCATGGCGTGGATGGGCGCGATGAACTCGATCGGCTCCTCCGCCGGCTCGGCGATCGCCGGACAGTTCATCGACCGCATGGGCTCGCACGGCGGATTCATGGTCGTGACCGCGTTGGCGATCGGATCGCTCGCGATCGCGCTCGTGGGTCTGAAGCAGATCAAGACCTCCACCGAACAGCCGACGCTGACCGAGGTCGCCGTGTGACGGCAGGACGGCCACGGACCGTCTTTTCGAAATGTGAAACCCCACCCGGCGTACCGTGGTGGGGTTTCGTGACTCCGGCTGGAGCTGAGCCTACTTCGGCCAGCCCTTGGGGGTGTGCTCGATGGACCAGACGCCCAGCTTGTGCGAGAAGCTGTTCTGCCACTTCTCCTCGAGCTGCTCGGGGGTAAGGCGGTTCTCCGCGGACTTGAGACGGTTCATCGCGTTCGTATGGGTGTCGTCGAGCAGCCACTTGCGGATGAGGAAGTTCCACACCATCACCACGGCGGTGGCGACGAGCTTGCCGACGTTCGTGCGCAGCAGGTACTCCGTGTGCTGCGTAACGTAGGCGTCATGGTTCATGCCGTAGGTGGAGATCCAGATGATCGCGTCGTTCATGAACAGGCCGATCACCGCGCCCACGACGAAGATGACAATCTCCATCCAGCGGGCCATGTCGTCACGATGCTTGAACACGAACTTCATGCTCGCCAGATAGTTGAAGATCAGCGAGATGATGAACGAGATGGTGGCGGCGATCACGTTGTGCATGTGGAACACGCCGACCAGGATGTTGAGGATGCCCCAGTCGATGATGAAGGCGATCACGCCGACGATGCCGAATTTCATAAGCTGTGCGATCAGTTTTCTCACAAAGGGCCATTCAACACCATCCATCTGACCGGTGCATCCGTTCCCCACCGGTCAGCCAACAATCTCCCCATTCGGGAACCGCCCGCCAACGCGCCTATCATGGCTATGACACCGGCTATGACGCATGGGGTGTCATGCGAAAGCGAACAGCGAAAGGCGGAGGACGGCATGGACCACATCAGAATGTATATCGATGGACAGTGGACCGATTCCCCGTCCGGAAAGACGGCGCAGATCATCAACCCCGCCGACGGCCGCCCGGCGGCGACGATGACGCTCGGCACCGCCGAGGATGCGGACAGGGCCGTCGCCGCCGCCGAACGGGCGTTCAGGCCCGGCTCGTCATGGCGGGAACTCGCCACGGACGAACGCGCGGAACTGATGCTCAAGGCCGCCGACCTGATCGAGGAGCGTGCGGACGAACTGGCCACGGCCGAGACCAACAGCGTGGGACGCGTATACCGGGAGACCAGATACGACGACGTGTATGCGGCCAGCGGCGCGTTCCGCTATTACGCCGGACTCGTCCACGAACTGCAGGGCAGGTCCTCCACCGCGAACGGCGACATGATGACCGTGACCGTCCGCGAGCCGCTGGGCGTGTGCGCAGTGCTGGCGCCATGGAACTATTCGATGGGCACCACGGCCGCCGGGATGGCCCCCGCGCTGGCGGCCGGCAATACGGTGGTGGTCAAACCATCGTCGCTCTCCCCCGTCGCCACGGCGATGATGGTCCAGGCCATGGCCGATGCCGGATTCCCCGCAGGCAGCGTCAACCTGGTGCTCGGCTCCGGCTCCGAGGTCGGCACCGCCATCGCCCGTAACGAGCACGTGGCCAAGATCACCTTCACCGGCGGCACCGAGACCGGCAGGGACATCATCGCGAAGTCCGCGACCAGCGTCAAACGCTATGCGATGGAGCTGGGAGGCAAATCGCCGTTCATCATCTTCGACGACGCGGATCTGGACGTCGCCGTCGACCGGCTCATGTTCGGCGTCTTCCTCAGCCAGGGGCAGGTGTGCGTCGCGGGTTCGAGACTGCTGGTCCAGGACACCGCCTACCGACGGGTGATGGACCTGCTTGAGGAACGCGTTCCCGCGATCCGCATCGGCATGCCGATGGATCCGGACACCGAGTTCGGTCCGATGGTCTCCAAGCGGCACATGGAACGGGTGCTGGACTACATCCGCATCGGCCGGGAGGAAGGCGCCAAGGTACTCATCGGCGGCCACCGGATCACCGAGGGCGAGTTCGAGCAGGGATATTTCGTCGAACCGACCGTGTTCGTGGACTGCACTCCGGACATGCGCATCGTGCAGGAGGAGATCTTCGGCCCGGTGCTCACCGTGCAGACCTTCACGGATGAGGCCGAAGCCATCCGACTCGCCAACAACACCCGCTACGGTCTCGCCGGCGGCGTGTTCACCTCGGACATGGGCCGGGCGCTGCGCGTGTGCACCGGCGTGGACACGGGCATCATGTGGGTCAACACGTATATGGACGACACCCAAGGCATGTCGGTCAGCCCCCACGGGCAGAGCGGCACGACCGTGGACGGCGGTCTCGACGGGTTGAAGGAGTACACCGTGCTCAAGCAGATCAATCTGAAGTTCACCCCGTCCAAGGCGGGCTGGTTCGGCGGCGTATCCGGGAACTAGACTGGGGCCGTACATCGTACCATATTCCGTCAAGGAGGAATCATGCCCGTCATCCACACCCATGTCTCCGTCAAGACCACCAAGGAGCAGCGCGAGGCCCTGAAGACCGCGTACGGCAAGGCGATCGCCGCCGTGCCCGGCAAGTCCGAAGGCTGGCTCATGTGCCCGTTCGAGGACGACATGCCGATCTACTTCGGCGGCTCCGACGACCAGCCGGCCGCCTACGTGGAGGTCAACGTGTTCGGCCGCGGCGCCATCCCCGGCTCCGCGTGGGAGAAGCTCACCAAGAGCATCATGGCCGCGCTGAACGGCGAACTCGGCATCCCCGAGGACCGCACGTACATCCGCTACACCGCCACCTCCGACTGGGGATGGAACGGCGGCAACTTCTGAGTTGCCACCGTTCCTTCGCCGGGATTGCACCGAGCCCGGCACAAGGATTCCCGGAAGAAAACCCATCGTCCGGGAATCCTCGCACTGACGACATCCCAGCACAAGAAAACCCGGACGCAGGCCACATCATCCGGGTTTTCTTGCACTGACGACATCTCAGCACAAGAAAACCCGGAAACTCCACCTCACCTCCGGGAATCCTCGCACTGACGACATCCCAGCACAAGAAAACCCGGACGCAGGCCACATCATCCGGAAATCCTCGCACTACACGGAAGGGCCTGTCTCCGTGAACCACAGTTCACGGAGACAGGCCCTTCCGCTATCTCGATCCAGCCGAAACCGAACCTGAATCAGACGATCTTCGGCATCGGGGTGGTGAGCGACGTGGTGAGGTTCACGTGGACCAGACCGGCACCGGCGTGCACTTCGACCTTCTTCAGGGTGACGGTGCGCTCGTCCTCCGGGGCGCGGTCGTTGTCGGTCATCGTCGCCGGGGACTTGACGGCGACCAGCGCGAGGTCGGCGAGGGAGAAGCCGGCGGACTCGCACAGCTTCACGGCCTCGTCGCGGGAGGCGAGGAAGCCGTCCTTGAACTTGACGCGGTCGGCCGGAACGCCGTACGCATGCTCGGCGACCCACTTCACGTTCTCGATGACGGACATGCCCTTGTGGCTGTGCGGGCGGGCCGGCATCGAACCGTTGGTGAGCACGTCGACGAACGCGTCGAGCTGCGGGGCGAGCGCCTCGCCGCCGTCGCGGTACAGGTTGCCGATGATCGGGTCGCGGAACTCGAGCTTGGCGGCGGTCTCCTTGAGGGACGGAATCTGGTCGTCCTCGCCGTCCCACAGGTTGACGAGCGGGAACGTCGGGATGTCGAGGCCTTCGAGACGGTTCACGTGGAACGGGTAGCGCCACGCGAGGTCCGGATCGTCACGCCAGGTGGACGCACGGGTCACAACGATCGCGGCGGACGGCCACTGGGCGTCGAACTCGCGGCAGGCGATGTCGAGCCACTTCTGCGCGCCGGCGTCGGTGCCGTAGCCGGCTTCGACGATGACGACGTCGTGCAGCGCGCACGCCATCTCGACGGAGACGAGCGTCGGGATGCCGATGGACACGTTGGCGAACGGGCCGCCATGCACGTAGACCGGGGAGCCGTTGACGGTCTCCGTCTTCGCGGGCTTGACCGCGTCGGCGAGGATGCCGGTGATGCGCCACAGGTCGACGAACTCGCCGAAGGTGACGGCCTTGCCGTCCTTCGTGCCGGCAATCATCTTCGCGACGCGCTGGCCGATCTCGTCCATCGAACGGGACAGCACGACGATCTGCATGAGCTCGCAGGTCGGGGTGAGCACGACCTTCTCCTTGACGTCGCCCTTGCCGTAGTCGACGGCGATGGAACGCAGGGAGCGGGACGGCACTTCGGAGACGCGCGGCACGAGGATGTCGTCGAGCTTGCCCTCGTCGACGGCCTTCTCGGCGAAGGAGACGAGCAGGTTCTGGGCCGCCTCGATGGCGCCCATCTCACCGCACAGACCCCAGTCGATGAGCTCCGGGTGGGTCAGGGAGGCCTTGCCGCCGCCGGACGCGCCGCCCTTGGAACCGGCGGCGGTGATGCCCATGCTCGGCTGGCGCAGCACGGCGGCCGCGTCGATGCCGCGCTTGTTGAGCGCGTCGATGAGGGCGATGGTGGTGGTGGTCTTGCCTTCGCCGCGCGAGGCCTTGAGCGGGGTGTCCGCGGTGACGAGCACGACCTTGCCGTGCTTGCGCGGGGCGTCCGGGTTCTTCTTCAGGTAGTCGAGGTAGCCGAACGCGTCGATCTTCTGGACCAGGCCGTACTGGCTGGTGAAGTCTTCGATGGTGGTCATGGGTTGAGCGCCTTTCCTTTCCAGCGTTCCGACGGTCCGCCCGCGGCATGATGGCCGCGGGAAGACCGCCGATTCCTTCACAGATGTATATCCGACGCACGTAAACGCGATGCTACGCGTGGGATGCGCCGGCGGGACCGATCCGGCGGGACCGATCAGAAGTCGGACATGTGGAAGCCGTTCTTCATGGCCATGCTGCGGGTGAACAGCACGGAGTCGAGCAGCTTGTCCGTTTCGACGCGCAGCTGGTCGGCCATGGTCTGGTTGGCGGCGGCCAGGATGCCGCGCACCTCGTCGTTGCGCACGGCTTCGATGATCTCGTCGGGCTCGAGCGGCTGCACGTCGCCGTCCACGTTGTCCGCCTCGAATTCGGCTTCGGCGGCGGACTCGGCCTCCTCCTCGGCGTCGGTCAGTCCGAGCCGCGCGACCTGTTCGTCGGTGGCGGCGACGAGACGGTGGCCCAGCGCGCCGGTCTTCTGCTGGTAGCGTTCGACGGCGTTCGCGGTATCGGCGAACGCACCGTCGCACAGGGCGGCGATCACGCGGTTCGCCCAGTAGAAGTTCTCGGTGGTGACGCGCGTGGTGGTGTCGGCGAGGTAGTCGGGCGTGGAGTCCACGTTCGGATAGAACGGGACGAGCGTGTTGAACGGGTTGGAGCCGTAGGCCATCCACTGGATGGCGCGGTTGGCCTGCGGACGGTACGGGCGGATCTGCATGACGGCGAGCTGGCTCTGGCGGTTGATGCCGATCGGACGGTACATGTGGCGCGTGTGCTCGTCACCGCGCTTGCCGTACGGATCGTACGGGGTGCCCTGGTAGTGGCCGGAGAGCACGTATTTGATGTCCTCGATGGTCACCTTGCGTTCGGGCTGGCGGGCCCACGGGATGTCGTTGTTCTCCGGGCCGTGGTCAGCGTCGGGGCTGTCCCACACCTCGTCGTACGGGTTGAGGAAGCGCTGCATCCACCAGGCGCGCGGCGTGTTGTACACGTGGTCGGAGTCGGAGTGGGAGCCGAACGCGTCGCGCGGGTTGAACGGCGTGGTGCTTTCGACGGCGAGGTCGAGGTGGTTCTCCTCGATGAACTCGGCGAGGTCCTCGGAACACATGTGGTCCTCCTGCTCGCCGAGCGCGTCCTCGAGGTCGAACTCGTCGATGCCGAGCTGATTCGGCATGGTCACGTACGCCTCGTCCGGCACGCGCTTGGCGATCCAGTGGTGGCCGCCGACGGTCTCGAGCCACCAGATCTCGTCGGCGTCGGAGAAGGCGACGCCGTTCATCTCGTACGTGCCGTACTCCTCGAGGAGCGCGCCGAGACGTGCGACGCCTTCGCGCGCGGTCTTCACGTACGGCAGGACGATGGTGAGGAAGTCCTCCTCGCCGATGCCGCCGGCCACTTCCGGCTCGTAGCCGTCCTCGCCTTCACGGCCTTTGGCGGGGACGAGTTCGACGAACGGGTCGGCACCGAGCACGCGTTCGTTGGTGGTGAGGGTTTCGGTGGCGCTCATCGCGACGTTCGCCTCGTTGACGCCCGCCTCGCCCCAGATGCCTTCCTTGCGGTCCGCGTTCGGCACGGACGTGTACTGCAGCGGATTGTCCGGCAGGTCGATTTCGACGTGGGAGAGGACGGAGCGGTAGTGTCGCGGCTGGTCTTCGGGTTTGATGACGAGGAACTGCTTCGGGTTGAACTCGCCGTTGGCGGAGTCCTCGTTGCGGGCGATGATGGTGGAGCCGTCGTAGCTCGCGTCCTTGCCGACCAGAATGGTGGTGCAGGCCATGGTTGTCTGGTTGTCCTTTCGTTGGTGGTGTCGTTGACGGTTATGCGGTTGGCACGGTCACGCCTTGCCGGTGAGGAAGATGCCGGCCTGGTCCGGCGTCTCGCCGCATTCGCGCAGCTTGTGGAGCAGCTCGTTCATCCAGAAGCCCTGGTTGAGTCCGGGCAGCGGCTCCTTGGTGGCGTAGACGTGCAGGTAGTAGTCGTGGTCCTTGTCCGGCGGCTGCGGACCGTTGTACCGCATGGTGACGGCCGGGTCGTTCTCGCGGCCCACGAACTTGGAGGCGCTGGAGTTGCGGCCCTGCACGGCCTCGGGGATCATCGAGGCCATCTGGCGGGAGAAGTCCGGCGGAATCTGCAGGGCGTGGGAATCGTTGAAGTCGAACATCAGCGCATCGATGGGCAGGTTCGCAACGGTCCAGTGGATCCATTCAAATCCGCAGACGGGGATGGAGTCCGGGTCGGTGAACGTCCAGTGCAGGTAGCGGGCGTCCGGGGAGACCTCGTCGATGTAGAAGGGGAAGGAGATGACGGGCACGCCGCCCGTGCGGTATTCGGGCGCCGCAGCCTTGGCGAAATCGTCCGGAACCACGGTGAAATCAGCTGAGATCTTCATATCCCCCAGTGTATCGCGCGGAGATGCGACGGAGGATGCACACGGACGACGGGATGGCGGAACGACGACGAGTCCGTCCGCCCGCGAACGTGCGGACGGACGGACAAGGAAACGCCGGAAGCGATGGGGAGGACCGCCATCGGACGGTCCTCCCCATCGTGACGCGCCGTGACTCGTCGTCACGCACGCCGCCGCGTGACGTCACACGTGACGTCACGCGTGACGGCGACGGCTCGGCTCATCGCCTGTCACGCCTCGCCTTCAACGTGACGGCGGCGATGACCACGCACAGCAGCATGACCACGGCGGGGACGGCGAGCGCCGCTCCGGTGTTCGCCATCGTCCTGACGGGCTTCACTGCGCCGTCGGCCTTGGCCGCCGGCTTCTTCTCGGCGTCGTCGGACGGCTTCTCCGACGGTCCCGTCGGTTGGTTCGGTCCCGCCGGCTGGTTCGGTTCGGACGGGTTGCCCGGTTCGGACGGTTCCGTCGTCACCTTCTCCAGCGTGCCGGAAAGCGCCTTGATGGCCTTCTCGACGGCCTTGGCGTCGGAGGACTTGGCGTCGTACTTGAGGTAGTCGGTGTCGGTGAGGTTCCCGTAGACCGTGTTCGCTTCGGCAAGGGCCTGTTCGAACGCCTTGCGGCTGGCTTCGGTGTAGGTCATCGCGTAGCCGTCGGCCTTGGTCTTCGCCTCGGCGGCGTCGATCGCGGTCTTCAGGTCGCCCAACTTGGACAGGTCGACCTCCTCGCCCAGCTGGCGGACGGTCTCGGACGTGTCGGCGCCGATGAACTTGCCGAAGTTGGACTTGTTGTCCTTGCCGCTGTCGTCGGTGTCGGTCAATCCAGGGTTCTTGCCGTACACGGCGGTGCCGAGGGTGGCATCGCCGGACTTGCCGTCGACGGTCCTGCCGGCGGAATCCGCGGTGCCGTTGCCCTGGTAGCGCAGGAGGAATTTGCGCGACCAGCTCGTGATGTTCGGGCCGCTGCCCACCGGCGCGCCCACGCCATTGATGATGGTGTTGAACGTGCGGACGGCCTTGGCGTTGTCATCCTTGTTCTTCAGATCGGCGAACGACTGGGTGGTGACGTTCTCGATGATCACGCCCTTGGCGTTCGGCACTTCGACGGCGTTGTCCATCTCCATGGCCGTGGTGCCGGCGCCGGTGTGCTGGTCGGGATCGGTGGGATCGCCGCCGTCCTGGTTGCCGTTCGCCGTCTCGGGACCGGTGTAGATGAACACGTTGTAGATGCCGAGACCCACGGCGTAGTGTTTCTTCACACCGTTGGCGACCTTGTAGGCGGCGTAGCCCTTCACGGTGCCGTTGTGGCTCATCCACTGGTCCTGGGAGACCGGGTCGTAGCACTTCTCGTTCTGGTAGAAGAACGTCTTGCCGTTCTCGCCGTTCCAAAGCGTGTCGTACTCCTCGTGGTGCTCGTTGAACAGGGCGTACGCGGTCACGTCGTCGCCGTTCACGATGAGGCCGTTTCTGGAGTAGTTCCACTGCTTGCCCCAGCCGACGCCGGCACCGTGGTCGGCGCGCCAGATCCAGAAGTGGTCGGCGATTGTGTTGCCGGTGTTGATCTCGATGCCGGTGTCGGCCGAGGTGGTCTCGTCGGTGGTGCCGCCGATGCGGAAGAAGATGTCCTGCAGCTCGATCGGATCCGAAGCGTCGCCGGCGGTCTTCGTGGTGCCCACCTGCAGCAGGTACTTGGAGTGCTTGCCGGCGTCGAGGATGAGCCCGGCGAGGCGGATGCCCTTCTGGGCCTTGTCGGAGATACGGATGGCCGTATCCTCGTTGTCCGGGATGATGGTCGCCATGCCGGTGCCGAGGACGACGACGCCGCTGCGGTCGATGTCGATCGGGGTCTCGGCATGGTAGATGCCGGGCGTGAGGTAGATGTTCCTGCCGGCGGCGATCTGCTTGTTGATCTCGGCGGCGGTGTCGGTCGGCTTGGCGATGTAGAACTCGGAGAGCGGGATGCTCGTGCCCTTGCCCATGCCGTCGTTCGCCTTGCCCTTGCCCCAGCTGACGCCCTTGGCGTTCTCACGGTAGCCGGGCACGAACACCTGGTATTCGCCGTTGTCGTCAAGGTAGAGGAACGGCTTCTCGGCGATCTTCTCGGTGGAGTCGATGGCGGTCGTGACCTGCTGGTTGTTCCCGTCGCCGGCGACGCCCCAGTTGCTGGTGCCCTTGGTGCCGACGAGTTCGGTGCCGGTCTTGCCGTCGGAGCCGGGCACGTTGCTCGCGGTCACGCCCTGCAGGAAGTTGTTGAGCGTGGTGCCGTACGCCGCGCCCTTGAGCTCGGAGTTGCGGGTGTAGAACTGCTGGCCGGATGCGGTGCCGGCGGTGTTGCCGCCGTCATCGCCCTCGAGCTTGGAGTCGGCGGTGTAGCCGCCGGACGCCCAGCCGTAGTTCCAGTCGTAGGCGACGGTGCGGTCGGTCCACACGCGGCGCATCGGCGCGGCCTGGGCGACGCCCCAGTTCATGTAGTCGGGGCGCCAGGACTGGTTCAGCTCGGCGGGACGCGAATCGCCCGGCGCGAACGTGGCGTTGCCGGACTTGCCGTTCTCGGTGCCGGTGTTCTTCACGCCGAGGTTCTCGATGGAGCGCCAGAAGTTGCAGGTGGCGTTGCCCTGCTGGGCGGAGGCACCAGCGTTCGCGGCGAGGTAGGAGGATGTGGAGACGTTGTTGAGCATCGTGTCGGTCGGGACCTTGCCCAAGCCGTTCAACGAGGTGTAGAAGCCCACGTTGATGTTGGAAATCACGTTGCCGTCCTGCACATAGCTGCCGGGCTTGAAGTAGACCTGCCAGTGCTCGCTCCTGAACTGGGCGTTCGCGGCGATGTCGTTCTGCTTGGTGAACAGGTCGGCGAGGACCTTGTCGACCTTGCCCATGTCGTCGGTGGGGGCGAACACGAGCGTGTGGTCGCCGAAGAGCTCACGGTCGAGGGAGGCGGTGGTCTCGGGCAGGTCGGAGACGTCGCCGTCCTCGTTCACGGTGACGACCTTGTAGTAGTTGGCGTACTTACCACCCTCGTCGAGTTTTCCGTCGGTGTAGGTGGTGCCGGTCACGGGCTTGTCGCCGGTGACGCTCACGAAGTCCTTGTCCGCGGCGTAGGCGGACTTGGCGCGCAGCACCTTGTAGCCTTTGGCGCCGTCGACCTTGTCCCAGGTGAGGGTGATGGCCTTGCCGCCGTCGGCCTCGGCGGCCTTCACGTTCGTCGGCGCGGCCAGGCGCACGCCCTTGGCGGTCGTCAGCGCGACGGCGTCGGTCGCGGAGGAGGCCGCGTCCGCGCCGTTGAGGCTCCTGACGGTGATGTTGTATGAGGTTCCGGCGGCGAGGTTCCGGAGCGTCGCCTGGGTGGCGGTCGTCTTGAGCGTGACGGTCGCCTTGCCCGCGTCGGTCGGCGTGGCGTCGATCTCATAGTCCGTGACGAAGGAGTCCCTGGCGGCGGTGAAGCTCACGTCGGCGGTGGCGTTGGTGACGTTGGATACGGTCACGCCGGTCGGCGCGGCGGGCGTCGCGCTCGTGTGGACGATGAAGTGCCCGGCGGCGGCGTCCACGGCGTCGGTGGAGTCGGTCACAACCAGGTTCGTGCCGTCGGACTTGAGGAGTTCGTTGGTGTCGGTGTCCCGGAAGGCGACGGTGCCGTCGCCGGCGGGCACGAGTTTGATGGACTCCCAGCCGCCGTAGCCGCCGCCGTCCTTCACGCAGACCTTGCCGTTGTTCTCCGCGGCGATGCTGGTCCAATCGGTGTTGTTACGGACGTGGCCGCCCTTGAGTCGGGCGTTGCTCTTCCTGCCTTTGACCGTGACCGTGCGGGCGCCGTTCTGGTCGCCCCAGCCGACGATGCTCCACAGCGTGGAGTCGTCGGACGCGTCGGTGAACGTGACGGGCGTGTTCGCCGTTCCGGGATCGGTGACGTATTCGCCGGAACCGACGTAGGCGTCTCCGTCCTTTTTAGCGAGTTCGATTCTGATGTCGTTGCCGAGACCGGTGTCGACGGCCGTCACGGCTTTCGCGCCCGTCTCCGCCGCCTGGGCCGTGTCGACGGCCGTCAGGCCGCACAGCAGCGTGGCGCATGCGACGAGCGCGCCGGCCGCGGCGCGCCATCGGGCCGGAGCCCCTCCCCCGTTGGTGGTTCTCATGGTATTCCTTTCTTCCTTCCTCACCCGTCCTCCTTGGCCGGGTGCATGAACACACAAGTGCATCGATGCATGGGTGCATAAGCATATGAATGAGATCGCGGACGATATGCTCGGCCTCTGGGGCCTTTGACGTCCGCTTCCGTATGCGTAACGCAACGCATACGGCGAAAAAAGAAGGCCCGCCGCATGACTCGACGGGCCTTCGAGAGCCGTCCCGCGGAAAAGGGATTGAAACCGCGGGGGGGAGCTACAGCTTCTCGCCGTTGCTGGCGATCACGTCACGATACCAGTAGAACGACTTCTTGCGCGTCCGCCGGTACGAGCCGTTGCCCTCGTCGTCGGCGTCGACGTAGATCATGCCGTAGCGTTTCTTCATCTCGCCGGTACCGAACGAAATCACATCGATGCAGCCCCAGACGGTGTAGCCGATGACCGGCACGCCATCCAGGTCGATCGCCTTACCGACCTGTTCGATGTGCGACTTCAGGTACGCGATGCGCGCGTCGTCGGCCACGTAGCCGTCGGCGTCGGGCGTCTCGTACATGCCGATGCCGTTCTCGACGACGAAGATCGGCTTGCCGTAGCGCTCGTACAGCGAGCACAGCACGTAGCGCAGGCCGACCGGATCGATCTGCCAGCCCCAGTCGGTGGCCTTGATGTACGGGTTGCGCACCTGGCCCGGCAGGCCGTGTCCGTCGAACTCGTCCACCTTCTCCGCGGAGACGGCGGCGCTCATGTAGTAGCTGATCGAGATGAAGTCGACCGTGCCCGCCTGGATGATGTCGGTGTCGCCCGGCTCCATCTTGATGTCGAAGCCTTCGCGGTCCCAACAGTTCAGCAGGTACTCGGGGTACGTGCCGTGCACGTACACGTCGCCGAAGAGGTAACGGTCGCGCATCAGGATCTCGGCGTGCATCACGTCGTTCGGGTTGCAGGTGGCCGGGTAGATCGGCACCATCGCGAGCATGCAGCCGATCCGGAACGCCGGGTTGATCTGATGGCCGCGCTGCACGACGAGCGCCGAGGCAACGAACTCGTTGTGGATGGCCTGCCAGATCCTCTGCTCGACGGTGTGCTTGTCGGCATGAGGGTCGGGGATGATGCCGGAATCCGTGTACGGGAAGATCTCGGTATGCATCTCCATCTGGTTGTTGATCTCGTTGAAGGTCAGCCAGTAGGTCACCAGGTCCTTGTAGCGCTCCATGACGGTCGAGGCGAACCGGAAGAAGTAGTCGATGACCTTGCGGTTCGAGAAACCGCCCATCTTCGCCAGGTGCAGCGGCATCTCGAAGTGCGAGAGCGTGACGACCGGTTCCATGCCCTTGGCACGGTAGTCCTTGAACAGCTCCTCGTAGAACTTCAGTCCTTCCTCGTTGGGCTGCTCCTCATCGCCGTTGGGGAAGATGCGCGACCAGGAGATCGAGGTGCGGAAGCACTTGAAGCCCATCTCCTGGAACAGCGCGTCGTCCTCACGGAACGTGTGGTAGTAGTCGATGCCGCGGTGGTTCGGGTAGTTGAGGCCCGGCACCACGCCGTCGGCGGTGATTTCACGCTTGACGCCGTGGGCCCCGCCGGTCAGGACGTCGCAGATGCTGGGGCCACGACCATCCTCGTTCCATGCGCCTTCGAGCTGGTGCGCGGCGACCGCCCCGCCCCAGAGAAAGTCGTCGGGGAATCTCATCGTCATCCCCCGGTCTATTCGGCCTTGGCGCCGGATTCGTTGGCGTCGAGACGCTTGTACAGGTCGATCATCTCGACGACCATTGCACGGAACACTTCGGCCGCCATCATCTGGTCTTCGACGTGGGTGAGCAGCAGTCCCATCTTCACCGGGTTGCCGGCCGCCTCACGCTGCACGAGGCCGGAGTGCACGGCGTGGCCTTCGCGGTAGCTCTTGTCGCCTTCCTCGATGGAGGCATTCGCCCCCTCGAAGTCCCCTTCCTTGGCCTTGCCGAGCGCCTCCATGTAATCGGACTTGGCGGTGCCCGCCGCGGTGATCAGCTGGAAGCAGGTGGTTTCCAGATCGAATTCTTCGTCTGCCATTTCGTTACGCTTTCCTGTCTGTCGTTGGTTGCTTCGCTTGTCCCGTCGGCGCGATCACTTGCCGGCGAGCTTGAAGGCGAAGTCGAGGACCTTGTCGCCGCGGGCCATGCCGTAGTCCTGGGGCGCGATGACCTCGACCGGCTTGGTCGGGAATTCCTTCTTGACGTCCTTGAGCATGTAGCGGACCTGCGGGCCGAGCAGGATCACGTCGGCGTCCTGCGCGTTGGCTTCGAGGGTGGAGACCGGCATGGCGGAGATGTCGTTCTCGAGGCCCCGCTTGGAGGAGGCGTCCTGCATCTTCCTGACGAGGATGCTGGTGGACATGCCGTCGCTGCAGCACAATACGATCTTCATGATGTTCTCCTTTGAATATTGGTGATTCGGGATGATGACGTTGATGTTGTTGTTGATGTGAAGAGGAGGGGGCCGGTCGCCCGTCATATGCGGTTCTCGCGGACCGGCCGGTATCGGGGATCCCCGATGTTCGTGCGGATGCCGGCCGTGGATCGTCCGGCCGGGGAGACCGGCCGGACGATCCACGGTCCGCCGGTCACTCGGCGGACTCGGCCTCGGCTTCCTGCTCGAGGTAGATCTTGTCCTGCATCTTGACGAACGGGTAGTAGATGGCCACGGCCATCGCGGCGATGATGACCTGCAGCAGCGCGCACTTCCAGCCGCCGAGGATGAAGCCGGAGATGATCGGCGGGGTGGTCCACGGCACCTGGACGGCGCCGAAGGGCTGGATGAAGCCGATGGACAGGCATCCGTACATGATGATCATCGCGCAGAGCGGGGTGAGCACGAACGGGATCAGCATGATCGGGTTGAACACGATCGGCAGGCCGAAGATGACAGGCTCGTTGATGCCGAAGATGCCCGGCACGATGGAGAGCTTGGAGACCTCACGCAGCTGCTTCGACTTGGCGAAGAGCAGTGCGGCGACGAGCAGGCCGACGGTCAGGCCGACGCCGGAGAACTTGACGAAGCAGTCGATGACCTGCGGGGTCAGGTAGTGGCCGCCGTTCGCCTTGCTCGGGTAGATGCCCTTGTCGAGGAGGCTCTGGTTGACGAGCGTGTTGGCGGTGAGCAGAGGGGTGACGACGCCGGAGACCACGTTGGCGCCGTGGATGCCGCACCAGAACAGCAGGGAGATCAAGATGGCGATGATGATCGCGCCGGCCCAGGTGTCGGTGAGGGACTGCAGCGGAATCTGGAGCACCTTGAAGATGAGCTCAGTGAGGGAGACGCCGCCGAAGACCTTGCACAGGTGGTACAGGATGGAGGAGCCGGTGATGACGATGAGGCCCGGGATGAGGGCGGAGAAGGCGTTGGTCACGCCCTGCGGGACGGACTCGGGCATCTTGATCTTCACGTCGTGCTTGATGCAGGCGGTGTAGACCCAGCCGACGATGAGGCCCATGATGATGGCGGAGATGATGCCGTTGGAACCGGTCCAGTTCTGGACGAACACGCCGGAGACGGCAACGTCCTTGGCGTTCTTGGTGGCGTCGGTGGCGATGTCGATGGTCTTCGGGTCGATGGAGATGTTCATCGACGACGGAGAGACGATGAAGAACGCGACCAGGGAGAGCAGGCCGGCGGAGATGCCGTCGCACTTCTCGTTGCGGGCGTACGCGTAGCCGATGCCGACCGCCACGATGATGGCGAGGATGTTGAAGGTTGCGGTGCTGACCTGGTTGAGCGCGATGTTCCACTGGTCACCGAACGTCTTCGCCATGAAGTCGGCGTAGCCGCTGAACGGCAGGTTCGCGATCAGAAGGAACAGCGAACCAATCAGCGTGGCCGGCATCGTGAGGATGAAGCCGTCCTTCAGCGCCACCAGCGCCTTGAGACTGGCGAATTTCATGAAGCCATTCAGCATCGCGTCGCCGATGTCCTTCATTTTCTCCTTCATTGGATGTCCTTTCTTCCGGGCGGACTACCACATCCGCCCATTCCCGTTGGCGTCATTCAAAGACCATCAAGATGACACAACCATCCGTGTTGTCTACATCTTTAGTAGTTATTTAAACAACGATGATTTAAGTATATATCTTCTTGATATCTTGTCAACTCGGAAACGGCGACGCCGGGAAACGCCACGCAAACCGCGGGCCGCCAACGAAAACGGCGGTCCCGGAACACACCGGAACCGCCGTTCGACACCCAGGGCAGGCCGTCAGCGCATCGAGGCCATCGCATAGAACTTCGCGTTCTTGTAGTGATAGAGGTTCTTCGAGGCGTTGAACAGCTTGCCGTTCGTCAGGAACGCGTCGTCCTCGATACAGATGGCGGGATCGCCCTCGTTCAGTTCGAGCAGGCGGGCGGCGTCGGCGCCCAGCCAATCCATATGGATCACCTTGTCCACGAAGCCGAAGTTCAGTCCGAGATCGTCGTGCACGTAGGAGTACAACGACCCCTTCGCGATGTCCTCGTTGAGGAACGGCACGTATTCCTTGAGATACCAAGCGGTCTCATAGCACAGCGGCTCGCCCTCCACACGGCGCAGACGCACCACGCGCCACACCGGCGAGCCCACCGCGCAGCGCATGCGCTTCGACAGCGCCTCGTCGGTCCTGTCCAACGCCACCTCGCACACCACCGACGTGACGTTGTCCTTGCCGAAATCGGCCGAAATGCCGTACGAGGTGCCGATCGGCATATAGCCGCTGTCACGGCCCTCGCGCACGAACACGCCGTTGCCGCGCACGGGGAAGACCTCCCCCGCCTCAGCGAGCACCGCGATGGCGCCGCGCACGAAGTATCTGGACAGCCCATACTCCTCCATGAGCTGGTCCTCGGTGGGCAGTTTGCCCGTCTCGGAGAATTCCCCGTTGGCGATGCGCTTCTGGAGCTTCAATGCAAGGTCACGCTGCTTGGAAGCCATGACACCCCTCCTGTCCAACACACACGGCGGACCGGGCGGCATTCGGGCGCGACGAATGCACCACAGGTCGACATGCGACATCAATCGTCGATATTGCATATCATCGACTTATTCACATAACCTGGCCACTATATCACGCCGCACGCCGCCGCAATGGAAAAAGCCCGGCCCCGCGGCGGCGGGGAGTGCTCGTCCCGCCGCCCGGGGCCGGGCGGAGAAGGTGGCCCGGCGAAGGGGGTTCCGGGCCACTGGGGTGATGACGCGGCGTCACCCGGAGAAGGGAAAGCCGGGGATTCGTCGCCGCGCCAAGTCTTGTGTCACACGTGCGGTCGGGCCGTGGAACGGCCGCGAACCGCGGGAATCGGATGCCTGCCGGTCGGGGAAGCGAGCGCCCAACCGGCAGGATGGGAATCAGTCGCCCCAGGCCGGCTTGTAGAAGTCGCCGTTGAGGGCGGCCTCGGCCTTGGCCTTGGCCTCCTCGAAGGTGACCTCGGCCAGCGCGGCGCGCACGTCGTCCAGAGCCACCGGGGTCATGGACAGGGAGTTCACGCCAATGCCGGTGAGCACGACGGCCAGATCCGGATCGGCCGCGGCCTCGCCGCACACGCCGACCGGCATGCCGTGGGCGTTGCCCGCGTCCGCGATGAGCTTGATGGCGCGCAGCACCGCCGGGTGCCATGCGGTCTGGTAATTGGACACGGAGCCGAGGATGCGGTCCGCGGCCATCGTGTACTGGGTGAGGTCGTTGGTGCCGATGGAGACGAAGTCCGCCACCTCGGCGACCTTGTCGGCCATGAGGGCGATGGACGGGACTTCGGCCATGACGCCGACCTTCTTCAGGCCGAAGCTCTTGCCGAGCTTGACGAAGTAGGCGGCCTCGTGTTCGTCGGCGACCATCGGGGCCATGACCCACAGGTCGGCGTCGGTCTGGGCGTCGGCGGCGGCGAGGGCCTTGAGCTGGCCTTCGAGGACCTCCTTGTGGACGCGCAGGGTGCGCAGGCCGCGCAGACCGAGGGCCGGGTTCGGCTCGTCCTCAGGGGTGAGGAACGGCAGCGGCTTGTCGGCGCCGGCGTCAAGCATGCGGATGACGACCTTCTTGCCCGGGAACTGGGCGAGCAGCTCGGTGTACGCCTTGGTCTGCTCCTCGACGCTCGGCGGCTCGGCGTTGCCGATGAACAGGAACTCGGAACGGAACAGGCCCACGCCCTCCGCGCCGTATTCGATGGCGGTCTTGCCGTCGGCCGGCTTGCCCAGATTGGCGAGCAGCGGCACGTGGTGGCCGTCCTTGGTGCCGCCGGCCTGACCGCGCAGCTCCTTGGCGCGGGCGGCCTTGGCCTTGGCGTGCTCGGCCTCCTCGACCTGCGCGTCGGTCGGGTCGACGACGACCTCGCCCTTGGCGGCGTTGACAATCACGGTGTCGCCGGTCTTGAGGTCCTCGGCGCCGGCGGCGGACACGACGGCCACGATGCCGCGGGCACGCGCCAGGATGGCGGTGTGGGAGGTCGGGCCACCCTGCGAAGTGACGATGGCGAGGGTCTTCTCGAGATCCAGGCCGGAGGTGTCCGCGGGGGACAGATCCTCGGCCACGAGCACGAACGGCTCGTCGGAGTCCGGCACGCCCGGGGCGGGCACGCCGCGCAGCTCGGCGATGACGCGCTGGCCCACATCGTGCAGGTCCGCGGCGCGCTCGGCCTGGTAGCCGCCGATCATCTTGAACATCTCCTCGACCTGGGCGAAGCCCTCGAGCACGGCGCGTTCGCCGGTCTTGCCGCCGTTGACGAGGTTCTGGATGGAGGTCGCCAGGGACGGGTCGGAGGCGAACATGGCGATGGCCTCGAGGATCGGGGCGGCCTGCTTGGCGCCCTCGTCGCCGTTCTTGGCCTCTTCGGCGCGGCGGTTCAGCTCGGCGTTGACGGTGGCCAGGGCCTTGGAGACGCGCTCGTTCTCCACGACGGCGCTGATGGATGCGTCACGACGGACGTCCGCGGGTTCCTCCAGCGGCGGAGCCATGCGGATGACCTTGCCGACCGCGACTCCACGTCCGATTCCGCTTCCGGTGATAACCATGTTGAGCACTCCTTTATGTCTTGACTTCGTTGCCGGCTTCCCGCGGTCCATCCCGCGGCGGTCACCCTCGCGCACCACGCGTCCTTGACGCCTCGGTAACGCATGCAGGTAATCCATTTACCGACAGTGACAGTATACACAGAAAGACCCGCCGCACAACGCCGGTAATCGATTTCCGCGTGTCGTGTTTTCCTGTGCTATAGTACCTATCAGCACAGGTCAGTGACTGACGTGCGCCCCAACAATTGCTATCGACAAAGGAGTGCTCCTATGGCAACCGCAACCCGTTCCACCGTGATCAACGATCCCGTCGGCATCCACGCCCGTCCGGCCGCGGAGTTCGCCCAGGCCGTCACCGCCTCCGGCTGCACCGTGACCATCGCCAAGGAAGGCGGCTCCCCCGTCCCGGCCGGCTCCATCCTGTCCATCATGGGCCTGGGCATCAAGCAGGGCGACACCGTGAACCTGACCGTCGACGGCGACAACGCCGAGACCGTGGCCGACTCCCTGGTCGAGACCCTCACCAAGGCCGAGTGACCCACCGGGGCGCATACCGCCCCGCACCTACAGACTTCGATGCGCGCGAAAGCGCAATCGCGACGCACCGAACCCCCCTATTCCTAACGGTTTCGCCGCCCTGCACTACCATGTTGTGCCGGGCGGCGAAATTGTTTTCGCACCTCGTATGCCGCATGACACCACCGCATATGAACCCACGCACATACGCATAAAGGACTTGAACGCACATGGCCAGCCGGGCGTCGAAATCCCCCAGTTCCATCCTCGAGGTCGCCAATCGGGCGCAGGTCTCGACGGCCACGGTCTCGCGCGTGCTCTCCGGACGACGCACCAAGGACGACGAGATCGCGCAACGCGTACGCAAGGCCGCCGCGGACCTCGACTACTCGGTGAACTACGCGGCCAGCGCCCTCCGATCCGACGTGACGAACACCATCGGTCTGGTCATCCCCAGCGCATCGGACAACTTCTGCGCCGGGCTCCTCGACGCGCTGGAACCCGTCGTCGACAGGGACAGCCGCCAGCTTCTCCTCGGCATCGCCGCCGACGAGGCCGCCCAGGTCGACCGCATCGAATCGTTGTGCTCGCGCAAGGTGGACGGCCTCATCACCGTCACCTCGGCCGGTGCCGACCTGTCCGAGACGTTCGACAAGTACGCCGACTCCATCCCCATCGTGCAGGTGGGCGGACGCCAGCGTTCCTTCCGCACCAACATGGTGTCCATCGACGAGAACACGGCCATGGAGGCCATCATCCGGCATCTGGCCGAACAGGGCGTCGAATCGGTGGCGTATCTGGCCGGCAAGGAGGTCTCGTTCGAATCGGCCGAGCTGTTCGCCATGTTCCACACGCAGGTGCGCGCCGCCGGTCTCACCACGCAGAGCGAGTGGAATCGGTTCGGCGACCGCACGGTGACGCGCGGTTTCGACTGCACCATCCGCCTGTTCGGCGAGCGCGGCCATCCGGACGCGATCGTCTGCGCGGACGACACCATCGCGTTCGGCGTGATGATGGCCCTCCACGCGCTCGGCATGAACGTGCCGGAGGACATCAAGGTGGTGGGCTACAACGACTCCCCCATCGCCTCCGCCTCGCTGCCCACCATGACCTCGGTGCGTCCGCCGTACGCGCGCATCGTGTCCGAGGCGCTACGCCTCATCGAGGCGGGACCCGGACATCCGAGCCACGTCTCCCTGCCGCCGCAGCTCATCGTGCGCGTCTCCAGCACGAAGCGCTGACCGGCCGAGGCCGACCGACCAGCGTAGGACGGACGCGGACAATCGCAGCGGGTCAGCGTCGCGCCGGCGGCACGGACGTCGGATAGGCAGCCGGCGCCGCGGACGGATACGCGGACGACGCCCCGACGAACGGCCCCGCGGGAACGCCGGACGGCACAGACGGCACAGACGCACCCCGCGACGCCTTGGATACGCCGACCAGCATGACGATGACGACGACGAGGACGACGAGGAAGAACGTCACCCCCAGCCAAGCGCCGACGCCGCTGAACGGCAACACCTGCCTGGAGTACTCATCGGTGGTGATTCGCCCCTGCCGCAGGCGATACAACAGCTGTTGGCCCGCGATGGCCGTCCAGACGCTCGCCACCTGCAGCACGGCTCCGATCACCAACCCCGCCAGCGGGGCGATATGCCAGCCCGTGCCGGTGGCACGGCGGAGCCTGCCGCCCAGCACCATCATCGGCAGGAACACGCCGATCAGCAGCATCAGCGCGTTCAGCGCGGAGTACAGATTCGAGCCCACCAGCCACGCCTCCGACTCCAGACCGTGCGCCACGCCGTCGAACACATCCGCGAGCAGGGTCACGATGGAGACCACGAAGACGATGAGCACCCCGGCACGCGTGTCGTCGCGTCCGCCGATCCCCGCGCCGGCACGGTCGGCCTTCGCACGGGAGGACGCGACGAGCAGCAGGACCGTCATGACGCACAGTCCCACGCCGAGCAGGATGGTCGCCGCCACATACGTCGGATCGGGCATCGCCGACCTGAGCGCCACGCACACCATATACAGCACCGTGACCACGAACGCCGGCACCAGACCGTTGCCGCGCACACGCCGGCCATCGGCCGTCAGCGACAGCAGCAGCGCCAACGCCATGTACAACGTCAGCCCGGCACCTAGGCCGTTGACGACCGAGGAGAACACCATGCCGCCCACGCTCGGCGAGCCGGGGAACAGCGCGAAACCAAGAAGCGTCAACGGCGTGTACAGCATGCCGAACACCGCGCCCACCAGCATCAGCACCAGCGGCACGCGCGCGGCGCGCAGAGCGGAGACGTCCGGCACCACAACAGCGGCACCGACACCCGCCCCGCCGGCCTGCGTCCCACCGGACGGACGCGATTGCGGCGGCTGCGGCATCGTCGCGCCATACCCGGCCGCAGGGGTCTGCGGAACCGTCGGAGCCTGCTGCGGAACCGGCGGAACCATCGGAACCTGAGCCGCCTGCGGAACCTGAGCCGCACCCCAGATCGGCACCTGCGGCGCCTGAGCCGGCGACGTTCCCCGCACGGGCGTCGGAGCGCCCGGCACACCCATCATCCCCGGCGCACCCGGAACGCCCGGCACACCCGGTGCCGCCTGCGGCAACGGGCTCCCGCATGAACCACAGAACAGCACGTCATCGGCGCATTGCGCACCGCATCGCGTACAGACCTTCATATCCACCCCTTCCACTGGTGAATGCCGGTACCGTCCGCATGGCCGTCACCCCAACACTGCGCCGACCAACCACTACGGCGGGAGACGGCGGACCCCACGGACCTTCCGCCTCCATGCTACGCCGCCCGCGTCACCGCCCGCGGCATCCGCACCATCCGCGTCACCGTTTGCGTCACCGCCCGCGCCCGCCTCACGGAATCAGCGCACAGAACAGCGCCTCGAACACGAGCGTGGGGTTGCCGTTGCCCATGAGGCGTCTGCGGGCGCGCGCCACCTCGTCGAGCCGCGCGAGCGCGCCTTCGCGGGAGAGCCGAGCCGCGAGCTCGGTGATGGCCGCCCGGTTCTCCAGGTTGATGAGGCCCACCGCGTCCTCCGCACCGTTCTGCAGGACGGTCACGTCCCGGTAGACGGAGGCGATGGAGTTGAGCGCGCGGTCGAGCACGTCGCGGCTGCGTCGGGTGGAGCGGCGTTTGAGCTCGTCCTTCTTGCCGATGGCGTTGTAGGCGCCGCGCAGTTTCGGCGGGATGCGGTCGTCGGGGCCGAGCCCGTTGATGCGGCGGAAGTCGGCTTCGGCGCGCGCGGCCTGCCCGGCGACGTCCACTTCGGCCTGCGCCTTGGCGTTGCCGATGAGTCTGCCGGCGAGAATCACCGCGTCGGAGGCCTTGGCGAGTTCGAGCACGCCCACCACGAGTTCGTCGCGGTCGGTCATGACGCGTTCGTCGGTGGCGTACAGTTTGGCGATGCCGATGTGTCCTTCGGCGAGCCGCGCCGCCCGTTTCGCGATCTTCGGCTCGGCGCCCACGCCCGTCTCCAGGTACCGGGCCACGGCGTCGGCGCCGGGCACGGCGAGGTTGACGATGCGCGTGCGCGAGCGGATGGTGGGCAGCACGTCCTGCGCGCTGGGGGCGCACAGCAGCCAGATGCAGTGTTCGGCCGGCTCCTCGATCTCCTTGAGCAGCACGTTGGTGGTGCGTTCGAGCATGCGGTCGACGTCCTCGATGATGATGATCCGCCATGGCGCGGTGCTGGGCATCTGTTCGGAGACGCCGATGAGCTCGCGCACCTCGTCGATGCCGATGGTCACCTTGTCCGTGGCGAGGATGCTCACGTCCGGATGCGTGCCGGCGAGCACCTGCCGCGTGACCTTGGTGGGTTCGTCGCCCATGCCGTGGTCCGGGCTCTCGAGCGCGGCGGCGAACGCCTTGGCCAGGTTGGAGCGGCCCGATCCGGGAGGGCCGCAGATGAGCCATGACTGCGCGATCTGCTTCGGGTCGCCCAAAGTGATGGTCTTGAGTTGTTCCACGACCGGCTGCTGGCCGATGATGCCGTCCCATACGCTCATGCGGTCGCCTCGTTTCCGTCGTGGGTTCCGTCATGGGTTCCGTCGGACGCGGCGCCCGACGCGTCCGCACCGTCGCCACCATCATCGCAGTCATCGTCGCCGTGCAGCAGCGCGTCGACGTCCCTGCGGATGGCGGCCCACACGTCGTCGATGGTGCGGCCGGCGTCGATGACGCGGAAGCGTTCCGGTTCGGCCGCGGCGAGCGTGAGGAACGCCTCGCGCGTGCGGCGTTGGAAGTCGTCGCCGGCCGATTCCATGCGGTCCTCATCGTGGGTGAGCCGCGTGTGCGACTGCGTCGGGTCCATGTCGAGCAGGTAGGTGCGGTCCGGCAGCAGGCCGTTCGTACCCCACATGCTTAAGGAACGGATCTCGTCCGCCGTGAGTTCGCGGCCGCCCGCCTGATAGGCGAGGGAGGAGTCGAGATAGCGGTCGGTGATGACCGCTTCGCCGCGGTCCAATGCCGGCCGGATGATTTCGGCGACGTGCTGGGCGCGGTCGGCGGCGAACAGGAGCGCTTCGGCGCGCGGCGCGATGTCGGCGCCCTGCGCGGCGTCCCCCGTTCCGTCACCGCCGTCCGTCGCCGTCTCTCCGTCCGCCACGCCGACGCCGTGCAGCAGCAGACGGCGGATGGCCCGGCCGAGCGCGGTGCCGCCGGGTTCGCGGGTGGTGACGACGGTGCGCCCCTGCGATTCGAGGTAGGCGCGCAGCCGTTCGACCTGCGTGGTCTTGCCCACGCCGTCGACGCCTTCGAAGGAGATGAACAGTCCGGTCATGTGCCCCACTGTATCCGCTGCCGGCGATGGGACCGCACGATGGACCCGCGTGACCGGCCCGCATACGGCGATGGCCGTGGCGTCAGGCGATGCATCGCTCCGACGCCACGGCCATCATGCCGGTTCCGTCGTGCCGTCAGCGGCGCACGCGCGTCGCCGCGAGCGCGGCGCCGGCGAGCAGCAGGCCAAGGGCCGCCGCCGCGACGATGGCCACGGCCGAGCCGGTCTTGGAGAGCTGCTTCGGCTGGTTCGGCTTGCCGTTGCCGCCCGTTTCGCCGGGCTTGTTCGGCTCGGAGGACTTCACGTAGGTGTTGGTCAGCGTGAAGGTGAAGTCGCCGTCGACGTTGGTGGATTGGCTCACCGAGGCGGTGTAGTCCTTGACCGTGCCGACCTCCTTGACCTCGTACTTGGCGAGCGCCTTGCCGTCCGCCTGGACGGGGTCGTCGCCGGCGATCTTCTGCAGGTCGGTCCAGGTGACGGTCCAGTCGTTGTCGGCGTTGAGGGTGGCCTCGTCGATCTGTTCGCCGTCCTCGTAGAGGGCGACCTTGACCGACTGCGGGCGTGCGCCGGCCTTGTCGCCGTCGTCCTTCCACACCTTGGTGGCGGTGACGTCGATCTTCGGGAATTCCACCGGGTATTCGCCGAAGATGACGGCGCCGTTGGCGCCGATGCCGCCGCCGCGTTCGGCCGTATTGTCGGAGATGACGAGCTTGGCCTTGGATTGGGCCACCTGCTTGCCGGTGTCCGTGGTGACGGCCTGGAGGGCCAGGTCGTCCTTGGACTGCACAATGCCGCCGCGCTTGGCCTTGGCCTGTTCGGCCGGGGTCATGGCGTCGTAGCGCTTGGTGGAGGCGTCGGGTTCGCCCAGCCAGTAGGCGGAGTCCTTATGCTGCTTGATGGCGCCGTCCTGGTACCAGCCGATGAGCCAGTTGCCGAGCAGACGGTTGCTCAGGTACACGCCTTCGTTGAAGGTTTTGGAGACGGAGGCGACGTCGGCGCCGGCGGCGGTGTCGTAGCCGGTGGAGCCGTCCGTGGCGGCGGTGTTGTCGAACACGGCGCCGCCGTTGCGCACGGCGCTCTTGAGGTCGCCGGTGGGGCACAGCCAGATGCCGCCGCCGAGCACGGTGGCGGTGTTCTTGGTGACGAGTGCGTCCGTGAGGGTGAGCACGTACGGTTCGGTGCTCACGTACACGCCGCCGCCCTGTTCGGCGAAGTTGCCGGAGATGGTGCCGCCGGTCAGCGTGACCGTGTCGGTGGCGATGTACACGCCGCCGCCGGTGCCGCTCGCCCATCCCTTGACGCTGACGGCCTTGTTGCCAGCGATGACACCGCCCTTCATGGTGAAGCCCTCACCTTCGAAGCCTTTCTGGTATTCGGGGTAGCCCTTAAGCCACTGGTCGTAGGCGGCCGGGTCCTTGTCCCTGTTGGGTCGACGGTCATTGGCGGCGTAGTCGTCGCTGGTGGCGATGCCGCCGCCCATCGGGCCGATGTTGCCGGTGATCTTCGCCTCGCCGCTCATGTCGAGCTTGACGGGCGCGGAGCCGCGGCTGAACAGGGAGATGCCGCCGGAGTATGCGGCGCCCTTGTTGTCCGCGATGGAACCGCCGGTGAAGGTCATCGTGACGGTGGATTTCGCGCTGTTGCTCAGCGGATAGCCCACGAGCACGGCGCCGGCGAGGGAGCCGGTGTTGCCGGTGATGGCGCCGCCGGTCATGGTGAACGTGGAGGCGCCGTCCGGATAGATCCACACCGGGGCGTGGAATCCGGCGTTGTTCGGGTCCTTCCAGGTGTCGCCCGTCAGCGAGCCTTCGCCGCTGGTGAGGTCGTTCCTGGAGATCTCGCCGCCGGAGAGGTCGAACTTGGCGCCGCCGGAGACGAACACGGTGGCGCTGCCGAGGGACATGCCCTCCTTGTTGCCGGTGATGGCGCCGCCGGTCATGGTGAAGGAGGCGTCCGCGCCTTGGGCGAGGACCACGCCGCCGGCGTTCGCGACGCCCTGCATGTACGCGGTGCCCATGGTGTCGGCGCCGGTGATCGTGCCCTGCTTGAGGGTGAAGGCGCCGTTGGTGCGGATGATGCGGTACTGCGGCTGCGCGCCGGTGCCGTCGAGGGTGAGGTGCGCGCCGTCGAAGGTCAGGGACGCGCCCTGTTCGACGGTGATGACGCCGCTGCCGTATGCGGGCAGGTCCTTGTAGGTGATGGCGCGCGCGGTGCCGTCGTCGGTGAACGTGATCCGCTTGCCGGCGGGGATGGCGAGCGGCTGGTCGAGCGCCACGTCGGCGGTGAGCGTGAGCGTGGCGGGCGTGCCGTCCTTGACGGCGGCGATCTCCGCGGCCAGGTCGGCGGCGGACGTCACTTTGCCGTCCACCGGCTCGTCCGCCGCGGCGGCCGGGGCGTCGGCCTCATCGGACTGCGCCTGGGGTGCCGCCTGGGCGCGCGGCGTGGCGGCGGCCTGCGGGCCGTTCGCGCCGTATTCCGCCGTGAACCGGCTGACGAGCCGTTGCGCGTCGATGACGGATATCGCGGTATCGGAACCGGCCGCGGTATTGTCCGCGGCGCTGGCGCCGGCGGTCAAAGGCGCCAGCATGGCCACCGCGGAGACGAATCCCACGCAGGCGGCGGCCAGACGCCTGCGGAACATCGTTTCGGACATTGAAAATCTTCCTCCCGTCCGCGATGTGCGCGCGACCCGCATTCGGGTACACTTCAGGCATCATCGCGTCTAGGAGGAGACGCTATCTATCCGTGCATGGTTGAGCATGACCCCTACCCCGAACCCTGCCATCGGGGGCGTGTTCCACGAGGAACGAGGGGCCGGCCGCTACTTCCTCTTCGGCTTGGCGGGGACCACGGCGGGCCGGACGAAGCCTTCGTTCGCGGTGAGCCAGTCGACGTCCGCCTTCACGGTGGAGGCGGTGGAGCCGATCTTCTCCGCGATGCGCGTGTTGGCCCAGCCCTGTTCGGCGAGCTTCCTGACTTCGGCGCGGCGTTCGGCGCGCTTCGCCTCGACGGGGTTCGTCTTCGCCGTGGCCTTGGCGCCGCCCTTGCCCTTCGCCGCCGAACCCTTGGCTCCCGAACGCCCGCCGCGGCCACGCTTCGTGGCCGGGCCCATCGCCCGCTTCTCGGCGAGGATGCGGAACGCGTCAGCCGGTTCGATGGTGGCCGGATCGTATTGACGCGGCAGGGTGCGGTTGGTCTCGCCGTCGGTCAGGTACATGCCGAAGCGGCCTTCCTTGATGACGACGGGCTTGCCGGATTCCGGATCGTTGCCCAGCGTGCGGATCGGCGGCTTGGCGGCGCCGCGGCCACGGCCGCGGAACTTCGGCTGCGCGAACAGGTCCTTCGCTTGGTCGATGGTGACGGTGAAGATCTCGTCCTCGGAGCCCAGCGACCGGGTCTCGGTGGAGCCGTCCGCCTTCGTCTTGGTGAGGTACGGGCCGTAGCGGCCGTTGTTCGCGGCCACGTGGGAGACGGAGATCTCGCCGGTCTCGGCGTTCGTCTCCTCGTAGGAGCCGACTTCGCGCGGCAGGCTCAGCAGTCTGAGCGCGTCCTCGAGGGTGAGCGACTCCGGCTTCATCGTCTTGAACAGGCTCGCCATCTTGGGGCGCGGTCCGTCCGCCTTCTTCGAGCCGCGCTTCGTGGTCTTCGCGGGTTTGGTCTCGGCCTTCGCCGCGTCCGCGGCGGCGTCCGCCGGCGGGACGAGCGCCACGTAGGGGCCGAACCGTCCGTTGCGCACTTCGACGGTGCCGCCGGTGACGGGGTCCTTGCCGAGTTCGCGCGGGCCGCCGGAATGGTTCTCGATGAGGTCGCGGGCCACGGCCACGGTGAGTTCGTCGGGGGCGATGGTGTCCGGCAGGGAGGCGCGCTTCGGGTTGCCTTCCGCGTCCGTGTGCGCCATGTCCTCGAGGTAGGGGCCGTAGCGGCCGACGCGCACGTGCAGGCCGTCGCCGATGTCGATGGTGTTGATGGCGCGCGCGTCGATCTCGCCGAGCTGCGCGACCTGCTGCTGCAGGCCCTCGTGCGCCTCGTCGGCGTTGTGCGCGGCGTCCGCGCCGGAACCGAAGTAGAAGCGGGTGAGCCAGTCGCGGCCGGTCTCGCGGCCGTGGGCGATCTGGTCGAGGCCGTTCTCCATGTCCGCAGTGAACTGGTAGTCGACGAGTTTGGGGAACTTGGTCTCCAGCAGCTTGGTCACGGCGAACGCCAGCCAGGAGGGGATGAGTGCGCGGCCGCGTTCGTACACGTAGCCGCGGTCAATGATCGTGGAGATGATCGAGGCGTACGTGGACGGACGTCCGATCTCCTTCGCCTCCAGGGTCTTGACGAGCGAGGCCTCGGTGTATCGGGCCGGCGGCTGCGTCTCATGGCCGTCCGCATGCACGTCGGTGGCGTCGAGCCGCTGGCCGGTGGCCATCGGCGGCAGGGACGCGTTGTCGTCGCCCTTGGCCGCATCGCCCTTCGCACCGTCCTTCGGCGACGCCGTGCGATGGCCTTCACCGGTGGCCTTCATGAAGCCGGGGAATTCGATGACGGTGCCGGACGCCTGGAAGATGGCCTCGCCGGACGCGCCGGTCGGCGCGGACAGCTTCACCGTGGCGGTGGAGCCGGTGGCGTCGGCCATCTGGGAGGCGAGGGTGCGCTGCCAGATGAGCGTGTACAGCTTCAGCTGGTCGCCCGGCACCTTGGCGGCAAGCTCGTCCGGATCGCGGAAGCGTGCGCCGGCCGGGCGGATGCATTCGTGCGCCTCCTGCGCGCCGGCGGTCTTCGTGGCGTACTGCTTGGGGGCGTCGGAAAGGAACGCCTTGCCGAAATGGTATTCGACGGACTGGCGCGCGGCCGCGATGGCCTCCTGGGAGAGCGTGACCGAATCGGTACGCATGTACGTGATGTAGCCGTTCTCGTACAGGCCCTGCGCGGCGCGCATCGTGGCGCGCGAGCTCATGCCGAGACGGTTGCCGGCGGTCTGCTGCAGCGTGGACGTGGTGAACGGCGGCAGCGGGCGGCGGCGGTACGGCTTCGACTCCATCGAGACCACGGTGAACGCGGCCGTGCGCAGCGCCGCGGCGATGGCCGTGGCGTTCGCCTCGTCCAGACGGCACACGTTGCCGGTGAATCCGTCGGGCGTGAGCCTGCCGTCGGAACCGAAATCCTTGGAGCCGGCGAGACGCCTACCGGCGAGCGACGTCATGCGCGCGTCGAAGGCGACGGACGCGCCTTCCGCGCCGGGTGCCTCGAGCGTGGCGGTCACATCCCAGTAGGGGGCGCGCACGAACGCCATGCGCTCGCGTTCGCGTTCGACGATGAGGCGCGTGGCGACCGACTGCACACGTCCCGCGGACAGGCCCGGCCCGACCTTGCGCCACAGCACCGGCGACAGCTCGTAGCCGTAGAGACGGTCGAGGATGCGGCGGGTCTCCTGCGCGTCGACCATGTCGGCGTCGACGTCGCGCGTCTGCATGAGGGACTGCTGGATGGCGTTCTTGGTGATCTCGTGGAACACCATGCGCTTGACCGGCACCTTGGGCTTGAGGGTCTCGACGAGATGCCATGCGATGGCCTCGCCCTCGCGATCCTCATCGGTGGCGAGGTAGAGCTCGCTGGCGTTCTTCAACGCGGATTTGAGCTCGGAGACGGTTTTCCGCTTGTCGCCATCGACGATGTAGTAGGGCTTGAACCCGTTGTCCACGTCCACGCCGAACTTGCCGTACCGGGCCTTGTCCGCCGCGGGCACCTGACTGGGTTGGGCGAGATCGCGGATGTGACCCACCGATGCCATCACGGTGTAGCCGTCCCCCAGGTATCCGCCGATCTTGCGGGCCTTGGTGGGAGACTCCACGATCACGAGCTTGGTGCCGTTTGCCATGACCTCTCCTTACCTGCTCCTTTATACGTGCTGTATCTTACTCACGACTGTCGGCCGGCGGCGCGGCGGGCTCCCCTCGCCGGCGGCGCGGGCGGCGCGCCCACGAGCCCCAGACGGGTGAGCGGCGCGGCGGTCAGCTGGCGCAGCGCGGCGACCAATCCCACGGTGAGAAGCGTCACACCGGTCAGCAGGATCACGCTCCCCCACACGGCGCCGGCCTTCGCCCATTGCGCGCCCATCGTCAGGCCGGGCGTGACCTGCCAGATCACGTACGAGGCGTACAGGCACGCCATGACGCCGGCGGTGACGGTCACGGAGGACAGCACCTGCACGCCGGCGGAGGAACGGCGCTGCCCGGGCCGGTCCATGCCGGACGTACGCGTGAACGCGAGCGCGAGCATCGCGACGCCGCCGATCAGCAGCACCGCCATCGCGGCGTCGGACGGACGATGCCACTGCCCGTACACGACGGACAGGGCCGCGAACCAGGTCCACGCCATCGCCAGCAGGGACGCAGCCCAACGCCATCCGCGCGAGACCGCGCACACCAGGGCGAGCGCGGCGGCCACCGCCAGCACCACGTGGCCGGACGGCGCGGACGAACCGTCGGTGATGTCCGTATGGATGATGAACGGGCGGGGCAGCACATGCTTCAACTCGGCGAGCCCCGCGCACAGCACGCCAAACACGGCCAGCTGGCCGAGCAGCCACCACCGGCGGCGCACGCCCGCCACCACGGCCGCGGCCACCGCCAACACGGCGGAACCGGCGGCCACCACCGCATGCGTGCCCGCGGCGAGCCAGCCGAAACCGGAGGAGGCGACGGCGCGGAAGGACGTCTCGGCCATGTCGTCGAGCGACTGGCCGGTCTCCGTGTACACCGCGAACCACCACACGCCGAACGCGGCCGCCACGAACAGCAGGCCGAACACCACGCAGAGTACACGGCTCGAGATGCGGGGGCGGACGGCCAGCAGGGCATCCTCGTCGGCGCGCGCGGCACGGCGGGAACGGGGGCCGGCCGCGGAACCATCCCCGTCGTCGGGGAACAGGGCGGACGGCCCGGACGACTCGGAACCGGCGTCAAACGTCGGACGGACGCCCAACGCGGCGGCCATGTCGCCGGCGTTGTCATAGTCGGCCACGTCCTCCAACGAGGACGGCGCGGAGCCGACGGCCGGAACGGCGCCGGGACGCGGCGCCGGAGGAACCGGAGGAACCGGTGCCGGGACGCCGGGCGCGGACGGCGCCACGGGAGGCAACGGCTCGAAATCATCGACCAGATTCGCGGGGGCGTGAGGGTCGCGGATCCTGGGTGCGGAAGGCTGCTGTTCGTCGCTCATGCACCCCAGAGTAGCCCACACGCATCGACCGGACGCCCACGCGGGGACCGACGCCGTCATCGGAGAGGAAGAATAAGAAAACCTCCACACACCCGCAAGAGGCCGCTTACCCTTGCTGCATTCCTGCCCTGGGGGGATTGGGCGACGTAGCGCCGCGTGGAGGCTCAGACCACTATACACCATGCTTCGACCGCCGGGTGTCGGACGGGCGGGCAAGGCCGGCGGAACGCACCGCGGGTTTGTGAGGATTCCACGCAAAAAGCGCACGCGTTCACGTTCACACGGCCGAAAACAGGCCCCTTGTTCAGGGCATGTGGTTACGGTGGAGGGCATGGTTTCACATTCTCGTCGCGCACGAAGGAACGCCAAGGGAACGGCGGAGCGCAAGCCGGCGGCCCGGCACTACCGCGGAGGCAACCACCGCGTCAAGGGCGGCCGCGGACCGAAAATGAAGGGACGCAGCAGGCATCTCGTCCTCAAATGGGTGCTCGGCATCCTCGCCGCGCTGCTCGCCTGCGGCGTCGGCGCATTCGCATACCTGTACATCACCACCGAGGTCCCCTCCCCCGAGAAGATCGCGCTCGCGGAGAACACCACCGTCTACTTCTCCGACGGCACCACGCAGATGGGCACGTTCTCCGAACAGAACAGGGACATCATCAGCTGCTCGGCGCTGCCGGACTACGTGGGCAACGCCATCGTCGCCTCCGAGAACCGCACGTTCTACACGGACCGCGGCATCGACCTGCGCGGCATCGGACGCGCCCTGCTCAACAACGTCACCAAAGGCACGCGTCAAGGCGGCTCCACCATCACCCAGCAGTATGCGGAACGCTACTATCTGGGCGAAACCACCTCATACCTGGGCAAGCTGCACGAGGCCATCCTCGCGTTGAAGATCGCGCAGTCGCAGGACAAGAGCCAAGTGCTGTGCAACTACATGAACACCATCTACCTGGGCCGCGGCGCGTACGGCATCCAGGCCGCCGCCAAGGCGTACTTCGGCAAGGACGCGAAGGACCTCACGCTCGACGAGGCGGCCACGCTCGCCGGCATCATCCCCTCCCCCTCCTCCTGGGATCCGGCGCAGAACAAGTCCATGGCGCAGGAACGCTTCGCCCGCGTCATCAAGATCATGCGCGAGGACGGCTACATCACCGCCAAGCAGGCCTCCGAGGCCGCCATGCCGGACACCGTGGAATACAGCCAGCAGGACATCTACAAGGGCACCAACGGCTACCTGCTCACCATGGTGCGCAACGAACTGGTGAACCGCAAGGCGTTCACCAAGGATGAGCTCGACACGGGCGGCTACAAAATCGTCACCACCATCGACAAAAGCAAGCAGGACCTCATGCAGCAGGTGGTGAGCCCCGCCTCCAACGGCATGCAGGGCACGGTGCCCGACGGCATGCAGTTCGGCGCGATGAGCGCCAACCCCAAGGACGGCTCGATCATCGCCCTGTACGCGGGCGACGACTTCCTCACCAAGCAGCTCAACAACGCCACGCAGGCCCAGTACGAGGTCGGCTCCACCATGAAGGCGTTCGCGCTCCTCGCCACCGTGCAGGACGGCGTGAGCCTCGACACCGTGTTCAACGGCAACTCGCACCGCACGTTCCCCGGCATCAGCGGCACCGTGAACAACGTGGACGGCGAGAACCTCGGCTACATCAACCTGTACCGGGCCACCGCCATGTCGTCCAACACCGTGTTCATGGACCTGCAGACCAAGCTCGGCACCAAGAAGATCGCCCAGACCGCGCGCACCGCGGGCGTGCAGAGCACCGCATTGGACGGCTCCGAACCGTACACGGTGCTCGGCAACAACGCGCTCACCGTGGAGGACATGACGTGGGCGTACGCCACGCTCGCCAACCAAGGCAACAAGCCCACGCTGCACATCGTGGCCAGCGTCAAGGACGGCAAGGGCGAGGAGCTGTACAAGGCGCCCACCGGCACAGAACGCGTGTTCGAGGCAAACGACGTGAACCTCGTGACGAAGGCGCTCACCGGCGTGGTGCAGTCCGGCACCGCCACCGAGGCGCGCGCCATCAAGCACAACGTGGCCGGCAAGTCCGGCACGTCGAACAACGGGTATGCGGCGAGCTTCGTCGGCTACACGCCGTCCGTGGTCTCCGCGTTCGCCATGTGGTATCCGGACGCGAACGGCAACCCGCAGGAGATCCCGGCGTTCGGCCGGTGGACCGGCCGCTCCGACTACCCGATCCACCTGTTCACCGAATACATGAAGCAGGCGTTGAACGGCACCACGAACGAAACGTTCCCCACCGCGAAGGACGACGGCAAGGTGGGCGGCTCCGACGGCACGTGGGGGCTCGGCTACGGTTCGAAGAGCGGTTCCGGCTCCTCGTCCGGCAGGACGAACGAAGGCGATTCGTCGTCCGAAGCCGGCTCCGGTTCGGGCAGCGGTTCCGGGTCCGGGTCCGGCGCGTCCGGTTCCGGCGGTTCGGGCTCCGGTTCGGGCAGCGGTTCCGGCACGGGCACGGGCGGATCCGGCAATGGCTCCGGTTCGGGTTCCGGCAGCGGTTCCGGCTCCGGCACGTCCGGTTCGGGCGAGAGCGGCGGCTCCGATTCCGGTTCCGGCGAGAACGGCGGTTCCGGCTCGAACGGTTCGGAGGGTTCCGGCTCCGGGACGGGCAACGGCACCTCCACCGAGAGCGAATCCAAGTGAAGTCCAAGTGATCTGAATGCGGGTCGGCGCCCGCGGCGCGACGGCCTTCCGGCCGTTCGTTCCGCGGGCGTCGTCGTATGTGATCACGTGTCTTCGTATGTCCTGCGTATGTCCGGATACGCAAGCATACGGTCGATGGCGTTGGGTGGGCCGGCGCACGCCGGCCCACCCAATACGCGAGATACGCGAAAGGCCTGCCGTCGCCTCCCGAATCGCATCGGGAGGTGACGGCAGGCCTTCGTCGTGTTTTGGCCGACGGCTCAGCGACGGCTCAGCGACGGCCGGCGTTGGAACGGTTGATGGCGGAGATGATCGCCTTCAGGGCGCTCGTGGTGATGGAGGAGTCGATGCCGACGCCCCAGATGATCTGGGATTCGGCGTCCTCGCCCACCTGGCATTCCACGTAGGAGGCGGCCATCGCGTCCGTGCCGACGGACATGGTGTGCTCCACGTAGTCCATGACGGACGCCTCGATGCCGAGGTTCGCGATCGCGTTGAGGAACGCGGCGATCGGGCCGTTGCCCACGCCGGAGACCTCGCGGATGTGTTCCTCGTCCTTGCCGACGTTCACGCCGCGGTCGAGCACGCGCGCCTTGAGCACGGTGTCGGAGCCGTCCTCGCCGGAGGAGACCGCCACCTTGAGCAGCTTGAGGCGGCCCCACGGGGCGAGCGTCTCGTCATGCGTGTCGCCGACGATCACGCCGGCGGCGGTCATGCCGGACTGCTCGACCGGCAGGTACTCGTCCTTGAAGAGGCGCCAGATGTCCTCGTCCTTGACTTCCTTCTTCGTGTCGTCCGCGTACTTCTGGACGATCTTGTCGAACTCCACCTGCAGGCGCTTCGGCAGGTCGAGGTTGTGGTTCGTCTTGAGCAGGTAGGCCATGCCGCCCTTGCCGGACTGGGAGTTGACGCGGATGATCGCCTCGTACGTGCGGCCGATGTCCTTCGGGTCGATCGGCAGGTAGGGCACGAGCCAGACGAAGTCGTCGAGGTTCGCGCCGGCGCGGTCGGCGGCCACCTGACGGGCCTCGAGGCCCTTCTTGATGGCGTCCTGGTGCGAGCCGGAGAACGCGGTGAACACGAAGTTGCCCGCGTACGGGTGACGCTCGGAGATCTTGATCTGGTTGCAGTATTCGACGGTCTTGCGGATCTCCGGCACGTTGGACAGGTCGAGCTGCGGGTCCACGCCCTGCGTGAGCAGGTTGAGGCCCAGCGTGACGAGGTCCACGTTGCCGGTGCGCTCGCCGTTGCCCAGCAGACAGCCTTCGACGCGGTCGGCGCCGGCCAGCACGGCCAGCTCGGTGGCGGCCACGCCCATACCCTCGTCGTTGTGCGGGTGCAGGGAGAGCACCACGGCGTCACGGTCGTCGAGGTTGTTGGAGACGTACTCCACCTCGTCGGCGAACACGTTCGGCGTGGTCATCTCCACCGTGGCCGGCAGGTTGATGATCATCGGATGCTCGGGCGTCGGCTTGATGACGCCGATCACCGCGTTGCACACCTCCACCGCGTACTCCGGCTCGGTGCCGGTGAACGATTCGGGGCTGTACTCGTAGTACAGGTCGATGCCCTTGGCCTCGCCCTCGAGATGCTTGCACAGTTCGGCCGCGTCCGTGGCGAGCTTCTTGATCTCCTCCTTGTTCTTGCGGAACACGACCTCGCGCTGCAGCACGGAGACGGAGTTGTAGAAGTGCACGATGGCGCGCTTGGCGCCCTTGAGCGCCTCGTAGGTGCGGCGGATGAGATGCTCGCGGCACTGGGTGAGCACCACGATGGTCACGTCGTCCGGGATGAGCTCACGTTCGATGAGCATGCGAATGAAGTCGAAATCGGTCTCCGAAGCGGACGGGAAGCCCACCTCGATCTCCTTGAAGCCCATAGAGACGAGCAGATTCCAGAAGCGCAGCTTGCGCTCGGAGTCCATCGGGTTGACGAGCGCCTGGTTGCCGTCACGCAGATCCACGGAGCACCAGCGCGGCGCGCGCTGCAGCTTCTTGCCCGGCCACGTGCGCTGCGGGTAGTCGAACGGCACCTGCTTGTCGTACGCCACGTACTTGTTGTACGGCATCGAGCTCGGCTTCTGCGGCTCGCCGATGAAGCGCGCGGGAGGCAGCAGCGGGTCGTTGTTCCCTCCGTTGGACGCAGCGGCCACAGCCGCGAGATCGAATACCGATGATTGATCCTGACCCATCGTTCCTCCTTTGCTTGGCATCTGGCCGCTCCCACGGCCACCGATTCATGGCGCGCGCCCCTCCCCAGGCCGGACGGCCGCGGGCGACTGCGCGTTTACGCGCATGTAACATGCGCAACTTCCCATCCTACCTACGTCGCATCCCAACGCCTCGCCGGTCTCACTATCCATCGCACGACACCATCGGCGGGGAACGGACAGGCCGGACGCGACGCACGGCATCGGCCGATATCGCACGGCATCGAACGTCGCCGGACGTCATCGGGCGGGACCGGAGGCATCGTCCCACGCGCCCGGCCGAAGGACCTCACGCACGGCTACCATGGAAGCCATGACGCTGCGTTTCCGTGACGACGGCACGTTCCGCGTGCTGCAGATGGCCGACATCCAGGACAAACCCGAAGTCGACCGGGACACCATCCGCCTCATCCGAGAGGCCATCAGGGCCGCAAAACCCGACCTGGTCGTGCTCACCGGCGACCAGATCCGAGGCTACGACCCCGCCTACATCGACACGTTCCTACGCCGCCGCGGCGAACAGCCGGGCGCGCGCGTGCGCCTCGTCACCGAAATCGAGGCGAAGCTGCAGGGCGTGAGGCGACGCATCGCCGAACGCCACAACCTCCACGTGCCGCCCACCGCGGACATCGTCACCATCGACGACCTCATGGACGAGACGCGCGCCAAAGTGCGCCGCACGTTCGCCGAATTCCTCGGACCCGTCGTCGAAGCGGGCGTGCCGTTCGCCGCCACCTACGGCAACCACGACTTCCAATGCGGCATCCTCGCCGACGAACAGGACGACATCTACCGCGAATTCCCCGGATGCCTCAACCCGGCCGGCGCCGACGGCGACGGCGACGGGACCACGGACGCCACCGGACGCGGAGGCGGCACCCCGCTCGCACTCGAACCGGGCACGTTCGCACTGCCCGTCGAAGCCTCGGACGGTTCGGGACGCATCGCCATGAGCGTGATGATGGTCAACTCCGGCGACTACGCCGACAAGGACACACCCGCCGAACGCGACGCGCAATACCCGCTGTACGCGACGAACCCGCGTCGGCTCGACCTGGCCGATTCCGACGGCTACGGCACGCCCTCCCCCGAGGCGATCGCATGGCTGGGCGACGTGCAGCGCGCACTCGGCGAGCGCAACGGCGACGGCAGGCCCGTGCCGGCCATCGCGTTCCAGCACATCCCGCCGCAGGAGTTCTACGACGTGCTCAGGGAAGTACCCGCATGGACACCGAACGCCGTCGAAGGATCACGCACGTTCGCCGGACGCTGCTACGTGCTGGACGAAACGAAATGCCGACCGGGCTCACGCTTGGGAGAGGCGATCGGCTGCGCCGACGAGAACGTGGGCGAAGTGGATGCGATGCGTGAAGCCGGCGGCTATTTCGCGCTGTTCTGCGGACACGACCACAAGAACGCGTTCGTCGGGCATGAGGACGGCATCGACCTGGGCTACGCGCCCACCTGCGGATTCGAATGCTACGGGCCGAAATCACGGCTGCGCGGCATTCGCCTGTTCGAATTCCACGAGGATGCGCCGGCCGCATACGAGACGCGCATGCTCACCTGGGGCGAGCTCGTGGGCCGATACTCCGGCAACGAGCTGCGCGTCTGGTTCGAGGACCATTGCGTGACCGGCGCGGTGAGCCTGCGCGACCAGCTGCGCCGGCCCGCGACCTTCGCCACCGTCGTGGCGCTCGCCGGAGCCTTGGGGTATGCGCTCAGCGCGCCCGTGCGGCGGGTATTGCGGCGCCCGCGGCGGCGTTGATTGTGCTGTGGATGGCGCGCTGACGGCGTTGTGTAGGTCCCGGAACGACAGAAAACCCACTCTCAGTGCTCCGGGCCACACTTGGGCGTGCCGGAGTGCCCCCGGAGCGCTGGGGACTCCTGTTTTGACGTTCCGGACCAACAGGCCCTGGGCCGGAACGTACGGATAGCCCCATCCTGCGTTCCGGTGCCGCAAATACTGGACCCGGAACGCGGAATCAGGCCACATCACACGTTCCGGACCAAAGGTCCCTGGGCCGGAACGCCCAGGACCTCCATCTTCCCGCTCCGGGGCCACACCACAGCGCGCTGCAGCACACCACAGCGGCCCCGGAGCGCTGGGGACTCCTGTTTTGACGTTCCGGACCAACAGGCCCTGGGCCGGAACGTACAGACAGCTCCATCCTGCGTTCCGGTGCCGCAAATACTGGACCCGGAACGCGGAATCAGGCCACATCACACGTTCCGGACCAACAGCCCGTGGGCCGGAACACACCACAGACCCGGAATCACACTCCGGGGCCACGGACGAGCAGCATGGAGCGGGCGCACTGTGCCCCCCCCCCCGCTCGCATTTCGAGGAGACTATTCCCGAAGGTAGTAGACCGAATCGGCCCGTCTCAGCCCGACCGTTCACTGATCCTTAGAAAACACGCCGTATTCGTAGCCGTCATTGACCAACAATGCCGACTGCCATGAGTCGGAGGTCACGCGACCGTTGGCAATCGCCAGCGATTCCGTGACCGATGCCTTCGTGTTCATGGATGAGAATGGCGTCCCGGCCGGATACCAATGCCACGTACCGCAGGGGCTCGGACCGCTGTCCCATTGGTTCTCATCGGGTTTGTCGAAACCGAATGCCTTGACATCACAGGGCATGTCGTATCCGCCGGCGTCGTTTTTCGTGATTGAGGAGAATCGTCCGTGGAACGGATAGCTGATACGGGGAGCCGTCGCAACAGGAAGGTCGGAGTTCCCGTCGATCACCCTATCCTCGCCCGTGAAGGTGCCGTCCTTGTTCACCGTCATGAAGGTGATGCTTGATCCGTCTCCTGAACTGTAGAACGTATATGAGCCGGCGATGTTCTTGAACAGCGTCGCGTCGGTCTTTGTTCCGGACGATTCGCCGGATTTGTCGCTTGCGCCGGTCGATGTTCTGCCGGTCGTACCGTTCACATCCGCATCAGGCAGTGACGGCCAATCGTAGTCGCCCTCCGATTCCACGAGATAGTACGCGTCCGCGTCGCTCGGCGCCGGCTTGAACTTGACCATATCGTTCTTTGTATACGACCACACGTTGAACGGCACGAACGGATTCGGCGCTTCGACATCGGAACGCGTCGCCGTGGTGTTGTCGTACAGTTTCGGATTGCGATACAGCAGGAACGGACGATCCGTGTCCACCTTCTTTTTCTGCTTGGCGGTCTTCAACGCACCTGCATCGAAATATCCGTTGCTTTCCAGCTCGTCCAGTTTCGAACCCACCGGTACGACGAGGAAGAAGTCCTGCATCCGGTATTCGGCTTTGCCAGAGCAAGGAGATTCGTCATAGCCTTCCTGCCTGACTCCATTACACCAATAATTGGTCAAACTCTCAAAAGGCATCTCTTCAAAGGCCCCGACATCTTGCTTCAGAAGGAACGCGTCGTCCTCGCAATAGGGGTCGCCCATATTAGTACATGCGGTCAGAGAGCCATATTCACCATAATCCACGCCGTCACGCCCTTGTTGATAAAGCACGTCCCCCGGCCCCAACTCGGCTTCTCTCCCATCCAGCGTGATGCAATCGCCATCATTCCTGCACCACGTTCCCGCGACGACCGCCGACGATCCGGTCATCTCATAGCCGCCGGTTTCCGGCGAATCATAGGAGAACACCTCATGCACCTGATCCGCGCCGACGCCTTCATACAGGACGACTCTGCCGCCCTTGCTGACGGCCGAGCCGGGCGTCGGGCTGGTTCCTGCGACCTTGCCGATGTACCGCTTGGAGGAGAACCGCTGTTTGATGGTCACGTCGAAGCCCTGCGCCCGCAGGGTGGAACGCGCCGTGTCCACGTCCTCGCCGATGATGTCGGCGCCGACGCCAGTGCCTTCGGTCGCGACGCCGATGTAGATGTCGCGCGACCCCGTCGTCCCGTCGCCGTCCGATGTGTCTCCCGACGTCTTGTCCGACTCGCCGTCCGTGTTCACTTCGTCCACGCCGTGTCCGGGTTCGGGCCATGTGGCGACGACGGTTCCCGCCGGCGTCTTGTCCGTGTCCGTGACGATGACCTGCTTGTAGTGGACGGGCACGCCCATGCCGTTGAACGTCTTGACGACCTTCGACGCCTTTTTGCCGACCGTATCCTTCGGCACGCCCGGTCCGGCCGACTCGCGTACCGTCACCGTGCTGCCCGCCTTGATGCGTTGTCCTTCCTTCAGCCCTTGGTAACCGAGGAACGCGCCCCGCGGTTCACCCGTGAACTCCTGCACGGTCTTCGACTTCAGTCCCTTGTCCTTCAGCGCCTCCGTCACGGCCTTCGCCGTGACCGCGGACTTCTTCGACTGCTTCGCGCCGTCCGTTCCGGCGGCGAGGCTTGCGACATCCGGCAGGCTCCTGCCGCCCCACAGTTCCGCCCGATACGTCAGGAACGCCGCCACGACGCCCGCAACCAACGCCAGCAGCACCGCAATCGCAATGATCCACGGCAGCCGCCTCCGCCGCACGGCAACGCCCCGATCATCGCCGCCATCGCCACGACGGCCGCCATCGCCCATCCCATCCGCGGCACCGCCACCGGGCACGGGAGGCATCGGCACCGGCGGCGCACCTGACGGAAGAACCGGCGCGGCATCGGCGACGGTCGCATCATACTGCAATGCCGGCGCCGCGGGCATCGGCACCGCAGACGCCGCCGGCGGCAACGGCACCGAACCAGGCAACGGCACGGCCGGGCGACCCGCCGCGCCGATGCCCCCACCGGGCAACGGCACGCCCGCACCCGGCACGCCCGGACCAACACCCGGACCGGCGGCCGGCGTCCCCGCATCTCCCGCAGGGCTCAGCGCACCCCCGCACCTCTCGCAATACCTGGCGCCATCCGTATTGTCCGCACCGCAGTTGCCGCAATGCATATCGAGCCTTCTCTCCCTACTTCTTCCGTTCCCAATCTTCCACATCGGCGTGCATGACGGTTCACGTCGGTCGTCTATCGCCGGTGACTCTGGAATGTGGCCTCATCACGACATGCGCAGGAACAACGCGCCGGATCCGTGGTCGCTGGCGAGCGCCACGTCCTTGCGGTCCGTGCTGAACCCGCCGACGCCCCACGCGCCAGTCTCGTCTCGTATCTCACCGAATGTGGTGCCACCGGAATACCAACGCCATGTGCCACATGGGGCCATGCCGCTGCCCTTCAACGCCAACGAGTCACCGCCGCCTTCGACCTTGAGGGATTTCGCGTCGCATTGGAGCGTGTACCCGGTGTCGGTTTCCTTGATGGAGGAGAACCGTCCGGTGACGTTCACCGTGGTGGAGGGCGTGTCGTAATTGAGATGTGCGACGTTCTCGTCGTTCGCCACGGTGTAGGCCGCGTTGAACGTGCCGTCCGGGCGCAACGTCAGATCGGTACGGGAGATGGCTGCGCTGGGCCATGAATACTCGCCCGCCACTTGCGTGAACATGGCCTTCGAGTCCACCGAACCGGCCGAGCTTCCCGAATCGCCCGAATCGGAACCACTCGAATCGGACGAACCGGACGAATCCTTCACGCCCGAAACCTTCGCATCAGGCAGCGAATCCCAATCCAAGTCCCCGTTCTGCTCCACCAGGTAGTACACCGTGGCGTCGCTCGGCGCAGGCTTCATCTTGACCAGATGATTCACGCCGTTGTCGTCCCCGGGCACGAACGGATTCGCCGAGGGGTCCACATTGTCGTCCGCGGACACCGACGTCTCCTCATACTGGCTTGGGTCGCGCATCACGATGAACGGGCGACTCGTGTCCACGGCCTTCTGCTTGTTCGCGGCGGCGAGCGCCGACTTGTCGAAGTAGCCGGAGTCCTCCAACGCCTTCAGGTCGGAACCGACCGGCACGTACACCAGGAAGTCCTCCATCCTGAACGTGGCTCCGGAATCGTGCACCGGTGACGTCATGTCCGAGAAATCCGGGACGCGGACCGTGCCGGCATCGCAATACATACCGGGACCGGGGTCAAGCACCTCATCGCCGCAATAGGCCATGCCCACGCCCGCATATAGTTCGAACATGCCCCAATCCTTGGTGAACAGATGGTTCTTCATCGGCGATTCTCCGTCGACGAGGCCTTCGCCTGACAGCGGTATCACATTCTGCGTGTAGCTGCCGATCGTCAGCTCGCTGTCCTGCGCCCCTGTCGTTCCGCCGTTGAGTTGGGGCAGACCGAGATCGTCCTCGCCCAACGTCAGGCAATCCTTGGACGTGTCCCGCACCGTGCTCCGGCAATATGTGCCCACCATCGGAGAGGGGTTCTCCTTGAGGATCGTGACGTCCGAGAGCCGCTCGCTGAACAGGTCCATGTTGCTCGACTTATCCACGCCGTAATACAGCGTGACGGATTGACCGGATTCCAGCGGGCTGCCCGGCGCCGGATCGCTTCCGCTGATCTTGCCAACATACTGCTTCGATGAGTAATGCGGTTCAAGATCCACCTTGTGTCCTTGCGATTGCAATCGCTTGGCCGTCGTATCCTTGTCGGTGCCGAGGATGTCGAATCCAAGGCCGTCGCCTTCGGTCGCGACGCCGATGATGATGCCTGACTCCGCATCATCCTTCGATACCGGTTGTCCCGGCGACGGGGACGTCTCCACCACCGACCCGTTCGGATATTGCTTCGTATCGTTGATGATGACTTGCTTGTAGTGGACGGGCACACCCATGCCGTTGAACGTCTTGACGACCTTCGACGCCTTTTTGCCGACCGTGCCTTTCGGCACGCCCGGTCCGGCCGACTCACGCACCGTGACGGTGCTGCCCGCCTTGATGCGTTGTCCTTCCTTCAGCCCTTGGTAACCGAGGAACGTGCCCCGCGGCTCACCCGTGAACTCCTGCACGGTCTTCGACTTCAGGCCCTTGTCCTTCAATGCCTCCGTCACGGCCTTCGCCGTGACGGCCGATTTCTTCGACTGCTTCTCGCCGGCCGTTCCGTTCGTTCCGGCGGCGAGTCTTGCGACATCCGGCAGGCTCCTGCCGCCCCACAGTTCCGCCCGATACGTCAGGAACGCCGCCACACCGCCTGCGACGGCGAGGACCAGCAACGCGATGACGACGATGAGGAGCGTCTTCCTCCCACGACCGCGTTTGGCCGGTCCGCCATCGGCGGCCGATGCGGCCGGACCATTCGGGCCCTGCGAAGGGCCAGGTACGGGTGGCATCCCCGGAGGCACGACGGGCGCACCCGCTTCGACGACGGTCGCATCACCCCGCGGAACCGGCGGAACCGGCCTCGACGTATGCGCACTCGCAGGCGTCGAAGCCGCCGCAGGCACAGGCGCGCCACCCGACGCGCCGGGCGGCAACGGCACCGGCGGCACCGCACCGGACGAAACCGGCATAGCCGCACCGCACTCCGTGCAGAACCGCACGCCATCATCGTTCACGGCGCCACATCGCCCGCACGTCGTCATCGTATCGTCCTTTCACTCACTGCTTTCACTCACTTCAACGCCGCAACCGCCGCGGCCGGATGACACCGTCACCCGGCCGCGAACCGACCGCATCATGTTCAACCGGACAACCGCCGCAAAGCCGCCGCTACTTCCCGAACACGCCGCTGTAGAACGTGTACTCCATGTCCGAATCGGACTCATCGTTGGTCAGGGCTGGCCCGGGCAGCGTGGAGTGGCTGGACGCGACGTCACCGCCGCCGGCCCACATCCGCTGCTGGTCGCCGAGCTTCGACGTGTCGTAGCCCTTGGGATACAGCGTGAGCTTGCCGCACGGGTCCATGCCCACCGGCTTGGTGACGGTCACCTTCATGCCGTCCTTGATGCTGGACGAGCCGACGGTGCCGTCGATCTTCAGCGCGCTCGCATCGCATTGCAGCGTGTACGTGCCGTCGGCGTTCTTCACGGCCGACTTGAAGCGTCCGGTATAGGTCGACTCCGCCATCGAACCCTTCGGATAGCCGTCACCGGTCACGCCGGCGTCGATGTCCTGATAGGAGCCCTTGAACGTGCCATCGGCGCCGATCTCGAGGCTCGCGCCCCACGCGCCCGCGCCGGAGGCCAGCGCGTAGTCGTCGGCCGCGGCGGCCTTCATCGCCTCGGCGAGGACCTTGTCCATCTTGCCGCTGCCGGACTTGCCCTCAGACGAACCGGACGAATCCTTCACGCCCGCGACCTTCGCATCAGGCAGCGAATCCCAATCCAAGTCCCCGTTCTGCTCCACCAGGTAGTACACCGTGGCGTCGCTCGGCGCGGGCTTGACGGGTTCGAGCGGGTTCTTGCCGTTGACGTTGCCGGGCACGAACGGATCGATCCACGCGCTGTCCGCCTTGATGCCCACCTCGGTCTCGTCGTACAGCGAGGAGTCGCGCATCACGATGAACGGGCGACTCGTGTCCACGGCCTTCTGCTTGTTCGCGGCGGCGAGCGCGGACTTGTCGAAGTAGCCGGAGTCCTCGATGCTCTTGAGGTCGGTGCCGACGGGCACGTAGACGAGGAAGTCCTTCATGCGGAAGGTCAGACCGGTGTTGCCTTGCGGAGACGCGCCGCTGCTGAGGTCGTACGTGCGGTAGGTGCCGTTGTCGCAGTAGGAGCCGAAGTCGAACTGGGAGACGGTGCTCCCGCAATTGGGCAGGCCCATGCCGGCGTACAGTTCGAACGCGCCGGTCTTGCCCATGAGCAGGTGGTTGGCCATGGGCAGGTCGCTGTCCTTCGCGCCCGGATAGCCCTGGTTGGAGAGCATGACGCCGCCGACGTCCTGCGACCAGTTGTTGAGGCCGAGGGTGTCGTAGTCGTTGTCCGCGGGGCGTTCCTTGATCTGCATGAATCCGCCGCCCACGCTGTCGGCGCCGTAGGGGCCGTCGGCTTCCTCAAGGGTGATGCAGTCCTTGGAGGCATCGGTCACGGTGGCCTTGCAGTACATGCCGATCATAGGCGTGGCGTCGTTGTTGACGACCTTCATGGCGTAGTCGCCGCTGCCGGTGGTCTTGCTGAGCAGGTCCTTGGTGCTGGACGCGTCGACGCCGTAGTAGAGGGTGACGCTGTCGCCCTTCTCGAGCGTGGATCCGGGGGCCGGGTAGCTGCCGGAGATCTTGCCCACGTACTGTTTGGAGGAGAAGTGGGGTTCGAGGTCCACGTCGTAGCCTTGGGCCTGCAGCGCGTTGAGCGCGGTGTTCTTGTCCTGTCCGAGGATGTCGACGGGGATGCCGTCGCCTTTGTGGGTGACGCCGATGTAGATGCCGTCGTCCTTGTCGTCGTCCGAGAGCCCGGTGCCGGGCGTGGGCCAGGTGACGCCGACCTGTCCTTCGGGGGTCTTGCTGTCCTGCGAGATGACGACCTGCTTGTAGTGGACGGGCACGCCCATGCCGTTGAACGTCTTGACGACGTCCGTGGCTTTCTTGCCGACCGTGCCTTTCGGCACGCCCGGTCCGGCCGACTCGCGCACCGTGACGGTGCTGCCCGCCTTGACGCGCTGCCCTTCCTTCAGCCCTTGGTAACCGAGGAACGTGCCGGACTGTTCGCCGGAGAACTCGGTCACCGTCTTCGTCTTCAGACCCTTGTCCTTCAGCGCCTCGGTCACGGCCTTCGCCGTGACGGCCGACTTCTTCGACTGTTTCGCGCTGGTTTTGCCGCCGGCCTTGCCACCGTCCGTTCCATCGGTTCCGTTCGTTCCGGCGGCGAGGCTCGCGACGTCCGGCAGGCTCTTGCCGCCCCACAATTCCGCCCGATACGTCAGGAACGCCGCTACACCGCCTGCGACGGCGAGGACCAGCAGCGTGACGATGACGACGATGAGAAGCGTCTTCTTGTTGCGGCCGCCCTTCGCCGGTTCGCCGGCGGTGCCCGATGCGGCCGGACCGGGCATGGGGACGGCCTGCGGCGGCATGGGTACGGGACCGGGCATCGGCACCGGCGGCATGCCGGGCGTCGGGGGTGCTCCGGCCGCCGCATCAGGGGCGCCGGATAGTGGCGCGCCGCATTCCACACAGAATCGGGCGCCGTCGTCATTGGGGGTGCCACACCTCTCGCAGTTCATCCTGGCCTTCTCTCTCCAAGCGTGATGACTACGGTCCAGTCTACCGGCTGCGGGTGTATGGCGGGCGAATCACGGCGGACTGTGAGGCGCGGTGGACGGGACGGATCCCAAGTGGGCGGGACGGGCTGAGGCGGACAGATGGGAGAGGACGGGCAGGAGAGGACGCTACCGGAAGAGGCTCACTCCCCTGCGCGCGGTGCAGTAGGCGTTGCCGAGCCAGGTGTGACGCGAATTGGGCCATACCGCACCCAATCGCGGCGCATTCTGGCTCATCCAGATGCTCGGCACGCGACCGTCGGCGGAACGGGAGCCGAGCAGGTTGAACCCGTTCTTCTCCAACAGCCATTCCGGATGCTGCGTGGCGATGGCGAGCCCCTCCTCCAAGGTGAGCGGCATGCGCTCGTCGGAGTCGATGAGCTTGCGCGCCACATCCGGTTCACGGTTGATGTAGCAGGTGCCGGTGTGCGGGTTCACCACCAGATAGAACGGGCCTTCAGGCGGCTCGAACCCATCTTGGGGCAGGAAACTCGCGATGTCGCGCGGAGGCATGGTGGTGAACCCGGCCATGCGGTTGATGGAGGTACGCGCGATGAGCGACTCGGGCGACACCAGCTCCCTGGTGGGCACCAGCAGGATGTTCGCACCGAGGTCGCTGTGCTCGAGCGCATCGATGAGCGGGTTGGCGAGCGCGCGGAACGCGGCGGCGCTCATGTCCGCCACGTCCGGGTATCCCAATGCCACGATCCGATCGAGCTGCCTGCGGGCTTCCTGTGATGCTGTCGACATGCCTACCAGCCTACCGCGCCGACCCGTCCGCACAGCGCACCCCGGAAGCCTCTCTCAGCGAAACAAGTCGGAACAGTCCAACCAAATCACGTCGCCAACACTCCTCTCCGCGAAACAAGTCGGACACGATCCGACGAACCACATCGCAAACACCCCGCAACCACCCCGCCAACACCCCGCAGCACCGGCCATCATATGGGCACCGGCACGCCGCGGCCCCCACGGTTCCGTAGGATTGGACATCACGTGTGTAATCCGCCCAACCGTCTCATCCAAGGGGTTTGCAATGTCCGAAAAACTGAAGGTCGGCGTGCTCGGCGCCACCGGCATGGTCGGCCAGCGTTTCATCACGCTGCTGGAGAACCACCCGTGGTTCGAGGTGACCACCGTCGCCGCGTCCGCGCACAGCGCCGGCAAGACGTACGAGGAGGCCGTCGGCGACCGTTGGAAGATGGAAGCGCCGATGCCGGAATACGTGAAGCACATGACGGTGGTCGACGGCGATGACGCCGAGAAGGTCGCCGCGGGCGTCGACTTCATGTTCTCCGCGGTGAACATGCCGAAGGACCAGATCCGCGCCATCGAGGAGCGCTACGCGAAGACCGAGACCCCGGTGGTCTCCAACAACAGCGCGCACCGCTGGACCCCGGACGTGCCGATGGTCGTGCCGGAGATCAACCCGGAGCACTTCGCGGTCATCGAGCATCAGCGCAGGAGGCTCGGCACCACGCGCGGCTTCATCGCCGTCAAGCCGAACTGCTCGATCCAGGCGTACACGCCGGCGTTGGCCGCATGGAAGGAGTTCGAGCCGCGTGAGGTGGTCGTGAGCACGTATCAGGCGATCTCCGGCGCGGGCAAGACGTTCAAGGACTGGCCCGAGATGGTGGGCAACATCATCCCGTTCATCTCCGGCGAGGAGGCGAAGAGCGAGAAGGAACCGCTCAAGGTGTTCGGCCATGTGGACGCCGAAAAGGGCGAGATCGTGCCGTTCGACGGCCCGCTCAAAATCACCTCGCAGTGCATCCGCGTGCCCGTGCTCGACGGCCACACCGCCACCGTGTTCATCAACTTCGGGAAGAAGGCCACGAAGGAGGAGCTCGTCGACCGTCTGGTCAACTACACCTCCGAGGCCGCGAAGCTGGGTCTGCCGCACGCGCCGAAGCACTTCATCCAGTACCTCACCGAGGACGACCGTCCGCAGGTGAAGCTGGACGTCGACTACGAGGGCGGCATGGGCGTCTCGATCGGCCGTCTGCGTGAGGATTCGATCTTCGATTGGAAGTTCGTGGGACTCGCGCACAACACGCTGCGCGGCGCCGCCGGCGGCGCGCTCGAGTGCGCCGAGATGCTCAAGGCGCTCGGCTACATCACGAAGAAGTAAGCCGGCGCGGTCGGATGCCGACCCGACCGACGATTCACCAGGCCCGTACACCAGGCCCATACATCAGGCCCGTGCCGCCGGATACGTCCGCGGCACGGGCCTTTTGCGTCGGCCGGCATGATCTTCGCACCGCCGCGACCTCACGTGGCGCATTCGCCCCACCTCCCCGGCCGACATCGTTCTTCTGCACAAGAAATCATCTCTGATTTCCAGATTTTTTCTTCTACGGAAGAAAAAATTCTGAAACAGTCATATACTTTCTTTCATGAAAGAAAGCAGACCTCTGATTGACCGTCCACGGTATCTTGACCGCATCATGCCGTTTGTAGGTACCGGCGACGTCATCAAGGTGCTGGTCGGGCTACGGCGCAGCGGCAAATCGGATATGCTGCGACTTATCCAACGCCGGCTCGTGGCCGAGGGCAACAACCCGAGTCAGTTCATCTCGATGAACTTCGAGGATTACGCCCTCTCCAAATACCATGATCCCGACGTGCTGTACCCGTATCTCATAGAGCGCCTCGACGCCGTCGAAGGCACCCCATACATCTTCCTCGACGAAGTGCAGGAGGTGCGTGGGTTCGAGAAAATCGTCAACTCCCTTCGCTCGGCGACAAGGGCCGATGTGATCATCACCGGGTCGAACTCCACGCTGCTGTCCGGCGAGCTCGCCACCTATCTGGGCGGACGCTACGTGCAGTTCGAAGTGTTCCCGTTCGGCTACTCCGAATTCGCCGACGCGCGGCGTCAAATCCATGGGGATGACTCCTTCGACGCGTTCCTCCGTGAGGGCGGCATGCCGTTCGTCGCCACTGGCGACTGGGATGAGGAAAGCCGACGCACTTATCTGACGGACATCTATCGTTCCGTGGTGCTGCGCGACGTGGTTCGCCGCCACAGGATCCGTGATGTGGCGCTATTGGAGCGTATCGTCATGTTCGCGATGCAGAACACGGGCAACATGCTGTCCTCCAGCGCCATCGCCGCATATCTCAAAGCGGAACGCATCGACGTGAGCCCGCAGACGGTCATCAACTATCTCGAATACTGCCGCGAGGCGTTCCTGTTGGAGCGTATGAACCGCACCGATTTGGTCGGCAAGCAGGTGCTGAAGACCTTGCAGAAATACTATGTGGCCGACCACGGGCTGCGTGGCGCGATCGTCGGCGACGGCACCGCACAGATCCAGGGCGTGCTGGAGAACATGGTCGCCATGGAGGGACTGCGCCGCGGGTATACGGTCTCGGTGGGCGCCGTCAATGGCAAGGAGGTCGACTTTGTCTTCGACAAAGGTTCGCAACGACGATACGTGCAGGTGACGTATCTTATCGACAGCGACAAGACCGCGGAACGGGAGTTCGGCGTATTCCGTGACGTTCCGGATAACTATCCGAAGACCGTGGTGTCGATGGACCCGATCCTGCGTCCCCGCGACGGCATCGAACACCGCCGCGTCGACGAATTCCTCCTCGCCGAGGACTGGTAACGGCAGGCCGCACGCCACCGCGACCGTGAGATTCGGAGACCACTCGATCGCCGATATCCAACATCAGGAATCGAAAACGCCCTCCCGCGTAAAGCACACGGGAGGGCGTTCGACCGGCCCCCTCGGGGAAACGGCCGACTGCGGGGAGTTCATCCACCGCCGGCTCGATTACCGGATAATCAGCGGCCGGTGCCTCCGTAGACGACGGCCTCCACCTTGTCGGCGTCGAGGCCGTAGGCGGTGTGCAGGGCCTTGACGGCCTCGTTGAGCTGGTCGAGCGGCACGAGCGCGGCGATGCGGATCTCGGAGGTGGAGATCATGAGCACGTTGATGCCGTGTTCGCTGAGCGCGGTGAAGAACTTGGCGGCGAGGCCGGAGTGGGTCTTCATGCCGACGCCCACCACGGCCACCTTGCCCACGTTGGTGTCCACGTCGAACGACTTGTAGCCGAGTTCGTCGTGGTTGTCGAGCAGCGCGTTCTGCACGGCCTTCACGGAGGATTCCGGCACGGTGAAGGAGATGTCGGCGGTGCCGGCGGAGGAGCCGGCCTGCACGATCATGTCCACGTTGATGCCGGCGGTGGCGAGTTCGGTGAACACCTTCGCCGCCATGCCGGGCTCGTTGGGCACGCCGCGCACGGTGGCGAGCGCTTCGGTGCGGTCGTGCGCGATGCCGGAGATGACGGGCGCTTCGGGGCCGAGGTCGGGGAACAGGTCGCCCATGGATTCGTTGCTGTCGTTCATTGTCGTCGCTTTCGGTTTCGTTGCGGTTCGTTACGTTTCGTTACGGTTCAGTCGTCGCGTTGCGGTTCGGCGCGGTTCGTTGCGTCAGTCGATGTTCGGCAGGCTGCGCGGGTCGACGCCGTCGGGCACGACGAGCGTGCCGGGACGGTGGGAGAAGGAGCTGCGCACGTGCAGCGGCATGTTGAACCGCTGCGCGTATTCCACGCATCGCAGGGCGAGCACCTTGGAGCCGCAGGAGGCCATTTCGAGGATGGCGTCGTACCCGGCGTAGGGGATGCGGCGCGCGGTGGGCACGATGCGCGGGTCGGCGGTGAAGATGCCGTCCACGTCGGTGTAGATCTCGCAGATGTCGGCGCCGAGGGCCACGGCGAGCGCGACGGCGGACGTGTCGGAGCCGCCGCGGCCGAGCGTGGTGGCGTCACCCTTCGCGTTGATGCCCTGGAATCCGGCCACGATGGCGACATCGCCCATGGAGAGCGCGTTCTTCACGCGTTCCGGCTTAACGGCCTTGATGTGGGCGGCACCGTAGCGCGCGTCGGTGAAGAAGCCGGCCTGTTGTCCGGTGAAGGAGTGGGCGCGGCTGCCTTCCGCGTGGATGGCCATGGCGAGCAGGCTCATGGAGATGCGTTCGCCGGCGGTCATCAGCATGTCCATCTCGCGTTCCGGCGGGTTGGAGTCGATGCTGAGCGCCTGGTCGATGAGGTCGTCGGTGGTGTCGCCCATGGCGGACACGACCACCGCCACCTTGTTGCCTTTTTTCTTCGTTTCGACGACGCGCTTGGCCACACGTTTGATCGAATCCGTATCGGCGACCGACGAGCCGCCGTACTTCTGCACGATGAGCGCCACTGCAGTCCATTCTCTCTAAGGGTTCGAGAGGCGTTGCCCCTGTCTTGCCTCCGCTATTCTACGTAAGCGGGACGATTATAAGGAGCAGCCTTTGCGCCGCAGGCGTCCGCACCCACCATGCGGACAGGATGGACAGGTTCCGAACAGTCCCGAACAACTCCGAACAACCTCCGTTCCGACGGTTTCCCATGGGCTTTCCCATGGTTCGCCAAGACCATCGCATCGTTGCGCCAAGGTCGGCGCGGTTATATGGGTCTTGCCGGCGAACGGAAGCAGCACACGGAAGCGAGCCGGCGAGGTCCGCAGGAATCCTCCCCAATGGTTCCCGTGGATCCCATAACCATAACTGAAATTCCTTCTTCTCTCTTCCTCTCTCCTTCGGGGCCCGGTTCCATGGTTCGCCATGGAACCGGGCCTTTTCTGCGTCACGCCGACGCGGATCACCGCAGCCCGCACAGGCCGCCGCGACGAGCCTTCCGCGCGGCCATCGCCACGGCGGCCGCGGCCAACGCCAGTCCGCCGCCGATGATGAGCCAGTCCAGCGCGGAGCGACCGCCGGTGAACGGCAGTGCGGAGAGCTGCTGCAGGTTGACGATGTGGTTGTCCAAGACCGGCTTCCCGTCGACGCCGGTTCCGTCGACCGCGACGTCCGTGATGGTATGGACGCCGGTTTCGATGGTGAACGTGTAGCTCACGTTCGCGGGCAGCTGGTAGCCTTCGGGCGCCTTGGTCTCGGTCAGCGTGTACGTGCCGGCCGTGAGTCCGGTCACCGTGAACTTGCCTGCGGCCTTGTCCGTGTCGTTGCCGTCCGCGGCGCACGACGAGGAGACGCAGTCCTTGACCGTCTTGACGACGTTGCCGGCCTTGTCCGTGATGGTCCATTCGGAGCCGGCGAGCGCGTCGCCGTCGCCGTCGGTCTTCGTCCAGGCGACGCCCATCGCCTCGTCCTCGACCTGGTTCACGTTCAGCGGGGTCTGCTCGTCCTGCTTGGTGAGCTTGATCTGCTCCGTGGAGCCGTCGACCACGCGGAACGTGTACGTGGCGCCGTTCAGCCAGTAGCCTTCCGGCGCGGTCTTCTCCTTGAGCGTGTACGTGCCGGCGGGCAGGTCGGTGTTCTTCACTTCGAACTGGCCCTTGGCCGTGTCCACGTCGAGCAGGTCGCCCGATTTCGCTGTGCATCCGTCGGTCTCGCAGTCGACGATGTCCTTCGACCACGTCGGGTCGTCGGTCTTCGTGATCGTCCACGTGGATCCGCCGAGCAGGGCGTTCGTGTCGGCGTCGACCTTGTTCCAGTGGAGGCCGGGCAGCGGCTTGTTGACGATGCCGCGCGCGACGCCGTCGTGGTCGTCGTCCACCACCGCGGCGTCGTTCGCCGTGGAGTTGGTCTTGATCTCGATTTTCGGCGCCACGGTCTGCGTGGCCGACGTCGTGAAGGAGTACACGGCATCCGATTTCGCGTATCCGGCCGGCGCGGTCTCCTCCGTGAGCTCGTATGTCATGTCCGGCTTCAGGTTGTCGATGCTGAAGGCGCCGTCGTCCGGGTTGTTGTCGCGTGCGTCGTTGTCGGTCACGATGATTGACACGACGCCGTCCGCGTCGCCCTTGCGATGCATCCAGCAGCCGTTCTGGCTCGTGTTCTTCTCGTCACGCTTGTCCATAGTCGGGCAGGACGCGTCGTAGCCGAGACGGTCGTTGTTCACCGGTGCCGCGTTGGTGTACGTGTACTTGCCATCGTCGTTCTTCTTGCCGGTGGCGGCGGACACGCGCCACGAGGAGCCCTTGAGCGCCTTGTGGTCGGTGGAGTCGTCGACCTTGTTCCATGCGGCGGAGTACGGGGTGGAGAGGATTACGCGGCCGTTCGAGCCGAACGCGCCGCCGGACAGGCGTGCGCCGTTGTGCTGGAACGTGACCTTCGCGCTTTGCCACGCGGACTGCCACTTCGCCTGGCCTTCCGCGTTGAGCACGGCCTTGAGGCCGATGCCGCCGTACGTGTTCTGCTGGCCGCTCTTGTTCCAGTACTGCTGGATGGTGGTGGGCGAATCCTGCTTCGTGGAGGCGTCGACGGTGGTGTACCGCTTGTACTTGCCGTCGGTCAGGCTGGGGTTGTCCTCGTCGTCGTACTGGTCGGAGCCGTCGGTCTTGTAGGCGCGCACCGCGTCCTTGCCCTGGCCGCCGCTACCGGCCTGCCATTCGTCGGCGTAGCCGCTGGCGGTGGTGCGCGGCTGACCGTCCCAATACCAGTCGACGGTCTTGGTGCCGCGGTCCGTGAACCAGGTGTCGAGCAGCTGGAACGCGTTCTCCTGCACGTGGCTTCTCTTGTAGTAGGGGCTCATGATCGCCAGGTCGGAGCCGGCCTCGGTGGGCGCGTCCGTGGACGTCGCGTTGTCCGTGTTGCCGTCGATGGCGCTGCTCACGCTGTTCTCCTTCAAGGCGATGTTGCCGCTCTTGGATGCTTCGGACACGCCGGAGGGGCAGAACCACAGGCCGCCGCCGAAGTGGCCGGCCGTGTTCTGGGTTGCGGCCGCCGGGCCCACGTAGGAGACGGTGTATTCCTCCGTGTAGATGGCGCCGCCGAGATAGCCGGACACGTTGCCGGAGAACTCGCCGCCGAGGAAATAGCCGTACGACGTGGTGTTCTTCTTTGCATCGTCCCAGTATCCCTGCAGGAAGATGGCGCCGCCGGCGCCGCCGGCTTTGATGCTGCCGGTCGCCTTGCCGCCGTTGAACGCGACCGGGTCCGCCGTGTCCTCGCTCGCCCAGTTGTTCGTGAACGTGGGCTTCGTCCCGTCCGCGGCGTTGGCGACGTTGAGTTTGCCGTGCACGTACAGGGCGCCGCCGCCGCTGCCGTACGCCCTGGCGTTCGTGTGGTTGCCGTCGAACGTGCCGCCGGTGATGCTCACTTCGCCGCCTTCGGCGTACAGGGCGCCGCCGCCGGCGTCCGCAGTCCGGTCCGGCGTGGCGATGGCGCTGTTGCCGGTGAACGTGCCGCCCTCGATCGTGGTGGAGCCCTGGTCCTGGGATACGACGCCGCCGCCCTGCATCGTCGCGGCGACCTTGGCCGTGTTGTTCGAGAACGTGCCGGCCTTGATGGTCAGCTTGCCGTTGTTGTGGATGACGCCGCCCTGCGAGCCTGCCACGTTGCCGTCGGCCGTGCCGTCGGCCGCGATGCCGAACGTGCCGCCGTCGATGACGGTGACGCTTTGCGCGCCGCTCTGCATGAAGACGCCCGCGGCGAACGACGTGACGTTGCCGGTGAACGTGCCTCCGTGCACGGCGAGCGCGACCTTGGCCTTGTCCGATCCGTAGACCACGGCGCCGCGCACCGCCTTGTTGCCGTCGAACGTGCCGCCGTTGACGACGATCACGCCGCCGTCGGCGTACGCGACGCCGCCCTCCCTGTATTCGGCGGCGTTGCCGTTCAGGTCGATGCCGCTGAACTCGCCGCCGTTGACGACGAAGCTGCCGCCCGTGGCGACGTGCGCGAAGCCGCGTGCGCCGTTGCGGTACGAGAATCCGCCGTCCTGCGCGTCCTTGCCGATGTGCAGCGTGGCACCCGCGGCGACGTCGAACAGCCTGCCGCCCGCGGTCGTTCCGGTCAGGGACGCCTTCTCACCGGTGGTCGCGGTCAGGGCGATGTTGCGGGACACCGTGACGGTGGCGGCGTCGGCCGGCACGTCGTTCACGGTGCCGGTGATGGTGACGAGACCGTCGCCTGAAGCGTTGCCCACGCAGTCGGCGAGCGCGGCCCACGTGGCGACGGCGGCGCAGTCGGTGCCGTTCGCGGTGGTCACCGTCGTCAGCACCGGCGCGGGGACCGTCGGGAAGCCCTCATCGGTCGTACCGTCCGAGGCGCCGGCGGCCGTCGCGGTGGACGCGGCCCAGCCGCCGCCCACGCACATCGCCGCGGCGGCGACCAGTCCCGCCGCCCGTGTCCATATCCGCTTCCGATCCATGGTCATCGGATTGTTCCTTCCATATCCCTTCGGTTCACCGTCCTCCGGCCGTCGCACGCCGTTCCCGGACCGATCCGCGGTCCTGTTCCGCACCGTCCGACGCCATCCGTCGGCACCGCCGAACGGCATGACGGACACATCGGGGTGAACCCTATGCAATAGACACCGTTTTACCCCCTATTTCCGACATCCGGACCGCAACGAACGGCAATGGACAACAACGCTCATTCCATATCACCGGACCGGAGCCGAGCCATGTCCCCGTTTCCCCGATGCAGGACGACGTCCGCATCGGGGGATACGGGTGTTTGCACGCCGCCGGACGGGCGGAGTAACGTAGCGCTCGAACACAGACACCTCGAAAACGGCGGAATCACGGCCGTCTGGATGTCGACGGGGAAGGAAGGCACGCATGGCATTCTGGCGCAGGAAATCGTCGCGGCGGGACGCGGCGACGGAACCGGACTCCCTGCACAACGGGCCGGACCCCGCATCGGACGCCGGCGACGGCAACAGTGACGGCGTCCCTCCCCTGCCGTCGTTCGAGGACGCCACCGACATCACGGACCTCATGGCCGAACGCCGCCGCCTCAAACGCAACCTGCTGGCGATGCGCATCGTCACGATCCTGCTGCTCGCGGCGGCCATCGCCGTGGCCGCGTTCCCGATCGTCCTGCAGTTCAAATCGGACCGCGAACTGGCCGCCACCACCGCCACCACCGCGCGAACCGTGGCCGGATGGCCCTACCCGCAGGCGGAGGACAAGCTCAAAGCGGCACATGAATACAACGCGAAGCTCGCCGCCTCCGGACAACCCGTGCTGGGCGAGGCCGTCGACCCGTTCACCGCGGCGCAGGGCGGCTCGCACGCGAGCGGCAACGACACCGCCTCCGCGAAGGACCAGGAGTACCAGTCGCTGCTGGATTCCGGCAACGGCATCATGGGCACCATCAAGGTGCCGAAGCAGTCGATCGAACTGCCCATCTACCACGGCACGTCCGAACAGGCACTGGCCTCCGGCGCGGGGCACCTGTACGGGACGAGCCTGCCGGTGGGTGGCAAATCCACGCATTCGGTGATCACCGGACACCGCGGCCTGGTGGAGGCGCTCATGTTCACGCGTCTCGACGAGGTCAAGAAAGGCGATTTCTTCTACATCGAAGTGATGGGCGAGACCCTCGCCTACAAAGTGGACCGGATCACGGTGATCCTGCCGGACGACACCTCGCAGCTGAAGATCACGCCCGGCGAGGACCGGGTCACGCTGATGACGTGCACGCCGTACGGCGTGAACACGCATCGTCTGCTGGTGTCCGGGCATCGCGTGTCGATCCCGCTGCCCGCGCCCGAGCCGGGCGACGTGCATGACGCGCGCAACATCGGCCTCGCGGTGGGCTTCGGCGTGCTGCTGGCGGGCTGGTGCGCGGTGGCGTTCGCCAGGCGGCATCAGACGGCGCGCATCATGCGTCACGCCGCGTTCTGGCCGTGGGACGGCACGCCGCGCGGGAACGCGGTCGACCCGTTGGCGCCGGCGGAGCCGAACGATCCGTCAGGCGCATCGGATTAAACGGGCTCGACGCGATCGTCGGCCCGGCCGGACCGACTGGGCTGACGATCCCATCGGACTGACGGACCGTCTCACGCCTCCCGACGGCCGGCGAGCGCGCGGCCGAGCGTGATCTCGTCCGCGTATTCGAGGTCGGAGCCGACGGGCAGGCCGCTGGCCAGGCGCGTCACCTTGATGCCGAGCGGGCCGAGCAGCCGGCTCAGGTAGGTGGTGGTGGCCTCGCCTTCGATGTTCGGGTCGAGCGCGAGGATGATCTCCTTGACCTCGTCGGTCTTGAGCCGGTCGAGGAGCCCGGCGATGTTGAGGTCGTTGGGGCCCACGTTGGCCATCGGGTTGATGGCGCCGCCGAGCACGTGGTAGAGGCCGCGGTATTCGCGCGTGCGTTCGATGCTCATCACGTCCTTCGGCTCCTCCACCACGCAGATCACGGTGTGGTCGCGGCGCGGGTCCGCGCACACCGGGCAGGGGCTGGTTTCGCACACGTTGCCGCAGATCTCGCAGAACCGCACCTTGCGTTTGACCTCGATGATGGCGTCGGCGAGGTCCGTCGCCTCCTGTTCGTCGGCGCTGAGCAGGTGGAACGCGATGCGTTGCGCGCCCTTCGGCCCGATGCCGGGCAGTTTGTTGAAGGCGTCGATGAGGTTCTGGATCGCGCCGTCATATGCCAATGCCATTCGTCGTTCCTTTCGTCACTCGTCGTGCTTGGGCGCGGCGTGCATGTTGCGCGGGTTGTGCGGGTCGTCGGCCGCGAACTCCTCGACCTTCTTCACCTCGAACAGCTTGCGCAGGTCGTCCACGCTCATGGCGGTGGCCACGCCCAGCGACTCGTCGTCCATCGAGTATTCGTCCTCGTCGGCGTCGACCTGCGGGCCGGCCGGCGGTGCAGCGGCTCCTTGCGGGGCAATGCCTCCCTGCGGGACGTTCCGCACGTCCTGCCGTCCGGCCTGCGGCATGTTCCACGGATCGTCGGCGACGGGCGATGGCTGCGCGGGGGCGGACTGTGCGGCCGTCGCGTTCATAGGATGCGACGGCACAGGCCCGACGGGCGTGTTCCACGGGTCGTCCGGGGCGGTGGGCGGCGGCACGTCCTTCCACGGGTCGTCCTGCGCCGCCGGCGAGGCCGCATGCTGCCAGGGATCGGCCGGAGCGGACTGCGGCGGCGCGGGGCGTACGGAGCTTTGCGGCCGCGCGGCGTTCGTCGCGTTCGTCGCGTTCACCATGTTCGGCACGTTGGCGGCACCGGCGGCATGCTCCGCTCCCCCGACGTTCATCGGCTGCGTCGGCATCGGCCTGACGGGCGTGTTCCACGGGTCGTCCGGGGCGGCGCCGGCGGACGCCTGCGACGCGGGCCGTGACGCGGGCTGGGCCCATGGGTCGGTGTCGTCGCTCAGGTCGGGGACGGCCACATGCTTGTGGTGATGTTCGCCCTCATGCCGTTCGTCCCGTCGTTCCGCACGCCCGGCATGTGACGGGTCGTCCGTGGCGGCACCCGGCTTTGCGGGCGCGGACGCGACGGGAGCGGCCCATGGGTCGGCGTCGTCATCGGCGGAGCCGGACGAGGCGGACGTCGCCGTCGGAGCGGACGTCGCCGCATCGGAGGCCGCGGACGGCTCGGCGCCGGCGGAAGCCGTGCCGGCGGGACTTTCCGACGCGCCTGTCCCTCGGTGGCTGTCGTCGTCGTCCGCGGCGGCGGACGGTTCGGACGCCGGCGAGGCCGCGGGTTCGCGGGTCCCCTGGTCCTTCTCCTCCGTCTGGAGCTTGGCGGTCGCGGCGCGCAGGTTCTCCTGGAGCAGCTGCGCTTTGATGCGCTGCCGCTCGGTCTCGGGCAGCTTGCTCAACGGGGGCGCCATCTGGCCGTCGGCCATCTTCTTCGTGGGTGCGAGGCTCACGTCCTTGCCGAAGACCTCGCGCACCTTGGCACGCAGGATGTCCACCACAGAGGTGGCGCCGTCGACCGGCTCGCCGGCCACGGCCATGGCGAACGCGTATTTGTTCAGCGGCTTGTCGAATTTGATCCACAGGCACTGACGGCCGTTCGTGTTCGCCTTGAGCAGCACGCGGGGCACCTTCGTACGGTCCACGTAGGCGCGCACGTCGGCCGGCAGGGAGGCGACCAGGGCGTCCCACCGCTGGTCCGTGGTCCGGGTGTCCGACTGCTGCGCCTGCGGCGCCGCAGCCCCGGTTCCGCCCTGTGCAGGCTGCGCCGCCGCGGATGGCGCGGGAGTAGCCGGCTGCGCGGACTGCTGTCCGGCGTGGGACGTGTCCGTGTTCGGCCGCTTCGGGGCCGAGGCGTCCGCCGCGTGCGGCGTCGTGCCTCCGGTGTTCCCCGACGGGGAGGCCGCGGTCTGGTGGTTGCGTTCGGTGCCGGCGAACCCGCCGCCCGATTGGACGGCATGCTGGTTGCGTGCGCTGCCCGCGAAACCGCCGGCGTTGCGCGCGGCGCCGGCGAACCCGCCATGCGCATTTCCCCGCGCGCCGGCGCCCGACGTGCCATTCCCGGCGGCGCTCTCCGCGGACATCCCCGGAACGGACGGACCGACGCCGCCGGCCTGCGCCGCAGGCGCGGCGGCGAACCCACGTTCCGCGCCGGCCAGCAGTCGGGCGGCGAGGAGCTCCAGACGCATGCGTGGGGAGATTGCGCCGGTCATCGAACCCAACGTGTCGTTGATGATGTCGGCCATCGCGGTGAGCGGCCCCAACCCGAGCGCGGCCGCCTGACGGTGCAGGTCGCCCATCTCCTCGGCCTCGGCCGTATCGGACAGTACGCTTTCCGCGCGGTCCCCGGCCAAGGTGAGCACGAGCAGGTCGCGGACGCGCGCCAGCAGGTCCTCCACGAACCGACGCGGGTCGAACCCGCCGACCACGACCTTCTGGATGACGCCGTACAGTTTCTCCCCGCTCTTGTCGATCACCGCGTCGACGGCCTCGCCGATGAGCGCCTCCGGCGTGAAGCCGAGCAGCGCCACCGACGCGTCATGCGTGATCACGCCGTCCACCGCGCCCACCATCAGCTGGTCGAGCACGGAGAGGGTGTCTCGCACGGAGCCGCCGCCGGCGCGCATCGCCAGCTTGAGCACGCCCGGCTCGGTCTTGATGTGCTCGTCCTCGCAGATCTTCTCCAGATACGGTCCCATCACCTCGGCCGGCACCAGACGGAACGGGTAATGGTGGGTGCGGGAGCGGATCGTGCCGATCACCTTGTCCGGTTCGGTGGTGGCGAAGATGAACATCACATGCTCCGGCGGCTCCTCCACGATCTTGAGCAGCGCGTTGAAGCCCTGCGGCGTGACCATGTGCGCCTCGTCGAGGATGAAGATCTTGTACCGGTCGCGTGCGGGCGCGAATCCGGCGCGTTCGCGCAGTTCACGGGCATCGTCCACGCCGTTGTGCGAGGCGGCGTCGATCTCCACCACGTCGATGGAACCGGGGCCGCCGGTGGCGAGGTCCTTGCAGGATTCGCATTCGCCGCACGGATGCGAGGTGGGGCCCTTCGCGCAGTTCACGCAGCGCGCCAGGATGCGCGCCGAGCTGGTCTTACCGCAGCCGCGCGGACCGGAGAACAGGTACGCGTGCGTGAGCTTGCCCTCGTCGAGGGCGCGCATGAGCGGGACCGTCACCTGGTCCTGGCCGATCACCCCCTCGAAGGTGTCCGGGCGATAACGTCGATACAGTGCAAGTGCCATAGTCTCCAACCTACCTCAAACCGAATACCCGTCGCGCCCGTGCGGACGGACGGAAACGAACGCCGCCGAGGCGGCGCGTGCGGCGCGGTCGCCGGCGGCATGTGACGCGTACGGCGTCGGCATACGGCGAATCGCGCGGGTCATGCCGCTACCCGTGCATCGTTCAGTACACTGGGATGCATGAGTAGTGACACGGTGTCAACGACGATGGGCAAGGGCGACGCGCGGCGCAGGACGATCGTGCGCGCCGCACGCGATATCTGCCTGGAGAAGGGCTTCTCCAAGATCACGGTGAGCGACATCGCGAACCGCGTGCATATGACCAGATCGTTGTTCTACCACTACTTCGACGACAAGGACGCCGTGGCGGACGCGGTGCTCGACGACGTGGTCGGCGAGATCCTCGCCAAGCTCGAGGCCTGGGACAAGGCCCGCGAGACCGGCAACATCAGCAAGGCGCTGGACGACATCGTCCGGCTCACGCGCTCCCTCATCGCCGACGAGGGCCCGTTCTCCGCCCGCATGATCCACGAGGGCAACGCCGAACTGTACATCCGGTTCGTCGACCGCATCGCCGATCGCATCGCCGATCTGCTCGAGCGGACCACGGTGCGCGACTTCGAGGAGCGGCACGGGCTGCCCATCGAGAACGTGCACGAGACGTTCTTCACGCTCATCGTGGGGCTCATCTCGCTCATCCGCTCCCATCCGGACGTCACCGACGCCACGTTGAAGGCCGTGGTGGCGCAGACCCTGCACCTCACCGACTACATCCGGTGACCCCGCCGGCCGGCGGGGTCGTCGGGGTCATGCCCCATCACAGGAACTCGCCGGTCACCGGGTCACGCCCATCCCTGGACAGCGCCTCCAGCACCTGCTCCTCGCCGTGCCGTCCACGCTGTTCCCGCTGCCATGCGGCCACGGCCGGAGGCACGAGCACGCGCAGCGACAGACCGTCGGCCCGCACACGCACCGGCAACGTGCCGACGTACTCGCCGTCGGCCATGAGCACGGGAGGCTCGTCGCCTTCCGCGGCGCGTGTGACCTCCACGTCGCGGACCCGTTTCCAGCCGAACACCCGGGAGCCGAGCAGACGGCCGTTGTAGCCCTTGCTGATCGCGTCCGCGATCTCCAACGGCCCGGGCATGTGGTCGATCCACACCAGGTCGAGCAGACCGTCGTCGAGTCTCGAGTACGGCGACACTTCGAGCCCGCCGCCGATGTAGCGCGCGTTGGCCACGGTGATCATCGGCGAGATGATGTCCCGTTCCTCCACGCTGCCGTCCGCCAGCGTGGCCTTCACGTGGTAGCCGTACCGTTTCAGGTCCGTCACCTCATGGAGCACCGCGGCGAAGTAGCGCAGCGAGCCTCCCGGCAGCCGCGAATGATTGGCCCGGTCGTTGATGCTTGCGTCCAATCCGCAGTTGAGCATGCCGGCGTAGTACCGGTCGAAGGCGGGAGCGTCGCCGTCCGCGGACGTTCCTCCCGTGGCACGTCCGGACTGCGACGATGCCGACGGATTCGGATTGCCGCTCGTCGGGTCGGCCCGACGGGCGCCGTCAAGCGCGGTCACCCGCCCCAGGTCCACGTCGACGTACGATCCGCGCACGATGGCGCCCACGATGCCTTCGACTGCGGTGCCGATCGCGTTGACCGGCAGACGCAGCCCACGGGCGAAATCGTTGCCGGAACCGACCGCGACGATGCCCAGCGGCTTGCCGCTGCCACCGACGGCGTTCACGCCGAGCGCGATCATGCCGTCGCCGCCGACCGTCACCAGATAGTCATAGTCGTCGATCCTCATGCGGGCATTGGCCAGCGAATCGTCGAAGCTCGCTCCGGTCAGGTCGATCGTCTCAAACCCGTAGCGGCTTCCCGACTCCTCGAGCAGGGACGCCACCCTACGTCCGAAGGAGGCACCCTTGCCCTTGCCGGACACGGGATTGCCCACCATCGCCACGACCGTACGTTGCTCTTTGTGCTGCATATTGCTCACGATAACCGACCCGGTCTCGAACCCGCCAGCGACGGTTCCGGACGAATCGTACGGTTATGGGACGGACTGCGGCCGAAGACGCATGAAGACCACGACGGACGGGAAGCGCACGACGGACGCCTACGGTCCTGCGGTCAGTCGCACGACACGGGCCCGGCGCGGGACCATACGGACAATTCCCGCAGGAACGGCACATCGGTGTCCACGGTCACACGGACCGTCACGTCGCCGTCGTCGGCCGGAACGCCGCCATCGGACCCGTCCGCTGAGGCTCCGGACACGCAGGCCTTCAAAGCCGCGCCGTTGGCCTCGGCCACACGGCCGGCCACCGCGCACGGATCCGCGGCGCCATGCAGCAACGCCGTCGCCGCCGACAGCGCGGTCGTGTCGGAGACACCGCGAACCATCGCATGCCGCGCCACCAGATGGCCGGCCATGGCCGTCGCGGCGATCAACGTGGCCGCAAGCATGACCAACGCCACGCCGGCCATCGTGCCGGAGCCCTCATCGGCGATCCTCATGCCACGCATCATGCCGTCACCCCCACGGCCCTGCCGGTCACCCGGACGGGCAGCACGCCCATCGGATCCGGCACCACCGGACAGGAGGTGGTGACCGTCACCGTGTCGCCGGACGTGACGACGTCCGCCGAGACCCCGGTCTTCCCCGCGGCCGCGGAGGCCGCGGCCTGCGGGTCGGATCGCGAGGCGGCCACCGCCGCCCGGGCAGCGGCCGAGGCGGCGTCCTGACAGGAGATCTGCACGGCCGCCACGCGGGTGAGGGAGAGCAGCAGAATCGCGAGCGCGGCCACCACGGGCAGCACCACGGCGAACTCGGCCGTCACCGTTCCAGGATCGGATGCGTCCGTGGCCTTGTGCGCGGACGGGCGGGAAGGCGGCCGCCGCGCGCGACGCAACATGCGGGGGTTCATGGTCAGCCTCCCATCGTCAATGCCTTCTTGACGATGTCAAGCAGCATCTTGCGCACGGTTTCGGATTTCATGATGGTGACCAGCAGCGCGGCGAATCCGGTGGCGGCGACGAGCACCACCGCGTATTCGGCGGTGACCGCCCCCTCTTCGGGGTCCTCGCCCAGGGTGCGCATGCGCGCGTCGAGCACGCACAGGTTCGCCCATATCCTTTGCCGGACTCCCGTCAGGCGCTTTCCGACGGTGGTGGGCGCGCCGTGCCCGTGCTCGCCGTTGATGGGGATGGCGGCGTTCATAGTCGACTCCTTTCGTCGTTTGCTGTCCGATGCATGTCCCGCACGCTCCGAGCGACGGCGGACGCTCCGGGCCGGTCGGGACGGTTCCACTGTGACCGAGTCGGCACGGTGCAGGCAAGCCGTGCGGGCAATGTGGACGGAGCCCCCCGGGTTATCCACATCACGGCGTGTCATCCACAGGAAATGTGGACAACCCACGCGGTTCACGACCCCTGGGCCAGCGCGACGACACGCCGTGGATCCACGGCAATCGCACACACCGGAACAAACCGGCCCCGGAAACGCTCAGAAACATCCAAACAAGGCATCATCGCGCGCAGATTCTTCCATTTGAGCAAAGATTCGCACATGGCACCGTTCCGGGTTGCACGCCGGGAACGAGCGGCCTAGATTATGAACTACAAGGACAACCGAACAGAGCAGAGCCCACAAAGAGTAATGGTCACGAGGACTGATACGTTGGACGGGCATTGGAAAGACTTACCGTTGCAACGATGATGTTGTGCTGAGATTCTGCTTCTCGATTGGACTTGTAGGGAGACCCGCTTCGGCGGGTCTCCCTTTTTTCATTCCACGGACCGGAAACGAAGGGGCGGATGAACAAAGGAAAAGCCCGGCCGTGGGGCCGGGCTTCGAAAGGAGAGAGGAAGAAGAAGGGATTCAGTTATGCGGCTTTTTGCGGCCTGACTTCATATAACCGTACGAACATGCGTGTGTCGTGCGCGTTGTCTGGGAATTCCATGGGACCTATGGAACCGCCGCGCACCGTCGAATCACCGGATGACGGCCGTGAGGGCGACGGCTCCACCAGCCACCAGCCACCAGCCACCAGCCACCAGCCACCAGCCACCAGCCACCAGCCACCAGCCACCAGCCACGGTTATCCACATTTTCTGTGGATGACACGCCGCGTTGTGGATAACACGGGGGGCTCCGTCCACATTGCCCGTACAGCTTGCCGTCATGCCCGGCCATGAGCTGCAATCGAAGCATGAGCCACTCACTACACCCCTCTCCCGGCAGGTCCATCGCCCGGAGCATCACTTCGACCAGACCGGCACCGGCGAAGACGCCGGCAAGGCCCGCACTACCTCCCCCGCTTCCGGCTTTGCCGGACACGCCGCCCGCATCCCGCGGCGCCAACACCTTGCCCAGCACCGCCGAGCACACCGGCGACGCCGGCATCATCGCGGCGCCCGCGTACACGCCCACATCCACGGAGGTCGCCGCCCCCGCCCCGCCACGCGCCGTGGTCTCGGCCCGACGTCCCACACCGCAACGGCACTATGCGCGAAGCACCCTCGCACCATCCGCATCGGCCGGCCCGCAATCGTCGACGCCGACATCACGCCGGCATGCCGCAGGACAGCCGAAACGGGACGTCGGCGACACCGCGCGGGGGATCGCACGCACGCCACGCACCTCCAAAGGCGCGGCCGAACGCACCACCAAACGTATGCGGCGCACACCCACACGCATCCCAGCGCGCTCCAAGACTCCACGTGGCGACGCCGGACCTGGGACCTCCGCGGAAGCTTCCGCATCCGGAAAGGCCGACAACCTCATCGTGTTCACCTCGCCCAGCGGAGGCGTGGGCACCAGCACGCTGACGGCCCTCATCGCGCTCACGCTCCACGCGCGCGACCTGCGGTGCGCGCTGCTGGACGCCGACCTGGACGGTGGCGGCCTCGGCGTCCTGCTGGGCATCGAACACGAGCCCGGGCTCACGTTGCAGGACCTCGACGCCCCGCTGGGACGCATCGAAGGCGAGGCCCTCGGTCAGGAGCTGCCGCATTGGGAGGACATGGGCGTGCTGGCGCACACACCGTGGCGCGGCGACGCCCCCGAATGGTGGGAGCTGGAGGCCGCCGCGCAGGCGTTGGGCGAAACCAACGACGTGGTGCTCGTCGACGCCGGACGCGGACGCACGCTGGAGGAGACGCCGCTGCTGGCCGGTTCGAGACGCATTGTCCTGACGGAGCTGTCGGTTCTGGGCATGGTCCGCGCGAAGGCGCACATCGCCGCGATCGGGCGTCATGGAGGAGACGCACCGCTCCTTGTCGGCGCGGACCCACAGGGGGCGCCGCGCAGGTCCGCCGCGGACGCGTTGTCCACCGCGGACGCCATCGCCTATCTGGACGACGATGTGCTCGGTCCGTTGCGATGCGCACCCGCATTATGCGCGGACCTGCTCGCCGGCCTCGGCATACGGGCCGTCCCGCGCCGCAACAGACGCGTCTGCGAGGCCATCGCGGTCCACATCACCGAGGCGCTCGGCATCGAGCCGCAATGGTGACGTGACCATCGCAGGGCGGCCCGATACGGCCCGAGCCACGCGAATCATCCGAAACCCGGCATCGAAGAAAGGAGCCGCACCATGGAGCCGATACTTGGCCCGCTCGAAGAGCTGGCGCAGGACCGCCACGTCACCGACATCGCGGTGACCTGCGACGGCCGCGTATGGGCGGATCGCGGCGAGGGCATGCGCGAACATCACCCACGTGTGCCGTTCCGCTCCCCCGAGGTGGTGCGCGAGTACGCGGTGCGGTTGTGCGCGCAGATGGGCAGACGGCTCGACGACGCCCAGCCGATCGCGGACGCATCGAGCGTGCTGGGCGTCCGCGTGCATGCGGTGATCGCCCCGCTGGTGCCACGGGGCGCCGCCATTTCGATACGTTTGCCGGACCGTGTGTCCCCCACCCTGATGGACCTGTGCAGGCACGGCATGTTCCCGCCCATATGGCTGCCGGTGATGTACGGGCTGGTGACCGGGCGCGCCACCGTGCTGGTCACCGGCGGCACGGGGACCGGCAAGACCACGCTGGTCAAGGCCATGTTGGGCGAATGCCGCGGCGAGGAGCGTGTCGTCACCGTGGAGGAGGTACGCGAGCTGGGGTCCCTGGCATCGGCGAACCATGTGTCGCTGGTGACCAGGGAGGCGAACGTGGAGGGCGCGGGCGCCATCGGGCTGTCCGATCTGGTGAAGGCGACGCTGCGCATGCGCCCGGACCGGGTGGTGCTGGGCGAATGCCGCGGCGAGGAGGTCGCCGATCTGCTGCGCGCCTACAATTCCGGCCATCACGGTGGTCTGACCACGTTGCACGCGGACAGCGTGGAGCGGGTTCCCTCGCGTCTGCTGGCGTTGGGGCTGCTGGCCGGTCTGGCGCCGCAGGCCACGGCGATGCTGGCGTGCGACGCGTTCGACGCGGTATTGCATGTGGAGCGCGGCCAAGGCCGGCGACGGGTGGCGCAGATCGGCGTGTTGATTGACCGGGACGGTCGCCTGGAGGGACGCCCTCTGGCGGTGTGGGATGGCGGCGACACGGTGGCGACGCTGCCCGGTTGGCCCCGGTTCGCCGCCCGTTGGATGACGGGCGGGTGAGACGGATGTGGTTCTGGATGCTGACTTCCGCGATGGCGCTGTTGGTGGCGGCCGTGACGCTGTTGTGCGTGCCGTCGCATCGGGCCGGTGCGGCGGCGAGACGGCACCGGCCGGAAACCGCGAACGAACCGCCTGACGGGTCGGATTCGTCCTCCCATCCCGGCATCGACGCGACGATCGCGGCGGTCATCGCCCGCACGCGTGGCGGCGGAGGCGTGACGGAGGCGTTCGAGGAGCAGGGCGGCATACGGTTCGCGTCCGCACGGGTGACGGCATCACGGGTGGAACGCGTGCTGACGCGCACCGCCGCACGGGACGAGTCCGCGGCGGAGGTGGCGCGCGTCTCGCGTCGGCTTGCGGCCGCATGCCGGCTGAGCGGACGGCTGGGATGCGAAGTCTCGCATTGTCTGGAGGCGGTGGCCTCCGACCATCGGCGCGAACGGCGCGCGTCCGCGCTGCGACGGCAGGTGTTCGCCGCACCCCAGGCCACCATCCGCCTGTTGTCCGCATTGCCCGCGGTGACGGTGGTGCTGGCCGAGCTCATGGGAGCCCATCCGCTGGCGTTTCTGTTGGAGACGCCGCAGGGGCTGTCGTGTCTGCTGGTCGGTTCGCTTTGGTATGCGGCCGGCATGGTATGGACGCGGCGGCTGTTGCGTGGGTTCGCCGACCAGGCGACCCGTCCGGCCGTCCTGCCGTTCGCCTTGCAGATGCTTCACACCGCGTTGGCACGCGGCACATCGATTCCGATGGCCTTGGAGACGGTCGGCACCGTGCTCCGGGAATCGGAGACAGCCCCGGACGAGAACCCGGACGAGGCGATCGACCCGCTGCCGGGCATGCTCATCCATGCGGGCACCGCCCTGCTGCGGGGAGCCTCATGGCATGAGGCGTGGCCGCGCGCGCCGGACGGCGGCGACGCCGCGACGGTACGCGACTGTCTGGATGAGGCGTGGCTGCATGGCGCCTCCCCCACCGACCGTCTGGCACTGGCCGTGGGGCAGGCCGACGCGGACGAGCGCGCCGCCATCGAACGCGAGGCGGGCACGCTGTCCGTACGGCTGCTCGCCCCCACTGGGCTGTGTTTCCTGCCGGCGTTCGTGTGCATCGGCGTCGTCCCGGCCATCATCTCGTTCGTCATATGAGCCCGACGGATGATCCCGCCCCTGGGACCCGCACACCCATAATGTGAACTCGCGTTGAACTTTGGCGCGTTCAATGGCCCTCAACCGTTCCAACGCCTAGGATGAAATACATGGCACAGATATTCGACGCACCCTCGAAGGCGATTCTGCGAAGCCAAATCGCGGAACACATCGCCGAAACTGACAAGAACGACCGGCGCGAGACCCTGGAAGGCGAGCCCCCGCTGCCCACCGACCGCTTCTTCGACCGTGAACTGAGCTGGCTCAAGTTCAACAAGCGTGTCCTCGAGCTCGCCGAGGACGAGGATCAGCCGTTGCTGGAACGCACCAGCTTCGCCGCGATCTTCGCCAACAACCTCGACGAGTTCTTCATGGTCCGCGTGGCCGGCCTGAAGCGCCGCATCGACTCGGGCATCGCCGTGCCGTCCGCGGCCGGCCTGAGCCCGCGCCAGCTGCTGCGCTCCATCAGCGAGCAGTCGCACGCCCTGCAGAACGAGCACGCCCACTACGTCATCGACAAGCTGTTCCCGGCGCTGGCCGAACAGCACATCGTGCTGCTGAGCTGGGACAAGCTGACCACCTCCGAGCAGGAGCGCCTCTCCCGCTACTACCGCCAGCAGGTGTTCCCCGTGCTCACCCCGCTCGCCGTGGATCCGGCCCACCCGTTCCCGTACATCTCCGGCGGCTCCATCAACCTCGCCGTGATCGTCGAGAACCCGACCTCCGGCAAGTCCCACTTCGCGCGCGTGAAGATCCCGGGCAACCTCAACCGTCTCGTGCCGGTGGACGACATGACCGACGAGGAGTCCAAGGAGGAGCGCTATGGCTTCATCACCATGGAGAACCTCATCATCGCCCACCTGGAATCCCTGTTCCCGGGCATGATCATCAAGGAGGCCCGCTCCTTCCGCGTCACCCGCAACGAGGACATCGACGTCGAAGAGGATGACGCCGAGAACCTGCTCAACGCGATGGAGAAGGAGCTGCTGCGCCGCCGCTTCGGACCGCCGATCCGTCTGGAGATCTCCGACGAGACCAGCCCGTTCCTCTCCCAGCTGCTCGCCGACCAGCTCGGCGTCAGCCCCGATGAGGTGTACCGTCTGCCGGCGCCGTTGGACATGACCGTGCTGTTCGAACTCGGCGGCATCGACCGTCCGGATTTGAAGAACCGCCCGTTCATCCCGACCACGAACCGTCAGATCGCCGAGGTCGAATCGAGCCGCGCGCAGGACATCTTCGCCGCCATCCGCGAGCGCGACATCCTGCTGCACCACCCCTACGATTCGTTCTCCACGTCCGTCCAGGCCTTTCTGGCGCAGGCTGCTGCGGATCCTAAGGTTCTGGCCATCAAGCAGACGCTCTACCGCACCAGCTCCAACTCGCCGATCATCGACGCGCTGATCGACGCGGCCCACGCCGGCAAGCAGGTGCTGGCTCTGGTGGAGATCAAGGCCCGCTTCGACGAGGACGCGAACATCGCGTGGGCCCGCAAGCTCGAACGCGCGGGCGTGCACGTGGTGTACGGCATCGTGGGCCTCAAGACCCACTGCAAGCTCATCGAGGTGGTGCGTCAGGAAGCCGACGGCCTGCGCCGCTACTGCCACGTGGGCACCGGCAACTACAACCCGAAGACCGCCCGCATCTACACCGATCTGGGCCTGCTCACCTGCGACCCGGTGGTCGGACAGGACCTCACCCGCCTGTTCAACCAGCTGTCCGGCTACGCGCCGAAGTCCAGCTTCCACCGTCTGCTCGTGGCGCCCCGCACCATCCGCACCGGCCTCATCCAGCGCATCCGCCGCGAGGAGGACGCCGCACGCGCCGGCAAGGAGGCGTGGATCAAGATCAAGGTGAACTCGGTGGTGGACGAGAAGACCATCGACGCCCTGTACCGTGCCTCGCAGGCCGGCGTGAAGATCGACATCGTCGAACGCGGCATCTGCTCGCTCAAGCCCGGCGTGCCCGGCCTGTCCGAGAACATCCGCGTGCGTTCGATTCTCGGCCGTTTCCTCGAGCACAGCCGCATCTACGCCTTCTGCAACTCTGACGGCCCGCAGATCGGAGAAGGCCCGATGTCCGGCCCGGAGGTGTGGATCGGTTCGGCCGACCTCATGCACCGCAACCTGGACCGTCGCGTCGAGGCGTTGGTGCGCATCACCGCCCCCGAGCAGGTGCAGGAGCTCATCGACTACATCGACCTGCAGATGGCTGATTCCACGTCCAGCTGGCACATGCTGCCGGACGGCTCCTACGAGCGTCACTCGAAGGACGAGGAAGGCCGCCCGCTGGTGGATTGCCAGGAGTACCTGATCCGCAAGCACACGCGCCGCCGCGGCAACCACAGCTGAACGAACAGTTCCACGCACTTGCATTCACGTGTGAACAGCATCGCTCCGCAACCGCGTATAATCGCAACCGGAACTGATTGACAGTCAAGACGCATGAAGGCCGACCCGATATCCGACGGGTCGGCCTTCATGCGTCTTTGGCGGCAAACTACGTAGGGTATGCGTACAATACGAAGGGTGGGCAGGAACATGGGCAAAATCATTGAAGCGGCGGGCGGTATCCTGTATCGGCACCGCAAGCCAACGAACGACGTCGCCGACGACGTCATCCAACGAACCGCATCATCGGACATCACATCGGGTGCACCAAACGCAGCATCGGACACATCGGACGCACCATCGGAATCGCAGCATCACATCCAACCGCTGTTCGACGACATCGAACTCTGTCTCGTCCACCGTCCGAAATACGACGACTGGAGTTGGCCGAAAGGCAAACTCGACCCGAACGAATCGCACCGGCATGCGGCGGTCCGTGAAATCGGCGAGGAGACCGGCATCCCGGTGGCCCTCGGACCGTATCTGGGCGATATCGAATACCCGCAGTCCGAAGAGGGCAGCAAACAGCGCCACACCAAGAACTACGCCGCCAACGCCAATACGAAGCACATCAAATTCTGGATGGCCACCGCCATCAGCCCCGTGGAGAACCTCAAACGCACCGGCGCGTTCGGCCCCGTGCACAGGGCGGACATCGACGAGATCGACGACATCGTCTGGCTCACGCCGGACAAGGCGCGCAAGCAGCTCACGCACTCCACGGACAGGGAGATTCTCGCCCTGTTCATCGACCGGCTCGAGGAAGGCGCCGCCGAAGCGGTCCCGTTCCTCATCGTGCGCCATGGCAAGGCCGAAGCACGCAAGGCGTGGAAGGGCACGGACGCGAACCGTCCCATCACGCCGCGCGGCGCGGCGGCCGCGTTCGCGCTCAACTACGAACTCGCATGCTTCAACCCGGTACGCCTGTCCACCTCGCCGTGGACGCGATGCATGGAGACCCTCGAAATGTTCTCCTGGCAGACCGGGCGCGACATGGTCAAGCTGCCGCCGCTCACCGAGGACGCGTTCGCCCGCAACCCCGAGGCGGCATGGGAATGCTTCCGTTCCGAGATCGACTTCGCGCTCACAGGGCGCATCCCCACCGCCATCTGCATGCACCGGCCGGTGATCGGTGGTATATTCGGGCATCTGCGCGGCCTGTGCGCCTTCGAGACGCTCGCGAAGCGTCTCATCGCCAAGTCGCCGTACATGCCTACGGGCAATGCGCTGGCATTGTTCGTCATCCCCACGCCCGAAGGCCCCCGCATCATCGACATACAGAAGGTCAGTCCGCTTGTCTACTAGCTATTCCTCCGGTTTCTCCACGCCCGGCACCGGTTCGGTGCGGGCCTCCCGCACGGGTTTCATCCCCACGCCGGGTTCCGCGCCGCGTCCTTCCCGTCCTGGACAGCTCGCGCCCGCGTTGCTCGACCAGATGTCCGGCGGCGCCGACCCGGGCGTGGTGAACGAGATCGCGCATTCCTCCGCCGCCGCGCTGTTGGACCGGGTCCGTCACAGCGAGGATCCGATGGTGGTGGAGCGCGTGCTCACGATAGTGGAGCGCGAAGGCGTGGACGAGATCGCCGAGTTGTGGAGTTCCAGCCCGTCCGATTCACTGCCGGGCGTGCTGTGGCGTCTGTACATGCTGCGCGCGTGGATGCGTGCGCATCGTGATGCCATCGCGCGTCTGTGGCGCGTGGGCGAGCCGGTGGCGACGTCCGCATCCGCCATCGCCGGCGTGGATCAGGCGCCCACTGAGGACGACATCGTGCGTCTCGCCGATTCGATTCTGTCCGGCGCGTTCACCGGCGATTTCGCGGTGGCGATGGAGCGTGCGGCCGCGTTCACCGATGTGGTGGCGTTGGGGTTGCGTGTGGAGGCGAAGCATCTGGCCGATATGGCCGGCGATTTGGCCGCCGGCTCCGGCCCGTCCGTTGCGTCCGGTTCGTCCGATTGGTCTGTTGGATCCGCTGCGGCTGCTGCGTCCGTTTCGTCCGACTCCGCCGCCGATTCCGCTGCCGAGCATGCGAAACGGCACGCCACCCGTGCGGCGCGGCTCATGCATACGGCGGCGAATCTGTTGGTCACCGCAAAGGATTTCCAGCACGCCGCGAACCTGTGGCGGCGCGGCAAACTGGAATAGTGGGTTATACTGTTATCCGCGTCGGGCCGTGCTTAAGCCCCGGGCTCCATTTTTTGCCGCCGCGAGCGGCCCTTGCGCCGACAGGCGCTTTCACGGTTCGACGCTTTTCCTTCGATGCCTTCTCTTTTGGCTTTTCCCTCCCCATCCGGCAGGTGCACTTGCGTGATGCCGATGACGACGTCGATGTCGTATGCGTGGGTTTGGTTGTGTGGGTGGCTTCGCTGCCGGCGGCGTGCGATGGTTGCCGGTTTCGTCGCGTTCGTTGCGGTGGGTCCGGGTTTGGTGTCCGGTCGGCGTGTGTGTTTGGGCGTGTATATGTGAAGAGGACCCCTGGGAGCGTGGTGCTCGACCGGGGGTCCTCGTGAGTATGAATGCGGCGGCGTGCTACTCTCCCACACCCTGTCGGGTGCAGTACCATCGCCGTGCAGGGCCTTAGCTTCCGGGTTCGGAATGGGACCGGGCGTCTCACCCTGGCCATGACCGCCGCAAATCTTCAAT